>JAFVHP010000039.1 GCA_017474455.1 Lachnospiraceae bacterium
GGCCTAGACCAGTAAAATGACAATTCAGGCCGACCTTTGGCCTTGTTTTGACGGCCTGACCAAGCAAAACATCAATGCAAGCCGAACGCCGGATTCATAACGACGGCTTGAGCTAGCAAAATGACAATTCAAGCCGAACCCCAGCCCTAATTCGACGGCCTAGATCAGCAAAATGACAATTCAGGCCGAACTCCGGCCTTATTCTGACGGCCTGGATCAGCAAAATAACAACGCAGGCCGAACGTCAGCCCTAATTCGACGGCCTGGACCAGCAAAATGACAACGCAGGCCGTACGCCGGCTTCATAACGACGGCTTGAAACAGTAAAATGACAATTCAAGCCGAACCCCAGCCATTCATATTTCCGACCATAGAATTCAAGCCACAAATTTCCAACCGAAAACTTTGAACCGCAGACTACGCAGGTTACACAGACTACGCAGATTACACAGACTACGCAGATTACACAGACTACGCAGATTACGCAGACTACGTAGACTACACAGGCTACGAGGCTACACAGATCACGAGACTACCGAGACTCCCCAGACCATAAAGATCATTCGTTATGCTCTGACAAGGTTATAATAGCAGTGTCAGACAACATTCCCTGCCAGCCATTATCCGGTCATAAGCCAGCCATAAGCCGGTCATAAACCGGTCATAAGGCAGGCGCAGGCGGTCATAGAGCAGGCATAGCAGGCGCAGGCGCAGACGGAGTACCTGGAGTCCTAATGAGAATGAAAAAGAAGAAAACATTTGATTTTACAACAGGGCCGATCCTGAAGAACCTGGTGCTGTTTGCAATCCCCCTGATCATATCCTTTACGCTGCAGAATCTGTACAACATGGTCGATATGGTCGTTGTGGGACGGATGATCGGCGAGGAAGCCATCGCAGCGGTGGGGACGACCAGCGGAATATTCATGCTGGTCACGATGTTCATTTCCGGCGCGACGGTCGGTATGTCCGTTGTCGTTTCCCAGTATCTTGGGGCTGGCGACATGAAAATGGTCAACCGGTCGATCTACACGTCTCTGTATCTGATCATGGCTTTTACGGCCGTGACCAGCGTGCTTGGCGCAGTCTTTACGAGGCAGCTCCTTATCCTGATCAGGACGCCGGAGAATGTCCTGGCGGATGCGGTCATCTATCTGCGGATCATTTTTATAGGCGAAGCGGCTACTGCTGTTTATAATATGGCCAGCCAGCTGATGCGTTCACTGGGTGATTCTCTGACGCCGATGATCATGCTGATCATTGCCAGCGTGCTGAATGTTACGCTTAATATTCTTTTCGTCGGGCCGCTGCATATGGGCGTGGCCGGCGTCGCGTACGGTACGCTGCTGGCGTCGGCGTTCGCGGCTGTTTCCTGTCTGGTGATCGCCTGGAGGGTGCTGCCTGTCCTTCGCCCGACGAGGGAAGGCATCCGATTCTCGCCGGATCTGGCGAAGACCGTGATCAGGATCGCGATCCCTTCTTCCCTGCAGTCGTCCATGATGTCCATCGGCAATATCTGTATCCAGACCGGTATCAATACTTTCGGGGCGACTTATATGGCTGCATTCAATGCGGCTTCAAAAGTGGATTCCTTCATTTCCTTCCCGCCGGGCGGGCTGACTAACGGGCTGCAGGTGTTCGTCGGCCAGAACATGGGCGCGAAGCAGCTGGACAGGATCAGGGAGAGTGTACGGAAGACTTTCTTCGTGCAGCTGTGTTACCACACGGTAACGGGCTTCATTCTCCTGTTGTTCGGAAAGTCCTTTATCCGGATCTTTGTGTCGGACGGGGCTTCGGCGATGATCAATATCGGGTATACTTACCTGATCTTTGCCGCCGTCGGCGGCCTGGGCAATGCAGTCAGGGCCCTGATGCTGTCGGCGCTGATCGGAGCCGGCGATTCGGAGGCAGCGTTCCGTGCGAGCATAGTCCAGCTGGCAGTGCAGGTCTTCTGCGCGTTTGTCCTGTCCCGGTATCTGGGCTATGTCGGCGTTTTCCTTGGGACACCGCTCGGCTGGGCTGTCAGCGGTATCTACGGACTGATACGGTACCACAGCGGAAAGTGGGAAGAAAAGGGCGTCGTCTGATCAGTTTTTCCCGGTTTTCCGGTACCGGACATGCTCCGCATTCATCTTTTTGGCCAGTGCGGCGACGCGCAGGGCATTGGTCAGAAGAGCCTTTCTGTCAAGGGACCCGTCCTTCAGCGCATTTAAGATATCCTTATAATCTTCTTTTTCACCGGGCATGGCCAGGTCTCCGCCGGCCGCCGCGATCCTTGACGCGCGGGGCGGCGCGTATTTCGCGCCTTTGCTCAGGATCCCGCGGGCTGTCACCCAGTCTGTCATGACGATCCCCTTAAAACCGAATTCATGCCGCAGAATGTCTTCGATCAGGCCGCGGTGCTCCGAAGTGTGTGTGCCGTTCAGCAGGTTATATGAAGTCATGAGGGCTGCGGGACTTGAGTACCGGATGCAGAGGTCAAAGCCCCTGAGGTAGATCTCGCGCATCGCGCGTTCGGTTACGCGGCTGTTGTTATTGTAACGGTTGGTCTCCTGGTTGTTGGCGGCGAAGTGCTTTATGGTCACGCCGCAGCCGGGGTGCTTCTGCACGCCCCTTGTTACGGCGGCGGCAAAAATGCCGGAGACCAGCGGGTCTTCTGAATAGTATTCAAAGTTGCGGCCGCAGCGGATATCCCGGTGGATATTGAGGGCGGGCGCCAGCCACAGGTGTACGCCGAAGCGCTCCATCTCATCGCCGACAATGTCGCCGCAGGCTTCGGCAAGGGCCGGATCCCAGCTCTGGGCGATGGCTGTGCCGATGGGGATCGCCGTGGCGTACTGCTCGTGAAGAACGGCATCTTTACCGGGCTTTTTTTTGAACAGGCCGATAAGGGCTTTCTGGAACGGGGAAAGCAGCTCCAGCATGCTCTGGGGGAGGGAATCCTCCATGGAATGCACACCTTTCCGGTCGGTAAAGAAAAGAGGAGAGAGCCGCAGGCCTGCAGGCCCGTCGGACATGACCAGGGACGGGATGCCTCTGTCCGCAAGCTTACCAGTCGATTCGCCCGCCGCGCCGGCGACTTTCTTACCGGCACTGCCGATCAGGCTTAAGGCGCTCGGTGCGTCAGAAAATGCGCCGATATTCAGATAAGCAAGTTCCTTATCCGGCAGACTTTCGATCAGGTCCGTAAGGTGCCGGTCACCGGCAGCATCTGCCGGGATCTCGTCGATCTCTTCGGGCGCATTTCCGGCAGGTTCTCCTGAACCTTTCCGGTCAGGTCCCGCAGCGGTCTCTGTGCAGATGTTTTCCGTATATGCGGCGCAAAAGACCGCGGGATCGACGCAGATGACCGGGATGCCGCCGGGAACAGTTAAAGAGCCGGGCTGCAGAGCCTTTTCTTTTTCCGGTCTCCAGGGGATAAATCCCGCATCTCCCAGGACGTTTTTGCACTTGCGCAGTATGATGCGCCCGCCATCGACAGCGTCTTCATTCCCGCCGATCCTTATAACGGCGCAGATAACGGTATCCCTGCTGCTGGTACCCAGGCGCAGCAGATAATCTCCCCTGTCCAGGAACCAGCAGGCGGTCTTACCGTCGTAGGAAGAAAGGTCGGAGAGATGGAAGGAGAGCTTCAGTTCCGTACTTTCGCCCGGGGTAAGCTCCGGCGTCTTGGCAAAGGCGGCCAGTGTCTGGTAAGGCATGTTCAGCGTGCGTGCGGGAGGGGAGACATAGAGCTGCAGGGTCTCCCTGCCGGCGAAGCTTCCTGTGTTTTTCACAGCAGCGCTGACAGTGACAAGATCGCTGTTCCCGAAGGCGGAAGGCCCGGTAAGACCGGTAAAGCCGGTAAGGCCGGTGTCCTCATCCGGAAGGGCGATACCCGCTTCTCCGGGTAAAAATGAGAATGTTGTATACCCCAGCCCGAAGCCGAATGGGAAGAGCGGCTTTTTGCCGACTGAATCAAAGTACCGGTAGCCGACATAGATATCTTCGGTATAGCAGGTGTCGTCGGCATTTCCGAAATCACCGATATCGCAGTAATCCTCCCAGGCGGTCCAGGTCGTCGTCAGTTTGCCGGAAGGGTACGCTTTGCCCAGCAGAAGGTCTGCCAGGACATTGCCTGTATCGATGCCCAGCTGGGAGAGTACAAGGATATTGCCGACAGCCTCCAGAGGGGAAAGGTCCACCGGACCTCCCGTATTCAGGACCAGCAGGAACCGTCTGTACAGGCTGTTAATGGCGAGGATGTCACGAAGTTCGCTCCTGCCGGGAAGGATGTCCCCAGGGTCGGACTGCCTGTCGGCGCCTTCGCCGGATATGCGCGAGAGCACGTAAACGGCAGTATCGCAGCCGGCATTCGTGACGGGCAGGTCGTATTCCGGATGGGGCATGACTTTGCCCATGCCTTCCAGGAGGGCGAGAGTATGTTTTTTCTTCGCGCTTTCCCTTATACCGCGGAGGAAGTCTTCGTGTGCCCGGTCAAGGACTGCGTCATAGCCGTCGAGCCAGTCGGAAGTGGCAATGGTAAAGCCGGCTTCCTTCAGTCCCTCTTCCACATTGACAAAAGTCCGCGTATTGACTTCTCCCGATCCTGTACCGCCCATCACTGTATGGCGAGCGCCGTTTCCGTACAGCGCGACCGGACAGGGGCTTTCCAGCGGGAAGTCACCGGCGGACTTAAGGAGCACTGTGCATTCCGGCGCCAGTTTGCGCACAAGCAGGCGGTGCTCGGTCTCATATGGCTGGATCTGGTGAAGAAAGTTCTGCTGTGTGTCCATATTTCATTCCTCAACTCTGAATTGAAATAGAAATAGAAGTGCTGCCGTTGCGAACAGAAAAGTCAGCGCATGAATCCTTCCGGGCTCACGACGACCGAATCGATGACACGCCGGAGAACGGGATCATAGACGACGATATTCAGGCCCGCGTGGTGCAGGGGCGCCCGGTCTTTGCCGTCGACGTCGATCAGGTCGAAGTCGACGATCTTATAGTCCCCGCTGCGGACCGTGTAAAATGTCCGGTGCCCGCGGATACTGCCGGAAACGGTCAGGGGGCCTTTATTTGTTTCCTCGACCGGCCTTTCACCGGGTTCAAGGACAGCGATATAGCTATGCCCTGAGCGGTCCGTCATGTCGATACGCAGCCCCAGGGCCTGCATTTTTTCAAAGATCTCCGGAGTATAGAGTGAAGCGATATCAAAGAAGGAAGTCATGAAGACCACGTCTTCGCAGTCCTTTAAAAGGTCCAGGTAGCCGGCCAGGTCGGAAGTGTTGACCAGACGGGCGTTCTGGAGGATATGGTCATGGTAGCTGCGGGTCTCTTCATATTGTATGTCTTTTGATCCTTTAACGCCGACTATGTCCGCAAGGACCCTGCCGATGAAGAGGCTGGTCTTCTGCGCGCCGAAGATGTTCTGGTGCTGTATCGTATTTTCTTCAGGGAGTACGGCGCCGATGCCGTTGTAGTATTCAGGCATGCCAAGGTTCAGGTACAGCAGTCCGTGGCGGGAAGCAAAGGCGTTAAGGCTGCTGTCCAGCGCGTCGTCCATGTTGGTGCCGGGGAGACTGCAGAGGATCAGCGTGATGCCGTTTTCCCTGCATAAACCGGCGATCTTATCCATATATTCGGCAGTGACAGGATCGAAGGTATAGGCGGTCTGTATACTGCCGGGGATAAAGGGATCGAAGCGTTCCGGGCCGGGCTCGGTGATCACGCCGAAGCCTTTGAGCGGCGCATATGCATATTCGGAGCGGACAAGGTCTGCTTCGGTCAGCTCCTTCCAGCGCGTATGGTATCGCAGGTTGGTGAAGTAAAAGCTTAAGGCGGACTGGGACGGATCCAGCCGGCAGAGCTCCCTGACGGCTTCCATCTTCACAGGAGAGAGGCGCATGGGATCAAGACATTTGCGGATGAATGCGTCCTCTGTGTTGATGGCGCTTCCCGGATGCATCGTGTACAGGAAGTGGCTGTCCAGGACGACTGCCTGGGGCGACTGGCTGCGCAGTGCTTCCTTCAGCCAGTAATAACTTAAGAAGGCGCTTTGCTGTTCACTGCCGAGGTTATAGCTGCGGATGCCGTATTCATCGTAGATCGTCTGCGGGTCGAAGGCATTCTCCACTACACTGGAACCCAGAAAGAGCACGTCGACGGAATCCCGTTCCATCTTGTAGAACTGGAAATAGGAAGAAGTCATCGGCCAGGAAGGATTGCTTTCGTCCGTGAATTTGGGCAGCAGCGCCTGGTTGATCAGACCCAGTGAGACGATCAGCAGGAAGAGGAAGAGGATACACCGCAGTATGGACAGAAATGTTTTAAAGGGCTGTTTTGACAGAGGTCTCTGCCTGCTCATTATCAGAAACCTCCGTATATGAAATCGCCGGTGGAAAAACCGGTGCCGTAGGAACCGAAGATCCAGATCGCCCAGATCACGCAAAGGTAGATCAGCCAGCGCAGGGGAAGGCGCCTCGTCTGTACCCAGCTGCTGACAGCATGGCCCCGTTCCTTCGCAAAACTTACGAAGAACAGCACCGCGACGGAAAGGAGCAGTACGATCCATTCCTTGCCGTCCATGATCAGCCAGAACAGGGAATCATTCAAAAAGATCCAGGGGCTGGGATCGGTAAAGATGGATCTCAGCATAAAAGCACCCTGCCGGATCGAATCCGCACGGAAAAAGATCCATGCGGCACTCACCAGGAGGAAGGTCAGGATACGCCGGATACCGGCTGAAACAGCCGGAACTTTCCCGAACAGACGCTTCCACAGTGCCGGGACAATTTCGCCCAGTATCTGGAAGAGGGCGTGCAGCAGGCCCCAGAACAGGAAATGCACCCCGTTGCCGTGCCAGAAGCCACTGACAAGGAACGTGATCAGAAGGAAAAGATACCTGGCGGCTTTTCCTTTTCTGTTCCCGCCCAGCGGGATGTAGATATAGTCCCTGAGCCATGTTGAAAGGGTGATATGCCATCTGCGCCAGAATTCTTTGACGGACTGCGCAAAATAAGGACGGGCGAAATTTTCGTCCAGCGTGATGCCGAAGCACCTGGCCATGCCCTGGGACATTTTAACGCAGGCCTGGAAATCGGCGTACAGCTGGATACTGTACAGTAAAGCTGCCAGCAGGTAGAAGCCGCCGTTGTAGACCTGATAATGGTCAAACACTTCATTGACGACGATGCCTGCCTTGTCTGCGATCATCAGCTTCAGGAAAAATCCCCACAGCGTAAGCCGGATGCCCTGCATGATATTTTCCATATCGAAGGCGTGCCCTTCGTACAGCTGTGCCCCGAGTCTGTTAAAGCGCGGGATCGGTCCCTGGATGATCTGGGGGAAAAACGAAATATAGAGGGCGTATCTGAGCGGGTTCTTTTCGGCCCGTATCCTGCCTTTTGCGATGTCTGCCAGGTAGGAGACGGCCTGCAGTGTGTAGAACGAAAGCCCGGCCGGCAAAAGGAGCCCGGAGAAAGTCACACCTGGGATAAAGTACAGGCATTTGGTCCCGGCAAGGGGCAGCGCGGTAAGGACGATCCCCAAAGTCAGAAGGACGCGGCCTTTTGCGGATCCGGTCCCGACATTTCCGGTCCCGTCGATTTCAGTCCTGCCGTTTTCCGGACCGGCCGCCTGCCTCTCCAGCAGCCTCGAAAACAGGTAGCTTACCGCGATCGATGCCGCGAACCAGACAAGCTGAAGCGGTGCTGCGGAAACGGATACATAGAAAAAACAGCTGGCGGCAAGGAGCACGGCCCAGCGCAGCTTTTTCGGAAAGCAGTAGTATAAAACACAGCACGCGGCCAGAAAAATATAGAAGGCGAGGGTGCCGTAACGCAAAGATATAGCGGGTATCATGCCCCTATTGTAATGGAAATCCGGGCAGAAGTCTTTATAAAAATAAACGGCTGGCTGACGGTATAGGATTCGTTCTATAATCAGTAGAAGAATACAGAACATCTTAAGCATGGAGTAGGAGTAAGGAATATGAAGCGGGACGGAAGAAGGATCCTGTTCGAAGGTATCGTGAACTGCCGGGATCTCGGCGGGATAAAGAACTCGGAAGGCGCTGTGATAAGGGAAGGGATGCTTCTGCGCTCAGCCCATCTTGCCCGGGCAACTGAGCAGGATGCAAAGGATCTTTCGGAAGGGTTCGGGCTTTCAAAGATTATCGACCTGCGGAACAGGCAGGAACAATACGAACTGGCGGACCGCGAGATCCCTGGCGCGGAACATGTGGACTGCGCGATACTGGAAGAAGCACTGGCCGGCATCACCCATGAGGATACCCGCCCGCCTTATGAAAAGTATCCGCCGATGGGCGATATGTATATTGCGCTCATCGCTGAGCCGGCACCGGCCAGGAATATGGCAAAGGCCGTCCGCATGATCATTGACCATGACTACCGGAAAGGCCCGGTTTTGTGGCACTGTTTCGGCGGCAAGGACCGCTGCGGGGTGGCGGCGGCGCTCATCCTGGATATACTGGGCGTCCCTTATGAAGAGATCAGGGACGATTATATGATGACGAATATCACCGCAGCGAAAACTGCCGCGGCGGAAGTGGAACAGGTATTGGCCAGGGGAGGTTCTCAGAGGGAAGCCGATTTTGTGTACCAGGCCAATATCGCCTCCGAAGATTACCTGGACAACGCCTTCAGGGCACTGGACGAAAACTATGTGAATGCGGAAAACTTCATCAGGACGATGACCGGCGCTTCGGAGGAAGAGTTTACGCGTTTTCGGGAAGAGGTCCTTGAGTGGTCATAGACCCGGTATTGTTTTATAATGCAGTTTAACGTGACCGGATGGATCCGTGCCCGGCAGGGCCGAGGAATGACGCCGGCATGAAATAACGATATGGAGATCCTGAAAGTATGAAGAGATTCAGGCGGACCCTGATATATATAAAGAGACATTTTGACTTCCTGCTGCTGGATCTTTTTGCGTTCAGCCTTGCGTACTACGCTTCCGTATGGATACGCAGGTCCCTGAAGATCCCGATCCATCACAGCGAGCTGTTCATGGAATACGGGACCGTATGCATCATCATTTACTTTGTGATCGAGCTGCTGAACCAGAACCTGAACGGGATCATGTCCAGGAATTTCCCCAAGGAAGCGAAAGTCGTGCTCCTGCAGCAGCTGTCGACCTGGTCGGTCTATACGGTCTTCCTGTTCATGATCAAGGAAGCGCATCACTTTTCCAGGGCGATCTATGTGACGGCGTTCTTCATGTGTTCGTTTGTCGTGCTGATCGCGCGTTCGCTATGGAAGAACATCAGCAAGATGCATGAGCGCGCCGCGGAAAAACTGCTGATCGTCTGTGAATCCGCAAGGGCACAGAGCGTCCTTGCCAGAGTGCTTCCCGGTACCTTTGAAAATGAATATGATATCTGCGCCGTCATCATGAACGGCAGGGGAGAGGCGGATTACCACGACTGGTATCCGCATGCCGAAGGGCTGGAACACATTAATGATTTCCTGCCGGATCACAAGCTGCAGGCCGCCTATGTGGAACTGGACGATGCGGACGAAGAGGCCAGAACGATAGAACTGCTGCTGAACGCCGGTATCGTCGTGCACAGGAGCCTCGGCGACAGCCGCCTGAACTATGCGGGGCAGTATATCGATGACCTGAGCGGGCTTTCCGTCATTACGATAGACGGTACGGAGACGTCTCTGGTCAGCCGGGCGAACAAGTTCTGGAACAGGCTCAAAGCGGGCCTGCTCTTCAGGGATAACCAGTGAACCTTTAAGAGATCAGTCTGACATAATGCAGCGTAACTGAGTATAAAGGAGAAACGGAGGCAGCCATGGGAAACGAGATCAGTTACACAGTTAATAAGGTTAACGAAGATACCTGGATCATAGAGGAAGGCGGCGTGCGCTTTTTCCTTTTAAAAGGCACTGAAAAAGCACTCCTCATCGATTCCGGCATGATGATCCGCAACGCGCGTGATATCGCCGCTTCACTGACGGACCTGCCGGTATCGCTTCTGAACACACATGCCGACATGGACCATATCGGCAGCATCGCGCAGTTCGATTCATTCTACATGCATCCCGATGAAGAGGAAAACTACAGGCAGGGCGGCAGAGGCGGCACGATCATTCCGGTGAATGAAGGCGATGTGCTGGACCTTGGCGGCCGCAGGCTCGAGATCATCCACCTGCCCGGCCATACGCCCGGCAGCATAGCCATACTGGATATCAATAACCGTGTCCTTATCAGCGGAGACCCGATCCAGGACGGCCATATCTTCATGTTCGGCACCTTCCGCAACATGGAAAAATATGTGGAAAGCCTTGAACATCTGCAGACGTTCGAAGACAGGTTCGACGAGATCTGGCCTTCACATGCCACGCTTCCCGCGGACAAAGCCCTTATCGGACAGCTGATCTGCGGCGCGAAGAAGATCCTCGCCGGAGAAGCCGAAGACTGTGCGAAGGAAGCGGAATTCCACGGGAATAAGGTAAAAGCGTACGATCTTGGATTTGCGACCCTTCTCTGCAACTTAGGCTGAAGCATCCTTTAGCGGGATATGAACAGACTAAATGATCTGAAGTTTATCTTCGTCCATGGCCTCGCCGGATGGGGAAGCTATGATGACAGATACAGAAGAATGCCTTACTGGGGGATGCGGATCATCTTCCGGTCGATTCCCTGAAACAGACAGACGGATCTATCGTAATGCGGACCGCGTCATGCGTGTCCGCTTTATTTTGCGTGTTATCCTGTCCTGTGCTGCCGGATTCGAGGATGGAGATCAGAAGCCTTGATGCCTCCGTCCCGAATTCGCCGAAGGGGCTCTGGATGGTGGTGATCTGCGGAGAGGCGATCATGCTGAGGCTGCTGTTGTCATATCCGGCGACGCGGATGTCTTCCGGTACCTTAAGACCATGCCGTTTAAAGACATCCAGGCAGGCATAGGCGATCACGTCAGTTGCGCAGATTACAGCTTCCGGACGGCGGCTTTCGGGAAGAAGCGCGATCTTTTCGGCGGCTTTGGCCGCGGCAGTATAAATATAATAATCGTCTGAACATTCGGAAGTATACACGCACTCATAATAGTTTTGCTTATCGAACTGCAGGCCGTGTCCTTCCAGGGCGTCGGTCACACCCTTAAAGCGCTCTGTGCTGTAATCTGTTTCTTTCCTGACAGCCTTGTTGCTCATGCCGATGTAGGCGAATCTGGAGACCCCTCTATTTATCAGGGACTCCGTCATGATGGAGACGGCTTTGCGGTCGTTGCTGACGACACAGTAAGGATACGGGCAGGAAGGCTGCTCGCTGATCACTACGGTGGGTTTGTTGAAGGAAGGGATAGTACCGTTCGTGTCCAAGAAGATGATGCCCCTGATCAGATCGCTCCCGATGAGGTCGCGCTGGGGTTCCAGGACGTTGCTGCTGCCGCTCTCGTAATATCCCATCAGCAGTTTATAAGGCGTTTCCTTCAGCTTTTCCGCGACAGCCCTTATACAGGAAGAAAGAACCGGGGTGGACGTCAGGGGCACGATCATGAGGATCGCCATCCCTGCGCCGCGGTTTAGGGCCTGGCCGATGATATTGGGATGAAAGTCCAGTTTTTCGATTGCTGCCAGCACACGCTCTTTCGTGGCGTTCCTTACATTTGCTTTGCCGCTTAAGACCCTGGAGACAGTCGCGGTGGAGACGCCGGCTTCGGAGGCTACATCGTAAATAGTGTACATTTCGTCGTGCTCCCTTTGGTGAGTTTGCTCCTTGACATAGATTATTCCATTCTTTAAACTAAAAGGCAAGGGAGTTTGAAACCGGTTACATTTTCGGCGGGGAATGCAAATGCAGGATTTCACTATTATCAAAAATATCCGCATCATCACCGGTATCGACGACATGGCCATTGAGAACGGCGCCATGATCATCATGAACCGTGACCGGATCGAAGAAGACCGTATCCTTTACTGCGGATCCGCCCCTGAAGACGACAGCGCATATCTTAAACTGCTCCCTCCCGGCACTTCAGAAAACGATATAACCGTGATGGATCTTTCGGAGGGAAGTTTTACCCTGCTTCCCGGCCTTATCAATACACATGTCCACCTGGACCTGGATCTTCCTTATCTTTCCTACAAAGCCGACCCCTGGGGGGATGCCTACAGAACGCTGGTCGTTTACAGACGGGCAGCCGAAGCGCTGATGTGCGGCGTCACCGCGCTGCGGGGCGTCGGTATCGTCGGCGAATGTGAGCTGGCGGTGCGCAAAGCCTTTGAAAATGAGATGCTGTTCGGTCCGAGGATCATCAGCTGCGGCAGCCCTCTTTCTCCGACCGGCGGCCATGGATGGCTGGTGCCGGGGACGATCGTCTGTGACGGCAAAGATGAATTTATCCGCGGCGTAAGGTCCCAGATCGCCCAGGGCGCGGACCAGATCAAGCTCCTGTATACGGGCGGCCTGGCCGGCGCGTATGAAGGGACCTATGATATCCAGATGACGGCGGAAGAGATAGCCGCATGCCTGGAGGTCGCGCACCGGAACGGCAAAAAGGTCACAGCGCACCTGTCCAACGACAGGGCGATCCGCGAAGCGGTGGAACTGGGCATAGACTGCGTGGAACACGCCTACAGCCTGAGCGAAGCGACCGCGGAGCGCATGGCAAAAAAGGGCGTGTATTATTCCGCAACACTCTGCGTATCCCACAGCAATGACTATATGAGACGGCTCGGTGTGCCGGACTATACCCTGAAAAAACAGGAAGAGGCCGCGAAAGGGCACCTTGAATCCTGCAGGAGGGCTGCGGCAGCAGGCGTTAAGATCTGTACCGGCACGGATCTTCTGCCGTCCGATCCGATCGACGGCACGAACGCCACTGTCAGGGAAGCGGAGCTCCTGGTGGAGGACGCGGGACTGTCTCCCATGGAAGCGATCATCGCAGCGACCAGGAACGGGGCGGAGCTTCTGGGAATAGATGATGTCACAGGCACACTGGAATCCGGCAAGTCCGGGGATTTTATCATCGTGGAAGGAAAGCCGGATGAGAAGATCAGGGACTTAAGGAACCTACGCCTGGTTTCACGCGGCTGCCGCCTGGTATGGAGCAGTCTGCCGGTGATGGACAGGAATAATTACAGGATCACGGCGCCTGGCATCGAGCTCGGCGGAGGTGTCTTTAAAAAATGGTAAGCCTGGACCGTCCGAGGTCCGATACTGAACGGAGGAGAGATATGGCACTGAAAGTAGCGGCGGCACTGTATTCGGTCCGTGACGAAATGGCAAAGGATCCCTTTGCGGCAGTCAAAAGCGTCAGCGACCTCGGCTATAAATTCTATGAGACCTGCAACAACGATGTGGAAACGGACAACGGCTGCGGCTTCGGCATCAGCGCTGAAGAACTGAAGGATATCCTGGACGGATACGGGGCCAGGGTCATCAGCGCCCACCTGTATCCCTTCGGCAAGGCAGATCTGAAAGAGGTGATCCGTTACAATCAGGTCCTGGGCAACACGAACCTGGTGGACCCGGCTGAAAACTACGGGACATACGACGACATCATGCAGGCCTGCGAAAGGATGAACAGCTGGGGCAGGATACTGGCGGATGAAGGCATGCATTTCGTCTATCACACGCACCAGAGGGAAAACATGATCTGCAATGGCAGCATGGTCCTTGACCTGATGGCGGACAATACCGATCCGGACCTGGTCTCCTTCGAGATCGATACGTTCTGGATGCTGCGCGGCGGCACGAACCCGGCTGAGATCCTCAGGCATTTCGGCAAAAGGGTCAGGCTGATACACCAGAAGGATTTCGCCTGGGACGCCCTGCAGGCCATCAATATCGTCGGTATAACAGAAGAAGAAAGACAGATCCGCGGCGTGGGCTTCCCTTACGATCCCGTGGATCCGGAGGAACAGAAGAAAGGGCTGACCTGCTTTGCCGAAGTGGGGACCGGCCTGATGGATATCCAGAGCATCATCGACGCGGCAAACGAATATACGGCGGCAGAGTATATCATTCTGGAACAGGACCATACCAGGATGAGCAGCCAGATCGATTCCCTGGCCGTCAGCAAGAAAGGTTTCGGAAAGTTCACCGGCATAGAGTGGGCGTAAAGCCGCTGCCGCAACTTTTGGGAATAGAACAGTATATATAAAAGCAATTGCAGCATTAACTTAAGTTCATGTACTTGGAGGGAAAAGATGAAAAACAGAAAACTGACAGCACTCCTTCTTGCAGCGGGCATGGCTGTTTCAGTCCTTGCCGGATGCGCGGTACCGGGAGCAGCCACCGCGCCTGCAGCACCGCAGGAACCGGCGGCAGCAGTAGAGGAAGCCGCGGAAGAAGCAGCGGAAGCCGTTGAAGAAGCGGCCGAGGCAGTCGAAGCAGCAGTCGAGGAAACTGCCGCGGAAGCAGCCGGTGAATGGGAAGGCGAAGTTGACGAGATCAACCTTCTCCTGCTGGACGTTCCCGGACTTGGTTCCAACTGCGGACCTATCGTGGAAAAGATGAACGAGATCACGGAAAAAGCCTGCGGCGTCCGCATCGGCGAGATCCGCTGGGCCGGTTTCGGTGATTATGCCACCAGCGTCAGCCTGGCAATGGCCAGCGGCGAGCAGACCGATATCATCACGATCATGCCTTCCGCTCCCGCTAACTTCATTACCCTGATGGCGAACGAACAGCTCATGGACATTACCGAGCTGATGGAGAACGAAGGCAAGGATGCCCTGGCCATGGTCCAGGATTATATTGCCGCTTATTCCAAGGACGGCAGGATCTACGGCCTTCCGCCTTACAGGAACTATGGCGCGTCCGCTTACCTGATCATGAAGAAGTCCACTCTTGAAGAACTCGGCCTCCTTGAAAAGGCGCAGAACCTGACGAACTGGACAGAAGTCGAAGAGATCCTCCAGGCCGTCAACGACAACACGAACATGTCCCCGATCGGCAGCGGCATCTATGTAGCCGGCAGCCTTTTCGGCGGCGACGCTTTTGCTGACGCTGTATCCTTCGATACACTCGGCGACCAGTACAGACTGGTCTACACGGATAATGAAGGCAATGTTTCCGGCCTGATGGACAACGCGGATTACAGGGCGATGCAGGAAAGAGTCAAGGACTGGTATGACAAAGGCCTTGTTTACAAAGACCTTGTGACCAGCGAAGAACATCCCGACAACCTTCTGAAGGCCGGCGCTATCTTCTCGGCAGTCGAGATCTCCGAGATGGGCGTTGAGACCGCAAAGAACGCGTCCCTCGGCTTTGAAGTCGTCTGCATAGATCTTGCCCAGCAGCTGATCGATTCCAAGACCCTCCAGAATATCGGTATGGCTATTCCCGTTACTTCTCAGGAACCGGAAGCGGCTGTCCGCTGGATCAATGAACTCTACACGAACCCCGAGCTCTGCAACCTGATCTCCTGGGGTATCGAAGGCGAAGACTATGTCGTGGAAGACGGCGTTGCCAGATATCCTGACGGCATCGACGCAGGCACGGTCCGCTATCATGAGCCCGACTACATGTTCGGCAACTATTTCTACATCTATCCCTGGAGCGGGGATACGGCTGATTTCAGGGAAAGAGCGGAAGCATATCTGAAGAGCGCTCCCCTTTCCGCGTTCCTCGGCTTCACACCCGACCAGTCCGAACTTCAGAACACTGTAGCGGCCATCAACCAGGTCTACCAGACATACTGGAAACAGATCGCCTACGGTGTCTGGGATGATTCCGTATGGGATGCCTACAAGGCTGACCTTGAAGTTGCCGGATTTGGCGATTTCCTCGGCGAATATCAGAAGCAGCTGGACGACTGGAAGGCTTCCAACGGCAAGTAAAACAGACAGACCGGACAAAGATAAATATTGTATGATCATTCCGACGGGGCTTTTCAGAGATGAAAGGCCCCTCGGTTTTTTCACATTCGTCCGCAGGGAGAGCAAATATGCTGAAACTGGATAAAACGAAAGATATCGCGCCGTTAAGGGAGCAGTGCATGGTCATGGACAGGCAGCTGGGGATCAGGATCAGCCGGATCCTCCCCGCCCTGATGGAGGAATGCGGCCTGGACATGTGGATCGTGCTCTGCAGGGAATACAATGAAGATCCCGTGTTCAGAGCCCTGGTCCCGTACAGGGTCAAAAACGCATCCAGGACCTCGTGCCTTGTATTTACGCTGGATAAGGACGGCACGTTCGGCGCTTACAACTTCGGAAGACCCGATCCGAGGCTGTCCCCATATTATGAACATATGCATTTTCCCTCAAAGGGCCAGGACCAGTTTGAAAGCCTGCGGGAATTTATCGCGCTCAAAAAACCTCTGCGCGCGGCCGTCAACTGTTCGGGCGTAAGCGCCATGGCGGACGGGCTGTCCAAAACGATGTGGGATAAACTGGAGAAGTGCCTTGGCAGTATCGTCCCTGTCGAAAGCGATATAGCCATCCGGCTGCTGGAGACCCGTACGGACGAAGAACTTGAACTGTACAGGGAAGCATACCGGATCACGACAGACATTCTCGCGGAGGCCTATTCCCCGGAGGTCATCCGTCCGGGGATCACGACCACAGCGGACGTGGAATGGTTCATCGCGCAGCGTATCAACGATATGGGCCTTGTCGCATGGTTTTCGCCGGACGTGGACCTGCAGAGAAAAGGGCTGGATGAACAGAGGACGGCAGATACAGTCATTCAAAAAGGCGATCTTCTGCATACGGATATGGGGCTGGTATATTATGGCCTGCACACGGATATGCAGCGTCTGGCTTATGTATTGAACGACGGCGAGGAACAGATCCCGGAAGGACTGCTGCGGGGACATTCGAACTGCCGCCGCTTCCAGGACATCGTCTGCGGCCGGATCAGAGCCGGCAGATCCGGAAACGAAGTGTTTCACAGCGCAGTCGAGGAAGCGGTCCGCGCCGGCCTTTCGCCGATGCTGTATTCGCATCCTGTAGGCCTCTACGGACACGCGGCGGGACCGATGATCGGCCTCTATGACTGCCAGGGCGATGTCCCCGGGACGGGAGAACTCCTGATCCATGACAAGACCTGCTATGCCCTGGAACTGAACACGACAGAAAGCGTTCCCGAGTGGGACGGGCAGAAAGTCTGCTTCATGCTGGAAGAGACGATCCTGTTCCATAACGGACGGGTCAGCTTCGCCGGGGAAGGAAGGGACAGGATCACTCTCATCCGCGGCTGAATTTTTCCTGTTTTCCATTCAGGAAACTGCATATATACTGTATATAGGTTTTGCAGCCGAAAATATGTTTATGACCAGCAGCGGGAGGAAGAAATATGCTCACGATCGACAGCCTGAAAGCTTTTGGCGCGGATACAGACGAAGGACTGGGAAGATGCATGGGGAGTGAAAGTCTCTACCTGAGACTGACCGGCATCGTCCTTCAGGATCAGGGTTTTGAGAAACTGCAGAAAGCCGTGGAAGAAAACGACCTGGATGCGGCATTTGAAGCCGCGCATGCCTTGAAGGGCGCCCTCGGCAACCTTTCCCTGACGCCGATATATAAACCTGTCTGCGATATCACGGAGCTCCTCCGCAGCAGGACCGAAACGGATTACGCACCGCTTGTCGCACAGATCCTGGAGGGAAGAGACAGGCTCAAAGAGCTGGCCGAAGGCTGAATACCTGTTCCGTCATGAATGGTAAGTCTGCAGACAGCGCGGCAAACAGAATGAAAACGAAGAAAGGCGGAGCCTTTAAGGCTCTGCCTGTTTTGCTTTGCCTGCTCCTGTCCGCGGCAGTTTTTCTCCTCGCCGGCTGCGGCAAAAAAGACAAAGACGATTCTTTCATCTCCCTCGGCATCTCTTTCGGAAGCGATGAGGACAGTTATACCAGGTCCCTTCCGTCGGAAGCAGCCGATGCCCCGGTGCATACGGCAAGGGGAGATACAGACCTGACCGGCCCGGTAACGGTCCCGGAGCTCCTTTTGCCCGAGGCGACAGGGGAAACGGCGGAGATGACGGACGACGCCATCATCGATTATTCCAATATCGACGACGGCTATGTCATGACACAGTATACGAAAGATACATCAAAGAAGCTGAAAGTCCAGGTCAAGGGACCCTTCAGGACTTACACGTTCAACCTTTCTCCCAGGCAGTGGGAGACATTCCCGCTCGCGGACGGGAATGGGATCTACCAGGTCGCCGTTTATGAAAACGTGCAGGACAGCATGTATTCGACGGTCCTCTCCGTGGAGTTCGACGCCGCGATGACGGATGAATTTGCGCCGTTCCTCCGGCCCAACCAGTATGTGAACTACGCGGAGGCGCCGGAGACCATCGAACTGGCGGCGAGGCTGACAAAAGGACTGACCGATCCGCTGGACAAGGTGGCGGAAGTCTATGACTGCGTGACCGGCGCGCTGACCTACGACACGGAACTGGCGAAGAACGTCAAGAGCGGCTACCTGCCCGATATCGATGAAGTCATGCGCAGGAAACAGGGTATCTGTTTTGACTATGCGGCCGTCATGACCGGTATGCTGCGCAGCCAGGACGTGCCCTGCAAGCTGGTCGTCGGTTATGCCGGCGAGGTCTACCATGCTTGGATCAGCGTATGGTCGGACGAATACGGCTGGATCGAAGCCGCGATCTATTTTGACGGCGAGACCTGGCAGAGGATGGATCCCACATTTGCCTCGGCGGGAGAAAACGCGGAATCCATCCGCGAATACATCGGCGACAGCAGCAATTATCATGAAATGTACTATTACTGATCGCGGTATCAGACAGCATTAATCAGGATGGAGTGATCAATATGCAGAAGCTGAATTATGATGATATTTCCAGTATCTGTTCCGGTATGGCCATGCTCCTTCATTCGGGGACGGGGACGGCGGACGCGCTGGCACTGGTCGCGGCGGACATGGAAGGCACAAAGATCCAGCCTGTGCTTAAGCATATGGCGGACGAAGCCGACGACGGTATGACGCTGACGAAGGCTTTCGAGAATGAAGGATGTTTTCCGTCGCATCTGACCGCGCTGCTGGCGGTAGGCGAGAGGACCGGACATACGGAAGACAGCTTCCGGTCTCTGTCCGATTATTATGAGAGCCGTTCCAGGATGAGCAGGCAGATCAGGGACGCGCTGATCTACCCCATGATCCTCCTGATCATCATGCTGGTCGTGATCGGGGTACTGCTGGTCTATGTGCTGCCGATCTTCAACAGCGTCTACCAGCAGCTGGGTGGCAGGCTTACCGGTATCGCGGGCGGTCTGTTTAAGCTGGGACAAGTCCTTTCGAAACTGATGCCCGTACTGTGCGTGCTCCTTCTGGCACTCACGGCGTTTATCATCGCCTTTGCCGTTTCCGACAGCTTCCGGGACAGGGTCACCGGCCTGTGGCGCTCAAAGTTCGGGAACAGGGGGATAGCCTGGCAGGCTGCCTCCGCACACTTCGCCAGCGCCTTTTCTATGGGTATTTCCAGCGGTATGGAGCTGGAAGAAGCGCTGGACCTTTCCGCAGGCCTTCTGGAAGGCGTGCCCGGCGCGAAAGAAAAATGCGACAGCTGCAGGGATATGCTGATGGAGGGCAGTGCTCTTTCCGATGCGCTCAAGACATCGGGACTTTTACCGGAAGCGGAATGCAGGCTCCTTGTCAGTGCAGTGAAGAGCGGTTCGACGGACCGCTGCATCGCTGATATCGCAGAAAGGATGTCCTACAAGAGCGAGAGGGCCATTTCGGGCCTCGTCAGCCGGATCGAGCCGACACTTGTGATCGTGGGCTGCCTGCTCGTGGGGCTGATCCTCTTTTCCGTAATGATGCCGCTGCTTAATATAATGTCCTCTATCGGGTAAGGAACACTGTGTATCCGGATGCCGGCTGAATACAGGCACTCCGGACACGCTCCCGCTCTGATCTCGCTGGCAGCGGTACATAAGACGCTAATGCTGCTTTCGCAGCATTATACAGCGTCTAAGTACCGGCCGCTCGATAAGGTGCCGGAGCTGCCTGTATTTCAGCCGGCACCACATATACACAGCAGCAATGAGAAAAGCGAGAGGTATTTTTGAATCCGAACAGAATGTTGACGAATGTGAGCTAATGAGCAGATGAGAAAGAGTCGTTGGGGTGCGGTCATTAATTTGATAGTGATCATACTGGTGCCGCTGCTGGTGCTTGGCTTTATGATGCCTTCGCTTACGGGCATGAACAAAGAGGTGTCCCTGGAAGAGAGGGAGCAGCTGGAAAATGCCATCAGGAGGGCGGCCGTTGCCTGCTATGCGGCCGAAGGATTTTATCCTCCGGATATCGAATACATCGGGGAGCATTACGGCGTCAGGATCCATGACGACAGGTTTATTATTTCGTATGAAGTTTTTGCGGAGAACATTATGCCCGGTATCCGGGTGATGGAGAAGTATAAGTGAACGGGGCACGGGAACGAACGGAACGTCATAATGTGGATGTGCTTGCGGCGCTGCTCCTTCTCTGTGCGTTTGCCGTGTGCATCCTTTCTGTCCTGATGGCAGGGACGAAGACCTACCGCAGTCTTACCGTCCGGGACCGCGCGGTGTTCGAGAGGACCGTGCGTTCGCTCTATGTCTCGACCAAGATCTCCCAGGCCCTCCACAGGGGCGTCGTATCCGTTGAGAATATAATTGTAACGGACAGGACATACCACACGGCCGACGGCGATGCGGCAGAGGAAGCGGACAGGATGCTGTCCGATACCTGTATCCGGATCGACGAAGAGATCGGGGGCGTTCTTTATGCGACCAGGATCTATTATTATGACGGATGGATAAGGGAACTCTTTTCCCGCGCGGATTACCGCTATTCGCCGCAGGATGGCGAAAAGATCAGCGAAGCCGCGTCTTTTCTGGCTTCCGAGGACGGCCGGATCCTGAAGGTCGTGATCGATGAAGGGCTGGAGAATGAGGAGTTCCTGTATTTCTCCCTGGAGGACGGCACATGAAGAACCGTACTCTTCTTTCACTTATAGAAATGCTGATCATGGTCATGGTCTTTTCCGTCTCGGCGGCGATCTGCCTGAGGGCGTTCGTCTTTGCGGACAGGACGAGCCGCAGCACGGAGAATATTGCCGAAGCCGCGCTTAGGGCGCAGTCCGCCGCGGAACTGATGCAGCGCTTCCATGGTTCGGCCGGGGAAGCGGCCGCCGTATTCGGCGGCAGCGTTGACAACGGGTCAGACCCGGATGATAACCTGTGGACGGCCGGGTTTGATGAGGACTGGAAACTGACCGGTCCTTTGGCAGGCGCGGCCTTTGTGCTGGAGGCGGAAGAAACAGGCGGGACGGATCTTCTCGGGGAAGGCACTGTCAGGGTCAGGTATGCTGACGGCGGGCTGATCTTTGAGATCCCTGTATGCTGGCAGAAGGAGGCTGACGATGAAAGATGAACGCAGTCCCGTTCTGATCGGCGTCAGTTCGCTCCTTGTCATTTTTTCCGTACTGTGCCTGGCGGTATTCGCGATGCTTTCCATTTCCACGGTGCAGACGGATAAAATGCTGATCACCCGGACGGTCGAGACCGTGTCGGCACGGGCCGCCGCGGACGCAAAGGCGCAGACGGCGCTGGCCGGCTTAAGGGAAGGCCTCGGCCAGGCGGCAGGGGAGGCGGCCGGGATCACAGACCTTACGCAGGAAGGCAGCATATGGCACTACAGCTGCCCGATCACGGAAAATTTAAGGCTGTGCGTAAGTGTGGAGATCGGCGCTGCAGACGATGCGGCAGGGGCAGACGGCGGACAAAGAGATTACAGGATCCTGCGGTGGCAGGAGGAGATCATAAAGAACTGGGTGCCTGACGAGGATCTGGACCTCTGGCAGGGAAGCAGGCCGGGACAGGGCCGGCAGTAAGGAGACAGATATGGAATTGATCGATTATCTGCAGAAGGCATTGGAAGCGGATGCTTCCGACCTGTTTGTCATAACCGGCACTCCGGTCAGCGTCAAGACAATGGGCCGGATGGTGCGTCTGTCTGAAGAGAAGATCATGCCGGAGGACGCGAAAGCACTGGTATCGGATATGTATGAGCGGGCAGGCCGCGATATCAGCGGGCTGTTCGATAACGGGGACGATGATTTTTCTTTCGCGGTCCCGGGCCTGGCCAGATTCCGTGTCAATACGTACAGGCAAAGGGGTACTTACGCCGCTGTTGTCAGGATCGTCAGATTTGCCGTTCCCGACTGGAGGCAGAGCGGTATCCCCGAAAGTGTCATCGGGCTTTCCAACTTAAGGCACGGCATGGTCATCGTGGCCGGCACCGCCGGGAGCGACAAGTCCACGACGGAAGCCTGCATCATCGAAGAGATCAACAGGACCAGGGACTGCCATATCATCACCCTGGAGGATCCGATCGAATATCTGCACCGCAATCAGATGAGCATCGTATCCCAGAGGGAGATCGCGATCGATACGAAGGACGCGCTCTCGGGACTGCGTGCATGCCTGCGGCAGGCGCCGGACGTTATCCAGCTGGGCGAGATGAGGGATCTGGAGACAATACGGACGGCCATGACGGCGGCGGAGACAGGGCATCTTATACTGGCTACCCTCCATACAAAGGGCGCGGTCAATACCATTGACCGCATCATCGATACTTTTCCGCCCGAGCAGCAGAATCAGATCCGTATCCAGCTCTGCAGTGTCCTCAGGACAGTCGTCGCACAGCAGCTTCTGCCAGCGGCCGACGGCGGCCGGGTACCCGCTTTCGAGATCATGCATGTCACGAATGCTGTTCAGAGTCTGATCCGCGACAATAATACCCACCAGATCGACAATGCGATCGTTTCCGGTGCGGCTGACGGCATGATCTCCATGGACCAGTCGATCATGGCGCTCTATAAGGCCGGCCGCATTACCAAGGAAACAGCGATAGCGTACGCGGATAAACCGGAGAAGATGCGCAGCAGGGTCGGGGCATAAAGGCAAGGATGACAAAAGAAAGCAGAACAGGCAGTACAGAACTGAATAACAGTGCGGAACAGTCCGCCCTTATCGCGATGAGCGGCGGTGTGGACTCCAGTGTGGCGGCATACCTGATGGTGCGGCAGGGTTTTACCTGCAGCGGCTGTACCATGCGCCTGTATGAGAACGACATGATCGGTGAGGATATCCTGGACACCTGCTGCTCCCTGAAGGATACGGAAGATGCCAGGGCGGTCTGCGAAAGGCTCGGTATCCCCTACAATATCTACCACTATGAAACGGAGTTCGAGAAAAAGGTGATCGAACCCTTCGTGCGCAGCTATGAAAGGGGTGAAACGCCGAATCCCTGCATCCTCTGCAACCGGTACCTGAAGTTTGACAGCCTTTACCGGAAAGCCGCACAGATGGGCTTTCACTATATCGTCACCGGGCATTATGCACGGATCGAAGAAAAGGACGGTCATTTTTACCTGAAAAAGGCGCTGGATCTGTCCAAGGACCAGAGCTACGTCCTCAACGACCTGACGGAGGAACAGCTTTCCCACACCGCTTTCCCGCTCGGTACATATACCAAGAACGAAGTGCGTGTGATCGCGCAGGAGAACGGCTTCGTCAATTCCAAAAAGAAAGAGAGCCAGGACATCTGCTTTGTGCCCGACGGCGATTACGCGTCGATGATCAGGCGCTATACCGGCAGGGAGTATCCGCCCGGCGACATCGTTGATACAAAGGGCAATGTACTGGGGAGGCATGAAGGCATCATCGGCTATACCGTCGGCCAGCGCCGCGGCCTGGGCGTGCCTTCGGACCGCCGGCTGTATGTCAAAAAGATAGACGTCGTGAATAATACTGTCGTCCTTTCGGACGATGAGGAACTGTACACGGACCGCTTCTATATCCGCGGCTTCCATTGGATCACCGGCGAAGTGCCGGCAGAGCGGCCGGATCGAGACACACCGGCAGCCGGACCGGACGTCCTCCTGCAGAGAGGATCCGGCATACGCTGCAGCGTGAAGGTCCGTTACCGGCATAAAGAGCAGCCGGCAACAGTGTACCCGCAGTTCGATGGTCTGGAGGGGTCCCCTGAAGGCGGCCGGGCGCTGGTTATTTTTGATGAGCCGCAGCGCGCCGTTACGGCCGGCCAGTCCGCCGTCATGTACGACGGGGATACCGTGCTCGGCGGCGGGATCATCGACGAAGTGATCTGAGAGGAAATACCGGAATGAGCGGAGAATTACTTATCCCGAGGATCCTGTGCCTTCTTATCGGATATGCCTTCGGCTGCATCCTGACGGGTGATCTTATCGCCAGAAAAGCAGCCGGAAAGAGCGCGTTCGAGATAGGCAGCGGCAATCCCGGCATGGCCAATGTCATGGCGCAGTGCGGATTCAAGGCGGGGATCTGCGTACTGATCGGGGATCTGTTGAAGACCTTCGCCGCCTGCCTTATCTGCAGGTTCATTCTGTACCCGGTGATTGAAAAAAGCATGCCCGGTGCGCTGGCGCCTGCCGCGCTCTATTCGGCCTGGGCAGGGCTGGGCGCCGTCCTTGGCCACAACTTCCCGTTCTGGCACCGGTTTGACGGCGGCAAGGGCGTATCCTGTACCTGCGCCGTATTGTTCATGATCCATCCGCTGTGGGGAACACTGGCCATGATCGTGGGCATGCTCATCGTATTTGCCACAAAGTATCTGCCCATCGGGGCGGTCTTTATTCCGGCAGTATTCATCCCTTATATGCTGTATGCCTGCGGACGGGAAGGCACCCTGATCATGGCGGCGCTGACGCTGATCATGTTCATCCGGCACCTGCCGGCCATGCGGAACATCCCCTCAGGCAAGGAAAAGAAGATAGACGTACCGGCACTGATCGCGAAAAAGCTGGGAAAGAAATAGCA
This sequence comes from Lachnospiraceae bacterium, assembly GCA_017474455.1. Taxonomy (GTDB): domain Bacteria; phylum Bacillota; class Clostridia; order Lachnospirales; family Lachnospiraceae; genus CAG-791. Next base: position 24,773 of record JAFVHP010000039.1, read on the forward strand.
GGCAGATATGGGCAGGACGATTGATAAAAAGGCTGTAATCGACTCTTCTGTATATGTGGCGGACGGCGCGAGGATCATCGGGAACGCGGTGATCGGCGCGGACAGCAGCGTCTGGTACAACGCCGTCATCCGCGCGGACTCCGACAGGGTAACGATCGGCATAGCTACCAACATACAGGACAATGCGGTCCTTCATACTGACGAGAAGCACCCCATAAAGATCGGCGACTATGTTACGGTCGGCCACGGCGCGATCCTGCACGGCTGTACCATCGGCGATAATGTGATCGTCGGTATGGGCGCCATCATCATGAATGATGCGGTCATCGGCAATAACTGCATCATAGGCGCAGGCGCGCTGATCACGCAGAAGACACAGATACCGGACGGCTGGATGGTATACGGCTCTCCCGCCAGACCGGTAAAAAAACTGGATCCGATCACCAGGTCGAGGCTCAGCAAAAACGCGAAGATCTACGTAAAAGAGGCAAAGCTGGCAAAAGCAGAGGAACAGGACAGGGACCCGGAGAATACAGGCGTATGAACAGCAGGGACAGCATCACAGTCAGGGCATATACGGAAGCGGATCTGCCCGCCATGATCGATATTTGGAACGAAGTCGTGGAAGACGGAGAAGCCTTCCCGCAGACCGTGCCGCTGGACGATCAGACCGGCAGGGCGTTCTTTGCCGAACAGACCCACTGCGGGGCAGCCGTCCTCACACGGGAGGACGGAAGGGAGCAGGTCGTCGGCCTGTACATCCTGCACCCGAACAATGTCGGCCGCTGCGGCCATATCGCCAATGCCAGCTATGCCGTGGAGAGGGACTGCAGGGGCCTGCACGTCGGCGAAAAGCTGGTCGGAGACTGCCTGGAAGAAGCCAGGAAAGCGGGCTTTACGATCATGCAGTTCAACGCTGTAGTGGAGAGCAATATCCATGCGCGCCATCTCTACGAACGCCTCGGTTTTGTGCAGCTGGGCACGATCCCGAAGGGATTTCTGATGAAGGACGGGCATTATGAGAATATCTGCCCGTATTATCTGGAACTGTAAGCGGGACCGCTCCCGGGAAACAGCCTTAACTTGAAGCGGATATAACTATTGTGTATCATTAAGAATGACGGCCTGCTGACGGCATGGCCGTCATTGCTATGCGGCAGGGTACTGCTGCACAGATCTGCGATCGTGCAGAGTTATTATTCAGGAGGGAAAAAAGATGGCTAACAAGTATTCCGGAACACAGACAGAAAAGAACCTTCTTGCGGCGTTTGCCGGTGAATCACAGGCCAGGAACAAATACACCTATTTTGCTTCGACCGCGAAGAAGGAAGGTTTCGAACAGATCTCCAATATCTTCTTAAAGACGGCCGACAACGAAAAAGAGCATGCCAAGATGTGGTTCAAGGAACTGGCCGGTATCGGCACGACCGCGGAGAACCTTGGCGCGGCCGCTGACGGCGAGAACTATGAGTGGACAGATATGTACGAAGGCTTCGCGAAGACAGCCGAAGAGGAAGGCTTCCCCGAGCTGGCCGAGAAGTTCCGCGGCGTAGCTGCGATCGAAAAGCACCACGAGGAAAGATACCGCGCCCTGCTGAAGAACGTGGAGATGCAGGAAGTGTTCAAGAAGAGCGAAGTCAAGGTGTGGGAATGCAGGAACTGCGGTCATATCGTAGTCGGCACAGAGGCACCCGAGGTCTGCCCCGTATGCAATCACCCACAGGCTTACTTTGAGATCTGCGCGGAGAATTACTGATCTGAATTGATCTGGATACTGAAGAAGTTCTGGCAGCAGGGAGAATTAACAGGGAATGAATAACGGAAACAGGGATAAAGTGATCGTCAGGACCAGTATCATAGGGATCTGCGCGAACGTCGTGCTGGCGCTTTTCAAAGCGCTGGCCGGCGCTGCGGTGCATTCCATTGCCATGGTGCTGGACGCCGTGAACAACCTGTCGGACGCGCTTTCTTCGGTAATCACCATCATCGGGACGAAACTGGCAGGTCGCCTGCCTGACAAGAAGCATCCGCTGGGCTACGGGCGTGTGGAATATCTGAGCGGCATGATCGTGGCGGCGATCGTGCTGTACGCCGGCATCACTTCGGCCGTTGAATCGGTCAAAAAGATCATCCATCCGGAGAAAGCGGATTATACCGTTGTTTCGCTTGTCATCATCGCGGTCGCGGTCGTCGTCAAGCTCGTGCTTGGCAGGTACGTGAAGAAAAAAGGCGAAGAGGTCAATTCCTCCGCGCTGGAAGCCTCCGGTGCGGACGCGGCTTTTGATGCCATCCTTTCGGCTTCCGTCCTTGCTTCGGCGGTCATTTACCTGATCACCGGGCTTTCGCTGGAAGCTTTCGTCGGCCTCATCATATCTTTCTTCATCATCAAAGCAGGTCTGGAAATGATCCGCGAGACGTATGACGCGATCCTCGGAGAACGCGCGGACGCGGAAGTCACCCAGAAGATCCGCAGACTGATCATAGAAGAACCCGATGTCAGGGGCGCCTATGACCTGATCCTGTATAATTACGGTCCGGACAGGAACTACGGCACCGTCCACGTCGAACTGCCGGATACGATGACCGTCGACAAAGTAGACAAACTTACCAGGAAGATCCAGAGCAGGGTATTTACGGAGACAGGCGTCATCATGACTGGTGTCGGCCTCTATTCCTACAACACAGGCAATGACGAAGCGGCGAAGATAAGAAACAGGCTCCAGAAGATCGTGCTCTCCAATGAGCATGCGCTGCAGATGCACGGTTTCTATCTGGATGAGGAAACAAAGACGATCCGTTTCGACGTAGTCCTGAGTTTTGACACGGATCCCAATGAAGGGCTGAAGACTGTTTATGAACAGGTCTGCAGCGCCTTCCCGGATTACAATATCGTCATTGCGCCCGATGTGGATGTATCAGACTGATATGGAGATATTTATTACAGTACTGAAATATGTCCTGCCGCTCGTCATAGCCCTGATCGCGGACAGGATCATCAATAAAGGCTTTGACAAGGCCTCGATGCTGAACGGAAAGATCCATCTGGTCCTTTTGAAGTCGCTTCTCATCGCGGCAGTCTGGGCGATCGCTGTCACCGCTTCGCTTTCGAACATTCCCGGATTTACGAAGACCTGGGAAGCGCTGATCGCCGGCTCCGGCATACTGGCCGTTGTCGTCGGCCTTGCCGCCCAGGACACTTTCAGCAACGTATTCGCGGGCTTCGCGATCTCGGCTTCTTCCACGAGGCCTTTTGACGTTGGCGACCGTGTCATGATCGGGGATATCGGCCCCGGATATATCATGGATATCTCGCTCCGCCATGTCGTGCTGGAAACATTTGACCACCAGAAGATATTTGTCCCTAATTCGATGGTGGGCAAAAGCGTCATCATCAACTATACCCAGATGCCCGGCTATGCCGCGCCGATAGAGATCAGCGTGGCATACGGCACACCTTTGAAAAGGGCTATGGAGATCATGGAAGATGTGATCCTTTCCCATCCCGACCACTACGGCGAAAACAACGCGGCGGTCAGGATCGAGGGAACACAGGATTCAGGGATACTCCTTAAGGGCCTTATGTTTACGCCCAGGTTTGAAGACAGCAAAATGGCGTGTTCGGATTGCTATCTGGAGATCATAAGACGGTTTGGTGAGGAATCCATCGAGATCCCCTATAACAAACTGGAGATTCTGGAAAAAGGAGCCGGACGTGAAGATCTGCCTGCTGAATGATTCATACCCGCCGATGATAGACGGCGTGGCCAATACAGTACTCAATTACGCCCGTGTCCTGACAGAGATCGAAAAGCAGGAAGTAGTCGTCGGCACACCGAGATACCCGGGCGTGGATTACAGGAACTATCCGTACCGGGTCATCCCGTACCAGAGTTTTAATATCTCCTCGCTCGTTTACGGCTACAGGGCCGGAAACCCCCTGGCCATGAAGGATGTGGGAAAGCTTGCGGATTTTATGCCGGATATCATCCATACCCACTGTCCGGTCTCTTCCACCGTTATCGCCCGTATACTGCGGGGCGAATCCGGTGCTCCCGTGATCTTTACCTATCATACGAAATTTGACCAGGATATAGCGCGGGCCGTCAGTTCACAGCTTTTGCAGAAAGGCTCACTCAAATTCCTCGTCAGCAATATCTCCGCCGCCGACGAAGTCTGGGTCGTCAGCCGCGGCGCGGGTGAAAACCTGCGCTCAATAGGCTATCAGGGGGACTACAGGGTCGTCGAGAACGGTGTGGATTTCGATAAGGGAAGAAAAGAAGAAGCCTTCGTCCGTGAAACGGTAAAAGATTACGACCTGCCCGCGGGCGTCCCGGTCTACCTTTTTGTCGGACGGATCATGAAGTATAAGGGACTGCCGCTGATCATTAAAGCGCTCGCCAGACTGAAAGCGGCGGGGCAGGATTTCCGTATGGTCTTTGTCGGCGGCGGCGTAGACATGGCTGTCATAAAGGCCTTGGCCGAACAGGCGGGACTGTCCGGCAAAGTCATTTTTACCGGTCCCGTGCGGGACAGGGAGGTGCTGCGGGCCTGGAATACGAGGGCCGACCTTTTCCTTTTCCCGTCTACCTACGATACCAACGGGATCGTCGTGCGCGAAGCCGCGGCCTGCGGGCTTGCCAGCGTACTGATAAAGGATTCCTGCGCGGCGGAGGGCGTGACGGACGGCAGGAACGGCTTCCTGATCGACGAGACACCGGAGGCGATGTGTGCATTCCTTCAGAGACTGGGCTCGGATACGGAGACCATGAAGGCGGTCGGGCAGCACGCAATGGATGAGATATACATTTCCTGGGAGGACAGCGTCAGGCATGCCTATGACCTGTACCAGGAAGTGATCGAAAACAAACAGCGCGGCGTATATGATCAGAGGATCCGTTCCGTTTCGGACCGGCTCGTGGATATCGTTTCCGGCCTCGAACGTGCAGACAGCGCGATACGCAGGATGGAAGAGCGGGCGATCTCCGGCTTGAAGGTGGCCGGCGGTCAGGTCATCGACGACATTCAGGAAATATGGAGGGACACATGGACAGACTGACCTGGGAAGAAGCACTGAAGCTAAACGACACAATGATAACGGAAGACCATCTTAAGCTCCACTGCCTGAACGTGGCCTATGCCATGGGCGCCATGGCGGATCATTTCGGACAGGACAGGGCACACTGGGAAGCGGTGGGCCTCCTTCACGACTATGATTATGAAAAGTATCCCGAAGAACATCTGCAGCACACAAAGGAGCCTCTTCTGGAAGCAGGCGTGCCGGAAGAAGATGTCCGGGCGATCTTAAGCCACGGCTACGGCATCTGCTGCGACGTCGAGCCTGTCACCCTTATGGAAAAGAGCCTGTTCACGGTGGATGAACTCACCGGCATCGTCCAGGCGGCAGCCAGGATGCGCCCCAACGGCATCACCGACCTTGAGGTCAAAAGCTTCATGAAGAAGTTCAAGGACAAACGCTTCGCCGCCAAGTGCGACGGGGAGACCATCAGGAAAGGCTGTGAAATGCTGGGCATGGAAGTCTCTGAAGTCGCTGCGGTCTGCATCGAAGGCATGAAGGAGCACGCGGAGGAGCTGGGGCTGACCGGAGCCGGGCAGGAATAACACTGAGTGCACGATATGCAGACCCGTTCGCTGCGTGGCCTAACGCAATGCGGACCGGGTCTGCATATCGTGCAGTTTCTTTATTGCAAATATTTCTTACAGATGTCAAATACGGTCTGGTATTGATTGAATTCCTCTTCTCCGTTCAAGGCTTCTGTTTCACCGGCTGTCTCGTCTGTCTCATCCTCGTCGTCCTCGTTACAGCAGGTCAGCATGATGAAATACTTTCTGTCCGCCGAGGCATGAAATACGAAATTCATACAGAAATAACTGTTGGTTTCGCCGTCATGGGTGACGAGATCTTCGTACCGGGTGGATTTCTCCCAGCCGCAGCCGTAATTGTCCACGAAGTTGAGGATGCCTGCCCTGGCAGCAGGGCTGACGATGCGCTCCTGGAAGAACGCCCGGTCAAATTTCAAAAGATCAATTGCGTTGCTGTGGATATCCCCGGCGCCGCGTGCCGCCACCAGCTCCTTCATATACCCTGCATCGCTCTCCGGCACGCTGGTCACGTCGCCGAAAGTGGTGGCAGAGGAAGCGGTCATACCCGCAGGGCCAAAGACCAGATCTGAAACGACCTCCTTATAAGCTTTGCCTGTGATCTTCTCCAGAATCATAGCGAGCAGCACATAGTTGGTGTTGCAGTATTCCATCCTGGACCCCGGCGCAAAGGTAAGGTCCAGCTGATACAGGCGCTCCAAAAGGATCTCGTCGGTGACCTCGCCTTCATCCAGGGCTTCCGCCAGTTCCTCACTTCCGAAAAACGTTTCGGCGTCGTTGGCGAAGTCCACGATCCCGGAGCGCATGTGCAGCAGGTCAAATACGGTCATTCCGCCCGCCTTTTCATATTCCGGGAAGTATTGCGATACTCTGTCGTCGAGATGCAGTTTCCCCTCATCAATGAATTTGAACACGCAGACCGCAGTCTGCATTTTGGTGATGGATCCGATTTCGTAGATGGTGAGAGGCGTTACCGTCCTGCCATCGGCTTCTCTGGAGCGGGAGCCGGAGGCGAAAATCACGTCACTGTCCGTGGCTATCAGGATACTGCCCCGGATATCGTCGTTCTGCACGGTCGCTTTCAGTTCTTCCACGAACGGGGCCCATTCCGGCTTGCGGCTGTACCAGATGTTTTCTGCTTCAAAAGCAAGGTCCGTTCTGCCGTCATTAAGGGCAGCGAGAGCCTGCAGTATCGTATCGTTTTGCATGTTGATTTCTTTCATGATCGTTTTCCTGAAAACAAGTTATAATGGCTGGTCGTCGGGCGCATCATAAAAACCGTCCGCCAGCCCATATATTTTCAGTAATCAGTTCACCGCCGGTTTCGACGCCCTCTTTTTCCACGCTCCTGACAGGAGGTAGATAAAGCCGATCGTGAAGGGCAAAAGGCCTGAGATCGCGTTGCCGTACCAGAAACCGCGGATGCCCCAGCTGAGATAGATGCCGAGGAAAAGTCCCAGACCGATCCTGCCGATGATACCGTCCAGGATCGCGACGGTCAGGTTCATCTTCGGATTGGCGGAGCCGTTGATCAGTGAAAAGCCGGCTGGCCTGGTGGCGCAGCCCAGGTACTGGATCAGGGCGACCGGGATGTATGACAGCGCCATTTCCATGACGGCGGGGTCCGTCGAGAACAGGCCGAAGAGGAGCTGCGGCCAGAAGATGGTGATGACTGCAAAGATGGCGGAAGGGATCGCCAGGATCCAGAGGGCGGTGAGCATGACCTGGGGCACACGCTTTGTCTTGCCGGCGCCAAGGGCCTGCGAGATCATGGCGGCGGCCGCCGGTGTGACTGCCTGTGCGATGACGTTGACCATCATTTCGATCTTTCTTGCGATACCGGTGACCGCAACTGCGGTCGTCCCGTAAGTATTGATATAGGAATTGACGAAAAGCATGGAGAAGGTCACCGCAGCCGACTGGATGACCATGGGTATGCCGAGAGGGAGAAGCACCCCGATCTCTTCTTTATAAAGCCGGAACGAACGGGGCTTGAAATCAAAGTGGATCTGGGCGCGGTTCCTGTACAGCAGGCTGATCGCGAAGATAAAGCTGACAGCCTGGCCGATAATGGTCGCGAGGGCAGCGCCTGCGGGACCCATTTTCATAGGACCGACGAACAAAAGGTCCAGGATAATGTTGATCACGGAAGCTAGCGCGATGAAGATGAAGGGGTGTCTGGAATCGCCCATTCCGCGCAGGATCGCCGAAACCATGTTGTAGCCGTAGATGAAAACGATGCCGAGGACGCAGATCAGGCTGTACTGCCTGGTGTATGTATAGATCTCCGCAGGTGTATTGAGCCAGTGGAGGATGGGCTGGTAAGCCGCCAGCATGATGATGGTGATCACGACCGCGAGTCCCATGAGCAGTGTGAACATGGTACCGACCATATGTCCGATGCGGTCGTGCCTTTCTTCGCCGACATAGCGGGAAAGCAGGACCTGTCCCGCGTTTGAGAAGCCCATTGCGATGAAGGTTATGAGCTGGAGGACTTCACCGCCTATCGCGACTGCGGAAAGGCCTTCTGTTCCGACGAAGCGGCCTACGACGACCATGTCGACCATGTTGTAGACCATCTGCAGGAAACCGGATGCGAGAAGAGGCAGCGCAAAGGTGATCAGCGTTTTGGGGACGCTTCCGGTCGTCAGGTCATGAATGATCTTCTGACCCTTTACCGGCTTTCCGGTCTGTGCTTTTCCGATATTCTCATCAGCCATGATAAGCTCCCTTTCCCGATGCCGGCATGTTGGGCTGCCGGCAGAAAATCATAATATATCTTAATACTTTTGCCAGTTAGTTATTATATACTTTGAATCCGGCCAGCGCAAATGCAGTATAATGAAAAAACAGAAGACCGCCGGGCAATTCATTTTGACGGCGGTGTGCATTGGGAGAAATTGTCTGATGGAAATGACAGGTAACAGCAGAGAAATAGGAAAAAAGAAAACAACAGCGAAGGATATGACGAGCGGGCCCATCGCGAAGCAGATCATCGTGTTTGCGCTGCCCCTGATGCTGGGCAACGTTTTCCAGATGCTGTATAACACGGTGGACTCGATCGTTGTCGGCAGGTATGTAGGGACGCAGGCGCTGGCCGCGGTAGGTTCGACTACCATGATCACCAACATGGCCGTGTTTTTCTTCAACGGATTTTCGGTCGGCGCGGGCGTCGTTACGGGCAAGTATTTCGGGGCAGGGATGCTGAAACGCCTCCACACGGCGGTCGAGACGACAATTGCAGCCACCTTTGCCCTGTGCGGGATCTTTACCGTGCTCGGCGTTGTGCTCGTCAGGCCTATGCTGCGGTTCATGAGTACGCCGGAGGACGTGCTCGGCGACGCCGTCATCTATCTGAGCATCTACTTTGCCGGGATCACGGGGCTTCTGATATACAACATCGGCAGCGGGATCCTCAGGTCTGTCGGAGATACGACAAGGCCGCTGTACTTTCTGGTGCTGACGAGTCTTCTGAATATCATGCTTGACCTGCTTTTCGTCCTTGTGTTCAAGATGGGGATCGCGGGAGTCGCGATCGCAACGATCCTGTCCCAGTTTATTTCCGCGGCACTGATACTGCGCCTCCTTACGCGGACGGAGGATGTCTACCGGTTGACCTGGAAGGACCTGCGGATCGATCCGGGCGTTCTTGGGGAGATCGTGCGTGTCGGCATACCGACCGGTATCCAGTCCGTTATTACTGCCTTTTCGAACATCTTCGTCCAGTCCTATATCAACTACTTCGGCTCGGGCGTCATGGCCGGCTGGGCCTGCTACAACAAGCTCGACCAGTTCATCATGCTGCCGATGAGCAGTATGGCGATGGCGGCAACGACTTTTGTCAGCCAGAATACGGGCGCCGGCAACACCAAAAGGTCCAACGACGGTACCAGAGTCTCGGTCCTTATGACACTGACGGTGACGCTGGTGATCGCCTGTATGATCTTTGTTTTTGCACGTCCGTCCGTAGGACTCTTCTCGTCGGATGAAGCCGTTATCGAAGCAGGTTCCATGTTCCTGCGTTATAATGTGTTCTTTCTGCTGTTCAACTGCGTGAACCATGTCCTGGCGGGGGCGCTGCGCGGCAGGGGAGACTCACTGGGGCCTATGATCATCATGCTGACCGGGTTCGTGGCAGTGAGGCAGACTTACCTGTTCATTATGACCCGGTATATCGCGAACACACCGGGCGTTGTCGGTTTTGGATATCCTGTCGGCTGGATGGTCACCTGTGTCCTGGAGGTCGCATACTTTTATATCCGGTGGAACCGCAGAGAGGGCGTAAAAACATATTAAGGTTATTCACAAATATAATAAGATTGTTTATAATTTAAATGTTGGGTTTTAATGCAGGGTTTACGTGTAAAACCTAATCGTGCAATCCCCGGTGGATGACCCGCCGGAGTTAAATAAACCATTCATTAAGGAGGAAACATGAAAGAGACTAGAATCGCACTCATCGGAACTGGTATGATTTCCCACCGTCATATGACAGTTATCCAGAACCTTCAGAAGCAGGGCTATCCCGTAAAGGTAGTTGCCGCTGCCGAGATCGAACCCGCAAGGCTGAAAGCTTTCGGCGAGAGATACGGACTTGACGAGAAGGATCTGTATGCTGATTTCCGTGAGATGCTCAAGAGAGATGACATCGACGAAGTAGAAGTCTGCGTACACAACAACCTTCATACATCCGTTGCCACAGCAGTTATGCAGGCCGGCTATCCCTGCTATTGCGAGAAGCCCATGGCTGCCAGCTATGCTGATGCGAAGATCATGTATGACACAGCTAAGAAGACCGGTCAGAAGCTCGCTGTCCAGATCAGCTCCATCTACAATCCTCAGACCAGGATCGCGAAGAAGATGATTGAAGAAGGCAAACTCGGCAAGGTTTACCATGCAAGAAGCGTCGGCCACAGACGTCAGGGCCGTCCCGGCTATGATATGCCTATGTTCAGCCATTCCTTCATCGATCCCAACGTTGGCGTTCACGGACCTCTGTTCGACCTTGGTATCTATCATCTGGCTCAGATGCTCTACATCCTCGGCATGCCCGAACTTGAGAGCGTTTATGGCTTCCAGAGCTGCGATTACTGGACAGACGAGCGCATCGATAAGCTCGTTGGCCGTACAGCTCCCGTAGAAGACCTCGGTGTTGGTCTTGCAAGATTCAAAGGCGGTCTTTCCATGGACATCTATGAAGACTGGGCTATCCACATGGATGAGATCGGAACCAGCTTCGTAGCAGGTAAGAACGGCGGCTTAAAGCTCATCGACGTTGACACCACCGGCGGCCCTCTGACCGTTCCGGAAGGCGGCAAGATCGTCGGCGGCGGCGACCTCCAGCTTCCTCGCCTTGAGTGGTTCGGCATTGACGAGAACGGCATTATGTTCGACAACAAGCTTGACTGCGCGATCGGCGATACGACTGGCCAGCAGGAACTTCTTATGCATCCTGAAATGGCAATGTACAATGACAACCAGCTGCAGTGGTACAGCTATCTGTCAGGCGATCTTACAGATGAGACCAGGATCGATTCTCCTTACATCGCTATGCAGACTGCATTCCTGTCAGAAGGTGTTGTTATCTCCAATGACCTTGGCCGCAGCGTAAGCGCTGACGAGATCAAGGCTATGGCTAAGTCCATTGCTCTTCGCGAGCAGGAGACTCCTTTCGGAACCATCAAGTATGATTTCGATGATTATCAGGCATAATCAGGGCTCAATATAAACGGCATTGATTACTACTTGATCTACTGGCTGCGCCGGCAACGGCGCAGCTTTTTTTATTGCTGACTGCCCATACCCGATTTGGCTTCTGACCGCGAGTATAGTATGATATACAGAGTCTGCTGCCGGAAGGCAGTCAGGATAACGATATGTACATTCAGATAATAGCGGAGGTCCATACACAGATGAACGCGGAAACAAAAAAACAGCTGTCTGTAATGCACAAAACGCTGGAGGAGTCGGATATCTACCTGCATGCACTGTCCGTCATGCAGTTCGATATGGAGACGCTCTGCCCCGATAAGGGGATCGAACAGGAAGGGGAGACGATCGCTGCCCTTTCGAATAAGATGTTCAGGCTGCAGCACAGGCAGGCATTCATCAAAGCGCTGGAGTACCTGAAGGATCACCGGGATGAGCTTGAACCGCAGGACGCCCTTGCGGTCAGGATCTATTATGAAGGATACCTTAAGGAAAAGAATGTTACACCCGCCCTGCAGCATCAGTTTTCAAGAGTGTTCAACAAGGCGTTCGGCGACTGGCAGCGGGCAAGGCTTGCCTCGGACTTTACGGCATTCGCCCCTGCACTGCAGGATGTAGTAGATGCGGAGAAAAAGATCATTTCACTCAGAGAGACAAAGATGGCATGCGGATATGACCATCTGCTCGACGACTATGAAAAAGGAATGACTTCCGCGAAGCTGGACGAACTGTTCGGGACCTGCCGCGACAGGCTCGTACCGTTCCTTGAGAAGATCAGGAAGAGCAAAAAGAAGATCAGAACGGACTTTTTAAGCCGACCGGTTACTGACGCGGCGCAGGAACAGATGACGAAATACCTGCTGGATGTGCTCGGATTTGACAGGTCCAGGGGAGCGTTCGCACTGACAGAGCATCCGTTCACCTCCCATCTGGCCCGGTATGATACCCGCATCACGACACACTATTATCCGGACAGGTTCATTTCCAGCATGTACTCGGTGATCCATGAGACGGGACACGCGCTCTTTGACCAGAACCAGAGGGATGACAACGCGCTCTATCATATCGACGATAAGTCCATGGGCCAGCATGAGTCGGTTTCCCGCCTTTATGAGAATGTTTTCGGCAGGTCGGAAAGCTTCATTCATCTCATCTATGACAAGACCTGCGAGATCTTTCCGGAGGCTATGGCCGGCGTCAGTGAAAAAGAGCTCTATGAAGGCGTAAACCTTGTGGAACCGTCCCTGATCCGGACTGAAGCGGATGAATTTACTTATGTGCTTCATATCATTATCCGCTATGAGCTGGAGAAGAAGCTTTTCGCCGGAGAGATCGGCGTCGCAGACCTTCCCGGGCTCTGGGCCGACTATTATGAAAAATACCTCGGCGTAAGGCCGGCAAATGACAGGGAAGGCGTCCTGCAGGATGTGCACTGGACGAGTATGTTCGGTTATTTCCCCACTTATGCGCTCGGAAACATGTATAATGCCATGTATGTAAAGCGCATGAAGAGCGAGCTGGATGTGGACAGCCTGATCCTGAACGGTGATTTTGGCACGATCAACAGCTGGATGAAGACCAACGTCTTTGAATTTGCGGATGAACTGGATCCGCCGGAGTGGATCATGAAGATCACCGGCAAGAGCCTTGCTCCCGACGATTTCCTTGATTATCTCGAAAACAAGTATGGAGAACTGTACGGACTGTAATATCCGGACAGGAGTTATATCGGTTATTTATGGCAGAAAACAATGATTTTTTGAACGATCCCCGCAGTGTCGAACTGGCCAGGCGCAGAGCCCGTGCCGAGAGGCGGATGGAATTATACAACAGGCGCCGCCGCCAGCTCGTCATCCGGCGAAGGATCATCTTCGGATCGGTATGCGCCCTGATCTTATTCGCGGTCATCTTTTTCGCGGTGCGGCCGATCGTAAAAAAGGCGGTGGAAGCCGCTAAAAATGATACGGAAGCAGAAACCCTGCCCGACGATGTCCAGACTTACGAAGGGTTCGAACCGGCGCAGTCCTTGGATGAAACGGAGTATGCGGAGGCCGGATACGGGGATACCGCAGAAGAAGCGGATCCTGTCGTTCAGGATGTGTTTCACTATTATGTGAGCGGCAATACCCAGTACCTGGGGCTGGATGAGGTGCAGAGCAGTTATGCTGTCCTGATCGATGCCGATACCGGGGAGGTCCTTTATCAAAGGGACGCGGAAGCTGTCGTATCCCCGGCTTCGATGACGAAGATCCTGACGCTCCTGGTCGCATGTGAACATATCACAGACCTGGACGACACCTTCGTCATGACGGAGGAGATCACGAACTATTCCTATTCCCATGGCTGTTCAAACGTCGGCTTCATGCCGGGGGAAGTGATCACGGTCAGGGATATGCTGTACGGGACGATCCTGGAGTCAGGCGCGGACGCGGCGCTGGGGCTGGCCAATTACATATCCGGTTCCCAGGAGGCTTTCGTGGAACTGATGAATGAGAAACTCGCGCAGTTCGGGCTGTCCGGAACCGCGCACTTTACCAACTGTGTCGGTATTTTTGACGACGATCACCACTGTACCATGTGCGACATGGCGGTGATTCTGGCGCAGGCGATCAAGGACCCGCTCTGCTGCGAAGTCCTGAACAGGCGGACATATACGACTTCACAAACGCCCGACCATCCGGAAGGGATCGAGATCTCCAACTGGTTCCTGCGCAGGATAGAAGATAAGGACTGCCACGGCGAAGTCATGTACGCCAAGACCGGCTTCGTCAACGAGTCCGGCTGCTGCGCGGCCAGCTACCAGGTGTCCAACAGCGGCAGGCACTACCTGTGTGTGACCGGAAATGCCTGGAGTGCGTGGCGGTGTATCTACGATCATGTGGCGATCTACGCCGCATATACCGGTTAAGCAGGCTGGCAGGCTGTACCGCAGCATTCAGTCCGCAGTGTTCAGTCCACACCTTTCAGTCCGCAGCGTTCAGCAGCTGCAAAAACAGCGGGACCGGCCGGAGCCGGGATATGATTCAGAGATTTTCAGAAAGGAGCTGCGCGAGATGGACGCCGTCCGCGCCTCCTTTTTTTATGCCTTTGAGGCAGGCGTTGCAGTAGGCGAGGACCCGCTTTGTCCGGTACTTTGCCGCATGCGCGGCAAGGAGGCGTTTCTGTTCTTCTTCCGGCAGCGGGCGGGCATAGTTTTCCCGGATGTCGTTGAAATAGACCGGAGCGATCGAAAGGTTCCTTTCCGCGACGGGATTCATGAGCCAGGCGCCGTCGAACATGGTCTTTTCAAAATTCTCTTCCAGCTCCACAGGCACTATGTTCATACGCCTTAAGCATTCGCGTACAGCCAGCTGCTGGGGCCGGTCGTTCCTTGCGCGGAAGCAGTCCTGTACGGTCATCTCTTCCCCGTGAAGATCCGGCCAGGGAAAGTCCGGCAAGGACAGGATATATTCATACAGGCTGATGACGCGGCACTTCGGCGAGACTTCCCGCGTGATGGCCATACAGGTCTGGCAGAGCGCGATCACGGTATCGCCTTCCCCGAGGAGCTTCTGCGTGGGACGGCAGCAGCCGGCAACGGTCACTTCTTCACCGGTACCGGATATATGTCCCGGCCCGGCAAACCAGTCCTTCCATTTTTTACTGACATCAGGCAGCAGGGCTGTGAACTGGCAGCTGGGAAGATAATAGTACATGGAGGCCTCCGATCCTGTATCTGCCGCAGGCAGATGAATTGAAACAAGGGTACAAACTGCATTATACTATCTTCAGCTGTACCAAATCATCATTAACGGAGGGTATTATGTTTTATTATCTTGTTGCACCGATCCTTATGTATAACGGCATACTCGTCGCGGCAGCAGTGATACCGGCCATTTTCCTTCTGGTCAGGGTCTACCGCGCGGACAGGCTCGATAAAGAGAGCCCCTATCTTCTGTGGGAACTGATCAAAGGCGGTATCTTTTCCGCTCTGATCGCCCTCGTCCTGGAAAAGATCGGCAGCTGGGTCCTCGGCATGGCAGCAGGGGATAACCAGGCACTTTACGATGTGCTCCTGTATTTCGTGGTCGTTGCGCTGTCGGAAGAAGGCGCGAAATTATACATGCTCCACAGGAGATCATGGAACAACAGTGAATTCAACTGCCAGTTCGACGGAGTAGTCTACGCGGTCTTTACATCCCTGGGTTTCGCGATCTGGGAAAACATCAGTTATGTGCTGACTTTCGGTTTTTCCGCGGCCGTCATCCGTGCGCTGACCGCTATTCCGGGCCACGCCTGCTTCGGTGTTTTCATGGGCGTTTTCTACGGTATTGCCAAGAAGTATGACATGAGGGGAGAAAAATCGAGCGCGACCCTCTTCAAAGTCCTTTCCCTTGTGATCCCTGTCCTTATGCACGGCGCGTACGATTACATCGCCTCCGTCGAACAGCTGAGCAGCGGCTGGTATTTCTGGGGCTTTATCGCCGTACTGTTCGTGATCACCTATATCCTGGTAGGCCAGGCGGCAAAGAAGGATACCTACATCTGACGTTTCCGGAATCCTGCTGATATCCGGGGCAGGAAACTGCCGCGTAAGTGCGGATATGTGTTAAAATATAACTGATGACATGGCAGTCATAAAGCAGCGCCTGTGCAGGGTAGATCCCTGTACAGGCTTACTTTGTTTATTTTTAAAAATAAGGAGGGACCAGATGGAAATACGGTTCAGAAAAGATCTATACAACGGTGATCCTGTCGTGAATTTCACGGAGAACGGCAAAGCGGCCGGGTTCATCGTCATGATGCAGGAGCCGCAGTACAGGAATTTAAGACTCTCCAATCTTGAAGATATCTGGGTGATCCTGGACGGGAAGGAAGAGTTCCACATGCTGGCGGATATGAAGCTGGAGACAAAGACCGGCATGAAGGATCCGGCGACGTTTGAGACGGACGGCTTCAACAGATGGGATTTTGCCGAGACGGCAAAGATCTATGTCTATAAAGAGGGCGGGATCCCCGCCGGCCCGCACCACCTGGAAGCGGCTGTCCTCATCAGGAGCCCCCAGGATTCCACGCTCGGTGCTTTCGGAAGCGGTATGTATGAAGGCATTAAGCTCGATTTCGTGATGGAATGATCCTAAGGAAAGGAGAATCGACGATATGTTAAATCTAGGAGTATCCCTTTACAGCCTGCAGGCTGATTACCGCGAACACCGCTACGATCTGTACAACAGCCTGAAAGAACTGCATAAATTCGGCGTCAAAGGTATCGAAGTCGTTCCTTCCCAGAACTTTTCCGGCCTGGTAGAGGAAGGCGTGGACCTGGACTTCTACAAACAGTGGAAGGAATGGATGGAAGAGTTCGACATGACGCCCACCAATATGAATCTTTATGACGAGCCCTGTGTCTTCAAGAACAGGTGGTTTTCAGAAGCGGAAAGGATCGGCCAGCTGAGGCACGGCCTGGAGATCGCGGCCAAGCTCGGTTTCCGTACGGCCAGGCTTTCCGTGGATTACGGATTGCCGAACACGCCCCACCTGGAAAACAGTGTCCGATGCTGCGAAGAATACGGCATCATCGGCTCTATCGAGATCCATTCCCCTTATTCCTTAATGAGCAACTGGGCTCAGGCCTGGTTCGAGACCATCGACAAGCTGGGCACTAAATATGCGGGCATCCATCCCGACGCCGGCATCTTCCGGACGGCTCCGGTCCCGCTCTCCGTGGAGGCTGCCTTAAGGAACGGCGCAAAGCCCGAGATCGTTGAAATGATCAAAGAAGAATACGAAAAGGCTGTGCAGCGCCGCAAAGAGACAGCCGAGATCCTGCAGCTGCCCGGCGAATACAGAAAGACCTTCGGCTACGGCGAAGAAGAGATCCGTGAAAAAGTCCTCTCCATGGGCGGAGGCGAGACTGAATGCCGCCTGATCGGGAGATTCTCGAACGACGATCCTTCCTGGATCCTGGAGTACAGCAAATACATCGTACATTTCCACGGCAAGTTCTACGAACTTGTGCCGGATGGAGAAGGCAGCTGGTATGAGCCATCGATCAACTATCAGGGCATCGTGGACGCCCTTGTGGCCTGTGATTATAAAGGCTTTATCAGTACTGAATGGGAAGGTATGAATCTGTTCCGTGAGGACGGATATGAAGGTGAAGTCCCGAAAGGGGAAGATTATGTCCGCAGACACCATGAGATGATCCGCAGCATGGAGAAAAAGGCCATGCAAAAGCTCGGGAAGTAAGCGCCCGCGCAGTAAGGTCAGACGGGCAGGGTCAGATCAGCAGGTACCTGCCCCTGCCCGTCCTTTTGATCTTTTTCTCTTCGCAGAGTTTTTTCAGTATTCTCTGAAGGTGCCGCCTGCTGCAGCCGAGTGTCATGGCTGCGGCGGTGACACCTTTTATATCGCCCTTCTGCCGTTCGATCAGCTGCATCGTGCGTTCTTCCAGAGTAAGGTGTTCAGCCCGCGTAAAAATGAACATGTGGAGCTTGTCCGCAATGCTCCTGAGCAGGATGTTCATAAAGGTAATATCCCGGGAAAGGATCCTGCCGGAACGCTCGAAGGAGAGCATAAGGCAGACAGTGCGTCCGACGGCTTCCGTGTAAAGCATGATGCTCCTGTTCCGGGGAGAAGTGTATTCGAGATCACCGAGGATCCTGCCCCTGCCGGCGATCGTGACAGAAGCGGCCGTGCCGTCTTCGCGGATCCCGTATATCCTGGCATTGCCTTCCATAATGAACAGAAAACTTTCCAGAGGCTTTAAGGGTGACTGGATCAGTTCCCCGTCTTCATAGACCGCGCACTCGAAGGACAGCTCGTCCAGGTGTCCGGGATCAAAATAGGTACTGATCATGGATCCGGCGATCATACTGTCGATAGTCTTCCTGTCAGTGATCTTCTGCATAAGAAGCCTCTTTCCAAATCGTATTCTGAGTGTGTCAGGGCTAAAAGCGGGACAAGATAATTATAGCAGGAATGGGACATATGTCACAGAATATCCGACAGACGGCAGCTAGAATAAGAATGAAAGGATTCATTTTACCGGAGGTCAGATATGGGCGGAACAGAGAACGCTGCAGATACAAAAGATAACATTTTCGAGAGCGGGAATATCCCGAAAATATATTTCAGCATCGCGATGCCGCTGACACTGTCCCTGCTGCTGAACGTCGTTTACGGTATCGTCGATACTTTCTTTGTGGCGAGGACGGGCAATACCGATCTGGTGGCCGCTGTATCCCTGTGTGCCCCTGTGTTTACCTTCCAGATGGCCTTTGGCAATCTATTTGCCCAGGGCTCGTCGTCGCTGATCTCCCGGCTGCTGGGCGAGGACAAACGCGACAGGGTCTTTCACGTCAGTTCTTTCTGCTTCTATATCGCCATCGCGTCCGGTATCCTCATCGGTATTTTGCTCCTGCTGCTTCAGGGACCCGTACTCAGATTCCTTGGGACAAATGAAGCCACCTACGGCTATGCCCGGGATTATCTGCGGGTCATTGCAGCCGGCTCGCCTTTCGCGGTACTGACCTTTATCCATTCGAACCTGCTGCGCGCGGAAGGACTCTCCAAGGAGTCCATGATCGGGAGCGTAAGCGGCAGTATCGTCAATATCATCCTGGATCCGCTGTTCATCCCCCTCTGGGGCGCAGCGGGTGCGGCATTCGCGACAGTGCTGGGACATGTTTTCACGGACACGGTCCTGTTGATAATGGTCCGGAAGAAATCCCGGATCCTTTCCGTCAACCCCGCGCACATCCCGGTAACGGGATATGAACTGGGGCAGGTCATAGGTATCGGCGTTCCCGCTTCGCTCTCCAACGTAATGCTGATGTTTTCCACCATACTGACCAACCAGTTTCTTCTGCCCTATGGAAATGAAAGGATCGCTTCGCTCGGGATAGCCCACAGAGGCGTAATGATCGCCAGTATGGTGATGACAGGTTTCACGTTCGGCGGCGCGCCGCTGTTCGGCTACTATTACGGCGCGAAGGACAGGAAGCGCCTGTCGGAAACATACCGTTTCGCGTTCCGCCTGATCACAGTCCTGGCCGTTTCCCTGAGCGTCGTGATCTTTGCCGCCGCGCCGATCTTTATACGCCTGTTCATGGATGACGCGGAGATCATCCGCCACGGCAGTTTTATACTCAGGAGCCATATCGCGACCATGGTCCTGGCGGGGCTGGTCTCCCTCTATTCCATCATCTTCCAGTCGACAGGCAAGATCAGGGCTTCCTTTTTCCTTAGCCTTGCCAGGCAGGGGCTGGTCTTTATCCCTGTCCTTCTGATAATGTCCCTGCTTTCCGGATATACCGGCATCATCTTCGCCCAGCCGTTCACGGACGTGATCAGCCTGTTATGCGCGCTCATTCTCTTCAGGAGGATACTCTGGAAAGATTTCCATCCGAATGCCTGAGCTTGTCCACAAGACGGTGGAAATTCCCGCCGAAGTGGACTAAACTGATTCATTATGGAAATCACTCTGTTTGAAAAACTCTCTTTTTACTTAAGGATCCTGTTTATCGGCCTGGTGGTCGTTATACTGGCTGCTGTCCTGATCTATACCAGGACGCCGGCCGTACGTCTCATGGACGAGAGACAGAAGGCGCTGAACGCGGCCGCCGAAGGTGACTATGAGAAAGCGGCGGCGACGATGCAGGCCGCTGTCGATAAATACCCGGAGCTGCCGGCCGGCCATGAAGCCCTTTCACAGATCCTCCTGGGATGGGGGCAGGAACTGATCGCCGAAGGAGAGTTTGCCGAAGGCCTGGAAAAGCTCAAAGCCGGTGCGGATGCGTACAGTACAGTCCAGACAGCTGACAGCGCGGTCAGGGTCATTCTGGATGCGACTGTTCCGGAAACAGCCTCCGGAGCCATGAACGATGCCGGCTGCCGTGAACTGATGCAGCGCTGCCGGATGGCGCAGGAAGCCTTCGACGATGTCCGGCTGGCGGAACGGGAAAAAGAGATCCTGTCCGTCTACATCCGTTCCATGATCGACGAATATGGTGATAAATCGGCTGTACTGAAGATCCGCGACAATCTTACGCAGGCGCTGGAAAGCGACAGGGAAGCCGTTCCGTTCGAACTGGACGCATACGCGGATGTATGCGCGTATTACGCGGCTGAAAAGCGAAGATCGGTCAGCGAGGAAGATGAGCCTGTCGAGATCTACAGACAGATGAACCAGGCGGTGTATTTCCTGCACCAGTGGGCTGCCTGGCTGGACGATGAGGCGTCTGCGGAAGCGGAAGCCTTAAGGACAGATACGGCGGCGGACATGCATGTGAAGGCGGCCGCCCTTTCCGCGCTGGCGTCCGAATATGAGATAGAGCGTGCCGGCCTGATCGTCAAGAGCCAGGAACACATCGCGGCCAGGGAAGCAGCGGAAGAAGCGCTTCTTTCCGCAGGGGCCAAAGCGTCCTTCATTTCCTTCCAACTGAAATACGCGGATCACGGCGCCCGGCAGTACGCGATCGCACGCGCGATCCTGGATCATTCCGGATATGGGGAAGGCAGCAGTGTATACCAGATCAGGGACGGTGTAAACGATGACAGCACCCAGACCTGGCTGGTCGAAAAAGACCTTTCCGGCGGAGAATACAGACAACTCGTCTATTCCGTCGACCTCTCACAACAGACGATCCGGCAGATACAATACCGCTATACGGAAAACGGCGAGGAAAAGCAGGAAGAGAGACAGACCGATCCCTTTGCCTATACCCCGTATCTCGGAAACGAAGCATTCGAGAATTATGTGGCGGCCGTTGAAGAGAGACTTTATGAGCTGCTTCCCGGCGTGATCAGGGCAGAAGAAACTGAGGAGGAAGGATCAGAAGAGGAAACGGAAACCGCAGCCGGAACGGAAACCGACGCCGGAACGGAAATGTCCGGATCGGAAGTGACAAAGCCGGATGACCTGTGGGCTTCTTTCCGTTATTATACGGACGGTACGGCGCCGGACGGCGAAACGACAGTCACGGGGCTGGCCTACTACCGCGCAGCCTGCCTCTTCGAGGACAGGTACCACGAGTTTATCGTGTTGGCAGATCAGAACGGAGGTTTTGATATCCGGGAAGTGAGTACGGAAAACGGTCAGTGACTAGGTTCTCTGACCTTTATTGACAGCACAGGAAAATTCCTGTATTATAATTGCACTGCGGGAACATCCGCAGAACCGAATATCGTCGAAGCGTGGCTCAGCTTGGTAGAGCGCTGCGTTCGGGACGCAGAGGTCGCGTGTTCGAATCACGTCGCTTCGAGAGAGAGGAAGGTGCCTTCAGGCCTTGGTTTTACTGGCCTGGAGGCCTTTTCTTTTGACGTGAAAACAATGACTTTATCCCCTGTGTACTCACCCAAAATTGAGTGACCAGTGAGTGACCTGGTATTATCGCTCAAACTTTTGCTGTGCGTTTTTACCTTTTCAACGATACCGGCATACTTATAACTGCCTTTATAAGTATAGTTTTCTAGGTTGACACGGGGACTGTGTCCCAACATCATACTTCTTTCAATTTCATCAAATCCATACGGGATCAGTACATTGGAATTCAACGATTTCCGGAAGACATGGTTGTTGCTTCTTGCAAAATGAATGCCGGATTCTTTTTCAATCATCTTCATATGTCTTTC
Source organism: Lachnospiraceae bacterium (assembly GCA_017474455.1). Classification (GTDB taxonomy): domain Bacteria; phylum Bacillota; class Clostridia; order Lachnospirales; family Lachnospiraceae; genus CAG-791. Next base: position 46,715 of record JAFVHP010000039.1, read on the forward strand.
CAGAAAGCATCGGATAGAGTCTTTTGTTACGGGGATGCCGTTATCATCCGAAAACAGGTAGCCGTTTCTGGCATACTTTTTGCAGATCTCGAGCAGCGGCCGGATTGCAGGATCTAAGTCCAGCGGAATATATCTGCCACCTTTGCTGATGCCCCGCTCATTCTTTGTCCACGGTACGATCTCAAAGGCCTGCGGTGCAGTATCCGTATGGTCATGTTTGATCTGGCTCTGGTGAACATGGAGGACATCGTCCTTGATATCGCTTACCATAAGAGCCGGATCTTCACCAATACGGAGCCCAAGATAGGTGTTAAGCAGAATCGCTCTTGCGGATGTTTCCGATTCCACAAGCTTCCACATGTGATCCTGAATGATCTTGATGATCTCAGGAGAGAAGACTTCATAATCATCCTGGAAGATGTCGTCATTGTACTGAACAGGATCTTTCTTCTTCCTGTAGAATGAGCAGTCTTTTGCAAATGCAGATGCCTGGACGCCAGCCAACGGATCATATTGTAAGATCCTTCTGGTAATTGCCTGACGGAATGCGCCATGCAGGACCTGCAGGGTTGTCTTCACATCGCTGTAGGTAAGACTTCTTTCCTGAATTCTGATCCTGATGTCATTACAGATCATGCTATCTGTCAGATCCTTCATGCCGGTCTTAAGCAGATCTTTACTTAATGTACGGTTGATACAATACCGCAGTGTGTTGGCTGTCTCCTGTGTGGTACCTTTAATCGATTTACGATATTCAAGTTCCCATTCGATCGCTTCATGCAGGGAGTTCAGTGCGTTTCCGGTATACAGGTCAAAAAGCTTCAGAATCATAGCCCTGTAAGATACGGCCTCTACTGCTTTCCGCGGGTTTCCGAAATATGTTTTATAATTACCTTCTTTTGCTCCTTTCGAAATACATGTGATATTGCGCTTATGATGCTGAAGTACAAACTTTTCCTTAGCGGAATAGATCATTTCTTCCACCTTTTCAGCGCCTTCGACCTGCCTTAAGAGTAACATAAGATCTGCTGATGCGGTAGAAGCATCCTGTATGAGCTTCTGGCCGGTGCAGGCGGCCATGATATTTTGCTGACCAATCTTCATGGCCGCTTTACCTCCTTTCTGATAGGTTTTCGTATATATTCATTAGCTGTTGGAATCTGTCATCAGCTTTCTTTCGATCAGATCCATGTCATAATGCTGGGGGATGATATTATTGAAACTGTTACGTCTCAAGGATCCATCCTTTTTCCTTGCGGCAGCTTCCTCACACCATTGCGAAACGGTTGCTATATTCAGGCAGCCGAAGTATGAATTGCGGATAATACGGTTGATGGTCTCATCAACCATATCCCTTGAATACCTGGCACATAGATGTTTGTACTCAGTATCCGTCAGTGTCTCTTTGCCTAAAGTGAACAGAGGTTCACTATCACTGCACTTTCCTGAACTATCTTTACCTGTACTGACCTGCGGATCCAGAATGTCTCCAGGAAGTACGTCGAAACCCGCAGAAACAGCGGCTTTTTCTGAACTGCAGGAACAGTTGTTATGCTTTTCAACCTCATACTTGCTACGGACCTGTTGCAGCTGATCATGGTAGATGCTTTGATGGAACCGGTCACTTTTGATCCTGTTCATGTCATTCCAATGACGGATCCATGCAGTACAGCACTCCGGATCGAGCGGCAGGATGTATTCGTTGTCGATGAGTTTTTGAATACTATCCCGGCGTACATTGATCTTCCTCCTTGCAAGCTCAGCCTCAACTGCACCTTCATCATCAGCTTCCAACACCATAAGGTGATACAGCGCCTGCGCTGATGTAGGCATAGTAAGGAATTGCGATGTCGCACATACATCTTTTGAAGTCATTCTTCTGTTAGCCATTTTTTCACTCCTGCCGGGATCTCTTTATTACTAAGTTTTCGCCTTGTATGGACGAAATATCCGGATCTCTTAAAGTCGGTTCTGAAACCGCACTGTTTCCAATACTTTCCATATTCAAAATGCTGACATACCCATCATCAGGGCTTCCGCGAGATCGCCGTTTGTATCCGGCGTTCTTTTTCCTGCGCACGATAACGGAACATATGTGACAATATTTACTGCGCGGAGACGTCGGTACAAACTTGCTTCCGCATTCAACACATCTTATTAGCTGTCGGTCTTTATAGATTGAACTTTCCAATATCTTATCCAATGGAAGCACACAATCCTGAAACCATCGGCAGATAATATGTAGCGATATTGCCTGCGGACAGCGATCATAGTTCAGAGCTATGCAGTTTCTATCAACATAATTACAACATTCGTTCCTTATTAGCTTTCCGACACTACGTTTCTGTCCATCGGTTATTGGATACAGAGACCCATTCGCTTTCCTTCGGATCGGCAGCAATGTTTTATAAATATTGATCATTTTTTCTATTTACTCCTTTACTTACTTGGTGCGTACTTCTTTCGGTATCCCTGAAGGAAAAAACAAGGGGCCGAAACATTCACAGTTAGCTGTGATTGCTTCGACCCCTAGTGGCCCTTACCACACCCCGAGTGGTGTGACGTTTTCATTATCAAATTGTTATAGAAATATCAGTATTTTTGTTGTACTTGAATATTTATTATTTCATAATTGTGTTTACTTCCTTCTGTTACAGAGCCTTAATGACATGTTTGGCTACACCTTGTATCGACAACTCATTAACTAGGATTCTCTTGCCAGGATATATCGCTTCATTGGCATATTTGAGAACCACTTTTTTTGTTTTCTTGTCGATACCACTATAGATCTTCAATGTGTTTTCGCCGTTTTCATCCAAAGCGACAACGATGTCACCAATCTCACAGGCCGGTTGTTTTTGAATCAGGACCAGATCCCCTTCAGAAATTTTTTTATCCTCCATGGAATCACCGACTGCCCGGAGCAGGTAAAACTCACCCTTACCAAAGATGGCTTCCGGAAGGCTGATATACATTTCAACCTGTTCTTCCTCCGCTTCCGGATCACCGCATCGAATGCTGCCGACCAGGGGGGCTGAGAAATACCCTGTCTGCGTCTTGTCGATTTTGGGAAGGTTGGTAATCTTACCATTCTCGTATGACAGTATACCCTGTTTATTCATCTCTACCAGATATTTATATCCACTGGCAGGAGAGAGCCCTACCGCAGAGGCAATCTCACGAGTAGTAGGCGTTGAGTGATGCTGCCTGTAATGGTTCCCAATATAGTTACTGATTTGCTCCATGATCTTAATACTCTTGCTGCGCATACTCAGTACCTTTATTATTTTCTATTGGAAGCAATTTGCTTACGATAGATATTATACACAGGTCCTTGATAAATGCAATAAGGTAATAATAGTTTTTTGAAATATCTTGGATTTATGATCATTATTCAAGACAGGAATTCATATTATTAGTAGTTGAGAGCTACTATGTAAAGGGTGGTTTCTGCCACCTAATACATATGACTGCGGCTCATTTGTGGTGAATGGAAAGCAGTTATAGGAAAGGAGCGTAAAACAGGCGCAGACCTCTAACTGCAAAGCATTATATCACAAAAAGGAGAGCCAAGCTTATGAAATCGCTTTTTGAAGAAATGGGCGGCACATACCGCCAGGAGGGAGACTACCTTCTCCCGAACCTGTCCCTGCCACCAGACACCGAGGAATACCCTCTTGGCAAATATGGCCGGATGCGGCAGCAATACTTAAAGGAACACCGCCGCGCCCTGTATTCCAGCCTGATGCTGGAGGGGACGCTGATAAAGCACCTTGCGGAGATCGACCGCTCCTGTAATGACCGGCTGGAGATCATCGAGAAAGCCCTGATAAAACAGGAGGGCGTGACCGAAGCCCTCAAGGCCGCCGATCAGATGGGATGGGTGCGCCGCTGCAATTCGATCCGCAGCCGTGCGGAGGAAGTCATCCTGGCAGAACTTTGTATACGCCTAAAGAGAATGCCCGTTACCGGCTTTGATGCTGATAACGGGCATTTTTTCGTTTATTCTTCGTCCATGTCTTCCGCATCGAGCAGTTTTTTCAGGGCTTCGACAGGCGGAAGTGCCTTCTTCAATTCTTCAGACATATCCTTGGAGGTCTTATAGGTTGCGACGCCCATCGGCTTTGTATAATCCTGGATCACATAGTCCACGA
>JAFVHP010000040.1 GCA_017474455.1 Lachnospiraceae bacterium
AACGCGGCGCGATACGGGTGCCGCTCCCCTGGACGGCATACAGCCTGCCGGAAGCTTCCAGCCCGGCGAGAGCGCTGCGAAGGGTGCAGCGGTTCAAATTCCACATCCGGCACATCTCTCTCTCCGGGGGAAGACAGTCATCTGCGCGGAGCCCGTGCTCGAGAATGTATGCTTCAAGTTGTTCCTGTGCCCGTTCCCGTGGGCGGGGTGTGTAAGTTTTCATACAGACCATCCGAAAATTGGTATGATTTTATTATACACGAATCGGCTCCGGCAGACAAGTGAAATCACGGCCAATCTCTGAAATGCGATTGAAAGAGCTGGCGTTCTATGGTATGATAGGGCGAAAAAAGAGTACGGAGGGTTCGTGATGCATAAAGTCATGGTCATCGGCATTGCCGGCGGCACCGGCAGCGGAAAGACGACGATTACCCGTCGGCTGATGCAGCGCTTCGGCAAGGATGTCTGTATGATTTCTTACGACAACTACTATAAGGCGCGGCATAATATCCCTTTTGAAGAGCGCGCGAAGATCAACTACGACCATCCGGATGCGTTTGACACAGAACTGTTTCTGAAAGACCTGCGGGCCCTGAAAGCGGGGAAACCCATCCAGATGCCGCTCTATGACTATGCCATTCATGACCGGCTGGAACAGACCAGGCAGATCTATCCGGCCAAGGTGATTCTGGTGGAAGGGATCCTGATCTTTGCCAGTCAGGAACTCTGCAACGAGATGGACATCAAGCTCTTTGTGGACGCGGATGCCGATGTGCGGATTCTGCGGCGTATCGTCCGGGACGTCCGGGACCGCGGCCGCAGTCTGGACAGTGTGGTGAACCAGTATCTCACCACGGTGAAGCCCATGCATGAGCAGTTCGTGGAACCGTCGAAACGCCGCGCGGACATTATTATCCCGGAGGGCGGACACAATCTCGTGGCACTGGATATGATCATGGAACGGGTCCGCGCGCACCTGGAGCAGTGAGAGGGGAAGTCACACAGAAATGGCAAAGCTATATTTTAAATACGGTGCGATGGGTTCCTCCAAATCCGCCCAGGCCCTGATTACCAAGTTCAACTACGAGGAACTCGGCATGACGGTATGGCTCATTAAACCGAGCATCGACACCCGGGACGGAGCGGATCTGATTCGCAGCCGGATCGGGCTGGAAGCCCGCGCCCAGGTCATTACGCCGGAACAGAGCATCGTAGAGGCCTATCATCTCGCCGGCCGGCACGACGTCATCATTGCGGATGAAGCGCAGTTTTTCACCCCGGAGCAGATTGACGATCTGCGCACACTGGTGGACGAAGAGGATCTTCCGGTTCTCTGCTTCGGTCTTCGGACTGATTTTCTGACCCACTTTTTCCCCGGTGCCCAGCGCCTGATGGAACTGGCTGAGTCCCTGACCGAGATCAAGACTGTCTGCGCCTGCGGACGGAAAGCGACGGTCAATGCCCGCATCGATGCAAGCGGACGTATCATCACCGAGGGCGAACAGGTCTTCCTCGGCGGAAACGACAGCTATATGGCCATGTGCCATCAGTGCTGGAAGCGGAAGATCCGCGAACAGAACGCGATAAAATAAAAGAGACAGGAGTAAGAAACCAGACATTAT
>JAFVHP010000041.1 GCA_017474455.1 Lachnospiraceae bacterium
CCGTACAGTAATAAGATATATTATTCTTTTACTGTCGCGATATATTCCATGTCACCCGTTACGGGTATCCCGGGATCCGATATAACGATCCCCGGTACGGATCCTCTTTCCTCCAGACCCATCACAAAATGACACAGGCCGATCCCAACGTCGATCTTCTGCAGATCGCCGGCGGCGTCGCTGACGTATCCCCTGTCCTTTTTTTCATAGAAATGGTATGCGCCATCCTTAAGGATGATCCTCCAGGGCTGTTTGTTGACAGCGGACGGAGCCCACCTCACCATTTCGGTCAGGTTGGCGATCTCCTCTTTTTTCTGTCCCGACAGAGGTGTATCCAATGAGCCGTCGAAGAAGAGCTTCTCTGCAGGGAGCCTCGAATCGGCGCCTACGCCCCTGCGCATCAGCGATTCCTTAAGGGAACGCCTGGCGGCGGGATAGCCCAGAGGGCTGATGCACGGCATCATCTCCCCTTCCTTAAGGCCGGCCGCTTTCTCAAACTGCTCCCTCTTCATCGTCCCTCCGATCCAGGTCGTCCCTATACCGAGGGACCAGGCATACAGGACCAGCTTTTCAAATGCGTATCCGAAAGCAGCGTCCGCATAGGGCTTTTTGTCCACGATCCCGGCGACGTACAGCTTTTCACCGGACAGTACCGGGCTGGATAACCCGTACTCTTCCGCATCCAGGAATACGAAACGGACAGGGATCCCGAAAGGTTCTTCAATTCCCGCCGCATACTCCTTAATCTTTGCAAGATCCTCATCCGTGATCTTCCTGCCGTCAAAACTGCGCACGCTTTTCCTTGTTTATATCAGATCCATCAATGCTGACATATCATGCCTCCTCACTGGTGTAAACTTGTCAGATCATCAGACGGTATATCTTTTCACAGTCTTCCGCGTCCAGCCTGACAAAACCGTCGATCACGCCGTTTCGTCCGTTGCCGTAACAAAGCACACGGACCAGTTCCGGAATATCTTCCTCCGTTTCTTTTCCGAAAACAAAATAAGCAGGAGAATAAAAAGTGAAATTATCCATGCTGTACTCCTCCTTTTTATGTATAGACTATATACTTACAACAACAATTCTATAATCCATAATCCAGGCCGTATCAAAACTGAAAATGACGGCCCACAACAACATTTCTGTAATCCAGGCCGTATCCAAAACTGAAAATGACGGCCTACAACAACAATTCTATTATCCAGGCCGTCTCAAAAACTGAAAATGACGGCCTACAACAACATTTCTGTAATCCAGGCCGCCTCCAAAGCTGAAAATGACGGCCTGCAGCAACAATTCTATTATCCAGGCCGTATCCAAGACTGAAAATGACGGCCTGCAGCAACATTTCTGTAATCCAGGCCGTATCCGAAGCTGAAAATGACGGCCCACAACAGCATTTCTGTAATCCAGGCCGTATCCGAAGCTGAAAATGACGGTCTGCAACAACATTTCTGTAATCCAGGCCGTATTCAAGACTGAAAATGACGGCCTGCAACAACATTTCTGTAATCCAGGCCGTATCCAAAGCTGAAAATGACGGCCTACAGCAACAATTCTATTATCCAGGCCGTATCCAAGACTGAAAATGACGGCCTGCAGCAACATTTCTGTAATCCAGGCCGTATTCAAGACTGAAAATGACAGCCTACAGCAATAATTCTATACTTTTTCTGTATGCTCTGCATTTATAATATCCATAGCGGTTTTCAGAAGGGGGCTGTAGTATGTCACTGCAAAAGGCAATTGATTTTCTAACTGAAAAAGGGTTCGGGGACAGGGTGATCATTCCGGAACAAAGCAGCGCGACAGTTGAAGAAGCGGCCCGGGCGATCGGCTGCGAACCGGGGATGATAGCTAAAACGCTCTCCTTTCTGCAGAAGGAAAGACCTGTGCTGATACTGGCAGAGGGAAACGTGCGTATAGACAACAGAAAGTATAAAGACCGGTTCGGCTGCAAAGCCGTCATGATCCCCGCAGACAGGGTCGAAGACCTGATCGGACATGATATCGGCGGGGTCTGCCCATTCGGCATCAACGAAGGCGTCACTGTTTATCTGGATGAGAGCCTGAAGCTCCATGAGACCGTATACCCTGCGGCAGGCAGCAGCCGAAGCGCCGTCCGGCTCTCGATCGCCGAACTCGAACAGTGCAGCGGATATACGGAATGGGTCGACGTCTGCAGGCAGCCTGCAGATGAATGATCTTTCCCACAGGAACAATCCAGCGAAAGGACAGGGCTTATGACAACAAAGATCATTATCCTCGGACGGCACACAGAAGAAACCATGGACAGGTTCCGCACCCTGCCGGGATGCGTCATCGTATCCGCCGCGCGCCCCGAAGACATCCTGCCTGAGGATCTTGCGGACGCGGAGATCCTCGTCGGCAATACCCGCAAAGAGATCATAGATAAAATGCCGCGGCTGAAATTTATACAGTTGTACAGCGCCGGCGCGAACAATTATGCCTGGCTGCCCTGGCGGATCACTCTGGCAAATGCCTATGGAGCATATGGGGATTCGATCGCGGAGCATATGCTCACGACGACGCTGATGGCAATGAAGCGTATCCCGGAATACCTCAGAATGCAGGACAGACAGGGCTGGGAGCTTCTTTCCGATATCGTCCGCTTTGAAGGCTCCCGTATACTCTCCGTTGGCATGGGTGCGATCGGCACCGCCTACCTGAAAAGAGCGTCCGCTCTCGGCGCCGTCTGTTACGGCGTGAGAAGGACGCTCCATGATAAACCTGATTTTGTAACGGAACTGGTCACACCGGACGGGATGGACGCGCTGCTGCCCGAAATGGACGTTGTCGCGCTCAGCCTGCCGGGAACCGCCGGCGTGGACGGTATGTTTGATGAACGGCGGCTCCGGCTGATGAAGAAGGACGCGATCCTCATCAATGTCGGCCGCGGAAATTCGGTGGTGACGGATGCCCTCATAAAGGTCATGAGTGAAGGGCATTTAAAGGCTGCCTGCCTGGATGTGATGGATCCTGAACCGCTGCCGGCAGACCATCCGCTGTGGACGACCCCGCGGGTATATATAACACCGCATATTTCTGGCGGTTACCGGGCGGGCGTCAACTATACCCGTGTGATCGACGCAGTCATCAGGAACCTGTCACTGGTCCTTGAAGGAAAGCCTCCTGTCCATATCGTCGACCGGGAGCTCGGTTACTGAAGCCCGCCTGTATCCTTTACCATTCGTTGATCATCTTTCCGACGTTGATGAAGTGGTCCGCCACTCTTTCGGAATTGGATGCCAGCGACATATACTGGGATCCCACGATCGCCGTGCAGATGCCTTCATTGAGGCGGATGATATGGTTCTCTTCCATACGTCCCGTGATCCTGTCCACTTCGTCCTCTATCCTGTAGGCTTCCCTGAGGGCACTTTTATCACTGTTCGAATATGCCCTGATCACATTGTCAAAGAGTTTTTCGATATGTTCCCGCATGTAGGCGATCTCGGATATCGCCGACTCCGAAAAACCTTTCTCCTCGTTTTTCAGGGTCGCGGCATATTCCATGATATTTTCCGCATAGTCGCCGACTCTTTCCAGATCGCTGATCGTATGGTAGGTGGTCGCGACGTATTTATGGTCGTTCTCGCTCAGCGTCAGCTTTGACAGGTCCACCACGAACTTCACCAGCTCTTTATTGATATAATCCAGTTCTTTTTCATTGGATTCAAACTGCTGCTGTCCGGAAAAGTCAAGCCGGCAGATCGTATCCAGCGACAGGAGGAAATTGCGCATGGCGAGCCCCGCCATGTTAACGATCTCCTGCTTCAGCTGCGCGACCGCGATCGGCGGAGTCCTTAACATATTGCGGTCAACATAATACAGGCGGAGTGCACTCTCAGCGCTGTCCTTATCAGAGCCGTCCGGTATCAGGCGGGATACTAAGCGGACCAGCAGCTCTGTAAACGGAAGGATAAGTATGACCGTCAGCACGTTGAAGGCCGTATGGAACATAGCCAGCTGCAGCTGCGGCGCGCCGGGGAACAAGGTTGCAAAGATGCGCCCGTAATCGAGCCTCCCGGCCGTAAAAGCGGACAGAATAAAGCCCAGGCAGACAAAAACGATGACGCCGCCAACGTTGAACAGCAGATGGATCAGCGCTGTCCTCCTGGCATTTTTACTGCTGCCGGCACCGGCGAGCATAGCCACTACGCAGGAACCGATGTTGGAACCCATCGTCAGGTAAATACCCTGGTCCAGTGTGATCAGTCCCGCGACCACCATCGTGATCGCGATCGAAGTCATGACCGAAGAACTCTGGATGATCGCGGTGAATGCTGCGCCTACGAGCACCAGCAGGATCACGCTGTTGATGCCGGCGAGGAATTGTTTCACACTGTCCAGTCCCGAAAAGACTTCCATAGCCGAGCTCATCATCGACAGGCCGACAAAAAGCATACCGAATCCGGAAAAGATCCCGCCCAGATGCTTTATGCCGTCTTTTTTCGAAAACAGGCTGACCGCGGCGCCGATACCGGCGAAAGCGGAAAAGATAACCGTCGTGGAGATCCGGCTTCCACTGGTCATGCCCAGCGCGACGATCTGTCCGGTTATCGTCGTTCCGATATTGGCCCCGTAAATGACCGTAGCCGCCTGCACAAGGGACATGATCCCGGCGTTGACGAAACCGATGACCATGACCGTAGTCGCACCGGAACTCTGGATCGCAGCCGTTGTGACGGCTCCTATCCCGACGCCCACCAGTTTGCTGCCCGATACTTTATGGAACAGCGTTCTTAACCTGTCGGAGCTGACAGCTTCCAGATTGGAGCTCATCATACTGCATGCCACCAGGAATATACCAATACCGGCCAGCATGGACAGGATGGCGGAGATTATCACGGCAGCACTGATTGGACCGGATGACATCATACACCTCTCATTCCGTCTGAAATATCTGTTTCTTCGTTTGTCAGACCATAAAAAAGACTTTGCCACAGAAATAACTGCGGCAAAGTCTCGCTCTTTACAACAAGTTCCGGGGATCATTCTTATCCCGTACTGACGAAACAGGTCACATCCCCTTAACAGGGAATGCAAGCTACTCCCTTTGACCATAAATCACAATATCAAATACCCGGACTGCTGTCAATTTCCCTCAGCACGGCGTTCCCGGGCATCCGGTATCCGCAGCGCTCAGAAATGGAACGGAAGCGGTTTCTCTTCCGGAACGGCAGGCATCTTTGCGAGACGGCTGTTCTTTTCTCCAAAATACCCGATCACGCCTTTACGGATACTGTCCGGCAAAAACCGCGGTATGGGGAATACTTCCGGATCCGCCAGCCGGTGCACCAGGTACATGATAAACTCCGCTTCCCTTTTCAGTACGTTTTCATCGATCAGGTCCATGTTGTCGTACCTTGTATGCATATAGCCGCCGCCCTGGGGGGCATCCTGGCCGATACTGATACTGGGGATCCCCACGTCATTAAAGCGGGCGGAATCACTGCTCATGACCATTTTTACAGTAACGGCTTCATACCCGCTCTCCTTCAGCAGCTGGCGCACCCAGACCTCCGTATCGTCCGAGGCGGAAAGGAATATGAGCTCTTTCCCGAGTATGCTGCCGCCTACGTCGATATTCAGCATGGCCTTCGTCTTTTCGATCACTTCAGGATGTGCTTCTACATAAGCCTCGGATCCGTGCAGTCCCGTTTCTTCCGACCCGAAGAGGATGACCTTGACCGTCCTGCGGGCAGGGTGTTCTTTTAAATGCTCAAGGAGAGAGAGCATTTCGACCGCGCCGGCCCCGTTATCCCAGGAGCCCAGGGAATACGGCACACTGTCATAATGGGCGCCGACCGCCAGGATCTCTTCCGGCAGGGACGTCCCGGGCACTGTGACCGACAGGTTCCGTGACTGCACTGTCTCTTCTTTGAGGCGCAGCCTAAAGCGGAGTTTTTCCGGCCGGAGCCTTAAAAGTTTCACTGCGTCGATCATACGGATCGTGAATGCCGGCAATGCACCAAGGTCCGACAGATTATCACGGAATCTGGCCGTTTCGAGATCACTGTTCTCATATGTATCCCGTATCGTTCCGCTGGTCACGATATAGCCGGCGATCCCGGCGTTTTTGATCCTGCGGTATTCCTCCATAGAAAGCCTGCCGTGGATCAGTACGATCTTTCCGCGGACGCGTGTCAGACTGACTTCGTCATAGGATCTCAGATAATAGAATTCCGCCGTTTCTCCTTCCGGCGCTGTCTCCATACTGTCTGTAATACCGGTGACCGGGAAAGCGATCTCCGAACCGTCGTCCAGTACCGCTGCCACATACGCTTCCTCCGGGATGCGCCTCGTATAGGAAAACTCTTCGATCTCAGGATCAAATCCCATTTCGCGGATCTGTTCCGCCAGGTAGTCAAGCGTTTTCTTCTCCTGTGCGCTGCCGCTCGGGCGCGGATAACTTATCGCTTTCAGTCTTTCATAGATTTTTTCCGCCATCTCTTTTCCTCCGGGTTTCTCTTTCGTTCCGTGCGTTCCTTACTCCAGCCGTACCTGTTCCCACGAATCGGCCGGTATCAGCCCGATATAAGTCTTCCCGGTATTGATCTCCAGTTCTTCCCCGTTGATATCGTAAAACCGGGTTATATCCGTTTCGCTGTTTTTCACCCATGCGCAGTCTATGGCGACGCCGTTATGGATATAGAGGCCAAGTCCTGAAGAGATCACGTCATAGATCATATATCCGTTCTGGTCCAGCTGCTTAAAATCACAGCACTGCAGCAATACGTTGGTGAAAGTCAGGACTTCCTTGTCTTCCGCGTCCTCATGCAGGGTATCATATTCATAATAATCGTAGGTGCCGGTCTCTTCATTGAACGCCAACTGGGACTTATTGTGCTTAAAAGGCAGGGATACATACTGTGCGTCATAAACTGTTTCGTATTTCTCCTTAAGATCGACAGAAGATCCGTACGGCACAAAGCGGAAATGCGATTCCTCCGCCCCTTCCGGAGCATATTCGTTATATTCCACGGAATAACCAGTCCTGGCGAAATTCTTTTCCATATCACCGGCCAGGGCATATTCCGTAAACTCGGAAGGTTTGCCGTTTCTGACCCTTGAAAAAGTCGCGGAGAAATGATCCGCCCATTTGCGTGAAAAATACTGGTTGTTGTAGTAAGGGCCTCCGTCATGGCACAGGACGGCGTTCCATTCCGAAGCCAGCAGGATATTGGTCGGCCGGGCACTGCGGATATTCCCCATCTGCACGATATCGCTCCAGTCCTTCAAAAGGACCATCAGGCGGGTGATACGGCCGTTGGCCGTTGAGTTCATCATTTCATACACTACATCCGCTTCGGCTATCCCGAAATGCGGGAGCGCGGTCTTTTCATTATCCACCATCATCGCGATAGGCCGCTGATGCTGCAATGCTTCATCTATCGGTTCACCGGTCAGTTCACTGATCACCATTCCTTCCGGTATTTCGGCGTCAGCTGCATCTTTTTCGGCGTCAGCCTTATCTTTTTCAGCTTCTGCTTCTTCACCGGACTCATCGGAGGCAGTGGTCTGTCCTTTTCCCCTGTCCGGACTCTTGGAGCCTGTCCCCGCTGCCTTCACCTGCATCAGCGAACCGGCCGAGAGGGCAGCCGTCAGCAAAACAGCCGCACACATCATACCAAGTCTCTTTGCTGTCATTTCACATCCTCCTTTCGCTGTTATCCTATACTTCAATTATATTTGAATGCCTGTATCAGACAAGGCTTATTCGATCCGGTTATAGATCTTTTCCACATATTTCTTTCCTCCGCCGATGAAGCATACCGCAGCCAGCGCGCACAGCAGCATCGCCAAAAGCAGCACGGTCCTGCCGGCAATAAACACAGTGAGCGTCCCGGCCGCGAATTCACCGGCCAGGGCACCGGCCGTATTCAGCATATTGAAGGCCCCGTTGAACCTTCCCTTCTTCTCATCCGGGACATAACTCTGCGTTGCCGATATCCGTATCGTATAACTGGTCACGCCGCCGATACCGATGATAAAGCACAGCAGCATCATTACCCGGAAGGAAAAGTACAGATACACTCCTTCACAGACTGAAATGATGATATACACCGCCAGAGCTGTCCGGTAACGGAGTTTTGCCGGGATCTTTATCCGGTAATGGATCATCCCGCCGATGGCTCTCCCGGCCAGCGAAAACGCCATCACGAACATATACCAGTACTCCCCGTTTGGGAAAGTGCGTTTGAAATACGGCAGTACGATAACTGCCGAAACGCCTCCGCAGACAGCGGAGAAAGTGAAGTATGCGGCTATTGCCAGAAGCCCTTTTTCAGCCGCAAGATAGCGGAAGCCTTCTTTTGTATCGGTCAGCACCTGCCTTACCGGGGAACTGTTTTCAGGCGTATTCCTTTTCTGTTCATCAATGTAACGTTCCTCCGCTCCGATTCGGGTCTCCATCAGGGCTGCAATAAAGAAGCATATGCCGTTGACAAACAGAAGCGGCGAAAGCCCGAGTTTCCCGTAAAGGAAGGTCGATACGGGCACCATCACCGCGGACAATGTCTCCAGTACGCTTGCTATGGAATAGGCTTTCTGGAAATTCCCTTCACTGATCAAAAGGGGATAAAAGCTTTCATAGGCCACCATATAGATACTCTGGATGGACCCCAGCACATAGCAGTAGAGAGCAAATACCGGAAAGGAAAACCATCCCGCAGCCAATACGCCCGCCATCAGGATATACAGAAAAGCCGAGATGAAATCCAGCGAATAGATCGTCCTCTTCCTGGAAAAACGGTCAAGCAGGGCGCCGGAGATGACAGGCATGAACAACTGCGGCAGCGTGAACATGGCTATATAGATGGAATAAAGAAGTGTCGACTCTGAAATATCCAGTACCATCAGACTCATGGCAAAGCCGGACATCGCGTTTCCGAACATGGAAACAACGCTGCCGAGCGTGATGATCGTAAAATCCCTGGTCCACAGGGTCGTTTTGTTTTTCAGATCGGGCCTTTGTGCGTTCATATACCGGTACCACAACAATCAGCTTATTCTGTTCCAGTTTATATTATAAGCATCCCGCTGCGGATGTATAATTAAATTACAGGGAAACCGGACCGGGAAATCCTGTTTTGCCCGCAACAGCAGGTTGCGTTTATTCCGGATATCTCCGTATTAGAATCATGAATAAGGAGGTATGAAAATGAGCACACAGGACATTATTTACGAACTCAGAACAAAGAACGGCCTGTCGCAGGACGATCTGGCTGAAAAGGTCTTTGTAACACGCCAGGCTGTATCCCGCTGGGAAAACGGCGAAACCATTCCGAACACCGAAACGCTGAAGCTTTTGTCGAACCTTTTCAACGTTTCCATCAACACCCTGCTCGGTTCACCGCGAAAGCTCATCTGCCAGTGCTGCGGGATGCCGCTGGAGGACGGGATCATCGGCAGGAATAAAGACGGTTCCCTCAATGAGGACTACTGCAAATGGTGCTATGCCGACGGGACATTTACATACAGCGACATGGACGATCTGATCGATGTATGTGTAAAGAATATGGCCGGTGAAGGATTCTCCGAAGACCAGGCCCGTATATACCTGAAACAAAAGCTCCCGGAGCTGAACTACTGGAAAAGGTATGAAGAGCTCAGCGACAACGGGGAATTTGAAGCATTTAAGAAACAGCTGATCGAAGAGATCAACGGCCTGCATATAGAGGGCATGCCCAGACTGGAAAGGCTCAATGCCCTGGTCGGGTCCTATGTCAACCTTGAGTACCGCCTTCCGGGCGGCATGAAAACAAAATTCCTGGATGACGGCACAACGTATCTCGGCTGCCAGCTGGAACCGGAATTCGGAGGGGACAGGTGTTTCGGTGTCCTTGCGAACATGGATTTTATCCTGGTCTGCACATATAAAGCAGAAGGCGCTGATCCCGAACTCATCTTGTATAAGAAGAGATAACTGTATAATAGGAGGCCTGCCATGAATCTTCTGATACACGATCTGACTGCCGCGGAGTGGGAACTTGCCAAAGACGATTACAAAGACTGGACAGTAATATCAGACAACGGCACTATCAGGCCGTGTATCGGATGTTTTTGCTGCTGGACCGGCGGTAAAGGCGAGTGCGTCTTCAGGGACGGATATGAAAACATGGGCTCCCTGATCCACGAGGCAGATGAAATGGTCGTCATGAGCCGGTATACTTACGGGGGATTCAGCAGTTTTGTCAAAAATGTATTCGACCGCAGCATAGGATATGTGCTCCCGGAATTTGAAACGGCATATGGGGAAATGCACCATAAAAAGCGTTATGCCGGGGACAGGCCGGTCACATTCCGCTTCCGGGGCAGTGCACTTACCAAAGCGGATAAGGAGAAAGCACGGAATTATGTCGCTGCAGTCTGCAGGAACCTGCGGGGAACGGTAAAAGAAGTCATCTTCGACGAATGCGCTCCCGCGAAGACCGGTACAGCGGTACCTTCACCCAGATCGGCGGGCCGCTCCGGGATCCTTCTCGCCGACTGCAGTCTTCGGGGCAAAAGATCCAATACAGCCGTATTCCTTGAAAAGCTCCGGGAATATATGGATGTTCCGGCACAGATACTGAGCTTATCGGACGGTATTTCCCCTGATGAGGCTGCTGCGGCCGTCAGCCGGGCCGGGACCGTAGTCCTGGGCGTCCCGCTCTATGTGGACGGCCTGCCATCACCCGCTATCCGCCTTATGGAAGCTGTCAAAGAAAAATATTCCGGGGATCCCTGCCGGATCTACGCCGTCGTGAACAACGGCCTTTACGAGAGCCGCCAGAACGATAATCTTCTGGAGATGATAAAAGCCTGGTGTTCTGACTGCGGCTTTATCTACAGCGGTGCGCTGGCTATTGGTGCCGGCGAGGTGGTCGGGACTCTTATGCGCGGTCAAAAGCATGTGCTCTGGCCTGCGCGGAATGCGCTCATTCGCCTGTCCGCTCTGGCCAAAGCAGTCAAGGGAAGTGAAGAAAACGGAGATGACTATGCCGACACCTTCCTGTTCCCGAGATGGCTTTATATCCTGATCGCCAATACCAACTGGCAGCGGCTGAAAAAGACGGCAGCCCGGGGAAAGCAAAGATAAAGCAGTATGAAGCGCCTGTGTAAGTGCAGACGCATTTATTTACCGCAGGAAATCACCCAGTAAGTCTATCATCCTGTTAAAGTCAGATCTGCTTTCCAGTTCTTTTCTGACCTCTGCCGCCTGGAAGACCCGGTCCGTTATGATCGCGTCGGCACTGCCGGTCAGAAATCTTTTCTGGGACTGCTCTGAATTCATGGTCCATATGATCACCTTCCTGCCATTTTCATGGATGCTCGAGATGTTTTCAGGTGTCGCCAGCTCTTCTTCCAGCGCCAGATAGTCACAGTTCAGTCTGGCCGTATCCCCGAATGAGGCAAAAGCCAGGTATCCCGTCTGCATTTCAGGATAATGTGTTTCGATATAGTCAATAAGATCGTATTTAAGCGAGATGATCACGGTCTCGTCTTCCATTCCGTGCTCTTTTATGATCCGGACCGCATCTTCAGCCATCCGGATATCCGCAGTCTTTCCTTTCAGTTCTGTAAAGAGGACGAGCCTGCCCCTGCAGCCCTCCAGCATTTCTTCAAATGTTGCGACCGGTTCCCCGTCTATCCTCAGTTCTTTCACTTCCGCCAGTGTCATCTGGGATGGTTCTTTATTTACGCCCGCAACACGTTTGAACGTATTATCATGATTGACGACATAATAACCGTCCAAAGTTCTCTGGATATCGATCTCCGCTCCGAAAGCGCCTGCCCTGACGGATGTTTCCAGCCCGGCTGCAGTATTTTCCGGCGCTTCATACCCGCCGGCCCTGTGGGCGACCACGCCCACACTGATCTTACTTGGAAATGCCGCATCAAATGCAATTGTCAGACCGACCGACATCAGAAGGATGCCAAGCAGGATCGCCGTATTGACAAGGATGCGGGTCCACCATTTCCGCCGGCTCTTCTCGACCGGATAACTGATCTTCTCTCCGGTCTTGTACGTGTAGAACCGCCTGGTGACCTCCAGGATATACACCGGTGTTGCCAGCATGCTGACCTTGACACTGCAGTAAGCGGTCAGCAGGAAAAAGAGGACCATAAGGAACCGGTCTGTCTGTACGCTGATCAGTCCCTTTTCCGCTACGGTCCGGATAATGATCATGGGAATGACAGCCACTAAAAGCAACACGAGTACCGTAATCAGAGCCAGCCGGACAACTTACAGCAAAGTCTTTACAAAGTAGTCTTTCCAGTTCGCTTTCATCAGGCTTTTTGACTGCCTTCCCGATTCCTTTACGGACAGGTCATCCAAAAGGACTCCGTGCAGTATGAAAATATTGCTGATGCCGAACAGCGTAAAGAAGGCCATGCCTCCGTAATACAGCGGCGCATATACCGGTGAGTGCTGGATGACCGATGTAATGAAATTAGGGACGTAAAAATTCTCAGTCAGGGAAATGGAAAAACCGACGCCCACCAGCGGAGATATAAGGGAGATATAGAGAATGATCCAGATCCCGCGCGGACTTAAGAACTTCGTCATCGACAGAAAACCTTCCTTCAGGTTCTTCCAGACAGGATCCTTCTGCCCTTTCAGCAGTTTGCTGCTCATGATGATCTTTGTGTTCAGGTCGAGGGCGACGTAAACGAACAGGGAGAACAGGCCTATGAACAGGATCAGCGGGCCTTGCCAGCTGGTAAAGAGGAATACAAAATCACCACTGGTAAGGGCGACCCTGCCCGTGCTTTTCAGCAGCAGCCCGAAAAGCTTGCGTAACACAAAGGCCCAGGCAACTAAACCTGCTTTCGTGACGAGCTGATATAACTGTATCCGGTCCAGTATCGCAAGATATCCTGATAGTCTTTTTGACAGTTTCATTGGTACTCCTGTCCTTGAATTACCCGGTTCCGTTTTCCGTATTGTTTCATTGTACAGCCTGTAAGCCCCGGTACAAAGTTTCTTTTTACCTGTAAATATCCCGGTCGGATAAAACTGATCCAAAATCCGGGTTCTGCTGTCTTCCCGGAACGATTATACTGGTTGCATGAACAGTTGACCACAGACCGGATCCCCTGACGTTTATCGTTTAGCCGGGACCGGACCTAAATGGGGATAGAGTATGAAACTTTTATTTGCTTCTGATTCGTTCAAGGGTAGTCTTTCCTGCGGGCAGACAGCCGCCCTGCTGAAACAGGCCGCGGAATCGGTGTTCGGCCGCTGTGAGACCCTGGCAGTACCTGTAGCCGACGGAGGTGAAGGGACGGTAGATGCTGTCGTACAGGCTGAACATGGGACCAGGATCTCCCTTACGGTACACGGCCCGCTTATGGAACCGGTAACGGCAGAATACGGAGTCTTCGGTGATCATAAAGCGGTCATTGAAATGGCTGCAGCTTCCGGGCTGCCTTTGGTTCCGGAGGACAGGCGGGACCCCAGATATACGACCAGTTACGGTACGGGCGAACTTGTCCTGCATGCCCTGGAGAACGGACACCGGGATATCTCCATCGCTATCGGAGGATCTGCCACAAACGACGGCGGCATGGGGTGCATGAGGGCACTGGGCATCCGTTTTCTAGACGAAAACGGCCGGGAACTGGAAGGATATGGCCGCGACCTGATCCATGTCCGCCGGATCGATACCGACGGACTGGATCCCAGGCTGAAAGAGGCCGGGATCACGGTAATGTGTGACGTAACGAACCCGCTTTGCGGTGAAAACGGAGCCACATGGACCTTTGGCAGACAAAAGGGCGCAACTGAAGAGATCCAGAAAGAACTGGAAGAAGGTATGTGCAATTATAACAGGGTCATCCTGGATCAGTTCGGCATCGACTGCAGCAGGACAGAAGGCGCCGGCGCTGCCGGCGGCCTCGGTGCGGCTCTTATGGTATTCCTGCACGGTGAGATGCGTTCCGGTATAGAGACCGTGCTGGATCTGATCCGCTTCGACGAACGCCTGGAAGGTGTCGATCTTGTCGTTACCGGAGAAGGCCGGACAGACTGGCAGAGCTGCTTCGGAAAGGTCATGCAGGGAATAGGCACCCACGCAAAAGCAAAAGGCATCCCGGTGGCCGGACTCTCGGGGTCTCTCGGTCGGGATGCCATGGATATCTGTGATTACGGTATATCTTCGCTCATGACTACGATCAATGCGCCTATGGAACTGGATGAAGCACTCTCCCGTGCCGAAGAGCTTTATCTTGAGGCGGCTGTCCGTATGTTCCGCTTTATCCGCACAGGGATGGAAATAGCTTCGAAACGGTAAATAAAACAGGCTGTTGTCCGTTCACTGTTTCCCCATTTTTTTCTGCAGCCTGCTTTCTGCAGCGCGAAGGGAAACATCCGCTGAAAGGGCAATGATAATGGAGAGGATCATGCCCCAGCCGATCTTCATCAGATTCCTTGAACCAAGGCCTGTCAGCAGCACTTCACCAAGGCCGCCGGCGTTGATCGTGGCCGCGATGGTCCCCATGCTGGTCGTGGCAATTATGGCAAGACGCAGCCCGGCCAGGATAGACGGCAGAGCCAGCGGGAGCTGCACCCTTGTGATCAGCTGCATACGGCTCATTCCCATACCGGTCCCCGCTTCCAGTATCTTCGGATCGACACCTTCCAGTCCGGTCATGAAATTCCGGATCAGCAGATACTGGTTATAGGCGACCAGCACTATGATCGCTGTCTTTCTGCCCAGCCCCGTCACCGGGATCATCAGTGAAAAAAGGGCGAGGGACGGGATCGAATAAATAACGGAACAGATCTGGACGACCGCATGCGTTCCCTTCCCGGTCACGAGCAGCAGATAACAGATCAGTGCAGCCAGGACAGTCGAGATCAGAAGCACCGTCAGGACCAGCACCAGGTGCTCCGCAAACGCCGAAAGCAGCATATGGTGATATCGCTGGAAATAGGCGATCATTTGGCCCCCTGAGAAAGTTTTCCGGCTTCTTCCGCCGTCATTCCGCTGGTCCGCAGAAGTTCGCGGACAAAATCGTCTGCCGGGTCTTCAGTGATCCTTAACGGAGTATCATACTGCAGTATCTTTCCCCGCTCCATAATGATCGTTTTCGTACCCAGTTTGAATGCTTCCCGGATGTCATGCGTCACGAACAGATATGTCTTTTCACTGCCCTGCGAAAGAGCCTTCAGCTCATTCTGGAGAAGGTCACGGTTGATCGCGTCTATCGCACCGAACGGTTCGTCCAGCAGCATTACTTTCGGATCGCATATCATAGCACGGGCAAGACCTACTCTCTGCTGCTGTCCTCCCGAAAGCTGTGAAGGATAGCGGTTCCTGAATTCTTCAGGCGGCAGGTTCATCAGCGTAAGTATCCTGTCGGTCTCGGCCGCTGTCTTTTCTTTGTCCCACTTAAGTATCTTCGGTATCGTCGCGATATTCCCGGCGACCGTCATATGCGGGAACAGGCCGATCTGCTGTATCACATAGCCTATCTTCCTTCGCAGCAGGACGGGATCCTGTTCCCCTACCGGCTCTCCGAACAGTGTGATCTCTCCGGAATCCGGTTCGACAAGACGGTTGATCGTTTTGATCAGTGTCGTCTTACCGCAGCCGGAAGAGCCCAGGATGGTCACGAACTCACCCTGCTCTATGGAAAGTGAGATATCGTCGAGCGCATACCCGTTCATTCCGGGAAAGGTCTTATATACATGTTTGAATTCAAGAACGCTCATTGTCTTTTCTGTCCGGTTATTTTTTGATGCTTTCGTAGTAATCCCTGGCGACGTCAGCTGGTTCCTCGCCGTCAAGATCGACCCGGGCGTTAAGTGAAGTGACGACTTCCGTTGTCAGTGTCTTTGATATGGCGTTGCAGACATCTGCGATCTCCGGGTATGCTTCCAGGATCTCATTGCGTACGATAGGCGCAATATTATACGGCGGCCATACATGCTTGTCGTCTTCCAGCAGTGTGAACTGGGGAAGCGTAAGGTAAGCTTCCGTAGTATATGCCGGAGCCAGATCCGCCTCGTTGCTGTCCAGGATGTCATACTTCAGGGCGTCCGAATAGACGGTCAGTGATTTCCATTCGAAGGGGCCGTAGACCTTTTCCAGAGCCTTCTGGCCGTCCTCACGTTCCTCAAATTCTCCCTGCGTCGCGATCCGGATCTCACCGGCATGCTTCTGCAGATCGGAGATCGTATATATATTCAGGGCTTCGGCCACATCTGTCCGGATGACCAGTCCTTCCCCGTCGTTGGCTTCCGCGTAATCGAGCCAGGTGATATTCAGTTTTTCGGCATATCCCTTCTTAACGGTATCATACACTTCCTGCGGATCATACAGAGGATCCAGGCCGAGCACGACGATCAGGCCGGTCCCGGTATACTCGGGATAGATATCGATCTCGCCGGCAGCTATCGCTTCCTGGATAGCGGAAACGCCGAACATACGCTCGATGGGAATACCGGCATCTTCCAGGGCCAGCGCGTAGACTTCTGCCACGATACGGCTCTCGGAGAACTGTTTTGAAGAAAAACGCACAACGGGTTTTCCGTCAGTTTTGCTTCCGCAGGCACAAAGAAACATTGCTGCGGCAAGGACAAGTGCAGCCAGGGCAGTTGCTTTTTTCATTTCTCTCCTCCTTCTGAATTTACAGGTAAACAACATATACAGTCTGAAGGTGTGAACGGATGAACTGCCGGGTCCGTCCGCTTCCGATATGATCACGCCCTGCGGTATCTGGTCATATACTTCAGCAGCTGGTCCAGCACAAATCCGGTTGCCAGTGACAAAATGGCCACTGCCCCGCCTCCGATGATCAACAGATCATAACGCAGCAGGTTAAGGCCCGAAAAAATGATAACGCCAAGGCCTCCCGCCCCGATATACGAGGCGATCGTCGCGGACGCCACGATCTCGACCGCCGCTGTCCGGATGCCCGCAAACATCTGCGGGAAGGCCAGCGGCAGTTTTACACGGAAAAAGATCTGCGCGTCAGACATGCCCATCCCCCTGGCGCCTTCTATAAGATCAGCAGGAAGGTTCAGGAAGGCCTGGATCGTATTGATCAGGATCGGCGGCATTGCCAGGATGACAAGCGCCACCAGTGCGGGGCGGATCCCCGACCCCATCAGCGGGATCAGGAAGGCCAGTACTGCTAATGACGGCACGATACGGAGGAAACCGAACAGTCTTTCCCCGATCGTCCTTCCGATACGGTAACGGTACAAAAGGATGCCGAGCGGTACTGTGATGATAAGGGCGATCATAAGCGCAAGCAGACTCACGCCGATGTGCTGCCCCGCGTAACGCCAGAATTCTCCGCTTCTGTTCTGAAAGTAATAGACTATCTTTTCCAGCATCTTTCTTCCGCCGTCTGCTTTATGAGATAACTGTCTTTACAAGTGCTTTTTCCATCGCTTCACCGGTCAGTTCCTGGCCGATCCCCGGCCGGTCGGGAACAGAAAGCCTGCCTCCAAGGGGCTGGTCATCATAGATACAGAGATCCCTATATGCCGGGGAAAGGCATGTGACGATATGCTCATGGATCAGGAAATTGGGGACAGCGCTTTCAAGCTGCACCGAAGCGGCCGTTATGATCGGGGACCCGCTTAGGTGGGTCTGAATGTTCACATCAAAGGTATCCGCCATATCACAGATCTTTTTCGTCTCCGTGATCCCGCCGCTGCTGCCCACATCGGGCTGTGCAACGGCAAGCGCACGCGCTTCAAAGAAGTTCGCGAATGCCCTTTTTCCGTAGATCCTTTCACCGCCGGCGACCGGGACGGAACACCGGGATGCGAACTCCGCGCAGTTCTGTACTTCTTCCTGTGTACAGGGTTCTTCAATAAAAAAGGCTCTGTACGGCGCGCAGACATCCGCCAGGGAAAGAGCGGCTTCCTTATCAGTAAAACCGTGGTTTTCGAGCAGGATATCGACATCTTCACCGACCGCTTCCCTGACCGCTTTCATCCGCCGTTCGGCTTCCCGCAGGACCTTCCCGGGCAGCGGGCCCTTCAAAATGCCGTACCGGGATCCGTCGGGTGCGTACGTCAGAAGATTGACCTTCACCGCGTCGTATCCGTCCGAAACAGCGGCCGCGGCCTGTTCGGCCAGAAGGTCCGGTGAGTATCCCTTCCCTCCGGTGATCCCTTCCTTAGACCAGCCGAACTGGATCTGGCTGGCATAGGCGCGGAGACTATCACGCATCCTGCCTCCAAGCAGCGTACCGACAGATACGCCCAATGCCTTTCCGCGGATATCCCAGACTGCGATATCGATCGCACTGATCGCGCTCATGATCGCGGCACCGCCGCCCTGTCCCCAGAAAGAATCGTAATACATCCGGTTCCAGATGGCTTCATGCGCCATCGGATCCATTCCGATCACAAGCGGAGCTATCTCGCGGATCATCCCCAGCGCGCCTTCCGGGCCGCTGGAAAAGCCAAGAGACGCTTCGCCGTACCCGGTGATCCCTTCATCTGTCAGGATGCGGGTCACGACCGGGCGGAAAGACGGTTTTCCTATATTCAGAATATAAGCTTCCACAGTTATTATCTTCATAGGGTTTTATTATACCATACCCCGTGAACCTGCTCCGCGCACATTGCTAATAAGATGCACAGGCGGTATCTTTATATTAAGGCGGAAGACAGCAATGCAAAGACTTAAAACAGGAGGAACGGATTATGGCAGTTATCAGAATGAATTTCTTATCGCAGGCGATCGGGATGCAGACAAACGTGACGATCTGCCTTCCCACCTATTCTTTCGCGGATACCATGCAGGGAAGAAAGGATGTCTATGTGCCGGGGATGAAATACCAGGTACTCTATCTGCTTCACGGCGGTCTGGGAGATGACAGTGATTACCTGCATTTCACCAACATCACCCGCTACGCGGACGAGCATAAACTGGCCGTGGTCATGCCGGCTGATTACAACATGGGTTACGAAGACAATGAAAAAGGACAGTTCATGACTTACGTGGCAGAAGAACTGCCGAAGATGTGCCAGGCGATGTTCCCGATCTCAGGCAAGAGGGAGGATAACTTCATCGGCGGCCTGTCAATGGGTTCCATGGGTGCACAGAAGATCGCGGTGAAGTATCCGGAGCAATATGCGGCAGTGCTTGCCATGTCCGCCGGCGCGTTTGGGCTCGAATTCGAGAAGAAAAAGAAAGAAGCCGGCGAAGAGCTGGTCTTTCTGGACGAGACTATCGCGGCACGGAAAACATTTGAAGAAAACCTTGCTGCCGGAAAGTCTTTCCCGAAGTTCTTTATGACCTGGGGCGATCAGGATTTTGTCCGCGAAGGGCATCAGGAATCCTGTGAATATCTGGAAGCGCATGGTCTGGACGTTTTCACGGAGATCGTCCCCGGCTACAGCCACGAATGGGATTTCTGGGACCTGACCCTCAGGAAAGCTTTTAAAGAGTGGCTGCCCATACGCCACGAAGCGATCTATCCGTAAAGGCCGGACACCGCCGGGTCACACACAGCAGGATAAACACGTATGGTATATACACAGTATTATGAATCGCCGCTGGGCCTGATCACGCTGGAAAGCGACGGCGAAGCCCTGACGGGGCTGTGGTTTGAAGGACAGAAGTATTCTGCCAGGCCGCAGGATGCTGAACATGAAGACAGGCTGCTGCCGGTCTTTACCCAGACCGGCAGATGGCTCGATATTTATTTTAGCGGGAAAGAACCGGACTTCACCCCGCCTCTTTCCATGCAGACAACGCCTTTCCGCAAGGCAGTCTGGGAGATCATGCTGACGATCCCTTACGGGCAGACGATGAGCTACGGGGAGATCGCCCGCAGGATAGCCATGCAGAGAGGGATCCCCCGTATGGCGGCACAGGCTGTCGGCGGCGCAGTAGGCCACAATGCCATCTCCATTATCATCCCCTGCCACCGCGTCATCGGCGCAGACGGTGACCTTACCGGATATGGCGGTGGGATCGATAAGAAGATACAGCTGCTGACTCTTGAGAACGCTGATATGTCAGCGATGTTTTACCGGCCGCGGTAACCTGTCAGTGAAGCCGTGTTCACTATAGCAGGTATACTTACTTCATCTGAAAAACTCCCGGACCGGATGCATAAGCATCGATCCGGGAGTTCTGTTATCAATACATCATATCTGCACAGATCCGGCTAAGTTCCTGTGCCGGCGGAGACTGATCAGTATCCGCTGATCTGTCTTCTGCCGAACCGGCCGGAAAGGAACAGGAAGCCGGCATAGCCTTCTTCATTCATCAATCCGGACACGCTGGATGCGGGAGGTATAACTACCTCATACATCTTCCCGCCATCTCTATAATCGATAACAAGTCTTACATCCGGGCGTTTTGCGAGTTCATTCCAGACGACCGAATAAAAGCTGATCCATTTTTCCGTCCTGATAACAACATCAGCGCCGGGCCTTGCGTTCCTGATCCTTACTGCCGCATCCTTATTGAATGCCGCATAACCGGAGATCGGGATCCTCTGGGCTACCGAACCGCATTCGGTACATTCGTATACCATCTCGCCGTCGATAGTCGGTGTCGCTTCCCTCGTCACATTCCATACATAGTTGTGTTCATGGTGGTATTCTGCGGGAGGTTCAGGCTTAGGTTCCGGTTTCGGCTCAGGCTTGGGTTCAGGCTTAGGTTCCGGTTTGGGTTCCGGATCGGGTTCGGGCTTAGGTTCAGGTTCTTTGTCTTTAAACTTATAAATGATCGTTTTATATGGCGTATTGACTTCAGAAACATTTACCGTGTATGTTCCGGTAATATCACAATCCGTATGCACTATGGCGGCAGCATTTGGATCTGCGACAGCCCAGGTAACGGAAATATCCGCCTTGCCGCTGCCGTCCAGGTCAATGTCCTTGGTCCCTTCGGGGAGAGTAAATCCGGACTCGCCCCACTGACGGTTATATACATACACATCATCCGGAATCGAAGCAGAACCGGATGTCAGATCGATGGTACAGGTCTGGCGGTCGGCCGTTATGATCTCAAAGGTCACTGCTTTCGCAGGCATGACAAGGCCGCCGTCATATTCGAAAATATCGATGCTTATTCCTTCAAAGGTAATGTCCGTGACATACTTTCCTTCAGGAGGCGTATCATATCCGATATAGACCGTATCACCTTCCGCTGCTTCAGTGATCACTGCAGTCTTTTCATGATCGCTGTATGCGTGGCCTCCGCCGACGACCGTGATCGTATACACGGCAGGCTCAATGACTTCGGTCCAGCCAGCGTATACTGTTTTTGTCTCCTCCAGCCCGAGAGTGAAATCAAATGCCTCGGTGCACCCCTTATCGTTGAACCAGCCGTCGAAAGTCCAGCCTTCAGCCACCGGATCCTCAGGTTTTGCGGGCTTTTCACCTTTATCTATGGTCTGTGCCTCCGGAGCCGTACCGTGTCCCTGCACATCAAAACTCAATATGACCTGAACATCCGCAGCGGCAATTTCAAATTCTGTCTTCAGGAGGATCTCCCCGGCAAATTTCATACCGAGTGTGTGCGTCCCGGAGGAGAGAGTCTTCAGATACTCTTCCTTCAGCGTCAGTTTTACACTGCCCTCCGTAACGTCATAATTGGCAGGATCCAGCGTTTCGCCATCCATGGTAGCACCCTGGAAGTTGGCATAGCTGGTATCACTGTCTCCATTTCCTTTGGCAGTAAAATCCAAATCTCCCGTACCGTCCCATTCTGAAGGCGTTTCTGTCCACGAATACGGCTGCTTCCACAGGTATTTGACCGTAAAATCATGATCTATATACTCATGGATGCCCATGGGCGGTTCGGAACGGTGGCCGTCTATTTCCAGCGCGTCAAATTCCATTCCCTCGGGTGGTGTTACGATATCGTCCGTCGGTTTGTTGATGAAATAAGCTTCTCCGTTGTTCTGATAGGGCACATATACGTAATCCACCCAGTTTGTGCCCTTCGTTCCGCCATTCGCGTCGTATGTGATCTTATATAACGACTTCCACAGGTATTTGACCGTAAAATCATGATCGATGTATTCATTGATGCCCATGGGCGGTGCGGAACGGTGTCCGTCTATTTCCAGCGCGTCAAACTCCATTCCCTCGGGTGGTGTTACGATATCGTCCGTCGGCTTGTTGATCAGATAAGCTTCTCCGTTGTTCTTATAGGGCACATCTACATGATCCACCCAGTTTGCGCCCTTCGTTCCGCCGTTCGCGTCGTATGTGATCTTATATAACGACTTCCACAGGTATTTGACCGTAAAATCATGATCGATATATTCATTGATGCCCATGGGCGGTGCGGAACGGTGTCCGTCTATTTCCAGCGCGTCAAACTCCATTCCTTCCGGCGGTGTTACGATATCGTCCGTCGGCTTGTTGATCAGATAAGCTTCTCCGTTGTTTTTATAAGGCAGATCCACATGATCAACCCAGTTTTCGCCCGTTGTTCCGCCGTTTGCGTCAAATGTGATCCGGTAAGTCTCATCTGCGTGCACCGTCAGACGAAATCCCGGCAGCAGGGCTGCTATCAGGCAGATCATAAGCAGCAGGCTCAGCAGTCTCTTCCCTTTCATAACTGTCTCCATTCCGGAACGCAAATTATGACAATGCAGCTATTTGTTGATAAACCGATTCCCTTCTGCTGTCAGACGAACCGGGGCGTTCCATTCCGGGCTTTCAGCTTCAGGAATATAATTACTCATAGTAAGTATACTATATATAACTGTTCAGGGAAATCCGGATCTGCAGGGCTTGACCCTTACGTAACGTCATAGTTTATAGTGGTGGCAGAAAGGAATGGTTCTGATATGAGCGATATGAAAACTGTCCATGAAGTGAGCCGGATCACGGGCATCAGCATCCGGACACTCCAGTATTATGACAGGATCGGACTCCTTGCCCCTGCCGGATACACGGATTCCGGCTACCGGCTTTATGACGACAGCTCTCTTGCAAGGCTGCAGATGATCCTTCTTTTCCGTGAGCTGGAATTCCCTCTCAGGGATATCGGAAGGATCATCGACAGTCCGGATTTTGACCGCATAAGGGCACTGGAGCAGCAGATCAGGCTTCTGGAAATGAAAAAAGAACACATGGAGGATCTGATCCTCCTCGCACGCAGAATGAAAACGACAGGGGGTAAAAACATGGGAAACAGCTCAACGAACGACTTTACGGCATTCGACACTTCAAAGATCGATGAGTATACAGAAAAAGCCAGGGCATCCTGGGGAAATACTCCCCAGTGGAAAGAATTTGAAGAAAAATCGAAAGTAAGATCCAAAGCAGAGATGAACAAAGCCGGGGAACAGATGATGAAAGAGATATTCGGAGCATTCGGCAGGATCAGAAAACAAGATCCCGGCTCCAAAGAAGCACGGGATCTTGTAAAGAAACTGCAGGACTTTATTACAGAACACTTCTATACCTGTACAGACGAGATCCTAAGGAGCCTCGGCAAAATGTACGCGGGCGGCGGAGAATTCACTGCCAATATAGATGCCGCCGGCGGTGAAGGCACCGCTGAATTCGTTCACCGTGCCATCGAGAGCTTCTGCGGGAAATAAGCTGTCCGGTACGGCCGGGTCTGTACTTTTTTGGTTTCATTCACCTCTTCAGTGTTACATGCCCGGTCAGGCCGGACAGGCAGTCCGGTTCGTATGTATGTCCGAAATTATCCGGTACAGCCGCCCTCTCCCTTTCCAGGGTCGTCGCTACCTCAACCGCGATCTCATGCTTTCCTATCGAAAGCTCCGGATGATACACAAACGGGGGAACAATCTGGATCCCGCAGCTTTCACCGTCAACGAAGACTTCGACTCCTTCGGAAGCGTCCGTGATAATGAGGGTATATCTTCCGGCTTCTTTCACTGAGTATTCGGCAGCATAGCGTACAAGGCCGGAAAAAGCAGGCATCTCTTCTGCCAGATCATCCGGCAGGAGGACTTCTTTTTCATCATGGAAACCGGGATATTCAAGGTTCGTGCAGATGCTTCTCTTCCATCCGCTATCCGGCAACAGTTTAATGCCATTATCAATAACTTCATCAATATCCGGGACATACTCTTCAAATCCTGCGATGTCTTCCGTGTTTTCAGAGGGATCCAGTATAAACAGGATGCTCTTGCGGGGAGACAGGGCCAGCGGATACGTTCCGTCCGCATTCTGCGCGGCTTTGAAGCTCCTGTTTTCCCATGCATCATACAGATACATCTCAGCTTCATTACCGCCGTGCATGCGGATATTGATGTTCCCCCTATAAGGATCTTTTCCCTCGTTGGTGAACATCCAGATCTGTGTGCCGTCATCATGAAGATAATGATAGAACCTGATCCCGGGAACAGCAGGTGAAACGGAAACATCCCATGCGCCTGCCTCTTTGGCCAGTTTTACAGCTTCTGTCTTGGATACGACTGGTATATCTTTCAGTTTTGCATACAGAGCATCGTCTTTCCTGTCGCCGACAGCTTCCGGGAAAGTATCGATAAACAACACAGGGACTTTGTTCGCTGTAAGCTCGACGGCTGCTTCTGCCAGGGTGGAGGAAATATACTGTCTGGAAGGTATCAGAAGGATGCTGTAGCAGTTGTGATTGACCTCAAACTTCTTTTCGCTGATACCGGTTCCGTACAGTTTTCTGTCGGCAAAAACATCGTCCGGGAGAAAATCATAATTCACCTGGTGCTCCGACATTGCTTTGGCAGTCAGGGAAATGCTTTCTCTTTCTCCCATCCAATCCGATTCGCCGTCATAGGCAATGGCGACCGGCGCATAATGCCTTCCGCCGCTGATCAGCTCGCCGATCCTGTTGCCGTATTTCATCAGTTCGCCAAAATGCCTGTACTGCGGATTGTGTCCGTGGGCATAGAAATGCGGCGGGCAGTCATAATCCGGGAATTCTTTCGGTGAGAAGGCATGGGGCACAAAGTGATTGATCCCTCTGACCAGAAGATGATCGAGCAGGTATTTTTCCAGATAAACACCTTCACCCCATCCGTACGCGCCAAAGACTTCGCACATCGCGTCGCCCTTCTTTAGCGGCTCGATCGCAGCCGCAGAAGCAGCCAGGGCGGCCAGTTCATAATGGAAAAAGGCGCCTTTCCTTGGTCCCCATACGCCAAGTGACATCGACGTATCCTCTGCCTGCGGATAAAGCTGCCCGCCGATCACGTCGATGCCTGCCATATCCTGTCCTGCCAGGCCCCTGAAATAGTGGCCCAGTGCGGAACCGGTCCTGGATGTGATGTCATTGTCTTCTATGCTGTGGCCGATATACTGAACCCCATGCTCACGGCACCAGTTTCCTATCTGGTCGGAGAAGCATTCTTTTACAAGGCTCGACACGCAGTCCATATACAGATACCGGAGCTGTGTCTTTTCTTCCGTATCCGCGTCATTCTCCCACAAAAGCGCAAGATATCCCGGATATTTAACTCCGAGCCTGTCCTTCAGTCTCTGTTCCAGTTCGATACTCCAGGGGAAATCCGCCGCGTCACGGCAGCCCGGCTTCAGATCCGCATCATACAAAGGCCCGTTTCCGATATCCGGTTCATCTGAGAAAAACCCGGCGATGGTCTTCCCGAAATCATCCTTATAATGCTCCCAGTGCGCTTCATAGACGGTGTCTATGAACACTTTGACGGAACGCCTGTCCATCATATTGATATGTTCACGCTGAGCGCCCCTGTTCCTGGTAAGGTGCATCAGGTATACGTACCATTCCCCTTCCGGCGCAGTCCACTCCAGCCTGCCGCCGTTTATCATACCGGTCAGGTCTTTAACGCCATCCAGATCAGCAAACGGCGCACCGGCAGCGTTTTTATCCTTTCTGACTGCAAAAACGCCCAGCAGCCTGTCGTCGCTGAACCTGATCTTATCCGCCTGTTCCATGCCGGCTTTGACATAGAACGGCACATCTCTTTCGTCAGGTTCCATCGGGCCTGCTTCCAGGAGTTCTTTTCCCTCACATACGAAGGTCTCGCCGCAGTTAACGGTTTCCCTGCGGAACGTAATGCTCTGGCGCCGCAGATCGTCCGGCTCATTCCGCAGTGCACCGTTGGCAAATCCGCTGGGGAAATGACTGTCATCCAGGATCCAGACTTTCATATTCCTTTTCCTTGCTTCGTCCAGGATAACGTCCATATCGTGCCACCATTTCGGTCCCGCGAAATCCGGATGGGGTCTGCTTTCGATACAGACAGCGCTGATATTGTCATTATTGATGGCTTCCATATACTCCCGGAGGGTAGCCTCGTCTTCGCCGTGCTGCCAGAAGAACGGAAGCATATAGTTGCTGTTTTTGCCTTCCAATACTTTCTTTATCCTGTCGTTCATCTCTTACCCCTTTTTGGTTGAGCCGCCGCTTAATCAGTTCAGCGATCTGAAAACTGCATGCCTGAAATCCTTAAGATCGGTAAACACCTTATCCGCCAGCATCAAGGAACCGAGATTGCCGATCGCAGTCGCTTCGGACGGACCCGCGATAACAGTTTTCCCGGTCGATTCCGCAGTAAGACGGTTGAGATAATCCGCATTGGATCCGCCTCCGACGATATTGATGACCGGGTACTTCCTGCCGGTTATACTCTCAATTTCCCTGACAGCCTTAGCGTAACTTGCGGCTAATGACATATAAATGACTTTCGCCAGTTCCCCGGGTGTACCGGGCACAGCCATACCGCTTTCCTCACAGGCCTTCCGGATCTCCCGCGTCATGGACACCGGTGCAAGGAAGCGCCCGTCGTCTGCATCCACCAGCGAGCGGATATCCGCTTCTTCCGCCAGGTCACACAGTTCCGCAAAGGAAAGCCGGATGTTTTCATTGGCTGCGAGTTCTTTCCTGACAGACTGGATCATCCACAGGCCCATGATATTCTTCAGGAAGCGGAACCGGTATCCGTACCCTCCTTCATTGGTGAAGTTTGCCGCCTGCGCCCTGCTGCCAAGCTCCGCCTCGGGGAGTTCGCAGCCCAGCAGCGACCAGGTGCCCGAAGAGATATACAGAACATCCCCGATTTCTTCTCCGGCTTCGTTCTCCGAAGGAGCTGCCGGTACACTCATGACAGCTGAAGCTGTATCATGGGTCGCGGGCAGTATGACATCACAGTCAAATCCCGCTTTCTCCCTGATACTTTCTTTTAGCCTTCCCACCTTTGTGCTCGGCATGGACAAAGGTCCGAACAGCCTTTCCGGCAGTCCCAGAAGTCTGATCAGCTCATAGTTCCACTGTTTTGTATACGGATCCGCCAGCTGTGTCGTCGTCGCGTTGGTATATTCCTGCAGAGCTGTCCCGGTCAGAAGGAAATGCAGGTAATCCGGGATCTGGAGCAGCATCTGCGCTTTTTCCAGTGATTCCGGCTCCTGCTTCTTCGCTGCCGTCAGCTGGTATATGGTGTTAAAAATAGCTTTCTGGATCCCGGTCTTCCGGTACAGATCGTCGTCACTGACCAGTTTCCGCACTTCCGCGTCCATACCCTCTGTACGGCTGTCCCTGTAGGAATAGCATGGAGCGGTCCTTATGCCGTCCTTATCCAAAAGTACATAATCCACGCCCCATGTGTCGATTCCCATGGAGATAGGAATAATTCCTTTGTCGGCACAGGCCTTCATGCCGTTCACGACTTCTTCAAACAGCCTGTCGATATCCCAGGTAAGGTGCCCGTTTTGCATAACAGGGCCGTTCTCAAAACGGTATACCTCTTCCGTGATGATCTTCCCGTTCTCTTCATGCCCGAGAATATGCCTGCCGGAAGAAGCGCCTATGTCTACCGCAAGATAGTATCTTTCATTCATTCCAGGTAACCGTCTCTTCCCTTTACGTTAAAGCGCTCTTCGAGCTGGTGCATCATCTCGTCCGTGATCGTATTCACCCTCGGCAGATGGGCAATCTTCATATAGATCTCCGCCGCCTTCTCCGCTGTTTCGATCAGGCCGAAAGTTTCATCCAGGTCTTTTCCCGCACCGTAAATTCCGTGCAGCGACCAGACAACGAGCCTTGCCGTCTTCATCTTTTCCGCGGTAGCCAGTCCGATCTCGTTGGTCCCGCAGAGCATCCAGGGCAGTACGTTCACACCGTCCGGGAACACCACGATACATTCCGTGCACATCTGCCAGAGTGTACGGGTGAACTCTTTCTCATCCAGGGTATGGACATAGGTCATGGCCAGAAGATTCGCCGGATGGCAGTGCATGACGACACGGTTTGCCGGATCGACGCCAAGCCTTGCCGCATGGCTCATCATATGCGCCGGAAATTCCGATGTGAACTGGCCGCCGTCACTGTATCCCCAGAGGAGCCTGGCATTTTCCCCGCCGTCTTCAAGGCGTACGATGCCGAGATTGACCTCGGGTTCATACTGAACATTTTTAAAGTACTTTCCGGTCCCGGTCACCAGGAAATACTTTCCTTCCAGATCCGGTGCCGAAAAACCCGTAGGTATGGTGCGGATAACTTTATCCGTATCGAGATATTCACTCACCTCGGCTTCATCCAGCAGCAGACTGACATTGCCGCCGTTGCGTTCATCCCATCCGTGTGCATACATGTTCGTGACTGTACGGATCATTTCGATCATAAAAGGGGCTTCCAGAATATTCTTCATAACAGTGATCTCCTTATTTACCTTGTGATGATATCTACCGGAACATCAAAGATCTTCGCGACCTTCAGGATCGTGTCGATATGACGCCCGGAAGCTGCTGCCATATGATGCGTGGGGCCTGCCTCGCTCCACCTGTTGCAGAATTCTCTTGCCCCGCAGGTGAACCTTGTCCGCATATTCGTGTCACCGAATGTGAAGATCGGACCGGGTTCGTTTATGCCCTCTGCCGCGACAAACTTGAAATGCCCGTCCCTGTCCTGGGTAATGCCGAGATATGTCACAGGACCCAAATGAGGATAGAACTGTGTCAGATATCCGCCGCCTGTCTTTCCATGGAAAACAGGAACGATCTTCATGGACGGTTTTTTGGCGGAGATATCAGCATCACCTGATCCGGAGTGCCCGATGATACAGATGTCTTCATTAAAATCTATGGAATACATCTCGGAAAGCTGTCCCATTCCGGATATGGTCTTAAGGATGCTCATGGCCATGGATACTTTTATGTCGCCTTCCACTGCACAGGCTACGCCGTCTTTTATCAGCATGGAGAAAGCCGGGATCAGCATGCTGTCCAGGACACCTGCCGCTCCCTTGGCGAATCCGTCGTAATGAGAAGCGATAAAGCCGATCTGTTCCTCTTTGACCCACTGTTTGAACGCCACGACATATCTGGCCATATCCCATACTTTTTCGATCGTCCCGCCGCCTTCGATATCAAAGGTATCCAGTATTTCCTGCGCCTGGGCACGGATGATCTCTTCATCGTCGATATCATCCGCGATCGCCCACATTTTTTCCCAGTCGAACTGCTTTGTGTAGAGCCACATCCGGTGATACAGATTAGTCTCATCAATATACAGATCCATCATTCCGGGATAAGCCCGCCCGATCTGGGCCAGGTTCAGGTCACGGAAACGCCGGCGCACCTGGGCTGCTTTGCACCAGTCAGCGATCTCCCTGTCTACTTCCGGATCTCCGCCTTCCACCACACCGGTGATCACCGCGTGCCGCTTGCCGGCTCTCTCCAGATCAGCCACCATCTCGCCCACAGCCCCGCAGGCATACAGTTCGCCAAGCCATGTGGCTGTGTCCGTATTTTCATAATCCGGCGCTTTTTTCTTCTGTAGATTGACCAGCACCACCGGGACATCCAGATCGCGGACCGCCGGCAGCATGTTGTAAGATGTGGCATACGTCAAAAGCTGCAGGATGACCAGGTCCACATCTGCAGCCCTGAACCTGTCGCCCGCGGCCATGGCCAGTTCCTTTGTTGTGACAAAACCGCCGTCTACCAGCTCCACACTGTCCGGGATACGCTTTTTGAAGTCTTCATACTGTCCTCTGAACTCGGTTTCCAGTCCCGTAAACTGGGGAAGATATGCCCCCAGCGCAATGGAAAAAACACCTACCCTTGCTTTTGTATCGTTCAACATATATTACCCTCCTGATCATTCATGATCCATTCTCATGATAAGTGATGTCCGGTGAATTATGAATGTCCTGTATATTCGAAAAAAGAGTCCGTTCTTGCAGATATACTATTATTCATTATCCGTCCTCATCAGTGACGCGCCGCCCCTGTACATATCCGGATAATCCTCTTTCTTCCAGGTCTCATAGTATTCGAGTATGCTGGGATCGCTTTCACTGGTCCGGTATGTGTACTGTCCCCCGTTGGATGCCTGCGCCTGTATTTTGAACACCCCCGGTGCAGTCTCCTCAAAAAAGCTGATCCTGTCGGAATAATCAGCGGCAAAGGCTCCGTCCTTCATATGCCCGTACTTGATTTCCGCTTCTGTAAACCGGACATAGTATTCCGGATATACGGATCCGTCATCCCCGTATACCATGGACGCTGTCTGCCATGTACCCGGTACTGCATGCTTCGTGTCTGAAACATTTTCCTTTCCTGTCCTGCATCCAGTGACCAGCAACATCGACAATAAAAGGATCAGTACTCTCTTCATGCATCTTCCTTTCTGCCGGCTGCCCGATCCGGTATATTCCCCTCTTTATTTTATCAAAGTATAATATCTGTTGAATTGTTTTATGTACCGGTCTATCCATGTATTGTCTGTATTTGACTTGACGCTGAAAGATATTGCATCAAAAGAAGGTGGTATGCCATGGAACTTAAGAAACGGAAGATCCTTGTCCTCGGAGACAGCATTACGGAAGGCTGCGGTCTTTCCGATCCTGATGAGCAGGCCTTCTGGCGGCTGCTTGCCATCAGGGACGGAGCTGCGGTGAAAGGATACGGGATCGGCGGGACCCGGATCGCCCGTCAGCGGACCCCTTCCGCAGAGAGCAAATATGACCGGTATTTCAGTTCCCGCGTCCCTGAAATGGACCCGGAAGCCGATATTGTGATCGTTTTTGGCGGAACGAA
The DNA here is from genome assembly GCA_017474455.1 of Lachnospiraceae bacterium. Lineage (GTDB taxonomy): Bacteria > Bacillota > Clostridia > Lachnospirales > Lachnospiraceae > CAG-791. The sequence continues at coordinate 30,989 of JAFVHP010000041.1, forward strand.
TGATTACGGACACGGCGACGCCCCGCTGGGGAGGATGTCAGACCGTACGGAAGACACTTTTTACGGCGCGCTCCACTGCCTTTACCTGTCGCTTTTGGAGAAGTATCCAAAAGCACTGATCGTCGTACTTACGCCGCTTCACCGCGAGAAAGAAGAACAGATGATCAACGAGATCGGGATCAGGAACGTCGGAACGCTCGCCGATTACGTGGATATCATCCGCAGGGTCGCCGCTTATTATGCCCTGCCTGTCCTGGATCTGTACAGATACAGCGGGATCCAGCCGAATGAAGCAGGCCTTCGGGAGAGATACGCGCCGGACGGTCTTCACCCGAACGAGGCAGGCCACGAAAAAATATACAATCTGCTTAAAAGCTTTCTGGAAACGTTATAAGTGTTCCTGTATATCAGTGATCCAGGCTGTTAAAAAGCCCCCGCAGCCCTGTGCTTTATAAAAGCCGGGACCCGGGGGCATTTTCATGTTCAGAACAGCGCCAAAGCTTACAGATTGATCACATCACTGAACTTGGCATGATCTTTGACTTTTGCTGTCAGCTCGGCCAGGCGTGAAGTATCACCGATCAGGATCACTCCGACCAGGCGGTTCTTGTCAAAGGTATACTTCTCATACTGTCTGCGGCGCATATCCGTTGTCTCGACAGTCTTGTAAAGTCTGGACGGGTCACTGCCGTTGTCGCCGATAGCGAAAAGCGAGGTGTTCATGCCGTTAAAGGAAAGCGCACCGTCAACGGTCTCATAGGCGATATCATCACCGGCCGCATTGGCACCCGCTGTCTTACCCTGTTCAACGGACTGGCTCCAGAGAGCATAGTTGACGCCGTTATATTCGGCGCAGTCACCTGCCGCGTAGATATCCGGCACGCTGGTCTCCATATGGTCGTTGACTGTAATGGACTTGCCTATGGCGAGGCCTGCTTCCTGTGCGGCCGAGAGGTTTCCGCGGACACCTGTGGAAACGATCACAAGCTCCGCCGGAATGACTGTACCGTCTTCAAGAACGACACCTTCCTCGTTGATCTCAGCGGTATTCGCTGCCGTATAGACTTTGATGCCGCAGTCCTCTGCCAGTGTCCTGATCATAGCCGAAGCAGTCGGATTGAGCTGTCTGGCCATAAGGGCAGGCGCGCCTTCGATGACCGTGACGTCGATCTTTGCCTTTCGCAGCGACCATGCCGCTTCCAGTCCCAGGACACCGCCGCCTATAACGGCTGCTGCATGGATATTCGGAACCATATCCTTGATCCTGGCTGCGTCCTCGATCGTACGGATGGAGACGACCTTGTCCAGATCATGCCCCTTGAACGGCGGAATGAAACAATATGCGCCAAGTGCGTAGACCAGCTTGTCGTAACGGAAAGTTTCCCCGCCGGCGGCAACAGTCTTCGCCTTAGGATCGATGGAAGTGACTTTGATATTCTTAACGAAGCGTATCGCATTTTCATCGAACCATTCCTGCGTTTCGACAGCCATCTGGTCATCCGAAAAATCGGAAAGCAGAGCCTTTGTCAGCATCGGGCGGTTATACGGCAGATGATCTTCCTCGGAAAGGATCGTCACAGATCCTGTCCTGTCACGCTCACGGATCGCCCTGGCGGCTTCAAGGCCCGCAATACCTCCTCCTAAAATGAGATATTCCCTGTCCGTATTATTCTGGTAACCGGTGCCGGCTTCGCCTGCAGGGACAAAGTTTTCCGGTCCCACTCCGCAAACCGGGCACGCTTCTATGGATGAATCGAAGATAGCGCCGCAGACCAGGCATTTGACCAGCTGATGCGCGCCTTTGGCCGTCTGTTTCTGCTCTTTCTTCAAAAGGACACAGCCGAAGTTGTATCCGAAGTCATAGGCATCCGTAAGTTGGGAAGCGTTGGGTTTGAAACGTACACGGAACCCGTCGAGGACATTCAGGCGGATCTGTTTCAGTCTTTCAATGAGATGCGGAACGCCTTCGCCTGACCAGCCGTAGCTGCCGAAAGCGGAAGCCAGCCTCCCCTTGTATACAGGAGGATACATGCTGAGGGTCAGGTTATAGACCGGCTCCAGCGTTTCACCCAGAATAGTGGGCGTACCGAACAGATAGCCGTCAGCAGCGGCCATGTCGGCAGCCAGAGATGACTTATCATCAAATACAAGGTCGTAGCGGTGGACTTCAGCGCCGGCATCTTCGACACCGCGGGCAATTTCTTCAGACAGCTGTTTTGTGTAGCCATACGCGCTTACATAAGGCATGACCACCAGCTTCTTCTCCTTCTGTACAGGAGCCTTGCACCACTCATGATACCAGCCAAAGATCTGGTCGAAATGAGAATCCAGGACCGGGCCGTGCCCGCAGCAAATGTGTTCGATCTCCAGGTCTTTGATCCGCTCAAGGGCATTGAACATATACGGATAGGCGAAAGGCCCGATGATGCAGTCGAAATAGTACTTGGTCGCATCCGCGTAACCGGCTTCGTCCGTAACGGAAGACCTGACGATCCCGTCCGCCGCGTAATGTGAACCGAAGGAATCGCAAGTGAAAAGAGTCCTGATCTCCGGGACATACGTGTACATCGTATCCGGCCAGTGCAGGTTGGGAAGGACCATGAATTCCAGGGTCTTGTCACCCAGAGACAGCGTCATGCCGTCCGTGACCGGGATACTGTTGAAATCCGTGTTGATGATGTGCTTAAGGAACTGGATCGCCGTACCGGTCGCAACAACGGTAATATGCGGATTCAGATCGAGAAGCTTTTCGATCGCTCCGGCATGATCGGGTTCCGTATGATCCATAACAAGGTAATCGATCTGTGAAACAGAAGCCACAGATTCGATATACTCGACCATTTCATCAAAAAAGGCGAGCTTCGCCGTTTCGAACAGCGCCGTTTTTTCACTGCCCTCCAGGAGATAGGAATTGTACGAAGTCCCGTACTTCGTCTCCATAATGATGTCGAACACACGCAGGTCAGGGTCAAGGACCCCGGTCCAGTACAGATCTTTTTTGATCCTGAATGCTTTCATAATAAACTCCTTCTTAGAAACAATTGAACAATGCAATGGTTAATGCTTCCCTTCTCCGGCTCCTTCAGTTTCCAACCGCACTTCCGCTGTATCGTTAGTTCTGTGTCTTTCCTAAATTCGCCAGGCTATTTTCAACTCTTTCCAGAAGCATCTGCAGGATCTCTGATATCCTTGCACTCACTTCCTCGTCGTTGTATGTGATCTGAGTCGTGCCGTTCTGGTACAGATGTACCGCATCTGTGATCCCTTCGGGATCAAACCACGGAACATTGCCGGCGAACAGGATCGACGGCATCATATTCATGTCCGGCGTCGTTGCCTTTTCATCCGAAACAAATATGCCTTCCTGCATCCTTCCGAGTTTAAGCATGCTGGAATAAAAGGCACAGCGTCCGTAGGCGTCTATAAAGTAGCCGACGACACAGTCTCCGCCGCCCGGCTTTGTCCCGATGATCGTCGCGAGAGAATCCTGCTGTGCGAAATACGGCAGCGCGGTACCGCAGGAATAAGACTGGCCGCTGCACATGATATAAAACTCATACTGTCCGCCGAAACCGTCCTTATCATCTGCGATCCCGTCCAGATTCGTATCGACATGATAGAATTCTTCATTGTAGGCCCCTGTCATAGTATCCTGATAAGTGATCCTCACATCACCGTCCTCTGAGAGGAATCCGAGGACTGAGATCAGCGCAGCTGCGCTTCCCCCGCCGTTATCGGAGATATTGATCACGACGTTTCTGACTTCTTCGTGTTCCCTGATCTTTTCGAAACAATCATAGAAAAACGCAAAGGTGCTGTCAGGAATATCCTCTTCATTTACAGGATCAAGATAGAATGAAGGGTCTCTCTTTGTGGAGTTATCCTTAAAGGCGTCAAAATAGATCACTGCGGTGTCGTCAACAAAATCCAGCCGCTCGTCTTCATAGCCTTCTGGCCTGACGCAATCCATGAGGTATGACCAGATTATAAGAGGGGCTAACTCAGGCACCTTCATGCCTTTTTCCAACAGGACACCAAGGATCGCAGCCTGCTGCGGATCATTCGCCTGATTCCCCTCTGCGGGCAGCTGTACAGGATTTTCAAAGAGCTGCTTTCCTTCCTCTGATTCCTTCAGCTCATCGGCGATATTGCCGACATCGGACAGATTCGCTGCCAGCTGCTCTCCAAACACCGTCTTTAAGCCGAATAAAGCATCGTGACCGCTGTCGAACAGATAACCGAAGAGCAGGAACTCTGTCGTCATGGCATAGGCAGGATCCGTGGAACATAAGGCGTTCTTCGCATTCATCCTTGTGAAATACTCGTCAAATGTAGTAATATTCTTCTCCGCTTTATGGCCGAAGGTCAGATCCAGCAGCAGACAGATAGAATAATACCCGTAGTCAGCGTAAGCCTGTGTCGTTTCGGTCTTTGCGCTGAACGGGCCGGAATTGATCGCCTTCACATAAGCGCTTTCTTTTGCCGTCTCATGTTCTTTATCCAAAATGAAAGAATCCGCTTCGAATGCGTTGTAATAATCTTTACCGTTATAAGCCAGATGATTCTGCATTCTGACACTGCCGAAGGTGTTCTGCAGCGCCAGAAAAGGCATCAGGATCGTATCCTCATATGCGATGACCGGCATATGGTACTCTTTCAGGGATATGGTAAGCGGCTTTACATCTTCCTGGAAGGAGCTGTTCCCGGGAGAAGAAGTGATAAAGTTATATTCATCTTTTTCAACAATAGCGCCGTCTATATCCCCGGCTGATCTGAACTTCGCCGTATTTTCAAACCAGATCGTGTCCGCGGCCGGATCGATCACTGCCTCTGTCCCGTTCACGGCGATCTTCATGACTCCGTCTTCTATCGTGATCGTTTCCCTGCCGTCGCAAAGGATATCCAGATAAGCATGAGCCGAGATGAACGGAACGTCCTCAAACCCTTTCACTCCGTATGTAGTGATCGAAGTATATCTGCCCAGTGTCAGTTCATTGTAAACATGACTGTCCTCCCAGGTGACAGATATATCCTCCGGCGTGATCTCCTCCAGCGCTGCAGCATCCTGTACAGCAGTATCTTCCCCTGCGGCAGCATATACCCTGCCTGCAGAAGACATGAGCATGGCCAGAATGATCCCGACGCCTGCAATCCTTCTAAGTTTCATGTGCTTTTTTCCTCCTCTGATGTTCATGTCTGCTGTCTCTGTAGATATAATAACGGATCCGGTCCGTATTCATCCCTTGATGATCCGTGATCTCCGTTAATCGTATCATACCATTATTATCTGCCGGTCTCTATCACCCCGATCCTTTTAATGCCATGCCTTGATCCGGTTTCCGGATCACCGAGCACACAGATCCTGCTGCTTCATCCAGACTTTCATGACCAGGCTGTGCGGCAGGAGTTTCACCAAAAGGGCCTGGCCTTTGGCCTTGAACCCGTACAGGCAGATATCCCTGTGCTTTCCGGCTGCCTTCCAGGCTCTGTCCACGACATCTTCCGGTCTGTACATTGCAACATATTTTTTCACGACTTTATTGCTGCTTACCGCGCGGTCAAAAAACTCTGTTCTGGTCCAGAACGGGCAGAGCGCCATAACATGGATCTTATCCAGTTCACGATTCAGTGCCCGGCTGTAGCTGACAACAAAAGCCTTCGACGCGGCATATACATCTATATACGGAATGGGCTGAAAAGCCGCCACCGAAGCGATATTGATGATCTGCCCGCCCTCGGGCATATACGGGATCGTTATCTGGCACAGGGCTGCCACAGCCTTGCAGTTCAGATCGACCATATTGAGATTATCCGCGAGCGGCGTGTCCATGACAGCATCGAATTTTCCGAAGCCGCTGGCGTTGATGAGAAGACCGACCGACGGTCTTTCCGATTCCAGAAGCGCTTCATATTCGCTGTAGGATGCCTGATCCGACAGATCCAGCACGACCGGTCTGACAGCAAAGGGGACCTCTGCCTTGAGTTCCTCCAGTCTTTCTTTCCTCCTGGCGATCGCCCACACTTCATCAAACCGGCCGAACTTATCCAGCGTAAGCAGGAATCTTCTCCCCATACCGCTGGAAGCCCCGGTTATGACTGCAATCTTCTTCATATTCGTATTCTCTCCCTGTTTATGACGCCTGTTCCGGATACTGCTTTTACAGATCGATGCCCGCCGCAGCTGCGGCTATGGATACACCGACAGAAGCGTTGTAAGGGATCAATGTGGCCTGCACGGCATGATACAGATCCGATTTACCCGGCCAGACCGTATCCTTTGGCCTGTTTTCCCTGTCCAGCTGGTGGAACCAGGATCCGTTTTCGTGATCGATGACCTTTTCATCCAGGTACTGCATAAAATCCCTGTAGTTTTCCCTGTATCTGTCTCTGCCGGTGATCCCGGCAAGGACAGCCGCCGTATTTATGGCCTCCGCAAGGGTCCAGTGCATCCTGTCATGTACGATAGGGCTGCCGTTCCAGTCAGTCGTATAACAGATACCGGGGGCGCCGTCAGCATACCAGGCATCCTCTATCGCCCGTTCATACAGTTTTTCCGCACAGGAAATATACTTTTTCGTCTCTTCACTGTCAGTGCCGTATGCGGAAACAGCCCACTGCGTGACCAGCCTGCTCCATTCAATGCCATGTCCGGGCGTAGCCCCATAGGGTTTGAAGCAGTCCTCCGGCTTATCACGGTTGCATTCGAGATCAGGGATCCATTCGTCCGTGAAATGTTCCGGTATCCTCCAGCTGTTATCCTTTGCCCATGCGATCACATGATCTATGATCCGTCCCGCGCGCTTTCTGTATTTTTCTTCTTTCAGGACATCCGCTGCAGCCAGAAAAGCTTCAACTGTATGCATGTTCGCGTTGATCCCGCGGTATGCGGACAGTTCATGGAATTCTGTATCCCAGGTATCAACGGACAAACCTTCCTTATCATCCCAGAAATACCTGTCATAGACTGCCAGGGCATCCTGCAGGAGGCTCATGGCGCCGTTTACTTTCGCAAGCACTGCAGACGACGATGCCAGTATGACAAAAGCATGGGCATAGCACTGCTTGTCCGGAAGGATCCCTCCGTCGGCTGTCCTTCCCGCATACCATCCTCCGTTCCTGTCATCATGCAGCTCGCCCGTAAGCCCCTTAAGCGCGGCATCGGCAAGTTTCCGGCTTCCTTTGTGTCCCAGTATGATCCCTATGCTGTATACATGTTCCATACGGGAAGTGATCCAGGTCTCCCTTGGTCTTGACTTCCACGGGGTTCCGTCATCACCCAGATAATATGCTCCGCCTTCCGGCGAAGGGAAAAGATGTCCGAACGAAAACAGCTCTTCCCTCAGTTCCTTCAGATAACCCTTGTTCTCTTCAGTATCAAACTCATACTTTTTCATGATCTTTCACCGCCTCTTTTATTATCAGGATACCCGTGCGAAGTCATCCGCGATTCAATGCAGTCTGCATTGATCCGGCTGTTCCGGCAGTATATACGATCATTATAATGTATATTCAGATTGAATGACTTCCCGATCTGGTGTATTAATCTTCTATGCGGAGCTTTTCCGGCAGACACACAGAAAATGCATCCGTATCTGGTGAAAGGAGCCTGGAATGAAGAAAAAAGCCATACGTACGACTGTGCTCGCAGCACTTACTGCCGTGCTGCTGATGACGACGCTCAGCGGCTGCAGCAGGAATAATGATACGGCGTCATACGAGCCCGCTGTCACCCCGATCCCCGTCAGTACAGACGGGCCGGCAGGAGCGCCTGAGACCGGTTCCCCCGAAACCGTTCCTTCCGTTACCGGGCAGGCCGGAACCGCTGCCGGTACAGGCAGGCAGGACGGTGAGCGTTTTGAAGATGTCATCATACTGGAAGGCATGGAAGAGACCGTCCGGTATGAGCATATCAGGAATGATGCTCTCGGATTCGAGATGGACTACGACTACGAGTCATTCGAGCGGCAAAGCGAACCGGACCGTGAATGCTTCATTTCAGTATATGACGATCCGGCAGCTCCCGAGAATTACCTTGAAGTGACCTGCAGTCCGGAAGATGCCGAAACCGTCTCCGCGTCCATTGGCGAAGCCCTCTCTGAGGATTATACGATCACCAGGGAGTCATATATGCTCGACCATGCCGGCAGTTGTATACGGATCGGCGCTTCCGAGACAAAAAGCGGCGGCACGATGCCTGAATTACTGCAGATGGTGTATATCATTCCCGCATCCGATGGCTGCCGTATCGCCTGGGAGCACTATAGAATTGAAGGCGCTGAGGGCTTTGGACGGCGCTTCTCATATATCGTAAGGACGCTTGTGGTCACTGAAAGGCAGGCAGGAGAACCGCTGACCGCGGATCAATGACAAAAGACGAATAATAACTGACCTGAAAAAAACAGCTCCCGCCACCGGATCTCTGCCGGTGACGGGAGCTGCTGTCTGTATTACAGCATTACAGCGTTATACGATGAGCATCCTTCTTTTGGATGTGTTGCTCTTACGCATCATTGCGAAGCTTTCCTTGGAATCGTCAAAGTTCTCCATTTCCGGAGGCATATAGGAAGAGGACCAGCCCCAGCGCAGAGCCACGTCGTGGAAGCCCTGGCTCAGGCCGCCGGGTTTCTTTACACGGATCGTAGCCACTTCGTTCATCGGCCACATCTCTTTATTTTCTTCGGCCATTTCAGCGGGTGTGTACTCTTTGCCGCGGATGATCCATGTGACCAGGCCGGAGTCCGCCAGGAACTCCTCGCCGTCTACGATGACACGGCCTGCGCGGATCTGGCTCAGCCAGAGGCCGCGGTAATAAGTGGAACGGAGGCAGAATTCAAAGCCTGCTGCGCTTCCGTTTTCATCATAAATATTGCGGAAACCTCGATACTGTATTTCTTCTCTTTCAAGCATGTTCTTGTCTCCTTTCCGATCAATAGCCAAGGCAGTTCTTCATAAGGATCTGGTGCTCGTGCAGGACCTCGGACAGATAGGCTTCATCGCCGCGGTTCTTGCCTTCGTACTCAGCCATCATCCAGCCGTCCCAGCCATTGTCCTTAAGGATCTTGATGACCTCAGGATAAGGGATCCACTCTTCACGGAACATATACTCATCATCAGAAGGTACCATCGAAGTAAACTTGGCATGGCAGCACTTCACGTAAGGAAGCAGCGGGATCAGCGCTTCCGGCTTGGAATAGCGGACAAGGCCGGTCCTGGGATTAGGCTGCGGCGAGAAGACGCCGAAGTCAATGTTCAGGCCAAATGCCTTCGTCCCTGTTTTGTCGATATACTCAACAAAATCCTGCACCATCTTCTGCTCCAGGACAGTGGGCAGATGGATCTCCGGCAGCATCACGACATCGTACTTTAAGGCGGCAGGTGTTGCAGCGTCGATGATTTCACGCCAGTTCTCGACCGGATCCAGTGTGCCGTTGATAACGGTCTGTTTCGTACGCAGGCAATGGAATCCCAGTGCGTGCGCGATCTTAAAGTCATTCTCCAGATACTCGACCGCTTCGTCTACGGTGAGCATGCGGTCTTTCCACATACGGCCGTCGATCCAGTGACCGTATTCCGCGGGAATGATCTCATACTTTTCACAAAGCGTATGCCACTTTTCCAGGAACTCGTCAGTAAGCTCCGGGTATCCGTCAATGTGGGAATTTGCGAGAATTTCCACACCATGGACGCCCATATCATACATTTCCTTAAAAGCATCCTCCAGTGTCAGTCCAAGGGAAAAGAGATCCGAATAGCTGTAAATACTCATTCCGCGCTTGGGGCCCTTAGGTGGAACATAATTCATAGCACATTACCTCCTTTTTGTATTTTTAGCGGGTTCTGCACATATATTAACATGATACAGATATATATAATAGTATATCTTATGATAATATATCTTACAATGCTGTCATTTGATGACTGCGTGAAATATAGTGCACGTTGTTTATCATGCCGCAAGGGAGTATGATGCAAGGGAAACTCGTTGGAAAACAGTTGCTTTGAAGGATACAGCCTGTGGATCACAGATCTTTACGGAACTATAAGAAAAAAAGGCGCACCCAGATCATCGTCAGAGTCCTGATCTGCGGCGCAGCTTTGTTTGCCGCTGCCGTACTGGCAGCTGTACTTATTCCGGGAAACCGGAAGCCTGAAGATATGATATCGAACGGAGAGATAAAGACACCTGCCGTCACGCCGATCGATACTGCTGATTCTGTCATACCTGTTGAAACGACTTTGACGGATGCGTCCGAACCTGCTGAATCGGCAGCTACTGATCCCTCATCTGCCAAAACACCTGTTCCTGAAGCTGGTACCGATCCTGTTCCTGAACCTGAGCCAGAACCTGATCCCGAAGCTATGACTGAAGCTGAGGCTGATCCTGAGCCTGCTCCTGAAGCTGATCCCGGAACTGTATACCTGGCATCTCTCGAAGGATACAGGCCCGGTGACGTGATCGATTCAGACCTGATCGATAAGGGAAACCTTAAGCAGTACTTCTCAATTCGGGAAATACAGGAAGGTGATCCCGTATATCAGAGGATCTACGGCCGGTCTTTTGTGAACAACAATGATATTCCGCTTTCCGGTCTGCGATATCTCACGATGCTGCATGTGAACTTCGACGGGCAATACCAGGTCGGGGAGATGATCGTAAACGCCTCCGTCGCGGAACAGGTCACGGAGATCTTCCGGTCACTGTGTGGACAAGGATACGAGATCTGTTCCATGTACCTGATAGATGACTTCTGGGTGGGGAACGGGACCGATTCGGACACGAATTCCATAGATCATAACAATACCAGCTGTTTCTGCTACCGCCCGGCTACCGGATCCTCTCATATCTCAAGGCATGCGCTGGGACTCGCGATCGACCTTAACCCGCAGCAGAATCCTTACGTGACGATACGAAACGACGGCAGCCTCAGCTATGCTCATGCTAACGCTGCCGCCTATGTTTCCGGCCGCTCTTCCGACACTCCGCATGTGATCACGGAAACGGATCCTGCGTACCGGCTGTTTACTTCAAACGGGTGGACCTGGGGAGGTAACTGGAATAATCCCAAGGATTATCAGCACTTTCAGTACGAATAACTGACAGGATCAGTCCACAGTCGCCAGACTATTTGCCCGAAGCCCTTGAATTTACTTGGTTTTTGAGCTTCGGCATTCTCAGTTCCCTCACTCATTAACTACTGATAGAATCCTCTTTTTACTCGTCATTTTGGACGATTCTCAGCTTTCATCGGAATCAGCCTGCAGCTTCAACGTACCGTTTACGACCTCGGAAAGCTCTTCGGGCCTATTATACTTAGCCTTCGCGTAATGTCCATAGTAACCTGACTGTTCTCATGACCGGCAAGATACTGCACTGTCTTAGGGTCTACTCCGGCATGGATCAGGTTAGTGATGTAGGTGTGCCGCAGCTGGTGCGGTGTGACCTTAAAATCCAGGCAGTAAACGATATTCTCCCGATTCACGCACTTCTGTCCGGGTTCCGGCTTGAACTTCTTCGCTGTAACAAGGGCTAATTCGTGAATCCAATTATCCGGTGAGAAATCGCAGCGAATTATATATAAGAAAGTTCACAAATTCTTCACAGAAGAATTAGCACTCTCTCTTGACGAGTGCTAAAAATGGTAGTATAACATGCTCGCAAGAGGGAAAGAGATCCGGAGCTTTGATCCTGGGTTTCCTCAACTCCCCTTGCGGCATATACCACAGTTACAGCCCTGAACAGTATCCGGGACCGAAAATAAAAAGAAGAC
>JAFVHP010000042.1 GCA_017474455.1 Lachnospiraceae bacterium
AATATCACCGGACCTGTATTTGCCGGGAAGGCGAGTCCTACAAATCCGGAACGCTCTGCTGCGTCCAGGCGCACCCTTATGAATATGGGCATTTCGATCCCCTGTCTTGAAACTGTCGGGGATTTTGCGGATGACAGTTTTGCGGCTGAATTTGCACAATGCCTGGAACATGCTGTGAACCTTGAAATTCCGGCGATATCACTGCATACGGACTGCGGTGATATCGATACCTGCAGTCAGTATCTGGAGCCTGTCCTTGCAATGACGGGTAATTCGGGCGTATCAGTGCTGGTCGAGACTTCGGGACCTATGGCCAGTACCGCTCTTTTAAGAGACCTGCTCAACCGGTTCGCGGATGACCGCCTTGCTGCTGTCTGGAATATGTTCGGGACCTTTGTATATGGAAAAGAAAGCGCTGAAGAAACGATCACCAATCTCGGCGCTTACGTCAGGCATGTTCATATCCACGATTTCAAAGAAGATGACGGGAATGTCGTACCGGAACTGATCGGAGAGGGAAAGCTGCCCCTTGAAGAGTTGATGAACGCTTTAAGAAGCGTCAATTATGACGGTTTTATCTCGCTTATCTGGGATCCCGCATGGATGCCGGAACTTTCGGATATTGAGATCATCCTTACGCATTTTGCCAGTACGATGGGCAAGTATGAGGAGACAAGAAGAGCAAAGAAGCATCTGTACTGGAACAACCGGCATACGGGCAGATATGTCTGGAAAAAGGAATCACTGATCGATAAGACTTTTTCCCAGGTCCTTGATACGATGGTAGAGGAATTTCCGGACCAGACCGCGATCAGGTTCACCACTCTTGACTATACCCGTACATACAGCCAGTTCAGGGATGACGTAGACGAATACGCGAGGGTGCTTGTTTCACTCGGTGTAAAGGCAGGTTCCAAAGTCACGATATGGGCTACCAATGTACCGCAGTGGTTTCTGACATTCTGGGCAACGACCAAGATAGGCGCGGTACTTGTCACCATGAATACCGCATATAAGATCCATGAGGCCGAGTATCTTCTGAGGCAGTCCGATACCCATACTCTTGTGATGATCGAGGGATACAGGGACTCCAACTATAAGCAGATCATAAATGAGCTTTGCCCCGAACTGAAGGACGTAAAGCCCGGCGAGCAGCTTCACGCGAAGAGACTGCCGTTTTTGCGGAACGTGATCACGGTGGGATTCAGGACACCCGGCGCTATTACATGGGAAGAATCCCTTAGATATGCCGAAAGGACGCCTCTTGAGGAAATAAAGCGCATGTCGGCTGCCGTCGATGTGAACGATGTCTGCAATATGCAGTATACGTCCGGGACGACAGGCTTCCCCAAGGGCGTTATGCTTACTCATTACAATATCGTGAACGACGGCAAGTGCATCGGTGACGGCATGGATCTGTCGACAGCTGACAGAATGATGATCCAGGTACCGATGTTCCACTGCTTCGGCATGGTGCTCGCCATGACGGCGACCATGACACACGGCGGTACGATCCTTCCGCTGCCGTATTTTTCACCGAAATCATCACTGTCATGCATACATAATGAGCATATTACCGCATTCCATGGCGTGCCCACCATGTTCATAGCCATGCTTGCGCATCCGGATTTTGAAAAGACCGATTTCAGCCATATGCGTACCGGCATTATGGCAGGCAGTCCCTGCCCGATCGCTGTAATGCGCGATGTCGTTGACAAAATGCATATGTCGGAGATCGTTATCGTTTACGGACAGACAGAAGCTTCTCCGGGCTGTACCATGAGCAGGACGACCGATTCGCTCGAAGTCCGTGTCGCGACTGTCGGCAGCGCCTTCCCTGAAGTGGAATGTAAGATCGTCGATCCTGAGACTGGAGAAGACTGTCCTGACGAAGTGATCGGTGAGTTCGTGGCCCGCGGCTACAATATTATGAAAGGGTATTACAAGATGCCTAAAGCAACGGCATCCGCGATCGATAAAGACGGCTGGCTCCACACCGGCGACCTTGCCTGCCGCACCCCGGAGGGCAATTACCGTATCACCGGCAGGCTTAAGGATATGATCATCAGAGGCGGTGAGAATATCTACCCGAAGGAGATCGAAGAGTTCATTTATACCCATCCGAAGGTGAGCGACGTCCAGGTCATCGGCGTACCGGACAAGGCTATGGGCGAAGAGATCATGGCTTGTATCATCCTGAAGGAAGGTGAGGAGATGACAGTCGAGGAAATGAAGAAATTCGTACTCGACCATATGGCCAAGCATAAAGTCCCGAAGTATATCGAATTTATCGACGGCTTCCCGATGAACGACGCGGGAAAGATACAGAAATACAAAATGCGCGAACAGGCTATTGAAAAACTGGGACTGCAGAAAGAGGCAGGAATTGAAACAGCTTGAGTATGACGATGAAGGAAACAGCCTGCATCCTGACAGGGATGATGTGTTTGCGGCAGGGATCATAGACAGTCATTGCCATATTTATCCCGGCAGCATCGCGCATAAAGCGGCAGGAGCGATCAACAGCTTTTATGAAGGGATCTCGGATTCGCTTCAGGACGGGACGGCAGGCACACTGCTCAGGACAGGAAAAGAAAACGGGATCACCCATTTCATCGTGCATTCGGTGGCGACAAAACCGGAACAGGTCTCCAGTATCAACCGCTTCCTGAAATCCAGTGAAGAATCCGCGGGCGGCGCATTTACAGCCCTTGGCACGATGCATCCGAATTCCGCGAGTATCGACAGGGACATGGACGAACTGTGCGATCTTAAACTGCACGGTGTTAAGATACACCCGGATATCCAGCAGTTTCGAGTCGATGACCCCAAGATCATGAGGGTGTACGAATTATGTGAAGAGCTGGGACTGCCGGTCGTCGTGCACACAGGCGACCGCCGGTATGATTATTCCAATCCGGAGAGGGTAGCGGCCGTGCTCAGGGCATTTCCCCGGCTGACTTTCGTCGGAGCGCATTTCGGCGGCTGGAGCGTATGGGATGATGCAAGAAAACTCCTGCCTGATTTCCCGAATATCATTGTGGATACATCTTCGTCATTCCACTGGCTGGATCCGAAAAAAGCCCTCGAGATCATACGGGCTTACGGATCGGAAAGAGTCATGTTCGGAACGGATTATCCCCTCTGGGACCAGGGACCGGAGATCGCGTTCTTAAAGAACCTCGACCTTACGGACGCGGAATATGAAAACATACTCAGAAAGACCTGTGAGAAGACATTCGGGATAAACCGGTAAAGATTGCAGACCGGTTTATCCTTCAGAAACGGAATATGATCCCTACAACAGCTGAGACGGCTATCAATATGACCGGGCTCAGCTTTGTGTATTTCAGGGCGAGAAACAGACAGACGCCCAGCACCAGTGCTTTCCAGATAATAAGGTCTGAAAACAGACCGGTAGTTCTGAACAGGTCAAGATCTATGACCGCGACCTTGGCAACGTTGATGCAGGCTGCGGTGATCATGGCTATGGAAGCGGGCCTCAAACCATAGAACGCGCCTTCCACATAGCGGTTGTTCCTGAATTTCTCAAGAAACTTCGCGATGATAAGAATAATGACAAAAGAAGGTGCCGCAAGGGCCAGGGAAGCAAGGATACCGCCCGCAACTCCCGCTGTCTTGTATCCGGCATACGTAGACATGTTGATGCCGATCGCGCCAGGGGTCGATTCGGAGATGGCGATCATGTCGGCAATATCCGCATGGGTGAACCATCCTGTTTTATCTGACATTTCGTACAGGAAAGGAAGGGTGGCCAGTCCGCCGCCGACAGAGAACAGACCTGTCTTGGCAAATTCGAATATCAGCTGCAGAAGAGTCCTGATCATGCTGCTGCACCTCCTTTATCCTGTGAATGCCTGCGCTCCTTTATAACGGATGCCGTCACTCCCGCGATACCCGCAAGGATGACCAGGCCCGCGGCCGGGATCCTGACCGGCAGTATGCTGCTGAAGGCATTCATGGCAAAAATGATAAGGTACAGGATCAGGGTGAAGGTGTCGACCACCGACTTGTTCCAGAGCCGCATGATAGCCTGTATGATCAGGACGCATACACATACCCGGATACCGGCAAACGCGTGCTGCACCAGGGGATTATCCGCAAAGTTTGTCAGAAATGCCGCGATGATCAGGATCAGGATGACAGGACCGGTCAAAAAGCCGGTCGTTGCGGCAAGGGCCCCCCTGATACCGGCGCGTTTCTGACCGATAAATGTAGAGACATTCAGTGCAATGATACCTGGCGTGCACTGGCCGATGGAAAAATAATCACGCAGTTCATCCATATTTGTCCATTGCCGTTTATCGACCAGTTCTCTTTCCAGGATCGGAAGCATTGCATAACCTCCGCCGAAGGTAACGCAGCCTATGCGGACAAAAGTAGAGTACAGTTCAGGAAGGTCATTCATCTTTTCGCAGAACTCCTTTGCAGACATTTAAAAAATCAGACAGGAACCGTGATCATTCGAATTATAACTGATATGGGGTATAATTTCACCTGTGCACTAGCCGCAGTCAGCATCAGGGGGATCAGCCATGATAAATAACAGCTGGCAGGAAGCCTTTTCAATACTGGGGGTACAGCCTTCCGATCCGGGAGCTGTAATAAAAAGAAAATACAGGGAACTGATCAGGCAGTATCATCCTGACGGTCACCGCACAGGGCAGTATGACGAAACGGATCAGCGGGATGAACGTATACGTCAGGTGACTGCCGCTTATGAAACGATCAGGAGAACAGAGCATATATGGCGCAGGGAAGAGAGCTGCAGGACGGCGGCGGTACGGCAAAACCCGGAAGCGTACTGCGAACGCAGCCTTTACGGATATTATGATCTGTTCGAAGAGCTGCCGGAAGATATCTATCTTAAAGGCAGCGGCAGATATGTCTGGGACCCGGATCAGGAAGAATTCATACTCTATCTGAAAAGCGTTAACGAAGCAGCAGGCAGGCTGCTTCTCGAAAGGGAAAGAAGAGCAGGTATCTATGACCCGGATGAGATCACGGACGATTCTTATCAGGATATAAGGCATAGAGTCCGCCTCAGGGTCTTCCATTATCTGACACAGCAGTTTATCAGCCCTCTGGAATGTCTGGAGAAAATGTACGGACCCGGGAAAAAAGAGTATTCGGCAGCAGGCAGGATCAGGTATAAGGGCAGAAGCCGTGCCGGGGATAATGCCTGTGCGGAAGATACCCTGTCGGAAAACGAAATGAAAGCGGTATCCGGTATAGACTGGCCGTGTGTCATGAAGAAAAACAGAATCTGCCTTATGGCGGCCGTTGCCGGCGGGACAGAAAGACTGGTTCCGATATCGTTCGATGAGGATTGTCTGTATTATATCACCGGGGCGCTGCTTTCGAGAAAAGCTGCCGGTATTACCGCATCCATAACGACGGGATATGGGACCGGGAAGGGACATCTGCCCGTTAATGTCAGGATCCGGATCATCGATCCTGAAAGCGCGAAGCGTATGGGCGGCACAGGGCATTACATTACAGCTGAACTCGGCAGATATGAAGAGATCTGCAGAACGGTCGGCTGCAGTCTGTAATAAAAAAAACAGGAACTCAAAGTGTAATGAGTTCCTGATCTTTTCATGGAGCATACGGGATTCGAACCCGTGACCTCTTGCATGCCATGCAAACGCGCTCCCAACTGCGCTAATGCCCCAAACAGCATATTGCCGCTGCGTACTGTACTATTGTATCAGATTTTTGGCATCATGCAACCTAAATTTAATAAACCGTTATTTCCTCACTGCAGAAGTCCTGTATTCAGTCTTTCGTAATACAGGACAGGCTGTATTATATTTCGAACTGCATAAAGAGCTGTTCTGATATATAATATACCAGTAATATATTGTTCGGATATGCTGTCAGGTAACAGTATGGAAGGAGATCAGAATGCTGACGATCAATAAAAAGACTGAAAACCAGAAACTCATTCTCAAACTTGAGGGAAGGCTGGATACAGTTACATCTCCGGATCTCGAAAATGAACTGAGTGGTTCGCTGGACGGAATTACCGAGCTGCTTATTGATTTCGAAAAACTTGAGTATATCTCATCCGCCGGATTAAGAGTGCTGCTCTCTGCGCAGAAAGTCATGAATAAGCAGGGCGTCATGAAAGTGACCAATGTGAACGAAACAGTTATGGAGATATTTGAAGTCACAGGTTTCTCGGATATCCTGACGATCGAATAACTGTTCAGGCATGCATGAAAACGGGGGATACTCGTAATGATTGATAATAATACTGCCGGTCTGATAAGTCTTGATCTTACAGGGCGGATCGATTCAAATAATGCAGCTGCAGTTGAACAGACACTTATGGCTGCCGTAACGGGAAGGCCGGATGCACCGGTTCTTCTTGATGCGGAAAAGCTTGAATATATCTCCAGCGCCGGGCTCAGGGTCCTGCTCCATCTGAAAAAAACGAACAAGGACCTGAGGATAATCAATGTCTGCCCCGAGGTTTATGAGATCCTTGAAATGACCGGTTTTACGGAGATGATGCAGATCGAAAAAGCATACCGGGTCGTTTCTGTCGAAGGATGCGAGGAGATCGGACGCGGTGCGAACGGCACTGTTTACCGGATCGATCAGGACAATGTCGTCAAAGTGTATAACAATGCGGATGCCCTGTCCGAGATCCAGCATGAGCGGGAAGTGGCAAGGCTTGCGCTTATTCTGGGGATCCCGACGGCTATCTCATATGATGTCGTCAGAGTCGGCGACAGCTATGGTTCTGTCTTTGAAATGCTCAATGCCCGTTCGTTCTCGAAGATCATCGAGACCGAGCCGGATAAACTGGACTGGTGTGTCAAAGAATACGTCGGAATGCTTAAGCGTATCCACTCAACACTCGTGCCGGAAGGAAAGCTTCCCGATCTGAAAAGAACAGTTCTGTCATGGGCGGAGTTTATGAAGGCTTACCTTCCTGAGGATGCCGGAGAAAAACTTCTGACACTCGTGCAGAATGTCCCGCACGACGATCACATGATCCATGGTGATTATCACACCAAAAACCTGCAGCTGCAGGGGGACGAAGTCTTGCTGATCGATATGGACACTCTGGCAGTCGGCCATCCTGTTTTTGAACTTGCGTCCATGTACAACGCATTCATCGGCTTCTCGGAACTGAATCATGAGATCATCCTGAAATTCCAGGGATTCGATTTTGAGACAGCCAGTGAATTCTGGCATAAGGTACTGGTTGCCTATCTGGGGACGGAAGATCCGGACAGACTGCGTGAAGTAGAAGACAAAGCCAGGATAATCGGATATACCCGCCTCATCAGGAGGTCGATCCGCCGTGGCGGCCAGGAAAGCGAAGAAGGAAGGGCAGAGATCGAACACTGGAAGAGTGAACTGCTCGGACTTCTGGACAAATATGATACGCTGCTGTTTACAATGAACGAAATGGACATTGAAGCTGTAAACGATAACCTGCCGCGGGTGCTGGATTTTGTAGACCGGAATCTCGAAAAAGCGGAGTGTTCACCCAGGGCCAAGATGCAGATCGCACTGGCGGTTGAGGAGATCTTCATTAACATTGCCAGTTATGCATATACTCCGGGCAAAGGGCATGCAACGGTACGTGTGGAAGTATCGGAAGAGCCGGTCGTCGTTACGATCACGTTTATTGATAACGGCAAGCCTTATGATCCGGTCGCCAAAGATGACCCGGATATCACACTTTCATCCGATGAACGGCCGGTCGGAGGACTCGGGATCTTCCTGGCGAAAAAGACGATGGACGATGTCAGTTACGAGTATAAGGACGGGCAGAACATCCTCAGGCTGAAAAAGAATCTTTGAGCCGGCCGGCCCTTATATCCAGAAAAAGAGAGTCACAGATAATGAAATATCCGGAGAAAATAGATCTGCATCTGCATACCAACGTCTCTGACGGCACGGACACACCGAAGGAACTTCTTCAGGCTGTCAGAGACTTTGGACTGGATCTGTTCTCGGTGACAGATCATGACGCTATAAAAAGCAGCAGGGACATCCTTAAACTTTTGGAAAAAGATGACCCCTGGTTCATTACAGGCGTTGAATTCTCATGCCGGGATGAAGAGGGACAATATCATATCCTGGGATACGGCTATGATCCTGACGGCGCATCCATCTGCAGACTTGTCGATAAAGGGCACGCTTTCAGGATGAATAAGGTGAAAGCCCGGCTTGATTTTATTACGAGCGAATTCGGATTCCGCTTTTCAGAAGAAGATATCAGGGAACTGTTCGCACAGGATATCCCGGAAAGCCTCATATTGCGAACATGATGGTCAGGTACGGGTACGTAAAGACCAAAGAAGAGGCCATCAAGGATTACATCAACAAGATCCATTTCAAATCGGAGTATGTCCGTCCGGAACAGGCGATCACTGCGATCACCGAATCCGGCGGCATACCGGTCCTTGCCCATCCTTCCTACGGAAGCGGCGATCAGATCATAGTCGGCACGGAACTTGAAGAGAGGATAAAACGTCTGATGAAATACGGCCTTAAGGGAGTGGAAGCGTTTTACTCCGGGTTTACCGACAGGCTGATGAATGAACTGCTTTCGTATGCGGATAGATACAGTCTTATGGTCACGGCAGGAAGTGATTATCACGGACGCAATAAACTGGTGGAACTCGGAGACACGAACTGTATAAATGCAGCAGAAGGTCCTGACGGACTTCTTGCATTTATTGAAGAGGCCCGGAAAAGGCAGCCTGCAGCCTGACAGGGAGACAGCATATGCTTTGCGGAAAAAACAGGATCCGGAAAACTGTCTGCATAATGCTGCTTTCAGGTTTTCTGCTTATTGCTTCAGCGATCTCATTTGCCGTACCGGTAAGGGCTTCAGGTACGGATGCCTATACTGCCAGGCCGTCTGCTGACGGCGAACTGCATGTTGAAGGTACACAGCTCGTTAATGAAAAGGGAGAGGCTGTAGTCCTTAGAGGCGTCAGCACTCACGGGCTGACCTGGTATCCGCGGTACATTAACGAAAGCCTGTTCAGACAGATCTCAGATGAGTGGAACTGCAATTTCATACGGCTTGCCATGTACAGCGAACTCTACTGCGGCGGTGAAAAGCAGCAGAGCCTGGAATTGATGCGAAAAGGCATCAACTGCGCCATAAGCGCCGATATGTATGTCCTGGCTGACTGGCATATCCTGAACGACTGTGACCCGAATGACAACATAGAGGAAGCAGCCGCTTTTTTTGATCTGATCAGCCGGGAGTACGGGGATGTTCCCAACATACTCTATGAAATATGCAATGAGCCCAATGGCGATACGACCTGGGAAGATATTTGCCGGTATTCCGAAACGATCATCCCGATTATCCGTGCCAATGATCCGGATGCCGTGATCATGGTCGGAACGCCGGACTATGACCGCATCCTTATGGTGGCCGCGAACCGGCCGCTTCCTTTCGACAACATCATGTATTCCTGCCATTTTTATGCAGGCAGCCATTATGACGCATTGTTTTCGGAGCTTTCTGCCGCATCTGCCCTTAAGATCCCGGTATTCATTACGGAATGCGGACTTTCGGAAGCCAGCGGGGACGGCAGGACAGATTATGATAATGCATCCGTATGGTTTTCATATCTTGATGAGCATAAGATAAGCTATGCCGTCTGGAGCCTTTCGAACAAACCTGAAGCGTCCGCCATGATCAAACCCTGGTCTTCCTCGTATGAAAGGCTGGAAGAGGATGATCTGACCGAAACGGGACAGTGGGTACGGGCGCTGGTAGGCGGAGAGGATCCCGCATCTATCCTTGTTCCGGAGAAAAATGGCAGCAGGTTTCTGGAAGCCCTGCACGGGATGCTGCTTTTGTCAGCCGGATCAGACGGAATCAGGTATATCCGTAAATGGCCGGTCATTGTCCTGTGCTCGCTTTGCGCGGCCGCTGCGGGTATGGCCGCGGTAACGATACCGGCTTTTTTGCGCCGGAAGAATAAAAAGGTTCTGACATATGATGATATTGTCAGGGACAAAGGAGCCGGATCTGATCTTTCACTGTTGCCAAGAAGACTGATCCTGATCATCAGTACGGCCCTGTCGCTTTGTTACCTGTTCTGGAGAATGGCATTTTCTGTTCCGTTTAAGTACGGGCTTTTAGCTGTTGCAGCCAATATCATTCTTCTTCTGGTGGAACTTGTTGGCTTTTGCGAGACCATCGTCCACTATGAGAACTTGCTGGGCATGCGGGAACATCCGCTTCCCGCCATCCCTGACGACGCCTGGCCGGATGTGGATATTTTCATTGCAACGTATAATGAGCCGGAAGAGCTTTTGAGAAGGACGATAAACGGATGCGTCCACCTGCAGTATCCGGACAGGGACAAGGTGCATATATGGATATGTGACGACAACCGCAGGAGTTCCATGCATGCGCTCGCGGATGAAATGGGCGTCGGTTATTTCGACAGGCCGGACAATAAAGGCGCAAAGGCCGGAAACCTGAATCATGCCATGATGTGTACTTCTGCGCCGTATATCGTCACGCTGGATGCCGACATGATCCCGAAAAGTGATTTCCTGCTCAAGACTATCCCTTATTTTGTTGATGTGGAGCGCAGGAATGTAAGTCTTCCGGAAAAAGAAAGGGTCAGTCTTGGCCTGCTGCAGACTCCGCAGTGCTTTTATGATCCCGATGTTTTCCAGCATGCCCTTTACACGGAACGGCGCGCTCCGAATGAACAGGATTTCTTCTACCGCACGATCGAAAAGGCGAAGACTTCAACAAACAGCGTTATATACGGCGGATCAAATACAGTGCTTGCCCGCAGGGCGCTCGAAGCGGCAGGCGGATTCTATACGGAGTCGATCACGGAAGATTTTGCTACCGGACTGCTGATCGAATCGGCGGGATTTGTCAGCCTTGCCCTGTCTGAACCCCTGGCCAGCGGAAGGACACCGCATACGTTCAGGGAACATATTCAGCAGAGGACACGCTGGGGCAGGGGAGTGATCGTTACGGCAAAGAAACTGGGGATTTTAAGACGCATGGAGCTGACGCCGCAGCAGAAACTCAGTTACTTAAGCTCCGTAGTCTACTGGTATTCACCGCTCAAGAATCTGATCTATATGCTGTCGCCGCTGATGTTTGCCGTATTCGGGATCCCGGTATTCCGCTGTACCTGGCCTGAGCTTGCCGTTTTCTGGCTGCCGATGTTTATCATGCAGGAAGTTGCGCTGCGCATTGTCAGCGGCAACACGGTATCCACCAAATGGACAGGGATATACGAGACCAGCATAATGCCGCACCTTCTGATCCCCGTGATCAAGGAATCTCTCGGGATATCACTGTCGGCATTCAAAGTGACCGATAAGAGCGGCAGATCAGTGAAACGAAGCAGGGATATGCGCTCCATGGCTCCTTTTCTGGTACTTGCCATACTATGTGCTGCAGGGATTGTCAGGACGCTGTTTATGATAAGGGGAATAGGTTCCGCGGGACTTCTGGTCCTCATGTTCTGGCTGGTCAGGAATCTGTACTACCTTTTGATGGCGATGTTCCTTGTGGACGGCAGGGATTTCGATGCGGAGCCCGTCCATGTATACGATGCCGAAACAGCGGTTGTGGACAGAAAGGGCGACGGTGCTTTTTTTGAAGGGATCACCACACATCTGACGGAACACAGCATAGATGTGTTCCTGGATGAAGGAGAGCCGCTTAAGATTGGCGATCTTGTTACGATCACAGTCGGAAATAAGGACACAACTGTCAGGATGAGCGGTGTCGTTATCGGGGTGAGAAAGACCTCTTCCGGCGGACAGGGTGTACATACCATTGAGATCCTGGATTATGGGGATGCGTATGGTAAGTATCTGCAGATCCTCTATGACAGAGTGCCGACACTGCCGCAGAATCTGAACAGGGATCTGGGGATCATATCGCATCTGTGGGTGAATATAGCCAGGCGGCTTGCTAAAACCTGAGCTTGAACGGGTAATTTGTATGACTTCGATCTTTAAAGACGACCAGTATTTTGATCATGAGATCAATTTCTGCATAGCGTTCGGGATCAAGGCGAGACGCTTTGTGGAAAGAGAGTTCCTGAAAAACAGGATCTCTTACTTCATTAAGGTGCGCCGGCGGTCCGTGATCAGGAAGATATTGTCCGGATGGCGTGCGGAGGATCTGTTTATCATCAGGATCAATGACAGGGATATAGAACGGGCCATACCCCTTGTAGGCGGACAGGAAAATGTTGAAATAGTTGCCAGGCCTCCGGCCGGGGACTGGTCTCCCAAAATGAAACTGGAGAGGCTGGAGAAAGAAAAAGAAGATGCAGAAGCAGCAAAAGCCAAGGCAGGAAACGAACGGCCAGAAACAGAACGGCCAGAAACAGAACGGCCGGAAACAGAACGATCTGATACAAAACAGCCGGAAACAGAACAGCCGGAAACCGAAGAACAGAAAAACTGACAGCCGCTGCCGGATCTCCGGGAAATGCGGGGGCTGCCAGTATATCGACATACCATATGATGTTCAGATCAGTAATAAGCAGGAACAGATAGAAGAACTGATCGGAGGGTTCGGGCCGGTGGAGCCGATGATCCGGATGAAGAACCCTGATCATTACAGAAACAAGATCACCGCTGTATTTGCGCCTCCTGTCTTTTCACGGGTTGGCAGCCGGGGATCACGACAGGGTACAGTCCTGCCGGTAAGCGGTACATATCGGAAAGGGACCAGGGAAGTCCTTGAAGTCAGATCCTGCCTCATCGAGAATACTCATGCTGACCGTATCATACAGACGGTAAGGCAGCTGGTGGCGGAGTTTGCCATCCCAGTATATGACATCATGACCCAAAGCGGCGTTTTCAGGTATGTACAGGTCAGGATGGCGCACAAAACACACCAGATCATGGTGACGCTGGTCCTCTCTACGCCGGTGTTCCCGCATGCCGGGCCTTTTGTGAAAAGGCTCCTGGAGATCCATCCGGAGATCACGACAGTGATCCATAACATTAATACCCGGACTGATTCCATGGTCCTCGGCGACAGAGAAAAGGTGCTGGCCGGCAGCGGACGGATCGAAGATGAACTGTGCGGGAAAAGGTTTCTGATCTCATCGGCATCGTTCTACCAGGTCAATTCCATTCAGACTGAAAAACTCTATAATATTGCAATCGATATGGCCGGGCTTTCCGGAAAGGAAAATATCCTGGATACTTACTGCGGAATAGGTACGATCGGCATCATTGCCTCCGGCAGGGCAGGGAAAGTGACGGGGGTGGAACTGAATCCGGATGCCGTGCGGGACGCGCAGGAAAATATCCGGCTGAACGGATGTGACAATATCGAAACAGTCTGCGGTGACGCGGCAGCTTTTATGACAGAAGCGGCGAAAGCAAAAATACCTGTCGATGTTGTGATCATGGATCCGCCAAGGATGGGCGCTTCACCTGAATTTCTGGATGCCCTTATCAGGCTGTCGCCATCCAGGGCGGTCTATATATCCTGTAACCCCATAACGCTTGCAAGAGACCTTGCAATACTGGCCGAAGGCGGCTACAGTATGAAGAAAGCCGTGCCGGTGGATATGTTTCCCTACACCGATTCGGCAGAATGCGCATGCCTTATCGTAAAGAAGAATAATTAAGATCCGGAAACTGACGGAGGGTGTTTTATTAATGAGTCTGAAAAGAAGAAGAATCGTTGTCAAAGTAGGAACATCAACACTGACCAATGAACTTGGAAAGAGCAATCTGCGCACGATGGAAAAACTGGCCATGGTGCTTGCTGATGTGCAGAACCGCGGAAATGAGATCATCCTGGTCTCTTCCGGCGCCATAGCGGTAGGGGCGGAAAAGATGCATCTGCCGGAAAAACCGTCCGAGATGAGGATGAAGCAGGCAGCGGCGGCTGTCGGGCAGTGTGAGAACATGTTCCTGTATGACAAATTCTTCGGCTATTACGATAAGACTGTGGCACAGATACTCCTGACCGCGGACGATATCAAGGAAGAAGTGAAAAAGGAGAATCTGGCGAATACCTTCGGCGCGCTGCTTGAACAGGGTATCATCCCGATCGTGAATGAGAACGACTCGGTCAGTTTCAATGAGATCGAGTCAGACGATAAACTGTTCGGTGACAATGATATGCTTTCGGCCGTGGTTGCCGTCCTTTGCGAGGCTGACCGCCTTATCATCCTGTCTGACATAGACGGGTTCTACGACCGGGATCCGAGGCTTTACAAGGATGCGAAGCTGATCAGCCGTATAGACACGATCGACGAAGCGGTATACCATCTGGCGGGCGGAGCAGGATCAAGAAGAGGAACAGGCGGAATGAGGACAAAGCTCTAGGCTGCGGATCTGGCGACCAGGCAGGGGATAGATGTTCTTGTTGTCAACGGAAAAGATCCTGAGATCATATACGACATCATGGACGGTAAGAAAGTGGGTACATTATTCAGCGGAGGTATGTGATGGTACATGAATCTGCAACACTGGGCATCTGGTTTACTCTTTTTGTCAGTTTTATGGTGCCGCTCCTGGGCGTGATCATTTTCACGCTCCGCAATAAGAAAAAAGGGATTCCCGGGGCCTGGATAGCGGGTGCATTCGGGTTCTATATTTTCCAGATCCTTTTCCGTTTCCCGATCCTGAATTATATGTCGGAAGCCGGTGTGCTGCAGAGGATGCAGCAGTCTTCACTTATCCTGTACGCGCTGTTCCTGGCGCTGACGGCTGCTCTTTTTGAGACAACAGCCAGATTCGCGGTAGCGAAGATCATCGAGAAGAGAGGACTCAGCTATAAGAGAAGTATTGCCGCCGGAATGGGTCACGGCGGGATCGAATCCATGATCCTGATCGGGATGACCTATATTTCCAACCTGACTTATGTCGCCATGATCGGAAACGGAACTTTCGATAAGGTCGTGGAGGATGCTGCCGCATCCGGCATCGATGTGACCGAACTTCTGGAAGCGAAGGATGCCCTTATCAATACCAGCGGTTTTATTTTTGCGCTTGCAGGATACGAAAGGCTGATGACGATGGTCATGCACGTTTTCCTGACAGTGCTCATCTGTTACTTTGTCATACAAAAACAGAGCCCGAAGGGATTCGTGCTCTGTTTTCTTGCGCATGGATTTGTCGATTTTGTGACCGGTTATGTCGGCATGCTCTCCACAAAAGAAGCGGGCAGCGTACTGTCGCAGAATACGGTCTATGCGATCTGTTATATCTTTCTGACGGCAGTCGCCGCTCTTTCAGTCTGGGGATGCTATAAGCTGTACCCGGACTGGGACGCGATCAGGAAAAGAACAACAGCCTGATCATAACTTTTATCCGAATTACTGACCGGCCGCAGCGTTCAGCGCTTCCATCGCAGCATTGTATGCTGCCTGGGCCTGTGCGAGTTTTTCCTGTGCTTCCGCGACCTGTGCAGGATCACCGCTCGCCACTGCGGCGTTATACTCGCCTTCACAGGCGGCCAGGTACTCTGTCGCCTGCTGCACGATCACGGCTGCCTGCTGCTGTACGGCCTCCATATTGCGCGCTTCCAGTTCAGCCCGCTGAGCGGCGATCACTTCCTGGGCAGCCGGATTCGAC
Organism: Lachnospiraceae bacterium; assembly: GCA_017474455.1. Classification (GTDB taxonomy): domain Bacteria; phylum Bacillota; class Clostridia; order Lachnospirales; family Lachnospiraceae; genus CAG-791. Next base: position 15,607 of record JAFVHP010000042.1, read on the forward strand.
ATGAAGGCTTCATCGTGGATGCAGTGCGCGCCGGCATTGTCGGTGAGAGTAAGCACTCCCTGTACCTTGAAGGGGCAGAAGATGGTTGCCGGCAGTCCGGAATAGGCGCAGACGTCACCGCTGAAATGCACGTCACAGCTTTCTGTCGGGACCGTATCCATATCAAAATACTCTGTCCTTATGCTTCCGTCACACAGGCCGGGAATGGCTTTTTTACCGGAAAGGCCGCATACGGAAGCCTGGACGATACCTGACGGCATTTCGAATTCTCTGCGCGGCAGATCAGCGTGGATCCGTTCCATGACTTTGCGCCAGATCGTTTTGGCGAGGGCCTTTTCCTGATCATTCGAAAGTTTCTTATTATCATCGCAGCCTGCCCAGCATGAGGCGGTGTAATAGTTGGTGTATCCGCAGAACCAGACGTCGTTGTATCCTTCCGTCGTTCCGGTCTTGCCGGCAATGGCTGTCGTACCGAAATTGCAGGCAGTACCGGTGCCTTTGTTCACGACGTCCTGCATAGCAGAAGTCAGAAGCCAGGCTGTAGTGGATTTTAAGACGCGGCGGTCCGGGAAGATGGAGGAATCAAGGATCACATTCCCGTCATGATCGGTTATGCGTGTGTACAAAGTCGGTTTTTTGTACACGCCGTCGTTCGCGATCGTGGCGTATGCCGCGTTCAGTTCCAGATTGATTACGCCGTCCGTTATGCCGCCGAGGGCAAGGGTCTGCTGGATATCGGAATAGACCTTGCCGTCGATCTCTTTGGCGGCGACAAGGGTCGTGAAGCCGAAATTCAGAAGATACTCATAACCCAGCTCCGGGGTTATTTCAGTCAGGGTCTTGACAGCAACAATGTTGAGAGACTGCTCGATACCATATCTGAGGGAACACATTCCCTTGTAGGCTTCGCCGTACCAGTTCCGCACAGGGGTGCCGTCAATATATGCAAAGGGAGCATCATTCTGTGTGTCTGCCAGTGTCATGCCTGCGGCGTCGAGAGCCGGGGCGTAAGTTGAAACGACCTTGAATGTGGAACCC
>JAFVHP010000043.1 GCA_017474455.1 Lachnospiraceae bacterium
ACGCTGTTATTATACGCTTGTGCCCACCCCTTGTCAAGACCGAAGTTTCAGCTTCTGATATGTAATTTCTAAGAGCCTGACTCTTTCAGGCGCTAAAGAATCATTCCCTTATAACCTGCATGACTTCTTCCCGGAAGCGCTCCGGGAACATCAGTACCAGCTCCGCATGGGCCAGCCCCTTGAATTCCTTCGGTACTGTCTGCGGGAAGGCCTTGATGGTATAGGCAAGATTGTTCTTCCTGGCTCTCTTTTCTTCCTCTCCATACCAGTATTCGATCTTCGTGTTCACTACGGGAACCGGATCCGGCATGGAGTAATTGTTTGCGGACCAGAAGACATTGTAGATCGTCCTTGAGGAAAAATGATTCTTCTCAAACGCGAAGATCTTCCGGTAATGATCTTCCGGATCCTCACCCTTCGGTGTCCAGCGCTCCGGCGGTGCGGCCAGCTTCATGAAAAAGTATGATTTGGTGCCCAGCATGATCATGGCCCAGTCCTTCAGTGCGATCAGACGGCATACCGGCTTCGGATAAGGATATGGCGTGATCCCGGCGTCGATAATAGCCTTGTCCGCGATAATATCCTGTGTGGCAAGGAATCGGATGACTGCCGCGCCGCCCATGGATACACCATAGAGCAGATCCAAGCGGCGGATCCCGTTTTCTTTCAGATACGAGGCGGCATCATCCACGTATTTCTCTATCGAAACGAAGGTCGTGCCCAACTCGTCATGTCCGTCTGCAATAAACAGAAATACATGATAATCCTTTGCCAGTGCTTCCGCAGAAGGGATGAAAACCCAGCCGGGCTCCGCTGCGCACTGGAACATGGCAACAGTCTTTTCGTGTTCTGAACCGTATTCATTTACCTTCATAAGCCTGCCTCCGATCCGATTGTGCGTTCAAAGCAAACTGCAGATCCATGCCGCAAGTGCGGATACCGCCGGGAAGATGACAAGAAGCTTCAGCAGTTGGCTTTTGATGTTAAAGCCGTACTTTCGCCCTTCCATAACATCTCCTGCTTCAGGATAGTAATACTGGAAAAAACGGAACTTCAGCAGCCAGAAGTAATCGAAATAAATCATGTCGTAGACCTTATATACGGTGAACAGGACCAGGAATCTTATGAAAAACTGCCAAAAGGCAAATCCGCTCCTTATACCGTCCCATGCTGCAATCACCAATGCTCCGATTATCATAAGGATGCTGAATATCAAAAGCGTCCATCCTATTGTTCTGGCGCCGTAAAACAGTTCCGTCTCTCTTGGCCGAATCAGTTCCCGGACCTCCTTCGGCGCAGAAGAGAACATCTTCTCATCCTGGATAAACGCCACCGCAGACAGCATCATCATAGTGACCGCCGCAAGGATCACGATCGATAAAAAAACAGTCAGCAGCATATCATCAGCCTCCTAAATTTTCGGGCAGCCTCTTCCTGCTTACCAGAAAGCCCTGCTCATCCGACACGGTTACATATTCCGCTGCCATGGGATTATCACTTCCTACAACCAGATAATCACACACATCGCTGTTTCCGCAGGTTCCGCAGCGGATCAAGGTCCCATGGATCTCGCTGATCCCGAAGAAGTCGCTGTTGCACAAAAGCGGAAGTATATGGAGAAGTCCGTGCTTTTTGGCGAAATCAGCGTTGGGACACTGCGTGAAGCTGTAGCTTGCCGCATGATGCTCCTTAT
>JAFVHP010000044.1 GCA_017474455.1 Lachnospiraceae bacterium
TACTTCGTGCCGTCGGGCCGGTACAGGCTTTCCCGGCGCATTTGATCCTGCTTTACTTCGTGCCGTCGGGCCGGTACAGGCTTTCCCGGCGCATTTGATCCCGCTTTACTTCGTGCCGTCTGGCCGGTACAGGCATTCCCGGCGCATCTGATCCCGCTTTACTTCATGCCGTCGGGCCGGTACAGGCATTCCCGGCGCATTAGCGAGCGGCCGGCACTTAGGCATCGTAATAAATAAAAACAGGCAGTCAATGGCGGCTTGCCGCAATATTGACTGCCTGCTTTTATTTATGATGCCTTATGTGCCGCTGCCAGCGAGGTATAGCGAGAGCGTGCCCGGGATGCCTGTACCGGTCTGACGACACGGAAATGCCGGTCTCTTTTTGATCGATTCCCTATGTATCGCTGCCAGCGAGGTATAGCGAAAGCGTGCCCGGGATGCCTGTACCGGCCTGACGGCACCATTCAGCACGAGCACTGTCCGGCCCAATCGCCTGCAGCAGCCCGCATCACCTCTTGTCTTTGTCCACAAACTCCAGCGCGAGCACGGCGGCAACCGCGAAGATACAGATGAACAGTACGAGCATGCCCCAGTTATGCAGAACGTTTTCGACAGTGGACGCGTACATGGAGTTCGCGTTGACCTGGCCTGCCCACAGCAGGAATTCTTCCTTGTGGCCGCCGTCCTCGACCATCCTGAGTATATCCAGAATAGGTTTTCCTCCAAGGACTTCCATATTCTTGAACTTATAGATCGTATTCCACAGTGTCACCATGGGCAGTTCGTTATACCGGCCGATCGCAGTGAGACTGCCTATCCCCCAGCGGGAGATCGTAAATACAGTGATCCTGTTGGCGAAACCGGACAGATTAAAGAAAGACCCGGAAAAGACCAGCTGGAAGATCAGAAGGAACGGCATCACGGTCATGGCCGTCGTCGTACTGCGTACGATACAGGAGACCATAAGGGACATGACATCCGCCGCAAATGTAATGAGCAGCAGGGTGATGCCCATATCAACGATGCCCCAGGGCGTGACTACGCCCTGCACGGGTATACTGACTTTGGATGCTTTGCAGATGAGCAGGGTAATGACGGTCTGCGCGGTGCAGAGCATGAACTGGTAGATCATCTGTGCGGCGATATAAGACGACATATGGAGACCCGCGCGGTGTTCACGTTTGACGATATTCCTTTCGCGGCAGACTACCTGTATCGAATTGAAGAAGCCGTTCCAGATACAGACACACACAATGGCGAAGCAGCCCATTGCTGTCCCTTCCTGCGTTACGAACAGGTTGGCCCCTATGACATAGGTGACCAGGGCCGCGATAGCCGCGCCCATGGGGAGGACTTTCCAGTCATTCTGATATACAAACATCCTGAGGAATTTCTGAAGGTATATCCACAGCTGGGCCAAACGCCCCTTATGCTTCAGATCGTACTGCATGGCGTCCGTTCCGTTATCCCGCATGGTCCACCTCCTCTGTATCTGCTGTATCTGCTGAATCGTCTGCCGCGTATGCAGCGGCATCCTGTGGCTCCTCAAGGCCCTCAGCGCCTTCCGGATCCTCAGGGTCTTCTGGTTCCTCAGGGTCCTCGGGATCCTCCGGGCTGCTTACCGTACCTGCCGTCATCAGCGCGTAGCGTCTGATAAACTCATCAGCCCGTCCTTCACCGCCTTCGGCCTTGCTGTTGACGCTCATTACGATCTGTTCCATCGTATCCTTGCCGAAGAATTCCCTGGCTTCATCCGGGCTTCCGTAGAAAGCAAGACGGCCGACACGCCCGGAATCCCTGGCCAGTACGATCACTTTATCGAACAGGTCGATCACGCGGTCAGGCGTGTGCGTGATAACGATGACGATCCTGCCTTCATCAGCCACCATCCTGAGCTTAGTAAACAGTTCCCTTGCGATAACACCGTCCAGGCCTGAATCCGGTTCATCCAGTACGAACAGTTCCGGATCCGCGATCAGTTCCATGGCGATCGAGATACGCCGCAGCATGCCGCCGGATTTCTTTCCGACCAGGCCGTCCGCGCCGGCCGCAAGTCCCAGAAGGTCCAGTACGTCCTGGACCCTGGAGTTCCTTTCTTTACCGGAAAGCACTACCGGCAGGCGGATCTCGGCCGCATCATCTATCGTATTCCGTACAGTATCGCTGCCGCGGACCAGGTTCTGCTGCGGCACAAATCCGATCCTGTATTTCATCTTCGCATAATCCCTGTATACGTCGCCGCCGTTTAAGCGGATCTCGGCGTTGGCTTTTTCATAGCCGGTCAGGGCATTGACAAAAGTGGTCTTGCCCGATCCGGAACCGCCCAGGAGCAGTACCAGGGATCCGTTGGGGATATCCAGGGATATGTCCTTCAGCAGATAGCGGGTCGTGCTTAAGTTCCTGACCTTTCTCTCCTTTATCCTGACGCTGAGCCCGTCACGGGACACCTTCCCCATCTTCATGAGGTTTTCCGTTTCCGGAATGGCGGTAGGTTCCGTTCCCGCTTCCCAGTCTTCCGAAAAATCAATATATCTGACCGGCTGGTATTTCTTCCCGAAACCCAGTATCAGGGCAGGTATGCATTCTACGAACATCCAAAGCAGTATCCACTTCTTACTCAGGCCGAAAGTTTCGTTGACACGCTGGTAGACCATGAGGCTGTATACGATCGTGAATACAGTGGAAACGATGACGACCAGCCCGAAGATAACATCCGCCCGGGTTTCTACCGGGCCGGCATCCACGATACCGGTGATTATAGTGATCACATCCAATATGCCGCAGATGATCCCGCGCTTTTCATACTGCATACTCTTTCCGAGGGCATAATAGCGCAGTCCGGGGACAAACGCCATCCAGCGTTTTGGCCATCTGAGCTTTTTACCCAATTTCCACAGACCGAGCGAAAACAGGAACCACAGGATCAGTCTCCAGATCAGATTCGAATAATCAATCACCATTCCATTCAACGCCGCCACCTCATTCATCGTCAGGATCTGTCTTTTTCATTTTATACGCACATCCGGAGAACATTTTTTCCGCATACATCCTGTATTCGGGAAGGTCCTTCGAATGGCGCATCCTTGTTACCAGTTTATCACTGTTCTCATATCCCTGTCCCAGCCAGTATATGATTTCTTTCATTTTAGACAGCGCGAGGGCTTCGCTGCCAAGCTCGCGCAGATAGGTGCTGACCAGTTCGTTATGGAACCGGCGGATAAGGGCACTGTCCGCTTTTTCATAAAGCCCGTACAACATCGCCGGATCGGTCAGGAGCCCGCGCCCGCACATGATCCCTTCCGCTTTGGGAAATGCGCCGGCGATCCTCCTGATATCCTGAATGCTCCTGACATCCCCGTTATATACGACAGGGCAGCGGGCCCTTTCAAGCACATAGGCAAAGGCGTCTTCATGGACGCTCCCGCTGTAAAATTCAGACCTCACCCGGGGATGGACGATCAGCTTTGCAATGGGGTATTTTTCGTATACGTCCAGAATGGCCGGCAGTTCATCGGGGTCTGTCATCCCGATCCGCGTTTTCACGGATATACAGGCCGGTATGGGGTCTTTTCCAAGGTCATCGAACACTTCGTCGAAAAAAGCATCCAGTCTCTCTGTATCCGCCAGCATTCCGGCGCCGCGGTGATGTGAGACGACCGTGGAAGCCGGACAGCCCAGGTTGAAATTGATCTCCCCATACCCCCGTGCCGCCATCTGCCGCAGGGCGAACAGGACCGCGCCGGCGTCATTTCCCATCAGCTGGGGCACGGTCGGGATGCCCTGGTTCCGGACAGGGTCAAATTCCTTCTTTTCCTTTCCCGAAAAGCTTAAGGTCTTATTGGCAGCGATAAAAGGTGTGTAGTAGGCGTCAAGGCCCGGGAAGAATTTATGATGGACCTGCCGGAAGCAGTATCCCGTGATCCCCTCCATGGGGGCAAAATAGTATTTCATCAGTCTGTTATGAACGCCCGGATCCTTTCTTTGAGCATTGTGTTGCGCTGCGAGACCGTCATATTCTTTACGGCATAGGCCAGCGCCCTTTTCGTCCCGACGATAACGAGCGCCTTTTTCGCCCTGGTTATCCCGGTATAGATAAGATTGCGCTGGAGCATGACGAAATGGTTCATCAGTACCGGCATGACCACCACCGGATACTCCGAGCCCTGGGATTTATGGATCGTCGTGGCATAGGCGAGCACCAGTTCGTCCAGTTCCGTTACATCGTAAGTCACGGTGCGTTCGTCGAACCTTACCTTCAGCTCGCGCTCCTCTCTGTCAGCCGCTTCGACGACACCGATATCCCCGTTAAAGACTTCTTTCTCGTAATTATTGCGGATCTGCATGACCTTGTCCCGGGGCATAAAGAGGTTCCCTCCGTGCCTTAAGCCGTCTTCACCGGGATTCAGGGCCTGCTGCAGCATCCGGTTCAGATTGGCCGCGCCGGCCACACCGCGCTGCATCGGTGTCAGCACCTGGATCTCCCGCGGGGATATTCTGTAATAGCGGGAAAGTTTGTTCCTTACCAGGTCAACGATCGTTTCCGCGCTTTCCTGCGCGTATACGGAAGTATCACTGGTGTCCAGTCCTTTTCTTTCCGCCTGTTTTTCCATATCCATGAAAAAGAAATCGCTCTGTTTCCCGTTGGAGATATCCGGCATCATGCCGCGGTTGATGCGGTGCGCGTTCAAAATGATGCGGCTCTGCATGGCCTGCCGGAAGATCCTGGTCAGACGGATGACCGGGAAGCAGCCTGAATCGATGATATCCCGCAGGACGTTGCCTGCCCCGACGCTGGGCAGCTGATCGATATCGCCGACAAGGATGAGGCGCATCCTGTCCGGCACCGCCTTCAGCAGGGCATACATCAGCATGATATCGATCATTGAACACTCGTCAACGATCAGGACATCCCCGTCCAGCGGGTTGTCTTCGTTCCTCTGGTAGCCTTCGGGCGGTTTGACTTCCAGCAGGCGGTGGATCGTCTTTGCTTCCATTCCGGTCGCTTCGGACAGGCGTTTGGCTGCCCGTCCCGTCGGCGCCGCGAGGAGGATCTTCGCGCCGCTGTTTTTAAACGCGGTGATGATGCCCAGCGTCGTCGTGGTCTTGCCCGTGCCGGGCCCGCCGGTCAGCACCATGATCCGGCTGCGCAGGGCCGTTTCGATCGCCTCAAGCTGTATCTCATCGTATTCGATCCCGTTTGCCGAAGGGACATTCATCTGCATCTGCACGGGCGGCCTGCTTCCGGCATCCGGTTCCCCGGATGCGTCGTTTTTCCACACCGCGGCGAGGCGTTTCGCCGCGCCGCGTTCCGCGAAATAAAAAACGGGCAGATAGATGGCCAGGCCGTCATCTCCGGATCCTTCTATCCGTTCGGCCGTTTCTTCCGTACCCGTCTCTTTTGCAGTATCTGTCCGCTGCACGATCACGTCTTCCGCGCGGATCATTTCATCCAGTGTCACAGAGAGCAGGCCGTCTTCCACGGATAACAGTTCGCTCCCTGTCTTCATCAGCATCTGCCGCGTGGCAAAACAGTGCCCTTCGTCTGAAAGCCTGTTCAGCGTATACAGCAGGCCGCTTCTTAAGCGTTCGTATTTTTCATGCGAATAGCCCATCTTTTCCGCGATGGTATCCGCTGTCTTAAAGCCGATCCCCCAGATATCGTCCGCGAGGCGGTAGGGGTTTTCCTGTACGATCCTGACGCTATCGTTACCATAGGTCTTATAGATCCTGGAAGCATGGCTGGGACTGACGTCATGTCCCTGCAGGAAGAGCATGATATTGCGGATCTCCTTCTGCTCGTCCCAGCTTGTCTTTATCTTTTCCACCCGGAGCTTCCCGATGCCGTCGACTTCCATTAGCCGCATCGGATCCTCTTCGATGATATCCAACGTTTCCGTGCCGAATCTCTCCACGATCCGGCGCGCGTACTTCGGCCCGATCCCTTTGACGAGCCCGCTCCCGAGATACTTTTCTATACCGTACGCGGTGGCCGGCATCGTCTCCTCAAAGCTGTCCATAACGAACTGCCTGCCGTACCTGGCGTCCATTTTCCAGGAGCCTCTGACGATGAGCACGCTCCCCACGTGGACTTCCGGCATGGTGCCGACGACAGTGACAAGTTCAGGGTACCCCTTCACCGTGCATCTGATGATGGTGTACCCGTTTTGTTCATTCTGGTATGTGATCCGTTCAACGACACAGCGGAGCTGCTCCATAGGATAACTTTCCTGCCTGCTCCTTCCGGGGCTCTTCCTGCCGCGGTACCCGTAATACCCGCGTTTTTGGTTCTGACTGCATTTTTTATTATATCAGAGCGTCTCGAAGCACAGTATCCTTTCCCTCGGATCATTCGGGAACAGGTCTGAGCAGTCGATCTCGTCCAGGAAAGAGAGTTCGTCCACGCCCATCAGGTACCCGACATACTCGTCGGAGGGATAATAGAACATCAGCAGGATGCGGCGCGGTTCTTTATACCATGAAGCGATGATCTTCCCGATCACCGAATGCAGGATCTTTTCGGAGAACGGGTTAAAGAAATAAAAACGGTCCGCCTCTGCGGGGACTTCGAACTTCTCCGCATTATCATTCCTGAAGACCACCTTGTCCTTCACAGCGGAGGCTTCCAGGTTCTGCAGCGCGCAGCTTAAAAAATCCGGGTCAAATTCGATCCCCGAGCCATGGCAGCCGGTCCGGCTGCTCATGAAGATATTGACCCTTCCTTTCCCGCAGCCGTAGTCCACGAGCACGTTCTCTTCCGATATCAGGCCGCTTTCCGCAAGCCTCTCCAGCACACAGTAGGGCGTCGGCTCATAGGGAAAATGGTGCGCGTCCTCCGCGGAGGCGTCCCTTCCCGCCGTGCTGATGCCAAGCCTGCGGTCCCATTTACTTTCGGGGTCCTCCCGGCCGTTTTGGCCTGTCCTGTCATTTAGCATTCTGTACGATACCCGCGAACAGGACGGAACCATCCCTGGCAGTGACCGTGAACAGGAACGGCCTGTCAAAGACAAGGTCGATCTCATCCTGCGGCATGGCAGCGCCTGCCGCCATGGCAAGCTCCGTGTAGGCCGCACCGGTGACGCCTTCCTCATCGATCTCCACGAGGGCTGCATGACTGGCTTCACTGAGATAGATCTCGTCCACTTCATCAGTCAGGGGACCAAAGTCCGCGATGCCCGGGATCATGGCGTCTTGAATGCCGAGGTCCTTCAATATGCTGATGAGTCCGGTCTTTGCCGAAACACTGAATTTCGGGAGGGAAAGATGCACGATGGGATAATAGCTCTCCGCTTCCCATGCCGCGCGTGAGACCTTCAACACTTCCCGCAGCACTTCCCCGGATGCCAGGTCCTGCACGCTGATCCCCTCGTCCGGGAGGAAAAAGTACATGTTGCCGCTGTCCGTCAGGGATAGTCCTGCTGCCGTAAAACAGCTCCCCGGGAATATGCCCATCATCCTGTCCATATGCATCATGGGGACTTCCCGGTCGCCGGAAGCGCCGTGAAAGATCTCGTCCTTTGTCCTGTCAGCGGCAAATCTGTCCGTCCACGCCGCCTTGTAATATATTGTCGTGACCAGCGCCAGGACCGTATCCCTGTCCAGTTTCAGATCCTGCGTATACTCCGTCAGAAGGCCGCCGGTATTGTCATCCGTCCACTGCCGCAGCGCCTTGTCCATCTCTTCGGAACCCGGTACTCCCATAAAGGACGACGCATGATGATCCTCCGCCAGCCTCTGCAGCGTATCCGGATGGTAACCGATCCGGTCGTTCAGCCACATGGACGCGGCAGGGATGCTCTTCAGGGCGGGCGTATCCGCATAATTGGCTTCCCAGAATGCTTTCGCTTTTTCCCTGGCGCTTTCGATATCCTCAACCTGCAGGGCATCCAGGATCTGCTCCCTGGTGTTCCCCCCGGAGACCTCGGCCAGCATGGCCAGCGCCGTATAGATATTCAGCGGCGAACAGACCGCGTTCGCAGGGTGGCCTTCCTCGTCCTCCGCCTGCAGCATCTCCTTAAGGATGGCGGCATAATAATCCTCCATGCCTGCCTGCAGCTCAGCGGATGCATTGATCTTCTCCAGCTGCGCCTGCCACCATTTCCAGTGCGCGTCCGTCATCAGAAATGCCTCCGCGTCCATATCCGGCGCCGCTGCGTCAGGAAGGACGGCAACGGTCTTTTCCACGCCTTCCGCATCCTGTCCGGCGTGATCCCCGGCCTCTTCATCCGCCGCCTCAGCGTTTTCTTTCGCCTTGCCGGCCGGTTCGCCGGCATAGATAAAGTACGCGTAGATATCGTACCGGTCAAAGTCCCCGGGCGCGCGCCATGCGCTGACGCTCTTCCTGATCCTGTACTCGCCGGGCTCTATCTCCCCGTACAGCCACTTCCAGTTGACTGCCCAGTCATTGTCGGTATCCGGCAAGATCGTATAGCCGATGTCATTGAAGGCGGCATTGTCGATCACCGGCGGCAGTTCCTTATAGAACTCTCCGTCCTGCTTTTCCAGGGCAAAATCTTCCCCGTAGATCAGTTCCCCGTCCGCCGCGTCCGGATCCCATAACGAGAACCGCACCGTCGCGCCGTCCGCACGGATATCCCTGGCCTGCATCATAAGGCCGATCTCCGGTATCTCGGAATCACGCCTGAAATAACCGATCCCGCCTTCCCGGATATCCGGTTCGAAGACCAGTGTCTCCAGGATCTCTTTTGCCTTTTCCTTTTCTTCTCCGGTCCAGTCCATCGTCATATTCGCGATCGCGACGATCCCTTCCTTGTCATCATGGAATGTGATGAAGTCCCAAGTCCTGTCGTTATCGTCAATCCCGTCATCGTAAGTCCCGATCAGGGCTTTGCTTCCCGCGATCTGCACCTCTTCCTGTGTCAGGCCGGTGCCGCAGACGCCGAACAGATCCTGGTATGACAGTTCGATGCGGCCTTCAGCCCTGCTCTCCGGGAAGAACAGGAGCCCGTAGAAGCCTCCCGTGTCCAGTCCGGACTCTCCTGCCGCCACGGTCCGGCTTTCCCATCCTTCCGGGATCATTACGGATATCCTGCCGTAGGGTCCCGGGGCATATACCCGGCCATCTTCCGCTGCTGGTGCAGGTACTGCTTCTGTATCTCCAGATCCGTTTCCGGCGGGCGCAGCCGTTTCTTCTGCCGTTTCCTCTGCGGCTTCCTCTATCGGTTCTGTAAGGGCAGCAGCCGTATCAGCGCCTGTCCCGTTATCCTTATCCTTCTTCGCTGCGCAGCCTGCTGCCGCCGCAGCGGTGCAAAGCATGAGAGCTGCCAGTGCGATCGCCCATATCCTGCCGGTCTTCATGATCTTTCCTCCTGTTATCTGGCTATAAACTGTTTATACCATGAAAGCCGCAGAAAAAGGAGAGACGTTGCATTTTGCGTCTTGTCCCGAATAAAAAAACAGGATACGGTCCCGGCTGTCCGGATCCGTATCCTGCTGTTATCGTGTTCTTTAAGTGAGTCAGTCCCTGACTTCCACCAGTTCGATCGTAAAGTTGAGTTCCTTGCCGGCCATCTCGTGGTTGGCGTCGAAAGTGATGGTCGTATCATCTTTCGCCGTGACCGTTACGGGGAACGGCTGGCCGTACATATTCCGCAGGTAGACTCTCTGTCCCGCCGAAAGATCTTCGGAACCGGGCATATCCGCGATATCGACTGTGAAGACGGCGGCCGGATCGGCTTCGCCGTAGGCCTCCGACGGCATGAGGTGGACCTGCACGGTCTCACCGGGCTCCATATTGGCGACCGCAGCGTCAAAGCCTCTGATCATCATGCCCGCGCCGCAGACGAACTCCAGCGGTTCACCCCTGTCATAGGAGGAATCGAACTGCGTCCCGTCGTTGAACGTACCGCGGTAATGCGTGCGGCAGGTCTTTCCGACGTTTTTGCCTTCGATCGGGGGAAGGGAAGCCCTTCCGGGACAGCCTCCACAGCTGCCGCAGCCCTCTTCGCCTTCTTCACCGCAGCCGCCGCAGCCTTCCTCTCCTTCGCCGCAGCCATGCTCTCCGCAGGTATGCTCTTCTCCGTGATGATGATCGCAGTTCGCTCCGGTATTCTCCAGTTCGCCTCTCAAATACGCTTCCACGGCCGCGTCGGCATCTCCGGACGCGCCCGCGCACAGTTCGATCCCTCTTTCCTCGAGCGCCGCCTGCGCGCCGCCGCCGATCCCTCCGCAGATCAGCACGTCGACCGCGTCATCCGCGAGGAGCCCGGCCGGGGCGCTGTGGCCGCTGCCGTTTGAACCGATGACCTGCGAGGAGACTATCTTATTGTCCTCAACTTCATAGACCTTGAACTGTTCCGTGTGTCCGAAATGCTGGAATATGTTTCCGTCTTCGTATGTAACCGCGATCCTCATAATCTTAATTTCCACTCACCTTTCCGCTTTTTCTTTTCCGCCGGCCTTACCATAAAGGTCTGCCGGTGTATTATCAGTTTCCGTTCTTCAGGCTCTGGCTTCTCTTTGTCCCTCGCCTGGCGTCTGTTTCCATTTCCCGCCTGGTCCTGTTGGCTGATATGGCAGAGAAACCATAAACGATCTCGTCCTTCCTGTCAAGGATATCCCTGTAAACACTGTCCGCAAACTCATCCAGGTCGACCCCCGCGGCGTGCACGCCGGCACCGCCGAGATTCGTGTTGACGGCGGGCGGGATGCCTATGCCTGAAGTGCCTCCGGTGATCAATACAGTACTGCTCATAACGGTCTCTCCTTTCTGTGTCGGCGATAGATGTCTCCGTTAACGATGTCCTCAGATAAATTGTACCATTAAGCTGATTGCCGGATCCTTTTCTTTTGGATCCATTTTCCGGAATGATAGTACAGCGCACCCGGTATGATACCGAATATCCATCCCACAGGACTGGCCAGCCACAGTCCGGTAACGCCGATGACAGACGAAAGGACCAGGGCGCCTGCAAGCTTGAATACGATCTCCGTGATCCCCGCAGCCATAGGCACCAGCGCTTCACCCATACCGCGCAGGGTCTGGTTGTACATCCATACCAGCGCAAGGAACGGATAGCAGACACCGGAAATGATCTGGTACTGCCTGGCCTGGACGAGCACTTGTGCAAAGTGCGGATCGGCCTCAGAAAGAAATGCGCGTATAAAAGCGGTGCCGAACAGCAGCATGACCGCCGCTCCGGCTGCCGCTGTCAGGACACTGATCACGGCTACTTTCTTAAATCCGCTCTTCACCCTGTCATACAGGCCGGCTCCGAAATTCTGGCCGGCAAAGACCGAAAAGCCGTTGGATATTGACGAGAAAAGCATCGTCGCAAAGCGCATGATCTGTGATACGGCAGTATACGCGGTCACCGTCACCACGCCGAAGGAATTGATCCTTGCGGATATGACAACGTCTCCGAGGCTGGTAACGAATAATTGCACGCTGAGCGAAAGTCCGAGCTTCAGCGTGTCCCATATCAGTTTCCAATCGGGCTTAAGGTCCTGTCCGGTAAAGTGGAAGATCGGGTATTTTTTCCATGTATACCATATGCAGGCGGCAGCCGAAGCCACCTGGGCTATTACAGTGGCTATAGCCACGCCGGCGACGCCCATTCCGAAGACAGCAACGAATGTTATGTTCAGGACGACGTTCAGGATGGATGAGAGAATAAGGAAATACAGCGGAGTCCTGCTGTCACCTATCGCACGGAGGATCGACGCCGTCGCGTTGTAGGCCACCTGCCCGAAGCAGAGACCGACGCAGATGCGCATATAGAGAACCGCATCATCGATGATCAGCGCATCTGCCTGCATCATAGTCATGATCGGCCGTGCAAAGGCCGCTCCGGCCGCCCCTATAACTGCCGAACCCGCCGCGACGATATAGATGCATCCGACCGCCGTCCTGCGGACCATCTCATTATTCCTCGCGCCGAAGTACTGTGCGGTCATAACTGAGAAGGCGGTCGTCAGTGCTATGGAGATCATCAGGAAGAACCCGGTGATCTGAGCTGTCGAGCCGACGGCGGCAAGCGCCCTTGCACCAAGGAAACGTCCTATGATAATGCTGTCCATCGTGTTGTATAGCGACTGGAAAAGGCTCCCTATGGCTACGGGAACGGCGAACAGCAAGACAGCCCTTACCGGGCTGTCTGTGATCATATCAATACTCTCCGAGGAAAACCTGTTGAAAACAGTTTGTCTTTTCCGCATCTTGGGATCTTTCGTTCCTTGTCTTTCCTATCTGTCTTCCCGGAAATACGAGAGTCCCAGGCTCTGCGGCGGCTGGTTCTCCCTCTTCCTGCGCATGCTGGTAATGATCAGCACGATGATCGTGACGACGTACGGCAGCATCTTGTACAGTTCCTTGACGGAAAGATTCATGCCGGTCGGGATGAACAGGTACAAGATGTAAAGCCCGCCGAACAGGATGGAAGCCAGTACGCCCACGTCGGGACGCCAGATCGTGAAGATGACCAGCGCGATGGCCAGCCAGCCCCTGTCGCCGAAAGCGTCGTTGGACCATATGCCGCAGGCGTAGTCCATAACATAATAGAGTCCGCCGAGTCCCGCGATCATACAGCCGATGCAGGTCGCGACATATTTATATGCGGTGATGTTGATGCCGGCTGCGTCGGCTGTGGCGGGATTTTCGCCGACGGCGCGCAGTTCCAGGCCGGTCCTGGTCTTTTTCAGGATAAATGCCGCTGCCAGCGCGATCACGATAGCCAGGTAGGCCAGAAAGCCGTAGGAGAAGAAGATCTTTCCCACTGCGCCAAGCCTTCCCGCAAAGGGCAGCGAACGCGAAAAGCATGCGCTCGTGGCGGAGAGCGCGATGTTGGGGACGTCAGCGCCTGTCAGCTTGATCAGGGATCCGCCGAAGAAGTTGCCGAAACCGATGCCGAAGGTCGTCATGGCAAGGCCTGTCACGTTCTGGTTGGCCCTCAGCGTGACTGTCAGGAAACAGTACAGAAGGCCCATCAGAAGCGATCCGATAAGGCAGGCCAGCATCGGCAGAAGAATGGCGACGAAGCTGTTCACATTGCCGCCGGCGGATCTTTCATAGAAGAAAGACGCGATAACGCCGCTGATAGCCCCGACATACATTACACCGGGAATACCGAGGTTCAGGTTCCCCGATTTCTGGGTGATGATCTCGCCGGTACTGCCGTAAAGCAGCGGGATGGACTGGACGACGGCCCGCGGTATAAAAGAAACAAAGTCAAACATGATCTCTCCTGTTCTTTCCCGGTCATTCCGGGTCTTGTATGCTCTGTCCGGTACAGTGTTCTCCGCTTACTGACCTTTTTTGCGGAAATGGATCTGGTACTGGATAAAGAACTCACTGCCGATGATGAAGAAAAGGATGATGCCTGTCAGGATATCCCCGAAGGACTGGTTCAGATGGTACATCGTGGAGATCTCGCTGGCGCCGCGCTTAAGGAAGATCAGGAGCGCGCTGCTCAGGATCATGGATATCGGGTTGAATTTGGCCAGCCAGGCGACCATGACAGCCGTGAAACCGCGGTTGTCGGCGATGGTCGTGGTGATGGTGTGGTTGGTAGAGCCCACCAGCAGAAGTCCTGTCAGGCCGCAGACAGCACCGGAAAGGATAAGCGTGCGGACAATGACTTTTTCCACCTTGATGCCGACATAACGGGCGGTCCTTTCACTTTCACCGACGACGGTCAGTTCATACCCGTGCTTGCTGTACCGCATGTAAATGAACATCAGCACCGTGACGGCCAGGGCGATCAGTATATTCAGCAGATACTTGTAGCTCCCGATCTGCGGAAGCCATCCGGCCTCGGTAGACTGGTTGATGATGCCGATCTTGCCCGAGCCCTTCGGCACTTCCCAGATGATGACATAGTATGCGACCAGCTGTGTGGCGACATAATTCATCATCAGGGTGAACAGGGTCTCGTTCGTATTCCATTTTGCCTTGAAAAATGCCGGTATGAATGCCCAAATGGCACCTGCCGCCATGGCAGACACTGTCATGACAAGGATCAGGATCCCGTTCGGGATCTTTCCGCCCAGGAGGATCATGCAGGCCGCGGTAGCGAGGCCGCCGATCAGGATCTGGCCTTCACCGCCCAGATTCCAGAAATGCATCATAAACGCCGGCGCGAGGGCGACCGAGACAAGGAGCAGCATGGCGATCTCCTGTCCGGTAGTCCAGGTCTTGCGGACCGTGCCGAAAGCACCCTGGAACATCGTCGCGAATACTTTCACGGGATTCAGGTCCGTAACGAGCATCGTCAGGACCGCGCAGAATACCAGCGAAAGCAGGATGGCAAGGAGCCTGATCCCCCAGGCCTTCGAGGTGGGGAGCGCCTTGCGCTTGGAAAGGCGGATAAGCGGTGTTTTATTATGCATCTTGCTTACCTCCCAGTTTCGTCATCATCATACCGACCTCATTTTTGGTGATCTTTCTGCCGTCGACGATCCCGCTTACCCTGCCGCCGCACAGGACAAGGATCCTGTCGCACAGCTCAAGCAGAACGTCCAGGTCTTCACCGACATAAACGACCGCGACACCGTTCTTTTTCTGCTGGTTGATCAGGTCATAGATCATATAGGAAGAGTTGATGTCCAGGCCCCTGACAGCGTAGGCAGTCAGCAGTACCGTAGGCGCGGAAGAGATCTCCCTGCCGACCAGCACTTTCTGGACATTGCCGCCGGAAAGGCGCCTGACCGGTGTGGAAAGGCCCGGCGTATTGACTTCCAGTTCGTTTACGACCCGGCCTGCCAGGTCATGCGGCGCGCTGCGGTCCGTAAAGACTGAATTGCCTTCCCTGAAGGAGCGCAGCATCATGTTGTCGGTCAGGTCCATGTTCCCGACAAGGCCCATGCCGAGCCTGTCTTCAGGCACGAAGGAAAGGGCTACCCCGAGCTTTGCTATCTCAAGGGGATCTTTGCCGATCAGTTCATCCGTTTCCCCGCTGTCTTCGATATAGGTGACTGTTCCTTTTTCCACCGGCTGGAGTCCGGCGATCGCCTCCAGAAGCTCCTTCTGGCCGCTGCCGGAAATGCCGGCCACACCCAGGATCTCGCCGCTCCTTGCCGTAAAGGAAACATCGTCGAGCTTTAATATGCCTTCCTCGTTGCGGACTGTAAGGCTTCCACCACCAGCCTGTTTTTGGGATCTTTCGGTTCAGGGCGCTCGATATTGAGCGATACGGAATGGCCGACCATCATATCGGTCATCTCCTGGGCATTGGTTTCTTTCGTGATCATCTCGCCCACATATTCCCCGCGGCGGAGCACGGCGACACGGTCGCTCAGTTCCTCCACCTCATGCATCTTGTGCGTGATGATGACGATCGCCTTGCCGTCTTTGCGCATATTGCGCAGCACGGCGAAGAGCTTTTCCGTTTCCTGCGGTGTCAGGACAGCCGTCGGTTCGTCCAGGATCAGGATGTCCGCGCCGCGGTAGAGGAGCTTGACGATCTCAACCGTCTGCTTCTGGGAAACGGACATGTCATAGATCTTCTGCATGGGATCGACTTCGAAACCGTAGGCATCGCAGATCTGGCGGATCCTGTCCGCCGCGGCCCTGATATTGAGCCTGCCGGGCTCCTTCAGGCCGAGGATGATATTCTCGGTCGCCGTCAGCACGTCGACCAGTTTGAAATGCTGATGGATCATCCCGATCCCGCATTCAAAAGAGTCCCTGGGCGAACGGATCAAGGTCTCTTTTCCATTGATCAGGATCTCTCCTTCGTCCGGATAATAGATACCGGCAAGCATGTTCATCAGCGTCGTCTTACCGCTTCCGTTCTCCCCGAGAAGGGCCAGGATCTCTCCTTTCCGGATCGTCAGATCGACTTTGTAGTTGGCGCGGACATTGCCGAAAAACTTCGATATGCCCCTCATCTCGACCGCCGCGGGCGCGGCAGCCTGATCTTTTTTCAGATTATCCATAGGTCTCTTTCCTCTGCGGGCCTGTCCGGACCTCGTAAAGCAAATATGGAAAGCCCGGAGAATACTCCCGGGCTTTCCGATATTATCTTAGAACTGTTTAAATGATCTGTCTGGACTTCTGTGCGCAGTCATCAGAATGCTGTATCCAGAAGTGTGATGCCGTCGATCTGCAGATCGAAGTAGGGAGCTGAACGATACTCGGATTCATGGAAGTAACCGTCAGCAACAACTTCTGTATCCGGTGTGTACTCAGGATCTGTGTCAACGTCAGCCATGTAGGTCGTCAGCGGTTCGCCTCCGACAGTGATGGCAGCAGCGTCAAAAACATGGACCGTGCCGGCTTCAAGGGCAGCCTTGGCTTCTTCGATGGCGGCCACAGTGCCTTCAGCGGCAACAGCTTCGTTTACATCGGTAAGGACGACGGAACCGGTGGAGATATCGCCGCACCAGTCAGTGTCGATCGCTTCGCCGGCGGCTACGCAGTTGATGATGTACTTATAATACGGAGCCCAGTCGATGCGTGAAGAAACGATGAAGGTGTTGGGGCAGGCAGCGATCGTGCTTCCGTTATAGGAAACGTCGGGAACGCCGGCAGTCTCGCAGGCGGTAGGAGCGCCCATGGAATCAGCGTGCTGGCTGATCAGGACACAGCCGTCGTTGATCAGGTTGGTCGCGCCTTCCTTCTCGGCGATCTCGTCATACCATGAACCTGTGAATGTAACTTCCATTGTAGCGCTCGGGCAGACAGAACGTGCGCCGAGGAAGAAGGAAGTATAACCGGAAATAACTTCAGCGTATGTGAAAGCGCCGACATAGCCGATCTTTGCTTCTTCCGCGGTGATCTTGCCGCTTTCGATCATTTCGTTCAGCTTCATGCCTGCAGCGATGCCGGCAAGGTAGCGGCCTTCATAGATCGTTGCGAACGCGTTGTGGTAGTTGGCGATGCCTTCGGTATGTGCCTTGGTGCCTGTAGCGTGGCAGAACTGAACTTCCGGGAACTCCTTGGCAGCCTGGATCATAAAGTCTTCATGGCCGAAGGAATCGGCAAAGACGATGTTGCATCCGGCGTCAGCCATTTCGCAGGCGGCGTCATAGCATTCCTGGCCTTCGGGAACGTTGGTGCGGATCATGTATTCCACGCCGAGTTCTTCGCAGGCTTCCTTTGCGCCGTTGATGAAGTTGAGGTCATAGGTGGAATTCTCGTCATGCAGGCAGATAAAGCCGATCTTCACGGAAGACAGGTCAGCCGCGGGTGCCGCTGCTTCTTCTGCCGCTTCCTGTGCAGGTTCCGCGGCTGCAGGTGCGGGAGCTGCTGTGCTGCATGCGGCGAGAGTGCCGATACATAACACTGAAGCAAGTAAGATACTGAGTACTTTTTTCATTTCCCCTCCATAAATAAATGATTAGATATTATCCGTGTTCCGGCTGCGGTCCGTGATCCCGGCCGCAAAGAAACACTGTTGCAGGATCAATATGAGTCTGATGCTACTCATCCGTGCCCGCTTTGTCAATTATGTTGAAAAAACTTCGTGACTTTTGTCAATTAATGAGGGAAATTCGGGATTTTTTTATGAATAAATCCCCTTGTTAGCCGATTTTTTTCCCGGCCAGGAAACGCGCGCGGATATGCCCGGTCTCTCCCAGGTAGCAGAACCGCTCCACCGTCTGCCCGGGCGTAAGTTTTTCGAATGGACCGGCAAGCCCGTCGATCACGAGCGCGTTGAACAGATATCCGGGTTCGAGGCTGCCGACACGGCCGAACAGCGAGCCGCCCTGCTTCGTGCCCATATAGAATGCCTGTGAGAAGGGGATAGCCCTGTTCTCCCCGGGTTCATAGAACTCTTTCAGCTTGGAAAGCTGTACGGACCGCGAGATCTGGCTGTATATGCCAAGGTTGGCGCCGCCGGCGATATCGCTCCCGAGGCCCAGGCTGATACCGCGTTCTGAAAGGGCGGCCGTCCGCATGATGCCGGCTATTACGTTCACGGTCGCGTCGGGGCATTGTACGGCATAGCCGTTGTATTTCTTTAAGATCCGGATGTCTTCCTCCTCCGGAAAAATGAAATGCGCGCCGATCACCGGCCCGTTATCAAGAAGACCGGCTTTTTCATATATTTCGGTATCACAGCTGCAGTCCGGGAAATGCTTCTTTGCCTCCGCGGCCTCCCACAGCGATTCCACCAGGTGCGTCTGAACGCCGACGCCGTATTTTGCGCCGAGCTTTCCGAGTCCCGAAAGGAGCTCACCGCTGCAGGTAGGGGCAAACCGGGGTGTAAGGACAGGCTTTGCGGTGCGGTTTGCGCTGTACTGTTCCAGGAACACCTCTGTTTCCCTGACCGAATCCTCTGCCGTTTCGCAGAGGTATTCCGGGCTGTCGGTATCCATGTTCACCTTGCCGACGTAGGCATAAAGGCCTTTCTCTTCCATCCGGCTGATCAGGTATCCGGCAGCCTCCCGGTGTATCGTGCCGAATACGGCGGCATGCATCGTGCCGTGCAGGATCATGTCGTCTATGAAAGCGTCATAGACAGCCCTGGCAAATTCCATGTCCGCGAACCGCGCTTCCAGCGGGAAAGTATATTTATGCAGCCAGTCATACAAAAGCTCATCCATTACCAGTCCGCGCTGCGGATACTGCGGCGCATGCACATGGAGATCGGAAAACGCCGGGATGATGACCCCGTCCCCGAGATCCGTCACCGGCGCGCCGCCTAATTTCTCCGGAATAACGGGATAGATCCCCTCCACTGTACCGTTTTCGACCGCGATATAACTGTCTGTGTGCTCCGCAAGTTCCCTCTCGGAGACGGAATATACGATATTACCGTGAAACAGCTGCATTCAAATTTCCTCTTATGATCGGCTTTCCGACTGATTTCCGAAATAATCCACGCTCAGCATGGTGATGTCGTCGAACTGTTCGGCTTCCCCGTCAAATTCGTCGAGCGCGCGGCACATATTGTCAATGGTATCCTGCGGGGATGCGTCCGGATCTTTGTTCAGCACCGCCAGCAGACGGTCCGTCCCGAACATCTGGACATCCGTGTCCACAGCCTCGGGCACGCCGTCCGTGTACAGGAACAGCTTGTCCCCGGGCTCCAGCTTCCATTCATAATTCTTATATTTGATATCTTCCATCCCGCCCACGATAAAGCTGTGCGTGTCCTTGATCAGTTCGTACGCGCCGCCGGCCCTCTTCAGGGCAGGATACTCATGTCCGGCGTTGGCAGCAATGAGATTTCCTGTCGACAGTTCCAGTATACCGACCCAGACGGTCACGAACATGCCTCTGTTATTCTGCAGCACGGCCACATTTGCTTCCGACAGCGCCCGGTCCGGTGTCCTGCCGTTCACTAAGGAAGCTTTGATCATGATCTTGGTCGCCATCATAAGAAGGGCGGCCGGGACACCTTTGCCCGAGACATCCGCTATGACCAGTCCCAGGTGGTCCTCGTCGATCAGGAAGAAATCATAAAAGTCCCCGCCGACTTCCCTCGCCGGATGCATATAGGCGTAAATATCAAACTCGTTCCTGTCCGGGAAGGCCGGAAAACGGTTCGGGAGCATGGAAGACTGGATATCCGTCGCGATATACATCTCCGTTTCCATCCTTTCCCGTTCAGCCGTAATATTCTGCAGATCGCTGATATACGTCTTCATACGCTCTGTCAGCGACTCGAATGAAGCAGCCAGGACCTGTGTTTCATCCTTGGTGTCCATATCCCAGTGAAAATCGAGGTTATTTCCTTCAACAGCCTGGACTTCCTCTGTCAGTTTCTGGATGGGCTTCACGATCTGCTTCGAAAGCAGATAGGCGATCAGGACGGCAGCCGCGATTGCTGCCGCAAACGTGATGAGCAGAAGGACGATGGCGGTATTGACCGTATTGTATCCTGCCTGTTTGGCCTGCTCCTGCATCTCTTCAAGACTGTCCTTAAGTACAATGACAGGCCTCTCCACTTCGGACTGCGGCATCATGATGAAGAATGTCCACCCCACCGTCTTCATGGGTGCGAAAGCGATATACTGCATCTCACCGTCTACATTCAGAAGGTCGACACCGGTGCCTCCTGCCAGGGCACGCCGGGTCAGTGATGCCAGGTCGGAATTCTCGGCACTGCGCAGGTCTACGATCTCCGATATCTTGGAAAAAGCGCCATCTGTGCTCGTTGAGAACAGGATCTGTCCGGACCGGTTGATGATGCAGGCATCCCCGTTGATGCCCAGATCGATGCTTTTCACCAGCGTCTCGACATTATCCAGATATATACCGGCTCCGGATACGCCCATCAGTTTGCCGTTACTGTAGATCGGCACACCGCAGGTGACGGTAGGGCGACCGGTATGATAGTCCTTGATGACCGGTGACAGATAGGTCTTCCCGGTCGCGACCGCCCCCTGGTACCACGGTCTTTCCTTTGCGTCCAGCGGCAGGATCTTTCCTTCGTCGTCAAATTTCATGCCGGAGATATAATCGGCCTGCAGAACGATCCCGCTCTCCGTAGCCACATAATTGGAGACCATTTCTTCGACATTCTTGTTGACCGCATACAGCGTATCGCTGATATTTCCGATCAGCAGCATCTCTTTGCGGACCTCAGGATCGTCCGGATCCGTATCCGGCGCGTAGAGCAGCTGCACGGAAAGCCTCCCGTCATTTCGAACGCTCGGCAGCCTGCCCGGTCTATCAGAATACCTGTCGGCATGCCCGTAGATATACTCGGCCTCATCGGCCACGATATTGACCGTATCCTCAAAGAACTGGAACATTTTATCGACGATATCCGCCTTATTGCTGGCCAGTTCCAGAAGCTGGTCCTTTGTGCTTTTGGTCAGTGTATTCAGGGATTTCTCACTGGCTGCTTCATTGGTGGCCTGGTTCGACTCGATGAACAGATTGGAGATATTCGACATGGCCAGAACTGAAAAGATCCCGACGCCCAGCAGCATAACACCCACGACTGCCACCATCGTGACCTGGATCTTTTTTCTTAAGGAACCTTCCCAGAACATTTTACCGATACCTTCCCGTCATACTTAACTGCCGGCGATACACCTTGTCATATTCCAAATATACCGCAAAAACGGTAGCGGTTAAACATTTAAATGCAGTATCTTTTCCGCTCCCGTGCGGTTTCCCCGCTCCAGGTAGGAATGGGGATGGATCATATGGTCGTCTGCCGACGCGTTCAGGGAAGACAGGTAACGGTCGCAGTACATGATCCCCCTCTGCACCGCGTGAAAGCCGAACCTCCTGCGTATATCGTCCGCCGCCCTGTCCGCGGCCAGAAGCTTCTCCCTCTGCTCCGGGCTCTGGAAAAGAGAGATCTGCCAGGGGATACTCTCCGGCTTTAAGTCCGCTACGCGTACGCCGATGCTGCGGATCGGCCGGTGCCAGTGGTACACCTCATGGAAAAGCTCCATCGCCACGGCCTCGATCTCATGCGAGATATTGGTCGGCACCGCGATCTTTCTCTGCCGCCCGACACTGTACAGTTCGTTGTCCCGCACATAGATCTCGATCACCTGGCCGGCAAATCCGTTCTCGCGGCAGCGTTTCGCCACGCTCTCCGAGAGCAGGTAGAGCACCAGTTTCACATCCTCGTCGCATGTCAGGTCCCGCGGGGTGGTCGTGCTGTTCCCTATGCTCTTGACGGGCGCCTCCGTATGTTCGGGGCTGACCGGTGTCTCGTCAAGGCCGGCGGCGAACGCGTACAGCATCAGCCCCACCTTGCCGAAAATCCTCTGCAGCAGCGCCGGATCCGTCCCGGCCAGTTCCCCGATCGTTGTTATCCCGAGATTGTGCAGCTTCCGCTGTGTCGACCTCCCCACGTACAGCAGGTCTCCGGCAGGCAGCGGGAACGCTTTCTCCCGGTAGTTCTGCCTGGAGAACTCCGTAATGGCGTCCGGCTTTTTATAATCGCTGCCGAGCTTTGCGTAGATCTTGTTCCAGGAAACGCCGACGCTGACCGTTATGCCGATCTCCTTTTTGATCCGTCCGCTTATCTCCTTCGCGATCCGCATCCCGTCGCCCTTCACACTGCAGCTGCCGCTGGTGTCCAGCCAGGCCTCATCCAGCCCGAACGGTTCGATCAGGTCGGTATATTCCGAATAGATCTCCCTGATCATGCGGGAAAATTTGATGTAAAGATCCATCCTGGGCGGCACGAAAGTGATCTCCGGGCACACCTGTCTGGCCTGCCACAGTGCCATGCCTGTCTTTACGCCGCGGCGCTTCGCGATATAATTCGCCGTCAGGATGATCCCGTGCCTGGCCTCCGGGTCGCCTCCCACTGCCATCGGTATATCCCACAGCTTCGGCTGGTGCAGCATCTCGACGGACGCATAATAGCAGTTGCAGTCACTGTGCAGTATCGTTCTGTCCATATCACATATCAGTACAGCTTCAGCATTTCGACGACAAATCTGTCGGCAGGGAGCCAGCCGACTTCGTCCAGTTCTTCCTTTTTCAGCCATCGAGCCGCCTCGTGCTCTTTCAGCACCGGCTGTCCTTCACTGATGCGGGCTATATAGCACACCATGCTCAGATGGAATTCCGGATAGTCGTATTCTACTTCGGCAAGCCTCCCGGCAATGCTTATCTCCGTTTCCAGTTCTTCCCGGATCTCGCGCACGAGCGCTTCCTCCGGCGTTTCCCCGGGTTCGATCTTCCCTCCGGGGAATTCCCAGAAATCCTTCCAGTCCCCGTAGCCCCGCTGCGTCGCGAAGTATCTGTCCCCGTCGTATATGACGGCCGCTGCCACGCGGACCGTTTTCTTCTGTTCCTGCCTGTCCATTCCGGCTTTTCGCACTCCTTTTCCGTTCTGTCAGTCTTTTGTCAGTCCAGTACCCTGAAAGGCTTCCACCGCAGATAATCGCCCGACACCAGGCTGTACCGCACACCCCGGTATTCCCCGTGCACACTGTCATAAAACCGGCTCTCGCCGTGGCAGTGGGCATAGATCACCTGTTCCGCGCCGTATTCCTCCGCCATGTCGGTAAAGCCGCTGGTCCTTTCCATGATGTTCGTCGGCGGGTAGTGCAGGAACATGATGAACTTCCGGTACCCGTCCCCTTTAGCCAGTTCAAAGGATGTCCGCAGTCTTGCCAGTTCCCGCTCCACCAGCTTTTTCGCGTGTTCTTCCGCTTCTTCGTCCCATCCCGTGATGCGCCCGCGGCCGTCCAGATAGAACGGGCCTTCAAAGGTAAAGCCCTTCGTTCCGACCAGGGCATAATCCCTGTAGGACTCATAACTGTCCTGGAGGAACGTCAGCTGCGGCCGGTAAAGCGCATTCAGCTGTGCAGTCTTCTTTACATCCCAGAACATGTCATGGTTGCCGCGGGTCAGGATCTTCCTGCCCGGCAGGCTGCAGATATACTGCAGGTCCTTTTCGCATTCCTGCAGGTTCCTGCCCCAGCTGTGGTCTCCGACGAGGACCAGGGTGTCCCCGTCCGTGACCGTCTTTTCACAGTATTTGCGGAATTTCTCCTCATGGTCCTTCCACACGCGGCCCCGGAGCTGTCCCGGTGCCTTGAGCTGTGACTGATAATGCAGATGAAGATCCCCGATCGCGTATAAGCTCATGCTTTATATCCTGTTTTCCGGCGCGGGTCCTGCGGCAAAGGTCCTTTTATGCGGCCCCGGAGCTGCCCGGCCGCATCCGTTCCTGCTGTGCCAGCTCCTGATCGATCATGTCCTGGTACATCAGGAATTCGGTCCGCTCGGCCGCAGAGGCATAGCGGATGTTCTGACTGCCGCAGTCCGGGCAGGCTGTCACCTCGCCGTAACGTGAAAAATTGAATTTACATGCATTACAATGATATATCATATCACTCCTCTCCTATGCCGTCAGTCGTCCGTCTTCCTGGTGACGAACCAGAGGCCGTTCATCTCATAGAACAGCTGTATCTCCTGTCCGCGGACCGTACAGAAGTAGCAGATGCCGGCGCCGCCGGCCTTCCGGCTGGCCAGCCTCTGCACGTCCCGTACCCTGTCGATCTCATAGGTCCGGCCGTCCTCCCAGGTCAGCGACAGCGGGACCAGTTCCCCGTCCCTGGTAAAGCGCGCCGTCACGTCCACATAAGCCTTGTACGGGTTGTCCGCCGTCACCTCAGGCATCTTTTCATATAAAGTGACCGGGCCGGTGACCGTGATCTCCCGGTGATAGTCGTATACACCCATATCCTTCCTCCGGCTTTACATGGCCGTGATCCCGTGCATAAGGAGCAGGGCCAGGCCAAGCAGGACTGCCAGGCCGCAGGCCGCGTACCGGGGCCACGCCCTGCGCGCTGCGCTTTCCCTCATCCCTGCCGCCGTCCTCATGCCGCTTCCTCCGTATCCGTCATATAATCGGCATACTCCTCTTCACTGGCAAAAAGGATGTACCTGCCGTCGATCAGTCCCATGTATCCGCTTGCCGTATTGTATCCTTTCATGATCTTCGTACCTCCTTTTCCGTTCCGCTTCGGCCGTCTTCCGTGCCGTCCGCGGTCTTCCTTATGTATCCTGGGCTAAGGATACCGGAACATGTGTCCCAAAAACTTCCCTTCGGGAACTTCTCCCCGGAAATAATACATGCTATCCTTCTTTCAGCAGGGCAGGCAGGACCCGCCAAATGCCGGGCAGGCCTGCGGCACGGTTCCCGAACGGGCCTGAAACACGGAAGGCGGTGCATATATATGGCAAGGGTAAAAGGCGATCACCAGAAACTGAAGCTGCTGTATCTGGCAAAGATATTTGAGGAAGAGACTGACGACGAGCACAGGCTGACCCTGCCGCAGATCGCACAGATGCTCGCCGCCTGCGGCGTCAATGCGGACAGAAAGACGCTCTACCAGGATTTCGAGGAACTGCGTTCCTTCGGCATGGACATCATCAGCGAACGGGAAGGGCGGGATACATATTACTGGCTGGGCGTCCGGGATTTTGAACTGTCGGAGTTAAAGCTCCTGGTCGATTCTGTCCAGTCGGCCAAGTTCATTACAGACGGCAAGTCCAGGGAACTGATCGGGAAACTGGAAAAGCTGGCCAGCCGGCACCAGGCAGGCATGCTGCAGCGCCAGGTCATGATCGCCGGCCGCATCAAGACCATGAACGAGAGCATCTATTACAACGTGGATAAGCTCCATACGGCCATCGGCGGCGATGTCCGTATCCGTTTCCAGTATTTCCAGTGGAACGTAAAAAAGGAAATGCAGCTGCGCCGGGACGGCGCATGGTATGAGGTCAGCCCCTGGGGCCTCCTGATGGATGATGAGAACTATTACCTGGTGGGATATGATGCCGGGACCGCCGGCAGTGAAGGCACGATCAAGCATTACCGCGTCGACAAGATGCTGCACATCACGGTAACGGACCTGCCCAGGCAGGGGCGCGGGGAATTCGAATCCTTCGACATGCCGCGCTATACAAAGACCTTATTCAGTATGTTCGGCGGGGAAGAGACGAAAGTCACGCTGGAGGCGGAGGATTCGATGGCCGGCATCCTGATCGACCGTTTCGGCAAGGACCTGATCATTGTAAAAACGGATGAAGACCATTTCAGGACTTCCGTGAGCGTGGCTGTCAGCAGCCAGTTCTTCGGCTGGATACTGGCGCTGGAAGGGAAAGTCCGGATCGCCGGCCCGGCTCACGTGGCCCGGCAGATGAAGAAGGAAGCGGAGAAGATCGCGGCGCAGTACGGATGATCACAGATCTTCGTTTTGGTCCCCGTCATCCTCCTCTTCATCATTTCCGAGGCCGTAATACAGAAGTTCGTTGTATTTGCTGTTGTAGAACTCGGATTCTTTCTTCCTGATCCACCGTTCGCGGTCGTCCATGATCGCGAGCATCTCATCGGCGATCTCTTCGGCTGACCGCGGGCTGGCATGGCGCAGGTAACCGATCATGCGGCTCATCGTTTTTTCCGACCGCAGATTGTCCGCGACCGCGGCCCCGAATTCTTCCGGATAGCCCATCTTTACGATCGTCTGTATCAGTTCGTACCGGATCCTTGTTCTTTCGTCCATTTTTCCTTACTCTTCTTCGGTCCCGCGTCCTGCGGTCTCCTTACCGGGGACAGCAGCTTAATGTATTTATCATAGAAGTCCGTCAGGGGTCCAAAATGCTATACTGTTTAAGTACGGTACGGCACGGACCGACAATGACATTATAGTATCGGGTATATCATAAAAAAAGGAGTCCGGCTCCATGAAACGTTTTGACAAGCACAACACATTGAACGAGATCCTGGAAGAGACCCGTCCGGAAATGGCCCTTTTCTTCCCGGACAGCCTGCTTTGCCTGGTCCCTGAAGAATACCGGGACAAGCCTCTTTCTTTCATAGAACAGCATATGGTCATGCCCTGGGGCGCGCCTTTTCCGGCAGACGATCTGGTCCGGGAATCCGCCGAGATCATGCAGGCGAGAGAGGAAAAGACCTGGAACCTCACCCCTCTCTGGATCGAAGATCCCAGCCGGCTGACTTTCGACACGAACAACGAAGATTCGGTATTCCTGCTGCATCTGAACAGCCGGCTGTCCGGCACCTGCCCGGCCGTGATCATCTGTCCGGGCGGCGGATATGAGAACTTGGCCTGCAACAGCGAAGGTCTGCAGATCGCCCGCCGGATGGAAGCGGACGGATACCGGTGTTTTATCCTGACTTACCGCTGCAGTCCCAACAGGTACCCTGCTCCCCAGCTGGATCTTCTTTTGGCCGTCGGATACTTAAGGGCCAATGCGGCGCAGTTTGAGATCGATCCCGGCGACCTGATGGTCCTGGGTTTTTCCGCGGGCGGGCATCTGTGCGCTTCGGCCGCGGCGCTTCATGAACAGCTTCGTCCCGAGCTTATGGAACGGCTTGCCGGAAGGCGCCCCGGACTTGTCCCCGCGCTGAAGGACATCTCTCTTCGTCCGGACAAAGTCTGCCTCTGCTATCCGGTCATCAGTTTCCTTGAGGAAGCCCACGAGTCGAGTTTCCAGTCGCTGACCGGAGGGGACGAATCGCTCCGCGGCGCGCTTTCCGCGGAACTTATCGCCGATGAGGACTATCCGAAGACCTTTATCTGGGCTTGCCTGGACGACGGCCTGGTCCCTCCAGGCAACGCCATCCGCATGGCAAAGGCGCTGGAGGAGAAGGATGTGCCCTGCGAACTGCGGCTTTACCCGCAGGGCGATCACGGATGCGGCCTGGCCGCCGGCACATCCGCCGCCGGATGGATGGACGACATGCTGCGTTTTATGAAAGATCAAGTTCAGCAAAAGAACTGAACAGAAGTATGAAGGATAAACAGGAGGAATGTGATGAAAGGCAAAAGCAGGAATACCGTATTCTGGCTGATGGTGTGGGGGCTCGGCCTGGCCGGGCAGCTGTGCTGGAATATGGAGAATCAGTGGTTCAACACCTTTGTCTACGCAAAGATAGCCAAAGACCCCACGATCATCTCATGGATGGTCGCCGTCTCCGCCGCGGCAACGACTGTATCGACCTTTCTGTTCGGCTGTGTCTCTGACAGACTCGGCCGCCGGCGCGTACTGATCTCCGCCGGCTACATCCTCTGGGGCATCTTCACCATCCTGTTCGGGATGACCCAGTTCCTTGCTGGGAACAGGGACCTGTCCGCCGGCAGCGCGTTTATCGGTATCGCAGCCGCCGTTGTCGCTGCGGACGCCGTTATGAGCTTCTTCGGTTCGATGGGCAACGACATCGGTTTCAATGCGTGGATCAACGACCATATGAACGACGGCAACCGCGGCCAGCTCGGCGCCGCACTGGCCGTACAGCCCGTGATCGGCACGATCGCCGGTACCGTGTTCGGCGGCATGCTGGTCGGTGCGGGAGATAATTATATGCGCCTCTTCCTGGTCATGGGCGGTTTTGTGATCGCGCTCGGCATTCTCTCGCTCTTTGCCGCCTCCGACGCGCCCGGGCTTTCCCCTTCCGTCCGCGGCAGTTTTTCCGAACAGTTTTTCAGTATTTTCAATGTGCGCAGCTACCTGCAGCACAAAGAACTCGTCTTCGTCAACCTGACGCTGACCTTTTATTTCATCGCTTTCAATGTATACTTCGTCCACCTGGGCAATTACATGATCTATTACCTCGGCTTCCCGGCCGACCTGATGGGCTATATCGAAGGGCTCGGCCTGGCCGCGGCCATGCTGGTCACCCTGCCCGCCATCCGTCTTCTGAATGAAGGCCGCGCGCCGCTCCTGACAGCCGTATCCGTCATCCTGAGCTCTGCAGGCCTTTTGCTGATGGGCCTTCTGGTCGCACCGGAGCGCGTGGATACCACGACTCTCTGGAACCCTCTGCTGCTTTTCGGCGTCCTGCTCGTAGGGCTCGGCTATATCCTGTTCCTGCAGGCCATCACAGTCTGGAGCAAACAGCTCTATCCCGAAGACGCGCGGGGCCAGTTCGAGGGCATCCGCATCCTGTTCTTCGTGCTGATCCCGATGGTGATCGCGCCGCTGATCTCCAACCCGATCATCAAGAGAAGCGGCGAATATGTGGATGAGAACGGCTTCACGGCATATCTGCCGACCAATACGCTGTTCCTGGTGTCGGGCTTCCTTGTCCTTCTGACTTTCCTGCCCCTGTATTTCGCGGTCCGGGCAAAAAAGAACGCCTGACACTGAAGCCGCACAGTAAAGATGATCTGACGGAGGATCCTACATGAATGATAAGACGGTCGCGCTGATCCGCGCCTTTATAAACGACCGCGACTGGGAACAGTTCCATACGCCCGCCAACCTGGCGAAGTCGATCGCCATAGAAGCGGCCGAGCTCCTGGAGTGCTTCCAGTGGAACGAAACGGATTATGATCTTGAGCACGTTAAGGAAGAGCTGGCGGATGCGATGGTCTACTGCCAGAACATGCTGGACAGCCTCGGCCTTGACGCCGATGAGATCGTGACAGCCAAAATGGCTAAGAACGCGGCCAAATACCCGGTCGAAAAAGCCAGGGGGAATTCAAGGAAGTATTCCGAACTGTGACCGTGCAGCCGGACTGTTAACAAAAGCATCGCCGCAGCGGACCGGTTCAGTCATCCTGCGGCGCGAAATAGTGCTCCACCGCGTACCGGAATTCTTCTTCAAACCGGCTGACAGCCTTTCTGCCGAGCGCGCTTTCCGGGCGCATCATGTCAAAAGCATGCATATCTGTCGGGTAGACATCCACCTTTGCGGGAATGCCGGCCTGCTGCAGTTTTTTTATATACGCGAGCGTCTCGCAGTAAAACGGTTCACCCTCCCCGACGAAGGTATACGCGGGCGGAAGGCACGAATGATCGGTCTGCCTCGCCGGCGCGGCATACGGGGATACTGTTCTGCCCGCGTCTTTACGCAGGTACATTTTCCAGGCGCGGCGGTTCTTTTTCGTATTCCAGACCCTTCCGTGATTGTCCTTTGAGGATTCCGTATCGAAATTGTCGATCATCGGATACAGCGGCATCTGGAAGGCGATCCTGACGCTCCCTCTGTCCCTTGCCATCATGCAGAGTGCTGCCGCAAGGCCGCCGCCGGCGCTCTCTCCGCCCACCATGATCTGGTCGTCCCTGATGCCCAGCTTAGCCGCATGAGCCTTCATATACAGAAGTGCTTCGTAACAGTCATCCGCCGCTGCCGGAAAAGGCGCCCGGAACGAAAGCCGGTAGCCGGGCGAGAGCACCACTGCTCCGTACTTTTTCACCAGGGCTTCCGCTCTGCCCATGAAGACTATTTCCTTCATGCCGAGCATATATCCGCCTCCGTGGATCCACAGGACCCCGGGAGCGCCTTTTAAGTCTTTCCCGGATGTTTCCGCCTTTCCATACCCTTTGTCTTTCGGGCGCAGCACAAGGGCAGGGATCCGTCCGATACGGATCCTGTCAACACGGACATCCTTATCCGGCCACAGTTTATACGGCAGTCTCATATGTCTTCCGGTCCGGTTCCTGCACTGCTGGCCTCAGTATTCCGTCTCAGGCCTTTCCGTAATGCCGTACATTTCCATGAATTCCTTCAGATCCTCTTCGTCGCGGACCAGCATAACGTCATGGAACGTGCCGCCGGCAAGGTCCCTGAAGCCGGCCGTCGTCTCGCCGGTACAGATGCTTTTATGCAGCATCGGCTTCTGGACAGTGCTGTCGTAATCAAGGTGCGGTATCTTTTTTGTTTTTTTGAACATATTCTGCCACCTCCGCAAGCTGATACTATTGTACCACCCCCGGCTGTGCTAAAATTTAATCGTTATCGGAAACTGTGTTTTCCGTGTCCGTGCCCGCGATCCCGGGCTGTGCAGAACAAATGGGAGGGTTTATAGAATGAAAAAAGCGATCGCATTGCTGCTTACAGGGTCAATGCTGGCATCTGTCCTGACGGCTGTTTACGGGACACCTGTGATCCGTGTACAGGCGGAAGCCGCCGAAGTGCTCGAAGAAGAAGATGAGGCTTCGGAAGACCCTGCGGATATCTACGGCGGCCTGTGGGCGGAGAGCACATCCGAAAGGGTGGTGCTCACACTGGAACCGACGGATAGGGCAGGCATTTTTGACGCTGAGATCACCTGGCGGGAAGACCTGCCGCAGAAAGATGTCTTTACCATGCAGGCCCGTTATCAGGATGATGGCAGCCTGTATTATGAGGACTGCACCTATGTACTGCGCTATTTCGAAGAAGATGGCACTTTTACGGATGAGCTCCAGTACGAAAACGGCTCCGGTCTGTTCTGGTATGATCCGGACGCGGAACTTCTTTACTGGACTGATTATACGGAAGACCCTGAAGACAATGTCATCAGCTTCATCCGTGCAGACTTTGCCGGCGGAAGCATCGAAGGCACCTATACCGGCGAGCCGGATGAAGAACTGACCGAATACATCGCGGGATACACTCTGGAGCTTACCGCAGCGGAAGAGGAAGGGGTTTTTGACGCGGTGGTCACGATATATCCGGACGAGACCGGCATAGAACTGAGCGGTGCCGTATCGGAACTTTTCACCGCGCAGCTGAAGTACCAGGAAGACGGCGGCCATGACCTCATTTCCGCGGCAGGTATCGATGAAGCGGCAGGCGGGAATGAACTGACCGTTTATACTTACGAAAACGGCACTGCCGCCATACAATACGGTGAAGATGCCGAAGATGAAATATTAGAAGAAGATCTCTCGGGTATTTTCTGCTATGATCCTGCTGCAGAGATCCTTTACTGGACAGATCAGGATTTCGGAGAAGGACATTTCCTCGTTTTCGTGAAGGATGCCCCTGAAGAAGCGGCGCCTGTCACGACCGGCGGATCTCCCTGGATCGACTCCGATCTGAAAGAGAATATCCTTCCCGATATGGAACTCTCTGAAAAAGATGACTTCCATCTTTATGTCAACTATGACTGGCTGGCGGAAAACGAGATCCCCGACGGGAAAAAGAGTTATAACGCCTTCGCGGAAGTAATGGACCGCACCAACGAAAAGGCATTGGCCATTCTCGATGATAACACCCTGGCCGGGCATGACGCAAAACTGATCCAGTCCCTCTACCATGCTTTCCTCGACTGGGAAGCCAGGGATGAGGCAGGCCTTGCCCCTGTGCAGACAGTCGTGGAAGACATCATGTCCATCGACAGCATTGATGCGCTTTCCGATTTTATCTGCGATCCGGAGCGGAGCATGTTTGTTCCTACTCTGCTGGATGTAGCAAACGACGCCGGCCTGGAAGATTCTTCATCCTATATTACTTATATATTCACCGACGGATTATCCCTCGGCGATTCCGCGGAGTATGAAGAGCGCACCGAAATGGGCAACCGTGTCGAACAGGCTAATATCGGCCTTCTGGAATCCATTCTGGGCAGAATGGATTATACCGTGCACGGGGCCGACATGTTGTATGACCGGATGATGTCCGTTGAGAACAGACTGGCCGAAAGCATCTACACCAACGCGCAGATGCGGGATCCCGGCATCTATGCATTGATCAACAATACTTATACCCCGGAAGAACTGGCAGAGCTCTCCCCTGCATTCCCGATCGCCCGCTTCCTTGAAAGCGCCGGATACCAGGATGCGGAGAAATTCCTTATCTATCAGCCTGACGCCATAAAGGCGGTAAACGAGCTGTACACGGAAGAGAACCTGGATGATATCAAGGCCTACTGCGCCGTCAGGTTTGTGCTGTCCGTCGCTTCCTATCTGGACAGTGAAGCCTATGACGCAGCCATCCTGGCTGAAAACATCATGACCGGTTCCCAGGGCCGGGAGGCGGATGAAATAACGGCTTTCAATATCGTACGTTCCTCCCTTAGCGGACCGATGGACCGCGCGTATCTTGAGAAATATGACGCTTCGGAACTGAAGGAACAGATCCGGAAGATATGCGAAGATATCATCGACGTATACCGTGACATGCTCGCGGAGGAAGAATGGCTCTCTGAGGAGACGAGGGAAAAGGCCATTGAAAAGCTGGACAATATCAGGATCAATTCCGTCTATCCGGACAAATGGATCGATTACAGTTCTCTTGATCTGACCGGTCTTTCCTATTACGACTGCATAAAAGCCATCTTTATTTTCGAACAGGAACTGAACGCCAGCTACACCAACGGCAAGATCGACCCCGAAATATGGAATCTGGATATCCTGGAGCCAAACGCCTATTACAACCCCTACGATAACTCGATCAATATCATCCTGGGGCTTTTGAATGAGCCTTTCTATTACGAAGATATGTCAAAAGAAGCCCTGCTGGGTACGATCGGTGCCGTGATCGGCCATGAGATCAGCCACGCGTTCGACACCAACGGCGCACAGTTCGACAAGGACGGCAACTTTGCCAATTGGTGGACAGAGGAAGACTACGCTGCTTTCCAGGATCGCGCCGAAAAGCTGATCGCTTATTATGACGCTATCCAGGCCTGGGACGGCCGTCCCATTATCGGCCGTCTCATACAGACAGAAGCGATCGCCGATATGGCCGGTATTAAAGCTGTCCTCACGATCGCAGCCAGGGAAGAGGATTTCAACTATGACGAATTCTTCAGGGCCTATGCGACTATCTGGCGCCGCCTGAATACCCGTGAAGCTGAATTCAACTACATTACACAGGATACGCATCCCATGCATTATCTGCGGACGAACGTGACCCTGCAGCAGTTTGACGAATTCCTGGAGACCTATGACATCCAGGATGCCGATAATATGTACCTGGCCGAAGAAGACAGAGTCCTGGTGTGGTGATAAGACTGCTGTATCTGACTGAATGAATCCAAAGGACCCCGGCGGAACGGAAATTCCGCCGGGGTCCTTTTATTTTTCTCTTTTTCTCTGCCGGAGCTTCCCTGATCAGCAGAGAATTATGGAGTCATGATCCGAAAATACATACTATTCCGCCCTTAAGGCCGTATCAATCTGTCCTCATATAGACTGTCCGCGTTTTGGATACATACTGAATTTCAGCTGTGAATTACCTGGTATGTATACTGTATCTTTCAAATTCATGGCAATACCCTTCATTCCTGTCATATTTTATTTTCAGTATGTACTTCATCAGACATTCTTTATAGGTCAGTACCGATCAATGACTCGTATAACCGAAAAACATATATAGTTGTCGCAGTTAAAAACAAACGAGTACATATGAGAATACAGGCAGGGCTGATGCAATATGTGTTTTTAAAAATCCATTTCTGAAATCGTACCGATGGAGTATAAACAATAATGGATTACATCTGTATATTTCCGGAACAGTCCCCAATGATTTGCTCTGCTTAACCTGTTACTGCCGCTATGTTCACATTTTCGCCTGTTATTTCACATTCTTCAGCAGTTCCCGGTATATACATACTTCAGTTTCCCGCGCGCCGTATCCGCCAGGTCATAGATCAGGCCGACATCCGTCGCTCTCCTGTCTGTCATGTGAAAGCGCGGGAAAAATCTGGATATATGCAGCGGGATCATGCTGCCGTCGCCGTCGTAAACGTCTTCCAGGCCGGCGATCCATCCGCTGATCTCTTCCATCTCTTCCCGGGAGTCGTTCTCGCCCGGTACGATCAGGCACGTCACTTCCACATGGCAGACCTTTACGGCTTCCCGGATAAATTCCATGACCATGCGGCGGTCACCCTTTAAGACCTCCGAATAATACCTGTCCGTAAAACCCTTCAGGTCGATGTTCATCGCGTCAATATACGGCGCCAGTTCTTCCAGCACGGAAAGTTCTGCCATACCGTTCGTCACCAGCACGCTGTTCATTCCCTTTTTGTGCACGAGCCTTGCCGTATCCCGGACGAATTCATAGCCGATAAGCGGCTCGTTATAGGTGAACGCTATGCCGATATTGCCTTTTGCCCTGTATCTTTCCGCGATGTCCGCCAGGTCTTCCGGTGTCAGTATTTCCGCCTTTTCCGCCATGGCGAACGCTTCCGCGGACCAGGAGATCGAATGGTTCTGGCAGAACGGGCAGCGCAGATTGCAGCCATAGCTTCCCGCCGAAAGGATAAGGCTCCCGGGCATGAACCGCGCCAGCGGTTTCTTTTCGACCGGGTCCAGCGCCAGGGAGGTGATCCTGCCGTAATTGCCGGCAGTGACCCTGCCGTCCCGGCAGACTCTTGCCCCGCAGAAACCTGTCTTTCCCTCTTCGATCACACAATGGCGGAAACAGACTTCACAGACTGCCATAGGCGCTCCTTCAGTGATGCCTGATCACTTCGAACCGCTCCAGGATGACCGGTTCATCTTCCGAAAGGCCCGCTTTCTGCCTGGCGATCGATATCTGTTCTTCCACCGTATCCACTCCGTCCAGGTCCGGCAGCAGAAGGCCCCGTCTCCTGTCCCGGGGATCTTTTGCGGAAACGATCACGCCGTACCGCTTTACATCCAGGTATTCCGGTCCCGGGATCCTCTCCGGAGCGGTCAGGACGTCGACGCTGATATCCAGGTATTTTAATTCGTCCGGGCGGATGGGCTCGAACCGCGGATCCCTGGTGGCCGCGCTCACCGCGTTATCGATGATCTCCTGCGCGATGCAGTCCGTGACCGGCAGGATCGTCCCGATACAGCCGCGCAGACGCCCGTGTTCATGGATCGAAACAAAGACGCCGGCCCGTTCATTTGTCATCTGAGCCGCATCTTCTGTCCCTGCTGAACTCTGCTTCACGGGACCTGTCCCCGCGGATACCCATTCCGGTATCCGGAGCTTTTTGCCGGTGTTGACGATGCTTTCCACCGAGCTCCTGGCCAGGCGCACGAGCGGATCTTCATCCTGCTGCCGCGCAGACGCCTCTCTTTCTTCCTTTTCGAGGTATTGCGCCAGGAAATGCCTGCCGCTGTCCTTTCCCGTGACCGTAAAGGTGCAGATGCCGTATCCGACGCCGGTAACGTCCTGATGGGAGAGTCTTTCGGTCCTGACCGCCATACCGTCCAGCGCGCCGGCCATCATGACAAAAGAACGATGCCCGCATTCGGCCGCCTTTTCGCAGAAAGACTCGTCAAACTCGAACAGTTCCCCGAAGGCGGCCCGTCCGCAGACGTCCATGATCCGTTCGTCATATTCCGGGCCCTCCGGCGCGAATCCGTACGGTCCATACGTCTTTAACTTATGCGAAAGGTCCCCGCTGCCGACAAAGACCGCGCGCCGCCCGGTCTCTTTCACCGCGTCCCTGATCGCCATGCCGGCTTCATAATGTGCCGTCAGCGGCAGGCCGGACAGCCCGATCCGGACGATCCGGAAGTCATGGAAGAACTGTTCAATGAAATACAGCGGTATCATCGTCCCGTGGTCCAGAGCAGGATCACGCTCTCCCATCGTGCCCATGGGCAGGTCTCTTTCCTCTGCCAGGTCACAGATCTTCTGCACCAGTTCCGTATCGTACTCCTCATGAAAGGCCACATCCGGAGCCCTGTAAACAGAAAAATCCCCGGAAGCCTTCCGGCCCGGAGAAATATGGAACCAGTCCGCATACATCACCGAATGCGGGCTCGCGATAATGACCGTTTCCGGTTTCAGCGCAGCTATCTCTTCGGCCGCGCGCCGGTAGGCGGCCGTCGTTTCCGCGATTTGTTCCTCGCTTCCCCTTCCGATACCGGGAATGATCATCGGCGGATGGGGCACCATATATGCTGCCAGCATAGCCTTCCCTCCTGTCCGCGTATGGATTATTTTATGTGCTTTGGCCGTTGTCCGGACTGATCAGGTATTCCCTGCGCCTGCCTTCTTCGTCCTTTTCCAGGCTCATGCAGTACAGGCAGCCGGGTCCTCCCCTGCTGATCAGCGCACAGCCGCCGTCGATATTGATGATATGTCCGTCCGCATCGGTATACGGCGGAAGGACCGTTTCTCCCTGCCGGACGTCCGGCGGTATCATCTGTACCGGCACATGCCCGATGATATGGATGTACCTGTCCCGGTACCGTTCGGGCGGAACATATTCAAAGAGCCGGTACGGGGAATACCAGACCGCGTCGAAGATCGCCTTCCATTCGCCCCGGCCGACGTCCGAATAGCGTACGTCCTTTCCCTCGAACGCGGGCAGCCAGTAAGAATGGTGCAGGGCATACTCCGTGCCGTCCGCGACGACATATTTCTGCAGCCATGCGTTCTCAACAAAGGAAAGAAAAGCCTCCCGCCGGTATTCCGGCAGTTCCTCCAGCTGCAGCATCGTCACCGTGCCGCCGTTGTTCGGTCTTTCCCATGACGCCGGCATACCGGTCCCGGCATAGTGATCCAGCATCATCAGTTCATGATTGCCCAGGAACAGTTCCACATTTTTCCTGGCCATGATATCCCTGAGGATGCTGACGCTGTCCGGCCCTCTGTCGATCACGTCGCCGATGATATACAGCGTGTCCGATTCCTGAAGGTCCAGCTTTTCCATAAGCCGCCTGTAAAGATCATATTGTCCGTGTATATCCGAACAGACGTAATGCATGACAGGTCATTCCCAACTCTTCCAGACTTCCGGCTGATAGCCGCACGTCGCCTGCCGGCCGTTGCGCACGATCGGGAGCTTCAGCACCGACTGGTTCTCCAGGACTTTCTGCAGCCGGTCCACTTCGGCGATATGCATGACCAGCGATAAAAGTTCCCTGTCCCTGCAATCCGTATCGATCAGTTTGTCCAGTCCGCCCACAGCCTGTATCACGGAGACCAGCTCGCCTTTGCTCAGGCCTTTTTCCTTCATGTCGACCGCCTGGAACCGGATGCCGCGTTCCTTGAAGAACCGCTCCGCCTTGCGCGTATCAGCGCTCTTTTTTGTTCCGAATATCTGAATGTTCATATTAGTAATTATACCATTCACAGACTATAATATTTATATCTTCCGATACCCGCCGGACATTGTGTGCGCCGGTACTGAAGACAGATCGATCAAGCCTACAATAAATCATGGGAGGTATTACAGATGAAGAACCGCAAACTACTGTTCCGTTCGGCAGCAGCCGTACTGTCCGTGATCTGCGTCATGACCGCAGGTCTTGGAAGCGGCGCGCTCAGGGCGAAAGCGGAAGAGGCAGATGCCGCCAAGGAAGGCCCCGCTCCGGCGATCGCCGCTGTCTATGCAGCCGCTGACGAGTCCATCGCTTTTGAAGACGGGACTGAATTTAAGGCAGACACGATAGTCTGCATCGCCAAAGACGGCTCATACCGGAAATATGTCCTGTATGACGGCAATACTGACCTCTATGACGAGGGTGTCTTCTGCGATCTTGATCTTTCCGGATATGTAAAACTCGCTCCGGCAGGGGACGTCACGTCATATCTCGCGATACCGGAAGAGTACGCGGATCTGCTGATCGTGACATCATCCGAGGATGAAGTCATGGAAGAAGGTATGCTTTATGACGTAACGGAAAAGGAGTCCGTGGAAGCAGCCAAAAAGTCCGATCCCGATTCTGCGGACGGCGCCGGCTGGCTCTTCTCGATCGGAACAGTTACTGAAGATAAGCTTCATGAGCTGCTCTGCTACGATATGTCCAACGCGGACGTTTTCGCGAAGGATACCGACGGACAGTACTACCTGTTCTATCATCCTTCCGATGTCCGCATTGTCCGTGAAGGCGGCGGATATGACGAAGAATCCATGGCGCAATGGGGCAGGCTCAACGAATGGGCTTATTCCGTAAAAGAATCCTACGTCAGGGACAACGCCGGGCTCTTTGCCGTTTCCTACAGCAATGCGGGGCCTTCGATCGAACTTGCCCGCGCGGCATATGCCGCTGATGCCGTTTATACTGTCAGCACGCTGGATTTCGGGCCGCTTGAACCCGGTGCAGTCGACGCCGCTCCTTTCGTAGAGCGCCTGATCCGCAATGCACAGTACGAATACGTTGATCTCGAAGAAACACCCGACGGCGAATATGTCGTTCTCAATTTCCCGGAAGAAGATACCCGGTACGACTTCTTTAAGAACGAGACCAACGGCAGCTATGTCCGCAGGACCAATACGGACAGCGGATATGAAGAGCTGTATAAGATCACTCTTGCCGACGATGCAAAGTCTGCCGCCCAGATCATGCAGGAATGGTATGACACGATCGTGGAAGAAAACGGCGTGACCGAGCCGGTATGGGCTTCCTCACAGGAAGCGGATACATCTGCGGAAGCACCCGCCGAAGAACCTGCCCCTGCAGCAGCAGAGGCTCCTTCCGCCGGACCTGCGCAGTCCGCTCCGGCTCCCGCACCTGCTGCACCCGCGGCACAGCCCGCTCCCGCTGCATCCGCAGAGATCACAAAAGAAGCGGCGCTCGCGATAGCG
This sequence comes from Lachnospiraceae bacterium, assembly GCA_017474455.1. Classification (GTDB taxonomy): domain Bacteria; phylum Bacillota; class Clostridia; order Lachnospirales; family Lachnospiraceae; genus CAG-791. The sequence goes on from JAFVHP010000044.1 coordinate 38,593, forward strand.
CTTGAGCATGCCGGCCTCACCGAGGACCAGATCTCCTGGCTGAGGAACAAACTCGATTATGATGACGGCAGAAAGATCTATGAGATCGAATTCAACGTCGGCAGGACCGAGTATGACTACGATATCGATGCTCTCACCGGCCGTATCCTTGAATACAGCATCGACAACGACGACTGATCAGGACACAGCCGGAAAACTCCGTAAAGACAGCAAAGGACCCCGTTCCCTTTCATTTTGGAACGGGGTCCTTTTTCAGCTTCATACTGTTATCCGGTATGTCCCGGAGCTCTGTTCGGAGATCTGTCCGGAGCTTTCTTCAGAATTCTTCCCGGTGTTTCAGGAAGAAATCATGGTACACTCGCACACTTTCCAGCTGTGTCCACCGCTTCACATCGACCGGCTCTTCGTCCAGATCGTAGATCCTGGCCCCTTTCATGGACAAAAGAAACGGTGAATGGGTCGCCATTATGATCTGGCAGTCGTAAAAGCGGACACTGTCTTCCAGGAATCCGGCCAGTTCCGTCTGCTTCCCGGGAGAAAGGGAATTCTCCGGTTCATCCAGCAGGTAGAGCCCCCTGCCGGAGATCTTCTGTGTGAAATAGAGGAACGCGCTCTCGCCGTTGGAATGTTCCCTGACGTTCCCCATCATGTTTGCCCTGACATATCTGGAAGCTGATGAAGATCGTTTCCTTACTTCCACAACTTTTTTCAGCTGCCCGTAATCGTCCAGCGAACGCATCTGAAAATGTGAATACTTCGCATCGGCGTATTCCGCGAACAGCTCTTCCCGCCGGGCGTCCAGACCTTCGTTGAGGCTCCGCAGGTTCAGCATGAAATCAAATACGTCGTCGCTGGTGATGATCCGGATCTCCCCCGGTCTCTTTTGCCCTCTCCCAAAACTGCAGCCGCACATTTCCAGATAGTCCTCGAAAAAGCTCGAGCGGTTGTACAGGGTATCCCGTTCTGCCCCCGTCTTTTCCGCGATGATGTTCAGGGCTGTCGTTTTGCCGCAGCCGTTGCCGCCGTACAGGATCGTCAGCGGTTCAAAACTGATGCTCCTGAAACCGTGCCGGCTGAGGATCCCGAACGGATAGTACGTATCGTAGCAGGTCGGCCTTATATAATTCAGGAACTGTTCTTCCTGTTCCACCGGCGCAAAGCTGAACTCTTCAAGCCAGAGCATGGTGTTCCGTTCTCAGCTTCCCGAGCTGCTGCTGCTTCCGGAAGAAGCGGCTGCAGAATTCGCACGGTCTCTGATCATATGCTGGAGAGTGATCAGGATCGCAATGATCTTTTCCTCATGCTGCGGCATGTATATATCGACCGAATACTTGTCATGGATAGAGAACATCTTCTGCCCGACCGTCGCGACGACCTGTCCGAACTCGTCGGTGATCACGAAATTCAGCTGCAGAATATTGCCGTTCAGCTGCCAGCCCAGGCCTTCAATATTGGTCACGTCTTTGATGATATGGAGGATCTCATTCGAAAGTTCGAATTTCGTCCCGTCTTCCATCTCGATGAAGTGTCTCTCATGCAGTGTAAAGAATTTTCTCCAGATATAGGCTACGTGTGTTCCGTCCGCCCGGAATACGTTCGTTTTGTCGTGGATGGATATGACCTTGGATTCCGAACGGTATGCGGTCTCCCCGGCTTCGTCCGTCACTTCGATCCTGTGGTGGAGCGTGAACACCTTGGTACTGGTGTACAGAGACTTCACCGGTGTACCGTATTCCTCGGTATTCCTGATATCGCTTCCTTCCCCGGAAGCATGGTAACGCTGCCGCCTCGCTATGCTGACACAGGCCATTACGATGAAAAAGACCAGAAGTATCCCTATTATTCCTGCAGCCATATCCTTAGCTCCTTTCGCTTATCACTGCATCGGATCCGGAGATCTACAGCACCATCAGCAGTGTTCCCGCGCCGATCAGAGCACAGCCGGCCAGCGACTTCGGCGTAAATTTTTCATGAAGGAAAAGAAACGCCATGACCAGCGTGATGATCACGCTGAGCTTGTCGACCGGTACAACTTTTGAAGCTTCGCCTATCTGCAGCGCCCTGTAATAACACAGCCACGAAGCGCCTGTCGCAAGGCCTGACAGGATCAGGAATATCCAGCTTTTCCTGCTGATCGCGGTGATCCCGCCCTGCGTATTCGTCAGAAAGACCATTACCCATGCCATCACGACGACCACCATCGTCCTGATCGCCGTGGCAAGATTGGAATTCACGCCTTCGATACCGATCTTGGCCAGGATCGATGTCAGCGCTGCGAACACTGCAGATCCCAAAGCAAATATCAACCACATAATACAGTTCCTCCCACATAAAAATCTGATACTGTCCGGCAGCTTTTGCTGCTCCTGATACTTTATCACAGTTTCGTATATATCAAACACTTTTCTCGGATTCTTTCACTGATGTTCCCGGCCAAATTCCCCAATCTCCTTCTCCAGCAGGCGGAACACGTTCGCCACGAGGTAGCCGTCCGCGACCGCATGGTTCAGTCTTACGCTGACCGGCATCATCAGACGGCCGTTTTCTTCGCGGTACCTGCCCCAGTTCACGATAGGAGCAAAGAACAGATGCCCGTCCGGGAGTTCTATGTTCAGGGCATCGTACGAGAGCCAGGGGATGAAGGACGCATCGAACCAGTTCGGGTGCCCGGCGGCATCCAGCCCGTACTCCCGTGTTTTCTTCGCCTCCTCCGCATCCTTAAGCGCATTGCGGTAAAACTCTTCATAGTCTTCCGTATAGACGGAATAGACCGGCGTACATGTCTCCGTATCTTCGTGGAAAACGTACTGCGTCGGATTGATCCGGTCGTAGCAGATCAGTTCCTCCGTCTGCCAAAGGTATCCCATTTTATAATCATCCCTGGAGTTCAGGACTTTCGAAAGGATATACAGAAAATCGATATAGAACTTCCTGCCCCTGCGTGCGGAACAGGCCGAAAGATCCGTAACGTCGATCCTGGCCGTCATCGAGACGGAACACCTGCAGTCCTCGGAAAAATGCCTGAACACGCCGCTCAGGTAGTAGCTGTCTTTGTCTATGATCCTGTAATTCATTCCATTCCCGCCTTCACCATATAAACGGTATCACTTTATACCGTACTTTCTTTTTGTATTCCGCGTATCCTTCCAGCCCTTTTTCCAGGACTTCCTCTTCGTTTCGGATCCTCTTCGCGATGATCGGGATATACAGCAGCATGATCACAAAGGAAAGAACGGATCCCAGGACCAGCGGCATGGAAAGAAACAGCAGGAAGGTAGTCATATACATCGGATGACGTACGATACCGTAAAGGCCGGTGTCGATAACTTTCTGGCCTTCCTGCACTTCCACGGTACGGGACAGATAGGTATTCTCGCGCAGGACTTCCGCATACAGCACATATCCGAGAAGAAAGACCGCCGCCGCGGCATATGATACCCATGCCGGCAGGACGATCCATCCGAACCGGAAGTTCAGCCCGGCAATAATGAACGCGGCAAGGAACATCAACCCGCTCAGGAAGATGACTTCCTTCTGCTCTTTCTGCTCCTCTTTCGCGTTCAGCCTTTTCCGCAGAAGTTCCGGGTTTCTGGCCATGATCACAAGACCGGCTAAGAACATCGGCACGAACAGGATCACGATCAGCAGCCAGGCCTCGCGCCATGCAAATGTGCCGGCAGGCAGAAACAGCAGCACCGCCACCAGGACCAGCCCTGCCAGAAATTTGGTGACCGCCTGGGCAAACAGCTTTTTATCCATATCTCCACTCCTTTTTTAAAGTGTTGTATTCTGTATTATTTTATACTTTCTCTCCATGCCGGACACCACTTCCCGGTCAAAAGACTTATAATTTAATCAGGACACCGGAGGCTGACAGAAGACGACGGGGAGAGCTGCATATGAAAAAGAACAGCCGTATCAAATACATACTTTTCATTTCCGCCCTGATCTACCTTATCCTGCTCGTGATACTGATCATTTCCGAGCGCCGGTATCCGGATGCTACGATCACCAGTATCGGAGATGCCCTGTGGTATTCGTTCATCACCATGACGAGCGTCGGCTACGGTGATATGTATCCCGTCTCCCTGACCGGCCGTATCATCGGTATCCTGTTCTCCTTCGTCAGCGTAGGCCTGATCGCCCTGGCGCTGGGCTTCGCGGGCTCTTTCCTTGTCTACCGCTGGATCCCGCTCCTCCGGCTCATGCTCCGGCAGAATGACACCTGGGTCATACTGGCCGGCGATACGGATACACTCACCAATTTCCTTGAGAATATGAATAACGCGATCGATTCCGAGCATACCGACGACGGTTTCCTGTATATCCTGCCGTCGAACCGGCACGGAAGGTCTGAGACACCGGTCAGGACCGGCAGCCGGTCTGTCCGGATAATGACTACCGATTATTCGGCCGAACAGATCCTCCGCAGAAGGTCAAAGCGCCCAGCTGAAAATACTCAGCTCTATTTCCTGTATCCGGACGACCGCAGGAATATTTCCCTCGCGCTGCGTTACCGCACGTTCATCCGGGTAAATAATATCAACTGTACGATCTGCTGCAAAACAAATGTAAGCCGCTCCCTCCTGCCCAAGGATATCCGTGTGTTCAATGAGATCAGTACCGCTTCGCGCCTGTACTGGCACTCCAACGGACTGCTCGCCGGCGAAAGAAATATCATGATCATCGGAGAAAAAGACGAGGCCGAAGGCCTGCTGGAGCAGGGGCTTCTGATCAATGTATACCAGCCGGGCCAGCAGATCTCCTATCACCTTTTTAATTCCGACGACGACTATTTCAAAGAGCACTGGTGCCTGGGAAAATTCACACAGGAGTGGACCGATGACGGCAGCCCCAGATACTGTGTCCGTCTTACGGACGAAAGCGGCGACCGCATATATATGCATTCTGCCCTCTGGAACGATGATCCGGACCTGTTAAAGACTGCGGACAGGATCATCCTGTGCGGGAACGACGCGGATAACCTGCGGATACTTTCAAAGCTCCGCAATCTCTTCAATATCCGCTGCCAGATCTGTGTCCTGTGCGACGGTCCCATGGACGGCAGCCTGCAGGGCAACACCGTTTTCTGGGAATTCAGGGACCGGCTCTATACACCTGCCCTTTTGCTCAACGAGACCACGATCAACAACGCGCGGGCCCTTCACAATACTTACGTCAACGCGTTTATGGAAGACTTCCACCGCAGGTCCAATATGGCCGAAGCCGACCACGTTATCCAGAAAGTCCGCATCCTGCTGGATGACCGGTCCATTCCGAGAACGACACCCGATCTGATCCACAGGGCATGCAGCCGTTGGACCAGTCTCAAGGACGATCCCGTACAGCTGGACATCCTGCGCAGGATCGAGCACATCCGCTGGGTGCGCTTTCATCTGATCAACAACTGGGAATACGCCCCGGAACGGAGCGATCCCGATAAAAAACATCCTTTCCTCGTCCCCTATGATTCCCTTCCCGAAGAAGGACGCACGATCAACGACCGTGCCTGGGATATGCTGGAAAGCTATGAAGCCCCGACAGCCTGAACCTAAGCCATGGCAGCTTGTTGTACCGGAGGTGGATCATGTATATCCTGATACCGTTATGTCTTTGCTTCCTGGCGGCCTGCCTGTATAACGAAAAGCAGAAAAAGCACGTCCGCGCGACTGTTTTCAAAGGCCTCGCCTCATTGTCTTTCGTCACCCTCGGGCTTTTGTGCAGCCCAGGCGGAAAGACCGCGTCGCTTGTCACTGCCGGCCTCATCCTGGGCATGATCGCCGACATTCTCCTGAACCTGCGTTTCGTTTTTAAGGAAAAGGCACAGTCCGTCTTCCTGGCCGGGATCCTGGTATTTCTGTCCGGTCATATCCTGTACCTGGCCGCCGTCTTTCCCCTTATACGGCACCGGCTGACAGCCGTGATCGCCGGCGCTGCTGTTACTGCCGTCCTGATCGGCTGGCTGTTTGGCCGGATAACCGCGAAAAAATCGTTCCGGATCTTCGGGATCATCTATATCGGTGCGATCATGATCCTGAACGTCACTGCCCTTTTCAACATCATAGAGCATCCTGCCGCCTTTTCGATGATCTTTGCCGCCGGGACGTTCCTGTTCCTGATCAGCGACGTCGTCCTGATCCTGAACACTTTCGGGCCGCAGACAAGATTCGGCCTGCGTGTCACGAATACGGTGCTCTACTACGTCGGCCAGCTCCTTATCGCGCTGAGCCTCCTTAAGCTGTAACAGACCGGATACAGACAGACAGCGCCCTTGCCATCTCCGCGATCTCCATTTCCCCGCCCAGTTCCGTACAGGACGGCACGTGTATGAATCCGGCGGGACCGTCGTATTCATACAGCAGGCGGTACATGACTTCATTGCAGACATAGGCCCCCGCCGACTGGGAGAGCGACGCGCGTATACCCTCTTCCTGCATCCTCTGGACCATTTCCCTGACGGGAAGCCGTGAAAATATACCGTCCGGCCCTCCGGGAACGATCTTCTCCCATTGCGGCCGGTTTCCTTCGTTGTCCGGTATTCGCGCGTTCCTGAAGTTCACTGCTATGAGCTCCGGTGTTATATCCTTTCTGCCGCCGGCAAGGCCGGTGCAGATCACGGCAGACGGCCTGACATCCCGCACCGTCTGCAGCAGGAGGTCCGCCGCCTTTTTGAAAACGACGGGCAGTTCCATGATCTGTATCTCATCCGGCACGGATATTTCTGCAAGCTGCTTCACCGCTTCGCAGGACGGATTGATCCCGGCCCCGTCAAACGGGGCAAAACCTGTCATAAGTATCATACTTTTATTCCCCTGTACAGCACTCTGCGATATAATGATTATACAGCTTCTGTATACTGCATCCATGTATGAACCGCGTTTGCAGACTGCAAAAACATCAGTATTTCCTTATACATTAAACGGAGGTAATTGCGTTGAAAAGACAATCAGGAAAAGCTTATTCACGCGTTTTGAAAACGCTCGCCCTGGTCATGGGAATGGCCCTGGGCCTGGCCCTGTTCCTGCCGGTCTTCGGCATGCAGGCCAAAGCAGATGATGATAATGACATATGGGGATCCGTCATCACCTGGGATGATATCAGCCTTGAGCGGGGCAAGAGCAGAGGAGTCGACTGCTCTGTGCACACAAATGCGGACTCCTATGTACTGTACTGGTTCTCATCCAACGACGACATCGTTTCCGTACAGGCGAATGAATTCAGCGACAGCGCTACGATCTACGCGATGAACGAAGGCACCGCCACTATCTCGGTCACGCTCCGCATAGCCGGAATGAATATCGACAATGACACTTTCAGAGTCACTGTCGGTCCCGATCACAGCAGTTCAGCCGTATCCAACATTTCCATCAATCCCGGCAACATCTCCGTCGGCGCGGGCGCGACTTACCAGCTGCAGGCCTTCGTATCCCCGACCAATGCCGCCAATAAAAATGTCACATGGGAATCCTGGGATACCGGTATTGCTACCGTTGATTCCAGAGGCGTCGTGACCGGCATCAACTACGGTCATACGACCGTTGCCGCCAGAAGTCAGGAGAACAGCCAGATCGTAGGCACCTGCGGCGTTGACGTTTACGGCGCGGCCGTTCCCGTACGGGGCATCTCCCTTTCACAGAATGCCCTGACCCTCAACGCGAACAGTAATGTCAGGCTCGGTGCCGCTATTTATCCGTCCAACGCGACGAATAAGAACGTTGTCTGGCGTTCCAGCAATGACTATGTAGCGTCTGTCTACCAGGACGGCACCGTAGCCGGTTATCATGCCGGCACCTGCGTAATCACGGCCTGGACGCAGGACGGCGGCTATACAGCCTCCTGCACTGTCAACGTCATCGGCAATTCCACGGTCGTACCGTCCTCTTCCGTTCCCGGGGCAACAACGGTCATACAGCCTGCGACAGCGACACACGACCCGGCCTTTATCTATAACACCTGCGTCGGCATTATTTCCGCGCCTCAGGGCGGCACAGTCTCCGTTGCCGCGACCAAGCCGCTGGCTTATGATGTCAACATAGCCAATGCCTTAAAGCTCCGCCCGGATGTAACGCTTGTCGTTACTTTCCCGTTCAACGGCCACAACTTCGCGATGGCCCTGCCGAAGGGATATAACCTCTCCGCTAAGCTCGACGCGACAGGATGGGTCGACTTCCTGGTGCTCTGCAATTACCAGAACAAGCCCGGTGAAGTACAGGTGGCGATGCTCAACTGATATAATATGATGCTGCGGGATGCCGGCCTTAAGCCGGCATCCTTTTTTTATCGCACCGGAAGAAGAAGGGTATGATCCTTACGCCGCTTCCGGAAGCAGAACATAACCCGGCAGTGAAGGAGAACAGAATATGTACTACAGCGAGATAGGAAATACAAAGGTATCCGCCCTTGGCATGGGCAACATGCGCCTTCCCAAGCTCGACGAACAAAGTGAAAAGATCGACCGGGAAAAGGCGCAGGAGATCATTGATTACGCCATGAGCCACGGGATCACCTATTATGACACCGCATACCGCTATCATGGCGGCGAATCAGAGCTCTTCATCGGCGAGGCGCTGAAAAAATACCCCCGTGACAGTTTCTGCCTGGCCACTAAATTCCCCGGCCACATGATGGAAAAGAAGGGCGGCGGAGTACTGGGCTTCAACGGTATGCTCTCCGGCATGCCGGATTCCACAGTTGCCGGTGTATTTGCGGAACAGCTGAAGAAATGCCAGGTGGATTACTTCGACTTTTACCTGCTCCACAACGTCAGCGAAAAGTCGATCCCCCTCTACACCGATCCCGAGCTGGATATCATCAATTACTTTATCAGGCAGAAAGAACTGGGAAAGATCCGTCATCTGGGCTTCAGTTCCCATGCTGCCAGCGCGAAGACGATCGACGATTTCCTGACCACGTACGAAGGTATCTTTGAATTCGTACAGATCCAGCTGAACTATCTGGACTGGACGCTGCAGGACGCCAAAGGCAAAGTCGAAGCCATCGCGAAGCACGGCCTGAAGATCGTGGTCATGGAAGGCGTCCGCGGCGGAAGACTCGCCGCCCTGCCCGAAGAACAGATGGCCAAGCTTACGGCCATTCGTCCGGATGATTCCGCACCGCGCTGGGCCCTTCGCTGGCTGCAGGATATTCCTCAGATCGCCGTTGTGCTCTCCGGCATGTCCACCATGGACCAGATCATTGAAAATGTTGAGACCTTCGAAGCGCCGGCGCCGCTCAGCGCACAGGAGAAGGACATCCTGTACGGCATCGCCGATTCCCTCATGAACCTGGTCCCCTGCACAGCCTGCCGTTACTGCACGGAAGGCTGCCCGATGGAACTCGAAATCCCGAAGATCATCGCCACATACAACGGCGTCAAGAACGGGGACTGGACGATACGCTACAACCCTGCGGAAGAAGACCCTTCCCTGGATCCCGGCCGCTGCATCAGCTGCGGTTCCTGTGCTTCAGTCTGCCCGCAGAACATCGCTATCCCGGACATCATGGCAGAAACGGCCGCCATGCTGACCGGTCCCGGAAGGTAAGATAAGTACAGAATAAATGAGATGCTGCTCTGCCCGGCGGACCTGACGGCCTGCCGGGCAGAGTTTTTTTGACCCTGCTGTTCCCCGGTCCTGGCAGTCCTGGGCCCCGCTGTTCCCCGGAAAGCGGATACATTTGCCATTTTTGATGGTTTTGGTCTGCTATTGAATCTGCTTTCGCGAATAGTTGAAACGGTATCAGGTTGCTTTTATCAGATTTTTAGCTCCAATTTCAGAAATATCTTATGCTGTACGCAAATTGTCTGTTCAGTTCATGGTTTCAACCATCTGCAGGGCCTTCATCAAGCGGATACAATCCATATAAATAGCGAATTGTATCCGCTTGCCCCTCTCAACTATTCGTTAAAACCACGTAAAAACTGGCCTCGGACCTGGCCAAATGCTATATTTCTTCCCTCCATGGATACTCACAGCCCGATTCCTGCTGCACGCCGGCTCAGTTTCACCCTCTGCATGCTATAATGATCCTGGCGTACCACTCCAAAGGCTTCAACCGGGACAGGGTACCGCACAGGATCATTGACCAAGTATTCATGGCATGAGCCCGAATCATTTGAAATCATTATTTGAAAGGACCCATAGGACCAAAACCATGACCAATATTCTTTTTATCAATTCATGCGTGCGCAGCGGATCCAGGACGAAACGACTTGCGGACTGCCTGCTTTCAAAGCTGAAAGAACAGGCAGAAGACCGGAATGAACAGATCCGGATCGAGGAGGTCCGCACTTCTGAGATCCCGTACCCTGAGATCGACGAGGCCTTCCTTCAGCGAAGGGATGCCCTTCTTGCCGCGGGAGCTTATGATGACCCGCTCTTTTCACCTGCGAGGCAGTTTGCGGCGGCGGACTGCATCGTGATCGCCGCGCCGTACTGGGATCTTTCTTTCCCTGCTTCCCTGAAGCGGTACTTTGAACTGATCAATGTGACCGGCATCACATTTAAATACACACCGGAAGGTTATCCGCAAAGCCTGTGCAGGGCCGCTTCGCTGTACTACGTGATGACTGCAGGCGGGACCTTTGTCCCTGAAGAATACGGGTACGGATATATCAAATCCCTGGCACAGAACTTCTACGGTATTCAGGACATCCGGCTCATACAGGCCGTCGGACTGGACATAGACGGCGCTGATCCGGAAGCCATCCTGCAGGAAAGCATGCTCCACGCAGTGAGCATGCTTACCATGTAGAGCATGCTTACCGTGTAGAGCATGCTTTCCGCTCAGCCCTGCGTTATCCGGCAGCGGTATATTTCTCCCAGGCCCTGACCCGCTCCTTCATGCCGGCTATGTCCAGGACACCGTAGGCAAAGCCTTTCCTGATCAGCTCTTCCGGCACGAATTCATCGTATTTTTCAAATACAGGCACTTCATTCGGATAGACCAGCGTAAGCGGGTCGAACTCCTGTGCCGCTTCTTCGCAGACTATCTCGTAGAACTCCGCTTCGTCCGTCTGCATGGTGAACTGCATATAGTATGGACGGGAGGAATTGAAACCCTTCAGCCCGAGTCTTTTTCCGCAGCGGATCTTCAGGAAGCGCTCCATGGCAAGGAAAGCGTAGCTTCCCACCCAGGGGAACAGCGCCCACATTTTCCCGCCCAGATGGATAAGGGGCTTTTCCGGCATCAGGGACTGGCGGAAGGTCTCCCTGGCATCCGCAAGGCGGCTGACGGCATGGGGCATCAGGTAAGGATACTGTTTTTCCTCGCTGAGGACGCCGTACATGCGCTCCAGGATACGGGTATGGATGTCCCCTGCCACGTCGCCGAAGTAGGCGGGTATATTTCCCTTGACCAAAGAGCAGTAGACATCTCTCCGTTTATGGTCCACTTCCTCCACGACCCAGACCCGGCCCGCGATGGCGATCTTGTCGCCCGCCGGCGGCGGTTTGACGATCGTCCCCAGCTGCTCGGAGCCGGCGCGGACGGTATATTCGATGTTCTCCTGGAATACAGCGTAGAACTTGTAATTATTTACGACCCGTTCCCCGGTCAGCCCTACGATAAGGCCGCCGTTCTCGGTGCGGGCTATATGGTCTGTCCCGATAAGGTGCCGCAGAAGTATCCGGTAATCGTCCTGGGTGATCCGTCGGAAACAGCTGAGCGTCAGGACACGGGAAGCCAGCTCGCCCGGCGTCATCTCCCCGCAGGAAGCGAGCGTGCTCATGGTCTGGTGGTACAGGAGGCTGTAGGGCAGCCGGTCCGTACGCGGCGGTTCCACAAAGCGCTCTTCCACATACAGCTGTACCAGCGCGATGCCCTGGATCAGGTACCACGGGATCGAGTCCGGCAGCATGGCCCGCGCTTCCTGGTGATCCTCCCGCATAACGAACCACATCTCGGACGGATCGCCCCGGCGGCCGGTACGGCCCATCCTCTGCAGAAAGCCGGAGACCGTGAACGGCGCGTCGATCTGGAAGGCTCGCTCCAGGCGGCCGATATCGATGCCCAGTTCCAGCGTGGCCGTGGCGCACACCGACATCAGCGAATCTTCATCCTTCATGTCCTCTTCCGCGCTCTCCCGGTATGACGCCGAAAGGTTCCCGTGGTGGATCAGGAAACGGTCGGGCTCATGGGCCGCTTCGCAGTACTGCCGCAGCGTCTGGCAGACCGCTTCGCACTCTTCCCTGGAGTTCGTGAAGACAAGGCACTTTTTGCCCCTTGTATGTTCAAAGATATATCCGATCCCGGGATCCGCTTCCTTCGGCGCGGTATCGGTGGGCGGTTCCGTGACAGGGAGGTCCGGATCCTGCTGCGCAAAAGGATCCTCCGGATCCGGAGCAGCTGCAGCAGCCGTATCCGCCGGTATTTTCCCTTCGTCCGCCTGCGGCGGCGTATTGTAGAAATGCTCCATGGAAAGGCGCCAGACTTCTTTGCCGCCGTCGAACCTGGGGATCACACAGCCCCGGCCGCTGCCCGCCGAGAGAAATTCTCCCGCAGCTTCCGGATCGCCGATGGTGGCCGAAAGTCCGACGCGGCGCGGATCGCACCCTGCCAGTTTGCAGAGCCGCTCGATCAGGCAGAAAGTCTGCAGTCCCCTGTCCGCCCTGAGAAGGGAATGGATCTCATCGATCACGATAAAGCGCAGGTCGCCGAACAGTGACGGGATCTCCATATGCCTGTTGATCATCAGGGATTCCAGCGACTCCGGCGTGATCTGCAGGATGCCGGCCGGCTTTTTCATCAGTTTCCGCTTGGCCGACTGGGCCACGTCGCCGTGCCAGCGGAAGACCGGTATGCCCTCCTCCTCGCACAGCTCGTTCAGCCGTCCGAACTGGTCGTTGATCAATGCCTTTAACGGCGCGATGTACAAAACGCCCACTGTCCGCGACGGCTCTTCGTCCAGAAGGGTCAGAATGGGGAAAAAGGCCGCTTCCGTCTTGCCGGACGCCGTGGACGCCGTCAGAAGGACGTTCTCATCTGTTCCGAAGATCGCGTCGCCCGCGGCGTTCTGCACCGCCCTCAGGCTCTGCCATCCGGAGCGGTATATATACTCCTGTATGAAAGGCGCGTAGCGCCCGAATACGTCCATGCTATGGGCATTGCCCATAGTATTATCCATAGCATTGCTCATATGGTAAACTCCGCGAAACCTGCCTCCGTTTCATCCGAAACAGCCTCCGATACCGCATAGGTAAAACCGTCAGATTCCAGCAGGTCACTGATGCTCATGCCGGGATCCTGGTAAAGCAGGTCCATGAGCTCGATGAAATCGCGGATCACTTCGCGGGGCGTGATATTCTGGTCCGCGCCGATCCTGCCGTACTCTATCTTAATGAAATCCACAAGGTCTTCCGTACTGATCCGGCGCTCGTACCCGTACAGCCCGGCATGCATGTCAGCCAGCTTTTCGCAGAGCACCAGCATTTCCTCCGCCGTCAGAGGCTCCAGGCGGATGACCGGGGCCAGAAGGTCCCTTGCGCCGGGCCGGGAGAACCGCCCCTCCGCCAGCCTCGACCGCAATGCTTCATAACTGTAGATCCCGCGGCGCTTGTCTTCCAGCGCCTGGGGCGTAGCCCCCATGATGATACCCAGGTATTTCGCCTTTCCCTGCAGGGTATCGTTATACATGGTCAGCATCTTTTCGTAGTTATACTGACGCGTGATCGAATTCGGGATCTTGTAGATATTGACCAGCTCGTCGATCATGATCATCATGCCGGCATAGCCCGCCATGCGGAAAAAGGACGCGAAGATCTTCAGGTAATCATACCAGTCGTCGTCCGTGATGATCATATTGATGCCGAGGGCTTCCTTTGCCTCGCTTTTGAGGGAATATTCGCCGCGGAACCACCGCACGACCTTCGCCTTCATCTCATCATCGCCGTCTGCATAAGCCCGGTAATACGCGGACAGGAGCCTCGCGAACTCAAACCCGTGCACCAGTTCGCTGACGGACGAGGTCACCGCATAGATCTTTTTGTCCGTCGCCTGCGTGAGTGCCGGATCTCCCGGCAGAAGGCCCGTTTCCTGCACGGCTTCACTCTGCACGGCGCTGATCCAGCGGTCCAGCACCAGCGTCAGCGCGCCTCCTTCCGGCTTTGTTTTAGTAGAAAGGTTGGAGATCAGCTCCCGGTATGTCGCCAGGCCCTGCCCGCGGGTCCCCTGCAGCCGCCTCTCCGGCGAGAGGTCCGCGTCCGCGACGATAAATCCCCGGTCCATCACATAATTCCGGATCGTCTGCAGAAGGAAGCTTTTACCGCTGCCGTACCGCCCCACGATGAAACGGAAGGACGCGCCGCCTTCGGAAATGATATCCACGTCATGCAGCAGCGCTTCGATCTCGTTCTTCCTCCCGACCGTGATATAGGGCAGCCCTATGCGCGGCACCACGCCGCCCTTTAATGAATTCAGCACCGTCTGCGAGATCCGTCTCGGTACCTTTGTGTTCTCCGCCATTGACTCCGTTCCTCTTTATATCCCTTCCACCATCCGTGCGATGTCTTCTTTGTAATCCTCCACGAGGGACAGCCTGTCATCCTCGCAGGTAAGTACGATATCGCCTATCTCATCATACAACGCTTCGTTGATCAGGTCAGTTGCCAGGGCCGGCATCAGATGGTTTTCCCTGACCAGCGCCTTCACCGCTTCCGGCTCATCCAGAAGCAGAAGCTGCAGGATCCTGATCTGTACGGCATCCAGCGGTATATCCGGCGATATATCCGGCTGCAGCTCCGACGACAGCTCTGCCGGCAGCTCCGCAGTTTCTGCAAACTCTTCCGCTGAAAATTCCGCAGTATCTTCTTCCGTATACTCCGCCGCGTATTCCGTTGAATAATCCATTGAATTTTCCGTTGGATATTCCAGTGAATACTCCAGGGCTTCCAGCCGTTCTTCGTCCGTCAGGAGGCTGTCCCTTGTTTTGGAAGCATCCCTGCGGATCTGCTCCAGCCCTTCCAGGTCGATCGTGATCTTCGGCCTGGAGGCTTCAATGACCGCCTTTTTATCCGCTTCGATCACTGCGTCGATGAACGGTGCGGCCCATGCGTCCTCCGGTCTTTCCTTCAGATAGCGGCCCGTTTTCAGGTACCGGCGCAGCTTCATGTCCGTTTCATGCCAAAAGCCCTGGAACCTGTTCCTGTCAAAGAACAGGTCTTCGTATCCTTCGGTCCGCCATACCCCGTTCCTGCAATGGTAGCTTCTGCTTTCATCCAGCAGAAGGTCCACGTCCCTGTGCCGGCTGCTCTCATGGTAAACGGCGTTGGCCAGGGGGAACCACTGACGCTTTTTCCGTGTCCCGAAGCACAGGGTAAAAAGATCTTTTCCTTCATCTTCCGGGTTTCCATCCCCTTTGGGCTGACGGTATCCGGCCGCGGCCGCCCGCCAGGCTTCCGCAAAAAGGCGCTTTCCCTTTTCCGGATCATTCGTCAGGACCGGCGTCTGCGCCGTCTTTTTCCCGCCGAACCGGCACAGGGCATCGAATACCTCATCATCCGTGTACCTGTCCGGTTCCCGCAGGACCGATAAGGCCGCGTCTTTAGCCACAAGTTCCGCATCCGCGTACCGGCGCACCGTCTCCGGATCCAGCCCCCGGACAACGGCAAACTCCAGCATCCATCTGTGCAGGTTGCGGCGCATGGCCGTAAGGTCCTTCATACGGCCCGGCGGCGCGTCTTTATCGGCATCCAGGAAACCTTCTTCAAATTCCTTCAGCTTCTGCAGGCTCTCTTCCGGCGTTGACGCACCGATCCCGTTCAGGAGCTCATAAACATAAATATAGGCCGCCGACGTCGTGACCGGTTCGAATTCCCCGCGCCGGACAAGGGTGCGCCAGGTAAAATACCCGCGCAGCTGCTTCGTCGTCAGATCCTGGTAAGTCGGATAATAACAGATAAAATACTCCGGAAGCGGGGCGTCGTCCTCATAGTCTTCCATGAATTTCCCCTGCAGGTAGAAATGCTTCGCCTTCTCGCTCCTGGACTCCCATCCGTAATGGAACAGGCTCCGCATCCTGCGCAGCTTCTCCGGATACTCCTCCCTTGCCGGCCGGTATTTACTGCCGGCAAACGGAAGCGGCGTGTCCTCATAAGTGCGCGGCGCTTCTCCGGCGTATGCCGTCCCGGCATCGCCCGCTCCGGTATTATCCCGGCCGGAGCCTGCTCCGGTATCATTCCGCGCGGAGCCTGCTCCGGTATCATTCCGCGCAGAGCCTGCCTCAGTATCATATCGGGATCTTAAAATGATCGTCGCCCCGCGGGCATAACCCGGATCGTCTTCCGCCGCGACCGCCCTGTCGAACAGCGCGAAAATCACTTCGGGCTCCGTCCGCCTGTCAAAAGCCGCATCGATCCATTTCTGTCCCTGCATCCGGATAGGCACGGTCAGGTACGGCTTTTCAAATTCCGAAAGGCTCTGCCTCCCGCACTTAATATCGCAGCGCTCGATCTGTGTCCCGGAATCCGTATCCCACTGCCGCATCAAAAGTGCGACCCATTTCCCCGTACGGGGATGCGTCAGCACGGAAAAGCCCGGGAAATCCGCCCACTTATGCTCTTCTTCTATATTGTATTTTTCCCTGGCGTAGGCGGTGAGCTCTGCTAGTTCCATGATCAGAAGCCCAGTGCTTTGGTCAGGCTTTCGATATACTGCCTGTCTTCTTCAGAAATGCTGCTGCCGATCGCTTCCATATAAGCTTCCTCATAAGCGCCCTTCATCTCTTCTTCCGGAAGAGCAAAGATCGCACCGGTATCGATACTGCCGATGGCCTCGGATACCGCCTGCGTCAGTTCCATTGCCCTGCCGTCGGAAAACATCTGCTCATACATGGCGTCTGTCTGTTCTCTTGTCAGCCCCGTCACGTCGGAAACGGAACAGATACCGCCGGTGTAGCCATCCAGCACGAGAAGGATGCTCAGTACATTCATGCTTGTGACATACCACTTATCCCCGTAACGCTCTGTCCCCAGAGTCAGCAGATAATACTCGCCGCCAACATCGATCAGGGCAGCGACCGAACTCAGCTGCTGCGCGCCGTCAATATACGCGTTCAAGGCCATGCCGTACTGGTTCTGCGAAGTATAGAAACGGTCCGTCAGAAGGGCCGGCGGCAGGAACATTCCTGTAAAACTCACCTCAGGGACCTCTGTGGCAGGATAGACCTGCTCCATCATATCCTCAACGGAATCAAAGTCCTTCAGGGTGATCATCATCCTGTCGGACATCTCGGAAACGACCGGCGAACCGATCAGGTTCAGGTACTGGCGCTTCATGAGCTGTACCAGTGTACTTCTCCGGTTCTCAATATTCATTGTACGGGTAAAATCATTGTGCAGCGGCATATAGCCTGAACTGACAGGCGTCTGCATGGCGCCGATCCGTTCAATCTGTTTATCCATTCTGTAACTGTCCACATAACTCTCTACCGCGCAGGCGGAAAGCACCTGCTGCAGATCCCATTCCGTAAGGCCACGGATATAGGCCTCCGCCGCCTCTGTTTCGGTATCGAATCCGTCGCCCTCGATCCTTGCTTCTTCTGCGGCAGTAGCACCTTTGGTTTCAGCTTCTTCCTCTTCTGCTTCCTTCGTTTCCTGCGCGGCTGCGCCGTCTTCCTTCTCTTCCTTCTCTTCCGCTTCCTGTCCGGCTGCGCCGGCCGGTGCGGTCCCTGTTTCAGCCATTACGCCAAGGCTCATTGAAAGGCTGAGTACAAAAGCCATAAGTGCGCAGATCATCATCCTTTTCTTCATGTTGTTTTCCCCCCATTGTACATACGATCAAACGGTCTGCTGCCAGGTCCCTGTCCGGGAAACCCACTGCTTTCATTCTGCATCATGTGTTTTTGGAGTTCAAGTGTACTGGTCCTGACAGATGGACCCTGCCGGACTTGCATAGCTCTTTCTCTGCTCTTTCTATGTTCTGCCGCTGCCCTTCAACTGCTCTTTCTCCGTTTCTATACTGCTCTTGCAGCGCTCCTGCACTGCACTATCTCTGTTCTTCCACTGCTCTTTCTCTGTTTTATACTGCTCCTCCACTGCAAAGCGGATACATTTGCTATTTTCCAGCCATTGTATCTGCTTTTGTTTCTGCTTTCGCGAATAGTTGAATGTTGAAGGATCGCGCTTTCAAACACAATTTTATCTATTGACAGTCTGTTTCAAGCGAACGTGTAAATTGTCAGTATATTCATAGGAATCTATCTCCTGTCATGCCTGAAGGTGCTATCAGAAAGCGGATACAACCTGCATAAACAAGCAGATGTATCTGAACTGCTCCCTCAACTATTCGTTAAACCCACCCCAGTGGGAATATATTCAACACAATAAGATGCTGAATCCACTCCGATGCAAGGCCAAAACAACACATCTGCTGCATTCCTTCCCTTAAGATCTTCTACCTCTCTCCCCTGCTTCTGGTAAAATATCCATAACAGCTTAACGCACCTGCTAATCAGAACTTCTTTAACTGAATATGAAAGGGGGCTATGATCATGTACTGGAACAATATCGATACCGGCGCTTACGAAGGCATGCTGGCTGAAACGGTCACGGTTGCGGGCGATAACGGTGATCCGATCCATGCTTATTACTCTCGTCCTCTGCATAAGACAGGGGTCCCGGGCCTGGTCCTGATCCCGCATATGCCCGGATGGGACGAATTCTGCAGGGAAGTGGCGCGCAGATATACACAGCACGGCTACGCTGTCATCTGTCCCGATATTTACCAGCGTTTCGGGACCGGCCATCCGGAAAAAGTATCCGCGGACATGCGGGCAGCCGGCATCGTATCGGATGCCAGTGTCATGGGCGACGTGAAGGGTTCCCTTGATTTCCTGCGCAGTCAGCCTACAAGCAGCGGCAAGGTCGGCGTGATCGGCATGTGCTCCGGCGGAAGGCACGCTTTTCTGGCCGCCTGCACGATAGAGGGCTTTGATGCCTGCGTGGACTGCTGGGGCGGCGGTGTCGTAGTCGACGATCCTTCGCAGCTGACTCCCGGGCGGCCGGTCGCACCCATCGATCTTGCAGCCGATCTCTCCTGCCCGGTCCTGGGCATATTCGGAAATGACGACAGAAATCCCACGCCAGCCGCCGTAGACAAGCTCGATGAAGTACTGACATCCCTTGGCAAGGAGCACGAGTTCCACCGCTATGACGGTGCCGGCCATGCGTTCTGGAGTTCGCAGACTGACCGCTACCGCCAGGCACAGGCCGTGGATTCCTGGGAAAAGACATTTGAATTCTTTGAGAAATACCTGAGCTGAAGGCGATGCTGATCACTTAACTGATAACTCTGCCGAAAGCATTGCTGATCGCCCGGCTATCGCACAGCCAGCTGACCGCGCAATTGCTCTTTATACTGACAAAAAAGATACTCCCGGCACACCTGCCGGGAGTATCTCGCTTTTGATCAAAAGCCTGCTAAAGGCCAAAGCATCATCTGATTATCAGAAGAACAGGATGATCAGGACGATGATCAGGATGATGACAGTCAGCGCTTCCGCAAGCGACCCGTTCCCTTTCGGTCTCTGCCGCCGGCGCTTCTTCTCGTCCATGTCCATGATCTCGTTGATCAGGTCTTCCTGTTTCATTAATGTCCTCCGTCCGGTTAAGCGGTCCTCTCTGCCGGTCCGTCGATCAGGACCGTTTACCGCCCTGTTTATAAACCCTTTTATGAACCCTTTTATGGATCCTGTTTATCCGATCAGTTCCTTCGTGATCTCCATCACGTCGCGGTGGCGGATCAGGCGCGGCTCAAAGCGGATGAGCGTATAGACGAACTGCATGACGGCACCGGCCCCGAATGTACTGATCAGCGTCCCGATCCCTACGGGTCCGCCGAGCCGCCAGCCGATAAGCAGTACGACCGCCCACAGCATGATCTCCACAAAGCCGATCGGGATCTTCGGCATCCGCTTGCCGAGCCCTACCAGAAGCGAATCCCTCGGACCGCAGCACTGCGCCGCCTTCATATAGATCCACATTCCGAGCGCCATAAAGACGAATCCGACGAGCATAATGATTATGCCGATCCACATATTATGGTTCTCAGGCAGCCGGTTGAGGGTATTGTACATCTGCACCAGGTTTCCGGTAAGCAGCGCGTCAATGATCGTGCCGTACCCGATCCGTTCCCGAAGAAGCAGGTCGATCATTACTACAAGGATCGAGACCAGTGTCATCGCGAGTCCGTAATTCAATGGTGTATGCTTCGCGATCCCCATCCCGAGGCAGTCCCAGGGTGCGAGCCCGATATTCGCGTAGATCGTCAGATGGACTCCGAACGAAAAGACGGCCAGGCCGGCTGCGATCCGGAGCCATCCGGCAAAGATCTTTTTTCTGTTCAAGAAGGAACTCCTTATGTCCTCAAAAAATCCAGCTGCCTTTATGACAAAGGCAGCCGGATCAATATACAGATCGTAAACTGAAAAACAGCAGCTGCGGGATCAGATCTTGGTCTTAAAATGTCTGTCCATATTGATACGGTCAACGTCCGGATGCTGGCGCGGTCTTTCATCCGGCCCGGGGACATCCACAAGGGCGGAGATCGCCGCCATTTCCTCATCGGTCAGCTCGAAGTCAAAGACTTCCATATTGCTCTGCATGTGTTCGTATGTATAAGATCTCGGGATCGGAATGGAACCCTGCTGCACATTCCAGCGCAGAACGATCTGTGCGGCGTTCTTGCCGTACTTTTCACTCAGGGACGCGATCAGCGGCCATTCCTTGTTAATGCCGCGCAGCGGTGAATAACTGATCGTTACGATACCGTTCTCATGGCAGAAGTCATGGATCTCATCCTGCGGATATCCGAGGTTCCTCTCCAGCTCGTCCACGCATACCGGCACTTCCTCGCCATCCAGCACGGCCAGATGGTGCTGAAGGAAGTTGCTGACACCGAGGACGCGGATCTTACCCTGTTTGTACAGGTCAGTCATGGCACGCCAGGTCTCCTTTACCATGAACTGCCAGTCATCATCATGTCCGTAGGCGATCGGCCAGTGGATCAGGTACATATCCAGATAGTCGAACTGCATGTCTTCCAGCGTTTCGTTGAACGACGCGATCGTTGAATCATACCCCTGCTCCATGTTCCAGATCTTGCTTGAAACAAACAGCTCTTCCCTCGGCACGCCGCAGGTCCGCAGCGCTTCGCCAAGTCCCTGCTCGTTCATATAAAAGCTGGCCGTATCGAACAGGCGGTAGCCGATCTGCGCCGCATGGCGGATCCGGTCCACGCTCGTTTCATGATCCACACGGAACATATATGTGCCATAGCCAAAACAGGGGATCTTCACCCCGTTTTTCAGTTCATATGTTTCTGTAATAGATTTTGGAATATGCATTGCCCCTTAAGCCTCCTCTTTTTCAAGCTCAATATAATGCTGTTGAGACTATCTTAACACCTTTTTTGAATTTATAACATATCTTAAGAATACCGGCCGAAAGATCTGTCACTCGGCGGCCGCGCGCTCCAGTATATCGTGTATGCGGTCAGCGGCTTCCTGAAAGTGTTCCGGAACGGCGCTGTCCCCGCGCGCCTCGATCTTTACACCGTCTGTGTACCTTATGACCAGCCAGAAGGATTCCTCTCGCGAAAGCGCGTTCTTTTCCTCATCAAAGCCGTCCCACCGGTCCATATCACATTCTTCGATCACCCGGAGAAGCTCCTGTGCCGTCTCCTCTCCTATCCCCTGCTCCGGTTCATCATTTACCGACAGGACATATCCTTCCGAAGTCAGCGAGATCTTGCAGGTCGTATAATCATCATCCCCGCTCCGGTACAGGTAGAAATCCGATATATTCCGCAGGCTTTCCAGCGTCACGTTCAAACCTTCGTCCACAATGGCCCTGTACATGTAATTGTCGTCATCCATGATCGGGGACTCACCGTAGATCGCAACAGTGGTCTCTCCCGGACGCAGCCCGGTAAAAACAAAAGTATCGTTATGTCTGGCGCCGCTCTCCGCGTTTTTTGCAGCCGATCCGTAATCCACGTCGCTTTCGCAGGCCAGGATATCCGGATCGCCGATCACGGCCGAATAGACATGGCCGCCGCCGGCAAAAGAAGAGAAATACAGGACAGCCGGCTCTCCCGCAGAAACCGTGCTCTCATCCGGTCCGCTCATATCCGCAGCCTGGTCAGCCTTCTCTTCTGCCATTTCACTGACACCGACCTGGTCTGCCGACATTTCAATGGCATCTGTCTGGTCTCCCGCCGGAACGGCGGCGCAGCCGGCCAGGAACAGCACAAGGCAAAGGCCGGACGGCAGCAGTAAGTGTTTAAGATTCATTCCGCGTCCTTTCCCCCGTTTCCGGGATAATTCCGCCATGCCGGTCACCTCACCTGGTCCGGCGCATAAACGATCCGGCAGGTATTATATGTGGCTGCAAGGGATTCCCCGGAAAGGGCATCCTCTACTTTCTCTCCCTGTATGCTTCCGTCCAGAAGGCGCGTGCAGAGTTCGATGCAGTCGCGGTTGATGGAATCGGGCATCGGAAGGCAGCTTTTGAAACAGGCGTAACCGACATGCCCGTTATAATTCCTGTCATAGTAAGGATGCAGCCCTTCCAGTTTCTGTGCTGTCCGGAGCAGGGAAGACACGGTCGTTTTCTCTGAATGCTTCTGTCCCGGCAATGTCAGCAGGGTGTTCACATTGCATGCATCCCCGCTGAACAGGATCCGCTCCGCCGGATCCACAAAGCCAAGGCTGCCTTCCGTATGGCCGGGCGTCTCATAGACCGCCACATCGCGGCCGCCGAGGCGTATGCAGACTCCTTCCTTCAACGGCTTCATCGCGGCTTTTCCTGCCGGTATGACCAGGTCGTCCGCGGAAATATCGTAGATACCCTCTGAAATATCCAGCATCCGCCGGGCATATGACGCCCTCCGTTCCGGGGTGAGGCCACGGGCCGGGCCGAAATCATCCGGATGAAGGAAGACTTCATCGAACTGGTCCATGCCGCCCGCGTGGTCAACATGCCCGTGGGTAAGGGCGACCACGAGCGGCTTGTCGGTCAGTTCCCTGACCAGTTCCGGTACATTGAAAAGTCCCGTTCCCGTATCGATCAGCAGCGCTTTGTCATTCCCTTCCAACAGGAACATCGCGTCCATGCCGAATTCATCGATACACCAGGTCCTGTAAGCGATCTCCGAAACGATCGGTCTTCGGATACCCATCTTATGCTCCCTTCCTCGCCTTCAGCAGGCGTTCTTTCAAAAGCTCATACCTTTGCCGCTTTTCCTCTTTTGCGAAATGGACGTTCCGGTCCTGTTCGGGACAATCCGAATAATCCAGCTTTTCGTCTCCGAACTGCTCGCTGGTCAGGTCGAACACGCATCCGCCTGCGGCGTTGAAACAGTGGAAATTTCCATCATCCAGCGGGACGCCGAAGACCTTTCCGCCATAGATATCCTGCATGAGGAAAGCCGTAACAGAACACTGTCCCAGCGTCCTGTTCTGCGGCGTCCAGTCGGGACGCATCCTGGGGGCGCAGGTATCGGCCGCCCATATGCCTTTAAGCAGATCATAATAATCCCGCGGCGTCAGTCCGTTTCTATCCCTGATATCCGCTGTTTCCCAGCCGTAAAACGAATACATCGTCATCCTCCCGAACCGGCCTTCCGTACACCCGGAAGTCCTTTCATTTATTGTAATGCAGGTGCATCCGTACTGCAAAGCGCCGTCCCTGCAGCCAGGACCCGCAGGATTTGGAAAAGCGCTTGATTCCTGCCTCCGGAATGTGTATACCATATTCATGACGATATACAGACCAATACGTTTCTTTCGCACAGGAGGCAGATATGGGAAATCGCGGCAGTCAGAAAAAAGAAAGAAAGCTTACCGCGGTGGAACAGGCCAGGCTGGAGCATTTTGAAGAGATTTTCAAAGATATGGAAGCGCAGGGGTATACCCGGACTGACCTGACGATCAGCATCACTTCCGCCAATGTTTTTTCCATAATACTCGCCATCCCCATCGCCGCAGCCGGCCTTATCCTTTTCTTCCTGGTCAACAGGGAAGGCGCTGTCAGCTTCGGAACACGCTCCGGTTTTACCCTGCTCTTTGTCGTTTTCCTTATCCTTGTCGTTGTCCACGAGCTGATCCACGGCATCAGCTGGTCCTTTTTTTCGGAGCATCATTTTAAGGATATCGAATTCGGCTTTATGAAAGAGTCTCTGACTCCCTATTGTACCTGCAAAGCCCCTCTCTCCAAAAAGCCTTATATTTTCGGTGCCCTGATGCCTTTGGTCATTCGGGGTATCATCCCCATGATCATCGGGATCGTCTCCGGCTCCCTGTTCATGCTGATCCTCGGCATCCTTATGACAGTTTCCGCCGGCGGCGACATCATGCTCGTCCGGAGTATTCTCCGCCATAAAAGCAGCGCGCAGGAAGAGGTCTATATCGACCATCCCACCGAGGCCGGAAGCGTGGTCTTCGAAAAATAATCTCGGCATATTTATAAACACTCACCTTTTTTTCGACAGTTTCTTATACTCCTTTGCCAGTACCGAGATCTTTTTCTTCCCGGCGCGGTTATCCGTGTTCTCCGTGCCGAGGGCACGGTACAGCATCCATCTCTGCATGGACAGTTCCCCGCCTGCAAGGGCTGCTTTGACCGCGCAGCCGGGCTCCGTGTCATGCCGGCAGTTCCTGAACCTGCAGCGGCTTTCCAGTTCGGCTATATCCGCAAAAGTATCACTGATCCCTTCTTCGGTCTCTGCCATGCCGATCTCCCGCATCCCTGGCATGTCTATGACTGAAACACCGTTTTTGAGCCTGACCAGCTGCCGGTGGGTCGTCGTATGCCGGCCCGTGGAATCAGAGGCCCTGACTTCGCCGGTCCGCATGATCTCTTCTCCTGCGACAGCATTGACGAGGGTGGATTTGCCGGATCCGGAAGAACCGATAAGGCAGATCGTCTTTCCCGGCGCAAAATACTCCTCCAGTTCTCCCATACCTGTTCCGTACAGGGCGGAAACGGCATGCACCCGGAGCCGGTCCGATATGGTCTTGACCTCGCGCACATACTTCCCGGCATCTTCGCAAAGGTCAGCTTTGGTCAGGACGGCGACCGGCGTCACCCCGCCCTGCAGCGCGATGCTCGCGTACCGGGCGATCCTGTTATAACTGTAATCTTCGTTCAGGGCTGTAATGATGAAGCAGTAGTCCGCGTTGGCGGCCATATACTGCATCACCCCGGTCTTTGCCTGGTCGGGACGTTTAAGAAGGCTCTTCCTTTCATATACAGACCGAATGACCGAATCGCCCGCGGGATTATACAAAAACGAAACATAATCCCCGACTATGGGCAGGTCCTCCGCCGGCTGCCCGTAGAAACTTCCCTTAAGCCCGGCAGGGATGCTCCGGTCCTCGAAGTCTATGACATATCGGTTCCTCCTGACCTCTGTCACCCTCCCGCGCATTTCCTGTTTCTGATCCTGTATATACTGTTTATCCTGTTTATTCTGTTTATTCTGCTTATGCTGTTGATCCATTCTGTTATCTCCTGTTTGCATCTGTGTGCCTGAAGCCCCGGAGAATCTGCTCTGTCCCGCAAAATAAAAAACCGCGGCAGGAAGAAGCCACGGTCTTGTCCATACGATATAAAAAGGCCGTGACAAAAATGCCACGGCCTGAAGATCATCTGTCTGTCTTTACGGGATCAAAACATGCAAACCGGGGTCATCACACAATATTCATTTACGCCTGCTGTTCTCTTAACACTCATCAATGATGACCTCCTTTCTTTGATCCTGCCCGTCAATATACCAGATAATACCTGTAAAATCAATCCTACCGGTAAGCCGCCCCGTTCACGGTAAAACTGTCCTGCCCGTCCCGGATGACGAAGATCATTGTCCTGCCTGTGTTGACCTTGATCTCGTTGCCGTTCTCGTCAAAGAACCTTGTCGGCTGGTAGTCCCCGTCTTTTCTCCAGGTAACGCGGATCATCCTTCCCCTGGTGATAAAATACCCCTGCCTGCCGGAATCCTGCATCTGGAACGTCAGATAGCCGTGGTCGTCCCGTTTGGCGGAATAAGCCTTCTGGATCAGGATATTGTCAAAAGCCAGCTGGGTGCCGGCGGCACCGTCATTCTGGGGATTGCCGTAGAGCCGCTTGTAATACTTCTGATCGCTCTCATTATAGGAAAGCGCGGATTTGGTGACCGGGAACGAGCCTGTCATATCCACTTCCGTGGCCGTGACAGCCCCGCTGTACTGCTCAAGGGTATTCGGTTCTTTTTTGGACGCGAACTGGAAATGCTCTTTTCCGTAATAGTACTGGTTGCGGTGGATCTGCTGGAAGCCCGCCCTGCTGATAGCCGCTTCCACATGGGACGAGTCCGTATAGGCCGTATGCTCGGATCTCGAACCGGCCGGAATGCGGTAATATGCGCCGTAGTCGCCGCCCATCTCTCCGCCGACGCCGTTGAGATTGTCCACGTCAGCACGGACCAGGATATCCTTCACATACAGCACGGGCCCGCCGAAATGGATGATGACAGGATCATATTCGAGAGCGGCGTAAACGAAATAGTCCCTTATACTGCGGATGTTGCCGATCCGGTCCAGCCCCTTCCAGTCTTCGAGGATACCCATCTGGCGGCTCATATCGCCTTCTTCCATGATCTCATAGAAAACAGAGATCCTGTTCAGGCCGTACTGCGGCTGTGCCTGCTGGTTGATCGGATACATGACGGCCAGGGGTCGCTGCCAGGAGACTTCTTCCGGTATCCATTCGTTCGTAAAGGCACTGCGTACCATTCCTTCGGCGGGCGGCAGGTCCGGATCCTCTTCCGCCGCTTCCTCTTCCGCTGCTTCAGCGGCCTCCTGCTCCGCCAGCGCTGCTGCGGCCGCGGCTTCTTCCGCTGCCTGCTGCCGGGCTGCTTCTTCCGCTTTGGACGCAAAATATGCTTCTATCTCTTCTGCAGGGATCTCTTCGACCGCATTCACGTAGCCTTTGCGGCCGGATCCCGTATTACCGCCTTCCGATGCGTTTTCCTCATCGCATCCGGCCATAAGGCCCACGGCCATGGCCATAAGGATCAGTATCACTGCTGCCCTGCCGGTGAACCCGCGTCCTCTTTGTTCTTTTCTGTTGCCGTACTTTTCTTTTGTCAAGTCAGGAACCTCTCTGCTGATCATATGAAGCATATCCTGTCCGCTTCCACGCGGCAGGGGTAAAAGACGATCTCCACGCCTGCTTTTTCCGCCATGGAAAGTGCCTGCCCGAACGCGGGCTGCGTCATGTCGTTGGGCAGGACCCTGTGAACGCCGTTCATCTGGATAACAAACGCTGCAAAGCAATGATATCCTTTCCCGGCAGCGGCCGCCAGCTCTTTCAAGTGCTTTACGCCTCTTTCGGTCGGCGCGTCGGGAAACAGCCCTGCTCCCTGCCCGAAAAGGGCAGGATCCGCGGCCAGGGTGCAGCCTTTCACTTCCATCAGGCACCTTTCCTCTCCGCGTTCCATATAGAAATCAAATCGCGAATCCCCGTATGTGAACTCCGGCCTGACCAGGTCATAATCCAGGCCAAGAAGGTGCTGTTTCACCAGTTTGTTGGGTACAAGGCTGTCAATGTTGACCCAGCCGGACCCGTCCTTATAGACGGAGATCAGGTCATAAGCGGTCTTCCGGGCAGGCGCGCCCGCACTGCCGGGTGATGTGTCCGCCTTCTGCAGTGTAACTTTGGCGCCCGGTACAAGGAGCTCCGCGAGGCGGCCCGTATTCTTCACGTGGACGGTCTGTTCCTGTCCTTCTGTCAGGACCACTGCCGTAAAGCGGTTGATCCTGCGGACAAAACTGCCGGGGGCCGTATCCCTGTATATAACACAAGCCTTTTCCGGATCCCTGTCCGGACCTTTTCCCGCGTTCATTTCCGTCATATCAGTATGCCGTCCAGATGATCCGTCTCATGCTGGATGATCTGGGCGGTCCGGCCGGAATATTTCTGCCGGTGCTTCTGCCATCTGCTGTCCAGATATTCGACTCCGATATTCTGATACCTTGTCGTTTTCCTTGTACCGTCAAGGGAAAGACAGCCCTCTTCCGCTTCATAGGGCGTATCGCGGCGGATGATGACCGGATTGTACATGACCAGGTTTACGGGACCGGCGCTGACGATGATGATACGCTTCTTCACACCGATCATATTGGCTGCCATGCCGACGCAGCGGTCACGGTTGGCCTGCAGAGTATCCTGCAGGTCGGTGCCGGCAGCAAGGTCTTCTTTTGTGGCTTCCGCGGACTTCTGGCCGAGGAAGAAAATATCACGCACTACAGGTCTGATCATTCATTCGCCTCATTCGAACACGTGCTGTGAGCGGCTCCTATCATTATATGCCTGCGGGCTGCCAAATACAGTAATTCTTTTCATCATGTCAGGAACTCTTCTCCGTAACCGTCATGATCGGATCCTGCTCCGTAAAATTGCAGATATATAGCCAGAATTCCTGTATTTATCTGTATGGCGCGGCTCCCCACATGCCTTCTATAGGGCTTTCAAAGGCTGAGATTTTGGTTGGATACAGATAAACCCTGCATATCCGGAAGTTTGTATGTATATAAACGGACTTTCATGCTGCCGGGATCCCGGCCAGCCCATTTTTTATATATATAGTTTTCTCGCAGTCAGCTTCTTATCTATACAAATACTGCAATTCCTGCATGTTTCTCATGCTGAAATGCGGTCCGCATACCGATAAACATCACAAACAAGGGTCATTAATATGTATCCACAGTAATAACGGCCAGCGCAGTACAGATAAACAAACAGCTGCCGGATTCTTATATATAAGAATCCGGCAGCCGCAAGGGAGATATTGATCATCTGGATATATCAGCTATAGCATCTGTCCCGGCACATTGGTAATATCGGCGATCCGGCAGGACCTGCTGCATCAACGATTCAGCTTTATCAGCGATCCCGGCCGCACCGGTCATGTCAGCAGTTCAGAGATACCGGTCATGTCAGCAGCCCGGATAGATCGGTTTCAGGACCGGGTATATCGACCTGAATACTTTGTACTTTTCTTCGTATTTTGCCATCAGCTGCTCATCCGGCTCGACCTTCCCGCCCATATGGACGTAGGCTGCGGCCGCTTCATCAAGGCTCCCATAGACGCCCCTGGCATAGGCTGAAAGCATGGCGCCACCGAGGCCCGGGCCCTGTTCCTCGTCCGGGAGGTCCAGGCGGACCTTCAGGACGTTGGCGATGATGGTCTTCCAGATATCGGATTTCGCGCCGCCGCCGCAGAGCGTACTGTGGTCAACGGTGATGCCCAGAGACCTGGCCGACTCCAGCATATCCCGGAGGGCAAAGGCCACGCCCTCAAGGACGGCCAGCGTCATATCCGCACGGCCGCTGTCCATGCTCATGCCGACAAAGGCGCCTCTCGCGAAGGGATCGTTGTGGGGCGCTCTCTCGCCCATAAGATAAGGCAGGAAATACACATGGTTTTCGCCCAGCCTGCTGCAGGCGCCGTCCCCGGCCGCCTCTTCCTGCAGGCCGTTATAATCATCGGATTTACATACTTCCTCGACCCACCATTTCAGGCAGGAAGCGGCGGACAGCATGCAGCCCATCAGATGATAGTTGCCCGCGGCATGGTTGAAGGCGTGCACCGCCCCTGTCGGATCGTGCCTGAAGCCCTCGCTCGGCAGGAAGATCGTTCCCGACGTGCCCAGGGAAACATTGCACTGGCCTTCTTTGAGGCAGCCTGTTCCGACTGCGGCGGCGGCATTGTCGCCTGCACCCGCCACCACCGTTACGTCCGGTGAAAGGCCCAGCTTTTCTGCCACATCCGGAAGGAGCGTCCCGATGATATCATAGCTTTCATGCAGTTCTGCCATCTGGCTGCGCCTGATGCCGCAGATCTCAAGCATCTCTTCGCTCCAGCACTTGTTCTCCACATCCAGAAGGAGCATGCCCGCGGCATCGGAGTAATCCGTAACGAACCTTCCCGTCAGTCTGTAATCGATGTAGTCCTTCGGCAGCATGATCTTGTCGATCTTTGCAAAGAGCTCCGGCTCATGCTTCTTCATCCACAGGATCTTGGGCGCGGTAAAGCCTGCGAAAGCGATGTTTCCGGTGTGGGAAAGCAGGAATTCCTTCCCGATCTCATTGTTGAGATAATCCGTTTCCTCGCTCGTCCTGCCGTCATTCCAGAGAATGGCCGGCCTGAGCACATTCCCGTCCGCGTCCAGCGCCACCAGCCCGTGCATCTGTCCGGCCGTGCCGATCCCGGCCACTTCCCCGGCGTCGATATCCCTTATCAGTTCGGGAATACCGTCACAGACGGCGTCCCACCATTTCAGCGGGTCCTGCTGGGACCAGCCGGGATGGGGAAACTCCAGCGGATAGGATCTGCTGACCGTATTGACGGTCTTTCCTTCATCGGATACCAGCAGCAGCTTTACTGATGAAGTGCCGAGATCTATTCCTATATCGTACATCTGAACCTCCTTTTATCTGGAAAGTGCAGGCTGACCGGTCAGTCCGGTCAGCCTGTCCGTGCGGATAAGTCTGAAAATATAAGGTCAGCAGAACAGCACCTGGTTGACCACGCTCTGCAGGTACTCCTGCCTGCCGGAAGCCGGCATTTCGGGAGCCTTCAGTGAAGCGGCATAGTCTGCCAGTTCCTCCAGCGTTGTTTCCTTATTCCTGATCTTCGCGCCGATACCGGTCTTGAAGGAAGCATATTTTTCCTCGACAAAGCTGTCGATCCGGCCGTCCTCGATGAGTTCGGCGGCCTTGATAAGGCCCTGCGCGAAAGTATCCATGCCCAGGATATATGCATAGAACATATCTTCAAACGTGTTGGAAGGCCTGCGGTTCTTGGAATCGAAGTTGAAGCCGCCGGTAAGTCCGCCGTTCTTCAGCACTTCGTACATGCACATGGTGGATTCGTAAACATCCCACGGGAATTCGTCGGTATCCCAACCAAGCAGCAGGTCGCCCTGATTGGCGTCGATGGAGCCGAGCATGCCGTTGATCGCCGAAATGCGGAGCTCGTGTTGGAAAGTGTGGCCCGCCAGTGTAGCGTGGTTCGCTTCGATGTTCATCTTGAAATCTTTATCCAGACCGTACTGCCTGAGGAAGCCGATCGCGGTGGCCGCGTCGAAATCGTACTGGTGCTTCATGGGCTCCTTCGGCTTGGGCTCGATGTAGAAATCACCCGTAAAGCCGATCGAACGGCCGTAATCCACTGCCATGTGCATCAGCGCGGCAATGTTCTCCTGCTCGAACTTGACGTCGGTATTCAGGAGTGACTCGTAGCCTTCACGGCCGCCCCAGAACACATAGCCCCTGCCGCCCAGCTTGACGGTCAGGTCGAGCGCTTTCTTGATCTGCGCCGCCGCAAAGCAGTACACGTCCGCGGAACTCGTTGAACCGGCACCGCTCATGAAACGGGGATTGCTGAACATGTTTGCGGTGCCCCAAAGGCATTTGATGTCCGTCCCCTGCATCTTTTCAAGGATATAATCGGTAAGCTCGTCCAGCCTGGCGTTGGTCACGTTGATATCGTCCGCTTCGGGGACCAGGTCGACATCATGGAAACAGAAGTACTTGACGCCCAGTTTCTTCATGAACTCAAAGCCGGCATCTACCTTGGCTTTCGCGTGTTCCATCGTAGCCTTTTCGGATGCGCCGAAGCTCTTGTCGATCGTGTTCGTGCCGAACATATCTGTACCGGCCGCGCCCAGGTTATGCCACCACGCCATGGCGAAGGGCAGATGCTCGCTCATCTTTTTGCCCATAATGACCCTGTCGGCATCATAATACTTAAAGGCCAGCGGGTTTTTGCTGGCAGGTCCTTCATATTTGATCTGCGGAATGTTTGCGAAGATTTCGGGCATTTTGTTTTCCTCCTGTTCTTAAATACTTGTTCCCGGATGCTTGTTTATATTTTGTTTTTCTGTTTCCTGTCCCTGATGTTTCCGAATTGTCCTTATTTAAACGCTGTCCACATAATCCCGGACATAATGGAGCGCTGCGCCGATCGGGGTAATATGCCTGGGCACCGTGCTCATGGTCACGAAATCCGCATTCTCCGCGAAAGGATTGCCCGCCATGACATACTGGCGGATGACCGGCAGATACGGACGCAGATATTCGGAAAATAATCCGCCCAGGACGACCTCGCAGTCCAGCGTCATGTTGATGGTGTTGACGGCGACCGCCAGATGGCGGAGCATATCGTACATCAGATTTTCATAAGGTACGTTGTGTTCGCTGACTCCCTTGAAGAATTCTTCCGCGGTGATCCCGAACGTCTCCTCGATCCGGCGGGGGATGCAGTACGCCTCCAGACAGCCGTTCTTGCCGCAGTTACAGGGCAGACCTCCCGGCTCGACACAGATATGGCCAAACTCACCGCTGTGATAATGATCCCCGGTATACGGGATGCCGTCCATCATGACTGCGCCGCCCACGCCGAACTCCAGTGAAATATAGGCCAGATGCTTTTTTTCTTCCCGCACATACCCTTCCACATAGCCGCTGGCGGACGCGTCGTTATCCACAAATACGGGATACGGTATGTTCCGGGTCATGAAATCCAGCGGGACGTCCCGTATATGCAGCGTCGGGGCAAAAAGGATCTTTGTCCTGTCGGGCGTGATGAGGCCCGGGATGGTAACACCAACGCCGAGGATCTTGCCGCGGTCCGTTCCGGAATCGTCAAGGAATTCTTCCAGTATCTTCTCGAGTCCGTATTCCTGGCTGGAAAGCCGCGCCATGAAATCGAACGGGACGACCCTGTATGCCAGTTCGTTCAGTTTTAAGTCCACCGCGATCAGGCGCAGCTGGTTCTCGCTGACGGCGATCCCGATGGCGATGCGGGCGTCGGGTACGATCTCGAGCCCCTGGGCCCTGCGGCCGCCGGTCGACTGTTCTTCGCCGGAATAACGGACCAGCCCTTCCTCTATCAGTTCATTCAGATTCTGATAGAGTGTCGGCATACTGATCTGGCAGGAATTGGCCAGTGTCTGTCTGGAGCAGAATTCATTATTATGGTAGAGATACCTGTAAATACTGCTCCGCGCTGTCACGACGCCTGACTTCTTGATCATTGCCTGTGCCATCTTCTTCTCCTTCCGGCCGCCGGACAGCCTGCCTTCTTATTATGAATACACTCTCTGCAAGTGCTTTCCGTAATACAAGCTGTCTGGGATAATTCTATTTTATAAAGTAGTTTTAGAAAAGTAAATAGTAAAAGTTATTATCTTGTTGTGCAATATGTACTAATTTTGATTCGTATATTCCGCTAATATACACAAATATGCAGAATCATGTTGACATGTATATTAAGGATTTATAAAATTAGTTTAGCTAAGCAGAGGTAAGACATGCCCTGCAAAACACAAAGCTATAAACAGTTACTAAAAAGGAGGAAGTTATGAAGAAAGTATTAGCTTTGATCCTGGCAGCTACAATGGCACTTGGCCTTGCTGCCTGCGCAGTCCCCGCAGCCGCTCCTGCAGCTGCTCCCGCAGCCGAAGCTGAAGCAGAAGCTCCCGCAGCCGAAGCTCCCGCAGCAGGCGGCGACCTGGTCGGTGTTGCAATGCCTACAAAGGATCTGCAGCGCTGGAATCAGGACGGCGAAAACATGAAGGCTCAGCTCGAAGCTGCCGGCTATCAGGTCGACCTTCAGTATGGCGCCAATGATATCGCCACACAGGTTTCACAGATCGAAAACATGATCGCCAACGGATGCAAGGTCCTTGTTATTGCTTCCATCGACGGTGATTCCCTCGGAACAGTTCTGGCACAGGCGAAAGAAGCCGGCATCCCGGTCATCGCTTATGACCGTCTGATCATGAACTCAGACGCTGTTTCCTACTATGCAACATTCGATAACTGGCTGGTCGGCACAAAGCAGGGCGAATTCATCCGTGACGCTCTGGATCTCGACAACGCTGGCGACAAGACCTACAATATCGAGTTCATCACCGGCGACCCCGGCGACAACAACATCAACTTCTTCTTCGACGGCGCTATGTCCATCCTTCAGCCTTATCTGGATGCCGGCACTCTGGTATGCCCTTCCGGACAGGTCGAGAAGGCTGTCGTTGCTACAGCTAACTGGGCAACAGACGCTGCACAGTCCCGTTTTGAGAACATCCTGGCTGCAAACTATGCTGACGGCACACCGCTCGACGCTGTTCTTGCTTCCAACGACTCCACTGCTCTCGGCGTAGAAAACGCTCTTGCAGCTTCCTATGAAAATGATGTATATCCTGTCATCACCGGTCAGGACTGCGACATCGCTATCATGAAGAACCTCATCGAAGGCAGACAGGCAATGTCCGTATTCAAAGACACACGTACTCTGGCCGAGAAGACTGTTGCCATGGTCGATGCTCTGATGAAGGGCTCCGAGCCTCCGGTAAACGACACATCCACCTATGACAACGGCACAGGCATCATCCCGAGCTACCTTTGCGAGCCCGTCGCCTGCACAGTCGACAACTATGAAGAGCTGCTGATCGAATCCGGATACTATACAATGGACCAGATCCAGTAATCTGCACAGTTCCCGCATTTTAAAGATTCGGGTAAGGCAGGAAACTGCCTTACCCGTTCTCTGATATAAGAGGAATTACGGAGGAGTAGTTGTGGCTGACAATATTCTGGAAATGAGAGGGATCACCAAGCAGTTCCCCGCTACCAGAGCTCTTGACGACGTAAATTTTGTCGTTAAGAGAGGCAGTATTCACGCGCTGGTAGGTGAGAACGGCGCCGGCAAATCCACACTGATGAAGATACTCAGCGGGATCTGGCCCTACGGCACCTACAGCGGGGATGTTATTTACGAAGGAGAAGTCTGCAAATTCTCCAAGATCAAAGACAGCGAGGAAAAAGGCATCGTCGTTATCCATCAGGAACTGGCCCTGGTTCCCTATATGACGATCGGCGAAAACATGTTCCTCGGCAACGAACGCGGCAAAAAGTTCGCGATCAACTGGGACGAGACCTATGCGGAAGCCGATAAATACCTGAAGATGGTCGGCCTGACGGAGTCTTCCAAAACACTGATCAAAGACATCGGTGTCGGCAAACAGCAGATGACGGAGATCGCCAAGGCGCTGGCAAAGAACGCGAAGCTCCTTGTCCTGGACGAGCCCACATCTTCCCTGAATGAGGAAGATTCAAAAGCTCTTCTGGATATGCTCCTGGAGTTCAAGAAACAGGGCATGACTTCCATCATCATTTCCCACAAGCTGAACGAAGTCTCTTATGTTGCGGACGATATCACTATCCTGCGTGACGGCAAGACCATTGAAACGCTGGTCAAGGGTGTCGACGATATCGGTGAAAACCGCATTATCCGCGGCATGGTCGGCCGTGAGATGTCTGACCGTTTCCCGGAAAGGCACGGGGTGAAGATCGGGGATGTGGCGCTGGAAGTGGAAAACTGGAATGTCTATCATCCGATCTATACGGAAAAGAAAGTTGTCGACAACGTTTCCTTCCATGTCAGGAAGGGCGAAGTTGTCGGTTTTTCCGGTCTGATGGGCGCCGGGCGCACGGAACTTGCGATGAGCATTTTCGGGCACAGCTACGGCACGAACATCTCCGGAACCATAAAGATCAACGGGAAAGAAGTAAAGCTCCATTCCCCCAGGCAGGCCATTGAAGAAGGACTCGCCTATGTTACCGAAGACCGCAAGGGGAGCGGACTGATCCTTTCCAATACCATCGCAGTGAATACGACGCTCGCGAATCTGAAGGGCGTTACAAGGCACGGCGTCATCAATCCTGAAAAGGAACTGGCGATCGCTGAGGAATACAGGCAGAAACTCCGCACCAAAACGCCTTCCGTCCAGCTTAACGTCAGCTCTCTTTCGGGCGGCAACCAGCAGAAAGTCCTGCTGTCCAAGTGGATGTATACGGAACCGGACATCCTGATCCTGGACGAGCCTACCCGCGGTATCGACGTCGGCGCGAAATATGAGATCTACTGTATCATCAACGATCTGGTCGCGGAAGGGAAGTCCGTGATCATGATCTCATCGGAACTTCCCGAAGTACTGGGCATGAGCGACAGAATCTACGTTTTGAATGAAGGCCGCATCGTCGGCGAATTTAACCGCGGCGAGGCCGATCAGGAGAAGATCATGTCCTGCATCATCTCGGCAGATTCTGCACCAAAGGAGCAAAAGTCATGATAACAAAGAATAAAATACTGGAATTTGTCCAGAAGTATACGATGGTCATCGCGCTTGTCCTGGTCACCGCCTTCTTCGCCTGGAGGACAGGCGGCAAGCTGCTCATGCCGCAGAACATTACGAACATCATTTCACAGAACGCCTACGTGTTTATCCTGGCGACCGGTATGCTCTGCTGCATCCTGACCGGCGGCAACATCGATCTGTCTGTCGGCTCGGTCGTCTGTTTCGTCGGTACGATCGGCGCGGTCCTGATGCACAAAGAACTGAATATGTGGCTGGCCGTTATCGTAATGCTGGCTGTCGGCCTGGCGATCGGCGCATGGCAGGCTTTCTGGATCGCTTACGTCAAAGTACCTCCCTTTATCACGACGCTTTCCGGCATGATGGTATTCCGCGGCCTTTCCAACGTGGTCCTGCAGGGCAAGACCATGGCTGTCACGAACGAAAAGTTCGTCCAGATCTTCGGCGGCGGCTCCAAGTGCTATGTCCCCGATATTTTCGGCGGTGCTGAGATCAACATCCTCTGTCTGGTCGTCGGCATCATCGCCTGCGCACTGTACCTGTTCTTTACTTTCCGCAACCGGTTCATGAGAAAGAAGGTAGGCCTCCAGGTCGAATCGATGGCCATGGCTTTGGTACGTGCGGTCGTCATCGTCGCAGTCGTGATGTTCTTCACCCTGCGCCTGAGCCAGTATAAAGGTCTTCCGATGGTTCTGATCTGGGTCATCCTGATCATCCTGATCTACACATACATTACTTCCAAGACCACCGTCGGCCGTTACCTGTACGCGATCGGCGGCAACGAGACCGCGACAGAGCTTTCCGGTATCAACACCAAGAAGATCTACTTCTTCGCGTATGCGAACATGGGCCTTCTCGCCGGCCTCGCCGGTATCCTTACCATTGCGCGTCTGACCTCGGCCCAGCCGACTTACGGGCAGAGCTACGAAATGGATGCCATCGGCTCCTGCTTCATCGGCGGTGCTTCCGCCTACGGCGGTATCGGTACCGTTCCCGGCGTTATCGTCGGTGCCCTTCTGATGGGTGTTATCAATATCGGTATGAGTATCATGGGCGTTGACGCCAACTACCAGAAAGTTGTCAAAGGCCTGGTCCTTCTGGCAGCTGTCATCTTCGACGTTGTATCCAAGAAGAAGAACAGATAATACATAACTGAGATTATCGCAGGATCTTAGCTAAGAGGGGCGGCTGTACCGGCAACGGTGCAGCCGCCTCTCTTTCTGCCTTTTTACCGCCCTTTTGTTGCCCTCTTGCTGCCCTCTTACTGCCCTTCCATATCTGTTATCCGGCGCAGGTTTGCAGGTCTGCTGTCCCTCCGCGCTCCGGAAGCCGGGGCATACATACTTTTCTCATACAGCCGGAAATATATATGTACCAAACCAGATCCGGGAAGAGAAAAGGAGATTGAAAGGGTATGAATCAGGGGCTTTGATACAGACAAATGATCTTATTTATGCTGTACTATATGTGTATTGCAGCTTCAACTAAACTTCTGAAGGCGGTATTCACATACCACTCACCCTTCTTTCTATATCTCATCCGTACCTGGATCCCATTTTTCGCTGGATAGATCGGCTATATTCGATTCAAACACATATCACCCGCACTGATCCTGTTGATTAATATGTATGATCCGCAGACAGCCCCCAGCCTCCGTGCTCCGGAAGCCGGGTGACATACATACTTTTCTCACATGACTGGCAGTCTATATGTATCAAACCAGATCCAGGCAGAGAGAATCACATAGAAAGGGCATGTGTTATGAACCATGGTACATATTAATATCTTATTCGGGCGAATTATATGTGTTTTGCGACGGCAGCTTTGTTTCTGATAAAAGCATTTACATATTGTATTCTTCTTTCTGAATACAAAAGATAAGAGAGTGTTATTTGACCGCATATGACCGTCCGCCAAAAAAGGGAGGGGGCAAGGCCCCTCCCTTCATTAATTCCTGTTCCGGATCATTTCCACCGGATAACTACCGGATATAAACTACCGGGCAGCTTGCCTTCAGATCTCTATGCTGAGGCCTCCGGCCGCTTTTCCGGGCTGGCCGAACCCGGCGCAGACCGTCCATCTGCCGCTTCCGGGACGGCGTATGCCGTCTTCCCCGACCACAGTGAAAGCCCTGGGATCCAGCGGGAGCGTCAGTTCACGGCTCTCCCCGCCGCCAAGGCCGATCCGTTCAAAGCCGGCCAGTACCGGATTCGTCGGCGCATCCTTATCATCTTCGTCCCTGACGTAGACCTGCACCACTTCTTCCGCGGTGAACGGACTCTTATTCGTAACCGTGACCTTAACAGCCTTTTCAGGGCTGTCTGAAGGCTCTGCCTTAAGCCCTGACAGCACGAATTCCGCATAACTTAAGCCGTAGCCGAAGGGATACAGCGGTTCGCCTTCGTAATATTTATAAGTACGGTTCTTCATGGAGTAATCCGTGAACGCGGGGATCTCTTCCAGCGCCCCATTCCGGTAGAATGTCACAGGGAGCTTGCCCGAAGGGGAGACTTCCCCGAACAGGAGCTTCGCGACCGCGCGGCCGCCCTGGGCGCCGGGATACCAGGCAAGGAATACCGCATCCGCCCTATCGTCGGCCTCGGAAACATCCATGGCGCTGCCGCCCGCAAGGATGACTATGGTCGGCCTGTTCTCGTTAAGGACCGCGGACAGGAGCTTCCTCTGGGGCTCGGGCAGGAGGAGATCCGGCTTGTCGCCTGTGCCATCCGGATTGCTATCGTCCGGCTCTTCTCCCTCCAGGCGCTCGTCATAGCCCAGGACCAGGATCACCACGTCGCTCGCGCGGGCTGTTGCCCTGGCTTCCGCCAGACGGTCATCCGCCTGTGCCAGGGGCTCTATCCGGTCTTTGAACAGGTGGCAGCCCTCGGAGTACAGGACGCGCCCGTGGCCTTCCATTTTTTCCTGTATTCCTTCCAGGATCGTAATATATCTTGAGGAAGTCCCGTAATAGTTGCCGATCAGGGCGCCGCGGCTGTTGGCGTTGGGCCCGATCACGCCGATTGTACCGATCTTATCCGCGTCCAGCGGCAGGATCCCGTTGTTCTTTAACAGCACACAGCTTTCGAGAGCGGCTTTTTCAGCCAGCGCCATATGCTCCGGACATTCCACAGCCGTATAGGGGATAGCGTCGTATTCGCTCCCCTCTCCCATGATGCCCAGAAGATACCGGGTCGTGAACACGCGGACGGCTGCCTCTGTGACCATATCTTCGGTCGCGAGGCCCAGTTCCACCGCCCTGACGATGTTCAGGAACGTGCAGCCGCAGTTTAAGTCGCACCCCATGGACAGCGCCAGCGCCGCGGACTCGTCCGCCGTCGCCGTCACATTGTGTCCGGTGTGGAAATCGCGGATCGCCCAGCAGTCAGAGACCACATGGCCCTTGAAGCCCCATTTTTCACGCAGCGTCTCCTTCAGGAGGAAACGGCTGCCGCAGCACGGCTCCCCATTGGTCCGGTTATATGCGCCCATGACCGATTCCACGCCGGCCTTTTTCACCAGGTCCTCAAAAGCGGGGAGATATGTTTCTTCCAGATCTTTCGGGGTCGCCTCGGCGTCAAAGCTGTGCCGTATGGCCTCAGGGCCGCTGTGCACGGCGAAATGCTTCGCGCAGGCAGCGACTTTCATTGTTTCGCCCGACCCCTGCAGACCGCGCACGTAAGCCTGGCCCATGCGGGACGTCAGGTACGGGTCCTCGCCATAGGTCTCATGTCCCCTGCCCCAGCGCGGGTCGCGGAAAATATTGATGTTGGGCGACCAGAACGTCAGCCCGTGATAAATATCCCTGTCGCCAAGCGCGGACACAGCGTTGTATTTCGCGCGTCCTTCCGTCGCCGATACGTCACCCAGTTTCTCTACAAGTTTGTCATCAAATGTGGCGGCAAGGCCGATGGCCTGCGGAAAGCTGGTGGCTGTGCCGCCCCTTGCCACGCCGTGGAGCGCTTCGTTCCACCAGTTATATGCAGGTATCCCCAGCCTTTCATTGGCGGGCGCGTCGAAACGCAGCTGCTCCGCTTTTTCATCCAGCGTCATCTTCGCGACGAGCGCTTCTGCCTTCCTGCGGGCTTCTTTTCGGTCCATATTCCTCCTTTTTCCGGAAAACTTAAGCCGGCATACAAGTATATGCCGGCTTACAGCTTTGCCCGGTAATCAGTTTAAACCGTTGACTATGTTGACAGTTTAAGGCCGGTCAGCCCTTGATGGCGCCGGCGATAAAGCTTTCCTGGATCCTCTTGCTCAGGAAAACGTAAACGATAAGTGTCGGGAACGTGCCCAGTACGAGTGCCGCGCCGATCGGTCCCCATGCTGTCGTATACTGCCCGGACAGCGCCTGGATACCTACGGGCAGGGTCTTCAGGGACGTCTTGCTGATGAAGATGTTGGCGAACATCAGCTCGTTCCAGCACTGCAGGAACGTGTAGATACCGACTGTCGCGACAGCAGGCTTCATCAGCGGGACAATGATCCTGAAAAAGATGCCCCAGACATTGCAGCCGTCCATGCAGGCCGCTTCATCCAGTTCCCTCGGGATCTCGTTCATGAACCCGGTGCAGACCAGGATCGCCATGGAAAGCGAAAACGCCGCGTACGGCACGATCAGCGCCGCGTATGTATTGAGCAGGTGAAGCCTGGACAGCGTCACGTAGACCGGCACGATGGAAGCGTGGATCGGTATGGTCAGTCCCAGCATAAAGAACCTGTTCAGCCTTCTTCTCTGCTTCCAGATCAGGCGCGTCAGAGCGAATGTCGCCATCAGCGCGACCGCCAGCGTGATCATGATCGTGATGACCGCCACGATGATACTGTTCAGGAAATACTTGGCCATATGGCCGGTGTTCAGCGCGCTCGTATAGTTGGACCAGAGCCAGTGCCGGGGGAGCCCCGCCACGTTGGCGCCGAATATCTCCTCATTGTCCTTTAAGGAGAACGTGAACATCCAGTATACCGGGAAAAGGTTGATCAGCGCCCAGAGTACGAGTCCGACATAAATGACTGTGCGAATGGCTTTTGAATTCTTCATGTCAATCCTCCTCTCTGAATATCGCGTTGATCAGCAGTGCAAAGGCAAAGCACAGGATGATCAGCATCACGGCGATCGTACTGCCCATACCGTAGCGGTTGCGCAAAAACAGCATACTGATCATCAGCGTGCTGGGCACTTCCGTGGAATGGAACGGGCCGCCGTTCGTCAGTACGTATATAAGGTCGAAGGATTTCAGCGAGCCGGTGATGGCAAAGATAACGCTGATCCGAATGATCGGTTTGATATAGGGAAGCACGATGTAGCGGTTGACCTTCGCGTCGGACGCTCCGTCGAGCATGGCCGCTTCCCTGAGCTCTGTCGGGACGCTCTTTACGCCCGCGTACAAAAGCAGCATATGATAGCCGACATACTGCCACAGCGTCGGGACGAATACCGCCCCCAGCGCGGTCTCTCTCTTCCCCAGCCAGATCCTGGTCAGGTCATCCCGTCCGATAGCCCTTAAGAAAACGTTCAGGATACCGTAATCGGGGTTATAGATCTTCAGCCACAGCTGGCCGATGACTACGGTCGAGATCAGGACCGGCATGAAATAGATCGAAAGGAACGCTCTCTCGCCCTTTATTCCTTTGCCCAGCGCCAGTGCCAGCGCAAGGGCCAGCGGGAGCTGGAGGAAAACGGACAGCGCAGCCAGCAGCAGGGAATTGCGCAGCGCTTTCATAAAGCCGATGGCATTGCTCGAAAACAGTTCCTTATAATTGGCAAAACCGATAAAAGTCTTCGCGCCGATGCCGTTCCAGTCAAAGAAGCTGTAATAAGCCGACATGACGATGGGCGCGATCAGCACTCCGCAGAACAGAAGGAGCGCAGGCAGGAGAAAGACGATGATATGGAATTTGTTGCTGTATAGTTTGTTCATTAAAAGTTCCTTTCTACCAAACGGGCGGCTTCCCCAGGACCGTGACAGTCTGAGAAAGCCGCTCCGCTTCAGCCTAAAGGATCACTGCAAAAAGGATCACTGCTTAATATACTGCTATCGTACCGTCCATTACTGAAGGTCGTTCGCAAGGCCTTCGATGAAGCCCTGTCCGTCGATCTCGCAGCCATAGACCTGGGATACATAGTCAAGATATGTGTTCGCGGGATCAGCGCTCATCGCTGTGTCGCCGAACAGAGTCATACCTTCGGAATTAGCAACGATCTCAGCAACGTCAGCGACCAGTTTCTTGACTTCGCTTGTGTCATAGTCAGGTGTCCATGCCGGCAGGCCGGATCCTGCAAGATAGCCGTAGTGGCAGATGCCGCGGCCGATCTCGAAAGCAGCGTTTGCAGCAAGTTCAGCATTCTTGGAAGAACCTGCGACTGCCAGTGTGTCGGAAGGTCCGCCGATTACCTGGCCGTATGTAGCCTTGGAAGAATCCATTACAGGGAACAGAGCGACCTGGAAGTTGCCTTCCGCATCGTTGACTTCGCCGCAGTTCCAGGAACCGTTCTGATAGAACGCATACTTGCCTGCGATGAAGTTTGCCTTGACTTCGTCATTGCCCAGAGCCATGCCGTTGGGATCGAAGTAACCCTTGTTGATCATATCCTGGAATGTGGATACGGAAGCTGCAATGCCTTCATCGTTCCATGTTGCGCGTCCTGCGAAGACTTCGTTCAGAGCTTCGTAGCCGATGGTCTTTTCAATGATGGGCTCAAGGTACTCGGTAACGCACCATGTCTCTTTGCCTGCGCAGCCGAAAGGTGTGATGCCTTTTTCAACGAGCGCGTCGCAGCATGCCGTCAGGTCTTCATATGTCTCCGGAACATGATCCCAGCCGGCTTCTGCCAGAAGGTCCATGTTGGCGAACAGGGTAACGATGTTCATGGTAAGCGGTACGCCATAGTGGGATCCGCCGTAGGAAGCGTTCTGCATCATAACTTCCGGAAGCTGGTCCGCGAAGGCCTTGTAGGTGTCGTCCAGGCAGTAAACATTGCCGGCGTCGACGAAGTCGCCAAGGAAAGCGCCTGCCCATGTGAAGAAGATATCGGGAAGGGAATCGGGATCGCTCATAGCGGCTTTGATCTTGGTCTTGTAGGACTGGTTCTCAAAAGCTTCCCATTCGATCTTGATGCCGGGATGTGTTGCTTCATATTCTGCGATCGCCTGCTCATACGCGGGACGGTTCGCATCACTTTCAGTAGCGATACACCACATCGTAAGTGTGGTCTCACCTTCTGCTGCGGGGGCAGCGGGGGCTTCTGCAGCTGCTTCTTCTGCAGGTGCTGCAGCGGGAGCGGAAGCGGCAGGTGCCGGTACGGCACAGGCTGTCATGGAAACTGCCAGCGCAGCTGCCATTAATGTTGCGAGTACTTTTTTCATAGTATCCTCCTTTTGTTGATAGAATCTTTAAATTAAGCCTTCCTGGCTAACTTATACGTTTAACTTTTATAAACCAATTTTATAAATGCAGTTAACATATGTCAACGCAATATTATAATCTTTGCGTAATTTGTAAGTTATAGCCAATGCCAATTGTTCATATTGCACAATGCCGAATTCTTTGTCTTCTATAATTATATAAACGGGCTTTACTTATCGGCTTATCTCTCCAAGATGGTATTGCCGGGTGTTTTGGCCGCGGCGCGGGCATGTTTTCGACCGGGCCGCGGGCATGGTCTGCCGCCCTTCTTTATGCTGTCATAACGCCTCAATTATCCTTGTAAATACGATATTGCCTGCTTATAATATTAAATGGTAATATATCTGATTTTGTAACCGAAACCGCTATTTAGAAAGGATAAAAGACCATGCAAGAAATTCGTGTAGCCATCATTGGTACCGGTGCTATCTCCAACCAGCACATGAAGGTCTGGGGGCACATTCCCCAGGTCAAAGTCGTAGCCGCTGCCGAAATCGACGCTGCCAAGCTCAAAGCCTGGGGTGAAAAGTACGGGTTCGAAGAGAAGGATCTGTATCACGATTTCCGCGAAATGTTAAAGCGCGACGATATCGACGCAGTAGATGTATGCGTGCATAACAACCTGCATACACCCGTATCCACCTATGCCCTGAAGGCCGGATATCC
Source organism: Lachnospiraceae bacterium (assembly GCA_017474455.1). Classification (GTDB taxonomy): domain Bacteria; phylum Bacillota; class Clostridia; order Lachnospirales; family Lachnospiraceae; genus CAG-791. The sequence continues at coordinate 82,859 of JAFVHP010000044.1, forward strand.
CTGCTATTCAGAGAAGCCGATGAGTGCGACCTATTTTGACTCCAAGCTTCTTTATGACACTGCCATCGCGACCGGCCAGAAGCTGGCGATCCAGATCTCTTCCCTGTACTCCATGCAGACCTACATTGCCAAGAAGGTCATCGACGCAGGAAAGCTCGGCAATATCTATCATGCCCGTTCAGCGACCGCTTCCAGGCGCCGCAGGAATGCCGTCGACCGCCCGGCACTGTTCTCTTCCGTTTCCTTCCGCGAGAGAGAAATGGCAGGACACGGCCAGATCGTCGACCTTGGCTGCTATCACTTCGGCCAGATGCTCTATCTCCTCGGCCTGCCGGAGCTGACCTGTGTTCTCGGCAAGCTTCACAACGGCGTTGAGATGCCCAGCGAAGCTTGGGCGGCATCCCATCCCATGACTGTTGAAGACATGGGCGTCGGTTTCGCCACATTCGCGAACGGCCTTTCCCTGGAGATCCAGGAAGCATCCGCTATCAACAAAGACGATTTCAACGACCATTACATCATGGGTTCCAAGGGCGGACTTACATGGGGCATGACCGATGACTTCGGCGGCGACTGGTCCATGGGCGGCATGGGCCCGATGGGTCCCACAGGCCTTCCCGGCCCGCTGCAGCCTCAGCTGAAATACCGCGGCCTCGATGATTTCGGCTTCAACGTCACCATCGATTTCAACGCTTATGAGAACCAGCAGGATGTCAGGGTCTATGATCCCGATATGCTCCAGTATCTCGACAACCAGATGCACTGGTACAACTACCTGACCAGCAAGCTCACTGACGAGACACGCTACAATACACCTCTGATCGGCCTCAACGCCAGCCTCCTTACGGAAGGCCTTGTCCTTTCTTCCGAACTCGGCCGCGCAGTGACCGCCGACGAGATCAAGGCTATGTCCAAGTCCATGGGCATCTGGAAACAGGAAACTCCTTGGGGCGTATTCGATTACGAAGCTTCCCTGTAAGAAGTCCTGCAAAAACAGAAGCCCCTCGGGGCATCTTCAACATTGTAGTTGTTACAACAGGCCGGCCCCTTACCAGGGTGCCGGCCTGTTCTTTTGTTCTTTTGACCGCCATAATCTATATTCTTGTTTTGCTTGGCTCCCTGCTGACCTGTTTTTGATTCTACAGGGAGCCAAGATCCTGTTGTAGCTGGCTCCCTGCTGACCAGCTTTTGACCTTACAGGGAGCCATGATCTAGTTGTGCTGGCTCCCTGCTAACTCGTTTTTGGCTTTACAGGGAGCCATAAGCTTGCAGTGACTGGCTCCCTGCCAGCCTGTTTTTGGCCTTACAGGGAGCCATAAGCTTGTTGTGGCTGGCTCCCTGCTAACTCGTTTTTGGCTTTACAGGGAGCCATGATCTAGTTGTGCTGGCCCCCTGCTAACTCGTTTTTGGCTTTACAGGGAGCCATAAGCTTGCTGTGACTGGCTCCCTGTTAGCCTGTTTTTGGCCTTACAGGGAGCCATGATCTAGGTTATGCTGGCTCCCTGCTAACCTAATTTGAGCCTTACAGGGAGCCATGATCTAGGTTGTGGCGGCTCCCTGTTAGCTTACTTTTGGCCTTACAGGGAGCCATGATCTAGGTTGTGTTGGCTCCCTGCCAGCCTGCTTTTGGCCTTACAGGGAGCCGTAATCTGGTTGTGGTGGCTCCCTGTTAGCTTGCTCTTGATCTTACAGGGAGCCACAGGGAATCAGGGTAGTCCGCAGCCTAGCTCGTAAGGTAACCCGCATATGCCTGCACAGCTTCATCTCTGTTTCTCTACCCTCTCACATCGATCTGCGTTTATAATTTGAAGCACAGAAGGCGGCTCATCATGCATATGATGTCTGCCATAGGCAAAACACCGGCACCTGCCGGAGAGTCCAGGGCGAAGCATACGAAGAAATACAACTCATAGGAGATATAGGTCAGAATGGTAAAATTCGGCATCATGAAAGCAGACACCAACATCGTTCCCTGTTTGAGCGAAATTCCGGAAGGGGCGGAAAAAATAGTGATCGCCGTGCATGGCTTTACCAGCAGCAAGGAAAGCGCGACCGTACAGATGCTGCTGCAGAAGCTCCCGGCGGCAGGTCTGGGTGTGATCGGCATCGACCTTCCGGCCCACGGAAAAGAGCAGGCCCTAGAGGAAGAGCTTCGTATAGACGGCGCGCTCGACAGCATTGCGGCGGCTGAAGGCTTTATAACCGAAAGATGGCCGGATGCCGGAATATGCTATTTCGGGTCCAGCTTCGGGGCCTATCTGCTGGGGCTGTACATAAGCACCAGGCCGCACAAAGGAAGAAAGGCATTCTTCCGCAGTGCCGCGGTAAATATGCCCTCGCTGTTTATAAAAAAGGATCCGACAGAACAGGAAAAACTCCTGCTGAAGGAAATGGAAGAAAAGGGGTTTATCATGGCCGACCTCGGCGGGGATTCGTCCGTAAGGGTCACAAAAGCCCTGTTCGACGGCCTTTTGGTCAATGACCTGTTCGAGAAATTCGATCCCGGCCGCTTCGGGCCGCATAAGATCGCCATGGCCCACGGCAGCGCGGACAACATCATCGATCCTGCTGCAGCGAAAGCGTTTGCGGAGCGCTTTAACATACCCATCACGATGTTCGAAAGCAAGGGGCATTCTCTCGGGGACGGTCCTGATGACGACACCCCGCTGAAAGTTGCGGACCTCGCCATCCGCCTGTTCAAAGAACAAGCATGAAAAAACCCAGTGCGCAGGCACTGGGTTTCAGATCATTATTCTGATGCTGTAACATAAATCATTTCAACCGGCCGCGATAGCGGACGGGTAAACCAGTGCGCAGGCACTGGTTTTTTGTTATCTTCTCATCATTGCCTTGATGTTCTCGAGTGTGCTGCAGATCTGATATTTTAAGAGGAATGCCGCGTCGCTGTACTCCCCTCTCTTGGTCAGATCGGCCAGCGGGACCACATATTTTTCCGTTTCCAGGATGTACTCCGTCATTTTTTCATCGGTGAAAGCGGCTGCCATCAGGGAAACATTGTTGCATCTGTCCAGCAGTTTGATGATGCAGGCTGTTTCACAGCTGCGGATGCGCCTGTAATACTGTTCCAGGCTAAAGTCGTCCCTCCTGGTCAGAAGGTCGACGGTCTTCTGCACTTTCTCCGGAAAAGGCAACTCTTCCGGCAGGACCCCGCAGTCCTCGCAGATATCATGCAGCATGACAGCTGCCAGCGTTTCATCGTCCGTGATCCCCATCGCGTGTGCATGACAGGTCATGAGCAGCGGGTGCGATATGTATGGGATCCGCTCGTCGGAAAACATACTGATCTTGCGATACTGACGGCTGTGCTTTTCCCTTGCGTAATACAAAGCCTGTTTCAGCAGCGGCAGGCCTTCTGCTTCCGCCGTCTTTTTCAGCCTTCTGAACATATGGTCTTCCTGGAAAAGTTTGTCCTTAACGATCCATGAAGATCGGCCGTCATCCCCCAGCAGTTCCGAAACTCTGGTATTGATCATCCGGGTTCCCTCCCTAAGCCTATTGTATGACAGCCGGCCGGATTTTTGTATCAGACTTTGCCTGAGAAATTCACTTAACAGCTATTTCTGACGGAGCAGGGCTATTCTGTGGTATCATTAATCACACTGTTGGTGTTCGGTAAAGGAGAAAGAAATGATCATAAGAAAACTTGACGACCCGAACGAATGGCTTGAAAGTGACAGGATCATCGGTACCGCTTTCCTCAACGAGTGGAATGAACAGGAAGCGGAAGAAAAGATCAGGAAGCAGGCGGCCGGGGAAGAACCCAGAGATGAGGAAGCCTGGGGCCTGTTCGACGAAGAAGGGAAGATGCGGACCAGCTTCCTTACTTCCACGCGTGATGTGATGTACGACGGGAATATCGTTCCGATCAGCGAGGTCAATCTGGTCGGATCCCTTCCGGAAGCGCGGGGAAGCGGTAATGTACGCGCGCTGATGACCGCAGTCCTCAGAGATTTCAGGGAAAGAGGGGATGCTTTCGCCGTGTTACATCCGTTTTCCTTTGCTTTTTACAGGAAATTCGGTTTTGACCTGATCGCGAAGGAAATAACGCAGAAGCTCCTGGTCAATGAGCTGAGAGCATACGCCTGCCCGCTTGCGGTCCGCCAGGCCAGGTCAGCCGGGGATTCGGCCGCACTTAAGAAACTGTATACGGACTATATCCGCACCCGGAACCTTGCTCCCCTGCGCACGGACCGCGACTTTGCGTACCGCGGGAACGGGGAATACGGCCAGCCTGACTGGTTTTCACGCGGCAAGCAATCCTATACCTATATCTTTTCCGATGCGGAAAAAGACCGCGCCTATCTGAAGTTTGTCTTTGAGCCGGGCCCAAACGGTAGTTTACGGGAGACATGCGCGTAACAGAGCTTATCTATGACAGCCCTGAAGCATTCTGTTCTGTACTCGGGTTTATTTACGGGATGCGGGCAAAGATCGTGAACGTCACCATGGAACTGCCCGATCATATCGACCTTTCCGTCATGATCCCGGAATGCAGCCGTGCGGAGCAGACGCTGGGCGGCCACCTGATGGGAAGAGTCCTGGATGTCGAAAAAGTTCTTCGCCTCATGCGGCAGCCGCAGGGAAGCGGCAGCTACAGTGTCTGTGTCCTGGACGAGCTGCTGCCGAAAAATAACGGCACATTTACTGTTGAGTATCAGGACGGTAAGGCCGCCGCGGTCACAAGGACAGACGGGGATGCCGACATCGTTACCAGGATCGAGACATTCTCACAGATGGCTGTCGGCCTGTACGGGCTGGAGACTGCCTGCTACCGTCCGGATACGGTCATAAACGGAAATGAAGATATCCTGAAACAGGCCTTTTGCAAAAAGCTGGTCCGCGGATAACTTTTCCCCGGCCATCCGGCCTGGACAGGCCCGGAAGCAGAGGATCCGGTGAAGCTTACGCCACATCAAAAAACAGGTGCCCGGCACTCAATGAACAGTGTCGGGCACCTGTGTATTTGTACGATAAAATCAGTACGACGGGTCTATCGTTATTCCACGATCTTACTGGCAAACTCGGCTGCCGCCTTCAGATCCTCTGCATTGGGCCTGCCTTTATGGAGCCCTTTGAACTCGCCTTTGCAGTGAAATTCCCGCTCGTCCATCATAACGCCTGCTTTGTCCGCTTCGGCCTTGACCTTTTTGTATGTGGAGTTCAGCATGGCGGCCGAACCGAAATTGACGATCCTGCCGACTTTTGTCTTGTCCAGGCTCCGCACGAAATCCCTTACTTCCGGATCTATGCTGAAAGCATAATAAGAATTCCCCAGGAAAAGAATATCGACCGGCTCCTCGATCGGGGTGCTGATCGGAAGGGCTTCTGCCCCGACAGCTTCAGCGATCGCTTCCGCGAGGCGCTTTGTGTTGCCTGTTTTCGTGTAATATCTGACTGCGGTTTTCATGGTGCCCATGTTTCATTTCTCCTTTCGGCCGGCCCGCCGGCTGTATAGATGCCGGTATGCTGTCAATAATATCCGGTGTATAAAGTATGTAATGTCTGGCAACATTATAGTACTATTCCGCACCGCTTCAATATGCCTTGTGAAGCTCCGCCACGATATCCGATACGGCGACCAGCACGGCTTTTCCGCTGATGCTGATCCTCCCGTTCCCGGACAGTTCACAATACAGGAAACCCCCGCGTTTGGATGCCTGATACGCATTGATCTTTGTTTTGCCAAGCACTCCTGACCAGTAATCCGCTATCTGGCAGTGGGCGGAGCCGCAGACCGGGTCTTCCGCTATAAACAGCTTCGGGCAGAAGCTCCGGGATACGCAGTCTGTATCCCTGCCGCGGGCGGTGGCATTCTGGATCCGGCCTTCGAGCTTCTTAAGGAAATCCTGGTCCGGCTGCATTGACCGTACCTGTTCCTCCGAATCAAACACACAGATAAGATCCAGCCCCAGGACCGCCTTTGACGGACGGACGCCGAAGGCCTGCTCCATCATGTCCGTGACCGGGATCTCCCTCAGCTCATATGTCGGAAAATCCATCTCATAAAGATCGCCGTTTTGTCTGACAGTCAGCTCGCCGCTTAACGTATTGAACCGGATCTCGCTCTGTTCAGGCGCATAGTAATTCAGGATCACAAAAGCCGAGGCCAGAGTGGCGTGACCGCACAGTTCCACTTCTGTACCCGGTGTAAACCAGCGGAGACGGTATCCGCTGTCTTCCCTGACGATAAAAGCCGTTTCCGAAAGGTTGTTCTCCATGGCCAGCTTCATCATGGATGCTGCCGGCGGCCAGCTTTCCATCACGCAGACCGCAGCCGGATTTCCGGTGAACGGTTTGTCGGTAAATGCGTCGACCACGTACTGTCTCATTGCCATGACCCTCATTTCTTATTCTCTGTCTCTGTCAGTCTTATTCTACTATAAGGCATAAAAGAACGCCGCTCTTAAGGGGAAGCATTGCCGCCGCGGCGTGCCATATATGATAAGATTAAAACAGTGAAAGACATCCATCAATCATTTCACAGTACACATCCATGTACAGACAGGGGGTAAACATGTCGAAAATGCCGCAGTTTCCACAGAAGGAGATAAAGCCGGTCCCGCCTTTCAGGGAGTATCCGGGAGGCTTTCTGAACCAGAAATACATGATGCCGGTGGACCGTATAAAACAGGTCTACAATGACGGGAATGTCGTCGGGATATCGTGCGATCTGCTGGTACCGGCGTACCACGGATATCCGCTCAGCATGATCCATCACATCCGTGCGAAATATGATTTCCTGGAATTCACGAACGACCCGATGACGCTGACCGTGGAAGGACATACCTATACCTTCGCGGAGATGACAACGATGAGCACGCTGTACTGGGAGTTCGGGGAATTTGCCACGCTCTTTATCCCGGTCCCCGGAGGCGCCGGCCTCGGCCAGCACAGGCTGGAAGTATACGTCGCCTTCAACGGCAACGGTCCAAGGGTATCGGAGACGGGCGTCGTCGCCGAATTCAACATGCTGGAAGTCTGAGAAGGGAGGAAAATACGATGGCAATCAAACTCGGTGTTTCATTATACAGTTATCAGTCACTTTTCCTTCGCAAGCTCATCGATATCGAAGGAGGCATGCGCGAAATACATAAGCTCGGTGCCACGGGCCTGCAGATGCTGGGCGAGGAAACGCCCCTCCGGCCGCAGTATCCCAAGCTCCTGCAGAAGGATATCGACTGGTGGAAAGACCTGTGCGCGAAGTATGAGATCGTTCCGACATGTCTTGATGCGGAGACCTATCCCACGCTCTACAACAACAGGTATCTCACCGCCAGGGAGCAGGCGGACCAGCTGGAAGCCGACCTGAAATACGCCCATGATCTGGGCTTTACGGTCATCCGCGTACTGTGCGGCGTGGATCCGGAAGTCGTCAGACTGGCTATTCCCGCAGCGGAATATTACGGCGTCAAAATGGGTCTGGAGGTGCATCCCCCGCTGGCCCTCGACTGCTTCGCGGTCAGGCGCTTCCTGGAGATGGCGGACGAGTCCGGCACTAACATGCTGGGACTTATTCCGGACTTCGGTATTTTCCGCCAGGGTGCCGAAGGGCACACGATGTATTACGCAAAAGTCATGGGCGCTGATCCCGATGTCGTCGAATGGATCAACGACTGCATGATCGCCGGCATTCCCGTGGCCGAGATCCGGGAAGAGCTCTGCGCGCATGGCTGCGACCATCCGCTGTACATGCGGCTGGCCAACGACTTTATGAAACGGTATCAGGAGCCGGAAAAGCTCCGTCCCCTGAAGGATAAGATCCTTCATTTCCACGGGAAATTCTGGAGAATGAGGGAGGACTGCACCGAAGTTTCCGTCAATTATCCCGAAGTCTTCAAAGTCCTGAAGGAAATGGACTGGGACGGCTACATCTGTTCCGAATTCGAAGGACAGCGGGCTTACATGGGCCAGGCCTGCCCTTATGAGGAAGATGAGATCGAGCAGGTCCGCAGGCATCATGTCATGATGAACCGGCTGATCGCCGAAGCATGACCTTCTAAGCTGTACGAAGCATGAGCTTCTAAGCTAAAAATAATAAGCGGCATCCCGTACGCTGCAAAGCATACCGGGTGCCGCTCTTTTCATGTCCGTTAACAGGACCGGGCATATGCCCGGATAAAGATCAGAAGAACAGTTTCAGCGCGTTGTAAAGGTATTCGACGAGCGCCGCGAAATCATGTTCTCCGCCCTCTTTCATATAGTAGACGACATGTTCCTTTGGGAAGAATCCGGATTTCTCCAGCATCGGCTCCATCAGGAAATCGACCTGCGGTTTGAACAGGTCATTCTCTCCTATGCAGCTGTAAATGAAATAGCCTCTTTCATCCAGTTTGTTCTTGCGGATCAGGTCCGCCATGAACCAGAGCGTATCATTGACCGTTTCATTGTACTCTTCGCTGTAAGCGCCGCTGACATACCAGCAGGGGCCGCAGATCGGCAGGAAATAACTGATATAATCCGAGTTCGTACAGAACTGGTTCCAGGTCGTAACGCTTCCGAGGGAGAACCCGCCGAAGCCTCTGTGATCACGGGAAGCGATAAGATCTTCTTTTGACGTCGACTTCGCGTATGTCTTTAACTCCGATTCGACGGCCGGCATAATGTCGTTCACAAATTCCTGGTCGAACTTCATAAGCTGGAGCACGGCCGAGTCGAAATCCGTTTTGGAATTATCCCTGTCTATGGTCAGGGAAACAATGATCATCGGCTTCATATCGCCGTTCATGATCATGTTGTCGAACATGTTCTTGGCGGCTCCGCCGTTTTCCAGAAACAGGTCTTCGGCTACGTTCTCTATACCGCAAAGATAATAGAAGATGTCATACCGGGTATCCGGGTCGTTTTTATCATAACCGTAGGGCAGATAGACATAAGCCGGTTTGATAAAGACAGCCTTTTCGTTGTTGTTGACATAATCATGGGTCCTGTACTCGATCTCCATCAGGCTTCCCTGCTCGGCCGCGGGCAGGGCATATCCGTCGGCGACAGGGTCTGTCAGGCCCCTCTGCGGGATATTGATCGTCCGCCTGACTTCCGGTTCGGGGGCAGCAGCTTCTTCCGCGGGCGCTTCGGCTTTCTCTTCTGCTTCTTTCGCGGGCTCAGCCGCTTCCGCTTCCTTCTGTTCAGGTTCTTCTGCAGGTTCCGCCTTCTCAGGCTCTGCATTTTCCGGCTCCGCTTTCTCCGGCTCCGCCGTCTCCTCGTCAGCCACTTCTGCTTCCGCTTCCTCCGCTTCCGGCTCTGCTTCCTCCACCGGCGCTTCGACAGCCTCAGCTTCAGCCGGCGCGGGCTGGTCCTTTTCCTCCGGAGCTTCTGCTGTTACGGCAGCGTCAGCCGCCGCGGCTTCTTTATCCTCTTTTTTCCCGCAGGCAGACATTGCCAGGGACAATGTCAGCAGACAGATCAGCAATAATGACTTTTTCATAATTTTCCCTCCCGACTTTCCTGTGTCATACACATATGTCTACAGGTTCGATCTACAGAATATTATAGTATAAATTTCCCGGAGCGGCGCATGGCGGGAACGGGAAAGAAGGACCGTTTCCTTTATATCTTCCCGGTTTTCCTCTATAATTAGGGTATTATGAGTATTAATTACATTCAGCTGACACCTTCTGTCAAAATCCCAAAGGGGAATTTTGCCCCGCTGTACGACTTTACGGAAAACCGTGATCTTTTCGACAGCTGCCTGCATGCTGAGATCCTCTCGGCGGACGATCCGGAGCACAGTTTCGCGGAGCTCAGGAAAGCCATGGAGCTTATGGCTGTCGATCTGGAAGTTTCGTACTGTATGGGTGCTCACGAGACCGGCGCCGGTCCCGCTGTGAAAGCTCTGCTCGCCTCATCCGGACCGGATCCCCTCTCCCGGCAGGCCCTGGCTGCCGCGGTCAGAAGCGATATGCAGAATTTCGAGCTCAAGCCGCGCATTACGGCAAAATCCCTTATCGGAAATGCACTGACCCGGCACTATCATCAGGAGAATTCCGCTTTCCGCCGTAAAGAGAATGAGCTGAAGCACGCGTATTTTCAATTCCTGCAGCAGCGGGACGACCCTATGTATGCGGAAAAGTACGCACAGTATACGCAGGACCAGCCAAACGGGGACCCGCCTAAGCATTTCACTACCCGCAGCTTTGTTTACGACCTGTATGACATATTCAGTTCTGTCGGTTCACACGCAAAGCTCCAGGCCGGAGATGAAAGCATGGAAAACGCCGCGGCCGGCGAAGAATGCCAGCGGATCCTTTCCCTTTTCTATGACCTGCTGCGCATTCTGTACAGCCTGCCCGGGCATTATTCCATGGCCCGCTGCCCGATCGGCGAATTCATCCCGGTGGAAAGGAACCAGTACAATGACCTTCACCTGACCTTCCACCGTACAAATGACATATATGTAAAAGAGACCGGTTCCGGCATTGAATATTTCCTGCTGAAGGAAGTGCCGGCCGCGTCGAGCGACCTGCGCGCAAAGCGTGAACTGACCGCGCTGGCCAGACTCTGGCAGGATTCCATCGACTCGCCCAACAACGTCCTGTACATGCAGGGCACGGTCGGTCACGGGACGCTCATGCGGCGCGTCTTCGGTTTTCCCGACAGGCCCTTCGCGCTGGACGACTGGTTCATCGGTACGCTCACGGCTCCCCAGAAGGATGAGCTGGCCGCCGGCCTGATCAAAGCCGTGGATTCGCTCCATGCAATGGAGCCGCCGCTCCCCCACCGCGGCCTTTCCCCTTCCGCTTTTTATATCTGCACCGTGCACGGGAGAGTAAAACCCCTGCTGGCCAGTTTCGATACCGTAAAGGATCTGCGCGCGGACGTTTCCTTCTCCGTCGGAGCGTTCCTCAAGGATTATACAGATGATCCCCGCACCAGGGATTTCATCGCGCCGGACCTTCTGGGAGAGGATCCCGACCTGCTGGGCGCTGACATTTATTCCCTCGGCAGATTGCTCTCCTATCTTTACACCGGCCGCGCCATCTTAGGCGGCGATGCCGATGAGGGTCCAAATACTGCTTCCGGCCAGGGCATGTCCGGGGACAAACGGGAACTGGTCTGCCGGATGACGGATACCGATCCGGAAAAGAGGCCGGATATCAAAGAAGTCCTGCGCGATTTTACCGTACTTGCGGAAAAGGAGAATCTGACGCCGGCATACGCCGTCTTCTCGTCCCGCGGCAGGCGCGTCAACAATGAAGACGCTTTTTACTGCAGTGATCTGGACACACTCGCAGGCGAATCGGTACAGCAGTCCGGCAGGGCAAAGCTGCCGGCGCTCTTTGGCGTTTTTGACGGACTCGGCGGTGCCGAAGCCGGGGATGAGATGTCCCATCTGGCCGCCCGGAGTATAAGGCGCTCCGCCCGCTCGCTCCTGATCCGGCAGTACCGTGACTACACTGCCCCGATGACGGAACTCGCTGAAAAGGCCGACATGGCAGTCCGGACCTATAAGGAAGAGAACGGCCTGGAGGACTCCGGCACAACGATGGCCGCCTGCCTCATTGCGGACAATACCCTCGCTGCCGTCAATGTCGGCGACAGCCGGATCTACCTGCTGCACGGCGGCGAACTTAAGCAGCTTTCCAAGGATCACTGCTATGCGCCCATCGGCGGCCGGAAGGGATCGCTCTACCAGATCCTGGGCATGCAGGACGACGCGTATACACTGGAACCGTTCACCGCCATTGCCGGGTATGTCCCCGGCGATACGGTGCTTCTGTGCACCGACGGGATCAGCGATGTGCTTTCAGACGCTGAGATCGCGCAGATCCTGTCCGCCGGAACCTCTCTTGGGAAAAAGGCCGCCTCCCTGGCGGAGGCCGCGGAAGCAAAAGGATCGGGTGACAATATGACTGTAATACTGTTTTCGGAGGTGCCGTCTGATGAGATTTAGCCCGAAGCAAATGCAGCTCATCGATATCATTGAATCCGTATGGCCGGAATACGAGGTCACCGGCCGTCTCGGTGCCGGCCAGTACGGCGTTGTTTTCCTCGCGGTCCGGGATGACCCCGGCAGCGGTATCCGTACGGAAGAAGCCATCAAGATCATCGACCTGCGTTCGGAAAACGACGTCGATGCCGCCGAACAGATGGGAATTTCCCTGGAAGAATACTACGAGCTGAAAAAGCACAGCGAACTCGAAGAGATCCGGACGCTGGAACGCCTTAAGGGGGCTTCCCACATCATCCACATCAGCGATTATAAAGTCGTGGAATCCGAAGATCTTTCCAGCTGCTATATACTCATCCGGATGGACGCCATGACGAGCCTGAAAAAGATCATGGCCGAACACGAAGAAGACAGCCTGGAGGAGGCGGAGCGCTTCGCGAAGAAGGTCGGCCTCGATATGTGCCGTGCCCTTTCCCATCTGCAGTCCGCCGGCGGGACGAGCACTGCCCACCGCGATATCAAACCCGACAACATCTTAAGATCCGCGACCGGGGATTACTGCCTCGCCGACTTTGGCTTTGCCCGCGTCCTGCAGTCCCCCGGCAACCTCAGTTACAAAGGTACGCAGGAATACATCGCGCCGGAAGTCGCCACCGGTTCCTATGACCACCGGGTGGATATCTACTCGCTGGGCCTCGTCCTGTACAGGATCCTCAATCACGGCCGTCTGCCTTTTGCGCCGGCCTGGCCGCAGAAGCTCACCGCGGAGGACAATGCCCGGTCTGATATCCGGCTGCGTACGCCTGACCGCGTCCTGCCCGCCCCGGACAACTGCTCGCCGGCCTTTGCCCGCATTATCACCGCCATGTGCGCCTATGATCCTGCCAAAAGGCCCGCTGATTCCGCGGCAGTCGAACAGGCTATCCTGGACCTGGACAAACCGGCCGGCCGGAAGCCTTCTGCTGCGGCTCCAGGTGCGCCTTCACCGGAACGACCGACTTCTCCGGTACATGAGCCTTCAGCCGGATATACGGTGCCAGCCGGGCATGCTCCTTCATCCGTGAAAAGACCTGCTTCGGTAAATAATGATCCTGCCCCTGCAGTAAGCTCCCGTCCCGCGTCCGTCAAAAAGGCCAAAAAGTCCGGACTGCCCCGGCCTGTCATTGCCGCTGCGGGGTGCCTTCTGGTGCTGGCCGTGATCGCGGCCGCATTCTTTGCCGGACGCGGAAAAAAAGAGCAGGCAGATACTCCAGTTTCCACAGAGGATACAGCAGCAGTACCGGTAGAGACCTCCGTGCAGGCCGTTCAGGAAGAAACTGATACTTCCGCGCAGACAGCCGCGCAGGCAGCCGCAGCAGGAGACATCAGAGCTTCCCGTCAGCCTTTCGGAGCTGAATATCGTTGAAAAAGAAGAGGCCAAGTTCCAGGATTCCCTCATGAACTCTCTGGGAAAAACGCACAAAGACAGCCTGATGATCGGAAGTTTCGGTTATACAGACTGTTTCGCAAGGTTCTACGTCGAAGATTTCTCGCGGATCACAGGGTATGTCAGCTGTCCCGATGCAGCCAGCGACGATACCGATGCCGTTCTCACGATCTATGCTGATGATAACGAGAAAGCCCCGCTGTTTTCGATGGATGTTACTAAATCCATCCTGGAGACCCCCTTCGACCTGGATATCCGGGACGCACACTTTGTCACCTTCCGGCTGGAATCAGAAGGCGGCTCCCGCTACAACGCCGTTATGGTCTCGGACTGCATGCTTCACACCGGCGATGCACAGCCGGTACAGGAAGCTGTTCCCGCACAGACAGCAGCACAGCAGCAGGAGGCATCACAGGCTCCCGTCAGTCTTTCGGAACTGAATATCGTTGAAAAAGAAGAAGCCAAGTTCCGGGATTCCCTCATGAATTCCCTGGGAAAAACGCATAAAGACAGTCTGATAATCGGAAGTTTCGCTTATGCAGACTGTTTCGCAAGGTTCTACGTCGAAGATTTCTCACGGATCACAGGCTATATCAGCTGTCCCGATGAAGCCGGCGACGATACCGATGCCGTTCTCACGATCTATGCCGATGACAATGAAAAAGCCCCTCTGTTCACGATGGATGTCACCAAGTCCATCCTGGAGACCCCTTTTGACCTGGATATCCGGGACGCGCACTTTGTCACCTTCCGGCTGGAATCAGAAGGCGGCGCCCGCTACAACGCCGTTATGGTCTCGGACTGCATATTGGAATGAAAGGATGTGACAGCATGATAAATACAGGAAAAGAACGGCTTCCTGACATCAATGCCTATTACAGGGATCTTGAAGCAAAGCTTGCAATGGGCGAGCCCTGCGCCGTCCTGCAGATCGACGTCTCGTTCTTAAGAGGCATCAACCGGACTTTCGGGCGCGCGGCGGGCGACCTCCTGCTGAAGACGACCAGGGAAAGGCTCCTTTCCTGCTTTCCGGATATCCCCGTCTATCTGACAAAGGAGATCCGTTTCCTGGTCATCACCGATCCTACTGATTACGCAAAGGCGGCAGCGCTGCAGAAGATCCTCAGCCTGCCCGTCGAATACAATGATATGCAGCTCATCCCCGGCATCCGTGTCGTCTTCGTCAATTCCAGGGAAGGCGACGATTATTCACTGCTCTCCGCGCTGCTGATGCACGCTTCCGGCAAGCAGGAGCTCCTTAAGAACCGCGTTGTCGAGGCAGATGAGACTCTCCGGAATGAAACCGTGGAATCCGGCTACCTGATGGAAGAGCTGCGCTTTGCCATTCAGAACCAGACGTTTGAGATCTGGTATCAGCCTGTTTACGATCTGCATACGGAAGCGTTCGTATCCGCAGAAGCGCTGGCCAGGCTCAGGGACAGGCAGGGCAATTTTATCAGTCCCGGACGCTTCATCCCTTTCGCCGAGCGGCGCTACCTGATCGACCCGATCACGGAGATCGTCGTCGGTAAGGTATGCGAATTCCTGGGACAGAACCCGGACCTGCCCATAACTTCCGTTTCCGTCAATCTTACGCCAGACCAGATCCATGATCCGAACCTGCCCTCCCGCCTTGCCGAAGTGACGAAAAACTTCGGTACTTCCATGGAAAAACTCCGCCTGGAAATGACCGAGCGCTCGGTGCAGGACGACCTTGCCGGCGCCATGGCTGTCATGGAGGAAGTGAACAGTCTCGGGTCCGGTTTCTACCTGGACGACTTCGGATCCGGCTACAGCAACCTCTCTTCAGTCATGCAGCTGCCCTTTGAAGCCATCAAGTTCGACAAGACCATTGCCGACAGGCTGGACGACGCGGTGCATGCCCGCATGATCTCCCTTCTGGCCCAGATGATGCACATCGGGAACAGGAAGATCATTTTTGAAGGTATCGAATCCGATGCCCAGGATGCTTACTGCCGTGAAAACGGCTTTGACCGTATCCAGGGTTACCGGTACGCAAAGCCGCTGCCCGCCGATGAATTCAAGTCTTTGATCTTAAGTTGATGCCAGACTGAAAAAACACCCCGGCAGTGTTCCTGTTTCAGGATCTGCCGGGGTGTTTTTTATCAATTCATGCAGTCAGCACAGGATCCTGCGCTGTATTGTCTTATCAGTTGCTGTTCGCTGCCTTCCAGTCTGAAAGCTGCTGCTGATAGAAGGCCACATAATCGTCAGCACCTGCTGTTTTTATTATACTTCAGAAATACTTCCGGTTGTACATAATAAATGCCCGCCGGATGATGAATTTACCGGCAGGCATTCATTAGTGAAAAGAGAGAAATAATTGACTGTGTTTTATTCAGCGAGGTACTTCTTAAACATATCCCTGAACCTGTTGAGCTGGGGTTCGAAATCCATCGGGATCGAAGGGTCATGGCCTTCGAATTCACTGGAGACCCATCCTTTGTAGTTGTAACGGTCAAGGATCTTAATGATCTCGTCGTAAGGAATGCAGGTCTCTTCCAGATCCTCGTTGATGTGATAGAACTTGCCGTGGATGTACAGGGTGTAAGGCATGATCATATCGATCTCTTCCAGGGTCGCGCTGTTGGATACGCGGTAGTAGCCCTGTGCAGCCAGGTTCTTTTCAGCAGGATTCAGGTCGCCCAGTTCACTCTCCGGGACACCGTTCGAAATGGCATTGATGATCTCTTCGACCTTTTCTTCCCTTGCGCCGGCTTTGACCGCGCGGACGATCGTCTGGTAAGTGGGCTTTTTCTGCATAACGCCCATGTCCAGGTTGACGCCGAGGTAATCCTTGCATTCGGGGCGGGCCATGACTTCAAAGTATTCCTGCCACTTGGGTGTGCGGGGATTGTGGGGATTGTGCAGCTCGATGACCAGCTTCATATCCAGCTTTTCGCAGAACGGAAGCATCCTGTAATAGGTCTCGGCCCCGAATTCATGCAGTGTACGGACGTATTTGAAACCAAGACTCTTGGCTACCATCATGTCGTTCATGGTATCGCGGATGATCTCTTCCGGTGTGGGATACCTGTCGGAACGGCGGCCCGGGTCTACATAGGTGCCGTAGCAGATAGGTGTAAGGTTATAGTCAGACATCATCCGGCGGAAGTTGTCACACCATGCCTCCGGCGGATAAGGATATCCGGGAACTGACTGCGGAGCCACGATCTCGATGCCTTCATATCCCATATCGGCGGCTTTCTTAACACACTCGTCAAAGGTAAGGAGCCTTGAAGTATAGGCAGCTGTCATGCTGTATATGGAAACACCGATATTGATATCTTTGATCTTATTGTTCATTATGTCATTCCTCCCATTCTTACGCTTCTACAGAGCGGATACCTTCGTCATTGGCCTCGAGAACACTGAATTCGGGCGTAAGGTACGCGCTGTATGGATTTCGTGACTCCAGCATCACATGGACCTTGTGCTCGCCGGGCGCGATACCGCCGTCCTTAAGCACGATGATGTCAGCCTTATCAAGGCGTCCCCAAAACTCCTTATACATTTCCGGCAGCTGGTCAATATAAAACTTCTTGCCGTTGATGCAGAACAGAATGTCGGCAGCGGGGACTTCCTCATCATCTACCCAGACTTTAAAGTCATGGATGCAGCTCAGCCATGTCCCGCGGTATGAGCCGTATTCGACTTTGAACGTGTAGCCGAGTGTCACACCGCCCACTTCATAGATGCGGATAGGGTCATTGCAAAGGAAGATTCCGCCGCCCCAGCCTGTCGTTTTCCTGTAGGGAATAGTGATCATAATTGATTCGCTCCTTTCTTAAACAGTTGCTTAATAAATACCGGTATCAATGACCTATGCACTCAATGTAAGTATAGAAGAATACACATATTCCTGCTTTTCCTCAGGCGTCTGCGGCTTTGTTCAAAACAGGAAAAAATGGATAAAGCCCTGCGGATTTGGACAATCGTCCTTCCGCAGGACTATAGGAGAAAAGAGCTCTCCCGCTTTAGAACCGGTTCATTCCCGCGGCCAGCTCCCGTGGGCATAGACCCGGCAGACTCGGAGAGCTGTCTCGAGACCGGTATTAAGAATGTGACAATCACAGGGGACAGGTCCGGTAACTCACTCAAAATATTCCATCATCTCTTTCTGCCACCCGATGACATCGGTATGGTAGACTTTTGCCAGCGTTTTACGGCTGAGGACTTCCCGGACGCTGCCATACGCGGCAGTATGACCTTTTGACAGCAAAAGGGCTTCGTCGCCGTAGGCCCGTGCCATGGTAAGATCGTGCATGACGGAAACGACAGCGCGGGATCTTCCGATCTGCCCTTCTTTCCGGTCCTGTTCTTTCCCTTCCTCCAGCCAGTCCCTGATCAGCGAGATCAGCTGCATCTGGTACTCGGGGTCCAGATGGTTCATGGGCTCGTCCAGGATCAGGATCCGCGGATCCTGCACCAGAAGCTGCGCGAAGAACATCCGCTGCATCTCCCCGCCGGACAGCGTCAGGACAGAACAGGAGGCCAGCTCCTTCAGACCGGTCCTCTCGAGAGCACGCTGCACAGCCGCATCGCCGCCGGGGTCCCGTCTCCCCCAAAGCCCGTTCCCTGATGATCTTTCATGCGCATATCTGCCCATGCGGACGACTTCCTCAACACGGAAACCGTAATCGATGTGATGTGTCTGGGACAGTATGCCGATCTCCAGGGCCCTTTGTCCGGGCGGCAGTTTCCTGACGTTTTGTCCGTCCAGAAGGACATCCCCGGTATAGGGAACAGCCTGGGCGATCGACTTCACCAGCGTTGTCTTTCCTGCCCCATTCGGGCCGATGATCATCAGCCAGTGCCCTTCCTCCAGAGAGAACGAAACATTCTCCACGATCTTCTTTTGTCCATAGGATACGGATACGTCCCGCAGTTCAAGCATGCTCATTCTCATTCCCTGCCGCTCCTTGTCCGGTAAAAAATATATGTAAAGACCGGCGCGCCTACAAACGACGTGATCACGCCGACCGGCAGCTCCAGGGGATTGCATATCACGCGCGAAAGAAGATCCGTCAGCATAAGGAAGACCGCTCCTCCGAACAGCGAAGCAGGAAGGAGTCTTTTATGGTTCGGCCCTATAAGCATGCGCATGATATGCGGCGTCACCAGGCCGACGAAACCGATCGTCCCGCTGATCGAGACACAGACGCCTATCAGCGATGAGACCGCGATCAGTATGACTAGCCGTACGCGCCGGATATTGACGCCGATATTGGCAGCGTTTTCTTCTCCGATGGAGTAAGCGTTCAGCTCCGCGGCATACCGCATCAGGACCGCCCCGCAGATGACCAGCGCGATAAGCAGTGTCAGCACGTTCCTGTAATTCGTCCCGGCAAGGGATCCGAGGGTCCAGAAGGTATATGTCCGGATCTTTTCGGATGCAAAGATGATCAGCAGGGAAATGACGCTGGATATGAACATGCTGAAAATGATCCCGAGCAGGATGATCGTATTGGTGGACAGCGACCTGTCCAGCCGGTAAGCCAGCGACAGGATAAATATCATGGACAGAAAAGCCGTCAGCATGGCCATCAGCGTCGCACCGGACCAGAGTGTCCCGTGGATCGTTATGCCCAGGGTGATCGCAAGCGCGGCGCCCAGCGACGCACCGGAGGATACGCCCAGGGTGGAACCGTCGGCCAGCGGATTCTTCAAAAGTCCCTGCATCACAGCCCCGCAGAGCGAAAGGGATGCGCCGCTTAAGGCTGCGCAGAGCACGCGGGGAACGCGGACAGAAAGAATAATGGCGGACGCCGTGTCCGGCACCGCCCCCAGCAGCCCCTGCCCGCTGCCGGTCAGCGTCCGCACCAGTGCGCTCCACAGGATCCGTATCGTATGCGCCGGGGAGATCGCGACGCTCCCCGCACCTACACAGAGGCAGAAGACCAGGAACGTAAAAAGGACCGCGGCGGGATAAAATCCCGCCGGGAATCTTTCATAAACAGTTCTGTTTGATCTGCCCTGTTTTTTCATCAGAATCATCCGTCCCTTGTCCGGATATTCAGGCTGCGGGCTCCAGTTCTTCTTCCGCTTCCTGGCCGGTCAGGAAATCATAGAGCATCTGCGCGCCTTCCGCCAGCCTGGGTGCCGGCCTGGACAGCTCGTTGTTCTGCAGGTTCAGTATGCTCTTATTCTGAACGGCTTTGACATTCTCCCAGCCCGGACGGGACATGATCTCCTCTTCCGGAGTCGGGCCTTCGCCAAAGTACATGGAGATCGTTACGATATGGTCGGGATCTCTTTCAAGGACCTGTTCTTCCGAGATCTCTCCCCAGCCGGCAACATCATGGAAAACATTGGTAAGGCCGAGTATGGAAGCGATCTCATCCATGAAGGTGCCTTCGCCCGCTGTCCAAAGTCCCCATTCCAGCGGGGAGACTTCGAAGTATATCGTCTGTCCGCTGATGGTCGGATCTTCTTTCAGTTCCGCGAAAGTATCCTGCATGGACTTTACGACATCTTCCGCTTCCGCGTCATGCCCTGTCAGCATACCGATCATCCTGATCGAAGTATATACGCCCTCGATATCCTGCGCGTCGGAAACGACTACAGCCACGCCCGCGTTTTCAAGAGCCTGTACCTGCTCCTCTGTCTGCGCCATAGAACTCATGATCAGGACATCCGGCTCAAGAGCCAGGATCTGCTCGATATTGGTCTCCGCGCCGGAATCCACAGACGGCTTGTCCAGAACTTCCGCGGGATAATCACAGTATTCTCCTCTTCCCACCAGCAGGTCGCCCGCGCCGATCGCGTACAGGATCTCGCAGTCGGCCGCCGACAGCGCTACGACCTTTTCCGCCGGTTTTTCCAGCCTGACCTCATGGTCCATCATATCCGTAAAGACCAGATAATCCCCTTCCGCGGCGTCAGGAGCGGCTTCTTCCGAAACAGCTTCCTCCGGAGCAGGTTCTTCAGCGACAGCTGCTTCCGCAACCGGGGCAGTCTCCGCATCCGCCACAGTTTCCGCGGCAGCGGGTTCAGCGCCGCCGGCAGTGTTGGTACCCAGCTGGATGGGCTGACAGCCTGCCAGGACAGCCGCCATAAACGCGCTAAGGGTCAGTAAAGCCAGAATTTTTTTCATAGTTCCTCTTCTCCTTTCGGTTTGCACTTTGCTGCAATAAAAAACCCATCCCGACCGGTCAGGATGAGTAAATGACATACAAAAACACAGGGTCACAGACCCCGTTATCTGCAGTACGATCAATTACTCGTGATCCGGAAAATCAATTCCTGTACCAGTTGTATGGCAGGTTTCCTGGCTCATGCATCATCACACTGCCGACTGCCTTCCCAGGATCATTCCGGCCGTTCCCGCAGATATCCCAGTGACATTTTCTTTCATACGCAGCAGTGCTCCGCATTTACAGTGACGAGTTCGCACAGGTCTTGCACCTGTTTCCCTTTTACCCCCTGCAGCTTTTTTAATCAGCTCAGCGGCACCATACAGCTATCGATATTCAACTGTTATTAATATACCATCAATTACTCCCGGCCGCTTCTCTTGTTGAAAACAGTACACAGCAGCTGTAGGTCAGTATTAATTTCCTTGACAATGTATTCATTTTGATTATTCTGGATTTGATACTTTGACTGAAAATGAGATAGCAAGGCAGGCCGGATATGAAAAACAGCAGAGAAAACCTTACTAAACGAATCGCCATGTCGATCTTCGGCGTAGTCATCTGCGCCATCAGCGTAGGGATCTTCAAGATCGCGGCGCTGGGCGTGGACCCGTTCCAGTCATTTATGGCAGGACTTGATGCCCTGATCCCCATCAGCTTCGGTACGCTGTATGTGATCACGAACGCCGTTCTGCTCCTGTTCGCCCTTATCTTTGATAGGCACTACATCGGAATAGCGACCTTCATCAACCTGTTCCTGCTCGGATATATCACCCAGTTCACTTATGAATTTCTGCAGAAAATCATCGTAGACCCTTCCATGATCGTGAGGGTGATCTGGTTTGTGGTCGGCGTCGTCATCATCTGCTTCGGCTCGGCCTTTTACATGACGGCGGACCTCGGCGTCTCCACCTATGACGCCATCGCGCTGATCATCTGCAATACCTGGAAGAAAGGCAAGTTCCAGTACATCAGGATCATCACCGATCTGGTCTGCGTCATACTCGGCGTGACCCTGTTTCTGATATCCGGCGGCAAAGTCTCCGCCATCCCTACGATCGCGGGTATCGGGACGATCATCACCGCCTTCTTCATGGGCCCGCTCATCGAGTTCTTTAACGTGCATGTCGCACGCCCAGTGCTGAATAAAGGGAAGTGACTAAACGTACGCCCCGCCCGGTGCTGAATAAAGGGAAGTAAGCAGGCTTTGCTGCTCACAGCCGGGCTCTTCGATAAAGAGAAGTCTATGCGCCGCGGAGCGGCCGGCTGCGGCCGGAGGGCTGTTCCGCGGCGACACTTTTCCTACTATTTAGGCATTTGTGGCGCCAGATCAGTTGTTCCGCGGCGACACTTTTCCCACTATTCAAGCATTAGTGGCGCCGGATCAGTTGTTCCGCGGCGACACCATTTCAACTAATCAAGCGTTTGTGGCGCCCGGGAGGTTGCTCCGTGGCGACACTTTTCCCACTATTCGAGCATTCGCGGCGTCAGGAGGGCTGTTCCGCGGCGACACTTTTCCTACTATTCAAGCATTAGTGGCGCCGGAGGGTTACTCCGTGACGCCACCATTCAAACAAATCAAGCATTCGCGGCGCCCGGAAGACACTTCCGCGGCGCCGGATTAATCTCAGATCACTCCTTCACAAATTCCACGTATATCTCGTGATCCGCCGTAATATCTTCCAGTGCGATCCCGTCTTTTGCCGCAGCCAGGACTTCCTCCTCGGACAATTCCTGCCCGTCGATCCGGACCGCCGCAACTCTGTACCCCTCTTCAGGGATAAGCATAAAGGCTTCGTTCGCCCCGACATAGCTTTCATAGCTTTCCGTGATGCTCTCCACACTGCGCTCCGCGGTTTCTTCCAATCCGATTGAGGTGCCTTCCCGGCTGACCGTCCCGCCGCCGGACGAAGAGACACTGATCCTCACCGCGTCGCCGTATTGCGGCTTCGTCTGAACGTCCGTACCGGCGAAGACATAGCCGCCTTCCTCCGAAACAGTGACGCCAAGGACATAATACCTGCCCATGTACGCCGTACTGCAGAGGCTGTAGACAGGCGTCAGGCTGACCATCCCTCCGGCTGGTGAGAAATGTATATCGCCGTATGAACCGGTAAACGTATCGGCGGTGACATTACCTTCTGCATCCGCTGACACCCTGCCGCTGAACATGATCCCGTCCGCGAGTGATACCGCTCCGGTCGCGGATGCCTGGCATTCAGGTGCGTCATCGATGATCGGCTGCCCGTCGTACAGAAGGGTCTTCAGCTCATAGCTGTTACCATCGTCTGACAGGATGATCTGATAGACGTCGTTCAGGTCATTTTCGCTGTCATTTCCGCCGAACACATACAGTGTATCCGGCCCGTCATAAACGAGGCATCTGTCCTGCCCCATCAGAAAGCCCTGATCATCCCCCGTCCGCTCAAGTTCGACCAGCGTCATGCTGTCTTCATCGAGTTTCCTGACGGACATGATATCGGTGAAGCGGTCGATCGGTCCGAGGTGATAATAGTTTCCGCCGACGACATACACACCGGTCCCGTTGTTGACCATGGACTTGCCGTTCTCGCAGGATTCGTCGTTCAGCAGGTAATACTCCGCAGTGCAGTCCGCGGGATCAAAGACGCCGAGGTATGCCTTCGCATCATATTCATCGTTCGCGAAGAAAAGGATCTTTCCTTTCCAGGTGCAGACGCCGGAATCCGCGGAATATCCGCCGTTGTAAACTTCGCTCCACTCTCCGGTACCGATATCGTACCGGAAAACAGATGTCTGCAGGGCGCGGTTATTGCAGAATGCATACAGCGCACCGTCGAAGCCGATGAGCGAGCGCATCTCGATCCCGTAGAAAGTATTGTCAAATTCGTCTGATGTTACTCTATATGTGCCGGGCGTACCGGGAGTTTTCACCAGCTCCCTCCCCGGGAGCGGAAGTCTTTCAAAAAGAGTCTCCGGCGTACCGATACGGTCATACCGTCGCCCAGCGCCACCTCCCGCTGCAGTCACTTCGATCAGATGCTCTCCGGCCGCAAGGCCTTCCGGAACTTCCAGCATGACTGCTGTATCATTCCAATCTTTCACTATGCAGGACATACCGTCTATGCTGACGCCGCCTGCCTCATCACCGAAGAAATAGCCGCTGACAGCAAGCTCCTTACAGCCTTCATCACCCAGGCTTTCGCGGGCTTTAACTGCGTTCACCACCGGAGCGGGCGTATCCTGCAGGGCTTTCCTTACGCTTGCGATCCCTCCCGTCATGGAAATATCGGCAAGGCCGTCGGCCGGTTTAGCGCTGCCGATGATCCTGGCCGCAATCCGGTCCGCTCCCTCTTCCGGATAAGCGGCCGAAAGGATCGCCGCTTCGCCGGAGACCGCGGGCGTTGCCATGGATGTCCCGGTATCGTATCCGTATGCGTCCACGTCCGCTGTCAGGGACATGCTCTTCAGGTAAACATGATCAGCCTGCTCGTAGTCTTCTTTGCTTACATATATTGTCAGTCTGAACGACCGCTTGGATGCGCCGCGCCCGTCATAGAAATTGAAAGGTATCCTGCAGGGGCCCGCAGGACAGTCGTTCAAAACGCTCGCCGCTCCCTGCTCCGTTTCTATATCCGTGGCAAAGACTTCCACGATCACGCTTGGCGCCGGCTCCTCCAGGTACAGCTCCAGGACGCCGCCGACGCATTCTTCCGTACCTTCGAAGGTGTCGGAATCAATGGAAATGGAACCGTATTCCTCATCCTGTTCAAGGCGCAGCACCCTGCCCGCTTCCGGATGCTCTTCCAGAGTGAGAGTGGTACTGTTGTCCCCTGCCGAACCCGAAAACCCAAGGACACTGTTCACGTGGTTGTTGTCGATCGTCACGTCGTCCAGGGAATAGTCGGAGAAGAAGACCCTGCCGTCTTTTTCATACGGCTGCGCGTTATCCGGAATGTCCCCCTTCAGCCTCGGGATCGTTGAATAGATCTTGTTGCCGGGTGCGAAAACGTCGACGATCCGGCGGCTGGTATTCGTAAATTCCGTAGGCTTTCCTTCCTCGTCTGACGCGCCAACGATCACGACGTAAGGGTTGTTATAGAAAGAAGCCTGCAGGATATCCTTGTTGTCGATCTCCAGGGCGCGGTTTCCCGCGGCAAAGACAGAGATGATCCCCAGCTCCCCGGCTTCCCTGACCAGCTTGTCCATGGTCTGCCCGAAAACGGCGTCGTGCCACGAATTGTTGATGACCTTTACGTTCACGCCGGCTTTTTTCGCCGCAATGATGTACTCGTACGCGCGGATGGATTCGACGATCGAATTGGTGCCATTGTTGTTCATGCACTTGACCGCCATGATCTTCGCGCCGCCGGTGATCCCGCTGATGCCGGCCCCGTTCCACTCGGCGGCTATGATCCCGGCCACGTGGGTGCCGTGGTGATAATCATCCATAGGATCCGTCGTATCATACGGAATACCATGTGTATCGCAGGGGCTGACGTTGATGCCGTACTTCCCGCCTCCCATGGCGACAAGCTCCGGATAATCCAGCCCTTCATCCCACATCACGTTCTTAAGGTCGGGGTGCGTGTAATCCACGCCGCTGTCCACGACAGCGACCACGATGTCCGAAGTATCGACGACAGGCACCGGCTTTCCTTCCGCGTCATACGTATTCCAGCCGTCCACGTCGATCCCGAAAGGACCGTCCGCGTTGTACTGGAGATATGTATAATCACCGGAATCGGCCGCAGCCTGTGCTTCCGGCTGTTCTGCAACAGATCCTGCTGCCTGCGCCTCCGGCTCTTCTGCCTGTATTTCCTGCACTTCAGTCTGCGCTGCCGGTCCTGCGCCTGAGCCGGTTAAGCCTTCCGCCTGTGAAACAGGCACGTACATACAGCCGGCGCAGAGGAAAAGCCCGATGGCGGCCGCCAACAATGATAAAACTCTTTTGTGCATATGCTCCCTGTCCATGAAACTAAACTTGTTTAATGACCTTTGCTCAATTATTCCTGAAGATCCATTTGCCGCTGCGTGAAAGCACCTCCGCCAGCAGTTCACCCAGTACATAACAGCCGATCACCTCCCCGATCGCGATATAGCCCATCAGGACGGGAATAGGAAGGTTGATACTGTAACCGTACCGCAGGACGAACGGGATGATGACAGTGTTGGATACGATGGCGGGGATAGGGACGAGCCATCTGGAAAAGCGCAGCTTATAGCCGATAACAGCTCCGATCAGCGTGGCGATACTGCCGAAGATGACGTCCCATATCACTGCTCCGCCAAGTATGTTCGCGAGGATGCAGCCCACGAACAGCCCGGGTATGGCCGCAGGCGTGAACAGCGGCAGGATCGTGAGAGCTTCAGCGATCCTGACCTGTACGGCGCCGAAGGAGATCGGCGCAAAGATGAGCGTCAGCACGACATAGACGGCCGCAATGGCCGCGCCTCGTGTAAGGAAATTCAGATCAAATTTCGTATTTTTCATAAAAGACCTGCCTGGTATTATTCTGCTGTGTAAATCCGCCGCTGCTTATTCCGCCGTGTTCTTCACGCGGATCTTCCCGTCCACGATCACATACCGGACGGCTGTATCGCTGACCAGCGGGTCGCCGTCCGTCAGCACGATATCCGCGTCCTTGCCGGCTTCCAGGCTGCCGACACGGTCTTCGATGCCGATGTGCCTGGCGGGATTGATCGTGATCGCCTGCAGCGCCTTGAAAGGATCCATGCCGGCTTTCACCGCGAGACCGGCGCAGAGAGGCAGGTACTGCTGCGGGATGACCGGCGCGTCTGTGATGATCGAGACCTGGAGGCCTGCTGCCGAAAGGATCCCCGGCGTCGACCAGGATTTGTTCAGCAGTTCCAGCTTGGAAGCGTTGGTCAGGGTCGGGCCGACGGCGACCGGAACGCCTGCCGCTTTCAGTTCATCCACGATCAGGTGTCCTTCCGTGCAGTGCTCGATGGTGATCTTTACGTCGAATTCCTTCGCGATGCGGATGGCGGTCATGATGTCGTCGCTGCGGTGGGCATGCGCTTTCAGCGGGATCTCCCTCTTCAGGACGGGGATCAGCGCCTCCATCTTCATATCGAACTTCGGCTGCTTGGTGATATCATCCCCGGCTGCTTCCTTACGGAGCATGTAATCGCGCGCCGTAAAGAGCATCTCCCTCAGCTTTGCAGCCGTCGTCATGCGGGCGGAGTCTACCTTGTCCTTATAGCAGCGCTTCGGGTTCTCGCCGAAGGCACACTTCATGGCGACTTCCGGCCTGATCATGGCCTCTTCGACCGTATTGCCGTACAGCTTTACCGCCAGGAAAGTACCACCCAGGACGTTCGCGGAACCGGGGCCCGCCGCCACGCTCGTCACGCCGCCGGTCAGGGCCATCGGGATCGCCGCATCCTGCGCATAATAGCTGTCCATCCCGCGCAGCTGGGGACAGCAGATGTCATTCATCTCGTTATAATCGTAAGTCGTGCCGGTCGGCCCGCCGTATCCGTCCAGGCCGATATGGCTGTGGGCATCCACGAATCCGGGATAAGCGTGGAGACCTGACGCGTCCAGGATCTCCTCTTCCTGACCCGCTTCCGGATCTGCCTTTCCCCCAATCGAGACCAGCTTTCCGTCCCTGACCAGGATATCCCCTTTATAGGCTTTCTTATGCACCGCGTCGTGTATGACGGCATTTCTGATGATCATTTATGTCTCCTTTCCGCATCTGTTTATTCTACGTTCCTGTGCCTCTTTTCCATCTCTTCATCCGTGATGCCGTACGCATCCTTATACATCATGGAGACGATATCGAAGAACAGGAACAAGGCCTGTTCGAAGAGGTTGCCCATCAGCTGGCGGGTCGGCACCATTTCCCCTTCCGCACGGTAGGCTTCCGCAGGAACACGGACGATAAGGTCCGCCATATCCTGGATCGTTCCCTTTTCCGCGGCGGTGATAAGCGCGATATCCGCGCCCTGTTCCTTCGCCCGCTGACAGATATAGATCTCGTGTCCGATCTCTCCGGAGCCGGATGTGCAGATCAGCAAATCGCCCGGCCAGATCCCCGGTGTAGTGTCATCCCAGATCCAGTAAGCCTGTTTCCCCAGATGCATCAGACGCATCGTAAATGCCCTGGTAGAGAGGCCTTCCCGTCCGACCCCCAGCAGGAAGATCCGTTCCGCGTCATGTATCTTTTGCAGAAGCATAGTTATTTCTTCCTCGCGAATGCAGTCTGAGACCTGCCTGAGTTCCTCCAGGACCAGTAAAGAATATTCTTCGTATGTTTTCATGATCGCTCCTTCCGTCCGGGAACATATCAAAGATCCGGGGTACACGCCGAAGACGCATTATCCGCAGATCTTTCCGCTGTTTGCCATGGCGGTCCCCCACAGATATATTGAACACTGTAATCGTTTCAAAATCAATGTGGTACGGGACGATCCGGCCGGCTTTCTGCACTTGAAAACAGGCAGAACGCCCCCGACAGATACGTGTACTTATCAGCCGGTGCTGTGATTGTAATAAACTCCCGGTGCCGTTATCATGATACTGTTCGGCGGTCATCCGGCGAAGACTTTCCGGCATTTTTTGTGCATTTCCCGGGCAGCGGACCGGAGCTGTTAATTCCGTATGAGGGACGGATAATTATGAAGATCAAAAACAGAGAGCTTTCATATGCGGAAGTCATGGCGCTTCCCCAGGAAAAGCACATGCAGCCGAAAAGGCCGGATCTGTTTTTCCGAACGTTGCTTACGGTACTGGGCGCTCCGGACCTTAAGGCAACGGATTTTTCGCTGGAAACGGAAGGTATGGAGAAGCTTGGCCGCGGTGAACCGGCGCTTTTCCTGATGAACCATTCCAGCTTCATTGACCTCAAGATCGCCGGATCGGTCCTCTACCCGCGTCCGTTCAACATCATCTGCACCTCCGACGGCTTTGTGGGAAAGAAGGGGCTGATGCGGAATCTGGGCTGCATCCCGACCAGGAAATTCATTACGGACACCACGCTGGTCCGTGACATGATCTATGCCGTACGAACGCTGCACGATTCGATCCTCATGTATCCGGAGGCCAGCTACACTTTTGACGGCACGGCTACGCCCCTGCCGGACTCTTTGGGAAAGCTGCTGAAGCTCCTGAACGTCCCCGTCGTCATGATCAGGACAGACGGCGCTTTTCTGCGGGATCCGCTCTATAACATGCTGCAGCTCCGAAAGGTGAAGGTCAGCGCGGCCATGCGCTATATTCTTTCTCCGGAGGAGATCCGGGAGAAAAGCCCGGCGGAGCTGAACGACATTCCGAAAGAGCTTTTCACCTTCGACAACTTCCGCAGTCAGCAGGAAAAAGGCATCCGCGTTACAGAGCTTTTCCGGGCGGACGGCCTGAACCGCGTGCTTTATAAATGTCCGCAGTGCGGCACCGAAGGGCAGATGCTCGGCAAGGGGACAAGGCTGTCCTGCGCTTGCTGCGGCAAGAGCTGGGAACTGACGGAGACCGGATTCCTGAAAGCGGATGACGGCGTGGATATCTTTGACCACATTCCCGACTGGTATGCCTGGGAACGGGACTGCGTCCGGAAGGAGCTGCTGGACGGCACCTACCGGCTGGACGTCCCGGTACTGGTCCGTATGCTGGTCGACAGCAAATGTCTCTATACTGTCGGCGAAGGCCGACTCACGCACGGCCTTGAAGGCTTTCATCTGACAGGATGCGGCGGACAGCTGGATTACGTGCATACGCCTTCCATGTCCTACAGCCTGTATTCCGACTATTACTGGTATGAGCTGGGCGATATGATCTGCATCGGCGACAGCCGCGCGCTCTATTACTGCTTTCCCCTTGAAGGCGGCGATATCGTCGCAAAGACCCGCCTTGCAGCGGAAGAACTCTATAAGATCAAAAAACCCCGGTGATCGGATCACCGGGGTCTTTGCTTATTTTTTAATTTATTTTTCCGTCTTATTTTTCCTGATAGCTGAACCAGTCGAAAATGGCTTCGTTATCGCTTTCCTTTTCACCGCCTGTGGCAAACATGCCGATGCAGGTGCCGACCATGCTGCCGTCGACTTCGACGTTGATGTGCCTGCCGTCCATGCCCAGGTAAAGCGGCTTCAGATGGTCTTCGTCCGGGCCGTACCAGAAGTCGTGCGTCTGGTCTTTGACTTTCATGACGATGACGATGTCTCCGCCGTCCCACGGTACTCTGGCGTATTCGGTCCTGGTCGTGACCGGCTTGAAATCAGGATGGAACATGGGCAGGTCCGAATGTGTGGATACTTCCACCGCCCTTAAGTAGACCTGTCCGTCCTCCTGCATCAGTTCCGCGCGGAACGAGTTGTTGTTCCTCTGCAGGACGAGCATGTCTGCCGCTTCACTGCCGGAAGGATCGAACGACATCTTCATGGCCGTTTCGAAATGGTATGACTGCTGGCGGCGCAGCACAGCACTCATGCAGTCGTCCCTGACAGGGTCCTTGCGCGGCGCGCGCCAGTCGAAGGGCTTGATATCCCTGTCGGGAGTGCGGCGCAGGCATTTCAGATGCATCGCGCCGTCTTTGATCTTCCAGAAGTCCTGATAGGGCGTGCCCCAGAAGATCCACCGATGATCCAGGGTATCCGAATCGAAGTCGTCCCTGCCCTGTCTGCAGATGTCTGTCCCGTAAGGCGTCCACGGCAGCGATGCCGGCGCGGGATAAGTCCAGTCGATCTTGCCGCTTTCCGGCGAGAACACAGGCCAGCCCCTTTCCCAGACCACGGGGCAGATAAAGGTCTCCCTGCCGATATTCTTGTACTGTCCCGAGTTGGTGCGGCTGGCCAGCATCACTGCCCACCAGCTGCCGTCCGGCAGGTCTACGAGGTCCGCGTGCCCGACGTTGGCGATGGCGGCTGTGTAGCCGAACTGCCTGTGGGTCATCACGGGATTGGCCGGATTGCCTTCATACCAGTCGAAAATATTCCTGGCCCTGGCGATGGTGACCGCGTGCCAGTGCTCAGTGCCGCCTTCGCCGATCATCAGATAATACCAGCCGTCTTTTTTGTAAATATGCGGTGCCTCCGGTGAAGGCGCGTTGTGCAGGGCACAGTTCCAGATATCGTGCTTTTCGCCGATAACATGGAAATTCTCGATATCGAATTCGGCTGCCCAGATGCCGCGTTCTTCCTTCCCGTCGGGATTGACGATATTCCCGGTCGACATAACATAGCACTTCCCGTCGTCGTCGAAGAACAGCGAAGCATCGATGCCCGGGACGTCCGGAAGCACATGAGGCTCGGACCACGGCCCCGCCGGGTCTTTCGCCGTGATGATATAGTTGCCGCCCTGGCTGAAATTCATGTTGATGATATAAAACGTCCCGTTATGGTACCGGATGGTCGGCGCCATACAGCCGCCGCCAAAGCTGCCGCATTCCAGCTCAAAGCCGTTCTCAGGCGTCATCGCATAGCTGATCTGCTCCCAGTTCGCCAAGTCCCGGCTGTGGAACACCGGGATGCCGGGGCACATCTCGAAGGAGGAAGTGATCAGGTAAAAGTCGTCCCCGACGCGGCAGATGGACGGATCCGGATAATATCCCGGAAGTATCGGATTATGTATCAGTCTTTCTTCCATGAGATCACCTTTCCCGGCAGCTATTTGCTGCCGATCTGTCATCATTCGGTTGTGTATCAGTATACCCAGGCCTGGCCTTCGTCATCGTCGTCATCATCCTTCATCATGGCTGCGAAGTCGAAGCTGAAGGGGGGCTTGATGCTGTCGAGATAAGGGACGAGCTCTTCATCGTGGTTCGTGCGCACCTCGGTCTTCTCGTCGAAGATCATAGTGTGCAGTTCTTCGGCAGTGCAGGGATCCCATTTAGGAAGGCCTTCGCCGTTGGGATCGCCGGTCCTGGCGAAATTAACGAAAGCGGAGAACATCTCCTGCTCCAGCCTGTCTGTCACGCCCGGGATCTGGGTCGCGGGCACGAGGTCCGCGTTATGGAAGAAATAACCGATGTCCGAGCAGTGCCCGCAGGGCGTTCCGCCGCCGTACGGGAAGATGGCGCCGAACATGTAGGAGTAGACCGGCGCCGAAGACTCCGCGGCTTTTTTATGGAGATAAGCTATCGTCGCAGGCCTGAACATCGTGTCCACATCCTTGGCGTACACAATGTTCTTGCCGGGATAGGCTTTCTTATACATTTCAATGAGCTTATCCGCCTTTTCCTCGCCGAACTGGTCCACAATGACCTGCCTGCGCTCTTCTTCGGAAAGGGCTTCCTTGTCCGGCGTCATCGGCGCCATGTTGAATTCCCCGATGACCGTCCCTACCATGGTCGGGATCGTACGGTAATAATCCGAGAAATCGACGTGCAGCGGATCGCCCTTGTGCCATTCGTTGGCGGAAGGACGCCAGCTGACATTCCTTCCTTCAGCACGGAACTTCGCGACAGCCGCGTTGACGGCTTCGATCAGGTGTGTTGTGGGTGCTTTGATCATGACCTGGATATCATCCGTATCGGGATCGAGTTCCTTCAGGATCGCCCTGGCCAGCTCCTCGCCGTCCACGTCGTTCTGCATGATGCCGCCAGAGAGGACGCCGCTCATGACGATCGCCCTGTGGAAAAGGCCCGCCGCTGCCGGCATCTGGCCCATGTCCGTCACCTTTCCGCCTCCGCCGGACTGACCGAAGATCGTCACATTGTCAGGATCCCCGCCGAAGCCGGCGATATTATCGTGCACCCACTGCAGCGCGGCGACAAGGTCGGCCACGCCCGCATTCGCGGAATTCTTATACTGTTCGCCGAAAGCCGACATATCCAGGAATCCGAAAACGTTCAGCCTGTGGTTGACCGTGACCACGACGACATCGCCGTACCTGGCCAGGTTGGCACCGTCGTAGGCCGACTGCTCGATCGAAGAACCATCCGAGTATCCGCCGCCGTGGAACCATACCATGACCGGCTTTTTCTCATTTTCACCAAGTGCCGGCGACCACACGTTCAGGTACTGGCAGTTCTCATTGGTCGGCCAGAAGCGGTGGGGCGTCATGACCTCGCCCACCGGCCTGGGGCTTCCCAGTGTCGGGCAGATATAGCCGTAGCTCAACGCGTCCTTCACGCCCTCCCAGGGCTTGACGGGGCGCGGTGCCTCGAAACGCCTGGCCTTCGCGTAGCGTATGCCATGGAAAGTATAAATGCCGTCATACTGGAACCCGCGCAGCTTCCCCGCCTTTGTCTGTACGATAGGCTCCGTCAAAGTGCATAAAAACTGTTTCATTGTAGACCCCCTTATTTCTCTTCCTTCTTCCGGGCTGCCAACAGGCCAAAAGCCCGTACGTCTTTGCTTATTCTACTGCTTTTATTATACACGCGCAGCTGCGTGCACAGAACTGAAAATCTGCAGTCGCAGCCGGTCACTTTCCGTCCGGGAAGCTGGTGAAGCATCCGCTCTCGACTTCCGGATAACCGTATCTTTCCCTTGCATCCGCGATCGCCCTGATCAGAAAGCTCATGTTCCTTGCCAGGTTTCTCATGGTCTGCAGGCCTTCCCGGTCTTTTCTGACATCGTCCGCGATAAAACCGTGCACCTGATTCCAGTATGTTGAAGAAGCCACCGGCATGCCGCTGATCGTGAAGTATTTGTTCAGCACGTCAAAGCTTGCGGTATTGCCCCCTCTTCTGCAGCTGACGACGGCAGCGCCCACTTTCATGTGCTTTGAAAAATGTGTGCTGTAGAACAGCCTGTCCATGAAGGAGATAATATTCCCGTTCGGAGACCCGTAATATACAGGGCTCCCAACGACCAGGCCATCCGCCTCTTCAAACTCTGGCGCCACCTCATTCACAAGATCATCGAACACGCATTTTCCGGCTTCACCGCACTTATTGCATGAAATGCATCCGCGGATATCCTTTGTCCCCACCTGGATCAGTTCTGTCGCAACGCCTTCTTCCTCAAACACCCTGCGCATTTCTTCGAGCGCGGTCGCCGTACAGCCGTGCGGGTGTGCGCTCCCGTTCAGCAATAGTACTTTACTCAATCATCGATCCTCCATTTTCCATCTTTCCCAATTCGATTTTTACTCTGACGCGAGCTCCGCTCCCATCCCGAACACTTTCCTGCACTCCTCCGGGAAAACAGTGTCATGTCTCTCCTGTTTGGCTTTCGGATCAAACATCGTCCACGGCCAGTCTGTCTTGTCATAGTCCGCAAGCTGCAGTGTATCCCCGCTGACAAAAATCTCCGCCGGTCCCACGAAGCGGCCAAGCGTCTGCTGATAGTTCCGCAGCTTATCCAGGTACATGGTATCCGGCGCGTTACTCGTCATGATGAGCAGGACCGGGACCGGATGCTCGTTGCAGCACGGCGTTTCCATGTTGTAGGTCAGATTCTGAAAGATCAGCCGTTCATACAATGCCCGGAAAGAAGCCGTCAGCTCACCGAGATAGTTCGGCGAACCGATGATCAGACCGTCCGCCTCTCTGATCGCGTCCAGCACCGGCGTCAGTCCGTCTTTACAGATACAGTGACCCTTAAACCTCTCCTTCTTGCAGCCAAAACAGGAAATACATCCTGTGTACTTTTCCAGCCTGAAAAGGTCAAACCTCTGTACAACCGCTCCTTTGGATTCAGCACCTTTGACCGCTTCCGAGATCAGTGTGTCCGTGTTCCAACCTGTCCGCGGGCCCGCATTGACCGCAACAATTCTTTTGCCCATTCGCTGTTCCTCCTGTCCGCCGCGCCGATGCTGCCGCACTTTATACATTTCATGTTAATTATAAAATATGTGCTAAGATTAGGAAAATGATCACAAAGATCATGATCGGTGGCAGTAAGAAGGGCGGGTCATAGACCCGCCCTTCTCTTTGCCGCTTACCATATGGTTAATGAGGCAATTCACATATTTCACATATTAACAGACACTCGCGAAGTACCGGCTGTAATTATTCATTCTCAGCCATCGCTGCCTTCCAGGCATCGAGCTGTGTCTGGTAAGCGGCCAGGTAGTCATCAACACCGGCAGCTTTCTGCTCGGACTTGTATGCTTCAAATTCTTCATCATTGAAGCCGCCGCAGCCGATCCTCTTGCTCCATTTCTCATAAACGGCGCTGAGCTGTGTCATCAGGTTCGGGATCTCGGACTGGTCAGCCTGGAAGCCAAGGAAAGGAGAGATCTCGGCAGCCATCAGATAGTCATATGCTTCCTGACGGAAATTGCCGCCGTTGCCTTCCCAGGGATGAGCCAGGAAATAGTTGCCGTTGAAGAAATCAGTCTCATGGTATTCAACATTCTGTGATGTTACGCCTTCAGGGAATGCCGCTTCGCCGCTTTCAAGGAGAACATAGTCGCGGCCTTCGATACCCCAGTCGAGGAGGTTGGTCAGGCGCGCGTCCGTATAAAGTGCGTTGAGCCAGCGGACAGCCGCTTCAGGTTCTTCCGCTGTGATCGGAACTGCAAGACCGAACTTGCCGACGAACTGTGAGCTGATCTTGTTGTTGGAAGTCTCGACCGCGATGACTTCATAGCCGGTCGCTTCTTTCTTGGATGTTTCAACACCCATTTCGGAGATCGTGATGAAGCTGAATGTGCCGCCGGCTTTCATGATCTCGGTGGAAGTATCGTCGGTGATGATCATATCCTGATACATCCACTTATTGTCATACCATTTGCGCCACAGATTTTCGGTCGTGACATAGTCTTCATTTTCGGGCAGCCAGCTGACATTGCCTTCTGTATCGGTATATACTGCTCCGAAACCGTCGCCAAGGCTGTCGAACGCTTCATAATCGGAGAACTCTTCGCCTGTATAAAGAACAGTCGCTCCGGATACACCTGCAGTAGGAGCCAGTTCAGGATGCGCTTCCGCCATCTTGACGTAAACATCTTCGAGTTCAGACCATGTATGGATAGCTCTGGCCTGCTCTTCCGTATAGCCGATATCTTCCAGGAGATCTTTTCTCATGATCAGGTAGTTGGCGCTTGCATAGTTCCTGTAAGGCGGAAGTGCATACTGCCTGCCGTTTACCGTATAGGCGTTCAGATAATCGCCCATCATTTCAACAGTCTCAGGCGCGTATTCATCCATCAGGTCGGTGATATCCATGACCTGGCCATTGGCTACGAGTGATGTGAAACCGGTCGGTCCGAATGCCAGTGAGCAGATATCAAGTCCTTCACCCGCGCTCAGCATCAGTGAGAGCTGTGTGTTGTAATCGCCGAAGCTGGCGACCTGGATATCAGCCTTAACGCCGATGGTCTTTTCCGTGATCTCGTTCATCGCGTCCGCGATGCTGCCGATCGACTGGGAATTTCCTCTTTCGTCGATGAGAAGGATCTTGATCTCGTCAATATCGCCTTCCCATACTTCTTCTGCAGCCGCTTCCGCGGTTTCTTCTGCTGCTTCCTCAACCGCTTCAGCAGTCTCTTCGGCAGCTTCTTCAACAGCTTCTGCTGTCTCCTCAACCGCTTCGGCAGTCTCTTCGACCGCTTCGGCAGGAGCAGTTGCGGTTGAAGCAACTCCTGCGGCATCGCAGGCTGCCAGCAGCATTGTCCCTGCAAGGACAGCTGCCAGGATACCGTATAATTTACCCCTTTTCATCATGTCGTTTTCTCCTCCGTATGAAGAATACAGGTCTTCTATTACGCTTGCATTATATTCATTCGAAATGATATATTTCTATAAAATATTCGACGCGTTTTTTGCTGTTTTCGACTTATACTGACTATATGAATCTGATTATCCTAGGTACGTCTGCAGTACTGCAGAATATAGAAAATATGGCTGTCGACTGGCAGGGCTGCGGCATAGACAAAGTGTTCTTTGCCGCTTCCGCCGGGGATGCCAAAGATATCCTGGCTGAATATCCGGTGCATATCGCGGCCGCCGCGGACCTGACAGGTCAGGGTCTGGAAGGGTACGCTTTCCTTAAGGCGCTGTCTGAAAAGAACCGGCAGTATCTTTCCCGGGAAAGCGGGGATGAAGCGCAGTTTCTCCGCGCCTTTATCATGTTCTCAAAAGAGCGCAGCTTTGAAGACGCTGTCCTGGCCGTCCGTCTTAACTGCGCCGATATCCTGCCTGTTTCCGCCGTTACGGATAAAGCGGACAAAAACGCCTTTACCCAGGCGCTGCGGCGGGCTGTTGAACAGCTGCAGCTGGCAGAGTATGCATCCGGCGTTCCGGAGCACCGTTTTATCGTAGAAAGGCTCTGGCTGTCCCTCCTGTCCGGCTCCCTTTCCCCGGAAGATCTTTTTGTACAGACATTGGCCGGGAAGTATGACATCCCGCTGTATCCGGATACTCTTTACGTGCCGGTCCTTGCAAAGATCAGGCGTTATAACAGGGAAAGCGCCGAACCTCCCAGGGATACGGAACGACTGCTTGTAAGGATTCTGCGAAAGAACGATCGTGGGCGACCGGTTCAGGGGATGCATCATCCAGTCTGAAAAAAACCAGATACTGATCCTCCTGTACTACCGCGGCGCGCAGGATTTTGACGCTGACAGCTGTAAGGACAATTGTGAAGAGGTGATCCGGTACGCCTCGCAGACACTGGGCTGTGATACCTGCATCTTTGTCGGGCATATCTCCCCCTTCCGGGAACTGCGGGCCAGCATTGACCATATTAACGGCATGGCTTTTAATATCGTGGCGTATTACAACCAGGTCTTTTTCGCGGACAGCCACGTTATTCCGCCCCTGGCTTCCGTTATGCCGGATACGGATAAATGGTCGCGCATGCTGCTGACGATGCATCCGGAGATACTCAAGAAAGAGATCCGGCTATATTTCCAGCAGATGACCATTGCCGGGGCTATGGACGGGCGCCTCCTCTCCATGTTCAGGGAAGATACGATTCAAATGATATACTCCCTTCTCAGGGAAAGGGATATCAACGCCCACGAATTCACCTATGACGCAAAGCTCCAGGCACTCTCGCCCGAAGCCTCGGAATCCGCGGACAACATGCTGGCCTTCACCTTCCGGGCCATTGACCTGGTGGCGGAGCTCCTGAAAGAAAAAACAGTCTCTGTCACCGAACAGGCACGGGAATATATTGATATGCACTGTACGGAAGACATTACAAGAGAAGAGATCGCGGCGCGCTTCTTCCTGCATCCGGACTATCTGGACCGGATCTGCAAAAAAGACTTTGGCTGTACCGTCAGACAGATGATCATGAACGCCAGAATAGAAAATGCCTGCCGCCTGCTCCTTGAGACAAAAGTTCCTGTCAGCTCCATTGCTTCCCGCTCAGGCTTCAAATCCCCGGCTCACTTTTCCATGATATTTAAAAAAGAGACAGGGCAGACGCCGAAAGAATACCGGCAGAATGAAGGCCGGAAAGGCTAAAGCAAGGCACAGCGGCGCCCGGGAGATACCGGTATAACATAACAAAAGGCCCCTTTCGCGAGCAAAAAGGGGCCTTCGTTTACCGGTCCTGACAAGCCTGTCAGACAAGAAGCAGTCTTCTCTTATGACGGCCGTTTCCTGCCATCAGACCGGGAATATCCGTTTCCGGAAGTTCTTCGTCGGGATCCATATGCGTCTGCAGCTGGGGCGGCAGATACGAAGAGGAAAACTTGAATCTCACTTCCACATCATGGTAGCCCTGTGAAAGTCCGCCGGGAACGTATACTTTCAGGGTCGCGGTGTCATTGGTGCAGCACCAGTGCACGTTGGTCTCGGTCTCCATCTGGTCTGTCGTATATTCCTTCCCGTTGACTTCCCAGATCACGTCCTTTTTGGGATATACTTTCCCGTCTACGACCATCGCGCCGGGAAAGATCTCGGAGAGATAGATCCCGCGGTAATAAGTCGAACGTACTTTGACCTGAAAACCAATTATTTCACCGTCTTTAACTATATTTCTGAATCCGCGCTGCTGCACGATCGGTTTTTCCAGCATGATCTTATTCCTTTCTTTTATTTACAAACATATTCAGACAGGAGCATAGGGCAGTCCGTCATCAGAAGCCGAGGATCCTCTTCATCATAATGTGATGCCTGCGCAGCTGGTCCGTGACAAAACCGGGTTCATCCTTATGCGCGCCTTCGTATTCCGAGAGCATATATCCGTTGTACCCGTTGTCCTTAAGGACCCTGATGATCTCCGGATAGGGGATCGTCGTCTCTTCAAAGTTCTCATCCATATAATTGAATTTCGCGTGGCAGCAGTATACATAAGGCAGGATCGGAATGATATCCTCAGGCAGGCTGCAGGGCGACCCGTCTTCCGGCATGCCGGGAAGCCTGAAGGATCCCTCGAACACGTTCTGGAAAGTCCCGAAGTCCACATTGAAACCGAAATACTTCGTCCCTGTCTGCAGGATGAATTCCATGTAATCATCCACATATCTGCTCTTTAAGCGCGTGGGCATGTGCAGCTCGGGGCACATCCTGACATTACATTCTTCCGCCAGCGGCAGCGCCCTTTTAATGATCTCCCTCCAGTTCTTCACCGGCGTGTTGGTGGGGTCGATGACGCCCATCTTGGTACGCATGACAGTGAAGCCGAGCTTATGGGCCAGCCTGATATCCCTGGAAAGCTGCTCATAAGATTCTTCCACGTCCAGCTCCCTGCCGTTCTTTACATATTCATGGGAATAGAGGCGGCTGTCGATCCAGTGACCGTATTCCACCGGAATGATCTCATACTTGTCCAGCAGCCTAAACCAGTTTTCCAGCCATTCTTCCGTAGGGTTCGGGTAGTTGTCGATATGGCCGTTCGCGAGGATCTCCAGACCATGCGCGCCCATATCATACATATCAGCCAGACAGTCTTCCAGATTCATGGACCAGCCGTATTCGCCGGAATAACTGTAAACAGAAACGCCCCTCTTGGGTCCCTGATGATTTTCCTGATACATCTGTATTACCTCCTTGAATTCTTATCCGATGAGATAAGTATGATTCTTCAGCGCCGAAGATTCTATAAATTATTCGACCTTGTGTTTTCTGTTTTCGACATGGTAGTGCATTATGGTGATCACTATACATGGTCATCACCGGCTTCACAGATCCGTATCCATAGTCCGCCGCGCTTTTGCGGATATGCCAGGATTCCGGCTACATAATCCTCTACGTTTTGCGGATATGCTAAGATTAGGAAAATGATCACAATCACGGGCAATCGGAGGATACAGATATGACTCTGTTCAGCATGTACGAAGGCAAACTCATCCGGCTGACGGACGACAGCGGCAATATCATCACGGGCATCGCGGATACCTTCCCGGCTGAATACGGGCTGCATGAATTCGGCCGGGAAGAAGAAGGGATCCAGCTCGGTGAATACACTATCTACAGGAGCCAGATCGCAAAAGTCGAGATACTGCCGACCTATGAGGAAGCCGCTGCCGCCATCCCGCCCGGACGCTACCGTCACTTCAAGGGCGGTGAATATGAAGTGATCGGGATTGCCCGCCACTCCGAGACCGAAGAGACCATGGTCGTATACCGCGCCCTCTATGGAGACGGCGCTATCTGGGTCCGGCCTGCCGATATGTGGAATGAAAAGATCGAACGCGGCGGAAAGACGTTCAGGCGCTTTTACAGCTTGGACAGGATCGAGCGCGTGGAGAAATACGAGGAGCTGTTTGAGGATGTGAGGGCAGAAGCATCCAGCGCCTTGGCAGCAGAAGCCGCGGCCAGGGCGGAGGATGCGGCCGGCATGGAGGCGGATTTAGCAGCGGATGCCGGGGCGACTCAGGCAAACTATCGTCCGGATCCGGAGAAGCTCCGTCTCCTGGAAGCCTATCTCACCTCCGGAAAATGGCAGGAAGACTATGAAGCGGACGAAAGGGGAGAACTTCCGCCGGACTTAAAGCGCGGCGTGCTGGCGCAGGACGCGCTTTATGACCTGCTGGAGGAGCTGACGAGCGGACAATAGCGGGAGGCGGCGGACCGGAAGGCCCGCTGATCTCGGGAGTGTTGTCCGAATTCAGATCAGGCCTGCATCAAGCCGGACGGAAGATCGGTGTGAAATTCAGATATTACATGGTCTTACCAGTAATTTTATCTGATCCTTTTCAGCAGAAATGGCTTCTTATGAGTCTCTGCTGCTGCACTGATCAGATACATCGTAATATCTGATCGCGTTGTATCTGAAAATAAATCAAAAAAGCAGCTGCAGTCTGCTGCAGTTGCTTCCTGTATACCTATTCGGACAGATAATTCTCAGATGAATTATGCTAATAAGCACCTTTGTATCTGAAAACAGTTGAGGTAATCAACTCTCACAACTCGAAAATGCGGTCCTTGATCAGATAAATTCATGAAATATTGCTCTATGTATCTGAACCCGGCTGGTCCCTGCCTGTTTCAGTAACAAAAAAGGCGGCCTCGGCCGCCTTTTTCTTTCTACCTATCCTGCCACTCATTCATCTTTAACAGCTCTCAAACTTACCAGTACGGCATCCTTCTGCGCGAAGGGTGTCGGATACTGGCTGGAAAAGAGGCTTTCCGCGACTTCTTCGAATGTGATGTCTTCTTCGTTCGACAGGACGATGTACTCGCTGTCCATTGCCGCGTTCGGCAGGTGACCGGTCAGGACGAGGCAGTATTTGTATGTCTTGCCCCGCGACTCCCAGAGACCGTCTTCTGTCTGCGAATACGGAGCGATCTGTCCGGGGGTGTTCCACCAGTATTCCGATGAAAGGCCTTCCGGAACATCCATGACTGACACTTCGCGCATCAGCATGCCGCTGTCCATCAGGCCGGACTCATAAAGAGAGATCAGCCATTCTTCCGGAGCGAGTCCTTTACAGGCATAGACAGCGTCTTTCTCATCTTCCCCGACATAGCCCAGCTTTTCCCCGAGACTTCCGGCGTCGGCCGCGCAGAAGGGGACGCAAGTCCTTCCCTGCCACCGGATCGAAGTATAGTCCTGTTCATCTACAGTGACGAACTGGTCATAATATCTGTCAAACAGCAGGGACTCATATGCCATGTCTTCAAAGATAAATTCGATCCTGTCCATGTTGCC
Organism: Lachnospiraceae bacterium; assembly: GCA_017474455.1. Lineage (GTDB taxonomy): Bacteria > Bacillota > Clostridia > Lachnospirales > Lachnospiraceae > CAG-791. The sequence continues at coordinate 124,287 of JAFVHP010000044.1, forward strand.
GACGAGGCTGAATGCGGTATCCGTCAGTTTACCGAACTTCTCCTGTGCAGCATCGTCGAGACTGCCGGTGCCTTTCAGATAAACAGTCAGCGCATAGGGCTCGGCGTCCGACCATATCTCGATATGGTCATAGGAGAACCCTTCCGGATAATCCAGCTGCATCGCGATCCGGGATACTTTTGGCGCATCACCGATGTAGATCGTATCTTCTCCCGCAGGCCTTTCATCCGCCGGCACGGGATATGCCGGATATACACACGCAGAAAGACAAAGCGCCAACATTAAAACACTTAAAACCGAAATAACGTTCCGAAATCTCATTCCATATCTCCCCGTGATCGGATCCTGCAAGATTACTTTCTTTTCCCCGCAATCGAGACCCGCAGCACTTTTCCCGCAGGATCATTTCCCCACGGGCTTTTTCCCCACCTGATCACTTTTTTCTCTTCTTCACCATAACGGCTGCAGCGACCGCTATCGCCGCGGCCAGTCCCGCGATCAGGAGAATGACCGGCAGCGGGTCGCTCTTCCACGTGATCCGGGCGGTGCAGCCCTCGTTCCAGGCTTTGTCCCAATTCTGCTTCGCGTACCGGCGGGTGACATGGAAGGAGAGTTCCTCCAGGCTGTCACAGCCGCGGAACGCGCCCGGGCCGACGAAATTGGTGTTCCCGGTGAAGGAAAGGCTCTTCAGCGCGCTGCAGTCAGTAAATGCATAATCGTTGATCCGGTTGACCGGGCCGGCAAAGTCGACGCGTTCCAAAGATGTGCAGCCATAGAAGCAGGTCCTGGGGATCTCCCTTATGTTCCGGGGGATCGTGATCTGCGTGAGTTTTGCGCACGATCCGAAGCAGTCGTCGCCGAGTTCCTTAAGTCCTGCCGGAAGCTCGATCTCAGAAAGGTTTTCACAGCCGGAGAAGCAGTTGTACCGTATCTCTGTCAGGCTTTCGGGCAGCGATACCCTTTCGAGTCCTTTACAGGAATTGAACGCATGATACGAAAGGAGTGTGACGCCTTCGGGGAGGCTGAGCTCCTTCAGCGCGCTGCATTCTTCAAACGCGCGCTCACCGACGGATGTCAGGCTGTCAGGGAAACGGACGCCCGTGATATCCTCCCGTCCGCCAAACGCCAGCTTTCCGATCCCTGTGATGCCTTCGGGGATCACAAGCTCACCGCCCGCGCACCGCGTGTCCCCCAGCATGCCGGTCGCTTCCCCCTCCTCCGCAAAGACAGCATAGCCGTTGACCGCGGTCCCGGTGAAAACATCGAGCCACATGTCCTTAAGATGCTTCGGAGTGGACTCAAACCAGTATACATATTTCTCGTTCATATCCGTCCGGTAATCACCCTTCGATACCATCATCGAGGAGGCTTCCCGCCACGGCCCTTTTATCCGCGCGGCGGCTTCGCCGGTCTTACTGTCAATCAGAAGCACGGCATATGTCTGGTAATATACAGTTCCCAGGCTGATATAGGACGCGCTGTCGCTGTAGCCGGGGCAGTACAGAACGGGAAAGAGGGCCCGGGCGCCTTCCGGGACTTCACTGACCTGTACCAGCGTTTCGTCCGCACGGATCACGGCGCCGGAGGGGAGATCTCCCGGCTCATAATGCAGGGCCATCTGATCAGGTATAAACAGATCGTCAGGGCCGTCTTCCGCCGGCGCGACATAAAGATAAGGCCCGGTAAGATACATATCTTCGGGCATCGGCGCATCTTCGCCAAGCACAGGTACGTCATCCAGCGGCTGCCGGAGCGCTTCCTCCGCCATAAGGACGGCTTCGCTTATCTCAGCCGCCGGCTCCGCATCCGGAGCAGCCTCCGCCCTTACGTTCAGCGCCGTCAGGGCCAGAAGGAGCATAGGCAAAACAATAAATCCCGTTATCCTGATCTTCTTCATCGGTCTTTCCTCCCCGGGCTTCCGGAAATCCAGGCACAGTTATGTCTTTCTGCATATCATTGTATCAAAAAAGCGCCCCGGTATACGAGGCGCTTCATGTATTGCTTTCTATATCGCTTTTGTATTGCTTCACGCTGCATCCCGGCGGTCTGCCGGGCTCAGTCCGGTCCGGCGTCTGTCCGTCAGTTGACCAGGATCATCCTGCGGGTGTAGGGCTTCGCGGGCATGCGCGCGAAAGCTTCATCGCTGTTTACGATGGGCGGGATGTAGGACATGATGAAGCGGTAGCTGATCTCGACATCATGGTAGCCCATCTCCAGGCCGCCGGCCTTTTTGACTTTGACAGTGGCGGCTTTGTCGATCGGCCACTGCTCGTCTTCCACTTCCAGCATCTCGGCGGGCGTATATTCGATCCCGTTGACGACCCAGGTCGTCTCCGCCGCGGGATAGGTCACGCCGTCAACGACGACGTCGCCGGGACGGTACATGGAAAGCCATGCGCCGCGGTAATAGCTGTTGCGGATGCGGAATTCAAAACCGGTCACATTGCCGTTTTCGTCTTTTGTATTTTTGAAACCTCTTGTCTGAATGATCTCTCTTTCAAGCATATCCGTACCCTCCCTTATTCTTCGCCGAGCAGGCGCTTCATCATAACGTGCTGACGGCGGATCTGTTCTGTAACATAGCCGGCTTCGCCGCGGCGGGGTCCTTCATACTCACTCATCATGAAGCCGTTCCAGTTGTTGTCCTTCAGGACCTTCAGGATCTCTTCGTAAGGGATGGTCACTTCCTTGAAGTCTTCGCTCATCTCGTTGAACTTCGCGTGGCAGCAGTAGATGTACTTAAGAAGCGGTACGAGTTCTTCCGGATAGCTGCAGGGGCTGCCGTCCTCGGGCATGCCGGGATAGCGGCGGCCGTTCGGGAAAACGTTCTGGAAAGTACCGAAGTCGATGTTCAGTCCGAAGTACTTCGTTCCGGTCTGCTCGATGAACTCTACATAATCATCTACCATTTTGCTCTTTAAAGCGGTAGGGATATGGATCTCGGGGCACATACGGACGTCATATTTTTCCGCATAGGGAAGGGCCATCTTAATGAACTCGCGCCAGTTTTCCACGGGCGTCAGGGTGTCGTCGATAACGCCGAGCTTGGTGCGCAATACTTTGAAGCCGAGCCTGTTCGCCAGCTTGAAGTCGCGGATCAGCATTTCCAGCGATTCTTTTGCGTCCAGTGTGTGGTCTTTGCGGCGGCGGGAATCTACCCAGTGGCCGTATTCGCCGGGTGTGACATTGTACTTGTTGCAGAGAGCCCACCATTTGTCGACCCACTCATCCGTAGGGTTCGGATAATTCTCGATATGCGCGTTCGCAAGGATCTCGATGCCTGTGGCTCCAAGGTCGTTGATCTCGATGAAAGCGTCTTCCAGATCCATGTCGATACCGAACTGGCCTGTGTAGCTGTACACCGAGACCCCGCGTTTAGGGCCGATCTTTTCGTTTGCCATAATACGTTCCTCCTTCATTTACTTTATGTTGTTGCTGATTCTTCTCCGGGTCTCCCATCGGAAAGAATATTGCTTCATAAGATATATACAGGATTATCTTAATACATTAATAAGATATCTTCCAGTTTTAATTCTGACCGTTGACCGCCGACAGCGGCCGTTTACATTTGATCCCGGCGGGCAGCTGAACAGGAATAAGCCGGAAAATAAGTGTCTAGGGGGAGGCGCGGTGAATGTGTCACCGCCCCTTCCCTGTATATTTCTGCTAAAATTATTTTATCCGATAAAGACTTCCATCGGGCAAAGACACAGGAATAGGAGGGATACTATGACTATTTATGTGGATATCAACTCTGTTTTCGACGGAGACGGCAGCAAAGATCGTCCTTTCAGGCAGATCCAGCAGGCCGCCGCCGCAGCCATGCCCGGCGACACGGTTATGGTGATGCCCGGTATTTACAGGGAATATGTGCACCCCGTCCATAAAGGCACGGCCGAAGCCCCGATATCCTATGTTTCTGCAGAGCCTCTGGGCGCCGTGATCACCGGTGCCGAAGAACTGAAATACTGGGAAAGGACTGAAAACGGGCTTTGGAAAACGTCCGTGGACAACGGGATCTTCGGAGCTTACAACCCCTATACCACTTACGTCTACGGCGACTGGTACTTCGCGGGCAGGACGAGGCATACGGGCTGCGTGTTCCTGAACGATAACATGATGTACGAAGCGCTCACAATGGAGGAATGCGCCGCGGGCGAAATATACCCCTGCTCCTGGGAGCCCGAAGCTTCCCGCTTCAAATGGATCAGTTTCCAGGAGGACGGGCGCACGGTCTTTTACGCCAATTTCGGCAGTCTCGATCCCAATGAAGAAAAGGTCGAGATCAGTGTCAGAAGGGAATGCTTTTTCCCCGAAGTCACCGGTATCGACTATATCCGCGTATCCGGCTTTGTCATCTGCAAAGCGGCGACTACATGGGCGCCGCCTGCAGCTTTTCAGGATGGTATGATCGGTCCCCACTGGTCGAAGGGATGGATCATCGAGGACTGCGAGATCTACGGAAGCAAATGCGCGGGCATAAGTATCGGGAAGTACCTGGATCCCGAAAATGATCACTATTTCACCGTTAAACATGTAAAAAGTCCGACCCAGATGGAGCGTGACGCCGTCTGCCGCGGCCAGTACCACGGGTGGCTGAAGGAGAATATCGGTTCGCACATCATCCGCCGCAACAATATCCACAACTGCGAGCAGGGCGGGATCATAGGCAGGATGGGCGGTGTATTCTCCCTGATCGAGGACAACCACATCCATCACATCAACATGATGCACGAACTGGGCGGCGCAGAGATCGCGGGCATCAAGATCCATGCCGCCATAGATGTTGTCATGAGAAGGAACCACATCCACCACTGCACGATGGGGATCTGGACCGACTGGGAAGCCCAGGGTACCAGGATCTCGCAGAATATCCTGCATCACAATCAGATGCCTGATTTCGCAGAGCCCTTAAGGGGCGGCATGCAGAGCCAGGATATTTTCGTCGAAGTCAGCCACGGCCCCACTCTGATAGACAACAACCTGCTGCTGTCGGATGCTTCCCTGCGTTTCGCGACCCAGGGCGTCGCGCTGGTGCACAACCTGATCCTCGGCGCTTTCACCTGCGTCGGCGACGGCACGGGACCCAGATATACTCCCTATCACATCCCTCACAGGACAGAAGTCATGGGTTTCATGACCATCCTGCACGGCGATGACCGCTTCTATAACAACATTTTCCTGCAGCACTATCCGCCGGAAGATAAAGTGTTCCGGTCGGATTCCAACCCCGACCGGATGCTTCCCGAAAACAGGATCACCGGCACTGCCGTATTTGACGAATATCCCACTTATGAAGAGTGGATCTCCCACTTTGACATTGACGATCCGACCCCTGTCATGTGGGCTCTCGCCAAATGGCATGACGGGCATCTTCCGGTATGGGCGGACGGGAACGTCTACCTCTGTGGCGCGAAGGCCTGGAAGCACGAAGGCAGGAAACTGGTGCTGGACGGGCCTGCGTCTTTCGAGCTGGAAGAAAAGGACGGACGCTGGTATATCTCTACGGACATTTACGACCTGATCAAAGACTTTACCGTTTCAATGATCGATTCAGATACGCTCGGCAAGGCTTTTGAACCCGAGGAGCGGTTTGAGGATCCCGACGGCAGTCCGATCACCTTCGATACGGACTATTTCGGGAGCCACAGGGATCTGTATGTGATCCCCGGACCGTTCGCGTCTGCACTGACCAGCGACAGACCGGTGTGGTAAGACAGAATTCAAGAAAGGAGCCCTTGTATCATGAGAAATATCAATCTTGACAGAGAATGGCAGTTCGGCCCGGGGATGGGATCCGAGATCACGGCACCGGGAGCGGAAAACAGCGAGATCACGGTCAGCCTCCCTCACGACTATATGATATCCTCTCCCGCTTACGCCGAAGCGCCGTCCGGCTCCGCGTCGGGCTATTTCAACGCGGGCGTAGGCCACTATTCCAGGATGGTCAGCATCCCGGCCGAATGGAAAAACGACAAGGTCTTCGTTACATTTGACGGCGTAATGATGAACGCGACCCTGAATGTCAACGGCGGCAGAGTCATGCTGCACCACTACGGATACACGCCCTTCACAGCCGATATAACGAATTATCTGACCTTCGGCGAGGACAACAGGCTCTCTCTCATCGTCAACCCCAGCATGCAGCCGAACAGCCGCTGGTATTCCGGGGCCGGTATTTTCCGCAGCGTCACACTTACGCACACTCCGTACCTGCGCATCTGCCGGGACGGTATCTACGGATATACAAAGGAAATACTGCGCGATGAAGAGGGAAACGCCAGGGCCGCTTTCCTGATGACGGAAGTAAAAGTCGCGAACGATACCTTAAAAGATCATATCTGCAGGGTCACCGTCCGCCTGATCGACGACGCCACCGGCGAAACTGTCGTGGAGCGTGCCTCCAGGATACAGGTGGATACCGGAACCGTCAGCACCGCCCGGATCGCCATGACAGTGGAAAATCCCAGGCTATGGGATATCGACTCCCCCAACCTCTACCGGCTTGCGGCCAGAGTCGAGGACGACGGCATCTTTACGACCAGGAGGATCCCTGCCGAAGCTCCGACATGCGACGAGGACGAGTGTCTCTTCGGTATCCGTACCGTTACGGCCGATCCCGTGAGAGGCCTTCAGATCAACGGCAGGACCGTGAAGCTCAAGGGCGGCTGCGTCCACCATGACAACGGGCTGCTCGGAGCCGTATCCCTGTACGATGCCGAGGTCCGCCGGATAAAGAAGCTGAAGGAAGTCGGTTTCAACGCCATACGCACGACCCACAATCCTCCGTCAAGCGCCCTGATGGAAGCCTGCGACAGGCTCGGAATGTACGTATTTGCCGAAGCCTTTGATGCCTGGGGCATCATGAAACAGCCCGGCGACTTCAACATGTTCTTTGAATCCGATGCGGAAGCGGAGCTGAAAGCCTTTATGCAGCGCGACCGCTCCCATCCTTCCATCATCATGTGGTCCATCGGGAACGAGATCTTCGAGCGCGGAGGCCTTGGACACGGCTATACGCTGGCTGAAAAGCTCGCGGCCATTGCCCGTTCCATGGACGCTTCCCGTCCTGTTTCGAACGGGATCTGTTCCTACTGGTCAGCCCTCGACGATCATCTGGCCGCGGAAAACAGGAAGAAGCTTTCTGCCCAGATGAGCGGCGGGGAATTCCAGAACGCGGACGGCGGCAAACTGGATACCAGCTGGGAAGAAATATCCGAGCCCTTTACCAACGGGCTGGATATCGTCGGCTATAACTACATGGAAGATAAATATACGCTTGACCACGAGATGTTCCCCGAAAGGGTGATCCTGGGTTCCGAGAACTATCCCAAGGAGATTGGCAGACGCTGGCCAATGGTGGAATCCACCCCCTATGTCATAGGCGATTTTACCTGGACCGCTTATGATTACATCGGTGAAGCCGGCATAGGCAAGTCCTTCTTTGTTGATGAAGATGATCCCCGGATCAAAATGGGCTTCCTGGCCTTTGCTTCCCAGACCTCTCCTTTCCCCTACAGGCTGGCCAATGACGCTGACCTCGATATCAACGGGCAGATCCTGCCCCAGGGCTATTACAGGAGGATAGTATTCGGCTCGGATGAGACCGCTCTCTTCGCGTACAGCCCGGATACGTATGGAAAGATCGAACTGATCTCCCCGTGGGGCTTCACCCAGTGCGAAAAGAACTGGAACTACGCAGGCTGCGAGGGAAAGATGACCAGGATCATCGTCTTCTCCCGTTCTGAAGAGGTCGAAATACTCCTGAACGGCGCATCCCTCGGCAGGAAAAAACAGGGCGAAGCGCCGGGTGCGGAAAATCTTCCCTTCAGCTTCGTGTTCGAAACGGTCTATGAAGCGGGAACCGTCACAGCCGTCAGCTATGACAGCGGCAAAGAAGTCTCGAGGGATACACTTTCCACGGCCGGAAAGTCCGCCGGTATCCGCCTGACGGCTGACAGAAAAACTCTTCGTGCCGATGGCCACAGCCTGATCTACATCGATGTCGAAGTTGTCGACGCCGACGGAACGCTTGTGCCCGACGCGGCCGTCGAACTGACCGCGGAGCTGACGCCTGATACAGAAGGCGCCGCCTGCCTTGCGGGCTTCGGCTCCGGCAATCCCGTAACAGATGAAGACTATACGGATAATAAAGCCGGGACATACCGCGGAAGAGCGGAGATCATCCTCAGAAGCGGATACAGCAAAGGTACTTTCAGAATAAAAGTGACCGGACAGGGCCTGGAAGCCGCACAGTTCAGCGGCGAAACAGAGTAATGAGTCAAAAAGGCAGCCGCATCAGGTGATGCGGCTGCCTTTTTCGTACTGGATTATTTTGCGCTGATCGTTGTGCTGCCTACCGCCTTATGCATATCAAAAAAGACCATGTACACGCCTGCCGGCACTTCCAGATCGAAACTGCCGCTTCCTTCCACGCCGCTCCTGCCGAAGACTTCGCCTTCCGCGGGAAGAGCCGTAAGATCGGTATTATGGAAAACATCAAGTCCATCGTCTCCAAGGTGGAACGCGAGATCATAGCTGCCCTCTTTCAGCGCATATTCAACATGCAGCCGCTCACCCTCGCCGACGGTGATGGTACCGGAACCACTCACGAATTCAGTGCCGGACGCCGAATTCATGATAACGAGATTTCTTTCGATAAGCGTCGTAACGCCGATGATATCGGTATGCCGCTTTGCCAGGCGGCGGCCCAGGGCAGTCCCTCCAAGGATCGCAAGGACAAGCAGGACGCAGGCAGCAATGATGATTATCGTTTTCTTTTTCATAATTTCCTCTCCAAAATGATCACTTTACAGATGAATACAATATGAATGAATTATAACGCATTCTTACAGGCTGGAACTTCAATATCTTCCCCTGCGCATGAACACTGAATTCTATAAAGTTCATTTCCCCTCCGCATGGTATAATCATCCTGATCGGCTGTACGGCCGGAACACTTTGACGAAAGGACAACAGGACTATGGAATTTAAGATCGATCCGGAATTTTTGAAGAACCGGATGCCGAAGAGTCCGGACATGAATAACCCGGTCCCGAAGGATCCGGGCAGGAAACCGCTCGCCTTTATCGGGATCGCGGCGGCTGTCATCATCGCAGCGATCGTGATATTCAACTCCATCTATTCAGTCGGGGAGCAGGAGAACGCGGTCGTCACCATGTTCGGCAAGGTAGTCCGCACGGATACTGCAGGACTCCATTTCAAGGTGCCGCTTTTACAGCAGGTGCAGATCGTCGACATGACGACCCACGGCTTCGGGATCGGCTACGACGTATCGAACGACGGGCAGAATGTCGTGGTGAATGACGAAGGCGTCATGATCACTTCCGACTTCAATTTCGTCGATATCGACTTTTATCTGGAATACAAGGTCAGCGACCCTATCAAGTACATTTACAACTCCCGGGAGCCGGAGGCGATCCTCAAGAACGCGGCCCTCGCCGCGATCCGATCCACCGTCAGCGACTATCCGGTGGACGACGTCATCACCACCGGGAAGGGCCAGATCCAGTCGGAGATCAGGGAACGGCTGACTACGTCGCTCAGTAACAAGGATATCGGCATCCAGGTCGTCAACATCCAGATCCAGGACGCGGAGCCGCCGACGTCTGAGATCGTGCAGGCCTTCAAGGCGGTCGAAACTGCGAAGCAGGGCAAGGAGACCGCCGTCAATAACGCCAACCGCTACCGGAACGAGACACTGCCGATCGCGGAGGCCGAAGCGGACAAGATCATCCAGCAGGCACAGGCCGCGAAGGAAGCCCGTATCGCGGAAGCCGAAGGCCAGGTCGCGCGCTTTGAGAAGATGTACGACGAATATGTAAAGTACCCGAACATCACGCGCCAGCGTCTTTATTATGAGACGGTGGAAAAGATCCTGCCCGGACAGAAGATCATCGTCACGGACGGGAACACGCAGGAACTGCTGCCGATCGGTTCCTTTTCCGGTGACGCATCCGGCGCGGCCGGCGGCATATCAGCTACGCCGCAGCACACGTCCGGCAGCGGAACAGGCGTAAGGACTTCCTCCGGCGCGGGCAGCGCTTCAGGTTCTGAAGGAAACGGAGGTGACGGCGATGAAGAATAATAAGAACAGAAGACTGCTCATCGTAGTGGCGGCGGTCATTGCGCTTCTCCTGATAAGGGCATGCATGTTCTCCGTCCACCAGATGGAATACGTCGCCGTAAGGCAATTCGGCAAGATCGTCCGCATCGAAAACGCGCCGGGCTTAAAGCTCAAGCTCCCCTTCATCCAGGACATCCAGCGTATCAGCGCCGCGACCATCCTCTATGATATCCCGGTCTCGGACGTCATCACCAAAGATAAGAAATCCATGATCGCGGACAACTATGTGCTCTGGCGTGTGACCGATCCCCAGAAGTACATCCAGACCCTCAACGCCGTCAAGGCCAGGGCGGACGAACGTGTCGAGGCGGCGGTCTACAACGCGACCAAGAACGTGATTTCTTCCATGACGCAGGACGAGATCATCGACGCCCGCGGCGAACAGCTGACAGAGCGCATCACCAGGGAGGCCAATACCGATATCGGCGCCTACGGCCTGGAAGTCATCCAGTCCGAAATAAAGGCTCTGGACCTGCCCAACGACAATAAAGAAGCGGTCTATGAGCGCATGATCTCCGAACGCCAGAACATCGCCGCCAGCTACAAAGCGGAGGGCGAAGCCGAGGCCCAGAAGATCCGCAACGACACGGACCGCCAGGTCGTCATTATGAAAGCCAACGCGGATAAGGAAGCGCAGGTCCTCGAAGCCGAGGGTGAAGCGGAGTATATGCGGATCCTGCAGGCCGCTTACAATTCCCCGGAAAAGGCAGAATTCTACAATTACCTGCGGAGCCTGGACGCGCTTTCGAATTCACTTTCGTCCGGCAGCAATACGATCATCCTGGACCATGATTCGGAGATCGTAAAGATCCTGTACGGCGGGCAGTAAAGCTTTGACATGAAAGATCCCGGTCATTCGACCGGGATCTTATTCAGTACTTCATTCAATTCAAGGAGCTGCTCTTTGGAGAGCGGTATCTTGTCCATTCCAAAGCCTCCGGAATAAAGCGCATTGGCAAGGCGCAGTATGGTCATGGTATCGATCAGCTTGGCGACGATGCCTCCCGCTCCTTTCTCGATCGCCTCTTTGTCCGGCAGGCCGGCTCCCAGCACTTCTTTGACAGCCTTCTCCGCGGCAGGGGAGGCATAGACGTCCTTCATGACACTGTTGAGGCTGTAATATCCTTCTGTTTCAGCGATGTCGAACCAGTTCAGGACGATGCCGGGATCCTTCATGATATAGGCTTCATTGGGTTCGTCCACTTTGCGGATCGTGCAGCGATCCTCCAGCTCGCCGCCACGGCCGGCTCTCGCCGTGATCTCCTGAACGCCTTCGTTCGGGATATGGAAGTGGAAGACTTCCTTTTCGGTGTCATTTACTCCAACGCTCTTTCCGTTCACGAAAAGCTCAACACAGGGCTGGTTCGAATATACTTTGATCTCCGTCTCTTCTTCGGTACGGTCGGCATAGCGCTTGCCGGCGATATGTACGAAAGGATCATCCGACAGCCAGGCCTTGTAGGCATAGAACGCGTCTTTCTTATACTTTCTGTCGATCGTGACGAGGCCTTTGCGGTTCTGGCCCTTGCCGCCGCCTTCTTCCCTTCTGTCCGCCCCGAAATCGAACATGTTCCATACATGGGTCGCCCACAGATACGGGCGGGCTTTGATCTGGCGGATCATGGATTCGTGGTAAAGGGCCTGGTATTCTTCGGTGTAATCACCCTTCCTGGGGTTGTTGGTGTGCCAGTCCAGCGCTTCGCTGCCGTACTCGGAGATGCCCAGTGGCTGCTTCGGATGCGCGGCATGGACGGCATCCAGGATCGGCCCGTTGTCTTCCATATTGCCTTCATACCAGCCGTAGTAGTAATTGTAGGAAATGACGTCCGGCAGGTATACGATCTCTTCCGACTTATCGCAGCTGCCGATAAAGGCGATGACCGTCGGACGGGTCTTGTCCATCTTGTGTACCAGATCGTTCAGGGCCCTGTGGTTGTCCATTACATCGTCCGTGATGCCGCTTAAGGTCGTCTCGTTGGCCAGTCCCCAGACAGCGATGCAGGGATGGTTGTAATTCTGCACGATCAGTTCCGTCATCTGGGAGATCGTGTTCTCCCTTCCGTTCGGCATATGCATGGAGATATAGGGGATCTCGGCCCATACGACCATACCAAATTCATCGCACAGATCGTAGAAGACCTGGCTGTGCTGGTAATGGGCAAGGCGGATCGTGTTGGCGCCCATTTCGCGGATGATCTCAATGTCCTGCCTGTGGTCTTCCGGACTGAGCGCGTTGCCCTTTTCCCAGCGGTCCTGATGCCTTGCCACACCGCGCAGGGGATATTTCTCCCCGTTCAGGATGAAGCCTTCATCCGGATCGATCCGGTAGCTGCGCACGCCGAACCGGGTGCTCACGCAGTCGATAATATCGCCTTCCCCGTCCGCGATGATGCTGGCTTCCGCGCGGTACAGGTAAGGGTCTTTTGTGCCGTTCCAGATATGTACGTCCGGCAGCTCGAGCAGTTCGGTATTGGTATCAGCTGCCGGCACTTCCGTGCAGGCCACTGTGCTGCCGCAGGCGTCCTTAATGACGATACGCAGCGTTCCCCGGGGCTCGGTGATCCAGGTCTGCACTCTGACAGGCACTGTCCCCGAAGGGGCCTTGTCCTTATCCTCGATGACGGGAGTTACCGCCAGGCCGCTGCTTCCGTAGTATTCCAGGTCGAAATGCGTCTTACTGACAGCGAGGATCTTCACATCCCGGTACATCCCGCCGTAAAAGGTAAAATCCGCATTCTGGGGATAAACGCGGTCGTTCGGCGCGTTGTCCGCGACGACCGTGATCAGGTTCTCCTCCTGCAGCAGCTCTGTTATATCCGCCCGCCAGGTTGAATAGCCGCCGTCGTGAGAAGCGGCCTGCACGCCGTTTACATATACCGCCGCGGAAGAATTGACGCCGTCGAACTGCAGGAAATACTGCTCCGCTTCCGGCAGGTCGCTCTTTTTCAACTCTTTCGCGTAGTAGCCTTTTCCGCAGTAATAATCATTGCCGCCGTCCTGGCCGTCGATCGCGTTCCAGGTATGCGGGATATTGACATAATCCCAGCGCTGCGGCATCTTTTCCGGCACCGCGTCCGTATCCTTTGTAAAAGCCCATTTATGATTCCAGACTATCTCCGTTCTCATGTTCTTTCCCCCAATACTATTGATCGTTACATTCCGAAATACTTTTCCGCGTTGCGGAAACAGATCCCTTCTATGATCGTCCGGAGCGCTTTTCGTCGCGGGGATATTCCCCGTTCTCGACCCAGGTGCCGACCAGGTCACAGAGGATCCTCCGGAAATATTCGTGCCTCGTGTAGCTTAAGAAGCTCCTCGAATCTGTCAGCATGCCGACCGATCCCGCCAGGAAGCCGTCAGCTGCCAGAGTCCTGAGCTGTTCCTGCATGCCGGCTTTATGATCGTTGAACCACCACGCGCTGCCGTGCTGCACTTTGCATACCGCTTCGCTGTTCTGGAAAGCGCCGGCCACTGTCACCAGGGCCGCGTTGTCGTTCGGGTTCAGGGAATACAGGATGGTCTTGGGCAGCTCGCCTGTTTCATCCAGTGCGTTCAAAAACGCGGCAAGTTCTTTTACGGAAGGAGCGTCGCCGATCGAGTCGATGCCAGCATCAGGCCCCAGCGCGCGGAAAACGCGCTGCGAATTATCCCGGATCACACCGAAGTGCAGCTGCATGACGATCCCCAGCCTGTGATATTCCCGTCCGAGTTCAAGAAGCAGGGCTGTGCGGAACTGCTTTGCCTCCTGCGCGGAAGGCAGGATACCGGACAGACGCCTTGCGAAAATGGCCTCCGCTTCTTCCGCGGTGACCGGCGCGAAGGGAACTGCTTCCATCCCGTGGTCCGAGACCCTGCAGCCCAGGCTGACAAAGAAGGCAAGCCTTTCTTTCAGCTTCCCGGTAAGCTCGGCGAAACTGCCGATCCCGCCCAGGCGCTGCAGATAATCTGTGTAATCCGCCTTCTCGATCCCGAGCGCTTTGTCCGGGCGGAAGCTCGGCAAGACCTTTACGGAAAAGCCGGGATCGGCCGCGATCTTCTGATGCCACTCCAGGCTGTCCGCCGGGTCATCCGTCGTACAAAGACATTTTACACCGGAATCCACGATCAGACTGCGGGCTGTCATGTTTTTCAGCTTCTCATTGCAGAGATCCCAGACTTCCTGTGCTGTATCGCCGTTCAGGATGCCTTCGTATCCGAAGTATCTGCGCAGCTCCAGATGGCTCCAGTGATACAGCGGGTTGCCGATGGCGAGCGAGAGCGTTTCGGCCCATTTCTGAAATTTCTCCCTGTCGGAGGCGTTTCCGGTGATATACTCTTCTTCCACGCCTGCCGAGCGCATCAGCCGCCACTTGTAATGATCGCCGCCCAGCCAGACCTGGGTGATATTCTCGAACTGCCGGTCCTCAAAGATCTCCCTGGGATCCAGATGGCAGTGATAGTCGATGATCGGCATCCCTTCCGCGATATCATGATAAAGGTGCTTTGCTGTTTCCGAAGAAAGCAGAAAGTCTTCGTCCATAAATCTCTTCATATCCGTCATCTCTGTACCCGTCCCGAGCCGTCGCCGCCCGCGAGCTTTTGTACTTCCGCGACGCTGACCATGTTGTAATCGCCTTCCACCGAATGCTTCAGGGCGCTGGCTGCCACCGCGAATTCGACTGCGCTCTGCAGGTCATAGCCGCTTAAAAGGGAATAGATCAGGCCGCCGCCGAAGCTGTCGCCGCCGCCGATCCTGTCGATGATATGCAGGTGATAGACTTTGGAGAAGCAGTACTCTTTTCCGTCATAGAGCATGGCCGACCAATCATTGTCAAAAGCGCTCTTGCTCTCGCGCAGCGTAATGGCGACCTTTTCAAAACCGAACCTCTCCATCAGCTGGCGGGCAACGCTCTTATAGCCTTCCTTGTTCAGTTCGCCGCCGGTGATGTCCGTCGCTTCCGCCTCGATTCCGAACACATCCTTCGCGTCTTCTTCGTTGGAGATGCAGACGTCCACATATTTGCAGAGCTCTGTCATCGTCTCCCTGGCCTGTTCACGGGTCCACAATTTGCCGCGGTAGTTGAGGTCGCAGGAGACTTTCACGCCGCGGGCCCTGGCTGCTTTGCACGCTTCCAGGCAGATCGCGGCTACTCCTTCGCCAAGGGCGGGCGTAATGCCGGTGAAATGGAACCAGTCCGCGCCGTCGAAGATCGCGTCCCAGTCGAAATCTTCCGGGACCGCCTCGGCTATGGCCGAGTGCGCGCGGTCGTAAATGCAGACGCTGGGCCTCTGGGAAGCGCCTTTCTCGTTGAAATAGATTCCTACACGGTCGCCTCCGCGGACGATCATGGACGTATCGACACCGTAACGGCGGAGGGAATTGACCGCGGCCTGGCCGATGGCGTGGGCCGGGAGCTTCGTCACAAAAGCGGCATCCATTCCGTAGTTGGCCAGAGATACGGCAACATTGGCCTCACCGCCGCCAAAGGTAAACTCCAGATGGTCTGCCTGGACGAACCGCTCATAGTTATAGGGCTGGAGCCTGATCATCAATTCTCCGAAAGTGATCACTTTAGCCATTTTCCCTTACCTCCTTTACGATCTTTACAGATTCTTCGCACAGCCGGGTGATCTCGTCCCACCGGTTGTTGTCGATCAGGTCCGCCGTGACCATATAGGAACCTCCGCAGGCCGCGACTGCAGGGCAGGACAGATACTCTTTCAGGTTCTTCAGGGAGATCCCGCCGGTGGGCATGATCTTAAACATCGGGAACGGTGCAGCAAGAGCTTTGATCTTAGCGAGTCCGCCGGACTGTTCGGCAGGGAAGAACTTGATGACTTCCAGTCCGAACTTCAGCGCCTGGTGGTATTCGCTGGCCGTTGTGCATCCGGGATAGACCGGGATATTCTTTTCCTGCGCGTAAGCGACCAGTTCGGGATCGAAACCGGGGCTGACGATAAAGTCGCCGCCTGCCGCGATCACGGCATCGATCTGGTCCGTATTGGTCACTGTGCCTGCACCCACCAGCATGTCAGGGCAGGCTTCTTTCATCAGACGGATCGCCAGATCCGCCCCGGCTGCGCGGAAAGTGACTTCCGCCACGCCTACGCCGCCAGCGCAGAGCGCTTTCGCCAGGCCCGCGGCATCCCGTTCCGGGTGATTGAGTTTGATGACCGGCACGACGCCGATCGCGGAGATCCGTTCATTCATTGTATTCATATATGCAGCCTCCTTATTCCTTATACGCCTGAATAAGCTGAGAAACCGCCGTCGATGGGCAGTGTTACGCCGGTGATAAAGCCCGCCGCCTCATTGTTCAGAAGGAACAGGAGCGCGCCGTTGAGTTCTTCGCTCTCCCCGAAGCGTCCCATGGGGGTCGCCGCCAGGATCTTGCCGGTACGCGCGGTCGGCGTGCCGTCGCTGTTCCAGAGGAGGCTCGCGTTCTGGGCTGTGGAGAAGAATCCCGGCGCGATGGCGTTGACGCGGATCCCCTGATGCGAGAAGTGCACGGCCAGCCACTGGGTAAAGTTCGAGATAGCGGCTTTGGCTCCGGAATAAGCAGGGATCTTGGTCAGGGGCGTGAACGCGTTCATGGAACTGATATTCAGGATGCAGCAGCCTTCGCGCCCGAGCATCTGCTTCGCGAACGCCTGCGTGGGGATCAGCGTTCCGAGGAAGTTCAGGTCAAATACGAAGCGTACGCCCGATTCTTCCAGGTCGAAGAAGCTCTTGGTATCGCCGTCGAGGTCGCCGTCTTCATAGTATTCCTTATCCGTGGTCGCCCTCGGATTATTGCCGCCGGCACCGTTTACCAGGATATCGCAGGGGCCGAGGTCTTCCAGGACCTGTCCGGCTACGGTCTCGCACAATTCCTTTTCCAGCACGTTGCAGGCATAGGCTTTGGCGATCCCGCCTTCCGACGTGATCTCATCCGCGAATTTCTGCGCCTTTTCCAGGGTCAGGTCCAGCAGCGCGACCTTCGCGCCGGCGCGGGCCAGCACCTTGGAGAATCCGGAGCAAAGCACACCGCCGGCACCGGTAACCACTGCAACTTTTCCACTCAGATCTGTATTCAATACGTTCTTATTCATTTTTATACCTCCTTGAGGCAAAATCCGCGAAGGCGGTTTTACTTTCCCCCTTCTTCTTTATCCATCATGTCCCAGGCGCCCAGCATGTACATAATGCCGAGGGCCCTGTCGTACAGCCCGTAACCGGGGCGTACATTGCCGGGCTTTTCATCCCAGAGATGCCGTCCGTGGTCAGGGCGGATATATCCCTTAAAACCGGCATCGTGATACGCGCGGAGGATATCCAGGATCCCCGTATCCCCGTCGCAGTCGCGGTGGCTGGCTTCGGAAAAGTCCCCGTTCGGGAAATGCTTTACGTTCCTTATATGGGCAAAGGCGATGCGGTCCGCGTGCTTCCTGACGATATCCGCGACGTTGTTGTCCGGATTCGCGTTAAGGCTGCCGGAGCAGAGCGTCAGGCAGTTGTACGGATCATCCACCATCTTCAGGAAACGGCTGATGCTCTCCTCATCCACCAGGAGCCTCGGCAGTCCGAAGATATCCCACGGCGGATCGTCCATATGGATCGCCATCCGGATATCGCATTCACGGCAGACAGGCATGAGCTGCTCAAGGAAATATGCCAGGTTCTCCCAGAGTTTTTCCTTGGTGACATCGCTGTAAGCCGCGAACAGCTCATCCAGCTTTGCCATCCTCTCCGGTTCCCATCCGGGGAAAGAAAGACCGTGCAGGTTCCCGAGGATGTAGTCCGCCATGGCCTTCGGGTCGTCCTGGATCATACCGGCTTCGTAGTAGAGTGCCGTCGATCCGTCGCCGACCGGATGGAACAGGTCCGTGCGGGTCCAGTCGAAAATGGGCATGAAATTGTAACAGATGACCTTCACGCCGAAGGGCGCCAGGTTCCGGATCGTCTGTTTATAGTTTTCGATATATCCGTCCCGTGTCGGCAGGCCGATCTTAATATCGTCATGGACGTTGACCGACTCCACCACGTCCGCGTTGAAACCGGCTTCCCGTATCTGTGATACCGTCTTTTCGATCTCTTCCGGCTCCCACACTTCGCCGGGCATCTTATCGTGCAGCGCCCATACGATCGTGGAAACGCCGGGTATCTGCCTTATATCGCCGAGCGATATCCTGTCATTGCCTTCGCCGTACCAGCGAAATCCCATCTGCATCACCGTTTTCCTCCTTTTCAGCTTTGATACATTTATTATAAAAAGCCGCACCGGAATCGGAAATTGCGGCAGTTGTTGCATACATTGCAAATCTTGCGGTAGGATAGATAATACAGACGGAAAAGATAATGGAAATAAGGGAGTCCTGACGAATGAAAAAGAAACTGCGCTCCGAATTCAATCCCCGCCAGTACATGCTCGCGGAAGACTTTGAACTCTATTACTACAGCGACCTCCATTTCAAAAGTGTAGGCAGACATACCCATCCCTATACGGAGATCTACCTTTTCATAGAGGGTAACGTCGATATGGAGATCGAGGGGAAACGCTTTCCCTTAAAGCCGGGCAGCGTGCTGGTCGTTCATCCGCACACGCCCCACCGGGCCGTTATCAGAGATGATGCCGTGCCCTACCGCCGTTTCGTGTTCTGGGTCAGCGAACGGTTCTTAGACGCTCTGCGCATGGAATCGGAGGATTATCTGTATCTCCCGGACCTTGCCGGCACGAAGAAGAAGTATATCTATCCCCTGCCGCCTCTGGAATTCAACACCCTCCAGAGCAAAGTATTCTCACTTCTGGAGACGATCCACACCGGGAATTTCGGCCGCGAAACACAGATCGGCCTGTCCGTTCGTGACCTTCTGCTGGCCCTCGGCCGTATGATCTACCGGCAGGAAAACCCGGTCAGAAAGAAGGAGACCGTCTCCAGCTACCAGGTCATCACGGATTATATCCACGAAAACCTGGCCGGGGACCTCAGCCTGGACACATTGAGCCGTGAATTATTCCTCAGCAAGTACTATATTGCCCACCTCGTGCAGGAAAACACAGGCATCTCCCTGCACCAGTACATCACAAAAAAACGCCTGTCCGCCTGCATCGAAGCGATACAGAGCGGACAGGGCATCAGTGAAAGCAGCCTGCAGCTTGGCTTTGCCAACTATTCCGGATTCTACCGGGCGTTTATGAAGGAATACGGATGTCCGCCTTCCGTTTATCTGGAGGAGTACCTGCCGGGGAATGGTGCCTGACACCATTAAACAGTCAGCTTCTCAGACAGTACTTTACCGCACCGCCTCGTCATAGAAGCCCAGAAACTGCGCAAACAGATCTTCATCCAGCCTGCTGCTCCATCTGGCGTGATCCAGGTTCTCCGTAATGTATGCCGCCTTGTCTTCGGCGAACCGGGCTTTGTTCTCCTCGGCGTTATAATCATAGCCAAGCGCGTCACGCCACTTATCGAATCCGGCATTGAATTCATCTTTGTATGTATCGTCCGGATCGTTCAGAATGTCGTTGTGGCCCCTGTCCTCAAACCTCAGAAAAGTGAAGCGGGGGTCATCCTTATACTTTTTATAATACTTATCGCACCCGTACTCTATCCCGATCACATCATCGTCCGCGCTGTGCACGACCATGATCTTCGCCTCTGAAGAATCAAAACCGTCCATTGCGGTCTTTGCCGCGTACCTGCCGTATTTAACGCGCTCATGGATCCTGACAAAGGGCGTCATGGTATAGCTCAGGCTGCCGGCCTGGGATCTTCCGCCCGACTCGAACATGTCCGAAGACCGGTTGAATCCCGAGACCTCGATGACCGCCTTCACCTCGGGATGATAGTTCAGAACAGCACTTACGCTGTATCCGCCCCAGCTGTGTCCGAAAAGGACAATGGGCAGATCAGGGATATCATCATTTGCTTCCACGAAGGAAATGGCATAGTTAAGATCGATCACACCCTGCGGTACGCCGCCTACACCTTCCCCTTCGCTCTTGTCCGTACCGGTGGCGTCATAGGCAAACACATAATATCCGTTCCGGGCGAAGTAATACGCGGCGTCCATATAGGAGTTGTGGCCGCCCCCTCCGAATCCGTGGGCGATGACCACTGTCCCCTTCTGCCCTTCACCGACACTGTACATATAGCCGGCGAGCATCTGCCCCCTGTCAGAGGGGAAAGTGTATTCCGTGCACTTAAGGCCGTCGAAGTCCTCTGTACGCAGCATCAGCGGCTCATAGCTGTCCCCGCGTACATTGAAATTCTCATTGTATATATTCACGCAGAGCAGCCACCATCCGATGATCAAGATAACGAGAATCAACAGCAGGATGATGAGAAGCGTTTTTAATATCGATCTTTTCTTTTTTATTGTCTTTTCCATCTAAATACAGGCTCTTACTTATATCAGTATCCCGTTTCCACAACTGTACTGCCGCTGGCGATCACTTCTGTCGCAGCATTCACTGCTGCCGGATCCTTTTCGCATCTCACACGGAGCTTGAGTGTGGAGATCCCGGTGAAGCCGGGGATATTATTCAGGATGTCCTTATAACCTATATAGATCAGATCTGTCATGACGGGGTCATGAGGCTCATCATTGTCAAAATACGCAGTCTCCAGCGTCCGCTGTGTATCTTCCCAGTTCAACAGTCCGGAGCCGTTCAGCTCATCCAGTATGACCGACGTATGGATCTCATCAGGAATGTTCTCTCCCCGGATGATCAGCGCGATATCGTCATTCCTGTACACCGCGCCTTCCAGCACTACGCGCATGTCATCCTGCTCCAGCAGGACCGTTTCGGGCACTTCAACGTCCTGATCGATCCCGAGACGGGCTATGGGATCAAGAAGCAGCGCCTCCTGCTCTTCCTCGTCGGGGAATACCTGCGCATCCTCCGGCACACTGTCCCTGGTGACGTCAATGCTGAAAGTACTGTTATTTTTGGGCAGCGATAAGCCCACCTGATAATCCCATCCGATCCTGTACGAAGTGTCTCCTTCACCGTCGGATCCATATTGTGCGTCTATGTATTCCAATGCCTCTTCTTTTACTTCACCGCTTAAGAAGAACGAAACAATGTCTTCAAAGAATGTCCTGGCTTCCCCGTTTGCCTTTTCCCTCTCATCGTCGTCGACAAAACTGAGTTCGTATCCGGCATCGACAGAAACGACACGCTCATTTTCGTCGAGTGTTACAGAACCGTAGTAAGGAGAATCCAGATAATAACTCCTCTTCTCTCCAAGCTGGACTTTGCGCGTACAGGAAGCCTCTTCCCCGCCTACGTCCTGCATATAAGCCAGCGCGTCTTCAAGAGTGTACGGGATGACTCCGTATGCCCTGTGCATCTTCGCAAAATAAAGCTCTGTATTCTTGCCCCGGCAGTAAACACTCAGCATGCATTCCTGTCCGACGTCTTCACTGCAGAATTCAGCGTACGGCTGTTCTTCATCAAACATTTTTTCGGAGAGAAACTCCTCAGCCCCTTCAAAATCAAGGTCTGTTTTATCCGAGAACTCCTCGAGGAAAGAAAGCAGCGTCTGCGTCATTTCCTCTTCGTCCATTTTGTTCCGGGCATTGCTGCGGATGGTGGCAGAAAGATTGACCAGACTTTCCTTGTCCGGCGTCAGCTGCCCCTTCAGGGTCAGGAACTCACCGTTAACGCTCCATACCGGCTCACCCCATTCAGGCTCCATGTCCGGAGCATACTTCTGCATGAATTCGACCAGTTCGGCGGACTGCCTGAAAGTGTAGCGGTCCAGATCAGAACCATAGTCTTTGCTCTCCACCGGAGAAACATTCACGAACGGGGCTTCTTCCGACGCGTACCAGTCGAACTGTACAGTCTCTGTGATGTCGGCCTCGCTGATGACCTTCAGCAGGTACGTTCCCTGATAACACTCTTCGATATCCCCCACCAGGCCGTCCCAGTCCTGCACCGCGGCCGTTATAGCCTTACTGACAGTCTCCCCCGCGTGTACTACGGAATTACAGGTACTTTCATAGCTTCCCTCCGGATAGCCGACGGCCCTGATATCGCCGTCGGAAAGATTCTCCACATTCGCGTATAGCCGGAGCGCCATCCCGTCGTTCGAACTCTTATAGACCAGCTTCCCGGCACTGACACGCACCAGCTCCGTTTCCATGAGCACTATTTCGCCTTCTTCATATTCATACGTCCGTTCCGTTTCCGTGTCCCACTGTTCAGTCCCGGATGCTGACGAAGCCGCGAGTGCCGTAAGGCTGCTGCCGCATAGCGTAAGGCACAGTGCCATAACAAGTGCAAGTGCTGAAGTAAACTGTTTTTTCATTGCGATCATTCCCCCCTTTATGTATCTTTGATCTTCCCGCAGATCTGTATTGCAGTCTCACTTTTTATTGGATATCAGCGAGATTATGAACTTCGTCAGGTCGCTGACGGTGAACTTGCCGTCGTGACTGTTGGAGAATTCTTCCGCCTTTTTCATGATAGCCGGCAAATACCTGTTGTATAACTCCATGATCTCTTTCTCATAATCCACGGAAGTCCTCTCCGCTTCTCCGGAGTATACCCTTTCAAACATCGTCTTGCTGACTTCACCGGCAGCAAACGTAACGATCCCGGCAACCGCGGCATTTAATACAGCCGCCGCCACATTCAGTCCCGGTATCGCTTTGAGAGCGGTCAAAAGGCTTTTCCCGATGGCGGTGGTCGCACCGACTTTCAGCGTGGTATCTATTATCTTATTCGCTGTTGAATCATCACCTATGCCGTACGTCTTTGAGATCGCCTTTAACATACCTGTCTGGATCGCCACCAGGACCGGGGCGTCAGGCATCGGGATCGGTATCGCCCCGACTGTTGCCGCCGCCACAGCAGCGGCTGCAACGATCGAATTCGCGGCGCCGCCCTTAAGCTTGATATCTATTTCCTTGATCGTGCTGTTGGCAACACGCTTTGCCTCGGGAGTCAGTTCATTCGTCCTGGTGACAAGTGTATCCAGTCCCCTGCGCGGTACGATCGTAGTATCGTTGATCAGATACTCCTTCGCCACAACAGGTATGATATCCACCACATTTAAGGGTCTTCTGGAATGCCTCCTGTTGTAAGTCCGGACAGCCTCCGAAGCCATCTCGATATTCTCCGACACATCCAGCTCGGAATATGATTTGGTAAAGACTATGATCACCGGCACGTCTTTCCAGTCATTGGTCACACTTCTGATGTATTCGAGCGTTTTCTGATCGATACGCTTGGTGGTCCCGTCAATACAGAACCAGATCATGTGG
The DNA here is from genome assembly GCA_017474455.1 of Lachnospiraceae bacterium. Classification (GTDB taxonomy): domain Bacteria; phylum Bacillota; class Clostridia; order Lachnospirales; family Lachnospiraceae; genus CAG-791. Next base: position 147,671 of record JAFVHP010000044.1, read on the forward strand.
ATCAGCTTGTCCAGCTCAGTCTTTTTGATCCCTTCCACACAGAACTTCGCAAGATCCGATTTGATCTTGTTCTGCCTCAGAAAGCCGTATTCATATCCCACGGTATCGATCATCCGGAACGGGATCTTCTCGTCCTCATATACCGAAATAGTATCCGTGACCGCACTGCCGACTCCCGTCTGGGCCACTTCCGATTCCAGTAGCGCATTGATCAGAGTACTCTTGCCGCAGCCGGAAGTACCCAGGATCAATACGTTTATCTTCTCATCGTTCAAGTCGATGATCTGCTGATACCTGGTCTTATCAGGTTTGCCAGTCTTTTTAGCCGCCATGATCGTCATTCTCCCCAAACAAATATAAAAGAGACGAGTCTATACCTAAACGCGTCTCGCCAGAAGATTGATCCATCGTTCCGCCGCCCTGTCGGGCCTGACGTCATAGGTGGACCAGGTCTCAAATACCGGCATCGATCCCATATCCTGCCAGACCTCTGCCAGCGTTTCCTCCGTATAATCGCTGAACAACCGCCCGTTCCGTATCCCCTCAAAATCTCCATACTTCAAAGAAGCATACAGAACGCCGTTCTTCTTCAAAGCCGCCGCGATCTTCGGCAGCACCGTCTCTTTCAATTCAGCTTTCGGCAGGTGCAGAAGCGAAGCGCAGGCCCAGATCCCGTCGTACTTCTCCGTCTCATCCAGGTCCCGGAACAGCATCTGCCGCACCTGAACGCCGGCATATTCCGAAGCCCTCCGGCACAGCTCCGCCGAGCCGTCGATCGCGTCTACAGCATAGCCCTTCTCCAGGAAGATCTTCGTATCCCTGCCGGAGCCGCAGCCCAGGTCCAGGATGCATCCGTTGTCCGGAACATGCGCAAGAAAGCGCGCCCGCGCATCCGACATATCCGCCGGCATACTGCCGGCGATGAAGGAGTCGGTGTTGGTGTTGTAATATTCGAGGGTCTGGGTCTGCCAGCCCGGCACACCATTATTCTGCATATCCATATCCTGTACCGTCATATTGTAAGCTCTGATGTCAGATTCCATATCCTTGAAAGTTCCTCATAGCCATAATAACAGTATTAGGACGGATTTACTATTATCTCAACTCATCCATCTTTAAGGCACAGCTGCTCAATCCATTCTCTTTTCTGAATCACCTCCAGCCACTCAGATGGAATACTGTCATACCCATAATAGAGGCCTGCCAGACCGCCGGCTATTGCTCCTACTGTATCTGCATCACCGGCTAAGTTTACTGCTCTCAATAATGCTTCTCTGAAATCTCCTGTATTGATAACTGACCAGATGGCAGCTTCCAGAGAATCCACGATATATCCGCTGCTCCTGATCGAATCTTCGGAACATTTTGAAAACACAGTCAGATCCTTTAACCGTTCATAGTATGCCAATTCCCCGATATTCCGGCGGTCCTGCATATAGTATGAGAACCCCCTGTCCATGCCCTGCTGCATTCTTTCCATCAATGTTCCGGATCCATCAAGAATGGAAGAAACACAGAAGTAATACAGTCCGCAGCCTATACGGCTGCGCAGATGATCGTGTGTCAATCCTGATCCCGTATGCACAAGCTTCAGCGCAGCCTCCGGATCAAGATGCCGGCTGTATGCATACAGACAAAATGGCATGATCCGCATCAAAGAGCCGTTCCCATTTGAATCCTCGTAGGTCCTTCCACATGAAGAACAGTCATGATGATCTTCATAATCTTCAATAGCCAGTGAACAGGTGTTGCCAATATCGAACGCTTTTCCATAGGGTGTATAAGCGCCATCCTCATACCAGCTGATAAACCGGGTCATGATATCATCAAAGTCCACTTCACCTGATTCCCGGATACTGTCCAACGCGGCCAGTGTCATGCTGCTGTCATCCGTCCATGTCCCTACAGGCATATCGTATGTGCCATGCCCTTCCATTCCGGTTACAGGCCCGCGTTCTCTTAATCTCTCCCGTGAGAGGAACTGTACAGGGCAGCCAAGAGCATCCCCTGTTACAACTCCCATGATCCCATCAAGCCAAATGTTTCTCTCGCTCATGATAATTCCCTCCCTTTATTTCCTTTCCGAGAAGATCGTCTGTTACATCAATCGCGATGCCTCTTCTTATAATCCTCTCTGATCGGCATAAGAAGCTCCTCATCATCCAGTGCTTTTGACATGGCTCCTGGAGTTACAGATGCTCTCGCATAGCTCACAGCTCTTTCCATTACATTAAAATTCAGTCTGGTCCCCATGCCGTCATGCTCATATCTCACAGCTCTGTTCGCCGCGATCCCAAATCTGCCGGCTTCCCGGACTGCATCGATATTTGCTCCGAGGAACATAAACTCCCACTGATACTTTTCTTTCTCATGCTCGATCATCTGACGGACCATATCGTAGCTGTAGCTGCAGGATGCATTTTCCATCCCGTCCGTTGTTATGATAAAAAGCGTTTTCTCCGGCACATCTTCTTCACGGGCATATTTATGGACATTCCCTATGTGATGGATAGCCCCTCCCACAGCATCCAGAAGGGCTGTGCATCCTCTTACGTAATATTGCCTGTCATTCATGGATTCAACCTTCCGGATATCCATACGGTCATAGATCACTTCAGAAACATCATCAAAAAGAACGACCGAAACCAACGCCTCCCCTTCTTCTTTCTTTTGCTTCTCTATCAAACTGTTGAAACCACCGATCGTATCCGCCTCAAGGCCGGACATGGATCCGCTCCTGTCAAGAATAAATACCAGTTCTGTTAAACCTTTCTTCATTTCTGTCCTCACTTTCTGCTGCCCTGCAGCGCTTTCCTGTCTGATGTGAGGCCAGTATAACAATCCGGAACTGAAAAACGGTCGCCCGAAAGGCGACCGTTACATTGACTGTATTATGAAATGATACATGGCAGTCCATGCTCTTCAAGCTGTATATCCAATTCGATCATGTCATATATACCATGCTCTATAAAGTATGAAAAGATAATGTCCGTTTTATCACATGGAGACAAAGCGTAGCCTGCCCGCGAAAGAAGGTCTTTCGACTCATCCAGGTTCAGCATTGCGCCGATGCAAAGGCAAAGTGCAGTCAGTTTCTGAGGGTGATAGTCCGGGTTATTCTTGATCTTGGAGAATACTTTCTTATCTACGATCGCCCTTTTATAAACATCCGAATTCTCAAGCCCTTTTTCATTGATCAAATAGAAAAGGTACTGAGGGAAAGTATCTGACATATGTGCCATACGCTCAGCGATCTTCTGCTCTATCTCCTCGATCGCAAAGTCCTCGTCCGCAGGTAAGCCCGGAAGCGGGGCTTCATTCTTATCAAAGAAAGATCCGGTCTCCGCTCCCGCCAAAGACGGCAGTGCAGCCGTATCTCCGGCTTCTTCTCTTCTGGCATTTTTTGACTTTCCCCAAAGTCTTTTTGTTCTTATCTCTTTCCGATAGGTATTCTGCTGCAAAGAGGGTTCATGATCAGGATATGCCGGGCTAGTAGTAGCAGAGGGATAAAAATCCGCTCCGTATTCTTCCAGATTTTTTTCCTGTACATAATTCTGATCAATGTATGCTTCCAGATCCGGGTACAGGTTCTTCCCCATCCTGGCAGCATTTTCATCAAATACGACCAGGTAGATCTGCATCTCCGAGTTCAGAAGAAACGCATGGATCTCATCGACAGCGATCCTCATGCCTTCTTCCTTCGGATATCCGAATCCGCCTGTTGAAATGAGAGGGAATGCGATGGATGTAATTCCATGTTCTGCTGCCAGCGCAAGACTTTTCCGATAACAGGACCGTAAGAGCTCTTCCTCCCCATGCTGTCCATCGATATAGAGCGGACTCACCGCGTGAATGATATATCTTGTCGGAAGCTTAAATGCGGGTGTAATGAAAGCACCGCCTTCTTCTACGTAACCGATGTTTTCTTTACGATAAGAAAGAAGCTCTTCATACCCTGCCGCTTCATATATGGCATGGTCACATCCGGTACCGACCGTGGGATGATCATTGGCGGTATTGACTATCGCCTCCGTATTCATTTTTGTTATGTCATTACGAACAATTTTGAAAGGCATAATCCTCGTGACCCTTAATCAGCAAAAATCAAGTTTTTCTTGAATATCGTCAGTCTCGCATATAAATATTAATGTATATCTCGATCCAGGTGTCCTCTTCATCCAGATTCTCACCTATGTCACCGCTTGCAACTATGCCAAACAGCTCTTTTCCTGCATCCATGAGATGATTCAGCGGCTCATTCCTATGTTTCGGTATATACCCCAGTTTTTCACCCCCTGGGTCCAGCACAAGAATCGCTTTGCTATCATATTTGTTCATTGTTTCCATGCGGAGCGTTACCTGATCACCGACCTTTAGCGCCTTGGCAAGAGAATGAATGTTTTCAACGTGCATGGCACCATTGATCATCGTCGTCATCAGGAGAATCTCCCGGGAAAACGGCAGCGGCGTATCTATGCCATTTGTGCTGTAACTGCCGGCTGCTATACTCCCGAACTCCTCACCTTCCTCAAGGGTCCCGGCAACAGCATAGGCAGAATCCTGATTACCCTTTATCCTTGGCGTCAGCTCTTTGGTTACCTTATACTCACCGGTATTATCGTCCAGCTCAACGAACAGATCTCCCGTTTCTTCTATTACGTTGTCATCCTCATCCAGAATAACAAACCGGAGGGCAACCGACTCTACTTCATCGATCTCATATTCTTCAAAGATTTCGGAATAAAACTCCAGGGTATTCTGTACTTCTTCGTCTTCGTAAACTCTATAAGTAACGTCAATTGGCAGTTCTTCATCCGTATCATAGTTGAATCCGCAAAACGGCGTTTCTATCCCATTGCACTCGCTCTTTACAAGACGCACTCTGTAAGCCTTTTCTGACTTTACATCCGTAATAAGGCTCATATCTACATAGACTACGGGATCATATCCCGCGACGTTCATATAATCAAGAATAATCCTGACCGTCTGACCATCGAAAAGAATCTGGCTCGTCGTATTTTCGGAAGTCGCTTCAAAGCAGGCATCCAGACCTTTTATATGACCTCTACGGCTGATGACCAGATTGCGGAATTCCTGAAACTCTTCCCTTGTGCAGTCTTCTCCAATATCTACGGCAACACTTAGAATATCGACTATTCTCAGGCTTTTGCCGTCGAGCCAGGCTTCAAAAATATCTGTACTCTCCCGGAAGATCCTGATCACGTCCTCGTTTGGCAGATCGGTGGTCATAACTGCCATCCATGTGTTATAGGGAACCGGCTTTAAAACATCATGGACAGCAGCGAATTTTCTCATAATAGCGACAACGACATCCAACCGGCCCATCCTGGAAAGCCGTTTAAAACTGATCATAAACTCTTCGGACATCCGGTTGATATTCGGTGCCCCGCCTTTCCCTTTGGGTTTAGGGAAAGTCGTATAAACATCCGCGTCCTCCAGCAGACGGGCTATATAATCCTCTTCCTCTACGCAGTTCAGATCGATTTTATAAAGTTCGCCATACTTTAATTCATCCACATCTCTCTGCGGTAGATATGGCATCATCCGATAAACCAGCTGCTTAACGTTTTCCCGCATCTGATCTGTTATATCTTTCTTATCCCAGTTGTCCTTTTCATAATAATCATATTCATGGATCAGCCATATCAGGGTAAGTGCATTTAGGCGTCCCCAGCCATTCAGATCCTCATAGCCTTCATACTCTTTTGTCCCCGCCATCATATCAACGAGCTGGGCTGCTCTGTCGACATCACCCATTTTCACACAGGCGGATATCATTTCGAATCGCTGAATATAACTATTCGGAGAATCCTGAAAAAAGTACTTCGCATTCTCCTCATCCATAGCCATTCTATAGTTGTCTTTCAGCCGCTCGTTCACTTCTTACTATGCCCCGGCAATCTCTTTATCTAAGGGTCGCTTATCCCATCAGTCGCGCATATACAGGTCTATATCTATCTCAACCCGCTGATCCTTCTCTTTCAAATCATCTCCGATATCACCGCCCTGTACGATTCCATACAGTTCTTTCCCGGCCGCCAGGAGGTTATAAGGCACTTCCTCGATATCTATCGGTAAATAGCCTAGTTTCTTATTATGTGAATCAAGTATCAGAACGGCCGTATTATTTTCTTTATTCTCAGGATCCAAATGAAATGTCACCTGTTCCCCTACCAGAAGTTCCTTTGCCAGCTGGTATATATTCCTGACCGTGTGGTGCCAATCTGTCTTAACTTTCATCAAAAAGATATCTCTGGAAAACGGCAGCTGTGTTTCAATGCCGTTTTTGCTGAGAATACTGGCCGTCAAAGCATCATTCTGAACATTACTAAGATCGTTCCCGCCCATGTACGTATACCTTACGAACTCTTTTTCTTACGCTGTTCCGCTTCCTGCTCATTCCTTTCAGCGACCTTACTCAGCTCTATGATTTTATTCTGCAATTCAATGATCTTATCCGCGCATTCCTTATTAAATTCAGTCAGTTCTGCCTGTTTCCTAGCAACTGCCTCTTCGTCTGCGAGAAAATCCTTCTGGTTGTAAGGGAAGCTGTTCTTGATCTTCTCAATATGCTCCATGAGGATGATCACCTTTTCAGCAAGCTTATCCCTTAAGTCACGGAGCCTTGCCAGATCATCCAGCGTATCACTGTACTTTTCTGTAAGCTCTGTGTCATCCAGCCGATCCGCAATCTCCCGCAGCGTCTCGAGATCACCTTCCGCGTATGCCTTTTGCGCTCTGCTAAGAAGTTCCAATTCGGCTTCGGTAATATCCGGATTCACATCTGGATGCAGCTTCTTCACGATATACCTGTAGAGCCGCTTCAGCTCTTCCAAGGGACTCTCATGAATGTCTTCCGTGCCAGCTCCACCGGCATCCGCTTTTTCATTTACCTCTGATTCTGTCTGGTCTTTCGATTTACGCACTTCTTCAGACCGCTGCTCGTTTTCCTGATCCTGCTTTGCGCGGCGTTTCGCGTAATCGCTGTCGCGCTTCATCTCTTCCGCTTTTTTATGAAGATCTTCTTCGTATTCCTTATATTCTTCTTCTACGCGTTTTTGAACATCTTCATATTTCGCAGCTTCCTGTCTGTTAATGGCCGCCTGCAAAAGCTCTATCGCGCGTTTCAGTCTGGCAATCTCCAATCGATATGCCAGTGCCTGGTATTCGAGATTGCCGATCTTCTGGTCATACTCCGCCCTGAGTTCGACGCATACGTGATTCTCCAGGTCATCGATCTCTTCTGCCAAGGCGGCTGTCTTGAGTTCGAGTTCCTGGATTTCCTCTAATAGTTTCTTATATTCACTTACGACCGGAACGAGGTCGGTTTGTCTTCTTTTCACAGTACTCTTACGCTATCGACTGCAGATACACAGCCATTTTCATCATGGCATCAAATATTGAGGCATTGGAAATCTTCAGCGCACCTGACTTGTCCCTTGCTTCCTCAATATGAGGATAACCTTCTTCTGTTTTCATCTGTTCAATAAAGCTGGAATATCCTTTAGTATCTTTCGCTTTATGTGGACAGGGGCCAACAATAATACCTGCATACTTACTATCCCATTGGATTATCCGAGAAGAATAGGACTTCACATCATCATAGTCTAATACAAACTCCAATTGATCCTTTTCAAAGACAAACCCCATGCTTTTAAGCTTGCCTCTAAGGTGAGATTCCTTCGTTTCAGAGCCGCCAATAATAAGAATCTTCTTATTTCTTTGTAAGTAATTGTTAACCTTAAGGATATCAAGCAGCGAAGATTGGACAGCAGTGGCTGTCGGTTTATCCGTTAACTCACGGTCTTCACGAGAAACTTCATCTTTTGTGGATCTTGAGGCTCTCTCTTCCGCTTCCTTAATAGCTGCTTCTGCTGCCTCGATCTGTGTCCTTTGACTTTCGATAACAGTATGAAGCTTCCGGTTTTCCTCCTGGTGTTGAAGTAAGCTGTTTTCAAGCTCTGATATCGTCGACTGATGCTGATTGATTTCAGTCTGGAGTCTTTTGATGTGCCTTTGGCTCACAGTTAATGCATTTTTCAGATCCTCAACATCAGTCCGAAGTTCACCAATTAAAGCCGCATTTTCTTCCAACTGTTTTCGCGTTGTTTCACTGCCGGAAAGCTGACGTTCTAAAGCCTGGCACCTTGCCTCTATGGTATACTCATGCTCTTTGGCAATTTTCAGTTTTTCTTTCTGGTGAGCTACATTATTCTCAAGTGAACTCTTCTCACTCTGAAGAACATCTATTTGTTTAAGTTGGTCTTCAGTAACTCTCTTATTCTGTTCAATCGTAAGGGCTTGTTTATCTACGATAGCCTGCAGCTCAATCAGGCGCTTGTTCAGTTCAACAGCCATCTGTTCATAGACCGAACCATCCTTAGTTTCAAGTTCGATCTCCGATTCATCCGGCCAATCAGGTACAGCAGGAATAATTCCAAGAGCTGCTTTGAAGTTAAGACATTCTCTGGAATCTGCTATTCCAAGATCTTCCGCTTTTGCCAGAATAGCTTCTTTATCGACTCCAGAAACATCTTTTGTTCTTGCAAGCTCACTGATACGGTTTAGAAACTCTAAGTACAGAAACCTTCTGCGGCTTACTGATTCCAGATCTGATTCATTAATTCCATCTATCCTCTTAAAGAGGAGTTTCGGAACTTCAGCCCAATACAGAATATTCTCTGTATGAATCTGCGCAGATGCATAATACAGATTCACCCAGTCCGGAAGATTATCCTCATTGGCATCAAGAATCATCAGCTTGTTGATGGCTTCATCATATTTCCGAAACTGAAAATAAATCCTTGCTATCCGCTGGCTTGCAGTAAGGAAGCATTCCCGATTCACACGGATATTCAAGCCTAATGCAAATGCCTTTTCGTAAGCATCCATACTGAGCTTGTCAGCCTCACCTAATGCCTGTTCATACATGAAGCTGCCTATCCAATAAGCATCATCCCAGACTTCTGCTGTTTCGATATCCTGCTTTATGATGTCCACATCCGGCATTTCTGCCTTCTGTTTTAATAGTGCCTCATAATTATGCATTCTTTTTCCCCGGAGTTATTTGAAGGCTTTCTTCCAGTAATCTGGATCTATACTGAAGACAAACTCAAATCTATTCTTATCTTCAACGTAATCTGTGAACAACTTTTCCTTATTAGGCACAGATACCTTACAGTCTTTCACCAGCCGCTCAAGGTCTTTTCTGATACTGGCATTCAATTCATCTCCCTCCCTGATTTCTGGAAGAGAAATCGATGCCACGCTGTGTGCATATCCCTTACTCTCTGCTTTCTTCTTACTGCCCACTTCCACTTCAGCAGCTTCAAGCAGTTTTGCATATACCGCATCACCCAAACTCTCTTTAGATATGGCAAGCAGCTCTTCCCGTAAGTCCCCGGCTGTAATGATGCGTTCTTCCGTTAACGAGATTCCGAGCACTGCACCATTCTCCACTTCAACCTCAGGCATAGTTACAGCCAGTGAAGGCAGTATCTGAGCTTCCTTGTCGTTAACAAATGCCTCAATGAACTTCCACAGCTGCTGATTATCCTTACCAAAATCTTCGCCGGGCATTCCATACAATCCATTCAAAGCACCCCAGAGAACTGCAGCACGGCGTTTTGTAAGCAAATCTGCGTGATATACTTCCAGTGACTCTAAGAACAGTTCATACCGATTTGGATTCTTTGCCACAAATAAGAGTGCCTTCAGTGCATCTATCGGTTCCGGAATGCTTGCCATAATTTCTTCCGGCGCCTTATCAGATACATCTGATATGAGCCTTTCGATTTCAGCAATCACCTGGCGTATAATTTTGGCGTCGCCAGGTTTTTCACATTCTGCCGCCACCTTTTCACTTATGGAATCCAAGAGAACAGCAATTTGTTCCGGCTGTTTCTGTGTGTTATACGGCTGCTCTTTTAAAGTATTGAAGATGTGATTATAGATTATCTGATTAAACTCGCCATTCTGCCTTGTTGTTTCACCGGCCAGGCAGAGTCTTTCCTCATTATCTTTATTTTTAACTTCGACATAATGCGGCAGAACAGCAGATATTGCTGCATCCGTTAATCCAAGCAGTTGCTGCATCCTGCTGTCTATGTTGAAAAGATACCGGTCATACTGCCATCTCTTCGTTCCATTTATAAAATTCAAAAGTACAGCTCTCTGTTTTTCCCTTTCTCTTATTGCAGAAATAATACTCTCTTCGTCGAGACCGCATGCGTTGATTATCTTATCTTCTTCCGGTTCTATAGCGAATTCTTCAGAAAACTCCTCGGGAAGCAGCCCATACTTATTCACTGGATACCAATAATCCGATGATGGCCTTGAAAACATATCTTGATCATCCTGTGTATCGAAATAAATCTTTTCAACGCGCGAGAATGGAATCTCACCGATCAGGTAAGCACCGATATGTTTGTTCGGATCATAGTCTGACAGTTTTTCGAGAGAGTATGCCAGGCTTGATTCATTATTGCTTACAAGAACAGCAAAGCCATCGTCATCCTGTATTTCCGAAAGCTCCAAAGTCACCGGATAAACAAATTCCGGCTCTGCAATCCCCTGTTCACGTGATTTTCGATCCAGCTTTTTATGCGTGACAAACAGAAAACAGTCTGATGCAGTCGCGATGGTACGATATCTCTTTATATCCTTTATAATCCGGTCTGGCGCTATGATGCTGCGTCCCAGGAAATCAAACATTACATTCTTATTTGTGTAAAAATAGAGTTTCATGCGATAACTCCTCACCTCCAGTCAACCATGCTTCTATGAGTGATCAGAGCGGTCATCGTATCGACTTTCCCAAGGCTCGGTATCTCATTCCAATAGAAGAGATATAATTCGTTTATCGGCCTGGTAACTGCAACATAGACTCTGTTCATATTCACAGTGTCGTTTTCCTTCATTTCTATTTTGTCAAACATTGGAAGCAAAACAATGTCAAACTCAAGCCCCTTCATTGTCCCGTAAGACAGAATCTTGACTCCCGGTTTACTAAAATCGATTGTATTCTGCGTTTTAGGCTTATGCATCTGGATAGTCACATCACTTGGTAAAAGCTTTCGAAGGGAAGCGTATGTATTACTTACAGCTTTCCAATTGGTAATAATGCCTATGCTCTTTTCTTTATTTCGTTTGATAATATCTGCCATCTTGCGATTCTGATCATCAAAATCACGAGACGCACATTTAATGATTATCGGCTTCCTTCCAGGAACATCGGAAGCTGCCGGTTCTCCATCCTTGCAATATAGAGCTGACAGATCTCTGATTGGCTTTGTGTTGCGAAAATTTCGAGTCAATTTGTACGGGGATTCTACACACAGTGTTTTTATAGCATCGAATACATTTGTCTTACCTTCTTCTACTGCCTGGTTTGGATCAATAAAACACGTCATGTTATCTGAAAGTCTTTTCAGGATTTTTAGAAGCTCAATAGGGAAATCCTGCGCTTCATCGATAATTACGTGGGCATATATCTTCCCAATCCCGGACAATTCAGTGGCGATTGCTGTCCAGTTAAAGTTGTCGTTTCTATCCTTTGGGATATAACCAAGTCTATATTCTCTGTACATATCATTCACCCACTGATGATATGTCTCAACTTTGACATTTTTGTAATAGTTCCCCTGCACCGCAGTGGAAAGAAAACGCATCAAGGGATTATTGAAGACCAGCATCAAAACTGTCTTGCCACTGAATATCTGGCTCGCCTGCCCTGCTCTGTAAATCGCCATCACGGTTTTACCCGTTCCCGGCGCGCCTTTAATCACCCAGTCTCTCGTGATGGGAAGATTTATAATATCCAGCTGTTCTTCACTTAAATCTCCACCATTCGGCAGTTTGAAGCCCATTTTATAACCTCCTTTATGCGTTACAGATTTTAGCTAAATAATGATTCGGGTCTTTGATGACAAATACAATAAGTCTTCTGGTTATGGCTTCATCCGTTTCCTTCAGAATGTGCCATAACCTCTTTTCACTATGATCCTAGATTGCCTAAGACCCATTTGGTTTTAGCTTTTATCAACAGTCTGCACGCAGATCTAGATTTCCTCAATCCCAATACTCTTCAAGTATCGATATGTTCCATCGTAATATTCCGGCAAACGCGTACTGTCTTCCCAGAAACCGCTGGCGGTTCTATTTGCATTTCCTTCTGGAACACAGATCACCATTCCAGCCCTTGCCCTGGTAAGAAGAACACGATAAGCGTTAAGCATGTATTTGAGCTTATCCTGCTTGCTTTCGCTATTGCCAAATTGCTCATTCCATTTCGTATTTCCATTAAATGTATAGAAGTGCCAACCTCCGTTTTCACAACGCATGTCAGCATCCCACAGCACGCACGTATAATCCAATTCCAGTCCCTGTACCTGTATCTCTGTAGCCGCATCTTCCAGATAGTTAGAAGATCTGGTATCAACTTTATCCTCGAGGAACCAATGGACTGCGTTTTCATCACCAGAAGGTAAGATATGGATTGCCAACGGCTTAAATCTTGCGGCTTCCTTCGTCACTAAAACTCCAGTTCGTTCCGAGCCCCTCACCTTGCTATGAAGCCACTTCCTGGCTTTTTCCATATTTCTTGTCAGAACAATCGGATAGCGGTCTTTGATTTCCTGATATAGTCGGGAAGCGCTTTCGTCAAAGGCTAATAATGCGTGCACAAAAGCGGATACTTTTTCAGCCCTGTATGAACGAAGTGAAACGCCTAGATGCAGATCTTCTGAATACCGGACGTTCGGATTGTCTGCCAACAGCTCATTGACCTTTCCCTCGGCATACTCTGCCTCTGTCAACTTCGGTGAAATATGCACTTCCCAACGCCTATATTCATTGTTTAGTGCTTTGATCCATTCCGTTATTCCGGCTTCGCCGGTGTTGATTTCCTGACCTCCGCCAACCAGGCAGACGATAGTCGCCCAGTCCTCACGCTGATCGAGCGACCAGATCAAAAAAGCAGCCTCTGACACGGGGAAATTCGGCACTTTCAACTTGTTGCCGTATGTTCCGCCTCTTTTCAAGTATTCAGCCAACCGCTTATGGGTCCATGAACGCTGTGCTTCATCAAAGATCGCTACATGTTCGACTTCACCGAATCCGGCCTGTTCCATCCTCACAGCCTTCTCAGGATCGATTTCAAGAACACCGTTTTCCACAGGATTCTTTATCTTCGCCAGCATATTATCCCGATACCGGTGAATCATCTGAATCGACTTGCCCACTTCACGGCGAGAATCAGTTAATTTCTTATCCTCGTGTTTTTCGCGTGCCTTTTTATAATTATCCTGCGCAAGCGCTTCCGTTAACACTGCCACTAAAGGACCATTTCCCGATAGGTATACTGCTCCCTCATCTTTAACCGGTTTATCCTGTCCTTGATATGTCTGTTTGATAGCTACATCAAGGCCAACCAGCGTTTTCCCTGCACCAGGGACTCCTGTCACAAAGCAGATACTTTTCTTTTGTTTTTCTTTGCTCTCTTTTATGACCTGAAGGATATAGTTAATTGTCCTATCCGTAGAAACATCATCTGCTTCATGCCGAGTGATGTCTTCCACAGAATGATTTTCATACAGTGCCCTTGCCGCCTCAACAATCGTCGGTGTAGGTGCATATGGGCTGATTATCCATCGGGAATCGATAGGTGCTTCATTCGGGAACCTATTTAACACCGCTATGATCAAATCTAAAAGATGGTCTTTGCCTGTTACTAATGGATTTACAACTTTATCGTCGTAAACAGACATCTGAATGACTGAAGAGCTATTTCTATGCTCTGTCGCCACAAGAATTGGAACAATTACTTTTTCACGACTGAATTTATGGAAGTTTTTGAGATCCAATGCATAATCAAGAACCTGATCCACATCAGCTTCTAATATCTGAGACTCCCCGACCTTAAATTCGATGCAAAATATAATGCCTTTATACAGCAATACCGCATCTACACGCTTTCCAAGGCGAGGAATGTCATATTCGAATATTATTTGCCCGTTTCCTTCGCACCTGCATAATACTTCCTGTAGGATTGTTATTTCAGATTTCCATGCTTCTCTGGTTGTAGTACGTGCTTCACCGTGATAATTGTCACACAGGGCTCCAAGGACCAACATAGGTGAATCAGTTATAAAAGCCAAAAAAGTATTTTCGTATAGACAGCGAGGGTTGTTATTCATAGTTGGTTTCAGTTTTTATCTTCCGCAATTATGCTTACTTATTATTTTCGCTCTTGTTGAGAATCTCTATTGCAGCAAAATACGTATCAATTGAGTTTTTTATTAGGTTATTCTGAATCATTTTTCGCTTTGCCGCGTATCACTGCTCCCTTTGTCATTGCGATTCAATAATCACCGTATCTCCGCCTGCTTCATTTGGTTCAACTCGAACCTTCGAACCAGAATGAGCTGAAAACTTCTTGTCGAACAATGCATCAATATCTTCAATTGTAGCAGCATGTTCCTTCATGTATTTATCCAACATAGACTCTAAAGAGGAATCTGTATCAATTCCGTCTGCTCTCACCCAGCCAACGGCAGGAAAGTCTCTGATGCAATTTTGCAGGGAAATGGCTACTCCAGCTTGTAGATTCTCTTTTGAAGAATACTTTCTTATCATTCTGCTTGCTGATACTTTAGCTCGGAATTTAATCAGAGCTGCTCTTCCCACATCCGTATTTTCACATTTTTCACTAGGCAGTTTGCCAATATCTTCAATAATAAAGCTCATTACAGGGATTTCATTTGCGACCGCATAATCGTATTCCTTTTCTGTGTATCCGACACCATCAGTAGGATCAACCGAGCCATATCTTCCAGCCAGGATCAAAATATAGTAATCACATGTTTCCAGCATTTTCTTAATGTAGTCCATTTGGCTCATTCCACTTGCTGGAAACTGCTCCATACCGATAGGAATACACCCTAAGTCAAGAAGTATCTGGCTCACGGCTGCGCGTTCCTCTTTTAGGTCTTCATATGTAGAGCTAACGAACACCTGATACTTTTTCTCTTTTATACCCTGTCCCATAAAAACCTCTTTCATAAAACTCGTTTCAGCAGTTCCTCCGCGCTTTCGTTGGCGGGATCGTTGGTTCTCAGCTCACTGAGGGAAGCGTGGCAAGATTAGCCAAGTCCGTACCGTAAAATAAAATGTAATTATAATAAAATAGGCGTTAACTCATATCTAAGTGAACGATAGGAATATGAAGCTCATACTTTTCTACTACACTATGTATAACTTTCTCAAACCACTTTGCCGTATGCCTGATGTCCTCCTTTACTCCACACCCAACGCTTTGAATACTGCATCTTCCGCACTGTTGTAGAAGACGAGGTTGAAGCAGCCTATCAGCTCTGCCGGGACAGTACCAAGGTCTGCCGCCGACGTGATCGGCAAGAGCACTTTCTTTGCTCCGCTATCAAGGCATACCTGCAGCACATTGGCGAGTTCCTCAACTTTGATCATCGTTCCGCTGATACTGATTTCACCCAGTACGGCGAGACTGCTCAGTGTCGGCTTATTTAGGGCGATAGAGCACAGTGCGATCAGCGTGGGAAGCGCTAGCTTGCCTGTCATCCCGATGCCCTGAAGATCCTGATAATTGATGATATAGTCCTTCGTGGTCGTGCTGATGGAACCACTGATCCGATTCCCATTAGCCTTCAGGAAGTTGAATGCTGTATTGGAGGACTCTCGCGCATCACGATCAGTGCCGATGCCGGTTCGCTCGAATTTTCCATTACCGGGCAGCATCTGGCTTTCCAGACGGAAGACACCGATCATGCCAGATTTGCCGTGGCCGATGGTATATACCTGACCAGGATTGCAGAGCCCCTCTGGGATCAGCTTGCCGCCTCCTTGCTCCGGAACGGAAACAAAATGCTCCTCAAAACTCTCGTTATCTATGTAGGAGAAGTTGACGTCGTAGAATTCCATGCCGCCCAGCTTCTTGAGCTGCTCTTTGACACGACGGCGCATCTCCAGTGCCAGTTTCAGGATTTCTTCCAGCTGCTCTTTGGTGTACACACCGTCCGGATACAGCAGTTTGATGAGGCCGCCGACCATCTTCCTGACAGCGATGGTATCACGCTGATTCAGGTTCTTGCCAAGATGATAGAAATGGTCGAGCGCATCTCCATATTGCTCCTTCCGCAGCTCCCGGATAAACTCGGCGAGGTAGTCTGTGATGAAGCCGTAGTCATCAGTGAAGTGTTCCGGACGGAACTTCGGAATCTCCCAGCCGGGGATATAGCAGTGCATACGGTCGAGGAACGCCGTATCGGTTCCCATCTCCGGAGGGAACGGATCAAAGAGGCTGCTGGTCTTCAGGAGAACGTCCACGCTCTGATTGATGTTTCCAACAAACACCATCGAAGCGCTGGCGGCCTTTTCTTCCTTGCCACGGGCAAAGGAACCGGATGCCATGTAGTCCTTCATGATCTGGATTCCGTCTTTGTCTTTGAAGTTAATTCCGGCCACTTCATCGAAGGCGACGCAGTCCCACAGGCCAACGAGGCCAACCTGCTTCCGGGCCATGTTGTAGAACAGATTCGCCACCGTCGTCTGGCCACCGGAAACGAGGATACTGTTGGGAGAGATTTCTTTGAACAGGTGGCTTTTGCCGGTGCTTCTCGGCCCGAGTTCACACAGATTAAAGTTGTTCTCTACCAGCGGAACCATACGGAGAAAGAGCAGCCACTTTTCACGCTCGGTCAGGGTGTCCGGCTCCATGCCGATGGAACGGAGAAGGACATCCATCCACTCTTCCTTGGTGAACGATTTCCGGCCTTCTTTCAGTTCGTTGATATCCACATGGGGCATCTGGATCGGAGTGAGCTTCCGGATCTGGATCGGATTCCCGTTCTTCTTATCCTCTTCGATGTACTCGTAATCCAGCTGAACGATGCACCAGATACCTCCGCAGAGCAGTCGGTCGAATTTTTCCGGATACTCATCAGAGATTGGAACGGTCTTCAGGCCAAGATTGGAGAACTCTGCCTCGTACACGTCCCGCTTGATGTTCAGGCTTACCGTGATCTTGTCGATGACGGTATAGCTGCCACGGGAGCGTAGCATGGAGAGGATCTTCTGAGCCTCATCCGGGCGCACGAAATTATCAGCAAGAATCCGCTTGACGTTCTCGACGCCTTTTTCGATGACTTCTTCGTCGTCGGAGCTGCAATACTGCCCCAGCAGGAACTCAAGGACATAGACGGGTACGTTGGCCCCTTCCTTGATTTTCTTTGTGAGGTCTTTTCGGACAATCTTTCCGTCGAAGCACTGGCGGAGCTTGCCCTTGATGATTTCACGGGCATCCATCGTACCCTCTATGAACTGATCCATGATGTTCCTCCTTAGCCGAAGAAGTCGAATTCATCCACCGCAAATGCGATATCGATCTGGAACTCTTCGCGCTGCACTTGCAGGCCGTTCTCATCAGCGATGATGAGGTAGTAGATCTCGGTATTGCTGTATTTCAGCGATTTCAGGTTAAAGCTGCAGCGGAAGGTGCGATCCTGCCCGTTGTCGCTGGTCTTGTCCGCGATGATCTTCTGGACATCGCTGATCGGCTTTCCTGCACTGTCCGTGAAGTACAACTGATATGTCGCCGCTTCTCGGTTCCCGCCAACAGGCTCTTTCTGATAGAAGTTCAGGGAGAAGATCATATTGCTGATCTTCCGGTTGGCAGAGAGCAGGCTGATCTCCACAGGCTTCGTGTCGTACTTGCTCCTGTTCCTCTTGTATTCTTTGCTCTGGTTCCGCAGGAAGTGGTACTCGATCACCGGCACAACCATCTCCTGCAGGCTGATGCCACCGTGAACGAAGTTCAGGCCGCCGCCCTTCATCTTGATCCGGATCGTCTCGCGGGGAGCCCAACCATCATAGTGCGGATTGTCTCCAGCAATGAACTTCACCGGGAGCAGGAAGTTAGAGTGATAGCTGTTGTGCATGATCGCATAACGTCTGCCAACCTCTATCCGCTGATCGTCCTGCGATTCGAGGTTTACCTTGTCATCCTCCTTCAGCGGACTGTAGATGTACAGGAACCCGTGGTCAGAGGTGATGATAATATTCGCGCCGCCCCATTCGTTAGCGATGATGCGGACCATGTTTTTGATCTCTTCAATCGCCGTGTCGCAGGCAGAAAAGATGGAGCTCTCCAAATGACCGGCCTCATCAATGGTGTCGTGGTAGATATAAACCACATTCATGCCCTTGATGAGCGCCTGTCGGTCAGCCCGCTTCATGCCGATGATGTCTTTATACTTGAGCGCCACGCTGGCTGGGTCTGCCGCCTTCAGGAGCTTGTCCCGGTTATTTGCCTCGGTGGACTGACCGTCAGCCAGCACCACCAACCGCTCGGAGCTGTCACTGCCTTTGATCTCCGTATGGATGTGCTTGTGCGGAAGCAGCGCCGCCATGCCAAACTTCGTGATTGTGGGGAAGACTGCCTGCATGGACTTCAGGTCAACCTTGGCTTGCGTCTCCCGCTGCAGCTGCTCAGCGAGGGAGGCCGCCACTTCGTAGCGCAGAGCATCGGAAATGATCACATACACCTTGCTGTCGGAAGCCGCTACTTTTTGACGATAGAAATCCGTCTGCTGCGGAACTTCCAGCACCCGGCCATACTCGCGCAGATTGTCCGCACAGGCATCCGACCAGTTGTTGCCCAGCTGGCCGAGGAACCACGTGGTATAGAGCCCTTCGACCTTCTCCATCACATGGGTGAATAGGTCAGACAGCTCCTCGTGGTAATTCTTCAGGCTCTCGGAATAGGTATTATGGAACTCCCGGTAGTAGGTGTCCATGATGTAATATTCCGTCGTGTATTCTTTCCACACCTTAGCGGGCTCCACGGTATGGAACCCGGCGGAGTGTTCCTTGAAGAAGGCCTGCATCTTCGCTACCTGCAGGATGCCTTCATAGTAGTTCTTCACATCGTTGTACCAGACACAGGTACGGCGCTTCTCCACGGTCTGGGTGATCGTGTCCACGTCGATGATGTGGTCGCTGATCTCAGTCATCAGCTTCACAAGGATGACCTCATTGACGCACGGGAAGACCTCGGTCTCCACCAGATCGGCCACCTGCAGCTTCATAAACCGCTGCGGCAGCTTCAGCTCACCCTCGACATGCTCGGCAATGGCATAGATGTCTCCGGCGTCCTCGCTGTGCATCCAATCGGATACGAAGTCATAGCAGTACGCCTGATGCGCAGAGGAGATGAACATCTGCAGTCCCGCGAGGAACTCCTGACGCATCGTCCGGGTGGAGGCCGTCAGCAACAGGCGCATGGCCAACTGGGCAAGATCGGAATCCATGTCCTGGTATCCTGTGCCCTGCGCAACCATGCGCCAGAAGGCCTCGTCGATACCGTAGCTCACAAACTCCTGATAAACCGCATTGCTGTCCTTCTGGAGACCTGACTTCAGTACCGCCTTGATGATCGCGTTCGGCTTGGCGTCCTTCAGCCCCGCCAATGCCACCATGATGGCCATCTGCAGCTGGGCAGGCGTAGCCGGAGTGGCAGCCTGCGAGGACACCTTGTTCCGGCGCGTCTGGGCATTGAAGAACTTCCGGTACTGCTTGAAGCCGCGACGGAGCGCAGGTGTTTGCGGGATGCCCATCTCGTCCATCCACATGGAGACCAGATCGGCACGGAACTCCTCGCCGTACAGCTCCACATCCAGCAGCCAGTTATCCTCGTCGGACTCGTAGGCGAAAGGACGGTACACCAAATAATTACTGGTGGGATCGTCCACCGCCAGCAGCTTCTTCACATAGAAGTTGTTGCTGCCGGTGAGTGCGACGACCTTGGCCCCATTGACCGTGATCTCGTCCAGCTTGTCCACGAACTCCTGATCCTCGTCGATCCAAACGATAATCCGGCGCTTATAGAACTCCGGCAGCGGTACCGCAAACCGTCGGTTCAGGTCTTGAATAATCTTGTCCGCGTCCATTACTTCCTCCATATTATTCGAAGTTTAAACGATCCATCAATCCCTTTGACGGTCGCGATGATTGCTTGAAAGCATTCCTTATCAATTTTGCCTCAGCCTCTCCCTGAACATTTATTTCTCTGATGATTTCCTGTGCATTTTGAATTCGCTTCGATGGAACTCGAATCCGAATAGCTGTCCCATGAAAAGAAGTCTTCCCTTTTCGTAAACCATGATTGTCCAAATGAATGAAATCATCATAGCTAATCATGGTAAAGCTTCCATTCAGTTTCCTACATATCTGGCTTACCATATATAGGCCAAAACCAGAGTTTGCCCATACATCATCACTTTTCTGTTTGGTCGACGGGGCTATTGCTTGGGAGATACCAGCTCGTATTGCCCAATCGAGTGCGTTTGCATTGTCTACAATGTACTCACGATGAGCACGATTCTTTGTGATACTTTGAAAAACACCGATACCTTCGTCTATGATTGCAATCTCGGCCAGTTTATATGAAGGCCAGTATTGACCACATACCCATGTCTGATCTGTCTCAGCATGTTCTGGTGTGTTCCGGAGTATTTCCCGTATCAGATACGTGAGAAGAATATGGAGTTCCTTTTCTCCCCTATCTACAATGGTTGCCAAACGTCCAGCTTCTTTTTCAATAATATTGCCATCAGAAATAAAGAACCCCTGAGCAGCTTGCTCACTTCGTAGCATGGAAATGGACAACTGTGTGATTGGAATATAGTTATTACTGCCTTTGGCTTCACCAGGTTCCTTTCCGAATGGTATTGATGGGTTGATGTACTTAAAGAATCCCATTGTTCCAGCATATGATTTCTCCTCTATTCCACTCAAATAAAACTTATTTGTAGGAAATTTTGCTCTATAACGTCGTATGATGGCACCCATCATAAGCATCGGCAACGGGTCAAATTTCCTGACTCGGCTAAAATCAAAACAGAATTCCGGATCAGGAGCGTTTGAATTCAGGTCCTTTTCAAGCGTCAATGCTTCTGCAATTGTGAACTCAGGTACTGTATAAATCAAAAGAATTCCTCTCTATTACTTGATCTTTGCCAGCACATCCTTAAAGATTTCGTAGTTGTGCTTCACACCATCATCCAAATCGATCTTGATCATCTGGTCGGCAAGATGATGGATTTTTTCTTCGTAGACCCGGATCTCCTCAGCCTGCGCCTGCAGGGTAGCCAGTTGCTTAGACAGCTTTACGCGCTCGGAAGTGGACGCGCCGTTAATGCGCTGCTCCAGATCGGCGATAGCTGTACGATAGCGGGACTGTTGTTCGTGGACGTAATCCGTGCGTATACGGGCAATCGTGTCAGGCTGATAACGGTGCATGTAGATCAGACACTTGAATCCATTCTTCTTGCCGCTATCAAAGAGCCAGTAGATCGGACGCTTCTGGTATACTTTCAAATGATCGGTGTAGAAATCGTTGATAAAGTAATTGCGAATAACCTCGCGAGAGGAGCCTTTACCACCGAGAGCATCGGCTATGTAGCGAAGGTTTTCTTCAAGTGTTGTTTTACCAAAGGCCACTTCAACAAACTTCACAAACCTGCCCACAATATCATCTTCAAAGTATTCATCATTACAGATCGGGATAATGGCATCCTTATCTGGATGGAAGGTAATGTATTTGGAATCATCCCATGGGCCACCGGCATAGACGAGACCAGATTGTCCAAGAGAATAGCGTCCAAACATGCAACCGACCGCATAGGAAATTAAGCTTTTCACCTCGCGTCGCAGATCAGCTCTACGAACAGTAATATCTTTCTCATCTACTTCAGGAATCAATTCCTCACCAAGTCCATAGAGTTCAATAAAAATACGGTTTAGCTTCTCCTCATTTTCCTTAAGTGTTTGGAATCGATTATCTGCTATGGCTTTCCAATCATCAAATGCCTCTTTTATGGTAGAAGCACCACCACTATAAGGCAATCTCCGAGTAGAAGTAAGTAATGGATGTTCAGTGAAATCCCATGAAATCTCATATGAATCCCAATCGCTTTTAGAGATTGCTATGCAATCCTCCGCTAAACTTTCAACTTCATCCGTACGTGCCTTGATATATGGAATTCGTCCAATTTGCTCAACCCCGAAGTTTAGCGTAGGGGCAAGCAGAGTTAAAATATCTTCAGCTGCAACTGAATTTATAAGTGCCATGATATATTTTAAATCTGCTTCAAACGCTTCCATAGCAGCACTCGAAAACGCAAATCCATACCCTACGTACCTTGCACTAATGCGAGAAGTTGAAATAGCAGACCAGCCGATACTTTCAGTAAAAAACCGATCTGGATTAATGATATATCGAGACCAATGCCCTCCATGATTAAGCTTTGTTGCAAGCGCCTTCATTTCAGCGCCATCTGACTCCCAATTCACGACATCAAATCTATTCCCATACCACTTTCTTCTTTCACCACCTCCATTTATAGGAAACCACTTCTTTCCTGTCTCTAACGCCTCCTGTGGACTATGAGCAGTAAAGCAAGTTCTCGTTATATCAACTTCCTGCCATTGGCGAATGAATCTCTTATTATCCCCAGTGCTCGTTCCCTTTTTGAGAACACAAATATCGCGCATCACCGGATATTTCTCAAAAGCATCAAACCAATGTGGATTTATCCAGTATGCTATAGGAGCTCCCGGAATTTTAGAGAATTCATCCTGTGTTACAAAATAGCGATTTCTTTGGGAAAGGAACAACTCTTCCTTGCCATCTTGAGAGAGAGGGCCAATTAAACGACAATAGGTCCCACGATACCGATCAAAGTGACTGTTTCTAAACACAAAACTTGTGGTTTGAACAACCTCACCGCTTATTTCCTCGAAAGCCCGAGCCCCCAAGTGAGCCATGTTAATCGTATCTGTTATTAGAAGTTTCTTGCGCAACTTTTCAAAACTGGCAAGGAACATCCATGAGTGCTGCGTTATCATTGCCTGAAAGCCTAATGGTTTGGCAAAATGCATACATTGTTCAATAAAGACGCCAAATAGATCTGATTTGGTATCAAAGAAGTATTTCTTCACATATTCTGTAAGCTTGGGGTCCATCCCGCCTGCGCTCATATAAGGCGGATTCGTAACAACGGCATGATATTTCTGAGTTAAAGCCTCCCCTATATTGATCAGCACTTGTAATCTGGCCGAGGCCTCAATCTCTCCATGAATATCAAGATGTAATTGCCCATCTTCATATCTGGGTATGGCGAAGCGTCGGAGCAGATTCCAATCACCCGGCGTTACATTTATGATGCTGCCATACTCCTTGGCGTCGTGCATTTCCTCAACCAAACGCATGGCCTGCTTGACTGCCTCACCATACTCTTCCTGCGAGAGGTTCAGTCCCATGTCGTGCATCGGCGCAGAAGTGATGCCGTTACTCTCCTCGATGGCATAAACATGTGGCTGTACCTTCCGGGTGAAGAAGCACCGGTCGTACTGTCGGGCTTTCATCATCACAGCAAAGTAGGACAACTGAGCAGCACGCTCGTCAATGTCTAATCCCCACAGGTTATTCTCCACGATCTTGACCGCCGCCTCGCGTGCGGTGTAGCCGTAATCTTCATAGATACGGACAAGTACATCAAAGAGCACGCAAAGTATGTGGCCGGAGCCCATACAGGGATCGATGACACGGATTTCTTCCGGTTTCATGGAAGCGTATTCCTTTCTGATGGTGGCAAGCTGTGCCTGCACCTCCGGCTCCTGCTCAGCCTCGTCCAGATAGTACTTCCATTCGGATTTCAGGGCATCATTGGGATGGCCCTCCAGCCACAGGCGACCGAGGCTGTTCTCGACCATGTAATGAACGATCCAGTCCGGCGTGAAAAGCTGAGTAGCCGCAGGAATATTCTCCTTAGTGATCTTGATGTTTTTCTTCAGGTCAGCAAAAACCTTGTCCTTCGGCTCGGTATTGTAATACTGATACAGCCAGCCGATGATCTGCACCTGATCCGTCCAGTCCTCTTCCGGGATGGTTGTGACCATCTGCTCAATCACGCTGCCCTCCCGGAGCAGGTAATCCGGGAGCAGCAGTTCGGTATAGTCCTCAATCCGCTGGAACATTCCCGGCAGAATGCTGTTCAGGGCATTGCATTGCACGATCAACAGGTACTTGAACAGCTCCTCGCTCTTGTTGGCACTCTCCAGCTCATAGACCTTGTTCATATTCAGACCGTCCAACTCAAGATGGATGACCTCGGCAAGGATCTGCGGCTTGAACTCCCCGGCGTCATTGGTGAATACGCGGATGTGGGAGGGCAAATAGCCGTTGACCTCCATGAAGCGCAGGGCGGCAAAACGGTTAAACCACGTGTAGGCCACTTCCTCCATGACCTGCTCGTAGCCCTTTGTCTTGATGTTTCGGATTAGCGCCTGCCGCTGCCGCTTCTCAGCCTGCGACAGCAGATGGCCGTTCACGCTGTCTTCTTTCGGATCGCCGATGTCTTTTTCGGTGATTCCATATATCATAGCCCGCTGGGAGACGCGCTCGATCAGCTCGCGTCTTGCCCAGACCGCATATTTCTTAATCGCATTCTTATCCATAGTGCCCTCCGTTAGTTCAGCTTGATGCCGTCGCATCCTTTCAACAGCTGCTTCATGTTGGTACGGATCTTCTCAACGTAGGCGTCGATCTCTTCTTCGGTCTTCAGGGTTTTCGCCGGGAACATAGCCTGCCGGTGGATAGTCTTGATGACTTCCTTTTGAGGAGGCTTTACTGGATCAACCACAGGAGGTTTTACAGGCGGGTTCACTACACTCTCAATACGGCCAAGTGTATCATCTTTGTACTGCCACATCGGAGGAACCAGACCATCAAGTAATGCCAACGTCTGGTAAGATACAATCTGCTGTTTTTTCTGAGTGAAATAATTATCGGCTGTATTGGAGATATTCCTTGCAGTCGGGTTATCACCAGCGGTCGTATGGATCTCTGCCATGCATTGACGCACAATCTCCAACAGTTCGTCGCGCTTCGCGTCCAGCATCTTTCCGTGGGAGGCCTTCACCTTAGCCATAAGGTCGTTCAATTCTGGAATGCGGTCATACTGGAACTTGCCGCCTGTTAGGATCATTGTGATCATACGGATATGATTCAATGCCTGATTTGCATCCTCATCTTTACCAATATAATCAAGGTCTACGCGTAAATCCTGCTCATACTTAACTGCGCTATCAAATAGAGCCACTCTTGTCTTGAAGAACTCCTCGACATCCTGCAGCTCATCGCGCATATCGTAGAGGGTATCCTCACGGTCGATGACGCGCTGGATCAGAGCCGTGTTGTCCTTCTGCTGGGACAGAACATCCTTAATCAACGCGATGGCTTGCTTGACCTTGCCCTGATCCGGGTACTTGTGGCCGTCGTAGCGGGCATCCAGCTTGGTGTAATGGTCCAGCTCACCGTTGAACTTCTCCACGATGTGAGCGATCAGGCCGTCCTCATCCTCCGGTACATCCATCTCATCGAAGAAGTCGCGCAGGAAATCGCGGACCTCCCGGATCTTCTGGATGGAAACGACCTGCCGCTTGGAAATGGAGGTCTTGCCGATCTCGCTCTTCTTACGCAGCATGTCCGGGAGCTTCTGATCGCTGGGCTGGATAGTCGCCCCGCCATACTTGATGGTGACCTTCTGGTCATAGATCAGCATAGCCACGACCGCGGCGATATCGATCTCGCGCCAGCCATAGGGCTTCTTCTGGAACCGATCCTGCAGGTCGGACATGGTGGTCGGGAGATTCTGGTTGAACTGGATCTCCAGATATTTCTCCACCTTGGCGGCTGCGTCACGGTTGGGCTCGGTGCCCGGAATATACTGCTCCTCGCCGTGGAGGATCTTATAAATATCAGCATCGGTCTCGGCGAACTTGGTGATCAGGCCGAGGTCGCTATATACGTGTGCAACGAGATACTCCAGAGCCTGGTCGATTTTGCTCTTGGCATCGCCGCCCTTGATCTCGATGTGTTCGCCGTCCACATAGAACTCAGCTGTTGCGATAGCCTTCCTCAGATCCTCGGCTGCGGTCAGCTCATACTTTCCGGCCTCGTCCTGCTGATCACGGATGATGTCCTGTACGGATTTCGGAAGCTGCGCCACGTTCCGCTGCTTCACGTACTTGCGGATCTTCATAGCGCTTTCCAGAGATTCGTAATAGGGATTCTCCGCCAGCACCACAATGGCCTGTCCAGCAGACTCCGCCATCAGACGCAGCTCGTTCTTCTCGGTGGGATCGGTGGCCACGGTCAAGACACGCAGCATCATGCCGCCTGTCAGCGCTCCAACAGCCTGCCCATCCACCATCTGGTCAAAGGCGAAGTCGTACTTTCCATAGCGGAACTTCTTTGTCGTGTATATGTCCGCGAAGATCATCTGGGCAATGCGGCCTACGATGTCCGCTGTCGCCACAGGCGTATTTTTGATCTCGCGCTGGATGTCCTGTTCCTCATCGGTCAGGAAGTTGTATGTATCACCGGTGCGTCCGATATAGTTCTGGCTCATCAGGCGATCCAGAGAGCCGCGCACCTGCTCACGCATGGTAATCTTATCCAGCCGGATGTCGTCCGCCATCAGGATGACGATGTTATCCAGATTGGCCTTCACATCATCAACGTAGCGAACCAGATACAGTAGCTTCAGCACATCCACGTCCTGCGACTCGATACCGTTGCCATCGATAGCGGCACGTTCGCAGCGCTCAATCACGCGCCGGATTGAGCTGTCGAGGAAGGTGTGCACGGTATCATAGAAGAGGTAGAACGGTGCCAGCGCGTACTCGTCCTTGTCCTCAATCTTCTGGGCAGCCTCTTGGAAACCGGAAAGCATGGACCGCTCACCACCGGAGAGGTGCTTGCCGGAATTGCCGTGTTTCCTGATCTCGGCAAATACTTTCTGCATCAAGATGAACTGATAGGGCACGAACGGGAAGTTACGCGCAAACTCGCCCGCACCGGAGTATCCCTTGATGTCCAGAATGGCATCGGTGAAGGAGAACAAGTTCCGCAGCACGGAGTCGTTGGCAGCGTATACCTGTTCCAGTCCATGCTCGGCCTCGTCCGTTTTCAAAAGGATACGCTTCTGGATAACCTCATCCGCAGAGGAGGAGGACAGGGACAGGCGGGTCTTAAAGCGGGCCTGAATGCGGGAGAACTCATTCTCGCGGGCTTTGATGATCTCGTCGATGGCTTCCTGCCCGGTGCAGACCACCCATACTTTACCCATGCACTCGCTGCCGATCTTCTCAACAAGGGACTGCAGGTTGATGAGCAGGTCAGTATCGCCACCGACGTACTGGCCAACCTCGTCGATCATGAACAGCAGCCTGAAATCCTTCGGCTGGCTGTCCACATATTCCTTGATCTCGGAAACAAGCTGGGCAATGGAGGTCTCCACGGTCTCGGTGCCATTGAACCAGTTGCTGGCTGCCTGTTCGCTCATGCCGAGCACTTCCTGTAGGGTAGCAACAATGTCATCCTCGAAGAAAGCATAGGCATCGCGGGACTCCAGCCATGACGCGCCGTTCTTCTCTTCGAACACGCGCCGGAACTCCTCGGTCTTACCCTTCTTCGCAATGAACTGCTCCAGCTTGGCAACCTTCAGGTTCTCGCCATAGAAGCCAAGGTAGTTATAGAACATCTTGGCAAAGACGCGCAACACGGCGGTCTTGTCCTTGTTGATGGAGCCTTCGATGTCGATATTGAAAAGGATGGTGTGGGTCAGTCCCCTGGTAGCGCGGTCGATAAGCATGAAGGTTGCCGGATCATCCGCGAACTTCGCCCGGAACCGCTCCACGGTCTTCACACCTTGCACTTCTTTATTTTCCAGAAGGTAGGACAGCATTTTCAGGAAGTGGGATTTACCACTTCCGAAGAAGCCTGAGATCCAGACGCCAATATCGGCAGTCTCCTCATTGAAGGATTCAATGTAATTGTTGAAGAAGGTGATGAAATGCTTCTTCAGCTCACGGGTAATGACATACTCGTTCAGTTCCTGTACGAGCACGCTGCTTTCATCCTGGTCGACCTTGACGACACCATTGATTTTACGGTTGATGTCGTCTTTGAACATCGATTGAATTCTCATGTCGCGGCTCCTTCCTTATATCACGTTAAACGCCCGATAGTACGGATTCGGCGTCAGTTTATCAAACAGTTTCACATAGCGGCCATCAAAGGTTCCCGGATACATCACCAACACCGGAACATCCGAGAAGTACGGCTGCATGGCATCCAGCAGGGCATGTACCCGGATGAACGGGAAGGCCTCTCCAACGCCAGTGATCAGGATCACATCTCCCGGCTCATGCGGCTCGTACTGCATCTTCCCGATGAAGGCGGTGTTGTTCGCCATGCGCTTCATCTGATCCAGCACGAACTGCTTTCCCTTTTTCTCTTCCTGCTGAGCGACCCGATCAGTGATCCGCTTATCATCGCAGATGGAGAGGAATACCTTGTACAGGTTGTACTCGATCAGGTGGCAATTCAGGCTCTGGTCGGTCATCAGCTTTTCTGTAAAGTGGCGGACAGCCATTTCATCCTTTGGATCGTAACAGAAGATCCGGATATTCACTTCGTTGCTCAGGCCTTTGCCTTCCAAGAACTCTGGTTCCTGAATCAGAGCCCGGAGGTTGTCAAGGCGCTCCATTAGATTGTTCATTGATACAATTCCTCCTAATTCAGGCAGTTAAATGCTGAAAGAGCAAGAGTATCTCCACTTTCTCGTATAGTATTTTCGAGCTTTCGGCTAATAAGTACCGGGTTAAGCCTCAGAGATTTTGCACTATCGATATACTCTGTCTCTATAAGAATTCTGGATATAACAGAAATTATTTTCTTTATAGTTGTGTCTGACCATGAAGCAACAAGATCATCCTGTTCCTGGAGTTGCAAAAAGAAAGCATTTAGGTCTCTTCGACCAAAAAAGGTGTCTTTTTGCTGATATTTAGCTCCTATAACTGTGATCATAAAGTCCCACATCAACCGATACTGCTTCATCATTGCATATAAACAAATTTGCTTTGAAACATCACTAGGATCAAATGCAATTGCACTAATAAGATAATCACTGTTCAGCGCATTAAGTCTATGTATACAGGTCTGTGCTATCCTTCTCACCATTCTTTCAGTAGGATACTGAAACAGGTTTTCTTCTGTAATCCGTGCAACAATGCTTTCTTCATCTAGACCTTCATATTTTAGTTTTGCTGTAATTCGCATTTCATAAAACAGAAATTGTTCTCTTGTTAGAGAAGCATTTCCTTTATAAGGGCTATCAATTACAGGACTTATCATTTCTCTTTTACCTTCCTACTTTGTGTCATCTATTTTTATACCGGATCTGATGTATTTCCCATTTTTAATTCTTCCATCTTTAGGTTTTTCTGCATCAGAAGGAATGGCCCAGGTATTGCCAACACGAAATGCTCCGGGTATCCGATTGTCTTTACATAAAACCTGGATCCATCGAATAGAAATGCCCCAACGTTCAGCAGTCTGCTTAATTGAATAATACTCCATAACTACCTCGCCCTATTGATATTCCAATTACCTACTAATACTATTTCGTGGTAATGTGATTTTATGCGAAAAAGCGAAGACAATCAAATACGGTTATCCTTTTGTGCCTTCATACAGGCCAATTAATCATCGGAGAGAAGTGACTAAAATGATCTATACCATACACTTTTCAGTACATGTATACGCTGAAGATGTCGCGATCGATGAACTGCTAAACTATGGAAGCCACCAATATGGCATTCTCGGAAAAGAGTTACTAGAACCTCTTCGTCTCATTAATGACACATCTTATTTTCTCAATATCACCAATGTAGAAGATCTTTGGAACTGGACTGATTTCAAGCTTTATGGGAAAAGCACTGGTTCAATTGCATTTATGCCAGTATTAGACTTTGTGAAAAAGAACCACATTGTTCAGAAATATTTGATGTTTAATAACCTTCGTTACCATATAGACAATCCTCAGTTGCCTCTTCAATACTATCTACAGAGGATGTCATATGGAGATACATCTACTATTGAAGTTCAACTATTAATCAACTCAGATGCTGGTACATTCTACAAGAAGAATGATATCCGCATATATATGAATACACGCGAAAATGGACATCATAATATACCTCATATACATGTTGATATACATCATGACTTATCTGCTACTTTTTCAATAATAGATGGAAGGCAATTAACAAATCATAAAATTCTAAAGAAATATGAAAAACTGATTACTGAATTCATTCATACTCATAGGCAAGAACTATTAGTATTTTGGAATGAGCATACTGATGGATTAACCGTTGACCTTAACCAGTACTTTAACTTAATAGCCTATTGACAAAGAGTATTTATCAAAACATCTGTGCTATATAGATAATTTGATCAGCGCCTTTCAAGTTATACTTAATGGAACTTGAATAGTTTAAAAATCAAATCAGAAAATACGATCTTTGAACAGTCCGAAACAGATAGAACGCGAACCAGAAGATGAATAGAATGTATTTTTATTCCTTCTGTTCACTATACCTTTGCATAGCGTTTTTCCATTTACCGGAACGATAACTCGCGATTCCGATCAGAAGCGAAAGCGTCCAGCCCACAGTGGTGCCTGACACCATTAAAAATCCATAAAAAATGTCATTACTATTTTATATAATCTTTCAGGCGTCAGGCACTATACTATAGCGCAGGTCGGAAAGCACGATGTCATCGTTTTCCACATAGGAGCGGCCGGAGATCCTCTGATATACGTGATCTACTTCCACGATCTCGCGGATCGAAAAGGGCTGTCCCAGATGTTCGCTGTCGATCAGCTCCGCGTCTATGACCGCCCCGGGTTCATATCCGTCGATGGAAGCCAGGAAAGCAGATGTGGAGTCCGGTGTCTTATGGTTCATTCCGCCGGAACCCACTCAAACACCATATCCTCACCATATTCAGACTGGTCCTCATGCCAGGTAAAGGTCCCGTCGTTATGGAAAGTTATTGTTCCGGTGCCGTCCTCATACACAGGCTCCTGGCTCACCACGTCGCCGTTTTCGTCATAGGTGAGGATCGACTTCATGACGCCGGCATACTCGATGGTCAATGTATCCGTATCCAGGCGTCCGATAATATCCCAGTGCGCCGTTTCCGAAGCACTTGCGCCCCAATCAATGGTGATCAGCGCTTCTTCGTACCCGAAGCATTCCACCGAAGCTCCGGCGCGGCCGCTCTGATAATTGCCGACGAAGTTCATGACCGGATTCTGCCAGTCGGGATCTTCTTCAAACACCGCTATATAGTCCGCGCTCTCATCCAGCAGCACTGTGATGACCGGCTCGGTGGAATAATCCTCGCCGTCTTTCGTCCACTTAACAAATATGTGCCCCGCTTCCGGAGCCGCCGCAAAAGTATATGTCTGCGGATCCGCCAGATTGATCTGCGCCGACTGGAACGGCCACTCGGGATCGAGCTCCGGAGCGGTTTCGCCCTCTTCGTAGCCGATCATGCCAAAGCCTTCAATGTTGATCCTCACAATGATCCTGGCCGTCATATCCCCCATAGAAGTGAAATGGTACGTATCGCCGCCTTCGACCGATAGGACAAGACCGTCTTCGCCCTCTTCCGAGACTGTGACTGTAAGATCGTCTTTGCTGCCCGAAGAGAAGAGCGTGCCGTGCAGGGAGCTGCCTTCCTGCGGCAGTGTGCCGCCCCAGGAATCTTCAACGAGATCTTCACCCAGCATGCATCCGACGTACCATCCGGGATCGTCGATGTCTTCCATCCAGGTGACAGAAATCATGTTCCCGTTTTCATCCTGGAAGTAGCCCGCTCTGGTCCATTCAGCTGTTTCCTGCTCTGTTTCAGGTGAAGCTGATGTTTCTGCTGCCCGCATTTCTACGCTGCATGCCGCGCATGCCATCATCGTAAACAGCATAGCTGTGCATAAAATCCAACTCTTCATTCTCTGCCTGTCTCCTCCCGATATTCTCTCAAAAAGTCTTCCAGAAACGCATGTCTGCACTCCGCCATGCGGCTTCCTCTTCCGCGATCAGGAGGGCGTTGCGGTACACACGAAGCGTGTGCTCCACATCATGCCCGCCGGCATCGGACCGGAAAAGTTCAGTGATATAGGCGATGACCTTCTCAATAATCTGCTCGTCCATGGCTAATAGATCACCCCGCTCAAATGACCGCACCTCATGTCTTCCTTTGCATAACCGTCTTCCATTTACCCGAACGATAAC
The DNA here is from genome assembly GCA_017474455.1 of Lachnospiraceae bacterium. Classification (GTDB taxonomy): domain Bacteria; phylum Bacillota; class Clostridia; order Lachnospirales; family Lachnospiraceae; genus CAG-791. The sequence goes on from JAFVHP010000044.1 coordinate 179,936, forward strand.
GCGCGATCCCGATCAGGAGCGAAAGCGTCCAGCCGACTGGCGTCGCCCACCAGATGCCATTGTATCCGAACCGGCCGGAAAGCTGGAAGGGAAGAAAGCCGCGGCATACGATCTCTGCCGTGCTCATCAGGACAGTCGGAAAGACGTCGGAGACATTGCGCAGGAAATTCTGAAAAACAAACAGCACGCCGAGGACCGGGGCAAAGCTTGCCGAGATCCGGACGATCTGTGTACTGATACGGATCACTTCCGCGCTTTCGGTGAACAGTTTGATTATATGCGGCGCCATTGCAAAAAACACGCCTCCCATCAGGATATGGTACAGAAGGGTGATACGGATCCCGGCCCTGAGGCCTGCCAGGACACGGTCAGTCTTTCTGGCGCCGGCATTCTGCGCTGTAAAAATGCCTGTGGCCATCCCTATGGAATAGCTGAGGCAAAGATAAATATTCTCCGCGCGGCCCGCAGCCGTATAGGCAGCCACGACGGTAGAACCATATGCATTGACGGCGCGCTGGATCAGCATCACGGAAAAGATGACCACCGCCATGGAGAGCGCCGCCGGAACGCCCACGCGGATGACCTCCCGCAGGGTATCGCCATAGATCCGATATTCCTTAAGTCGGAGACGGAATGCCGGTATATTCCGATATACGAAATAGAAGCATACGCATCCTGAAACCAGCTGAGAAAGGATCGTAGCGATCGCTGCACCGCTTACACCAAACCCAAGGCCGCGCACAAACACGAGATCCAGTATGATGTTCAGAATGCTGGCTAAGATCAGAGCGATCAGCGGCGTCGCCGAATCGCCGACTGAGCGGAGGATGGATGCCGTTCCGTTATACAGGCAGGTGGCCAGGACCCCTATACACATCCATTGCAGATAGCTCCGGCTCGCTTCCAGCACATTTCCCGGCGTATGCAATAACAGCAGGAGCGGGCGTATCAGAAACGTACTCAAAACGGTAACGGCAGCACCGGAGATCATCAGCACCATCATGGACGTGCTGTAGGCTTTGCGCATATTTTCCTCATCGCCGCTGCCAAACGCCTGGGCGACCACGACGGAAGCACCGTTCGCAAAGCCGGAAATGACCATGGTAAACATCGAATAACCCGGCGCTGCCGCGCCGACGGCAGCCAGCGCTTCCGGCCCAAGGACGCGTCCGACGATGGCCGCATCCACCAGGTTGTAAAACATCTGAAAAAGATCGCCAAGAAACAGGGGCAGCGCGAACGCCAGGATCAGGCGCATCGGCTTTCCTGTAGTCATATCCTTTGCTTTACTCTTAGTCAACTTCATGCCCATCTCCCCGGAATCTGTCTTACTGCAAAGTATAATGAAATAACGGACATCTCGAAATCGGAATATCGTCATGTTTATAGTATAATATTCCTATCCTGATGAAATCCGGCTGCTGCAGCTGACCGTGTCTACTTTCCGTATGAGGTCCTGCCCATGCTTGTACACCTGCAATCCCGTTACGAAGATGACAGCAAACTTCCTTTGACCGTGACCGGTATTGCCTTTGATCATCGTCCGGTCGCCTATGCGACCGTCAACGGCTTTCCGGCCTTTTACTGGTTTTTATGCCGCAGCGGGACCGGTGAGATCTGCATTGATCGTCAAAGATCCGTCATCTCCAAAGATTCCGGCTTTCTCATCTGCCCCGGCACGCCTTATTCTCTGAAACAGCTCACAGAAGACTGGTCTCTGGACTGTGTACAGTTTGCCGGTCCCGCCGCCATGATCATTCTGGAAAACCTGGGAATGAGCGAAAGCGGTGTTCATCACTTCTTTTCTTCTGATTCATTTCATGATCATGTGATGACAATGTATAAACTCTACTGTCAAAAACCGTCTTCTCTGCCGACGGTTTTATCTGAACACTGCTACAGCTTTTTACTGGAGCAGCCAAAATATATCAGGCATATCGAGCGGTGGAAAGGAGAAAGCGACCAGATCCTGGAAAACAGGACTGTACTGGAGATCCTGAATTATCTGGAGACACGTTTTACAGAAGACATCTCTTTAGACGAACTGGCGGAACATGTCGGACTGACCAAAAAGTATATTTGTTCGCTGTTCAAGAAAGAGATGCAGCGTACCATTGTCACGGAGCTGACTTATATCCGCATCGGACACGCAAGAATTCTGCTAAAGCAGCATCCGGAGAAACGGATCGCTGAAATAGCAGAACTCTGCGGTTATCGTGATGCAGGATACTTTGGCAAAGTATTTCAGAAGGTGAATGGGGAGACGCCGGATCAGTATCGCAGAAAGCGTTGAATGCCTGCAAGACCCGGTGCCTGCCTGATGGATGGGCATAAAGCACGCTTACAGCGCATAGCTCCGGGGCTTTTGGTACTTCGCGATCATTTCCAGGAGCTTCCGGTCGTACCCTGTGCGGGGGCTGGAATGTAAGTCGAACACATATGTATTTTCCGTTTCCTGTGTCAATGCCGGCCAGCCGCCAACAGAACCACCTGACGGATCGCCTTTCCGGGCAAAGTTGACAAATGCACGGCTCATAGTCTCTTCCACGACCGCAGCACCTGGGAAATGGCACAGCGGGACCTTGTCCGCGTTATGAAATACAAACGGGAGCTCCGCGCAATGCCAGGCCGGCGTACCGCCGTCAAAAGGAAAAGTCAGCGCAAAATTGTAATTGAACACAGGGGCGGAAGCCACCTCTGCGAACTTCCTGCAGAAATCCAAAGAACCCAGGCGGTTGGACAGATACAGCGCATAGATCGGCGCATTGCCCGGATATGCCGCCTGATAGGCGTCAAAGATCTCCTTCGCATGCTCATTCCCATACTCATCTGCCAGATATTTCATCGTGTCCGATTCGGAGAGCGTCTCACGGTCAGGGAGCTTGCCGCGGTACCCTATCTCCGCGCAGACAGTCCCTACGATCAGCGGTATCGTCTTTGCGTGCTCAGTAAAGCCCACTTCCTCCGGATCTCCCAGGTACCAGTCATTCGCGACCGGTCCATAGCCTACCAGATCCATAAAGCTGAGGTCAAGAGAATGGAACGCGTCCATATACGCTTTCTGCAGCTCCGCCAGCGGGACCGTCTCAAGGCAGGCAATATTATTTTCATCGCCGGAAAGGGCTTCGGCCATTTTCTTCGCGATCGGAACGTCATACCTCGTTTTGGGCAGTTCACCGAGGCCGGCGCCTACGCCAGACTGTACGATCGCTTTATGGAATAACCCATCTGCCGCGGGCGTCTGCATCAATGTGATGACTTTGGCTCCGCCGCCTGACTGGCCGAATATGGTAACGTTATCCGGATCTCCGCCGAAGGCCCGTATATTTTTCTGCACCCACTGCAGGGCCAAGACCAGATCCTCCATCCCGAGGTTGCCGGTATTCTTATACCGTTCCCCAAAGGAAGATAAGTCAAAATACCCGAGATGATTCAAGCGATGGTTCACGCTGACCACCACCACATCTCCGAACAATGCCAGATTGTCCCCATCATACGCGATGATCTCTATGGAGGAACCGCCGTAGTAGCCGCCTCCGTGCAGCCATACCATGACCGGCTTCGCAGCCCGCTCATCCAGCTGCGGCGTCCAGATGTTCAGATTCAGACAGTCTTCTCTCTGCGGCCAGAACCGATGTGATATTAAAAAGTCGTCCGAGATCCCGGACTCCTGCGGCGTCGGAGCGGTATACCCCCAGACCAGCGCATCTTTAACGCCTTCCCAAGGTTCTGCCGGCTTCGGTGACATATATCGCCCGGCACTGCCATAGCGTATCCCCCGGAACTGATACACTCCGTTCTGATAAAAGCCTCTTACTTTTCCCGCGCGGGTCTGCACGACCGGCGCTTCTGTCCTGCATAAAAAATCTGTTTTCAAAATAGTTCCCCCTGTTATTTCTTCCCGCCAGACGCCTTCGCGGCGTTTGTACTGCCTCTGCATCGATACTCTATTCCACCCACGTCACGGGATTGCCCGTCCGCGGCAGCGCGGTCCTGACCGGCAGGCCGCCGCCTTCTGCGCCGGTATCGGCAAAGCCGAGCACAAGGCCGCCTGTGATGGTCTCGTCCTCTTCCAGCCCCAGTGCACCCAGGTATTTCATGATGACTTCGTTCCCGTCCAGCCAGTGAAGCTGGTTGACCCAGCAGGAACCCATATCCAAAGCATTCGCCGCGATCATCATATTTTCCAGCGCACACGCGCTGTCCGCCATGGCATTGCTGTAATCTGTACGGTTCGCAACGACGATCAGGACCGGCGCATTGTAGTGGAACAAAAGAGTCCCCTTTTTCGCCGCGTTAATGGCGTTCTGCTTAGATCTGTACATGCCGGGGTAAATGTCCATCTTCGCGAATTCTTCCCTGACGATCATTGCCAGCTCGGCCAGCTTTGCAGGGTTGGTGATCACGATGAAGTGTGTCGTCTGATTGTTGCCGCCGCTCGGCGCATGCCTGCCGGCTTCGATGATCCTGTCGATCAGCTCTCTGCCGGGCATTTCCGCCCTAAACTTCCTGGTACTTCTTCTCGTGAGGATCGCTTCCAATGCTTCCATTGTTATGTTCCTTGCCCTTCCTTATGATGTCGTTGTTCTGATTTGCTTTTATTTATTATACCTGCTGTATATGGTAAATGATGCAGTGTTCTGGCGCTGACACAGTGACATCACTAAAAAATCCGCCTCCCCATTACGGTTCGGCGATCAATGAGTCATTATTTAATTCTCTTACATTATTATTTCTTTGTATATTTTCTGTCTGTTTATGCAAAGTCAGTACGATCGATAACTTCCTGCTGCACCATTTTGGTCAGGTTTGTAAAATAAGCGCTGTATCCGGCAACACGGACGATCAGATCGCGGTATTTTTCAGGTTCTGCCTGGGCGTTCAGCAGGGTCTGCTTATCCACCACATTGAACTGGATATGTTTGCCGCCATTCGTCAGATATGTCCGGACTACAGCGGCCAGCTTCAGTTCATCCGCGTCCGTAGCCAGCGCCGACTTCATATATTTGTGGTTCAGCAGCGTTGCGTTGAACTTGCTGTGGTCGATCTTCATGGCGCTGCGCAGGCCGGCCAGAGGTCCGTTATGATCGGCGCCCTGTTCCGGCGAAACACTGCCGTCCGCCATGATCTCGAATGCTTTCCGTCCTTCCGGCGTTGCGGCGGTCCTGGAACCGATCATCTGATGCGTTGAAACAGAGATACCGGCTGTGATCCCGTGCCCCCACGGATGCGCAAACGCTTCGACATCTTCCGCCCAGCGCTTATAGTAATTCACGGCGATGCTGTCCACATAATCATCATCATTGCCGAACTTCGGTGCCGCCTTGAAATCACGGCGCATTTCTTCGTAGCCGTTCCAGTCATTGTCGATCGCCGTGATCAGTTCAGCCATTGTATATTTCTTTTTGTCATAGATCCAGTATTTGATCGCTGCCAGCGAGTCAACGGCGTTGATGGCGCCTACCATCGCGTGCATCATCAGATTATCGTATGGGCTGCACTTCCTGTTCGTGAGTTCCTTGCCTTCCTCGATGCATCCTTCCATCAGGCCGGAGAAGAAGGGATCCTGGTTGTAGCGCATGTTGACCAGCGTCTGGACGTTGCATACCCTGGAGACTTTTTCCATCAGATAATGCTGCTGCCTGTAATAGCCTGCCAGGAAATCCTCAAAGGTTTCAAAGGATGACGGATCTCCCGTTTCGATGCCGGCCATCATGCCGCTGAATCTGGAGTAGCCGTTATGCATGAAGATATCCAGGAACTCGGGGTTATTCAGCATGGAGCCGCCGGAGATCCTGGTCTTGCCGGGAAGATTGCCATCAAGGCATCCGGAGATAGCATAATCACGCGCTTCTTCCAGGGTCGCGCCATGCTGCATGAAAAACGAGATATACTCCTTATCGCTGATAAAAGCGGGCATGCCCAGGCCGGTCTTCACTACGTCCATGGCTTTCTTCATCAGCAGTTCCGGCGTATTCTCGTGCACCCTCAGGGTCAGCGTATGATGAGGGAGCTGGGTCTCAAGGCTTGCCTCCAGGAGCAGGTAGGTGAGGTCGTTGGTCGCGTCCTTCCCTTCGCTGTCGACGCCGCCGATCGTGAAATTGAACCAGTTCGCGCCGCCGGCGCTGCCCATCCTTGTCTGCGATCCGCGGACGGAAACGAAGCTCTGGCATCGGGTCTTGATGTTTTCCAGAAGCTCCAGCGCTTCATCCTTTGTGATGGTGCCTTCTTCAATATCCTTTTTATAGAAGGGATACATATACTGGTCAAATCTGCCTACTGAATTGGTGGGGCTCGGCATCATGATCCAGGTGAACCAGAAAGCCTGTACTGCCTCCCTGAAATTACGGGCAGGGTATTCCGGCACGCGTCTGCAGATCTCCGCTATCCTCTTCAGTTCCGCAGCCCGTACGCTGTCCCTGCAATCAACCGCCATCTCTTCCGCTTTGTCCGCGTACCGGTTCGCGAAGCGTATCCAGGCTTCATAGACTCTGATCAGGCCTTCCCAGAAATCGATCTTGTCCAGGCTGTCCGGAGATTCAAACTTTTCAGCGGCGATCATTGCCTTGCAGCTGTCAATGATACTTCTGGCGCCTTTGTTCAGCACTCTGGTATACAGCGGTATGGCAAGGGATACATTCGGAAAATGCCCTATTCCCGCATTGCCCCAGGCCGTCCTGTGTACACCGGATTCCAGACTCTTCCAGCCGATCAGGCCGGAAAGCTGGACCGCTACGAGATCGTCGTACTTTTTAAAATAATCCACGGCTTTCTGTGTGAGATTCAGCGCGTGGCCTTCATTCTCGGCATTGTATTTCAGGGCGAATGCAAGATCGTCTTCCTCCATGTAGCACCAGGTGCATTCCTCCTGCATTTCCAGCAGTTCCTTGCTGCTCCACATACCGAACTCATAATTAAGTTCGATGCCGTACGGCTTGCTGGCGCCTTCCCCGACGATCAGTTCATCGTCCGGAATAAACACCGGCATCTGGTCCAGATATGCCTCCAAAAGGAGTACCCGTTTCATGTAAGGCATTGCGTCCGCATTGTTCTTCAGGACTTCATGTGCGATCTGGAACTTCTTCGTGCAGATAGGATGTCTTGTATTCCGTACGCGCTGTATCAGTCTTTGTATTCTTTCTGTCATATTTTCCTCCGTTCCCGCATGAGCAGCGGCGCTGCAGGTTACATGCTTCCGCCGATCTGGGCCGCAAGCCCGAGACCGTTCAAAATGTCCGTGTATTCTTTAAGTTCATCATTTCCGGGCGCTTTAACATCCAGAAAATCATTTCTTCCAAGAGATTCTTTTTTACCTTCTCCCAGATTGTGATACGGAAGAAGATGTACAGGGACGTCCGTTCCCAGCGACCGGGCAACGAACTCGCCTGTCTTCCGGATATTATCCGGTGTGAGGTTGTATCCCGGAACTGACGGTATCCTGATTACCATATCCTTGTGCATTTCCTTTTTGAGGATCACTGCATTTTCCAGGATCGTCCGGTTGGATACTCCTGTACACCGGATATGCAGATCCTCATCGAACGCTTTGATATCATACAGGATCAGGTCTATATCGCGGAAAGCACTCCGCAGCACCTGACTCCCGGTAAAGCCGGAGGTTTCCACAGCCACATGGAGTCTTTCATCATGAAAAGCTGCCGCGAGCCCTGCCGTGAATGCCGGCTGCATCAAAGGCTCTCCCCCGCTGATCGTCACGCCGCCTCCGGAAGTCTCCATAAACAGCCTGTCTTTTAAGACTGCATCCATGACCTCCTGCACGGACTCTTCCTTACCCGTGATCTCGCGGGCACCGTATTCGCACACTTTGACGCATTCCCCGCACTGTGTACACAGAGCCCTGTCAGTCACGACTGTTCCGTCACCGCCTGTCCGGACCGCGCCGGACGGGCATACCTCCAGGCATCTGCCGCAGCCTGTACACTTGTCCGTATGAAGCATCAGTTCCGGTCCGCAATTGTTGGATTCCGGGTTATGGCACCATACACACCTTAACGGACAGCCCTTTAAAAACACCGTTGTCCTGATCCCCGGTCCGTCGTGGACAGAAAACGGTTGGATATCAAATATTCTTCCTTTTATGTCTGCGTACTTGCTTTCCATGATCATAATTTTACTTTTTATGACTGTTTTCTCCCATATGGCCAAAGCGCAAAAAAAGCACCGTATGTATGTACTGGCAATACAATCATTGTTGTTCTGGACCGGTGATTTTTCTATAATCAATCTGTCGGGAGGAAGAACGGGCAATGAGTGAAAATATCAAAGAACAGATACTGAGTTCATATTTCGAGGCAGATGATCTCACAGACTTTCTGCGGGCTGTTTCAGAGATCATACACATCCCTCTGTGCATACTGGATCTGAATCTGACAGACCCGACGCGTACGGATCCTCCGCTGACCAATTCGACTGAAGCATTTCAGGCTGTTCCGGCTGCCGTACTGACCAGTTCCGGCACAAAATGCGGCTATTTAGGGATCCCGGAAGATGCTGCGCCGGATGACGAATACGCCGAATACCTGACATTTACGGCACATTTGGCTTCCAAGATGCCTGAAGTGGCAGCAAGCGCGCATCTGGATGACTCTGCTTTTATATCCGGTATCAAAGAACTGCTGTATTCAACGAATCTTTCCCGTATGGAATCGCTCCGGGCACAGATCGGCCTCTCCCGCTACAAGGAAGGCCTTCCGGGGAAATGCTATCTGATCAATATCGTCTCGCTCTCCGGCGATACCCTAATGACAAATCTGAAAGAAAAGATCCTGCTGAAATGCGCCAGGGAGGGGGATGTCTTGTTTAATTATGGGGATTCCGTCCTTTATTTCGTCATGTCCCGTCATAAAGAAGGGGATTCTGAATCTGACAAAGCCGTCCTCCGCAGTATCCTGAAGGAAGAAAACGCGATCGGATGCATCAGCGATCCTTTTAAAGATCCTGTGCGGGATTTCAGGCTGCGGCGCTTTTACAACCGAAACGAAGAAGTGCTTTTGTACCTGAAGTCCAAATACAGCGACCGTCCCGGACTGCTGGCGGAATATGACGAGTACCGTATCGTAGCCCTTCTGATGAATGCACTGGTCAACCAGGAGGCGTTCGGCAACTACCAGTACATCTGCCGAACGGTCATGAAGATCGCGGAGTATGACCGGAATAATAATACGGATTACGTGAATACCCTGCGATACTACCTGAGTACTAACTTCAGTCTCCAGGAAACAGCCCGTCTGATCCATGTACACAGAAACACGGTCGCGTACCGTGTCAGAAGAATGACGGAGCTGTTCGGGATCGATTATTCTTCTTCAGAACAATGCTTCCAGCTGACGCTTTCCCTGCGGCTCTATGACATCGCCGAGCATATTACCTGACAAAAGGGCAGCCCGCGATAAACATAAAAAGTGCCTTCCGCTTATGGCAGAAGGCACTTTTTAACTTATAAACTGTTACAGGTAAAGTTTTATATCAATAGCTCCGGTCACCGCTGAACCGTTCCGGTCATCTGTCAGTTGTTGTTCATCCAGTTTGTCAGCTGGTTCTGGAATTCCGCAATATAAGTATCAACATCAGCTGTCTTCAGTTCCGCAAGATAAGCGTCATAATCTTCGTCCGTATAAGTACCACACTGGATCGTGCTCCTGTACTTCTCATAGACAGAGTTGAGGCCTGTCAGCGTATTCTGCAGTTCGCCAAGGTTGATCGCAAATCCGATATAAGGTGAGGTCTCTGATCCCTTCAGGAAATCATATGCTCTCTGACGGAAATCAGCGCCGTTCCCCTGCCACGGCAGAGCATTGAAGTAATTGCCCAGCAGGAAATCAACAGAGTGATATTTAACGTTGGAAGGATCGATCCCTTCAGGATAAGCCGCTTCACCGGTCTCGGTGATCACATAGTCCTCTCCCTCAATACCCCAATACAGGAGATTGACCAGGGCGGGATCCGTGTAAAGTGCGTTGATCCAGCGTACCGCTGCTTCAGGCTCTTCCGAGATAACAGGAACACCAATACCGAATTTGTTGACGGTCGCGGATGTAAGTCTGTTCCTTGCAAGTTCAGCGCAGATGACTTCATATCCGGTAGCTTCTCTCTTGGATGTCTCAACGCCCATCTCACTGACCTGGACGGATGAGAAGATCGAGCCGGCCTTCATAAGGGTATCCGGATGATCGTCTGTTATGGGTGAATCTTTGTAAACATAGCCGGCGTTATACCAGTCTCTGACCATATCCTGCTGGATACGATAGTTCTCATTTTCAGGCAGGAGCGATACATTGCCTTCATCATCTGTGAAGATCTGCAGGATGCTGTCGCCAAGTGTATCGAACATGATCTTGTCATCAAAACTGCCATTCGGGAAAATAACGTCTGTGCCGGTCAGGATCCTTCTGCCGGAACCGACTGCGGAAATATTGCCCTGTTCCGTAACAGCCTGGAAGATCTCCTCTACGCCGGCCCAGTCTGTAAGGTTCTGCGCCTTCTCGGTAAGGCCAAGGTCATCGAGAATATCTTTTCTCATGATCAGATAAATGGAATTGCCATAGTTCCTGTAGGGAGGAATACCGTAGATCTTGCCGTCAACTGTGTTGGCTGCAATGTATTCGCTCATCATATCATAGGTCTCTTTGCCTTCGTTCTGCATCAGCTCAGTGATATCCATCAGCTGGCCGTTCGCAATAAGAGAGGCAAAGCTGGCCGTGCCGGCATACAGGGAAATAACGTCCAGATTCTCGCCGCTGGAGAAGATAAGACCGGTCTGCGTCTGGAATTCCGCGCCGGGTACAAACATAATGTTAGCCCTGACGCCGCAGGTCTTTTCCGTGATCGCATTCATAGCGTCAACGATCGGCTTGGAGTTCTCGCCTACGCCGCGAAGGTCGAAGAGCATAACATCGATATCCGTTATTTCTCCATCCCACTCAGCAGCCGCTTCTTCTGTTGCTTCCTCCGCAGTCTCTTCCACTGCTTCTGCCGCTTCTTCGACTACTTCTTCCGCAGTCTCTTCCACCGCTTCCGCAGTCTCTTCCACTGCTTCTGCCGCTTCTTCAACAGCCGGTGCCGCTTCCGCAGGCGCGCTGGCAGCAGGAGCTGCCACGGCACATGCTGCCAGTGATAATGTCATAGCCAATGCCAGTATCAAAGCCAGCCATCTTTTGTGAAGTTTCATTGAATTACCCCCTTTTTGTTTTTACACTTACAACTTTACCTGTTGATATGTTTCAGATCCCTTCCGCTTCGCATTCCGCGAGGCACTCGCGCATCAGGATATGCTGCCTGCGTACAAATTCGACTTCGTTCAGCGTATGCGGCACACTTCTCTGTCCTTCAAATTCCGTTGAGATGTATCCCTTGTATCCGCCTCTCGCGAGAGCCTTGATATATCTGTGGTAGTCGATCTCGTCAGAAGTGCAGTCCTCATTGATCCAGTGCATCTTTCCATGTATATAGATCAGCTTTGACGCATATTCTTCAACTACCGACGGAGGAGAGATCAGCCTGTTGGTCAGCGGGCCGTGGCCCATGGTCATATCCAGGATGCCAAGTTCGACTTCGCCGGCACCCATTTCGATGATCCTTGCTTTGACTTCTTCCCAGTCCACATCGTTATTTCCGTCATAGGTATAGGCTTTCCTGCTCATCTGGCGCAGATATGCGATGATATCCGGGTTCGCGCCTCTCTTGACATATTCCTGCGCCTGCATCGGGGAGAAATCCCTGAAGCATCCGGAAAGGTCGAGCATAAGCCCGCCGCCTTCGTAGCAGCCAGTCTTCTCGATCGCGTCAAGGAAGTCATCATTGCCGCCGTCTTCCAGAAGGCCGGGAGCATGTACTTCCAGCGCCATCTTGACACCCAGTTCCTCCGCATAGGGAAGAAGCCTTGCGAACACCTCGGCGTTCACGGTCTGATGGCGGATATCATTGCTGCCCCAGATACCGTTATGACCGGTGTGGCTCATCCTGACGAACTTGCAGCCGAGCTTCTTTGCTGACCTTAAATACTGCATGGTGACGTCGAAGATGGCGTCGTCGTCCAGATATTTGTCCGGATCATTCCAGAACTGACGGTCAGCAAAATGCTCGTAGCAGACCGGCTCGAGTTCAAGGTTTTCGAGCATATAATTCCATTTATACAGAAAATCGTCGCTAATATACGGAAACGAAGGGATGATCGCCTCTCCGAATATCTCTACGCCGGTCGCGCCGCAGCCCTTGACAGCTGTCAGCGCGCCTTCAAGATCCAGATCGCCTCTCCAGATCGCTTCCTGGTAGGAATAAAGGCTTACGCCGAGTTTGATATCTTTACTGCTCATGACTTCTCCTCCTTTTATACGATCGTGACATCTTTTTCGCAGAGCGCTGTCGTCGAATAATGATCTCTGAGGTAGATGCCGTATTTCACATGGTGGATGCCCTGATCGATCCCGCCGGGGATCTCAAAAAATACGCGCAGGTAATCCTGATATTTCCACATCCATTCGTTGTCAAAACGGCCTGTGCCGATCGCTGAAATAGGGAAATCCTTGCCGTCATACCAGATATATTTGCAGTCGTCATCGATCCATTTGCCGTCTACTTCAAAAGCCAGTTTCGCGATCTGGTTGATCGGAAGCCCCCTGTATCCCGGGATACGGATATCAAGGCAATATCCGATCTTCTGCCCTTTTCTGTAAATGTTTCTGCCATAATTATGAAGCAGTAAAGGATTGTAACGGCCATTATCAAAGTCTGACATTTTGTCAAAAGCCTTCACAGGCCTTTTGAAAGAAGATTTTCTTTCAACCTTTTTGAGTTCCATGACGTTTTTCCCCCCTTTATTAAGATCAAATGAAGATCGTATTCAGATATGCTACAAGTTAACTTTATCATTGCCGGATTTCGGGTACATTAGTTTATGGAATTAAAATTGCCGGGGAGCCTTTGTGCTCATAGCACAAGATTTCCCGGCATTCTCATTGCCTGTCAGATCAGCCCCATTGTTCCCGGTCCGTTAGCTCACGAAAAACCGGGGCCGCCTCAGCAGCCCCGGCTTTTATTCACATACTCTTCTCTTACACTCTCTTAGCTGATCGTCATCGTGATCGGATCGGCAAAGTGAAGTGTGCCGGTGCTCTTCGCCGCGAAGCCTTCACGCATGTAGTATGCGCGGATCGTGGTGATCGCGGATACCTGGTGGTCTCCCTTGGAGAGTCCGCCGGGCTTGGAAATGATGAGCTTTGCGGGATATCCCTTATTCCAGTAGTGGAGCGTTACGTCGCACATATCCTCGAACTTGAACATCTCGCCGTCTACGAAGACGCGCATGGAATCAGGTCCATAGACCTCTCCGTCCACATTGACATATGCGCTCTCGAACAGAGCCAGCGGCACGCCGCGATAGTAGAAGCTGCGTACATCCAGTGCAAATCCGGTGCACTCGCCGTCGTCGTACCAGTTCTCCAGCGTGCCTTCGATCGCTGCCTGCTGAGGCGCGCCGAATCCGCCGCCGGGAGCCGGACGGCAGTCAGGCCATTCGGTATAGTTGGCATCGGGATACTTGCCGAGATACTTGTCCAGCATCTTCTGATAGCGGCGGAAAGGCTCAAAGGTATCGCCGTTGATGGGGCCGCCTTCATACTCAGCGGAGATATATCCGTCATAACCGCCCTCGATGAGAGCCTTAAGGATGCCGGGATAGTTGATGGTGGTCTCTTCGCAGTTGTCGTCCATTTCATAGAACTTGCCATGCAGATGGACGATGCGGTTGCAGAGCTGGCGAAGGATATCGGGATCGAAGTATTCCATACGCCATACGCCGCCGAGCCAGTTCACGACAGCTTCATCTTTGGACTTGTCCATGATGTCCAGGCAGTATTTACGGAATTCTTCATTGGAGACCTGCTCGAACAGAGCGGCTGTCTCACGGGCAAATTTCTCATCAACGCCCTGGGCAAGACCACGCTGGATGGTCCTCTCACCGATGCGCTGTGTGAAGCAGGACATATCGGGAATGATGCCGAGGCAGGGAGAATCGACCTTCTCAATGACTTCCAGCAGGCGCTGTGTAGCGGGCTGGGCAAAGCTGGAAGGGCCGTTATGAAGTTCCTGGCCCATCTTGATGTCGAGGTCTTCCAGGATCGGTACAGCCGCTTCCGCGATCTCCGGAAGGGCGGTGCCGCCGAGACGGATGATCGGGCAGTCGATGCTCTTGGCAAAGAGTGCGTGACGGCGGATGATATCCACGCCTTCCTTAACGGTCAGACGGCGATGATTGTACATCGTCATATCGACGAAGAAGTCATGGCAGATCGTCTTGGTGCCGTACTTGAACATCATCTTCTTCCAGGAATCGATGTCCTCAGGCAGTGCTTCCGGGCAATACCTGAAATACAGCTGGCCAAGCAGTTCCAGACCGGTGCAGCCCATCATGACAGAGGCTTTGACGCAGTCTTCCCATGTCAGATAACCGGCTTCCACCTGGCGGTGCCAGCTATAGACAGTGACGGATCTTTTAATATTATGTTCCAATGTAAACCCTCCTTCTTTCTTTTTTCATGCCGCGCACAGGAGCGCGAACATTTCCGGATTGTATTTACTTGTATATATTGTATCCGCCGTTTCTTTTCCGCCTCTATGGGGGAAATGACTATTTGGATGGTTTTTTTGCTTTGTGAAAAAGGCTGCGGGCAGATATGTCAAAAAATGAGTGCGGGATTTGACCCCTGCTGCTGTCTGCGTTCCATGCATTCCGCACCCAGATTGACCCAGCTTGCGCAATGGTCCAGGATAACGGAATCCGACGTAATGACATACTCCTTCTGATACAGCGCACGGTCCACATCTTTCCGTATCTGCACATCCAGTTCGAAGGGATAAGGCTCTGCTGTCTCCGCCAGCAGCGTCTTCAGCCTGCCGGAATTGGAGACCGGCTCATCCAGCAGGATATTCACCTTCCGGACCTCTGCCTCCCGCAGGACGTCAAAGAGGAGCTTTATCCCTTCCGCCGTCTGCGGAATGATCCGGTAAGTCCCCCTCATGGCAGCAAGGTCGCGGACGCAGCCGTCCATCCCAATTAGCAGGATAGAGTCACTGAGCATCACTTCCAGTGTAATGATGATGTTGAAACCGTCGATCCAGACTTCCTGTCCCGCGAGCAGATCCAACGGGACCTGCCGTTCCCTTCTGCCGACGAGCTGCTCCCCGGTGGCGGCGCACCGCATGATTGCCAGGCGCTGCCTTTCGGAAAGCAGAAAATGATTCCCGACAAAAGTCGCGGCCTGCTTCAGGTCATATCCCTCATTAATGAGATAACAGACATGCCGGGAAGCGGTCCGCATCTTTTCTATTGCGGCCGGCGAAAAGTTCTGTTCGTCTTCCGGCACGTAGCCTCTCTTCGCGTTCATACTGTATGGACCTCCGGTCTTTTTCCGGCGCTGTGATCTGTCCCGATTTCTTCACGGCTTCATCATATCACGCTTTACTGCGGACCGCTTTTTGTATACTATTTTTGTGTTGCCGTTTTGCGCATATCAGACAAAGAAACGTGCAAACGATACCGGGGAGTTGAGATAATGAAAGTCAGCCGAAGTATAATGGGCAGGTTCAAAGCTTTTTTAGCGACCGCACTTATTCTTATATTGTGTATTCCTGTTTTTTCCGCCTGTTCGGCAACGCCTCAAAAGTCTGCTCTCCGGGTGCTCATCATCCCTAAATTTGAGATCGGCGAAATGAGCGGGGACTTCCCGGGGGAAGCCCAGCTTTTCTACGAAGAATACTGCCCGGGCTGCGGGGAGGTCGAGATACCGCATATGCCGCCGGGCGCCCATTTCTATTTCAACGAAGAGAACGGTGCCGGCATCCTGGTTACCGGTGAGGGCAAGACCGCCACAGCGCTTTCGATGTCGGCAGTCCTTTCCTCTGAACTCTATGATCATTCCGACACTGCCATCGTTTCCGTCGGCTGTGCCGGCGGCAGCGTGATGCAATGCATGCTTGGCGACGTGATCCTTGTCACTGCCGCGTGCGATTACGATCTCGGGCATCATGTGGACGTCCTTGAAAGGAGAAAGACCAACACCCGTATCATGTGGTTTCCGGACGATTCCTATGCGGCGTATGAATTCAAGCTGCTGAACGCGGACCTTTGCGATACGGTTTATGAGATGATCAAAGACTGTCCGCTCCGGTCTACGGAAGAGGCAAAGGCGGTCATGACGGAAAACTACGCGGCCTACGGAAAAAAGGACTTTCTTCCGGCCGTCAGGAAGGGTACCGCTCTTACAGGGGATAATTACTGGAAAGGCATCTACGGGCATGCGACGGCAGACTTCATCGCGGATTATTACGGATGTCCGGACCCGTATATGGCGACGGAAATGGAAGAAATAGCGGTCGCGAATACGGCGCAGTGCTTTGGCCTGCTGGACCGTCTCGTTTCACTGCGCGTCATCGTAAACATGGATGTATTCATGAAAGGTGAGACGCCGGAGAGCACCTGGGGCGAATACAGCACTTTCAGCAAAAAGGTTGAAAACGATAACACCGAGACCCTGGATATCTTTGAACCGGCTATGCACAACCTGTTTGATACTTCGCGCATCGTGATCGACGCGGCGCTGGACGGCGGGCTGTGAGCAATATAATCAATATGCGGGAATAAAAAAGAAAGGATCGTTATCAAACAAATGAAGAACGCAAAACTGGCAGTAATGATCACGGCTGTTCTTACGGCAGCCTCCATAAGCGCCTGCGCTATTCCCCAGGTAAGTATACCTGCGGCACCGGCGGCAGAGACGGAAACAGCGGCCGAAACAGCGGAACCGGACGTCGTGGAGGATACTGACGTCACGATACCGGAAATCGAGGCGGGTATAGAAGAAGTCAAAAAAGCCGGCAATATCCAGCTCACGGTCAGCCCCGATACCATGCGGGAGATGGGCTACGAGCCCGCGGATATCATTCTGGTCCGCATCGGTGATTCCGAAATGGAAATGCCCATCGGCACCGCCTATTCCGACGTGGACAACGGCAAGCCGCTGTGCTGCTTCAAGGTGAGTTCGGCGGATGGCCTTGAACATGCCACCCTTTCCATCAACTACGGAAACCTCCTGGAAGCCATGGGCCTTGGCACGATCAATAAGATCGATGCGGATCCCGGTTTTGAAGTCGTCTGGGCAGACGGCATAGATGAATCTGTACCTGTCTATATTTCCATGGTCGAAAAGCAGGGTTACACGGAATATGAGCTGCACAAGCTCACCGCCGTACGTACCAATGAGCGCGCAGACTACGCAAAACTGACGGACGAAGAATATGCCAATTTCCGTGAAGTGGACACCTCCGGCATCAAGCCCGGGATCCTGTTCCGTTCTTCCTCTCCCATCGATCCGTCCCTGAACAGGAACGCGGAAGCGGATGCGGCTCTCCTTGCTGCAGGTGTAAAGACCATCGTCAACATGACGGATAATGCGGAGGGCATGAAGGCTTACTCCGATTACGAACTTACCGCGTATTCGGACTGCAATATCATCGCCCTGAATATGGGCATGGATTTCTTCGCTGAGGATTTCAAGGAGCGTCTCGCGGAAGGATTCCGCTTTATGGCTGCCAATCCGGGGCCCTATCTCATCCACTGTAAAGAAGGAAAGGACCGCACAGGCTTTGCCGCCGCGATCCTTGAATGCCTGATGGGTGCCAATACCACTGAGGTCGTCCGTGACTTTATGCTGACCTTTTACAATTTCTACGATCTCTCCCCGGATTCGGAACAGTACATGCAGATCGCGGACAGCAACATTAAAAAGACGCTCGCGGAGGCTTTCGGGATCGCGTCTCTTGATGACGAGGGTATAGATCTGTCCGCCTGCGCGGAAAATTATCTGAAAGAGATCGGTATGACGGACGAGGAGATACAGGCGCTGAAAGACTGCCTGCAGTGAACCGGAGGTGAGTCAAGGTAAGTCAAGGGGACCTGTCCCCCTGACTCCGGAATGCTTTCTATTCCGCCTCGATCTGTTTGATCACGCACTCATTGCCCTGCACCAGCCATGTTTCGCCGCTGTGGCAATAAGGGCATTCGCGGCCGTACTTTACCGTTTCGTAATCCTGACCGCATGAAGAGCACCTGGTGACCGCAGGTATCGTCTCGATGATGAGACGGCAATCCTGCAGCACCGGGTGCCTTTTTTTGAAATAGTTCCAGCAGTCTTCGAAGTAGTCCGTCACGATGCCGGACACCTCGCCCACCCGGAGCGTCACGCTTCCGATGCGGACGAGGCCTTCCTCGCGGGCAGTGTCCTCCAGCGTCTTCGCCAGATGGATGATGATCCCCATTTCGTGCATGCTGCTGCCCTGTTTCCGTATCAGTCTTTCATCAGTTCATTGATATCCACGCCGTTGCCGGTATGGGGATGGGTCTTGTGGAATTCCTTTGTCGCCTCGTTATACTCTTTGCGCTTCTGGCGCATGATCTTCGCTTCTTCGGAGCCGCTGTTCTTAATGATATCGAAGCCGCGCTTGACCGCGTAGCCAAGGAGTCCGCCCACTTTATCCTCTGCCCGGCGCATATCCGAAGCCTCCGGATGGTCGCGGTGCAGGTGGATCGCGTCGAACTCGCAGCGTGTGGTGCAGAGGCCGCAGCCGATGCACTTGTTGGGATCGACGATGCTGGCTCCGCAGGAAAGGCACCGGGAAGTCTCCGTATGGACCTGCTCCTCGGTAAGGAACAGGCGGTTATCCGTAAAGCCGTTCTTATAATCGACGGAAGGATCGACGGCCGGTACCTGGCGCTTTGCTTCGTCATAGGAGTCGATCGCGATGTTCTCCTTATCCAGTGACTTGAAGTACCTGCGGTCGCGGCCGAGGGTCTGGGATACGTTGTTTTTGGAAACGAAGCGGATCAGGGATTCCGCCGCTTCATGTCCCTGGCCGATGGCGTCGATCACGAACTTGGGCCCTGTGTAGACGTCGCCGCCGACAAAGACGGCCGGATCCGCGGTCTGGTAAGTGAAAGGATCCGCGACGGGGTAATTGCCGTGATGGAAAGTCACGGCCGTGCCTTCCAGGAGGCTGCCCCATTCGATAGCCTGGCCAATGGCAAAGATGATCCTGTCCGCGGAGACCGTGACGGTATCGTCTTCGTCATACTTCGGTGCAAATTTTCCGTCGGCGTCGATGGTGGAAAGGCACTTCTTCAGGACGATCCCGGTCACATGGCCCTTATCGTCCGTCAGGACTTCCTTCGGGCCCCAGCCAGCATTGATCTGCACATTTTCTTCTTCCGCCTCTTCGATCTCTTCGGGCGATGCGGGCATGGTCTCGCGGGATTCCAGGCAGTACATGGAGACTGTGCCGGCGCCCTTCCTGTGGGCTGTCCTCGCGCAGTCGATCGCGACGTTGCCGCCGCCGATGACGACCACGTCGCCGGTCATATCTTTCGAAGTATCCGAAAGGGCCTTTTCAAGGAAGCGTACCGCGATATCTGTGCCTTCGGCGGTGTCCCCGGGCACACCGGGAAGCCTTCCGCCTTGGCAGCCGATGGCGATATAGAAAGCCTCGTAACCCTGCTTTTTCAGTTCTTCGATTGTGACGTCCTTGCCGACTTCCACGCCGCAGCGGATCTCGGCGCCCATTTCGCGGATGACGTCGATCTCGGCGTCGATCACGTCCTTCTCCAGTTTGAAGGAAGGGATGCCGTAGGTCATCATGCCGCCGGGCTTTTTGTTCTTTTCGAAAACGGTGGGCTTATAGCCTCTCTCCGCCAGGTAGTAGGCGCAGGAAAGGCCGGCGGGGCCCGCGCCGATGATGGCGATCTTCTGGTCCCATGTGCCTTTCACCTTATTGATAAGCTTCTTCGGTATATAACGGGTCTCCGCGTGCAGGTCGCGCTCCGCGAGGAACTTCTTGACGTCGTCGATCGCGACGGGCTGATCGATGGTGCCCCTGGTGCAGGCGTCTTCACAGCGCTTGTTGCAGACACGGCCGCAGATCGCGGGGAACGGGTTCTCACGCTTGATCAGCGCTAGCGCTTCGTCGTAGCGGCCCTGGTTCGCCATTTTCAGGTAGCCCTGGATCGGCACATGAGCAGGGCATGCGGTCTTGCAGGGGGCTGTGCCGGTCCTGTGCGTGTTGACACGGGCGGTATCCCGGTAATTTTCGTCCCATGCGTACTTGCCCCAGCGGACCTTGTCCGGCAGGATCGCCTGAGGATATTTCACCTCGGTGCCGTCCTTCTGGCAGAGCTTCTGGCCGAGCTTCACGGCGCCGGCGGGGCAGACCTCCACGCAGCGCCCGCAGGCCACGCAGTTCTCTTTTTCGACTTTCGCGGTGTACGCGCTCCTGGACATGTTCGGTGTGTTGAACAGGAGCGAGGTGCGCAGCGCGTTGCAGATCTGGACGTTGCAGTTGCAGATGTCGAAGATGTGGTCCGTACCGTCGATATTCGTCACCTGGTGGACATAGCCGTTGTCCTCGGCCTTCTGCAGGATCTCCAGTGCTTCTTCCTTCGTGATGTAATGGGCGCGGCCGGTCTCAACGGTATAATCAGCCATATCGCCCACCTGGATGCACCAGTCCTGCTCGTCGTCGGTGCAGCCCTCGCCGATCTTGGCGCGGGAATAGCGGCAGGAGCAGATGCCGGCGGAAAGATGCCCGTCGTACTTCTGCAGCCAGTAGGAGATCTTCTCCAGGCTCAGCGCCTGTCTTTCCGCGCTGACTTCCTTTTCAACGGGGATGACGTGCATGCCGATGCCGTCTCCGCCGGGACGGACCATGGGAGTGATGTGCTCCAGCGGCAGGAAAGTCATGCGTTCGAACATCTTCGCGACGGCCGGGTTCTTATCGACGCGGTCGACCGAGGAATTGAACAGCTCCGCGCTGCCCGGGACGAAATAGCTCGTACGGTAGCGTTTCTCCTTCGGGGCTCCCGGGATCGAGCCGTTGTCGTCGTAGTGGTCGCCGTAGTCGTACTCGACGAAACCGTGGACACAGAGCAGGTCCAGCGTCTCTTTGAACTTTTCCCGGCTCATGCGGCCTTTCTGCATTTCGAAGAGCTGTTCTTCGGTATACCAGGCGCGCTGCTTCATGGACAGGGCAATATCCACCTCGTCCTCGTTCAGTATCTCGCGCAGGCCCCAGTACTCTTCGTCCGTCGTCTTCAGGCCGAACAGCTTGTGCGGCACGTTGTCGGTGATCTTCGCGCCCAGCTTCGCGTATTTCTTCTGTTTGACCGGTTCGCCGTCATATTTAGATTTGGTTTCCGGGTTTCTGTCGTAGGTTTCAGGCATAGCGTTCTCCTTCCGCAAATATCACAAAGCTTCCGCCTTCTCCAGAAGCCATGCTTCCCATTCCTGCATTCCGTCTCTGGTCTTCGCGCTGACCGGGAAAACGGCGATGTCCGGATTCAGCGCCTTCGCACGCCGGCATGCCGCGTCAATGTCAAAATCAAAATACGGAGCCGCGTCCATTTTGGTGATGATCAGCGCATCGCTCTCCGCGAACATCAGCGGATATTTCAGCGGCTTGTCGTCCCCTTCGGGGAGGCTTAAGATCATCACTTTCAGATGAGCGCCCGTATCGAATTCGGCCGGGCAGATGAGGTTCCCCACGTTCTCGAGGAAGATGATCCGGGGTGATCCCTCGAATGCTCCGAATGCCTCCAGAGATTCTCTGGTCATCACCGCGTCCATGTGGCAGCACCCGCCGGTGTGCACCTGGATGCTCTTTGCTCCCAGCGCCTCTATCGCCGCCGCGTCCACGTCCGAAGCGATGTCGGCTTCCATGACCCCGATCTCCAGTCCGGGTTCTCTCTCCCTGAGGTCCGTGATCGTCCGCGAGATCAGTGTCGTCTTGCCGCTCCCCGCCGCGCTCATCAGGTTGATGAGAAAGATGCCCTTCTCCTTCAGCTCACCGCGCAGTATTTCGGCATCCGCGTCGTTCGACGAGAGCGCATTCTTGTTCAATTCAATGACTTTCATCGCTCTGCCCTGCTTTCCGCGGTCGGGTACCCTGCGGTCCTGTCCACGGGCGCTCCCTCGATCCTGCCTCCTTCGCGATTCGGCGATCCTGCGATCCTGCCTTTGGGCGACCCTTCGATCCTGTCCCTGAGCCAGCTCACAAAAGGCTCAAAACCTTCCCCGGTCCTGCCCGAAAGCGGGAAGACCGGCATCTCTTCGTTCAGCGCCCGCACATTCCTGACGCAGCGGTCCAGGTCGAAGTCAAACACTTCCGCCGTATCGGTCTTGTTCACCAGGAGGCACTCCGAGACCGTGAACATCAGAGGATATTTCAGCGGTTTGTCGTCGCCTTCCGGCACGCTGAGGATCATAAGCTTTAAGTCCGCGCCAACGTCGAATTCGGCCGGGCAGACCAGGTTCCCGACATTCTCCAGGAATACGATACGGGGGCAGGCCGTGCCGCTGTCGTTGCTGTCACGGCCGTCTATGCTGTCTCCGCTCCCGCTGCTGCCCGCTCCCTCGTTTTCCCCGCACAGGGCTTTCAGCCCGCGCAGTGTCATCGCCGCGTCCATATGGCATGAGCCGCCGGTATGGAGCTGCACTGTCTTCGCGCCGCGTTCTGCTACGGTCCTGGCGTCCACATCCGCGTCCACGTCGGCTTCGATCACGCCGACTGTACCCGGAAATCCGGCGGGCGGATCCTCCCGCAGAGCATCGATCAGCCGGCAGAGGATCGTCGTCTTGCCGGCGCCCGGGGAAGCCATCAGGTTCACCAGATAAATGCCGTGCTCATTGCAGAAATCCCGCACTTCCTGCGCGTACTTTTCATTCTCTTCTTCGACGCCCGCGCGGACGTCGATGATGTCGAAGCGAAGGTCCGCAGTCATGTCAGACGTCCCGCACTTCTATCTCGTCCGCGGCTTCGTTAAGCGCGTCGATCACGTCGTCAAGGTATTCCAGGGCATCCGTCAGGACATCGGAGATCCCTTTCTCTTCGTCGTAATCCGCCTCGATCTCGACCACGGCATCCTTTATTGCTTCCAGATATTCCGTGATGTCCCACAGTTTTTCTTCGTTCCGCGCCTTAGGGTCTATTTCGATCTTCATGAAATCATTCTCCTTTTCCGGCTGTGGATCCCGGTATTCAAGTCCGTTTCCCCTGCGGTCCCGCTTTTGGTGCGGCGCCCGGATCCATGCAGCTTCAACCTTATGATAGCAACATTCCGGCACTAAGAAAACTGCTTCCGCTCCGGGAGTTCGTCATACATTGCCTCCACCAGTTCCCTCAGAAATTCCTTATTCTCAATGTCGTCCACAAGCAGCATTTCCTTAGCTCCCGTATAGGGAGTTTCCATGTCAGCGTCAGGCATCAGATCCATTGCAGCCTGCACGGGCTTTACGAGGAAGCGGTTATCGTAGATCCCTCCGAAGATCCTCCCCCTGTAATAGAGGATATACTCGCCCATCATGGCCCTGTAGGAAATGTCTTCCAGTCCCGACAGCTGTTCCAGTACAAATTCCAGGTATTCTCTGCTCGATGACATTTAACCGGCCTCCTCATTTCTGAAACGAATTGAACCAGGCCCTTTCGGCAAAACTCTTTTTCACCGGTGCTTTCGGTTCTGATTCCGGTATCCCTACAGGCAGCATGCAGACAAGTTCATATTCATCCGGCACGCCGAGGATCTGCGCCATCTGATATCCGATCCTGTCGTCGTCGGTGATATGCCCTTCGTACCAGCAGCTCCTGTAGCCCAGCGCTTCGATGGCAAGGAGCATGTTCTCTATCGCCGCTGAATAATCCTGAACGGCAAAGCACTTATCCCTGTAAGCATATATCCTCTGCGTCAGCACGCAGATCACGGCCGGAGCCGTCTCTCCCACCGGCGGATCGATGACCGTGCGAAGCTTATCAAGGACCGCGGGATCGTCCACGGCGATGAGGCTCGTCGTCTGTTTATTGCATCCGGAAGGGGCGGCCAGCCCGGCTTCCATAATGGTAACCAGATCTTCACGCGGGACCGGTTCCGCTTTGTATCTTCCGCGGTAGCTCCGGCGCTGCATGATAAGATCCAATGCCAAAGAACGGTACGGCCGTGCGTCCGCCTCCATTTCCAGGCACTTCCAGTCCTCTCCGAGCACGTGGTAATATTCCGCCTGTTCCGTCGGTACGTCCCGGAAACCCGCGGCCAGATAGCAATAGTGAGCAGCCGGGTTATTCTCGAATACGCCCAGCGTGACTTTCTGTGCCTTAAGGATCCCGAAGGCATATGAAAGCGCGAGGGAAAGCATTTCCTTCCCGTATCCCTGCCCGCGTTTATCCGCGTCGACGATGACGAAACCAAAGCGCAGGACCTTCTTTTCTTCATCGGTAAACCGCATGATCATGTGGCCTGTAACGCCGCTTTCATCAAACGCCGTCATCGGATAGAACCAGTCGGCGTCCGACAGTTTCCCGTAGTGCGCGTTGATATCGTCCCCCGTAACGGGATAATGATCATACCGGTCGGCACTCCACTGCCTGAAGGCGAATTCGTCTTTGATCCAGGACGCGATGACGTTGGCGTCGCACTCTTTATAAGGTCGTAATCTCAACATATCTATACCTGTTTATGCCCGTTGTGTCCGATGTTTGTGGAGCGCGGTCTTCTGTGATACTCTACTCTTGATGCAGCAGTTCACGACCACAGCTTTTTCCTGAAAGGATCTTTTGCGCGATGAATGGGATAGTGGACACCGTAACTTCTTTTTATCTGAACCTGCCGACAGGCGTGAAAGTCTTCTGGTGCATACTGGCCGCTGCGGCTCTTATCAGCCTCATCCGGGCAGTCTTTGGCCGTGAAGGAGGCGGTATCGCGGCCGGCATCATCCTTGGACTCGCCGTGTCGATATTTCTCCCGGACAGTAAGCTGTTCACCTTCCTTGGGGATCTCCCGCCGTATTTCCTGATCCCCCTCGGGATCGTAGGCGTAATCGCGATCCTGTTCGCGGTCGGGGGCATGCTGATGCTGTCGACCGAATGGTATCCGGACAAGCGGCTTCGCCTCCCGGCGATCTTGCTCCGTATCCCTGCCATTGCGGTGATCTCCGCGCTCGCGGTATTGGTGATCACCAGCATCGGAAACGCGGGCTACGTGTTCTTTAACCTGCTGCCGTTTACAGTTCCATCACCATCAGCAGTTCGTCCGAATAAGTCCCGTCGTCGTATTTACTTGCCCTGGGTATCCTGCCGCATTCGGTAAAACCGATACTTTCGTACAGATGGCGGGCTCTTTTATTGTTATCATAGACCGAAAGCTGCGCCTGTTCGAAACCGCAGGCGCGCATTTCTCCGATCAGTACATTCAGCATAAGCCTTCCGAGGCCGAGCCCCGTAAATCTTTGGAACAGGGCGATGCCTATGCCGGCATGGTGGGCGCGCCGCCTGCTGCCGCCCATCCTTTCAAAGGAACAGTTCCCCGCGTATTCTCCATCCAGGAAAGCCAGTATCAGCATATCGCCGTCGGAATCATTATGTTCGCTGACGAACTGTTCCTCCCACTCCAGGGAATAGTTTACTTCATCAGGCTCGCACATCAGAAAGCGCGTCTCGCCGGTGACCGTCTTCAGGTAATCCAGCAGCATCGCCGCTTCTTCCGGCCTTGCGCTCCGCAGGATGACTTCGTGCCCGTTCAGTGAATATTTTTTCTCTTCAAAGATCATGTCTTATCTCCCCGGAGTAAGTGACCGAGGACAGGCTCAATGACTTCAATAGCACTCCGGTGTGCGTCTCCGGACCTGTCCCTGTTGACTCTCCCTGCTGACTCTTGAATAATATTGTGGCTTCTGTTATGAAGTATGTAAACAACAAAAGAGGAGAAACCACTATGAAATCATTCCGTGAAAAATACCTGCGTCCGTGCAGATGCTGGACAGACATCCTGCCTGTCGCCGCAATACTGATATTTCTTATTAGCATACTGGGCACTGTTTTCACGATCCCGATCGCTTTGATCACTCAGATGGCAAGGATCACAAGAGCGATCACCGGCAATAAGGACGTCGCTTCCTTCATGATGATGTACTTCGACACCATTGGTATCTGGGCTGCGGGGCTCCTTTTCATGTGGGTCTATAAGCGCAACCGGCCCATGCTGAAGGCGATAAAATACGACGGCAGAGGCAACAGCGCAAAGGCCGCCCTGACCGGTGCCGCGATCGGCTTTGGCATGAACGGGCTGTGTATCCTGCTCTCCGTACTGATGGGCGATATCAAGCTGACATTCGGCAGCTTCAATCTGATAAACCTGCTGCTCTTCCTGGTGTTTGTATGTATCCAGTCCGGCAGTGAAGAACTTCTCCTGCGCGTCTACTTATTCCAGAAGCTCCGCCGCAGATACCGTCATCCGGCTGTGGCGATCATCGGCAATGCCGTGATCTTCAGCGCGCTTCATGCGCTCAATCCCGGTTTCAATTTCGGAGGCGCCCTGCAGATCGTCCTCGTGGGGCTTTTATTCTCACTGTTCGTATATTATTACGGAAGCTTTTATGCCGCCGTCATGGCGCACACAGCCTGGAACTTCACCCAGAGCATCCTGTTCGGCCTGCCCAACAGCGGTGTCGTCTCCGCTTATTCACTCTTTAGGCTGGATGCGGCTTCTGCCAGGAACGGCTTCTTTTATAACGTAGGCTTCGGCGTCGAAGGAAGTCCCGGCGCCTCCATCGTGATCGGCCTTATGTGTGTTATCGTGTTTGTCCTGGGCAGGAAGAAAAAGTCAGGCGAGTATGCGGATCTGTGGGCGGATGCCGAGGCGGAGGCAGTGGCGGCTGCGATGACGGCAATCAATGATCCGGTCGCTGACAGCAATCAGTGATCGGGAAATGCAGCTGCTGTCAGCAATCAGTGAGTTAATGACATTGCTGTCGACAATGCTCAATGATCTGGAGATTCGGCTGCCATCAACTGCCAATGATCCGGCTGCCGGCGGACGAAATGCAAGATAATACATGTTGTGGCCGCCGAGAATTCCCGATAATGCCTGTATTTACAGATCAGTAATATAGAAAAGCGGCCGCAGGAAGTGATTTACATGTTTGCAGCCGCTGAATGAGTGCATTCTTTACAAGATCAATTTCCGGATCTGCCTTTACCAGGCATTTCTGAAGCTATATAAGCGGACAAAAACAAAGAAAACTGCTGGTGAGACCGCTTTTGATCGTTCTTTTCAGGTTTTGATCAGCAAAAATGGATTCCGGGAGCGGTTACAACAAAGAAATACCAGGGTTGTGGCCGCTCCCTTAACTCTACTCAACCGTCACCGCTCTCCAAACACGATCTCCTGTCTGTCTGAGTCCACCACGGCTTCCACGCCGAAGGGGATGATGCAGCGCGGCATCGCATGGCCGATATTGATATTGCAGACGACGGGAAGGTCGGGATCGTCGATGACCTCCCGCAGGAGCTGTTTATATTCCCGCGCATAGACTTCGTCCATCGGCTTGCCGGCAAGGACGCCGGTAACGGCATCAAATACGCCGGCTTCTTTCAGGTATTCCAGAGCCTTTTTATACGCCTCCGGAGGCATCTTCTCCTCACTGGATTCCAGAAGCAGGATGCGTCCCTTCCAGTCCCCGGCCTCGGGGAAAAGGCCGTACTTACTGCACATAAGCGGCATATCGTCATACCGTTCTCCGTCGAACATGTCGTACATGGTATCGATGCAGCCGCCCAGGATCTTTCCCGAAAAAAAGGGATTTCCCTGCAGCAGTTCGAAGCCTGTATCCGGCAGTGGCGGCAGGGGTATCCCCGCCTGGTCCGGGCCGAAGCTTTCCCTTTCCCTGTACCAGACGTCGCTAGGCGTTATCCTGCGAATGGTCCCTGTGGTGACCAGCTCTTCAAAATACTGCTTTGTATAGGGATGCATATCCGGCCCCAGCTCGCAGACGTCCGAAAGGAAGCTCTGTCCGTATAACGTCTTCATGCCGGCCTTATGCAGCATGAAGTGGTTGATCGTAGTGTCCGAAAAACCGAGGAAGATCTTCCCCTGTGCGGCAGCGCCCGCGTCGACAGCTGCCTGCAGTTCCCCGTTTAAGAAGAGGTACGGCAGCAGACGGTATGTATCGTCTCCGCCGATCGCGCAGAGGATCATATCGATCTCAGGATCCCGCAGTGCTTCCAGAAGGTCCTGCGCCCGCTTCTCCGGATGCTCCCGGACATAGTCCAGTCCTTTAAGGGCATGGGGCATAAAACGGACATTGATCCCGTATCCCTGCAGCCTCTTCAACCCGGTCTCCAGTTCATGCCTGATGAATTCCTCCCCCAGGATGCCGCTGGAGAGGCTTACGATCCCGGTCTTCGCGGGGCTCTGGATATAGTAAGCCTGTTCGGATACCCGGATCAGTTCATACATTTGTTCAGTCCTCCGAAACTGCTGTCCGGATGTGTGTGTCCGGATGTGATGTGTCCGGACGCGATTTCTCCGGACATGATGCGGGGATATGATGCGTGGATTTGTTTATCCCGTTTTTCTGCTTTACCCGCAATACCCCTTGATCATCTCATAGAAAAACACCGGCGCCTGGCTGCAGTTTTCCTGCTTAAAGAATTCGTTGAAACCGTGCTCGTTGTCACCGCTGCCCGCTTTGAAGCCGCCGAAGCGGTAAACGCTGTCGCAGATGGGATAATAGTTTCTGGCGTCGGTGCCGCCGCCCGTGATGGCGGGTACGATCACGGCGTCCGGGGAGATCTTATGGATGGCTTCCGACAGGCAGGCAAAGGCGTCCGTGTCGGTTCGGGAAATTTCTGAATGCTCCCTGCCCTGCACAATTTCGACTTCCACGTTTTCTCCGGCTATCGCCCTGCACTTTTCAAGGAGGGAAGCCACGGTGTCGCCTTCCTGCAGCCGGCAGTTCATGTTGAGCCGGACACTGGTGGGCAGGATGTTGCCCCGCTCGCTCGCCTGCAGCATGGTCAATGCCTGGGTGGTATGGAATTTCGCCGCGCGGCCGGGGTCATCTTCAATGAAGGGAATGGCCGCTTCGAAATCATCTTTCATATGCAGAAAAGCCTCGGCTGCGGCGCGGTCTTTCATAAAAGGCGCCTTCGCCTCATATTCTTTGATCAGCGTGGCAGTCGGCCGGAAAGGATACTGCGCCGCGTGGAGCTTCACTGCCAGCCCGCCCAGTTCGGCGACAATACTGCGTTTGCCGGGCCGGGCGGAATGGCCGCCCTTGTCCCTGATGATAAAGGCCACATCCACGTAACCCTTTTCCGCCGTATTGATATACGCGACGTCCCGGTCGATGCCTTCATCCTTGTCGGGACCGATCCCGCCGCCTTCATCGATCACGCAGCCCAGCCGCACGCCCTGCTCCTGCAGGTAACCACACATAAGGGCCGCGGAATTTGCGTCGCTGCCGCCGACTTCCTCATTGTATCCGTAAGCCAGGTACAGGTCGCACTCCGGCGTAAAGCCTTCGCCGATCAGCGCTTCGATGGCTTCCATGTGCGCCATGATCTGGGACTTGCAGTCGCAGCTGCCGCGGCCCCACAGCGCGCCGTCACTGATCACCCCTTCAAACGGCGGATACGTCCAACCGGCCGGGTCTCCCGCCGGCACCACGTCCTGGTGCGCGGCGAGAAGCAGAGGGTTCCTTGCTTTGGCGCCGATGCCTTTCCATTTATACAATAAGGCCGCCCTGCCTATGACCTTCTTTTCCAGCGTGGCATGCACCAGAGGATATGTCCGCTCCAGGTACGCGTGCAGATCGAGGAATGTCTGAAAATCCATCTTCTCCGGATCGTTGTCGGAAACGGTGGGAAACCGCACCATTCCTGCCAGATGCTGCAAAATGAGTTCTTCATTGAATTTCATATACCGGGCTCCTTTCTATACCGGCCGCCGTTCCCGCTGCAGACCGGGTCAACCCCTCTGCGGGAATCTTTCGTACATTTTCTCAAGTTCATCCGTCATGCCTTCCAGCTCCTGCCGGGTCATTTTCCCGCAGACGGACAGTTCTTTCCATTCTTTCTCCGTATCGTACACGAACCGGATCCGGGCCGGGTAAAGACCGGCGTCTTCCTCGATCTCGATCGACAGATACGGTTCCATAAAGTCCGTTTTCAGCGCTGCCCTTTTCCCGTCGAGGAGTTCTGTAATATTCCCGTACAGGGCTTTCAGCTCCCAGGTGAGCATGCTGGCGTCTTCATAAACCTCTGTTTGCCCGCCTTCCCGGCCGGTCAGGCCGGTCAGACCGGTCGATTCGTTCACGGTATACGCGAACCGAAACAGCAGCCAGTTGGGATCGAACCCCTCTTCATCGCCGCCGGCATCCGGGAATTCATACCCGATGATGTCCATTTCCAGCCTTTTCCCGGGCTCTGTGAATACGATGCTCATGTCTGTCTCTTGGTGATCACAGCTGCAGAAGTTTCCCGCAGAATCCGCTGATCCTGGCATCGTTGCCCGCGTCCGGCCTTGCTTTGGGATCGATCAGGATCAGTTCGGCCGCAAGGCTGTCGGTGCCGAGGGCAGCTTTTAACTTGCCGAAAGCCTTTTCCGCTCCGCTGCCGCTCTGGCAGGCAAAGGCGGCGAAATTCTTGCCGGAAAGGTCATTATCTCTGATGAACGTACGCAGAGGCGGCGCGAAATTGCCCGCCCAGACGGGAAAGCCGAACACGATGGTGTCATAGGCGCTGCTGTCGAATACATACGGCTGCAGCGCAGGCTTTTCAGCCATCACGGCACTCTTGCCGCCCCAGAAAAATTTCCTGAAACCGCTGTCGGGATACTGTTTCTCCGGGTACAGGCGCAGCAGGTCCGCGCCCGTTTCTTCCGCGATCTTTTCCGCGGCGTACTGCGTGTTGCCTTCAAGTGAAAAATATACGATCAGTGCTTTCATGACGTTCCTCTTTCCCTCTGTGCTCCTGCCGGCAGTTCAAATGCAAAAATTCCCTCGTTCTTTTCTTCCAGAGCTTTGATAATGTGAAAGACCGTATCCGATACCGGCAGGGTGATTCCGTGCGCGGCGGCTTTCTCTATCAGGACGCCAAGGAACATGTCGACCTCGGTGCGCCGGCCCGCGTCGAGGTCCTGCAGGGTGGAATACCGTGCATCGGGGGGATATTTCCTGGTCATATCCGGGGCAGGCAAAAGTTCTATGCCTTCCGCGGCGGCGCACTTTACGACTTCCTCCTCGAGGGCCGCCCGGATGGCTTCCACGTGCGTGCTCACAAAATAAGCGCCGTAGCCTACGCCCAGGATCGCCTGCGGAAGGTTGTAGCAGATGTTGGCCCGGTACTTCTCCCACTGCTGCCGGATGATATCTGTGACCGGGTGGTGCCGGACATCTGACCTGTTGAAAAGTTCCTGCAGAGCTTTCATCCGGTCGGTATCGTTATTGCCGTCCCGCTCTCCGTAAAAAACGCCGGCGGTAACTCCAGGATCAAATGTGATCCTGTTGTTCTCCCTGTTCGACGAGATACGCATAAAGGCCGGCAGGACTCTCTCTTCGCCGATCAGCGCGGCGAGGACTTCTTCGCTGTCGATGCCGTTCATCAGGCTTAAGACCAGCGTGGCCGGGCCCGCCGCCCGCCTGATCTCGTCCGCGGCTTCCGCAAGGCTGCTGTATTTGACCGCCAGGAAGATGAGGTCCGGAGGCGCTTCATGGGCTTCTTCCGGTGTTTTCACCAGCAGCCTGTATATTTCACCGTTGATCCAGACGCCGTCATCCTTCAGGCGCTGCGCCCTTTCTCCTTCCGCGATCAGATAAAGATCCAGATCCGGAACACTTTTCAGTCCCCAGATGAAGTAAGCACCTACCGCGCCTGCCCCGATGATCGCTGCTGACCTGATATTCATACTTTCCTCTTTCTGTCCCATTACGTTTCCTGTCCCATTACGTTTCCGGTCACTTCCCGCTTTCTGTCACCACTTCGCCTGTCCAATCAAGGATGCCTCCGAACTCGTATATATTGGTATATCCTGTATCAAATAGTTTCTGTGCCGCTTCTTTGGAGCGCCTGCCGGTGCGGCAGTAGATGAGAATGATCTGGTCCGTATCCGGCAGCCCTTCCGGCTTTATCCCTGCCGTGATGCTCTCGTTCGGGATACAGACCGCACCGGGGATATGCCCGCTGTCATACTCATCCTGCCTGCGGACATCCACTATGATGTGCCCGTCATCTCTGGTCATCATTTCTTTGGCGTCTTCCTGGCTTATCTGCGTGTAGCTTCTTTCTGTCATTCCGTCTCCGTCAGTTTTCTGAAAGGGCGCCGAGCAGGCCGCAAGGCCTGCAGCGCACACCAATACTGAAAGGATCAGAGGCAGTATCTTTGGTGCCCCTGCGGTTTTTCGGGTCTTAAGTATCTTTGGTGTCATGTGTGTCTTTGATATCATGGGGGTCCTTTGCTGCGCTAAGCCCTTCTGGTGCTGGGTCCGGCTTTTCTGATGTTTTCCGGTGCTGTGTCTGCTTTTCTGATGCTGAGTTTGGTTTTTCTGGTGTTTTCCGGTGCTGTGTTTGGTTCTTTCTGGTGTTTAACGAACAGTTGAAGCTATCTTCACATGCCTTTTCCGGCAATCATACTGATATATATATAAGTCTTCCAGTTTCATCTGTTTTGTTATGCCTTCTTTTCTGTTCCCTCTCACAGATGCCAATAGAAATAATCAGAAAATGTCGTGCTCACTGCGATATTATCGATCTGTCGCTTCTATTGTCAGAAATCGGGCGCCTGTCAGCTTACTGGCTTGAGATTTAACGAATAGTTATTTCGGGACCTGTACAGATAAAGTTTGAATAAGAGCTCATTTATCTGTGTTTTCCGCAAAACAATGTCAAAAAACGGGATCCGGCGCTGCCAGGGCATTGCAGACATCGTCAAAATAGAGATACGGCGCCGCGAACTGCGCCAGTCTCAACATCCCGCGCTGCAAACTGCTCCAGGTGCGGCCTCCTGCCCTGTCACTTTGCCCTCATGTCAATATTCCCGGAGCCGGTATTGATGATACAGCTGCCGTAGAATTGATCCTTCCCGTCCGCACCTGTAAGGCTGCTGTCATCCATGGAAGGGATCTTGACGGAGCCGCTCTTAGTAGATACCTTATAGGCTTTGTTGCTCAGCAGTGTGCCTTTCACGTTGCCGCTGGTCGTTTTCACATTGATCGTATGCGCGTCGCTCTCATCAAAGCGGACGCTCCCGCTGGTCGTTTCAATATTCAGTTCGTCCTCGTAGACATCCTGGCGCAGGGTTATATTGCCGCTGCCGGATTCCACCCACGCGGAGCCGCCGACAGTATTCAGGACCTCGATATTCCCGCTGGCGGTGTATGCTTCCAGGTATTCCGGGTATGTTCCCTCGATCCGGATGTGGCCGCTGACCGACTGGGCAAGCAGCGTCCTTCCGATCGCTGCCGTCGAGCGGATCTCTCCGCTGACTGTCTGGAAGGAAGCGTTTTCAAAAAAGAAGTCGTCCGGTACGATAATGTCGCCGCTTTTGGTCTGGATGGATATCGTCTGGTATTCTTCTTCCGGCAGGTATACCGCGATCTCCTGTGTCTTGTCCCGGTACAGTACGATGCCGAGCTTTGAATCCTGGTCATGCCCGATCTTCAGCGTACCGTTTTCGACCTTTACAGTGTGCTTCGTTTCATCGTTTCCCCTGGCAACGACAGTTGCGGTAGCATTCCTGCCTGCCG
Source organism: Lachnospiraceae bacterium (assembly GCA_017474455.1). Classification (GTDB taxonomy): domain Bacteria; phylum Bacillota; class Clostridia; order Lachnospirales; family Lachnospiraceae; genus CAG-791. The sequence continues at coordinate 213,562 of JAFVHP010000044.1, forward strand.
AAGTTTTCGTCGGCAGAAGCTCTACTTCACATTCGGGACAGACGATCTCGATATTTATGAAATCTGAATCCAGAGAATAAGTATCGATCGTCGGACGGGCGTAACGGAAAGGCCGCGCGGAACAGCCGGCCAGCAGTCCGGTCAGTGCAAATCCTGCAAGGACAGCCGCCAGACGGGCGGCAGAAACAGATCTTTTTTTCATTACGGCAGTTACTCCAAAAAATAAAAACTTTACATCTTCTGCGTTATATTATAGCGCTGCCGGCGCTGCAAAAGTGCGCAGTCAGTCCAGAAAACCGAATACTCTTTCGTTGAAGTCCCGCGCTTCTTCATACGCGGCGTGCCCGAGGCCCGGGTAAACGTGCAGCCGGCTGCCGGCGATCTTCTCATTCATTTCATATGACGCCTGCACCCCGACGATCTTATCTTCCTCCCCGGCTATGATCAGGGTCGGGCAGGTGATGCGCGAAAGGTCCTCCGAGGCGTCGAAATCCAGGATAGCGTTCGCGTTGGTCAGGAAACGGCTGTAGCTTTCCGGCTTCCCGATCTGCCCGAGCAGCGGGTAAAGCCTGCGGTATTTCTTCAGGAAGGCGGCGGAATAGCTCTTCTCTGCCGTATCGATCATCAGCTGTTTGTGGTCGCCGCGGACGGCCATACCGATCCAGCCTTTGACGCATTCCCTCGTCATCTCCCCCGGCTTCGCCGTGGAGACCGCGATCACCAGTTTTTCCACAAGTTCGGGATAGTCGATCGCCAGATACTGAGCGATCATACCGCCCTGGGACACACCGAGAACGGAGAACTTCTCCGGTTCCAGACCCGGTCCCTCCGCTCCTTTCAGCTCATCCTGCGTACTTTGTGCCTTTTGCGTCATATCAAGCAGCCGCATTGCTTCGGCCTGGTCTTTCGCCATCTCCCGGATAGAATAGTCCTCCGGCAGCCGGTCTTTGCGGCTGAACATATAGACCGTGTAACTGCTGAACCAGCGCCGGTACGGCCAGGCCAGAAAAAGCGCTTTTCCTTCCACTGTGGCAAGGCCGTCCGACAGGCCGGGAAGGATGATCAGTTTTTTCCTTCCGTGGCCGAAAGCGGCATATTGCATCCTGGTGTCTCCGAGGGATACATACCCGTTGCGGATGTTCTTCATTTCTGCGGTCCCTTCTTTTCCGATCTGTGCACATACATCCGTGCGGGCTCCGGCTCGCCATCGCCCTGTGCCATACAGTAAAACTGCCATCCGTACCGTTCATAAAAGCCGGTATGGTCTGTGAGCAGATAAAGCGTGGAGACGCCGAGGGCTGCCATATCTTTACAGACAAAATCCAGCATAAAACCGGCTATCCCCTGTCTGCGGAATTCTTCTTCGACATAGACAGCGCAGACATTCGGCGCAAGGTCCTTGCGGTCGTGGAAGTCATTTTCGATAACGCCGCAGCCGGCGATGATCCTGCTGCCGCGCATGACGACGTACCACTGCGGCACGGGCGTCCGGCTGGTGACGGTCCCGTCGTCCGCGTCGACGGCGTTGCCGAGGCATTCCCTGATGCTTTCCTCATAAGCGGAAAGCGGTATCTGCCACTTTTCATGAAACCACTTCGCGGCTTCCTCACGGGCTTCCGGATATTCGCGCATGGGGATGCAGGCTTCCGGCCGGATCAGTTCCAGACGGACGATGTCATCCGGGAAGAAAATAAAGTTCCCGATCCGGAGGCACTCCTCATCCCGCCCGTATTCCATTAGGCAGAACTCACGCGGAAACCACAGGCATGCGCCGGTATAAGATACGCCGTCGATGCAATCGATGCGGACGGTAGTGTTTTCATATTGACTGTATTTATTCATTCTTATTTCCCCGAAAACTGTTCCGGTACCTCCGGATCTTATCCTGCGATCTTATCCCGTGATCTCATCGATCATCCTGCATTCTTCCTCTGTAAACGAGGTGTGGCCGATGATCCCCAGGTTATCGATGATCTGCTCTTTTCTGGACGCGCCGATGAGAACGCTGGTGACTTCGCCGTCCCTTAAGATCCAGCTGAGGGCCATCTGGGCCAGGCTCTGCCCCCGCGCGGCAGCCAGATCGTTCAGCGCGCGGATCTGGGCGAGCTTTTCATCGGACAAAACGTCCTCTTTCAGGAAGCGGCCGTCGGTCCGGATTCGGCTGTCCTCAGGGATGCCGTTCAGGTACCGGTCGGTCAGAAGCCCCTGCGCGAGCGGGCTGAAGGCGATGATCCCGCAGCCGTTATCGGCAGCGAAGTGCTTCAGACCGTCCGTCTCGATGTGCCTGTCGAAAATGGAATAACGGCTCTGGTTGATGATAAACGGGCATTTTAAGTCTTTCAGGATCGCCATGGCCTTTTCCGTCGTCGCGCGGTCGTAATTGGAAATGCCGGCATAGAGCGCCTTGCCACTCTTCACGGCGCTGTCCAGGGCCATCATACTCTCTTCCAGCGGTGTTTCCGGGTCCATCCGGAGATGGTAGAAAATATCGACATAGTCCAGCTTCATCCGCTTCAGGCTCTGGTCCAGGCTGGCCAGAAGGTACTTGCGGCTGCCCCAGTTGCCGTAAGGGCCGTCCCACATTTCGTAGCCTGCCTTCGTGCTGATAATCATTTCGTCACGGTAGGCAAACATATCTTTATGCAGGATCAGTCCGAAGTTTTCCTCGGCGCTGCCGTTCGGCGGGCCGTAATTGTTGGCCAGATCAAAGTGCGTGATCCCGTTGTCGAACGCCGTAAAAAGCATCCGGCGCATATTTTCATAGTTGGCTGTCTCACCGAAATTGTGCCAGAGGCCGAGGGAAACGACCGGCAGCTTAAGTCCGCTGTTCCCGCAGCGGGCGTACTCCATGACATCGTATCTATCTTTTCGCGCAGTATACATGGCTGTCCTCCTTGCTGATGCTGTACTTATTGTCCGCCTGCCTGCACAGAAGCGATATTGTCCGTCCGCCTTTACGGATGCGGTATCATTCATCAGTCTTTACGGATATTGTATCAGTTTGCCTGGCCCGGCGTCCCGGAAAATCACCTCTGCAGTCCGGAAGATCCTCGCTTTTCCGCTCTCCCGGCGGCTGGCAAAATATTTTTCAAAAATATATTGACAATTATTTAACGATATCCTATACTTCATCCCAACAAGATAAAAGGGAGTAGCGGAACACCTTAAAAGGTGATCTTGAAACCGTCACACGGAAGAAGAAAAATTCCCGTATCAAGTGAGACTGCAAGACTTTTATCGCGAGCATTCGCGGTAAAGGTCTTTTTTTATACCCGCGGGTGCGAAGAAAGGAGGCTCGTTATGAAAAACCGTTTTAAAAAAATCTACAGCCAGGGCGCTCTGACCTGCACCGAGATCTTCGTGGATCTCAAGACCGGCGTCAATTATATCTATCACAGCGCCGGGTACAGCGGAGGCCTGACAGTCCTTCTGGACGAACAGGGGAAACCCGTGATCACGCCCAGATATGAACTGGACAACGAACTATGAGGGAACTGTTTCAGGAGAAGGGGGTAAAGAAAAATGATCGGAATGATTTTTACAATTTTAATGATGGTAATGTTTTTTAAATTTCTCGGCTTCATGCTGAGGATCGGCTGGAGGATAACAGCCGGCATCCTGGGATTTGTCGGATTCATGATCGTGGCAGGCCTCGTGATCGGATTCATCGGCTCGTTCCTTTTGCCCATGATCGTTATCGGCGGCCTGATCGGCGTCGGGATCCACGCGCTCAGGAAAGTGGAGTAAGGAGGTACGCGATGTACGGAAACAGCAACAGCAGCTATACCGCCAATTATACCGGAAGCAATAATAACAGTTATGCCGGCAATTATACCGGCAGCTATAACAGCAGCTATACCGGCCAGCGGGCTGGTGACGGCGGATACAGTGTGTACGACCGGGAAAAGGAAGTCCGCGAAGCCATCGCAGCGGGAGAAAGGGCGCTGTCGAGCCTGCGCCTCGCGCAGGAAAAACTCGACAGCGCCAGGGGCTGGGGCTTCCTGGACCTGTTCGGCGGCAATCTGATCACCGGCCTTATCAAGCATTCCCGGATCAGCGACGCTTCCCGGTATGTGGAGGACGCGCGCAGGGATCTGGCTGCTTTTCAGAATGAACTGCGGGACGTACGGGATCTGGACCTGGACGTCAGGATCAGTGATTTCCTGACATTCGCGGATTTCTTCTGGGACGGCTTTATCGCCGATATCCTGGTCCAGTCGAAGATCAACGACGCGCGCCGCAAGATCGCTGAAGCGGCCGGCCGCACTGAATCGATCGTCCGCGAACTGAAAAAGAGTTTATAATAGAACAAAGGCTTCAGACATAAAACATTGGTGATTTCAGGGCCTGGAAAGCCCGGAGGGATCTATGAACACCAGGAACACTACGAATACGGAAGAAAAGCACAAACTGCAGATCTTAGCGGCAGTGATCATCACATTGATCTTTGTACTGCTGTTCGGCATCTACGCGGTCTTTTACCTGATGACCCCGCTGCCGGCCGCGGTCAAGTTCGTACTTGCCGGCATAATGGCCGCCTTTATCATTGCAATGATCGTAATTCTGGTACAGCGTGTGCGTGAGATAAAGAAAGGAGAAACCGATGATCTTAGTAACTACTGAAACTGTAAGCGGAAAAGAACTTGAGATGCTCGGACTGGTCAAGGGGAGCACGATCCAGACCGTCAATTTTGCCAGGGATATCGGCGCCAGCTTAAAGACGCTGGTCGGCGGCGAACTGACCAAGTACAACGATATGATGAACGACGCCCGCGCCCTGGCGACCAAGCGCATGGTCGAGGAAGCCGAGAAGCTCGGCGCCGACGCCATCGTCTGCGTGCGCTACGCGTCCGCGGCCGTCATGCAGAACGCAGCCGAGGTCATGACCTACGGCACAGCGGTGAAGTTTGTGTAATTGTGTATCAGCAGTTGATTTAAACCGGTTAGTTTGATCTGTTTTGTTTGATCTGGTTATTCTGATCTGGTGATTATAACCCGGTTATTTGCTCTAGTTATTTGCTCTGGTTATTTGCTCTAGTTATTTGCTTCACTTATTTGCTTCACTTATTTGATTCACTTATTTGATTCACTTATTTGCTCCGGGCGCGGCCACAACTCTGGTATTTCTTTGTTGCAGCCGCTCCCGGAGTTCATTTTTGTTTATCAAAACCTGAAATAAATGATCAAAAGCGGACTTACCAGCATTTTTCTTTGCTTTTGTCCGCTGGTATAGCTTCAGAAATGCCTGATAAAGGCAAATATAGAACTTGATCTGATAAAGAATGCGCTCATTCAGCGGCTGCAAACCGATAAATCAATTCCAGTGTCCGCTTTTCTATATAACTGATCTATAAATATAGGCATTTCTAGGAATTCTCGGCGGCCACAACATGCATGATCTTGACTTTTGTCCGCCGGCAGCCATATTTTTTGATAATTGAGTGTTGTCGTCAGCCAGGTCATTAACCCATTGATTACTGTCGGCAGCCGGATCATCGGTTTTACCTCCAGGCGATCATCCTCACTCCACCTTCAGCAGATACACGTCGATCGGAGGGAACTGGGGCTCCGGGACAGGCCCGGGATAGCAATAGAGGTGGATGCGCCTGTAAGATTCCTCCTGCATCAGGGCCACTGTGCAGGCCCTGTCCTCATATCCGTTTTCCAGAAAGATGCCTGCGTTGTCCCTGTATCTCCTGCCGGAGGCCACTCTTCCCGGCCACTCTTCCCCGTCGAGGACAAACAGCACGCTGCCGTCTTCATTTACTGTCAGGGATGCTGACTCCGGCGGGTTCAGGCCATTGGTCGGGTTCTCTTCATCCAATGTCCAGCTGCCGGTAAAGCCTTCCTCGATCCACCAGTCCTTGCCTTCATAATCGATCTCCGCGTATGCCCCGTTTTCATACCAGGTGCCCGTACCGGGGACGAGCCTGACTTCGTTGCCGAACCAGGTGACGGTGCGTTCATAATAGGCGGGGTTGTCCCGCGGATCGTCCAGGTCGTCGGAGCGCACGTCCTCCCAGCCGGGCTCGGCGCTGATCAGGTCATTGAAGAAGTTGTACAGTTCCGCGTACATGATATCTTCCTGCGGGGGAAGCGTCTCCGGGAACTGTGTATTCCAGCTGATCCTGTAAACCAGCTCACTGCCTTCAAAAACGTAAAGGCTCCTTGACGGCGAAGTGCCGTAACTGCTCAGCCTGCACTCTGTCCAGAGTTTCAGGTCATACCGGCCAAGGAGATCCCGCAGCATCTGAACCTGTTCCCCGTTCATCCGGATCGTGCCTTCTTTACGGACGCCGGTGTAATTCATGGGGCCGATCCTTTTTTCAATCTCCGCTTGCGCACCTTTACCGGACATTTTCTCAACGATCACGTCGAGATAGAACTGGTCACCGGAATACATGTCGTAAGTAAAATGAATTCCTGTGACGCGCCCGGTATCCGTCTTCATCCCGGTATCCGGATTTTCCGGCACATTATTCTCCGACACATCATCTTCTTCCGTCACAATTTCCTCCGCCGCGGCGTTATCCTGTACGGCCGGAGCAGGCGTTTTCCCGCCGGAAGCCGTCCCGGCTCCGGAAACAGAAACGCAGCCGTTCAGCAGCACCAGCGCCGCAGTAAACAGGGCAAATAAAATTTTTTTATTTTTTTTCATTTTTTGTGGACCTTTTTTCCAACCGGCGCAGTCTTTAAATGTAGAAGACCCTTCTATGGATTTTTATGTCACTGAGCGGAATGCTCTGTCAGTATCCTCCTTCTTATAGTATCATTTGGCAGTAGAAAAGAAACGATAACAGCGTTAAGGAGGGTCTTTATGTTTGCTTACATCTGGCCGATCGCACTGGCTGTTCTTTCCAATATCATCTACCAGATCTGCACCAAATCGGTGCCTAAAGATATGGATCCGCTGGCGTCGCTGACTGTCACTTACCTGGTCAGTGCTGCCGCATGCGGGATCCTGTATTTTGTTCTGAACCGCGGGCAGGAAAGAAATCTGCTGAAGGAATACAGCCGGCTGAACTGGGCGCCTTTCGTGCTCGGCATCGTGATCATCGGGCTGGAAGTGGGATTTATATATGCGTATAAGGCAGGATGGCAGGTCAGTACGGCAGCCGTCGTACAGAGTTCTGTGCTGGCTGCCGCACTGCTGTTTGTCGGATTCGCGCTCTACCATGAAGCGCTGACCTGGCAGAAGCTGGTCGGTGTCGCAGTCTGCCTGGCCGGCATTACAATCATTAACTACGGTTAAGTTATCTTTTCAGTATTCCTTTCCGGTAATGCTGCATGCCTCACCGGCTTCGTTGTAAACGACCGGGAGGCTTTTTTCATTCAGGCAACCTTCCCAGTCCGCGAAGACAGTGCCGGGCTCTTTACAGGTCCAGGCTGTCGAGCCACCGTTTCAGGCTCTCCACGCTCTGGCGGCCGTTCAGCATTTTCCCTTCCGTGATATTAGTCGTTTCCGAAACACTGCTCCGCAAGTCCTCGGCAGTATTTCCCATGCCGCTGCTGCCGGATGTGGCGAACAGGACGATGGTCTTGCCGGAAAAGTCATATTTCTCAAGGAACGTCCGCACGATCGTGGGTGCCGTGTACCACCAGATCGGAAATCCCAGGAAAATTACATCATAATCTTCGATATGCGCGTCCGTACCGGTGATTACCGGTCTGGATGCGCTGTCGTTCATTTCGACGGAGCTTCTGGATTTTTTATCCATCCAGTTCAGGTCCGCCTTTGTATAAGGTTCCGCCGGCGTGATCTCGTACAGATCCGCGGCCGCCGCCTCGGCCAGCAGCTGCGCGGCACTTCTCGTCCGGCCGCTTGCCGAAAAATAAGCTACCAGTTTTTTGCTCATCTTCTGCCTCCTTTCCGCAGTCTGTTTTAACTATATGAGCTATACATCTGTATAGCAAAGATCAAAACGTCCGCTCGTGATCTTTTCCGGGCTTCCGGTGTCCTTCTATCGTCCGGCGATCTCCAGTTTCGTCATGATCCCGTCGGCGTCTATACCGGGATGGGTCAGGTACATCCTGCTGATGGTTTCGGCCAGTTCCTGGCTGATCCCGAAGCGGGCAGCGACCGCATCGGTCGTTTTTCCCTTTCCGACCTCTTTGATGACCTTATTGATCAACCCCCTCGGATCTCTCCGCATCCATTCCTCATCCCTGACAGATGGGCTGTCCTCCCCGGATGACTCTTTTAAAGCCTGCTGAACGGCATTTTCATGCGGAATATCGATCTTTGTGATACTGATGACCGGCGGCTGCAGACTGTCATCCAGCGTCATGACAGCCATGGTGATAGGCTGGTGGAAACGCCGCGGCCCGCAGCTGCCGGGATTGAGCAGGAACGCGCTGCCGCGCCGGCTTTCCTCGTATTTGTGGGAATGGCCGTAAACGACCAGATCGATATCATTAAGGTCTTCCGGGATCTCGCTTTTCTTATGCACCATGAAGATCCGGCAGCCGCAGAGCGAAAACCGCAGCGTGTACGGGATATCCTCCGCCCACTCTTTGTCGTTGTTGCCGCGCACCACGTACAGCGGTGCGATCTTCTCCAGCGTTTCCGTTATATCGCGGCGGTTGATGTCTCCGGCGTGCAGGATCGCGCTGCAGCCCTGAAGGTTTTCGATGACTTCGGGGCGCAGCAGTCCGTGTGTATCTGAAATAATACCGATTCTTGCTTTCATGAAAGTGATTCTGTTTCCTTATTTCTGCCGGTCCGGCGGGTCCGCCCGGCTGTACGGTCGCACCTGACACGTGTGTCGTTTTATGTGTCAACCGCAAGCCCTTGTGTGACGAAGATCCGCCTGCACAACCCGTAGTTTCCAGCCCTTCCGGGCTAAAATCACGCTTTTCTGACGCCGGGACGCCGGATAATCCCGCGTCAGTTACTCCGCGATCCTGTACTCGAACAGTTCGTAGACCAGCTTTGTCCCCTCTCTGATCTCCGGCGGCAGGAGCGCCCTGGCCACACATTTCAGTTCCCCGTCGCCGGTCTCCTGTGTTTCGTTTTTAAGATACGCGTAATCCCCGTCTATCGTCGCGACGGTATATTCGATCGTTCCCATTTCCGTTACCTCCAGGACAGAGCAGATGTCCGCAGATGCCCCCATAGATCCGTCAGCGAATGAAGTTGGTCTCGATCCGCTCTTCCTTCTTCGGCATCGGGACGCTGCCTGCAAAGTGCTGAATCAAGCCCAGCTGACCGGACCGTCCATTATCCGCATTTTCCCGCGTTTTTTGACTGCCGCAGTCAGACAGGGACACGCAAATATGCTATTATGTCACCAGAAAAGACCGCTATACAACATATTGTGGTCAACAAATAAAGTATATATTCAAAAGACAGTTTGAGGAAGTCTCGTGATAAATTACAACGTGATCGTGGTCTACGATATTACAGAAAAGAAACTGCTGATGTGCCTGCGGGCGAAGGAACCCTACAAGGGAAAGCTGAACCTGGTCGGCGGCAGGATCGAGCCGGGCGAGACGGGCGAGGAGGCGGCTTACCGCGAACTGTATGAAGAGACCGGTATTTCACGGGATAAGATACGGCTGGCGCACGTCATGGATCTGACGTATTACATGACGGACCTCTCCATGGAGGTCTGGTCCGGGAAACTTATGACAGATGTGTCACATGTGGCTCTGAAAGAAGAGATCAACCATCTGCTCTGGGTCGACAGGTCGGAAAACTTCTGTGATATGGAGCGTTTTGCCGGCGAATGCAACATCGAGCACATCCTGCAGCACGTGGATATGGACAGGGACCGCACGCTGCTCGCCGCAGATACGTTTACCGCAGATAAACTCACCGCAGATGCATTTACCGCAGATACACTTACATCTAATACATTTACTGCAGATACTTGAGCGCAAGCAGAATAACGCCCATGATCACGGCGCCCCCGGCGAAGCCGCCGGCGTGGGACGTCATGTTGATCCTCTTTGAAGAGAGGCCGTACACCAGGTTGACCGCCAGCGTGGTCATGATGCTCGGCAGGGAAAAGCCGTAGCCCGCGACAGCCAGTACAAAACATGCTCCGAGGAGCCCGAAGATACAGCCGGACGCGCCGGCCGAGACCGTCTTCCGGCTCCTTTTGCTGTCCACGAGGTACGTTGCGAGGTTGCCGGCGATACCGGACAGCAGATAAATGATAAGAAAGATCACCGGTCCGCAGACACGGTCGACCGCCGGTCCGAGGACCGACAGGGCATACATGTTGAAAAGCAGGTGCAGCGCGCCGAAATGCAGGAACATGGCTGTGAACAGCCTGTAGTACTGCCCCTGTTTCACATAGGGCGAGTACTGGGCGCCGTATTTGAGCGCCACGGAAGTGTTCGTGCTGCCGCCGTCCTTCGTTTCCAGAAGGAACATGACCACATTGACGATGATCAGGAACGTCGTTGCCTTACTGCTTATAAAATCCATCAGTACAGCTCCTTCAGCACCAGTACCGTGATCCCGGGATTGTCCCCGGGCATGATCCGCTTCACTTTCGGTTCATACTGGTACCAGTCGTAGATCATTGTACGCAGGCTGGTGCCGCGGTTGTAGCCGTGGACCAGCTGCAGATGATAGGTCGCAGGCCCCGCCGAAGCGATGGCCTTATCGATCACTTTGATCGCTTCCTCCTGCCTGAGGCCGTGCAGGTCGATCTTTACAAACGGTTCATTCATATCGCAAATATCTCCGTGTATATCCGTTTCCCGTCCCGCTGCTCCGACCGCATCAGGGAGACTTTCTTTACCATCATTTCCGCTCCGGGGACCCGGAGTTTCTTCCATTCCTCAGATTTCGACGCCTTCCGGACAAGGGTGATGTGAGGCGTGAAGTTCTTCTTATCGTAATCGATGCCCGCCGTGTCCAGGGCTTCACGGACAGCTTTGACCAGCATCGAAAGCCCCTGGTTGCCCCTGAGGCCGACCCACAAAAGGTCGCCGAAGCTCCCCATCTCGGAAAGTGAGAGTCGGAAGGGTCTGACCTTTACTGTCTGCAGCGCTTCCTCCACTGCCTCGGGATCATTGATTTCCCCAATGAACGCCAGCGTCAGGTGCAGGTTCTGCGCGGGGACATAGCTGCCCTTTATCCCCGCCTTCTTCAGCCCGTGCATCAGGCCGATGACGGAGGATCTCATTTCATCCGACAGCTGTATCGCGATAAACAGGCGCACGGCTCACTCCTTTCCTTTTCGGCTTCAGGGGGAGTCACCGTACCTGTCCCCCCGTGACTCTTACTCCTTATCAGGTATCTTTTCCAACAGGGACGCCCCGGCGCAGGCCAGGCCGATCCCCAGCATGATCATGGCCGATCTCGCATCCAGCTGGTCCAGGATCGTCAGTACAGCGACGCCGACGCCCATAGCCAGACAAACAGCGCGCATAACCAGCGAAACGATCTCACTTACCTTCGATCCGGCCGTCTGCTCCTGCGAAAGGCTGTCGGTCTTGATCTGCATAAGCTCATCAACCGACATGCCGAATATTTCCGCCAGCTTCGGGATCGAGCTCACATCCGGATAGGAAAGATCCCTTTCCCATTTCGACACAGCCTTGTCCGTAACGCCCATCAGGCCTGCCAGGTCCAGCTGCGTCATACCGAGTTCCTTACGTCTTTCCGCAATCATCGTACCCATCGTCTTTTTCATCGTATCTGTTCTCCTTTCGGGTGTTTTAACTGATGACTGCATGGTAAACTTCCCTTTCCGGTATACTCAACCAACCTGAAGTTTAGTTGACTCAACCTATAGTTTAGTAGAATTCTGCGGCATTAAAAAGCCCTTTTCAGACTGCTGGCAGCCTTATGTTGACCGCAAACAAATAAACAGATAGAATCATTCTATACTCCTACAGGAGTATATTTGTATTTTGATCTTGTTTTATACGGTAACATTATGCTGAATATATACCATGGTTCCGAAAACATCATAGAAAAGCCGTACTATGGCGGCGGAAAACCGTATAACGACTACGGAAGGGGTTTCTATTGTTCAGAAACTCCGGACGCTGCCAGGGAATGGAGTGTCGGTGCCGGACGTGACGGTATTATGAACAAGTATCTCCTGGATACTGACGGCCTGGCAGTCCTTCACCTGAATAATGGGAACTATACCATTCTGCACTGGCTGGGGATCCTGCTTCAGAACCGCCGGTTTCCCCTGAATTCACCGCTCGCCAGGGAAGCTGTACGTTATATTACAGAGAAATTCCCTGTTCCGTATGAGCGGTCGGATATTATCATCGGTTACCGCGCTGATGACAGTTATTTCTCATTTGCCTCTGATTTTGTTAATGGTACGATCTCTGTCCGGCAGCTGGAAGAAGCCATGCATCTGGGCAGGCTTGGGGAACAGGTCGTCTTGAAAAGCAGGGAGAGTTTTGAACGGATCCGGTTTGACGGCTATGAGCTCGTAAAAGCATCCGAATGGTATCCCAAAAAGGAAAAAAGGAGCCTGGAGGCCAGAAAGAAGTATTTTACATCCGACAGGAACGAATGGCACAAAGGTGAACTCTATATAACAACGATCCTGGATCAGGAGATAGGAGAAGATGATGCCCGCATACAGCGGATTGTATATTGAACGGGCGCAGGCATGCCTCGGTGAAATGCTTCACTATGCAGTCTATGACCTTTCCATGGGCTATGACGAATTCATGTCCCTGTTTATTTATTCAGGTATTGCAGGCCAGTTTTCCGCAGGGAATCCGAGATACGTAGTCGGCATGTCCGGTATTGAACTGGCTATGGAAGTACTCCGGCTGGTCAGAAAAGACTCTGATGAAGAACTGCCTCCCCCTTCATCCTATGACAAAAGATCAGACGCTTACTGGACAGGATATACGCTGGCCTGGTATCAGTGGACGACCGGGGAACCGTTTGGCCGTATCCAGGAAAGTGCTCCGGTCTCCGTGATCGCCGGAATGTATCATAAGTACCATGAAATGGATATACGCCAGTCTGTCGATGAAATTGACCGGCTCCGGCGCCTTGCAGCATACAGCCGCAGGATCCAGCTGCAGCAGCTCAGGCAGGATGCGGGGCTCAGCCAGAGCGGTCTTGCCAGGCTTTCCGGCGTACCTGTCAGGACCATCCAGCAGTACGAACAGGGACAGAAAGATATTTCAAAAGCGGCTTTTGAGACTGTTTTGCGGCTGTCCAGGGCTCTTAACTGCACTCCGGAGAAACTGGCCGGCTTATAACAGACCGGATACTCTAGTCTGCGTCCTCTATCAGGTCCGGTCTCAACTGCCTCGTGATCCTGACCGACTCTTCCTGCCGCCATTTCTTTATCGCGGCATGGTCGCCGCTCAAGAGGACCTCCGGCACGCGCATGCCCTCCACTTCTTCAGGCCTGGTGTACTGGGGATATTCCAGCAGGCCGTTCTCAAAGGATTCGTCCTCGGCGCTGCCTTCTTTCAGGTTGCCCGGCAGAAGGCGCAGGACGGAATCCGCGATCACGATCGCCGCGGGCTCCCCGCCGCTTAAGATATAGTCGCCGATCGAGACCAACTCGTCCGCAAAAGGTTCCACCCGGGCATCGATGCCTTCGTAATGGCCGCAGATAAGGATCAGGTGCTCTACGCCGGCAAGGCGCCGGGCCGTTTTCTGGTCGTACTGCGTGCCCTTCGGGGAGAGCAGGATCGTGCGGGACGGATCCTCCGCACCGGGGCGGTTCTCCGGCTCCTGTCCCTGGTTCTCCGGCTCCCGGCTGCCCGCCTCCTTGCCCGTGCTCTTAACTGCCCGCAGGGCATCCAGCACCGGCTGTGCCCGCAGGATGAGCCCCGGCCCGCCGCCGTAGGGCGAATCATCCACATGGCGGAAGCTCCCGCCGGCAAAGTTGCGGATATCCACGACCTCCACCGAAGCGAGGCCCAGCTCCGCGGCTCTTTTCACCACGTGCGAATTAAGGAAATCACCGAAATATTCCGGACAGATGGTAAGGATCGTGATCAGCATCATTTAACTCCGGCCAGCTTCTCCAGCGTTTCACCAGTCACGCGGTAGGTCGTCCAGTCGTCCAGCGGCACGGCGCCCAGCGACAGATAGAAATCTATGCTTGGCTTATTCCAGTCCAGGCAAGCCCATTCGAGGCGGCCGCAGCCTCTTTCCACGGTGATCTGCGCCAGTCTCAAAAGGAGCGCTTTCCCATATCCTTTCCCCCTGTACTCCGGCAGGACGAAAAGGTCTTCCAGGTAGATCCCCGCCCTTCCGAGGAAAGTGGAGAAGTTGTGGAAGAAAAGGGCGAAGCCGACGTCTTTTCCGTCTTCGCTTGCAATGATCACTTCCGCCTTTTTCTTTTCAAAGATCCATTCTTTCAGCAGGTCTTCCGTGGCCACGACCTGGTCCGTCATCTTTTCGTATTCGGCCAGGCCCTTAATGAAGCCGAGGATAGTGCCGCAGTCATTTTCATTCGCGAAACGTATGTCCAGCATATGCGGGTCCTTTCAGGCTTTAACTTTGTGCTTTCAATGTGCTCTCAATATTATAGCAAAGCAGTCGCGGTTTACGCTGCGTAACCTGCGGCTGCCTGCATCGTTTTATCCAATACAAAGGCCCGGAAAACCTCGTCTTCAGATGAATTTGTTATTTTCCTTGGAATGTATCTGAACTTAGAAGCTTGAAACACCCATTTCAGAGAAGGAATTCCTTACAGATTCAGATGAAATACCAGCCAGACCAGAATTGTATCTGATAAAAAGTGCCGTCATCTATTTGAATTCATGGATTCCAAGCTCATCTGTCCGGGTTTTCAGCAGGATTTTCAGATACGATCCTCGCCGGCATGCCAATGTATCTGAACCGGAAGGAAAGCAGCTCCTCAATTCCATTGAAAATGCGATCCGGGGTCAGATACAAAAGAGCCATTACCAAGAATGTATCTGAAACAGCTGCGGACAGACCTGGACCGGACCGTAAAATGGCGCCGCCCATTAATTCGGCGGCGCCATCTTTGTCTGTTCTTTCAGAGGAGTGAGACAGGGGACCTGTCCCCATGACTCTCCCATAGCTCTCTTACAGCAGAGCTTTCACGCACTCCTCGACCACGGCCATATCCGCTGTGGGTTCGAAACGGGCCACGACGTTGCCTTCACGGTCGATGATGAATTTTGTGAAATTCCATTTGATATCGGACTTCTTGTCCCATTCGGGATCGGCCTGGGCGAACATGTTCTCCAGCAGTTCCTTGTAGGGATGCTCGTCAAAGCCGGCGAAGCCTTTTTCCGACTTCAGGTAGGTGTAGAGCGGGAGCTCGTTCTCGCCGTTGACGTCCGCTTTCTTCATCTGCGGGAAGGTGGTGTTGTAATGCAGCGTGCAGAATTCGTGGATCTCGTCGTCCGAGCCGGGCGCCTGGGCACCGAACTGGTTGCAGGGGATGTCCAGGATCTCCAGACCCTTGTCATGGTAATCCTCATACATCTTTTCGATCGGCGCGTACTGGGGCGTGAAGCCGCAGCCGGTCGCCGTGTTGACGACCATGACTACTTTTCCTTTGTAATCAGAAAGATCCAGAGTTTCGCCTTTGCCTGTAGTTACCTTGTAATCATAGATCATCTGCAGTCCCTCCGTTTATGTTGTCTTGCCATCATGACCATTTACTCGCTCCACTCCAGCCAGAACGACACTTCCGCGTCGCCGCCGCCGAGCGCTTCCAGCAGTTCTTCGCGGGTAACATTCTTTATCTTCGCCAGGCGCGTGAAATTCCAGGTATTCACGTCATAATACACAGTGATCTGGTTCCCCTGGTAAAGGATGATATCGCCCGGTTCTGTCGTGATCTCTTCATCGCTGCGGACAAGTTCCCAGGGCAACGGGCCGACTTTTTCAAAATCACCGTAGTCATGGAGGCTGACCGTCAGTTCCCCCTCCTCCAGCTTTTCGAGAAAGGCTTCAGCGGAGGGATTGTCCGCCGGTTCCGGATAAAAGATCCTGCCATTCACTTCCATGACCAGCGTTGCGGCCGGCTGTATCGCTTCTTCCATATCTTCAGTCTCCGTATCTGTCTCTGTGACTGTTTCTGTATTTGTATCTGTCTCTGTATCGTTCAAAACCTCTGCCCCTGCTTTGGCGGCTGCCTGGTCATACGCGGCATTGATGATCCCCCGAAGCTGCGCAGCATGTTCCGGATCGGCATTCTCTGCTGCCATCCGTTCGAACAATGCGAATTTGCTCTGAATATTCAGAGCGGACGGATGGTTCCCGCCAATGTCTGTCCCTTCCGGCAGAAGCTTCAGGCTCTCTGCCGCCATATCGGCACAAAGATCCAGGAGCTGCCCGGATATATCCTGACCGGGATCCGCGTCCATCCCGATGGAGAGGATCTGCGGAACAAATCCCAGTGTGGACGCCGTGTACCAGTTGCCGTCGAACTTATTCGCGTCTGCCTGCACATCTGTTACTCTTGAATTGATCTTGTTCGTCAGATAGACAACGATCAGATTCCGGACAGGATCTATCATGAAAAGGGTACCTGTCCATCCCTGGTGCCCGATGGTGCCGGGAGCTGCCTGGGTCCCGAAATACCATACTCTCTGGGCGTCCGCCTGTCTCCACCAGCCAAGGCCCCAGTTGGCCGCGGTCTCCTGCTTCGGTGCCGTGAACTGGTCGATCACGTTACGGGAGAAGAAGCGGTGATCCCCGTAGCCGCCCCAGAGCATGACCGAGGCCAGCTTTGCCAGATCGGAAGCGTTCGCGAACAGGCCGGCGTGCCCGGAAATGCCCTGCATGCTGTAGTACGCCTTTTCATCGTGGACTTCGCCCTGCAGGGTATAGGTCCTGTATCCGTCAAAGTCCAGCAGGCCGTCCCTTGTATTCCCGTTCAGTTCCGTCGCCGCGCAGTCGTCCGGGGCAAAGCCGTTCTCCAGCGGATTGTATGTGATATGTGAAAGGCCCATCGGCTCCCAGAAGGTCTTCTTCAGCCAGGTATCCAGGTCCTCGCCGGTGACCTTCTCCACGATCAGGCCGAGGATCATATAGTCCAGGTCGGAATACACGGTATTCGTGCCGGGCTCATACTCCAGCGGTGTCCTGCAGATCATCCGGGTGGTGGCCGCCTTCGTTTCCGCATCAGCGCCGTTGCCCGCGTACAGCGGATTGACCGGGTACGTCTCGCCCTCTTCCAGGTCTTTCTTATACAGCAGGGGCGCGCAGTATTTGGGATCCGAAGGGAAGCCGCCCTGGTGCCGCAGAAGGTCGCGTATGGTCAGTTCCGCCTTCCATCCTTTTACTGTTTCCAGCTCCAGATCAGGCATATTCCCGTCGATATCCGGAATGAGTACCGTATCTTCAATGAAACCGTCCCCGAAGAAGTCCGATACCATCGCGTCCAGGCTCACGGCGCCGTCGGTGACCAGCTTCTGGAGCGCGTAGTTCACCGTGAACATTTTGGTCACGGAGGCAAGGTCATAGAGTGTATCCACAGTCACTGCGGGGCTGTCCGTATTCACGCTGCCGTCCGGCAGATAGGAATTGGTCTTTCCCCAGGCATTCTCATAGACGAGCCTGCCGTTTCTTACTACGGCCAGCTGCGCGCTGGTGAAGCCGAATTCGATGTCCGATTCGATGAGTTCTGAGATCATTTCCAGTGCTTCCGGTGAGATCCCTTCCTCTTCCGGTGTCCCGGGCAGGACTTCCGGATACGGGACGCAGACCGTTACTTTTGCTTCGGGATCAAAGGGCACGATATTGGAGATCTGGACCGTATTCTCCCCGTCTTTCGCGATCCCGGCGATATCCACGTTATAGGAGCCGCCGCCCGCCATAGCGGCCGTATCCACTATCGTCCCGTTGACATACATCCGGAATCCTGTAACAGCCTCCGCTGGCTTTACGGTGATCGTCCCCTGCCCGTGGCAGCCGTAAAAGCTGAACATACTGTTCATCGCCAGCGTATCGTCCGTATAGCCTTTCCAGTCCGGAAACGTCACCTCCGCCTGCCATTCCGGCTCCTGCTGCGCCGCTTCCCCGGCTCCGGTCTCTTCTTCAGCCCTTGCGCGTACCGGCACTGCCGCGGCCGCAAGCCCTGCTGCCGCAAGAGCCGCGCAGATAAGGAGTGCCGTCTGTCTTCTCAGAAACTTCCCCATTTTGATCATGTTCCATCCTCTCTGTGTTCTCCGATGATCTTTTCCATCCAGACCATATTATACCAGCGTCCGAATTTATATCCGCATTTATGAAATTCCCCGACTTTTATATATCCGAGGTGTGCGTGGAAATCCGCACTGTTCGAAGTCAGGTACTCATCGTCTTTGTCCGGCATGCCGATGCAGGCGTACAGGTTCAGCATGCCCGCTGCCCTGAGCCTTTCCTCGAGCGCTTCGTAGAGCATCCTCCCAAGGCCTTCCTTCTGGGCACTGTGGTCCAGATAGATCGTCATCTCGCAGGAGCGGGCATAGGCAGCCCGGCCCACGAAAGGCCCGGCATACGCGTAGCCTTCGATCCGTCCGTCCCTTTCGATGACCAGATACGGATACCGGCGAAGGGTCTTTTCCATCTTCTGCCGGAATTCGTCCGCAGCCGGCGTATCATAGTCAAAAGTGATGGCCGTATTCTTCACATAGTGATCGTAGATCTCCAGAAGACGCGGCACATCTGCCGGCACCGCATCCCGTATGATGATCATCTGTATCTTTCCTCCGCTGCCTCTGAACCTGACCGGATCCGGTCAACTTTGATCTCTTTCGATCATCATATCCGCCGGATCACATCTTGACCAGCGGCTTTGCCTTCTGGGGCGCAGGGAACGCTTCTTCAAAAAGCGGCAGTATCTCCGCATATACCCTGTCCGGTACTTCCTTAAGGTCATCCCGCAGATGCTGCAGCGATGACGTCTGGAACAGCGCCTGGACACCGTGTTCCGCAACGAACTTCAGCATAAAGGCCTCGGGAACGATGCCCGCTTCCCGGCAGGCATCCATGATCCTGTGTTCCCTCCGGATATCCGGATGTGCCGCAAAACCCGAACCCAGGGACGAATACGCCATGGGCAGGATATGCTCCTGTTTCAGGAGCGGCAGAAGGTCAAATTCCGTCCCTCTCTCGTATACGGAATAATAGATCTGGTTACAGAAGCAGTTCCTGCCATTCTCGCAGTCCAGCAGGTCCTTCATATCATTTACGTCAAAATTGGAGACGCCCCATGCACTGATCAGGCCGTCTGTCCTGGCCGCCTCCATTTCATCGACCATCAGCTGCAGATCGGCGTTTTCCCGCCAGTGCAGAAGATACAGGTCGATATAGTCTGTCTTCAGGCGCTTAAGGCTCTCTTCGAGGCGGCGCCTGAAGACCTTTTTTTGTACATTGGACGGCAGTATCTTATCAACGATGAAGAGACTCTCACGGTCAAGGCTGCCGACGGTCTTCCCAAGTTCCGTCTCGCAGCGCCCGCCGCCGTACATTTCGGCGGTATCCAGGACAGTGACCCCGTATTCCGTGACTGCCGTCCGGATGCACCTGTCCAGCCCGGCATTGCTGCCGGACCAGAAAGACGTTGTTCCCATTCCGGCCGCGGAGATCTTCTTTGGATGCCTTACCGGTGCAGCAAACCCGCTGACGTCGAAATATTTCATCTGTCCACCCTGTCTCAGTAATACTCCGTTTCTGTTATCCCTGCTCTGACTGACCGGCCCCGGTCATTTTATGGCCGGCTCTTCAAGGCCCGTGTACCGCATGCTGGCCTCCCAGAGTTCTTTTTCATTCTCTTCGTTATAGGACAGGGCGGAGGTGAAGATCGCCCTTGTGCTGCGGTCGAAGAAGGCGTTGCTGATATAGGCCAGGGTATCTTCCGTGACCAGCTTGGCCAGAGCGTCGGAGGATTCCGCAAGGTCCCCGATCCGTTCCGGCCACTGTGTCCGGATACGGGGCTCCATTTCCTTTCCCCTGCCCCTGGAAAAATTGGTATCCGCCATAAATCCCGGATTAAACGCGTTCGCCGTGATCTTCTTCCCGGCGGCGGCAAGCCTGCGGTGCAGTTCATGTATAAAGTATACGTTGCAGAGCTTGGAAGCGGCATACCTGTTTCGGTCTTCTTCCGCCGGATGAGCCAGCGCTTCAACACCCTTCCACTCGATCCCTCCGGGTGGATTGTGCATGTCGGAAGAGACGCTGAAGATCTTCGCGCCGTCCGGCATGACCGGGATCAGGAGAAGGGTCAGCAGGAAATGCCCCAGATGATTGGTTGCAAAGACTATATCAAATCCATCCTCCGTCAGACCCGAGGGAGCGCTGCCTCCGATGCCGGCGTTGTTGACCAGCACATTGACTTTCCTCTCCTGCGCGATCACCTTTTCGGCAAACGCGCGCACACTCTTAAGGGATGACGTGTCCAGCTGCATGGCAGCCACATTTTCATTCCCTGTCTCACGGATGATCTCTTCCTTTGCCTTTTTGCCCTTTTCCATGTTCCGGCAGGCGAGGATCACTCTGAAGTCCCTGTTCTTTGCTGTCTTTTTGGCGGTCTCGAACCCGAGTCCCGAATTGGCGCCGGTAATGACCACTGTTTTCATATTCTGCCTCTCCTTTCTGCCGCATTTGAAAGTTCTTTACTATATTCCATTATACAATGTATACCGCTTCCCCCGTCCGCAGACCCTCCACCGTCATATCACGACGCAAGTCCCCGGCAGCTGCACAAGGCAGCATATTTCGTTTTCTTCGCAGTACCG
This sequence comes from Lachnospiraceae bacterium, assembly GCA_017474455.1. Classification (GTDB taxonomy): domain Bacteria; phylum Bacillota; class Clostridia; order Lachnospirales; family Lachnospiraceae; genus CAG-791. The sequence continues at coordinate 234,226 of JAFVHP010000044.1, forward strand.
CGCCAGTCTGAAGAATGCCTTTCCGGTATCCCCGAGCGGACGCGGCATGCCGGCTGCCGGTACGGACAGCGGCCGGAAGAAGTTGTCCCAGTGGACGGGGATCACCAGTTCCGGCCGGAGTTTGCCGGCCGTTTCATCAAAAAACTTCTCCTGCGTTACGGTATCTGCCTTCTCAAGACCCGCAATACCCAGGAAAAGAACGTCTGCCCTGTACCCGTTCATCTGGCCTTCAATATAATTGAAACTCGGACGGATCATGATCCGCTTTCCTCCCGCTTCCACATAAAAATCAAAGGAGCCGCCCTCTTTATAGTCCCTGAGCCGGGCCGGCTGGATGAGCGGCGCGTCGATCATCTCTCCCAGATCGTTGTTGAAAACGGTGGGCTTTGAATGCAGGGAAGGAATGACTTTGATCCGGAAATCCCCGACCTCATATGTCTCATTTGCCTTAAACTCTGTCAGCTGCCCTTCCGGAACGCCGCCGCCCCGGGCCACGTTCAGGGCGGAGCTGCTGCCGTAGACTTTCGCCCCGCAGGTGTTGGCGATATACGGCATATCCATCACATGGTCATGATGGGTATGGGAGATAAAGACCGCCCTCAGCCTGTCCATATGATGGATCCTTATCTTCCCGCCGGCCGTCTCCCGGTCGGTCTGTGCTCTGCCGGCCAGGTACCTGAACAGGGACGGCCTGGTCAGGTGCGCGTCGAACAGGATCTGGTCCTTCCCGTCGTCAAACATGAGCACCGTGGTGCCCAGGTACGTGACTTTCATGTACGCAATATCCTTTACGATTATAAATAGTCAGTTAATTTAAATAAAATTCGAAAATTGTATTGACATTTTATCTGCGCAAGTGTATAGTTTAAGCATAAGATAAAGGAATAAAAAAAAGAAGCAAAAACCAGATAAAGAAAGGAGATATAAATAAGTGAGAAGTCCGAATATTTCCTAAAGGGCACTGATCAAAAGATCGGTGCCCTTATTTTTTTGCCTTATTTTACGGCACCCTGTCCGGATGCGTAAGCATCATCTTTTCAGCCCCCGCAGGTATTCCTTCTGCTCCGGCTTGATCCTGAAGCTTTCGACAGCTTTCTGTATCGTCTTGTTGTGCGTCCATACGTCCAGCCTCTCTTCCTCGATGAACGGCAGGATCTTTTCATACTGTTTGGCCAGCGCCGTGGCGAAATACCACGCCCGCATCATGTTGACATAGTATTCTTCCGAGCGCACCCCGGCCACCATCTCCGGATACTCCGGGTCAAAGTCCTCATCCAGGAAATGCTGCATCAGCATGCCGATGCTAAAGCGCACGGTGTACGTCTTATCCGACCCGGTCCAGGCCCGGATATGTTCCAGGAGCTTCTGCCTGTTCTTTTTGAACACTTTCGGAGACAGCTGGTCGCAGGTCGCCCAGTTGTCGATATACGGCAGGAACTCCTCCGTCCGCGCCATGCAGGTTTCGTAATCTTTGATCTCGGAAATGATAAACGCGTGCAGCTGGTCCTCGTCGAAGTACCGGTGCGGCAGCGCATCCAGGAAGGCGCCGATCTCCGGATCCTTCACATACTCCTTTGCCAGTTTGCGCAGCGCCGGCGTACGTACGCCGATCATGTTTTCCGGATCTTTGCCCGGCATCAGCTTCGCCTGAAAATCCCTGTAAGCCGTGTCCTGCTCTTCAAACAGGCGCTGTCTGATCTTTTCTTCTGTCATACTTTTTCCCCCAGCTGTAATATTCGCACCGGCTTACTGCAGGCTTTCATGCTCAAGCACCCATGAAAGGAGTTCCTCGTATTTCATGGTACCGCCCGCGATCGAGAGTCCGATCTCAACCAGCTCGTCATCCGTACATCTGATCCGTATCCCGTTCATTTCAAGAAACGTAAGCATCACGTAAACTCCGATCCTTTTGTTTCCGTCAACAAACGCGTGGTTCGAGATCAGGAGATATCCGAGCCTCGCTCCTTTTTCTTCTTTGGTCGGATAGAATTCCTTACCGTCAAAGCCCGCGTATATGCTCTCCAGGGCTGAATCCAGCAGTCCCTCATCCCTGACGCCCACAGCCCCGCCGGTGGCTTCTCCCATGATCTGGTGAAGCAGCAGTACTTTTTCCCTGGTAAAACGGATCATCTGGCAAGCTCCTCAAATGCGGCACGGTGTTCCCGGAGGATCCTTGCGGCCACGAATTCCAGTTTTTCATCCTCCGACATCTCGATCTGCGGTTCCTTATCGAGGTCGATCACGAGCAGTTTGGGCCTGTTGTTTTTGAACACGACAATATGCCCCTTCTGCTCAGCCATTTTCGCGGCCCTTGAAAAGTTCTGGTTCGCTTCCGTTATACTGACGATAGAATTTGTATTTATGGTCATCCCCCTTATCCTCCTAAAAAAATAATAAACGGATAATAGGTATAATTCAACCTATTATCCGTTATTTATGATGTTATCTATGCCGTAAGCCTGTCCTGTTTTTTAGTCCGGAACTGCTTTTACGACCGCAGGTCCGTCATTAAGATATTACCTGTATTACGGCAGTCCGACCGCCAGGAAGGAAGCGGGCCTGTCGGAACGGTTGGCCGCGCTGCCCCGGCATTTTCCTGATGCAAATGCGGTCCGCTGCCACGGCAATTTTCTGATGCAAATACCGTTTATCAGCCCAGCATTTTCCTGATATTCCCGGCATCGGGCTCTGTATCATAGGGCCATTCGACAAGCCTTACGCCGTTGTCTTCGCACAGCTGTTTTTTCTGCCTGTCCAGCTCCTTACGCTGGATGAGGGCTTCCTCCCCGCCGAAGAATTCCACGGGCATATAGTGCTGGATCCCCTGGTATTCGATGGCCGTCCGCAGTGAGGGGATATAGATATCCAGGCTCTGCCGGCCGAGCCATTCCGGGCGATACTGGCAGAGCGTATCCGGATAAAGTCTCCGCACGGCCTTGAACAGCGTCAGTTCGTGCTTCCATTTCGGCCGGATGATCCCTTCGTCGGTGAGCCTCGTCCGGATCCTGGTCCTCTCCAGCCGCCAGTCTGTCTTAAGCCCGTCCTTTTCCTCATACAGCGAAAGGTCCGTGTACCACCACTGGAAGAACGGCATGATGACCTCTGTCAGGCTGCGGAAAAACTCCAGTTCCGAAGCGAAGTAGCCTTTCTCCAGGATGTAGCCTATGTTTCTTCTGACGTATACAGTCTTCACCGGATTGTAATAATACGGCAGGCCGCCCTGGTATTTCGCGATCCGGTCGGGCAGGTATGGGGATCTCAGGACGGTCCCGTTCTCCTGCAGATGGGTCTGGTACCACGGCAGGGAGTAGTCGTAGAGGGAATAGCCGCCGTACAGGTCTTCCGACACATTTGTGTACAGAAGGTGGAACATAAGAAGGACCGATTCCATATCCTGCTTGTCGAAAACGGCGAAGTAATGTGTTTTCTCCTCGTCCGGGAAAAGATTTCTGACAGGCCGGAAGACTTCCGCCTTTTTGCACACTTCCAGTATCACAAAAAACTGGGAAACGACGCTCTCCGGGAAAAGGAAGCAGGCTTTGCGGTCCGTATCAAAGCCGGCGAACTGGGCCATGAAGGCTTCCACATAAGGATTGGCCGCAAGCGGTCCCGCCGCCCGGATCATATCCTTCGCGGCATAACGATAGGGAAGGTCCGACCAGGACAGCTGCACCAGAAAGCGGTCGTACTGATTGGAATCGTACTCTTCCCGCATCTCTTCGAACTCCTCCAGCCAGGATTCGTGCTCTTCAAGCAGCGCGTCCATCGTGGAGAAGGTCGTCATCGTATGGTACTGCGGATACCGTTCCCACAGCATGTCGAGCCGTTCAAAGCCATACGCTTCCGGCGGTCTTTCATGTACTGGCGGATACAATTCCCTCTTCCCTTCCTTCCGGCATAGTTTCCCGGCGTCGTGCGCGGTAAAATTTCTGTCCCGGTCCTACTATTTTACTTCCTTTCCGTTATACAGAGAATACACAGAAAACCGCGGGTACCTGCCTTCTCTGGGAAGCGCGGCACCCGCGGCCATCACGTATCGCTGCTGCGAATTTGTTCTGCTTTGTTCTGCTTATTTGTTCATGTAATCGACGACGAAGTCGATCTGTTCGCCAAAGGTATTCCCGGGGAACTTGTTCTCGAAGAACGCGCCGCCGATGGTGAATGCCCATGCGCCTGTCGCCTTGACTTCGTCAAGGCGCTGTGTGCTGGCGACCGAACCGGCAAGGCAGACATCGCCGCGGACGTTCTTTACGAATTCCGCGTTCAGTTTGACGGCGTCGCCGGTGTAGCGGTATCCGAGCAGGTCAAAGCCCTTGATGCCCTTGGTGTCCACGAGGTTGTTGGCCTCGTCGATCATGCCTTCGATCGTTCCTTCAAGGATGGAGGGACGGCCCGAGATCTGGCCGACGAAAGGCATGTACTTGATTCCGGCCTTTTCCGCGATCTCTTTGACCGAATCAAAATACATGGTTCCCATAAGGATATCGAAACCGCATTTTACCGCGCATTCCGCGCCCGCGATACAGCCTTCCTCGGTGTAGTCGACTACTTCGAGGAAAGTGGTCTTGCCTGCCGCCTTCATACGCTTGACAAGATCGATCATCTGGTCCTCGGGGATACCGACTTCCTTAAATCCCCAGAACTTCGCCTTGGAATCCTTTGCTCCTTCGAAAACCTCGATCGCATCCTCAACCGTTCTGTCGTTATGTGTGAGCATAACGATGAGTTCAGGAATATTAGCCATAATTATTAATCCTCCTCCTAACTGGTCACTCCGCGTCGACAGGGTTTTTCGCGTCTTCTTCGAAAAGCTCTGTCAGCGCCTTGAACAGCATATTGTATTTCTTATACTGCTTCAGGTACATCTGATGGTTCTTTTCGTTGGGAACATAGGATTTCCTGATCTGGATCATGTTCTCAACGGCACTCTCGATCGATTCGAAAACGCCGGCCGCATTGCCCGCGAGGATTGCCGCGCCGAGGCAGGCCGTATCCTGGGACGAATACGTGACGTTCAGGGTCTTGCCGGTGATATCCGCCTTGATCTGGTTCCAGATCTCGGACTTGGAGCCGCCGCCCATGGTCCTGATCTGTTCGACTTCCAGCCCCATTCCTTCGATGGCTTCGAGGTTGCGGCTGATGATGTAGCCGAGGGACTCCATGATCGCACGGATGAAGTGCGGTTTCTTATGGGTCAGGGTCGCTCCGTAGAAGACAGCCTTGGCGTTCAGGTTCACATCGGGTGCCATCGATCCCTGGAGATGAGGCAGCGCGATGAGTCCGTCCGCACCGGGCGCGACCTGTTCGACTTCCTTGTTCATCAGGTCATAACTGTCGATGCCGGTCAGTTTTTCCATTGCGATCTCGTCCTGGCAGAAGCCGTCACGGAACCAGCGCAGGAACATACCGCCGGTGGTGAAGGTGTGCATCATATAGGTGTCGGGGACCGCGAAATAATGGACAGGCATCAGCCTGTTGGGGTCATAGGTAAGCTTGGCCGTGGGAACGCAGATCGCAAGAGCCGCGCCGATATTCTCCGAGAAGATACCGGGACGGATGTTGCCTACGCCGATGGCGCCCGCCGCCTGGTCAAGGCAGCCCGTGCAGATGGTGGCGTCTTTGGAGATGCCCAGAAGTTCGGCCATATCCGGGAGCACTTTTCCGACGGGTTCGCCGGACTCTTTGATCTCCGGCAGCCATGCCTCGTCCACGCCGAGGTATTCCAGCATCTCCGGCCAGTACTTCTTGGTACGGATATCCCACCACTCCGTGGAGGTCAGGAGCGATCCTTCATCCACGAATTTGCCGGTCAGCAGGTAAATAATGTAGCCTTCCAGCAGCAGGATATGGCGGACCTTGCCCCAGATCTCCGGCTCGTTCTGTTTGATCCAGAGGAGTTTGGCCGCCGGCCAGCATGCTTCAAAGGAGACCTGGCCTGTGATCTCGTAGCATTTTTCATTTCCGAAATGCTCGCGGAGTTCGACCGCCTGGGTATCCGCGCGGTTATCCATCCATACGATCGCATTTCTTAAGGGCTTGCAGTCTTCATCCAGCACGAAGAAAGTCTCGCCCTGTACGGAGAACGATACCGTCGTAACGTTTGCCGTATCCGTAAAGCCTTTTTCACGGATACGGTTCATGCACGCGACAATGGCATCCATATAAACTTCGGGTTTTTCCTCTACGATCACGGTAGACGGTGTGATCAGATCATATTCGACAACCGCCGACTTCATCAGCTGTCCTTTGGTATCATAAACAGCAGCCTTCATGGAGGTCGTTCCCATATCAATTCCTAAAAGGTATTCTGCCATATTGTTTCTCCCTGATAACGATTCGGTTTTTTGCTTTTTGCTCCCGGCTGTGAAATAAGCCGCAGGCAAAAATAAGCCACAGGCTTATTTTCTTATCTTCCCGGGAATAGCAGGCTTAAGAAGCGCCGTTTCTCCACGCGCGCCCTTTCGCCGCCCAGGGTATCCAGTGTCGCGTCCCAGGTCACCGCGCTCTTGTCCGTATCCTTCTCTTCCGCCAGAAGATAGCGCCTGTTGAGAAGGTCCGTCGCGCAGGTGTCCGAGACGAGGATCCCCGCGAACCCCGGAATGATTCCCGCAAAGGGCACCGAGATCAGAAGATCCGCGGCGCTCCGGAGCAGCAGCACAAATGTAACGCCTTTATTGTCCAGGGCATATGCAAAACTGTATTTCACGATATCAACGACTCCTTCTTCCGGCCTCATGAGGCACAGGGGAAGATAGTACTTGAAATTCGCGATCAGAAAGATCGAAAGGAACAGTCCTACAAACGCCATCATGGGACCTGCGAATCCCTGCGACTCCATATAGAACGGTATGGCGTAAATGATATTCACGACGATGACCGTAGTAATGAAAGCATGCAGGAGGATATGCGGAATATGGGACCTGACCGTGTTCACGGCGCCTTCAAGCGCCCGGCCCTTCGCGGCCCCGTCGTTGATCTTCGACGCGTAATGCGCGATCACCATGGTGTAAAAGGAACACACCAGTATGCTCGCGACAGTCAGCAGAAGCTCCGCCGGCAGTCCTATGACCTCCTTCGTATGGAGATAGATCCACAACAGGCAGGACCCCATAAGCGCAAGGTAAATGACATTGGCCAGAAAGAGTCCGAGTATGTGGTCCCATCCGTAGAAGATGGTCTTTTTGAACCAAAAGCCGTACATTAAAAAAACGTCTCCTGAAAAATTTTCTTTTATTATGGAGTCACGGGATATTTGCTATCCCGTGACTCCCGGAAAATAGATTCTGAATGAATTACTGTACCTTGTCGCCAAGGATCTCTTTGAATTTCTCTGCGCACTCGTCAAGAGCGGGCTTGGTCTCCATTTCACCCGACAGGATCTTGGATGTCGTCAGAAGGATGGCATCTACGATCTCCTGCTGTTCGGGGAATCTGGGCTTACTGAATGTGGTGACGGAAGTGTCGCCGGTTGCGGGGTTGATCGCGTCGATGTAAGCCTGGGGAACGCCGATACCGTTGTCAGCACCGGGTTCACGTACGCTGATGACCTTCTTGCCGCCGGTCTTCAGATAAACAGCGGTAGGAACATAAGGGATAGCCTGTACTTCGGGATCATCATAAACTGCGGTAACACCGGACTCGCCGCCTTCGAACATCTGCTCTTTCTGGACTTCGTTGTTCATAGCCCACTGCAGGAACAGCCATGCGATCTCAGCATGTTTGGAGTTCTTCGGGATCAGGTAGTTCCAGCCTTCGATACCGACTGCCTTGACGCCGCCGGGAGCGATCGGAAGACCTGTATAGGCGATCTTGCCTGCTGCCACGGACTCATCGGGATTTTCAACAGCGCCTGTCGCGTCGTCCCATTCCCAGCCCATGACTGTGATGCCCTGCTGCATGTTAGCCTGGGAAGAATCCCAGTCTGTCTGCAGGATTCCGGGAGGGCAGAACTGAGTCATTTCTTTGTACCAGTTGACTGCTTCCACGGCCTTGTCGGAATTGATCGCGATCGTGCCGTATTCATGGCCTTCATTGGCTTCGATCTCTCTTGCGCCGAATACATAGAGGACATTGAGGATGTCATACCATGTGGAGACGTGTCTCTTGCCCATCAGAGTAATGCCATACAGGTCGTCCTGAAGAGGCTCGCCGCAAAGGAGTTCGCCTTTCTTTCTTGTGAAGAATTCCGCTACGTCACGTACTTCGTCTGTGGTTACAGGCGGGCTCGGAAGGTCATAGCCGTATTTCGCCTTGAAGTTTTCCTGCTCGATCGGATTCTCGAAATAGTCATATCTGTACCATGTGTACATGGCGATGAAGTCGAACGGGAATGCATAGAGCTGTCCGTTGTACCAGCAGCATTCCTGCCACCATCTCTGGTCCAGAACGCCGTCGCCCTTAAGGTCGAAATCGGGATCTCTTAACTTTTCGTTCTCAAGGAAATCGTTCAGGGGCAGCAGCCAGTCGTTCTCAACATAGGTGCCCATCTGTCTGTGAGGGCCAAGGACCATGTCATAGATCGCCGTGCCGCCGACGAAGTCTGCCGTCGTCTTCTGGTTAACTTCTTCCTGGCCGTACATTTCGATCTGGACGTTTACGCCTGTGATCTCAGTGAACTTGGGAGCCAGGTCCTGCAGAGCCTGCAGAGGGGGAAGAGCTTCACCGATGAAGTGAAGGGTCTCTCCCTTCCAGGGTGCAGCAGCTTCAGCCAGGTTCCACTTGCCATCCGTGAATGTGATCTGGTCAAGCTTGGAGCCTGAAGCCCCGCCGCCTGCAGCCCCGCCGCCTGCAGCACCGCCGCCGCATGCAGTCAGCGAAAGGATCATGATGCTGCTGAGTACAAAAGCCACGATTCTTTTCAACATTTCTTTTCCTCCTTTAATTATTTGTTTACTATCAAAAGCCCCATCCGCGGAGCATGTTGATCGTGTACCGACAGCTTAAAGGGCGTTCTTTGTCTCGCTGTCGAAGAAATAGAAATTCTCGGTATCCCACTTCAGGAATACCTTCTGTCCCAGTTCGATCGTCTCGCCGAGCGCCCTTCTGCATTCGACGACCAGCCTGGTATCTCCCTTGATGCAGGTGATGATGAATTTTTCACCGATGATCTGGTAGAAATCGACCATATATTCATCATAGCCTTCGATCTCTTTAAAGCTGACCTTGAGGTCTGTCGGCCTGATACCGAGATCCAGCACCTTCGGAAGGTTCTTTCCGGCCATCGCCTTCGCGATCCCGGCCGGGGCCTTCAGTGTGACGTCCTTGTTGGAGAACAGGATCTGTCCGTTCTGCTCCTGCATCTCCATCTTTGTGATGTTCATCTTGGGCTCGCCCAGCATCAGCGCCACGAATTCGTTCTTCGGCGTCAGGTAAAGTTCCCTGGAAGAGCCTTCCTGTTCGATCCGGCCTTCGTTCAGAAGGAAGATCCTGTCGGCCATGGCCACGGCTTCCGCCTGGTCGGGCGAAGTACAGATGAACGGGATCCCCAGTTTGATCTGGAGTTTTTTCAGTTCGGAACGCATCTGGTGGCGGAGCTTCGCGTCCAGATGGGCGATCGGTTCGTCCAGAAGATAGATGGACGGTGTCCTGACCAGCGTACGGCCCAGGGCCACACGCTGTCTCTGGCCGCCCGAGAGCTCCCTCGGATAACGGTCCAGCAGATCGGAGATCTGCAGAAGTTCCGCAAATTCCTGGACTCTTGCCTTCTTCTGTTCATCCGTCAGCTCCTTTTTCCGGATCGGGGCGTTCAGCGGGAACACCATGTTCTCGAAAACGGTCTTGTCCGGATACAGTGCGTAGGATTCGAACGCGATGGCGACGTTCCTGTCCATCGGCTTCATGTCGTTGACCAGCTTGTCGCCGATGTAGATATTGCCGGCAGTCAGGGGAACAACGCCTGAAATAAGGTTGAGGATCGTTGTTTTACCTGCGCCTGACGGGCCCAGCAGGAATGAAAATTCGCCTTCCCTGGTCTCAAGGTCGATGCTGTGAATAACTTCCTTCCTGCCGAATTTCTTAACAACTTTTTCCAGTCTTATCGTTGTTCCCATATCATTCTCCTACAAAAATGTTCATTTCTGATTCAGGATCGAAGAAATTGCAGCGGTTGTATTCCAGCCTGATATAAGCTTTCATTCCTGCCTCGGCCGAATAGTCGGCTTTGGTGGTGGCCAGAAGGGAGTAGGACCCGATCTGGAGCGTCAGGAGCATCTCCTCGTTTCTGGGTTCGATGTAGGTAATATCCGTTTCGACATATCCTTCCTTCGGTGTCATGGAGACCTCGATATGCGTATCGCGGATCCCGACGATAACGTCGGTGACGTTCTTTGCCGTCAGCTTCGCGGCTGTCTCCTCCTCAACGGGAAGGACGACGTCGTCGAACTCCAGCGCCTTTTTCTCCGCGTTGAAGCGGCAGGTGACGAAGTTCATGGGCGGCTCGCCGATGAAGCCCGCGACGAAAACATTCACCGGATTGGAATAGATCCTGTCGGGTGTATCGACCTGCTGCAGAAGGGATTTCTTCATAACAGCGATCCTGTCAGCCATGACCATCGCTTCGATCTGGTCATGGGTAACATATAAAGTTGTAATATGAAGGTTGTGGAGAAGCCTTCTCAGCTCTTCTCTCATCTTCGCCTTCAGTTCCTCTTCCAGGTGGCTGATCGGTTCGTCCAGGATCAGGACTTTCGGGTTCCTGACCAGGGCCCTGGCCACGCTGACGCGCTGCTGCACGCCGCCGGAGAGATCCTTGGCCACAAGGTCCAGCATGTCCTGGATATTGAGAAGTTTGGCCACGTTCATGACCTTTTCGTTGATCTCTTCCTTCGGCACTTTCCTGATCTCAAGAGGGAACGCGATATTCTGATAGATCGTCATATCAGGATAGAGCGCGTAGTTTTCGAAGGACATGGCGATATCTCTTTCACTGGGGCTCATGTCGTTTACTCTCTGATCCCCGATATACAAATCACCGGAGGTGATCTGCTCAAGCCCCGCCACCATTCTCATGGTCGTGGACTTGCCGCAGCCGGAGGGCCCCAGGATACACATGAATTCGCCGTCCTTGATTTCCAGGTTGAGGTCCTTAACGGCCTCGACCTTTCCGCCATATACTTTTCCGATATGTTTCAGTGTTACTGATGCCATACGTAATCTCCTTACTTCACCTCAGATCCAGCGTCCTCTTTTTCTTCCGCCTTCTTTACCTTGAAATAGGTGCCCCACATCCATGCCATGAGGAGTGCCCAGAGGATGAAGAAAACGAAAAGCGGAACGCCTGCCCTGTCCAGGGTCGCAAACCAGATCAACAGCCCCCAGAGGATACTCTCATAGGTATAGGTGAAACAGTCGCCCTTGTTGATCCCTTCTGCTCCAAAGAGAAAGGTGCTTATTTTTTCTTTAAATCCAGTCTTCATATCGTCGCCTTTACCTCCTTATCAGCCCTTGACCGCGCCCATGGAAAGACCTCTGATCAGGTATTTCTGCAGGAATGCGGCGAGGATAATGATAGGCAGCGTAACAACGAACGCAGCGGCGCACAGCTGGCCCCAGAATGTACCGTGCGGTGTTACAAGGCCCGTGAACGCAGCCGGAAGCGTCTTTGCGTTTGCGCCGCCGAGGATCAGGGCGAACATCATTTCATTCCATGAGAAGATGAATGAAAGAAGCGCGGTGGACGCGATACCTGGTGTAACGATGGGGATGATAACGTGCCAGAAAGCGCCCCACTCGCTGTAGCCGTCGACCAGCGCCGCGTTGTCCAGCTCTCTCGGGATATCGTCGAAGAACGTCCTCATAACGTAGATGACGAACGAAGCTATGAACGTACAGTGCGCCAGGATAACCGCGGGGATGGTGCCGAGGATACCGATCTTACTGAAGATCAGGTAAAGGGGCAGAGCCACGGCAACGCCGGGCGCCATCCTGGTGGTCAGGAAGAAGAAATAGAGCTGCTTCTTGCCTGCGATGTAGAAACGGCTGAACGCGTAGGAACAGGGTACGCCGACGAGCATGCAAAGGACTGTGGTGCACACCGCGACGACGACGGAGTTCCTCAGGTATTTAATGAACCCGCTGTGGAAAAAGGCTTCAGGGAAGTTTTCCAGTGTAGGTTTAAAGATCAGTTTCGGGGTCGTGGAAAGGATATCCGTCCTGTACTTGAAACCGGAAAGCGCGGTCCAGAGATACGGTACCAGGGATATCAGGCATGCAATGATGATAATGATGATCGCGATGACGCCCCAGACCCTTCCCAGGTTGGTTTTTTTCTGTACCATACATGCCTCCTTTTAAATGACGTTCTCTATCTTCTTACCGGAGGTAAGATTGAAGAAGATCGTCGATGCAAGTTCACTGATCAGATAGATGATCATGACGACCGCGGCGCCGTAGCCGATGTGCCAGTACAGGAAGTTGACACGGTAGCCGAAGGTCGACATGGATTCTGTCGAGTTGCCGGGACCGCCGACGGTGGTGATCCAGATCACGTCGAAGATCTTGTATACGTCTGTGAACCTGAGCAGGAAGGCTGTGATGAAGATCGGCTTCAGGCCGGGGAGCGTGATCCGCTTGAAGACCTGCCAGCTCGACGCCCCGTCCACTGCCGCCGCTTCCAGCGGTGCTGACGGAAGTCCGCAGAGGCCGGCGAGGAACAGCAGGAACATGAAAGGCGTCCACTGCCAGATATCGATGCCGATGATCGTGCCAAGCGCTGTTTTTTCAGTTGCCAGAAGGCCCTCGGGAGCAACTCCCATATTCCTTAAGAGAATACCGACCGGGCCGTAGTTCGGGTTCAGGTTAAGACCCCAGATAAGACCTACGACGGTAGGGGCGATGATCATGGGGATGATGATGATCGGAACCACGAACTTTCTTAATTTCATATGCTGCGATACCAGTACCGCAACGAACAGGCCTGCTATGAACTCCACCGGGAGCGCGACGACGATGATCTTGATCGTATTAAGGATCGCGCCTGTGAACTGCGGGTCCGCTATCGCCTGCCTGTAGTTTGCAAATCCAATGAACTTACCTGCCGAGATCTTCGTATAACTCTTATCAAACATACTGTTGTAGATCATGATAAGAAAAGGAAGGAATGATACAAATGCCGTAAGAATGATCGCGGGTAATGTCCAGAGGTTAAAGCCTTTATTTTTACTGATTCTCATATACGGTTCCCTCGCTGTTTCCCAAACAGTGTCTAAACCGGGCGCCCCGCGCAGTCACCGGACTCACCGGACTGCCGGGGCATCCCGAACGGCAGGATCCTGCCATTATTTTTTGGTTACACGGAGGCCCGGACGATATCCGAGGGTCTCGCCCTGGTCGATCGTTACGGCTGAGCCCTTCATTGCGGAAGCTTCGTCGCTTAACAGGAACGCGACAAGATTCGCGATCTCCTGCGGCTGTGAGATCTGTCCCATAGCCTCCAGGGTGGCTTCCGGATCTTCTTCTGTGGAAAGCTGTCTCTCAAGAAGCGGTGTCATCATATTGCCGGGGCATACGACGTTGACCCTGATATTGTCTTTCGCGTAGTCGAGGGCCAGGTTCCTGCCCAGGTTGACGACGGCTGCCTTGGAAGCGGCATAGCTCGTGAAGCCGGGATCGCAGACATTTGCCCAGTTGGAGCCGGTGAAGACGATAACGCCGCCGTCCTGCTTCAGCATCTGTGTGATCGCGTATTTGGCTGCCAGCCACATGCCGTTGAGGTTGATGTTGATGACCCTGTACCACTGCTCAAAGCTCATCTCGTGGATGTATCTCGGGATATCGATGATACCGGCATTCGCGTGAAGCAGGTCGACGCTGCCGTACTTGGCCACGACGCCTTCATAGGCTGCCTTTACTTCCGCTTCTTCCGTAATATTGCACTTGAAGAATTCGGCCTTTCCGCCTGCTGCCTCGATCTCTTTGACAGCTTCGGGGCCTTTGACTTCGTCAAGGTCGAAAATGCATGCCACTGCGCCTTCCGCCGCCAGTGTCATGGCACTGCATTTGCCCAGTCCTGACGCGCCGCCCGTGATAACAGCGATCTTTCCTTCAAATCTTTTATTCCTGTCCATTATTTCCTCCTGGATAAAACCTTTTTTACCGATTCGATTGGATCAAAGTTCACTGGGAGCCTTGCTCCAGGTGATGACAGCTTCTACGTCGCCGTCGTTGATCAGTGTGTGGGATACGCCTTCCGGCATAAGGATGGTGTCCTGCTCATAAAGTTTGAACTTCGCGCCCGTCTCCTTTACGAACATCGTCACGCTGCCCTTTGCTACATAAAAAACTTCATGTGATGCCGGATGGCCAAGGTCAATATCGCCGGTCTCGCCGGGCTGCAGTGTCGAGGAACCGAATGTGATCTTTTCGGTCACATGATATTCCCTGCAGAGTTCCGGTCCCTCATAAAAAGTCCTGGCCTCGTCCTTCCTCACTACGATTGGATCCATACTGCTTCCTCCCTTCTTTCCTGAATAAACATCAAAAAAACAATTTTAGAACTTATATGAACACTTCATTGATCTCATAATGAGCCATAATCAGCTATTTCTATTTTAAGGAAAATTGGTCAATAAAGTCAATGTTTGCAGATAATTGCCCGTAAAATTCGCTAAATTGCACAATTATTTTGCCGCTTTTTGTTTATTGTGAGCTTCACGAGGCAATTTCGGATCGTTTTCTGAACTATTATGGCTCATAAAGAACAACATTTGGCGCATAATTGTTACATATCGTTCATCCAGAAAAGGTCTGCAAGCACTTATACGTATCTTATTTGTATAAAATCCTGGTTTTCCGGCGCCCGGTTTTCTTTTGGCCGACCATCAAATGGCTTGATTTGACGCAAATCGTGGTGTATTATGAACACATCAGAACTGTTTCATGAACAATCGGATATTCAGACAGTGAGGTTTGATCATGCTGAAACAGCAGCGACAGGATCTGATAGCAAGAGAATTAAAGACCAGGAACTTCATCAGTATGGAAGAAGCCATGATACTGACCGACAGTTCCCGCTCCACCATCCGCAGGGATATGAGCGAGATGGAGGAAGACGGGCGGATCATCCGGATCCGCGGCGGCGCCTCTTCCGCCGCCCCGCCCATAGTTGCCTCCGAAGGCCCGGAGCCGGCATTCGTCGTTCGCCAGGACCTTTACCTGGATGAGAAGCAGCGCATCGCAAGGGCTGCATACGAATTGATCCACGAAAACGAGACCCTGCTCCTGGGCAGCGGTACGACCGTCTGTGAACTTTCCAAACTGCTGAATGATATAAACCCGTTATACATCTCGACAAACGACCTTATGTCCGCAATGGTCCTTGCCGAGTACCCGAACGTCAACCTGACCGTCCTCGGCGGATCCCTCCGCAAGAACCACTATTCCCTGAACGGGTACTTTACGGGACAGTTCATCGAACAGATGCACGCGGACAGGTGCTTCCTGGGTATCGACGCCGTGGACAAAGAGATCGGCTACATGAACTTCTCGGTGGAAGAACTGCAGACCAACAAGGCCATGATCAGGAATTCCCGCCAGTCCGTCATTCTCTGCGACCACTCCAAATTTGACATGGTCGCCTTCGTCTCGATCTGCCGCATCACGGAGATCGACCTCCTGATCACGGGCAGGGAGCTCTCGGAGGAGCACCGCCATATGCTGGACGAAGCCGGCGTGAATTACCTGGCGGTGTAGAGTAAGTCCGGTTGGATGCAAGCAACCCCGGCTTCCAGGCTCGGAAGCCGGGGTTTTTCATACTTTTCACTCATGACAGGAAATTGATATGTATCAAACCAGCTCCAGGAAGGGATAATAAGGTATTAAGAGCATGTGTGAAAGGCCGGGTGAAGGCCATACGCAAAAACGGACGGGGTCTCCCGTCCGTTTTCATAACCTGCAAGGTATACCTTCAGGCTTTCTGCACTTCCAAGACCAGCTTTTCGATCAGCCGGTTGACCTTTTCCGGCGCATCGGTGTTGGAATTATGGCCGGCCCCCTCGATCCATTCAAGAGGGATCCCTGACTTTTTATGCCATGCCCTGCTGTAGCGTTTACAGGAGCCTGCCCGGTCCTTCTCCCCGCAGATGAGAAGCGCGGGGCACCTGATCTCATAGGGAAGATCCGCTTCCATTGCCTCTGCCAGCATCCGGAATCCGTGTCCGGAGAGCCTGGCATACCGGTCCTGATCCCCGTCGTATACCATCATGATATCGTGCATGAGCTTTCTGCCGTATTCCGAAGTGGCTACGCCGTTCGTTCCGGTCTTCAGAAGGGACTTCCACGGATAATAGCGGTATACGGGTTCCATCTTTTTCAGAAGCCATATCTCCGCAGCTGTGACATATTCCCGCTGCAGCGGCGCGGAATCGATGGAAACAAAGCCTTTCAGCTTCTCCGGGAAGAGCTGCGCGTATGACTGTCCCACATAGCCGCCCATGGACTGGCCGATGATGACCGGCTCTTCAAAGCCTTCCGCGGCCAGTATCTCATCCAGCCACTTTGCCTTGTCCATCAGATCGAAGTCGAATTCAAAGGGCCAGGATGCGGCATGTCCCGGCGCGTCCCAGACCAGGACGGGGAAGCGGCCTTCGAAGTATTCGATCTGCCGGTCGAACAGCCTGTGATCCGCGGTCAGGCCGGGCAGGAAAACAAGCTGCGGCGCAGCCTGCTTGGCTTCTTTATTTACCCAGTAATGAATATCGCCGCACCGGGTCGTATGTATACGTTCATTCATCAGAAGTAAAATACATCCTCAAATCTTTTATCGAGCGCGATGCAAAGGATCAGCGCCAGCTTCGCGGTCGGGCTGAACTGTCCGGTCTCGATAGAGCTGATCGTGTTGCGGGATACGCCCACCAGTTCCGCCAGTCCGGATTGGGACAGTCCTTTTTCGGCGCGGATCTCCTTGAGCCTGTTCTTCAGTATCAGCTGTTCATTCATGCCGCGCCACCTTACAATCCGGCCAGCTGGAGGACCCATGCAATAAAGAACAGCACTGCAGCGACCGCATAAATGATCGCGATATACAGTTCGTGCTTTTTGCGAAGTTTCAGGTATTTAGCAAAGAACACTACTGACAAGGAAGCCATGACGGCAAAGAACACTTCATTGTTCACCCGTCCGAATACGATCGCGTCGACGACACTAACTGCTGCCAGCAGACATACTGCGGTGATCCATCCGAGCTGCATGCTCATCCTGGACACCTCGATCTCCGCAATGTCCTGCCCGTGGTTTTCCTGACGGCTCATGGCCAGGATATCATCTCTTTCCATAATCGATCCCTCCTGTTTTGCCGGGTCTGCCCGGCATATCGACAGAATGTCATTACCGGATCTGCCTGGCTTATTGACAGAATACTGTTGCCAAGTTTACTTGGCATGTTCACAGCATATCATTGCCAAGTGCACTTGTCAACAAGGGAATCGCTTTATTTATCTTCCTTTCTCCTGATAGGATGCCGGATGACGGTCTTCAGCTTCTCCGGGGCAGTTTTCCTGGCGTCGCTCAGGTAGATCTCATGATGGTACCTGCCGCCGGCAAGATCCGTTTCGTATCCCTGTTCCGAAATATAGGCGTCCATCAGCGCAACGGTGGCCGGCTCGTCGTCATAGGGGCCGATGTGCATGCACTGCACACAGAGTCCTTCGTCATAACGGAAGAATTCCACGGCGGAGAAGTCCGCTTTCTTTTTCCTTCCGGCTTCTTTGACCGCCCAGTCAAAGTCCGCCTCCGTTACGAAATCCGGCAGACGGATCACGGAGATCCATTGGAACGACTCTTTATGTGCATAGTCAACACCTTCAATGCCGTCCTGCCACCAGAAGCCCTCCATTGGAGGGACCACATAATCAAAGTAGCCGTCGATCTCATGGCCGGCCTTTTTGCTCATTTTGATCGTAAAGGCGATACCGTAAAGCAGTCCGATGGAAGCTTTGTATTCGCCGTCTTCCGCGTTGGGGTCGCCTTTCCCGCGGACAGCGATATAATTCATGGGCGGTACCGTCACGATGGACGGCCTGTCCTTAGGCATATAGAACTCTTTGTATTCTTTCTTATAATCAAACGCCATGATTCTGTCCTCCTGTCCTGTCTTCGCTGTCTGCCTTAAGATCCCTCTGGGCGATGATGACAGTATAGTCCTTTGTTTTTGACGTGGCCCCAGTCTCCATAAACGCGTTCTTATGCCAGAAATGCTCCGCCTGGGGATTGCCGTCCACCCAGCAGAGGCGCAGGTGCTCCGCACCGTCATCTGCCAGCACTTTGCAAAGATCCTCAATGATCCTGCTGCCGACGCCCTTTCCCTGGATAGAAACATCCGTCATGAAGAAGCCGATGAACCAGGTCTTTTCATCCGGATAAGCCCGGATGAGGTCCATCACGGCGACCAGCTTATCTTTATCAAACCATCCGATATAGAATTTGTCCTCCGGCGCCTTGCCCGGCGGCAAAGCTTCCATATCCTGCCGGATGCCTTCTTCGGTCACAAAAGGCGGGCAATGCCGGTAATACAGCGGATTCTGCCTGCAGAGCGCGTAGATCCCGTGGATATCCGCCTCCGTCAGCAGGCGGACCGCATATACGTCCGACAACTTATTTATGTCCATGACAGCCCCCCTTTACACCGGCCGCACAACTGTGATTCCGGCTTTGATCCCGGCTCCGGCCAGGCTCCGAGTCCGCAGAATCGTTTACCGGCCGCACACTTGTTGTTCCTGTTTGCATAGATGATACTTCACCATACGTTTCCATAACAAGTATGGTATCCTGACAGTGGAGCCATACGGCAGCCGATGAACAGAACGGACGGAAGAAAAGCATGCTGATCATTACCGGAGACACGCACAATACTTTTGACGGGCGGCGTCTGAACAGGGATAAATTCGATTATACCGGGCTTACGAAGGAGGATTATATCCTGATCGCCGGTGATTTCGGCTATGTATGGCGCGGGGATGAGAGGGACGACCCGGATCTGGATGCGCTTTCGGACCTGCCGGTCACGATCCTGTTCGTCGACGGCAATCACGAGAATTTCGATGCGCTGAACGCGTATGAAATAAAGGAGTGGCACGGCGGAAAGGTGCATTTCATCCGGCCTGATATCATCCACCTGATGCGCGGAGAGGCATACGAAATCTGCGGATATACCGTCTTCACGTTCGGAGGGGCGTTCTCGATGGATAAGCAGTTCCGGACACCGGGCCTCAGCTGGTGGCCGCAGGAGCTGCCGACCGAAGAGGAGTACGCGCACGGCCGGGAGACGCTCGCGAGGCTTGGGAACCGCGTCGACCTGATCGTTACCCACGACATGCCGACCGCCTACGTAAGACTGCTTTACGGCAGAGCGCGGGGCTATCCGCTCAGCCGCTATTTCGACGAGATCAACGACACAGCCGAGTTCGAACACTGGTATTTTGCGCACCATCACAAAGAGATAGAATTTGATTCAAAACATACTTTGCTGTATAACAACTTTGTATATCTGAAGAACCGGTAAAAGAAGACAGCTGTTTACAACAGGAGAGACCCATGGCAGATTCCAGATCCGTATCCGCAAACAACCAGGACATGACCACCGGCAGCATCATGAAGAAGATGATGATCTTCGCCGTACCGGTCCTGCTTTCCAGCGTTTTTTCACAGCTTTACAACGTAGTTGACTCCATCGTCGTCGGACGGTTCGTCAGCGCCCACGCCCTCGGCGCCGTTGGTTCCTGCGGCAATATCATGATTGTCTTCTATGCTCTCATGATGGGCATGAACGTCGGTGCCGGCGTAGTCGTCTCGCAGTATTTCGGCGCGAAAGATTATAAGGAGCTGAATAAAGTCGTCGTCACCCTGATCATGGTGGCTACCATCATTACCCTCATTATGGTAGCTCTGGGCCTGCCCCTCGGTCCCGCGATCCTGCGGCTTTTAAACACCCCGGAGGAACTCATGGGATATGCCGTGACCTATCTGCGGATCAGTTTCATCGGCCTTCTGGGGCAGTTCTATTTTTATGTCGGATCCTTCGTCCTGCGCGGCATGGGCGATTCCAAATGGCCTGCCATGATGGTCATCCTTTCTTCCGTGATCAATATAATCCTGGACCTTATCTTCGTTGTGGCCTTCCACTGGGATGTAGCCGGCGTGGCCTGGGCAACTGCCATCGCGCAGGCTATTTCCGCCGCGGTAGTACTGGTGCGGCTCGCACGTCATGAGTTCCTGGACTTCTCACTGAAGAACTGGAAAGTAGATACTACCAAAATCAGGCCCATCCTCTCCATAGGGCTCCCCAGCTCTGTACAGCAGCTCGCGCTTTCCGCAGGCAACCTTATCATCCAGCGTTTTGCCAACGGTTTCGGCGCAGACCTGGTCTCGGCCATGACGATAGTCACAAAGCTGGATATGTTCGCCATGATGCCCATCAACTCACTGAGCCAGACCCTGACCACTTTCGTGGGCCAGAACGTCGGCGCGGGCAAGGACGACAGAGTCAAGCAGGGCGTACGGATGATGACCATCACCATCCTGGCGCTGTCCGTATTCCTTGCCGTGGTCATTGCCATCTTCGGCAAACCGCTCATGCATATATTCACTACGGATGAAAACGTCACATCCATCGGCGTCACCTGCCTGTACATCATGGTATTCAGCTACTGGGGCACAGCCCTGCAGCAGACCTATTCCGGCCTGCTCCGCGGCGCCGGCGACGCAATGATCCCTGCCGCCATCATGATCGGCGCGGTGCTCCTGCGTATCCCCGGCACTTACCTGCTGGCGGTCGTTCCCGGTGATTACCGCGGGATCTTCTACTGCATGTGCGGCGCAGCCATCCTGGGCGGCCTGGTGCTTCTGTTCTATTACCGCTCCGGTGCGTGGAAGAACCGCAATGCCGTCAGGATCAAAAACAAGCCGGCACCGGAAAGCGAAGCAGCCGATTAACGGGCAGCAGGACATTTTATGAACGAACAGCTCATCGAGCGGCTGAGTGTCATAACCGAAGAAGAACATGCCATCCTGAACGGCCGGACCACGGTCGACCGTTCTCTGTATTATGCTCCTGAGGGCAGGAAGACTCCTTCCGATGAAGTAGACGCTTCAAGAGTCCTGCAGAACGGGCGGCTGATCGACATACGGCCCCATGTCCGTTTCATACACTTTCCCAGGCACACTCACAATTACGTTGAGTTCATATATATGTGCCGGGGTACGACGACACATATCATAGACGGCCGGCAGATAACGCTGGAAGAAGGCGACCTGCTTTTCCTGAACCAGCACGCGGTACAGGAGATCCTCCCCGCGGGGGAGAACGACATCGCGGTCAATTTTCTGATCCGGCCCGAGTTTTTTGACACCACCTTCAAAATGATCTCGTCAGAGGAAAGCGCCCTCAGGGATTTCATCATCAGCTGCCTGACGGATGTGGACCGCGGCGAAAACTTCCTCTATTTCCGGACCGGGGATCTGCTGCCGGTCCAGGATCTGATGGAAACTCTGATCTGGACCATGTTCTACCAGGAACAGCAGCGCAGGACGATCTCCCAGACCGCCATGGGCCTGCTCTTTCTGTACCTGATCAACCACACAGACCTCATCCGTGCATCGGGCGCTTCATATGAGCAGAACCTTATGATAAAGCTGCTGGCCTACATCGACACGGAATACAAAAATGCCGCCCTTTCCGCGTTCGCGGAACTGAACGGCATTGATAACTATACTTTGAGCAGGCTGATCAAGCGCCAGACCGGACAGACATTCAAGTCCCTCCTTCAGGAAAAGAGGATGTCGCAGGCCTGCTACCTTCTGCAGAATACCCCGCTGACTGTCGATGATATCTCGGCCGCCGTCGGCTACGATAACACCAGCTATTTCCACAGGCTCTTTTTCAGGACCTACGGCGTACGGCCAAGAGAGTACCGCCTCCAGCATCAACAGCAAAACGTCTGAATCAGCAGCAATATTCCTGAATCAGCAGCAACATACCTGAAAATTCAACTGCCGCGCGAGCCTTTTCACGCGGCAGTCGCTTTTTCCGCTTCTGTTATTCTGATACGATGAAGTCATATCAGAAAAGGAGGTGACCGGGATGGAGATCGGAAAGGAGATCCACCGCCTGCGGAACAGCCGGGGCATCACGCAGGAAGCCCTTGCCGCAGCTCTGCATGTAACGGCACAGACAGTCAGCAAATGGGAGCGCGGCACCACTATGCCGGACGTGCAGATGCTGCCCGAGATCGCCGTATTCTTCGGCGTTACGATCGATCAGCTGTTTGCCATGGATCCGGAACAGCAGCTGGAGCGCATCGAGAACCGGATCTACAGCCACGGGTTATTTGACGAAGCCGAGGAGCGGCAGCTGGAACAGCAGCTGGATACCATGGCCGGGAACCCGGAATACGCCGGGCGGGCCGAACTGCTGCTGGCTGTTCTGTATAATCACCAGGCCGACCAGTATCGCCTGGCAGCTGTAAAGCATGGTAAAGAAGCTGTAGAAAAGACCGGCGGGGACAGAGACGCCGTCAGTGAACTGGCAAATGCCTGGGGCAGTTATATCCCGGACTGGAGCGTACGCAACCACCATGCTCTGATCGAATGGTTCAGCGACTTCTGCCGGCAGCATCCGGATAACCGCTGCTCCCTCATGTGGCTTCTCGATAACCTGATCGATGACAGACGTCTTGCGGAAGCAAGGCAGTGGCTGGAAAAACTCAAGCACATGGATCACTCCTACCGTGTTCCGATGTACCGCTATATGATCGCCCTGGCATCGGGAGAAACGGAAGAAGCCGCAGCACGGCTTCGTGAACTTGAGACGATGGAAGATCAGGAATGGAGCCGGGCACTTACCCTGGGTGATATCTATACCCTGCGGCAGGAATACGACAAAGCCATCGAATGGTACCGGAAAGGACAGGAAATGCAGGCTTCCCCGAAATTTACCGACAGCGCGTCCAGTATCGCGCACATCTGTGAGATCCGGGGCGATAAGGCAGGCGCGATCGCAGCCTATCGGGAAGTGCTCCGCCTTCTGCATGAAGAATGGGGACTTGTCAGCGGTGACGTGCATGACGAGGCGGAACAGGCGATCAACCGGCTTCAATAACTCGCCGGGTTTATGCTTCTTCCGTCTCCGCAAGCGCGAGAAAGATATCGACTGCCGTTTTCAGTATCCTGTCGTTAAAATCATAGCTGCCGGTATGCACCGTCTAAAATCGTAAGCTTGTCCATGTGCACACCGCCTTTCCGGAAGATGTTCTTTCCCTGATATTTTCACAGACATTCATACGGATTGCCAGTAAGAATGAGAATTATTCACCAGATGGTCTTTCATCCGGTTTGTTTTACGGATATGGTCTGATAGACTTATGCTGAAGATCGATGGGACAAAAGAAAGGACAGACAATATGGCCGCTGCAAAAAATGAAATGCACTTCGGCATCCTGGACGGAACCGCCCTTAAACTGATCGCCATGCTCTGCATGATCTTCGACCATGTCGGCGACAATTTCTTCCCGGATCAGATCTGGATGAGGGTGATCGGGCGCATAGCGCTTCCCGTCTTCGCCTTCTGCGTGGCGGAAGGTTTCATCCATACTCATGACAGGATAAAGTATCTGAAGAGGATGGGCCTGTTTGCCCTGATCAGCGAGATACCTTTCGATCTGGTCACCTCCGGAAAGGTGCTGGAGTTTACGCACCAGAACATCATGTTCACATTCTTCTGGTCGATACTGGGACTGATCCTGTTTGAAAAGATAAGAGCAGGAAGCGGGAAAGGCCTGAAACTCCTGGCGGCTGCCGTTCTGGTCCTGTCCGCGTTATGCTCGTTCATCCTGCGGCTGGATTACAACATCCTGGCCGTCGGGCTCATTTACATTTACTATCTCCTTAGAAACAGAGCTCCATGGTGGAACAATATCGCGGCCATCGTGTACCATGTCATACTGAGAAACGTAGGAATATACTGGTTCGGGCTGCTGGGCTTCATTCCTGTCCTTCTTTATAACGGAAAGAGGGGGAAGGGACTCAAGTGGCTGTTTTATATTTTCTATCCCGGGCATCTGATGGTGATATGGATGCTGAGGATGCTGGCGGGATGACGATGTGTTTACGATCCTCCCCGGACAAGACATAAAAACTGCATAAAGCACAAAAACGAGGGCTGCCGCATGGCAGCCCTCTGTATTTAACTAAACACAGCGTGTTTTATTTCCCGTTCGCTGCCTTCCAGGCGTCGAGCTGATCCTGGAATGCCGCCAGGTAGACGTCGAGGTCAGCCGTGGCAAGAGCGGCCAGATAGTTGTCATAGACTTCGTCTGTATAGCAGCCGTTCGTGATGGTCCTCAGATACTGGTCGTTGACCGAGTACTGCATGGCAACGACATCGGAAAGGTCGCCGAGGTTGATCGCGAAGCCAAGGTAAGGGGATACAGTGCTGCCAGCAGGTTGTCCATGGATACCTGCCTGAAATCAGCTGTATTGCCTTCCCAGGGAAGCGCGTTGAAATAGTTGCCGTACATGAAATCAACAGAGTGATAAGTCACATTCGCGGCGGTAACGTTATCCGGATAAGCGGCGACGCCGTCCTTTACTACATAATCAGTATCTTCAAGGCCCCATACGATGAGGTTCTCAAGCCTGGGATCCGTATAAAGGGCGTTCAGCCAGCGGGCTGCCGCTTCCGGCTCTTCCGCTGTGATCGGGACTGCAAGGCCGAAACGGCTGACGGCTGAGGAACCGACAACATTCTTCTGCAGTTCGACGCAGGTGATCGGATAGCCGGTCGCTTCCATTTTCGCGGTCTCGACACCGATCTCGCTGGTCTGGATAGTAGCGAAGGTAACGCCGGTCTTCATGATCGTATCAACATGGTCGCTGGTCGTAGGCGCATCTTTGTAGATCCAGCCTTTGTCATACCAGCCGCGGACTCTTTCCAGTCCGACGCGGTAGGGCTCAAATTCGGGCAGGGAGGAGATCACACCGTTCTCATCCGTGTAAACGACCTGGTATGTATCGCCGAGCCAGTCGAAGGAAATACTGTCGGTGAATTCATCGCCGTTAAAGATGATACCCAGCTGGTAAGGGGTCTCATTACCGTCGCCGAGAGGGGTCACGTCAGTCTTCTCATCGACTTCCGCCATGATCTCTTCAAATTCGGACCACTTTGTGAGGGCTTTTGCCTTCTCCAGGAGGCCGAGCTCCTCAAGGATGTCTGTACGCATGATCAGGTACGCGCTGCTGGCATAGTTCCTGAAGGGCGGCACGCCGTAGATCCTGCCGTTAACGGAATCGGCATAGATGTAATCACCCATCTCCTCAAGGAGTCCGGGCGCTTCTTCCGCGAGCAGATCCGTCAGGTCTGTCAGCTGGCCATTCGCATACATTCCGTTAAAGCTGGTGGAACCGAAGCCAAGGCTGCAGATGTCGACCTGTTCGCCGCTGGCGAGGGCAAGACCGACCTGGGTCGCGTAATCGCCCATTCCTACGAAGAGGATGTCGGCGTGTACACCGATGGTGCTTTCGGTGATCTCATTCATTGCCGCGACAACATGGTCCGCATGTTCCGCAACGCCGCGGATATCTGACAGGATGACCTTGATCTCCGTGATATCCCCGTCCCATTCAGCCGCTGCTTCCGCAGTTTCAGTCACTTCTTCCACTGCTTCAGCTGCTGCTTCCGTTACTTCCTCTGCCGCCTCCTCAACGCTTTCCGCTGCTGCTTCTGCCGCTTCCGCGGGTGCCGCGGGTGCTGCCGCGGTGCCGCCTGCTGCCGCGCAGCCTGCGAAGAGCGAAGCTGTGATGGCACAACTTACGATCGCTGCTAAAACTCTCTTTTTCACATCTTCCTCCTTTCGGATGCTTCCCGGGGCTATGCAGCTGCCGGGAGCAGGACATTATCTGATAGGTGCAGTATAAAAAACGATACTTCTATATTCTTTGCTTACTTTTGACATAATCTGCATGAAATTATTGCTTATATTTGCATACGGAATGCTTTGTGCATGGATCAGCAATTATTCCATGCGCGCAGTGTCATTTTCAAGCAATGTTTCCCTATGTTTTTCCGTCTAGAATCAGAGACATCAAATGATCTTCACAAGCTTGAAAGGGGGCTAAACGTGAAAAAAAGAATTCTTGCAACCATTCTTTCCATTGGAATGCTGACGTCCCTGCTGGCAGGGTGTGCGGCAGGTGCCGCTCCGGCTGCTGCGCCGGCTGCCCCGGCAGAAACAGAGGAGGCGGCAGCGCCCGAAGAGACCGCGGCACCCGCGGAAGAGGCTGAAGCTGTGGAAGCAGCAGAGCCTGCGGAAACTGCGGAAGCGTTCGATGAAGTTACCGATATCGAAGTGATCCTGATCGACTTCAAGGGCATCCCGACCGAACAGGGCGACCGTATCGTTGAAGAAATGAACAAGATCACCGAAAAGACCGCCGGCGTCCGCGCGCACGTCACTTTTATCGGCCCCGGCGACTATCCGACACAGGTCGGTCTGATGCTCTCCGGCGGCGAACCGCTCGACATCATCGGCCTCGGCATCGGCTCCTCCGCTTTCGCGGCGCTGATCGCCAACAACCAGCTGATGGATATTACGGACCTGCTTGACGAATACGCACCCGAGACTCTTGCCTTCCTCGGCGACTACATCGACGCCGATTCCGTCAACGGCAGGATCTACGGCGTTCCGCCCTACAGGAACTACGCAAGCTCTTTCTACGCAGTTATGAGAAAGGACGTCCTGGACGAACTCGGCCTGACCGATAAGGCGATGTCTATGACTTCCTTCGACGACCTCGCGGCGATCTACGCGGAAGTAGCCGAGAAGACAGACCTTACGCCCGTCGGCGGCTCCAAGCAGATCTTCACCACCGGCTACGGCAACATCTATCCCGGCGGAAGCTTTGAAGACGCCGTGATCTTCGACAACCTCGGCGACAGCTACGGCATCATCTTTACCGACGGCGAAGGCAACGTTTCCTTCCGTCCTGAAGAAGAAGCGCAGATAAAGATGTATGAAATGATCCGCGACTGGTATGACGCAGGATATGTTTATAAAGATTCCGCGATCACCGACGACCATCCCGATACCCTGACAAAAGCCGGTATCCTTTTCAGTTCCCTGCAGATCAGCGAAATGGGCATCGAAAGCGCGAAGCAGGAAGCAACGGGCTTCGAAGTCGTCTGCCCCGAGATCGCAAAAGACCTCGTTTACTCCGCCAGCGTCAACAAGTTCGGCCTTGCCGTTCCCGTTACCAGCCAGGAGCCCGAAGCCGCCATCCGCTGGATCAATGCGTACTACACAGATCCCGCCCTCGCGAACCTCTTCACATGGGGTGTTGAAGGCACCGACTATGTCGTCGAAGACGGCGTTGCCCGCTTCCCTGACGGCGTAGACGTAAACTCTGTCGGTTTCCACAACTACGACTTCATGTACGGCAACTATTTCGAGGTCCTTCCCTGGTCCGGCAACACCGCTGATTTCCGTCAGCAGGCCATGGCATTCCTTGAAGGCGCGGATGTATCTCCTTACCTCGGCTTCGCCGCAAGCCAGGCAGGCATGGACAACATCATCGCTGCCCTGAACTCCGTCAACGACCAGTACAGGCCTTCCATCGCCTGCGGTATCTATACGGATGATGATTACAGCAAGTATGTCACCGCGCTGAAGACTGCCGGCGCTGAAGAATACGTCGCTTCCTATCAGGAACAGCTTTCCGCATGGATGGAAGCCACCGGTAAATAATACCTGCAAATACAGAATGCAATATGAATCCCGGAGCGTTTCACCGCGCTCCGGGGTGATCCGGATCATGATAAAGGAGGAATGATCACATGTATGAAGATTTTCTCGTAAGAACAGACAGTCTCGAAAACGTCGTTGAGAACGGCGAGACCACAGGATTTAAGTTTGCTGTCAGGAACGCGAACTACAGAGGGATCTTCCTTTCCCTCGTCACCAGCTTTTATGTAGAGATGGACGGTGAGGAATTCCCGATCGACGACATCAGATTCGCCGTAAACGGCGCCGCGCCCAGGAGCATGGAAGAGCTCAAGAAGGCTGTTTTTGAGCACTGGGATATGCAGGACGAAGCTTACCTTTACGTAAAGAAGCCCGGCGGACTCGAAAAGGGCACACATCGGCTCGGCTATATGCCCGGCACGATCGACGGCTACGGCTACAAGGCCACGGACGCGGAATGGGTAGACAACCCGCCCCAGCCCGGCAAAGGCGGCGGCAAGACCTATCATGTCTGCAATTTCACGCTCGAGCTCAATTGAAAGGAGGCTTGAATCACTATGATCAAAAGAGGCGTTTCCCTTTACAGCTATCAGCAGGCGGAATTCTTCCACCAGATGACATGGAAGGACGAGCTGCGCGAAGTTGCCACCAACCTTAACGGCGCGGACGGTATCGAGATCATCAGCGAGACGACAGTACCCCGCTATCCCATGCCGCCGGAATCCTTCTACTTTGAATGGAATAACGAGATGGCCAGGTACGGCCTCAAAGCCGTTACCTACGACGCGTTCATGGATACCCTCCAGTTCCGCGACCACGTCATGACCATCGCGGAATGCGCCGAGAGATTAAAATACGATCTGCGCATCGCGCATAAGATGGGCTTTGAAAACATGCGCCTGATCAAGGGCGTTCCGATCCAGGCAGTGGAACTTGCCCTTCCCCTCGCGGAAGAGCTGAACGTAAGGATGACCAGCGAAGTCCACTCCCCGCAGGCCCTTCACGCTGTTCCCGGAACCTGGGGCGAGAGCATCGGCAGGGACATCGCGTTCATCGAAAAGACCGGCACGAAGCACTACGGACTGCAGCCTGACTTCGGTATCTTCCAGATAGCTCCCGAAAAGCCGCTCGTAGCTTATCAGCTCCGCGTCAGCGCAGGCCTTTCCAAGGAAGAATCCTTCAAAGTCGCGGATGAGCTGCTTGCCATCTACGATGAGATCGGCTACAAGGACAAGGAACTTCTGTACGCAAAGGCAGAACCCGTCGCTCCTTCCCTCTTCGTCAAGCGTCCCAGCCCGATGGGCGGCGGCCTGCGCTGCGCTGCCGATCATCTGTTCAGCGGCCCTACGGCGGATATCCTGGAACTCTACAACGTCATGCAGTACATCTTCTGCATCCACGGCAAGTTCTATGATATGACCGAAGTCGAAGGCGAGCCCGGACACTTCGAGGACAAGGGCATCCAGTACAAGGAAGCCATTGCCATCCTCAACGCCTGCAGCTACGACGGCTACATCAACTCCGAATTCGAAGGCCAGCGTTCCCAGCAGGATATGGGTTATGAAGGCCTCGTGGACGAAGTCGAGCAGGTCCGCAGACACCACGAGATGATGGACCGCTTCATCAACGACCATTCCAAGGATATGACGATCTGATAATCAACGACCGGAAAGGCAGAAGGCGATCTCTTCTGCCTTTCCTGACTGCTGCATAGATGGAGATAGAATTCATGGAAAAGAAAATCAAACGCGGCGTTTCGATCTACAGCTACTCCGGTGAATACGGCCGCACAATGGATCTTGAAGACTGTTTCAAGGACATGCACGACATGGGCGCCACCGGCATCGAGATCCTGGCCAATTCCCATATCGACAGCTATCCTGTGCTTTCCGACGAATACCTGTCAAAATGGAAATCCCTCTGCGAAACGTATCAGGTCGAGCCCGCAGAATACGGCCACTGGATCGATACCAGGCTCTACAAGAACCGCAATATGACCGGCGAGGAAGCCCGCCGCGTCCTCATCAACGACTTCCAGATCGCGAACGCCCTGGGCTTCCATGTCCTCCGCACGAAGATGGGCGTCATCAACGGCGAACTTGCCCCGTTCCCGGAATGGAAGGAAGTGATCTTGAGCGTATTGGATGAAGCCGCGAAATACGACGTCATCATGTGCCCCGAGATCCATCTGCCTTCCCTTCTGCAGGACCAGTTC
The DNA here is from genome assembly GCA_017474455.1 of Lachnospiraceae bacterium. GTDB lineage: Bacteria > Bacillota > Clostridia > Lachnospirales > Lachnospiraceae > CAG-791. Next base: position 264,163 of record JAFVHP010000044.1, read on the forward strand.
GTACTGGACTATGTGGATTTCATCAATATGACCGGCACCAAAAACTTCGGCCTCAACATCGACCTCAGCGTTTTCCAGAACCGCTTCAACGTGGAAGGCGTCGTGTCCTACAACCAGGATACCAGGCACAACGAGCCGGAAGACATCATCCCGCTCCTGCCTTATGTAAAATGCATCCACGCCAAGTTCAACAGGATGGACGACGACTTCAACGAGCTGACCATTCCTTATCCCGAGATCATCCGGGTCCTTATGGACAACGGCTACGAAGGATACCTCATCAGCGAATACGAAGGCATAAACAAGAACGTTCCCGGCTATGTTTCCCACGAGCTGCGGAAACAGCATGTCATGATGAAGCGCATCCTCGGATACTGATGCCCTGCTGCCCGCTCATCCTGATACCGGCCATATACATAAAGGAGAATGTGAAAATGCTTGAAGCAGATGTTATTCAGTACAGAGGCTTTCATAATATCGTGGAAGACGGAAAGATCACGGGCTTCCAGGTCTGCGTCCGCTCCGATTACTACCGCGGCGTCTGGCTCAGCCAGCTGCGTCCCGGCCGCGTCATCGTCGACGGCGAACTCTTCCCCTGGGACACCATTATCTGGAACATAAACGGCAAAGACTATACTACCGCGGAAATGGCGGAAAACTCGACGGATTTCTGGCATGTGGACAAACCTGCTATACTTAAGATAAAGAAGGACGGCGGACTTTCCCAGGGCTTCCACGACGTGACCGTACGGTTTTTCGCGAGCTGTTCCTATATGCCGCCCAGCTACGATACTTTTGACGACAACACGGAATTTACCAGCTTCAACGGCGGTACATATACAAGGAAAAACATGTGTATCGTCTGATAAAGAGACAAAAACATGGCAGACAACGCGGCATACCATCTTGAACTTGCGGAAGCTCCGGACAGCGCGCCTGTGCTCGCGCCGGAACTGACAATCCTGTACGCTGCCGCGGGAAGTACCGGGCTCCTTGTCAACGCCCATACCGTGAAGCTGTCGCAGTATGACCTTATCAGCATCGATCCCGGTTCCGAATACTCACTGCATTCAACGCAGGATGCTATCCTATGCATCCTGCGTTTTTCCGGCCCTTTTCTGGAAAAAGCGATGAACGGCGCTTCCGGACGCTTCATCCTGAACAGCGCGGAACAGCGCAGCGCTTCCTACGGAAAGATCCGGCATCTTTTTATGCGGCTGCTGACCTACGACAGCAGCCGGCACCTTTCTTCCAGCGGAGAGGAAGCGCTGGTACTGGAGATCTTTTCCGAACTCGCCGACCGCTTCTTTGTCCCCGATGAGGGAGACATACGGCTCGCGCCCGAAGACAGCAGCCGCATGCGGCTGATCATGCAGTATATCTCGTCGCACCTGTATTCCGGCTGCAGTATCACGGAATTATCGGAGAAGCTCTATCTTTCCCAACCGGCGCTGTCCAGGTTCTTCAAAAAGAAGACCGGGCTCCTCTTCTCCGATTATGTCAACAACCTGAAAATGGCGGAAGCGGCGCGCTCCATCGTCTCGACGGACGTCCCCTTCTCACAGATCTCCAACGAGCTGGGCTTCTCCGGCACATCCTCCTTCTACCATGCATTTTCGCGCAAGTACGGCATGACGCCTGCGGAGTACAGGTCACTGAACCACCCGCAACCGGACGTGGCCGGCGGGGAAGCCGACGGCATGGACGCGGCCGGCAGAAATACGACACTCCTTCGGGAAAGGCTGCGTGAGACCATCCAATTACCGGAAGATACGGAAGTTCTGACCGTTCGCGAAAGCATCGATATCCGACAGCGCCGGGGCGAAGCCCTGGATCCAGGACGCCTTGTCAGTGCGGGCGCTTTCGGCTCCATGCTGATGGTCAACGTCCAGCATCATATCCTGATGCTGAAGGAAGAACTGGGGATCACCTACGTACGCCTGTGGAATCCTTTTTCCACGAGACTGAAGATAACCGACGGCACGACCGCCGCCCACTACAATTTTGACCTGGTGGACCAGGTCCTGGACTTCCTCGTGCGGTCCGGACTGAAACCCTTTATCGACTATGGCACCCGTGAAGACAGGGCGCTGCGGACCCGGAGCGAAACGATCTTCATCGAGCACGAAAATGTTATTTTTGCCACAAAAGAGCTATGGGAAACAGCGCTGCAGTATTTTATCCAGCACATCATCCTCCGCTATGGCGAAGAAGAAGTGTCCACCTGGGGATTTGAACTGTTCAATACCTCGTACCTGTCGGACGCGTCGCCACTTCCCTACCGAGGGGACGATCAGTTTCCCGACGCGTACCGGTCGTTCCATCGTATCGTGAAGTCCTCCCTGCCCGACAATACGCGGTGCGGCCCCGGATTCATCAGCTCCTACCCGGCCATCGGCGACGGTGTGACCGCGACCAGGTTCTCGCAGGGAACCGCTCCCGGTTCCGACGGACAGGCTGAAGGCGGAACTGCTGCCGGGAAGCATACTGAGGACGGAAAGGCTGCCGAAGGACAAGTCCCGGACGAAACGGTTTCCGGGGAACCGACTTCCATAGAACAGGCCCCGGACAGACAGACTCTGGATACTTTCCTGCGCTCCTGCGCTGACAGCGGCATCGTCCCGGATTTTATCTCCATCGTATTCCACTGCTACGACCAGAAGGCCGATCCATTCAGCGCCGGACAGGAAGTCGTCATGCTGCAGTCCTTAAAACGCCTGCTGTCCCAGTACGCCATGTCCAGTACCAGGATCATCGTTCCGGAATGGTACAGCAGCGTTTCCAGCCGGAATTACCTGAACGACAGCTGTTACCGGGCGGTCTACTTTATCCGCAAATTCGCCGAGGCCGCAGGCATCGCCAATATGATGAGCGCCGCGATCGCTTCGGACTGGGTCAGCAACTATTTCGACAGCCACAGCGTATCCAACGGCGGCAACGGCCTTTTGACCAGGACAGCCATGAAGAAGCCCCTCCTCGTCGCCCTGAAGCTCCTGTTCAAAATGCCGCCCGTTATCATCTCCAAAAGCGCATACCATCTGATGACCTGCAACGAACGCGGAACTTACTACCTGCTCTGCAGCAATTTCCCTATCGACAAGGCTTCCGAATATGAGCTGAACGAGATCATTCCCGATCCGGCAGATGCCTCTGTCTTCATCGAATCGCACCCCGGTCTGCAGCTGACCGTCACCCTGCGCGGCATCCTCTCTGAGGGCAAATACTCCGTACGGATGGAAAGCATCTCCGAGCAGGAAGGCACCATCCTGTCCGGCTGGAAGCAGTTCGGTTACGAAAGCGAGCTGGAAGAATACGAGATCCGCTACATCCGCGACAGCATCTATCCCCGCATGAACACACGCAGACTGAACGTCAGCAACCAATCCATGTCGCTGACCGTGACACTGCCCCCGTTCGGGGCTGCGCTGTTTACGATAAGGAAGGTGTAGGGATGTATGATATAAATCGGGCTCAATAAAGCAATACTGCAGCCAGTCCTTGCGACCTGCTGCAGTATGTTATTTCTATAATCATAAAAGAATCAACCATTGATTTCAAATCTGAAAACTCTGCAACGCTTATGGATTACAGATCTTGCAAGGTCTGTAATATGTAGCAGGCTCACTGCGGCCCCCGTAGAAGAAAACCTTATTATGATTAGCCATTTTTGCAACACTCGAACAGAAAGGATAATGGAATATCCCGGAATTCTTATTTCCAATATATGTTACCGTTCCCTGCGCTGCAGCCTGTGCCCGAAGCATTTCCTGCTGTGCCTGAAGAGCCGCTGCCTGTTGCGCCTGTAATGCTGCAGCATACTGTTGCTGTGCCTGCAATGCTGCGGCGTACTGTTGCTGTGCCTGCAACGCTGCGGCCTGTTGCTGGGCCTGCAATGCTGCAGCCTGCTGCGCCTGCAACGCTGCGGCCTGCTGCTGCGCCTGGAGAGCCGCGGCCTGTTGTGCCTGTAATGCTGCGGCCTGCTGCTGCGCCAGCAGATTTGTCTGGAGGGTGATGAGATCATTTGCGACGATCTGTGCCACATTGGAAGGTTGCTGCAAAAGCTGCGGCAAAATAGCCTGCACACGCAGAAATGCCGCATTCTGATCCAATCCATAATTCATATAAAGGGCCATTGCCTGCATAACCGCTTCTTCAACGGTTATTTCAGCAGCATGTACAACAACCGGGCCCCCTGCCACTGCATTTGCCTGTGTCGGCATAAAAAGAAAAAGTGCAAGTATTATGGCAACTAAAAAGCCTGCTTTTCTCTTCATACTATTTCTCCTCACTAAAGGTAAGTCTTGAGTTAATTAATAATAATTCTATATCTGATTTGGCATATGCTCAACCCTGCAGTTACCTGTGGGATTGTCAGGCGACAAATACAAAAACAGCCAGACGCCGTCAGGCACCTGGCTGTATGACCGCTTATTCGGTCTTGTACAGGTTTCGAGTTTATTTTTTCATCAGGCCGGCGCCTGCATTCCAGGCTTTGCCTACCTGCTCGCCGGTCGTGTAGTAACCGAACTGGAACTGGTCGAAGATCAGTGCCTGCAGCTTCATCGGGTCCACTTTTCCGTTTTCGGAAAGGACCTTTTCCTCGGCCGCGGTATTGACGATCCTGCCGACGATGCAGTAGAAACTTTCATTTTCAACGACTTCCGCCAGCTCGCATTCCATGACGAGAGGGAATTCGTCGATGACCGGCGCGTTTACAAAGCTGCTCTTAACAGCCGTATAGCCTGTCCGTTCGAACTTATCGCTCATCTTGTTGCCGGTGGCGATGCCGAAGAAATCTGCAACTTCCATATGATCCTTATCCGCGATGCTTACAGTGAAGGCCTTCGTCTTCAGAAGGTTCTGTGTCGTTTTGTGGTCTTCGTCGATAAAGAGGGCGATGCGGTCTTTATTGCAGATCATGCCCCAGGCCGCATTCATCGCGTTGACCTTTCCGTTTTCATCATATGCCGCAATGATCAGGACCGGCATCGGATATACCGCCTGTACTGTTCCAAGATTTTTCTTCATTATCTGGCTCCTTTCTAACCCTGTGGATTGCCTTTTGGCACGTTCAATGCTACCATCATACCATAACAGCAACAAGTACCAACATTATTGTAAGGTACTTACCTTGAGGTAAGCTATGGAAAAGAAACGGATCGATGAAGCTGATTTTGATCAGACCGGATACAGCTACACGCTGTCGCTGATCTCCGGAAAATACAAGCCTGTGATCCTCTACTGCCTGATGGAGTACGAGCCTGTCCGGTTCAACGAAATGCAGCGCTATCTGAAAAAGGTCGCGGACAAGACGCTCAGCCAGAACCTGAAGGAGCTGGAGGCGGACGGCCTGATCATCAGGACGGTGTACCCGCAGATCCCGCCCAAAGTCGAATACTCTCTTACAGAGAGGGGACATTCCCTGGTAAAGGTACTGGACAGGCTTTGCGACTGGGGAAATGAAAACAGGTAGGGAGAAAAGTCGATGGATATAACCCAGACTTTTTATGACAATATGGCTTCCCGGTATGACAGGCTTTTTCAGGACTGGCCGGCCGCAGTGCATGAGCAGTCCGTTATCCTGGATAAGATCTTTGCAGGAAATGGCTTCGACAGAACAGCCCGGATCCTCGACTGTGCCTGCGGGATCGGGACACAGGCGATCGGCCTTGCCGCGCTCGGTTATCCCGTGACAGCTTCGGATATCAGTGACGCTGAACTGGCGGAGGCCTCCGCGCGTGCCGCATCCAACGGGGTAGAGATCCGTTTCGAACATGCAGATTTTTGTGCCCTGTCGGATACCTTTTCCGAACAGTTCGATATTGTGATCGCGATGGACAACGCCCTGCCGCACATGCTCACCCGCGAAGCGCTGGCATCGGCCATCAGGAGTATCACAGGCCGGATAAGGCCGGGCGGTATTTTCGTTGCCAGTATCCGTGATTATGACAGTATTCTGGATGCAAAGCCCCCTTACTCGCCTCCTTATATCCATAAGACGGACAAAGGACAGCGCGTCTCCTTCCAGACTTGGGACTGGAGCGGAGACAGCTACCGGCTGACGCAGTACATCATCGATGACGAAGATGAACTTGAGGTCAGCAAATTTGAGTGTGAATACAGGGCGGCCCGCAGAGAGGAAATGACAGATCTGCTGCTCTCTTCCGGCTGCAGTGAAGTGACCTGGAACTTTCCGGAAGAAACGGGATTCTATCAGCCGGTCGTCGCGGCAAGGATGTGACCAACTGGGATACGCAAAAACAAAAGGAGGAAATACGGATCATGCATAACGGCGATTATATGCTCTTAAGGCAGCACTTATTGCACGAGCAGCAGTTATTGCAGAAACATCTGGCCGGAGCACTGCTGCACCCCAGGGAAGGCGCGTCCGAAAGCGGCGGAAAGATACAGATGGTCGAGACCAAACTGTATGTGGGACTGAATGATGCCGATACCAAAAAACAGATACTGGAGACGGAAGAATACCTGAAGCAGCTGAAAGAGATCTGTTTTACTTATCATGTTCCGTTTTCGGTGGGTCTCGAAGAGGGCGGATATTTTCACGATAACGGCGAATATGTCGAGGAGAAGACGTTGGTACTGACCCTGATCGATGCCGAGCAGGATACCATCCAGAAGATTGCGAAGGATCTTCGCACTCTGTTCCATCAGGAATCGGTATTGCTTACGGAGGATGTGATCAGGGGGAGCTACGTATCATGAATCCGCAGAATTTCAGGTCCGCTAAAAGCCCGGGGCAGGCGAGAGGTTTTCAAACGGCCTGAAATCGGATAAACTGCATAAGTACGCTTACAGCGCACACAGCGGGTTTTGCGGAAAGAAATGAATTGTCTTTTGACATTCAGCACTATGAAAGGATCATCATGAACAAATACAGAGATTTTGACAATTACCTGAAAGAATACCCCACGAACGACGGCTATTTCGGCAAGTACGGCGGCAACTATCTGGACGATCCGGAGCTGATCAAGGCTTTTAACGAGTACGCGGAAGCCTACAACACCATCGCCCAGTCCGCCCAGTTCATCGCCGAGCTGAGGCGTATCCGCCGGGATTTTCAGGGCAGGCCTACGCCGGTCTACCATTGCCAGAATCTCTCCAACGCGCTTGGGCGCACGCAGATCTATCTGAAGCGTGAAGATCTGAACCACACAGGCGCGCATAAACTGAATCACTGTATGGGCGAAGGCCTGCTGGCCAAGTACATGGGCAAGAAGAAGCTGATCGCCGAAACCGGTGCCGGACAGCACGGTGTGGCGCTGGCTACAGCGGCCGCCTACTTCGGCATGGAATGCGACATCTATATGGGTGAAGTCGATATCGCCAAGCAGGCTCCCAATGTTACCCGCATGAAGATGCTCGGCGCCAACGTCGTGCCGGTCAGTTTCGGCCTGAAGACCCTGAAGGAAGCTGTCGACGCTGCATTCATGGCCTATGCGAAAGAATACAAAGACGCGATCTACTGCATCGGAACAGCGGCAGGCCCGCATCCGTTCCCTCTCATGGTCCGCGATTTCCAGTATGTCGTCGGCGAAGAGGCACGGGATCAGTTCGTTTCCATGACCGGCCATCTGCCGGATCAGGTAGTAGCCTGTGTCGGCGGCGGTTCCAACTCCATCGGTATGTTCACGCCCTTCCTGGCGGATCCCGTCGAACTGGTCGGTGTCGAGCCTCTGGGCCGCGGTCCTGCGATGGGCGACAACGCCGCTTCCATCACTTATGGTAAGGAAGGCGTGATGCACGGCTTCAACAGCATCATGCTTGCTGACGAGAACGGAGATCCCGCACCGGTCTACTCCAATGCCAGCGGCCTGGACTACCCGGCAGCCGGCCCGGAGCATGCGATGCTGCACGACATGGGCAGGGTCCAGTACAAGACGATCGACGACGAAGAAGCGATCGAAGCGCTTTTCCTTCTCTGCAGACACGAGGGCATCATCCCTGCCATCGAGAGTTCCCATGCACTCGCCTACGCCATCAAGGTCGCGCGGACCGGTATGACCGGTTCCATTCTGGTGAACCTGTCCGGCCGCGGTGACAAAGACCTCGACTTCGTAGTGGAGAACTACGGCTATGGCCCGGAGTTCCTGGAGAAGATGGCGAAAAAGAGGGAAGGCTGACCCCGCAGCGATCACATTTCCCTTGTGGCTCTGTCGTAGCAGTTCCGCAAAAGCGCTTATTGATACATCCCGTGCATCAGCCTGCACCTTGCAGGAATTGTTCCACCCTGCCGCGGATCAGCTCCAGCCTCCGCATCGTTTCCGGGTTCCTGCTCTCATAGTTCATGATATGGTCAAGATACCCCTGTTCCCGGATGATCCGCCGGCTCTCTTCATAAACGAGGCCAAAGGTCAGGGAGATCTGCCCCACGATATAATCCGCCGCTGTCCGCCTGTGCGCGCGCAGCACGTTCCGCATGGACAGCGCGTCCTGCAGGACTTCATCCGATATGTCCGACATCAGGAATTCCTCCTCCGGCAGGTTATAGATCTCCGACCGGGGAAACTCACAGTTTACCCTGACGATGTCGATCTTATCCGCGTCCCGGAGGATCTGCGCGAATGTCCTCTCCCGGTCAGATGAGTCCTCCGGCAGCTGAAACACATTATGCAGCCGGATCGACTGCTCGATCAGGCTGTCCTCCTCATCTGATGAAACAAATCGCCGGATCAGGTTCTCCTGAAACAGGAGATCAGCGCCGAACGCTGCGTGGTCGACCGACTGTGCATCTACAAAAGTGCCGTATCTCCTGACCTGCTCAAACCTGCCGATATCGTGCAGCATGCCCAGCAGCCAGGCAAGGTCCTCGTCCTCTGCCGGCACGGATAAGCTCGCCGCGATCCGGGCACAGAGCTCCGCGACCCGGTAAGTATGCTCCGCCTTCAGCCGGATCTTCGGATCCGACAGATCATACGGCGCGATATATGATTCGAACTGCTCTCTGACATTAACTCTGTTGATATGCAAGCGATTCACCCTGATCCCGGCTTGGACCTCCCTGTACAGGCTCCAGATACCGTACTGTCTTTCCGGCTGCCATAGCATACTCGATCTCCGAACGCGTGCTGGAGCCAATATACCCGCCAACGTTGATAACAAAGATCTCGTCGGCCATATCTATTTTTCGTTTATGCATGTCATCCAGCATCTCTTTAGTCTTTGTAAGGGTGTCTTCAGACATGCCCTCCCAGACCTCATTGTCACCTGAGTGACCAAAGAGACCAACGCTGATAACTATATTGCCTTCCAATGTCAGGCGCTTTTGGGCTTCCATGAAAGCATCTTTAAATCGGGTGCTTCCGCAGAGGGTGATCACCTTATAGTTACCGACCATGATTACAAATTCTTCTCCAGGATAGATTTCAGTATTACAGTATTATTTTACCGCTTTTTGCTGAATATATCGCCTTTTTGCCTGTCGGCAACCGCTACCGCTTGCCTCCCTTCCCACGCCATCGTATACTTACAACCAATATTTTCACTGAAGTTTTTTGTTCCACAAGGAGGTGTCGGATGAGGATCCCCGAAGAAATGATCACGCTGCGGGATGGCAGAAGTCTTCAACTAAGGTCGGCAGAAGAGAAGGACGCCAAAGCGATGCTGGATTATATCCGGCAGACCGCGGAGGAGACGCACTACCTGATCCGGTATCCGGAGGAGATCGCCTATACTCTCGAGCAGGAGCGGGAGCTCATCCGGAACATTCTTGCCTCCGACAGCACCGCATGGTTCACCGTCTTTGACGGGGACCGGGCTGTCGGCAACTGTTCGATCAGCCGTAACGGCGACCGTATCAAGGTCCGCCACCGGTGTGACTTTGCGATCGCCCTGGAGCAGGCGTACTGCGGATGCGGGCTGGGAACGCTGCTCACGGAACGGGCTATTGCGAAGGCCAAAGAGCTGGGCTTTGAACAGATGGAACTTGGCGTTTATGCAGATAATGAGCGGGGAATAGCGTTATATCAGAAAATGGGCTTTACGGAATGCGGCCGTATACCGCGGGCGTTCCGGCTGAAGGACGGCACCTTTATTGATGAGATCAACATGGTCCGGTTTCTGTGAGTCACAGAACATGTCCTCCCATTGAAAAAGCGCTGCTCCCGGGACTGGATATCCTGCGGAAACAGCGCCTGCATACCTGACTGATCGTCGGTTTATCGTTGGTTTGATATTGGTTTTATTTTGCGCAGCTGCCGAGGAAGGCAAGGCTCTCCTTGGGGCTGCGTGTCTGTGTCGCACGGTCTACCGCGATCAGGCCGAAGGTCATGGAGAAGCCCTTCTGCCATTCGAAGTTGTCCATGAGGCTCCAGTACATGTAGCCTTTGACCGGGATACCATCCTGCAGGCAGTTCTTGACGCCTGCGAGCGCGCGGCGGATGAATTCTACGCGGCGGGTATCGTCCGCGACTGCGACGCCGTTCTCGGTCACGATCAGATCGCCTTTGAAATCCATATGTACGCGCCGGATCACATGCTCCAATGCTTCCGGATAGAACTCATAGTCCATCTGCGTCAGTTCCGCGCCTTCCGGGGCAGGGAGCTGTCCCTGCGGACCGTACTGGGTACGGGTGTAATTCTGCACGCCGAGGAAATCATCACCCTGGATATAGGGCAGGTAATGCCGGAATTCTTCGTCCCAGGCTGTTTCCTCGAAGCTTTCGCCGCCGGGGAGAGCCTGCAGGTCGTGCATGGAGAGGGTGATGCCTACTTTGATGTCCGGATACAGCGCCTTGATGGCTTCCTTCGCCGCCTGATGCGCGCGGAAGACCAGTGCGTCGCCCTCCGGGGTACGGGAGGAGACGAAGATCTGCGGCTCCGGCGTGCCGAATGCCTCCGCATTCTCCATGGCGGCATACTTCATGTTTTCCATCATCTTTTCGAAGTTCATGCCGACCTGCACGGTACCTTCGGCCTTTTTGGCACCGGCGGCAGCGGATGCTTTGGCCGCCTGTTCCGCCATCAGACGGAAACGTTTCGCGATCGTCGCGAGCTGCAGGCCCATATTGGCTTCGTTGATCGTGCAGACGTAACGAAGTTCTGCTCCCAGCTTTTCGGTCACGTAAGCCGCATAGCGGCGGAAATACTCGATCGTGCTCTCCGCTTCCCAGCCGCCCTTGCGGATGAGCCACGCAGGAGAGGTGAAGTGCATAAGAGTGACTATCGGCTCCACACCGTTCTCCCTGCAGCAGCGGATCACATCACGGTAGTGCTCGATCTCTTTTTCTTCAAACTGCCCTTCCTCCGGCTCGATACGCGCCCACTCGATGGAGAATCGGTAGGCGTTCAGCCCCGCGTCCGCCAGCATCCGGATATCTTTCGCGTAGCGGTGATAGTGATCGCAGGCTTCGCCGCTGGGCTCGGTAAAGCTGGTGTGCGGCATGTGCTCCTGCAGCCAGTAATCGCTGTGTATATTATTCCCTTCGACATGATGGGCAGCGGTCGCCGCGCCGATCATGAACCCTTCCGGAAATGCCATGTCGTTCCCTCCTTATATTCTTAGAGTCTGACCGTCCTGCCTTCCGTGATGCCGTTCTCATTGAAGGCATCCACGCGGACGTAATATTCTCTGTCTTTGATCAGTGCGCCGACACGCTGCGTACCGGCCGTAAAGACCATATAGCTGTGGTAGAGCTTGTCCGGCGTGCTGCCGAACAGGATATTGTACCCAAGAGCGTCCGGCTGTTCTTCGATCCGGACGTCCATGTCGAGATCGCCCTGCCGCGCCGCGGTAAAGTCCGGTACTGCCGGCTTCTCTCCGTCGCCGAGGCCGAAGATACGCAGGCCGGAGATGCAGGGGTTCTGGCCAAAGGCCGCTTCCATCCCGGACAGGCGCAGGTACCGGGCCGCGAAGCCTTCCTCCCGCACGATAAAGTCGTGGGTGAGGTCCGTCTGCGCATCCGTCTTGTCCTCGATAACAGACCAATTCTGTCCGTCAGTACTGCCTTCCAGCTTCCACCTCGTCACGCGGTCTTCTTCGTCGATATAGCGGGCCTGTGAGCCGGGACGGATCACGCCGGGACAAGGCACGTCGAGCTGATCGTCTGCGAAGTTCACCTGGATTGCGTGTACGTCAAAGACTTTGCCGAGGTCGACGGTGAGCCACTCCTCCCGGCTGTTCGTGGCCGCGCGCCACCAGGTCTGCGCGTTTTCATCGGTCGCTTTCCCCGCGTCGTGGCCTTCGGTCTCGGAAGAGGCCGCGGCACTCTTGCCCGCGCTCAGCAGCATCCATTCCGGATCGCGCCACGGATCCTGGCGAAAGCCGGACACGCGCATCGGCCAGTCGCCGTAGCGCTGGTTGCAATAGAGTTCGCCGTCCTCATCGAAGCCGGCAGGCCAGAGGCCGACGCGCCGCTCAAAATCGTGATTTTTGGAAATGCGCATAGTGGACGTATGCCACCAGTTCCCCTGATCGTCCTGCATGGTCGATCCGTGGCCGGCGCCGGGCATGAAGCCGCCGGGCTTATACGAATAGGGATTGTTCCCCGCCAGTACAAAGGGACCGAGCGGACGGTCGGATACATATACGCCGTCGGAATAGGTATTGTACTGGGTGCCCGGTGCGGCGTACTGCAGATAGTATCTGCCGCAGTGTTTGTCCATCCATGCACCTTCTATATAGGGTCTGTCTGTGAGCATCCCGCGGATCAGGGGCTTCGTCCCGGGCGGCAGCATTTCTTCGGTCATATGGCTCCTGTCAAGGAACGCGCGGAAACGGGCTTCCACTTCTTCCTCGCTCGCCGGCAGGATGCTGTTGTCCTCTCCGATACGTTCATAGCCGATCTCGTGGGGATGGCCTTCTACGAGAGCTGTCTTCTCTCCCAGCGGCAGCATGGTCTGCGGGTCGAGCTCGACGCCATAGACCGGCGTTTCGTTGGAGCAGCCCCAGTAGAAATATATCCTGCCGTCGTCGTCCAAAAACAGGTTGGGATCCCAGAACGGGAAGTTCCCTTCGATCCTTTCGTACGGTCCTTCGAGGATATTGCGGGTGCGCCAGCGGTCGCAGTTATGCTCGCGGCTGGAAGCGCAGAAATAGACCCAGCCATTCATCACACGCACGTCCGGCGCGTAGTCATAGAGCGGCAGCTCGTCCGGCAGGCGGTGGTTCTCCCAGTGCGCCAGGTCGTCTGACACCCATACGCCCAACGTCATGGAAGCGAAAATATAATAGCGGCCCTCAAAACAGATCATCGAAGGGTCCGCCGCCTCGCGGCAGATCTGCATCTCGCCGTGCCTGCGCGGGTCGGCGTTGAACTGATAGCGGTAATTAATATTCAGCGGATTACAAATGTAGTTCATAGTGATGCTCTCCTTCCTCCACATGGTGCTCCTCGCCGTTCGGCAGGATGATCTCTGCAGGGATCGGGACGCTGAAGTCCAGCAGCAGCATATCCTCCCGGTATTCCCAGGCGCTGCGGATCGTGCCGGCCGGAGAACGCCATTCGGCCTTCGCGTAACCGAGGCACCTGTCGGGGTATGGCCGGATCGTCAGATCGCCTGCTTTCAGCCGGATCCCGCATACGCCGGAGAACAGCCATCCCGTGACCGCACCGTAGGAATAGTGATTCAGGGAATCGTGTACGGTCCCGTCGGCGCGGATCCCGTCCCAGGTCTCCCAGATCGTCGTAGCGCCTTTCCGTACGGCATAGAGCCATGAAGGGGCTTCGGTCTGCAGAAGCAGCCGGTACGCTGTATCCGCGTGACCGTTCTCGGCCAGCACGCGGGTGAGATCAGGTGTGGACAGGAACCCTGTGTTCAGATGATATCCATTCTTTACGACCAGCTCGTTCAGCGCATCCGCTGCCGCCTGTATCTCATCCCCGTCCAGCAGGCCGAAGGCGATAGGCCTGACATATTCGCACTGCCGGTCGGAACGGATCGCGCCGTTCTTCGTGCAGGTGTGGCGGTACGCTTTTTTCGCATTTTCGCTGATCTCGGTATAGTACTGTTCGTCTTCGCGCCTGCCGAGTATTCCCGCGATACGGGCTAACAGGGAAGCGGACCGGTAGAAGTACGCTGTCGCTGGTTCGGGCGCGCCGGTCATCATCGCCTTCTTCATCGCCGCGCCGTTATCTACGTCGGGCTGGCACCATTCGCCGAAATGGAACCCTTCGTCCACCAGATACCGGTGATACGGATTCAGCAGGTTGTGCGGGCGGGTCTTGCGGGCACGCATCTTTGAAAATGCGAGCCATCGGACCATCATGTCATAGTTCTCTTCGAGGATCGTCCGGTCCCCATAAGCTTCGTACAGCGCCCAGGGCACCAACACACATGCGTCCCCCCAGCCGGCAGAGCCCTGCAGCATGTTCGAGATCATGCTGCCGCTGTTGTTCACCGGCGCGATGTTCTGGACGAGGCCATCCTCCCCCTGGGCCAGGCGGCATTCGCCGAGCCACTTGCGCAGGACCGGATAACAGTCCGCGAGGTAAACAGCGGTCGGGGCAAAGATGCCTGCATCGCCGGTCCAGCCCGCGCGTTCGCGCGTCGGGCAGTCAGTCGGAACGTCGCAGAAGTTGGACCGCATGCTCCAGAGACTGTTCAGGAACAGCCGGTTGACGTCCTCATTGCCGCATTCGAAAAAGCCGGTCTGCGGCATCTCGGAATACACCGCGACCGCGGTAAAGACAGCGCTGGTCAGATCCACATCTGTCTCCACCTTAGCGAAACGAAAACCGAAAATTGCAAAGCGCGGCCTGTAGACGTTCCTGCCGTCTTTGCAGATATACTCGATCTTCTGGGGAATTCCGTTCTTGTTCCGGTCGCCCGGGTCGAAGTTCTTCTGGGTGAAATTCCCGTTCTCATCCAGTGTCTCACCGTGCCGGAGTGTGATCTTATCGCCGGCCTTCGCGGTGATCTCCAGCTGCGTATAGCCCGCCAGATTCTGGCCGAAATCAATGACCGTCTCCCCGTTGGGTGTAGTAAAGACTTTGCCCGGGAAACGTTCCTGTTCAAGGATCGGCACGCTCATCGTCGGCGCGAGGGCTGCGAAACCGTAGTCGCGTACCGTTACGCTGTGCCAGCCGCGGATCTCCTCCCTGCGGGCATCATAGCATTCGCCCTGCTGCAGGTCGTTCTCCCGCACCGGGCCTTCCTGGCTTGCCTCCCAGTGTTC
The DNA here is from genome assembly GCA_017474455.1 of Lachnospiraceae bacterium. Classification (GTDB taxonomy): domain Bacteria; phylum Bacillota; class Clostridia; order Lachnospirales; family Lachnospiraceae; genus CAG-791. The sequence goes on from JAFVHP010000044.1 coordinate 279,296, forward strand.
GTCACTGACAAGGACCGGTTTCCCGTCGATCTCGAGCTGGCAGAGGAGGGCGAGATCCTCTCCGTAATAGTTCCGCAGTCCGTCGATGCCGACACAGCCGCGGTACCAGCCGTCGCCGAGGATGACCGAGATCTCGTTCTCCCCTACCTGCAGCAGCGGCGAGACATCATAGCACTGCACAGTGAGGCGCTTCGCGTAATCGCCCGTACCGGGCGCGAGGACGAAGTCTCCCGCGCGCTGTCCGTTCACCCATGCTTCATACAGGCCGTGACAGGTGATGTACAGGAGCGCTTCTCCCGTCTTTTCCAGCGTAAAAGTGCGGCGCAGGTACGAAGCCGGCTGCCGCGCTTCCTTGTCATGGGGCAGCTCAGGGTCGATCCATTTCGCCTGCCATGCTGCAGGCATTCTGTTCCGCTGCAGGGCCTGCTGCTGAACATTCTCCTGCTGCATGCTTTCCTGCTGTATGTTCTTCTGCTCGCTCATATCAGAACTTCTCCTTCAGCCATTCGGCGCTCACTTCCAGGCTCCGGACCGGGTCTTTATCGATCCAGTTCCTGTGGCTTTCCAGCACTAGGGCTTCGATGCTGTTCGCAGCGGCGATCTCCGCCAGCCCGTCGAGGTCCATATTGCCGGTGCCGAGCTCCATACTGTCTGCCTTCAGGATCGGCGTCATGGCAGGACCTGTCTGCCGTGTGCCCCGGTCGGTCACGTGCCAGAGCTTCATACGGCGGCCGAGGCGCCGCATCCAAGCCTTCGCGTCCGCACCTCCGTCCGTGAACCAGTAGCTGTCAAATTCAAAATTAACGTACCGCTCATCCGTATCGGAGAGCAGAATATCCATTGCGCGAAGGCCGGTTTTCACCTGCATAAGCTCCACGTTGTGGTTGTGGTAAAGAAGTCGTATTCCCTGCTGCTGCAGCGCTTCGCCGGCCGCGTTCAGTCGCTGTGCCAGCGTCCGTACTGTAGATTCATCGGAATAGTCGAAACGATACATGCCGGTGATGACCACCGTATCCGTACCGAAACTTTTCGCTTCTGCCGCTACAGCATCCGCTTCCCGCTCGAGGGAGCCGAGGTCGGCGTGCAGGCTGACGACGGTCAGGCCGCTCTCCGTAAGGAGCGCGTGCCAGTCGAGCTTCCCGCCGTTTCCCGTCGGCATCCCGGCTGCGCGCGTCATCATGCGCACCATCAGGGATGAAGGGTGGATCATGAAACGGTTGAGTTCAAGGCCGTCGTATCCGGCGGCCTTTACGCTCTGCAATACTGCGCGGGCTTTGGCCTCGGTCGAGGTCACGGAGCCCAGCATGATCTGCTGTACATATGTCTTCATTTCTTTATACCCTGCAGCACACGGTTGAGCTGCCTGATGGACTGTTCGTCAGCGCCTCCCTGCTGCAGCAGGCTCAGCATGGTCATGCGACCCATCATGCGCTGCAGCGCGGGGTTGTCCTTGACTGCGTCCGCTACGTCGCCGCGCTCGGAAGCGCCTTTGGCCATCATCGCTTTGACGATCGGGCCTGCCTCCGGATGGGCACTGATCTCGCCCAGTGTATCGTTCACGGAGAAACACGACGGATCGGTCTCGTCCGCATCGAACCAGTTGGTAACGGCGGTCAGCGCTTTATTGAAGATATAGCTCTCGTCAGGCTCCGTGACATGCCGGATCACCATGCTGTCGCTGCAGCCGCCGGCTTCGGCGCGGATCATGTGCTCTCCCTGCAGCGGGATCTCGAAGCGGAAGACGGTCTTTCCGGACTGCGTTCCGAACAGCGTCCCGTCGACGTAGAGCCGGACTTCCGTCTGATTGGAATAGACTTTGATCTCCGTCCTGTCCTCGCAGCGGTTCTCATAACGCTTGCCGCACAGATGCACGAAAGGCTCCATCCGGTTCCAGGCCGCCTTATACAGATAGAATGCGTCTTTCCTGAGGCTCCGGTCAAAGGTCACGAGACCCTTCTGATTTTCGCCGTGCTTGCCGCCCTCGTCACGTCCGTCCGCCGCGAAGTCGAACAGGTTCCAGACGTGGGTCGCCCAAAGGTAGGGTCTCGCTTCTATCAGGGCGAGCATGTGTTCGTGGTAAAGCGCCTGGAATTCTTCGGTATAATCGCCCTTCACCGGGTGGGAAGAATGATAGGCCGGGTTGGCGTCGGCGCCGTACTCGGAGAAGCCGATCACGCGGTCCGGATACTTTGTATGGTACTCGTCGAAGAACTCGTCCGTCTGCTCCATCTCGCCGAGATACCAGCCGAAATACAGGTTGTAGCTGTTGATGTCCGGGATCTCCAGGATGGGGCTGTCGGTCTCGAGCATGAAGACGTCCGCCATGGTAGTGAGCCTGGTGGGGTCCATGCGGTGGCAGAGGTCGTTCAGCGCCCGATGGTTTTCCAGCAGTTCTTCATTGACCGCGCTCGCTGCCGTGATCTCGTTGGAAAGCCCCCACACAGCGATGGACGGATGGTTATAGCACTGGGTGATCAGCTCGCGCATCTGGTCCAGCGTGTTCTGCCGCCCGTTTGACATATGCATCGTGATGTACGGGATCTCCGCCCATACGACGATGCCGTTTTCGTCGCAGAGGTCATAGAATTCCTGCGCATGCTGGTAATGCGCGAGGCGCAGCGTGTTCGCGCCGATCTCACGGATGATTGCCATGTCGGCTTTGTGGTCTTCAATGCAGAGCGCGTTGCCCTTACCCTTCAGGTCCTGGTGACGGCTCACGCCCCGGAGCGGATAACTGCGGCCGTTGAGGAAGAACCCCTTCTCCGGATCGCAGGCGAAAACGCGGCAGCCAAAGCGCACGGATACTGTATCGCCTGAAGTAAGCTGTGCCGTCGCGGTATAGAGATACGGATCGTCCACGCCGTCCCAAAGGTGCACATTCTCGATCACGAACTCTGCCGTGTGCTCGACGGTCTTCGTCTCTCCATTGACTGTGATGTCGACGGAACCCGCGTTATGCCATGTCTCGACGGTGACGGTCGCGCTCTTCTTCTCGAGATCGACAACGGGCGTGACTTTGATGCCCAGTGTGCCGTCCTTAAGGAGCTCGAAATGCTGCTCCGGCACCGAGATCAGATTAACGCTCCGGTACAGGCCGCCGTAGAAGGTGAAGTCCGCTTTCTGGGGATATACATGATCATTGTTCCCGTTATCCAGGCAGAGGGCAAGCGTGTTTTTTTCTTTCAGACAGCCGCTCAGTTCCACGCGGAAGGTCGAATAGCCGCCTTCGTGATGACAAAGCCGTTCACCGTTTAAATACACGTCGCAGGTATGCGCGGCGCCGTTGATCTCAAGAAACGTGCGCTCACCTTCACATTCCGCTGCCGCGAGCTGCCGGATGTACCAGCAGCTCCCGCGGTGATAGTCATTGCCGCCGTCCTGTCCGTCCACGGCATTCCAGGTATGCGGCAGGGTGACTTCCTCACCCTGCTCTGCATATTGCAGCGCGGTCTCTAAGGAAAAGTCAGCCTTCTGAAAGCGCCATCCTTTGCTTAATTCTGTGATCTTACGCATTCTGCGGATCTCCTTTATGCAGTTCTTCTTCGAACAGTTCGCGCTGCGCGGCAGCCTTCCTGTCCTCGATACGCTTCTGGACTTCTACCATTTCCACGCGGCCGAGCCTGCATCTGCGCATCGCGAGCAGCGTACAGATAAAGCCGATGACCGCAAGGCCATATCGCAGGAACATGGTCATCCAGAATACGCCGGGGGTCTGCGGGTCATCCGGCTGCGGCATGGTCGCGGTGTAGCCGATCAGGGCGACGCAGCCCGTCGCGATGGCGGCGGAGAAGGAAGAAACGATCTTATCCACCAGGCTGTAGGTGCCGGTGACGACCGCGGGAATGTACTTGCCGCTGCGGTCCAGCTCAAAGTCGATGATGTCCGCCATGAAGCCGGTGTTAGCTGTGGTGATACACATCGCGAAGCCATTGACGCAGAAGGTCAGTACTACGAACAGGATCTTGAAGAGGAAGGACGAAGAGATCGCCGTTGTGCCGACTGTTCCGCGGGTGATGATAAAGAAGGCGATCATCACGATATTGGCAATGATGCTGAAGCGGGTCCATGTAACGATGGATTCCTTGTTGCCGTGCTTGCCGGCATAGCGCGCACCGATAATGGCAAAGATAATGGACGGGAACATGCCGATCATGCTGAGGATCGTAGCGAGGCCCATATTGCCGATCAGGATGCCGTTGAGCATGGTGCCGACAATGGAGGCGGAGGAAGCCTGCTGGGCGATCTTGTCGGAAGAAGCCGAAATGATGTAGCTCTGCAGGGGCTTATTGCGGACAAGGACATTTACCATGTCTTTGAATTTCAGGCGTTCGTGTTTGCCGATACCTTCGAAGTTCTCGGGCTTATCGTACTCTGCTACGCCGATGGCGACAAGGACGACTCCGACGAAGGAGATGGCGACGCACAGCCAGCAGACAACATTCAGGAATTCCTGATTGAAATTGCCTCCCATCGCAGGCATGAGCTTCGTATAAACAATGATATTCAATGCCATCGGGGTGATGTAATTAAAGACGGTCTGCCAGACACCGACGGTCGGGCGCTGTTTAGGGTCGTTGGTGATCAGGGCGGGGATCGTCTGAGCGGTCATGTTCACCATGGTATAGCCGATGACGTAGAGCATGTAGCAGCCCAGGAAAACTGCGATGCCATGACCCTTGCTGGAGAAGAAATTGAACATGCACAGCAGGCCGGCGCACTGGACTGCCCAGCCGATGAACAGGAGCGGGCGGACCTTGCCGAAAGGTGTGTTGACCCGGTCATATACGAAGGCGAGCAGCGGGTCGGTGATCGCGTCGAAGATACGGGTGAAGGTCAGCAGGCCGCCGACTACGAGCGTTGCAATGCCGTAGCCAATGCTGGCCGAATAGCTGGCGAGGCCGATCAGGAAATAGACCGCCATGCCGTTAAAAGCATTGAATGCGACCAGAATGATCTGCCAGAGTTTGGCGCGGCGGTACTGCACGCCGTCAAGTTCGCTTTGGGTAAGTTTTTCCTTTGCCATTGTAGTTTCTCCCTTTTATCAATTATAAGTTTCTGCCACAGCAGCTAATACTGCATCACAGGCTGCACTTTAAATTGTAGGGAGAGCACATAATACGGTAAATCTACTCATTCCGGAAAAGTTACACTGATTCAGGATGTTTTGGAACCGCGCTGTGTCTGCTGTGCTAAAATGGAAAAAAGGAGGCAAACCGGCATGGAATACGAGCAGGCGACGCATGCGGAGCAGAATCTGCTGCTCCTGGAATCTGCGATCCCCTCTGACGAAAGATTCTATATATGGTGTTTCGGGAGTGACGGAAAGTACATTGATTCGTCCTGCCCGGAGACAGATCGCCCGCTGCTGGAAAAAGCCTTCCGCCTCTTCGGCGGAATCGACCGCGCGCTGGCCTATGCCGCTGCCGGCAAGACCGCGCCGCTGCTCATCGGTTCGCCGATCGGGATGCAGTGGACGGTGACCTTCGAAACAGAGCGCGGGTACAGTCTGGTCTTCGTGATGGGCCCGGCCTTCTTCCATCCGCCGGTGGAGGACCAGCTCCGCGCGGCGCTCCGCCCATACCGGGACACGCTCGAAAATGCGCGGTGGTGCAGCACTCTCCTGGATTCCCTGCCGGATCTCCCTGTGATCCCGTTCGCTATCTTTGCCCGTTACGTCATCATGACCCACAACATGCTGACGCGGCAGAATCTGACAGTCAGTGCGCTGTATACGGAGCAGGGGGCGACGAAGGAGAAGGAGAACGCCGCGGCTTTCTCATTGAATACATCTGCCGCGGTAGCAGACGCCGGGCATGTGGACACAGCAGCCGATCCCGCAGCCGAAGCTGCTCCGGCGGCACAGCTCCGCGACCGTACGAAGGTCTACCTGGCTGAACGCGCCATGCTCCGGATGGTGCGGAATGGCGATATTAATTATCACAACGCGCTGACACGAAGCAGCAGCATGAGCCCCGGTGTCGGTGTGCAGGGAAAAGAGCCGCTGCAGCAGTCGCGCATCAGTGTCATTGTTTTCACGACGCTGGTCTGCCGGGCGGCCATGGAGGGCGGCCTCAGCCCTGAGATCGCCTATGCGCTTGGTGATTCCTACATCGAATCCGCCACACGGAGCAATGATGTGGGCGAACTGTCCGCTCTGGCCGCCACCATGTATCACGACTTTATCTACCGTGTCCATCACCTGCATGTGAATCCGGACTGCAGTCCGGCCGTTCAGAAGTGCTGTGACTATATCGAACTGAGTCTGGACAGGCGGGTCCGGATCGCCGATCTGGCTGCGCTGACCGGCTATACGGAATACTATCTGACGGAAAAATTCAAAAAAGAGACCGGTATGCCGCTCTTCCTCTACATCCGCAAAGCCAAGATCGAACGCGCAAAAGTATTACTGGAATCAACAGACCTGTCTGTACGGCAGATCGCCGAGCAGCTGGCTTTTAATACGCAGAACTATTTCATCAAATGCTTCCATGGGATCACCGGCTGTACGCCCGCACAGTATCGGAGAAAGTTTTCCAGTGGGCAGAAACCGCGGAATGGTCTATAATGCGGGTGACCCGCAAACCAGAAAGCTGGTGCGTGGAAGGCTGTGCTTTGCACCGCAGGCACCGCGCCGTATCCGGCAGACAAAATGATGAGGAGTGATGAATTATGAAGAAACGTATAGCACTGATCGCTGCTGTGATCCTTGCCGTATCCGCCCTGTCGGCATGCACCGCCCCGGCTGCAGGTAATGCCGGCAGCGCTGACACTGCCGCTTCTGAAGCTGCTGTCGAAGCAGTAACGGAAGAGGCTGCGGAAGCCGTAACAGAAGCTGCTGAAGAAGTAACGGAAGAAGCGGCGGAAACCGTAACGACAGACGTCCCGAAGAGTGAGCAGACCGGGACCGCCGGCAGCAACATTCCCCTGAAGGATAACCTGGAAGGGGCAAAGGACCTGATCGTCGCTGCCCTGCAGGCAAAGATAGCCGAAGCGTACGGTGACAAGGTCGATGACGCCGTGATCACCATTGATAAAGTCTACTCGACAGAAGATGAGCAGGCTTTCGAGCCTGTCGGCTCCATGGGCCTCGGAATGAATGAGGTCGCCTTCGAAGCCACCATGGACCTGCATCCGGCGGAAGGTGCTGATTACAACGAACTGCTGATCCCGAACGGTGAGTATGATGAAGAATCCGGCTGGGTCAAAAATGTTATGCGGCTCGGCGTCCTGAGAAGGAATCCGGATTCCGACGATCCGAAATATATCATCACGGATTTCGGCACCGGCTGGTAATACCGAAAAAACGGAAGGATGCGTCACCGCACGCATCCTTCCTTGTTTTTTTAACTTTTCACCTGCTTATTTCCTCATCCAGTTCATTCAGGAACGCCTCCAGGAAAGCATGTCTTTTTGCCGCAAGCTGCTTTGCCGTCTCTGTGTTCATCATATCCCGGAGAAGGAGAAGTTTATCATGGAAATGCCGGACCGAATCCTGCAGCGGACGACCGTGCTCCCCTCCATAGGCAAACGTCCGGGCTATGCCAACGGCCCCCATCGCGTCCAGCCGGTCTGCATCCTGCACGATCTTTCCTTCCAGGGTATCCGGGATTTTTCCCCGGTTCCGGCTGAAGGAAACGGAATCGATGCACTGACAGATCTTTTCGGCCTGGTCCGATGATACCCGGCCCTTTAGAAAACGCCGCGCGTTTTCATTATCTTCCGTATGGAACAGCTTGTGGTCATCCGCGTCGTGCAGAAGCGCCGCAAGCGTCACGGTCAGCCTGTCGCATTCCGGTTCTTTTTCAGCGATCAGCATAGCGTACCGGTATACCCGGAGCGTATGCTCCGCATCATGTCCGCCGGCGTTATCCCTAAAAAGGCCGGTGATATAGGTGACTGCCTGATCCGCAAGAAGGTTTAACTCTTTTTCAAAGAACGCTTTTTTCAGCAGCGCGTATTCCGCGTCACTGCAGACCTCCCGGCACTTCGGTTCAAAAGACCTGGTCACTTCAAAGCACTCCCTGATGTTTTCGCAGGGGTATTCCAGACAGGAAGAACACGCTTTGATCCCTTTTTCCGCACAGCATTTGACCACATGATACCGGCACCAGTTTTCCGGTTTACATCCGGAACAGGATATTTCCTCATTGGAAACGATATGATCCCTGTATCCGATCTTCATCCACAGCACAGCTGTCCGGTGCAGTTCTTCTTCTGATTTCTCATAGGGATGTGCCGTATATCTCGGGCATGCCGAGCAGTCATTACCGCACGCTGCCAGTATTCTGTCCATTTCTGTCCTCCTTTGTGCTTCCGCGCTGCCGCTTGGGCCATCATCGCCCTTATTTCATTCATCTTATCATACTGCGGCGCTATCCAAATCCGGATGTGAAATGCATTGACACAGGCAATGCTATTGCTGATTATAGAATCATAAGTGCATCCCGATCGTACAGCAAATGAAAGGAAGGTCTTAACCATGAGGGAATGGACAAGAGAAGAAAAATACAGATATCTGAAGGACCCCCAGGAGCTTCTTGCCCTATATGAAAAGATAAGTAAGTCGCCCTACCGGCAGACTTTCCATAACCAGGCGGTCACCGGTCTGATGAACGATCCGAACGGCTTTGTGTGGCATGACAACCGCTGGCATCTGTTCTACCAGTGGTGTCCCTGGGGAGCGGTCCACGGCCTGAAGCACTGGTATCATATCGTATCCAAAGACCTTGTCACCTGGAAAAACCTCGGCGTCTGCCTTCTGCCCGACCAGGAAGGGGGATACGACAACCGCGGCGTTTACTCGGGCTCCGCCATGCCCATCGACGACAAGATCTACCTGTATTACACCGGCAATCACAGGGATCCGGACTGGACAAGGCACGCGTATACCTGTCTGGCCAGGCTGGGTAAGGACGGGTGGCCGGAGAAATACCCGCTGCCGCTGTTCGGCTCCCATCCGGATTATACAGAACACCAGCGCGACCCCAAGATCATCCGGGTACCGGGCAGGGATCTGTACTATATGATCATCGGTGCGCAGACAAAGGACAACAGGGGCTGTGCCCTTGTCTATTCATCAGACGATCTGCAGCACGGCTGGACTTTTGCCGGAGAGCTCAAGGTCCCCGGATTCGAGAGCTTCGGCGATATGTGGGAATGCCCTTCCGTCGAGCATATCGGCGGCAGGGACGTACTGCTGCTCTGCCCGCAGCATCTGACCCTGCCGGGCCGCGGCGGTTCGCAGAACCATAACGGCTATATCATGGGCGAAATGGACTGGGATACGCTCTGCTTTACCCCCGACGGACAGTTCCATGTACTGGATTTCGGTTTTGATTCCTACGCGACAGCCTGCGCCAACAACCTGCAGGAAGAGGATAAGGCCGTCCTGATCGCGTGGATGGGCGTGCCGGACGTCAGTTATCCGACAGATGACGAAGACTGGGCCGGCTGCCTGACGCTTCCGAGAGAGCTTACAGTGCGCGGACGCAGACTGATCCAGAAACCCCTGCCGGAGCTTAAAAAACTCAGGGATGAAAAACTGCCGCTGACGAAAAACGAAGCCGGCTGCTTCGCCCTGCCCCGCGCGGCGGAGCTGGAACTGGACTGCAGGCCGGGCGACGTGAAGCTGGACCTGTTTACCGACGAAGCCGGCCGCGGCGGTATGGAGATCGCCTATTCCGACGAGAAGCATGAGATCACGGTAGACCGCAGCGGCATGCAGAACCGCTTTAACCTGTCGGAAGGCGAAACCAGGACCAGGCCGCTGGAAAACGGTCTCTCCCATATGCGGATCTTTATCGACAGCAGTTCTGTTGAGATCTTTGTCAACGACGGGGACGCAGTCTTTACCTCCCGTATCTTCCCATCGGAGGAGGAACGGTACTGCAGGATCGAAGGAGACACTTTCGAAAGGATGTGGACACTGCTTCCGGCGGTAAAGGAACAGTTCCTGATATAGGAGGTATACTGGAGATATAATTTTCCGATACAGAATGAGATAAACCACTATTTGTTATTAACATCACTGGAGGGACTATCATGGCATATATCGGTTTCATGTTATTCGTTTTAGGGATCATCTTTATCATCGTTGCCCCGATCAACAGGAAAAAGAACTCCCGCTGTTCCGCTAAGACACAGGGAAAACTGCTTGATGTCCGCAAGCGCGAACACGGGCATATGTATATTTATTCGTACTCGGTAAACGGGACCGGATACCAAATCAAGTCCGTGAACCGCAGCCCGGAGGCAGATAACGTCGGCGACAGCTGTACCATCTGGTATGATCCGGCGAAGCCGCAGGCTGCACAGCCGTTCCATTATGAATCAGGGAAGATCTACAAGATCATCCTCATCATCGGCATTGTATTGATCCTGCTGGGGCTCTTTCTGCTTGTGATCGGCGTCGCCCGGTAAAGAGAACATTCAGAAATGAAAATCGAATTGATCGATCTGACAGAAGATAACCTGAAGCAATGCTTTGAACTGGAAGTTGCGGACGATCAGAAGCAGTATATCGCTTCAAACGAAACTTCCTGGAAAACAGCAAAAGAAAACGGGAAAGTCGCCCGTCCCTTTGCTGTATATTGTGACGATGAAATGGTCGGATTTACGATGTTCGCTTTTGATGAGGATTATGAAGATCCTGACGACAGATACTGGTTATGGAGATTCATGATCGACAAAAGCCTGCAGGGGAAGGGATATGGAACTGCGGCCCTGCAGGTGATCATTCAGTATTTCAGGGATCACGGCGCCAACAATATCCGCCTGTCCACCAAAGAGACCAATACAAACGCGTTATCCATGTACCGCAAGGCCGGTTTTCATGATACCGGAGAGCTGAATGATGAAGAGATAGTGCTGCAGCTGGATCTGTAAGTCAGCAGGGAAAAAGATATTTCAAACACCTATGACCACCGGAAAGAAAATACTTATCGGAGTTATTATAGCCGTGGCTGCTTTGGCAGCCTTAAGAGTGGCCGCCACTCTCGGGCTTATCGGGATAATGCTTGTCGGTTCCGCAGCATCAAAGCCGGAAGTTTATGATGATATCGAGAATTATACAGAGTACATGTCATTTTCCTATGACAGCCCGGACACCAGGTGGAACAAGTGGGGAATGGATGAAACTATCTGGCCTCTTGCGATAAAAGATGTCTCTGATGTTGTTGATTTTAAAATGGTCTATTATGATCCGTGGGACGCACAGTACCTCGGATATCTTGTCATGGATTACCCGGCAGAGGATTATGCGGCCGAAACAGCGCGCCTCAAAGAATATCCTTCGACTGACTACATCGGCTATTACAGCGTGACGGAAGAACGGACATACGAACTGCTGGCGGTTTATGCCGACGAATACAACGGGTTTGTATATGCACTTACGGATGGAAACAGCAGGATAATATACGCGGAAGAAATATTCTGCAACTATTCCATGGACCTTGATTACAGGGATTATATCCCCGAAGACTATCTGCTGGACGGGTTTAACGCAGCATCCGGTAAGCTTCCCAATTTAGTAGATAAGAACGAGATTTAGGAGCATTCCTGTAATTCAGAAATAACGCCAATTGAATAAAAAGAAACCTCTAAGTAAGATAAAGGTGTTCATCTTGGCGGATGAAAAAACATCTTATGCTACCAAAGATGGAATCCAGCAGCTGCAGGAGTATTATCCTAATGCACTTGAAAAAACGTACAAGGGTGTTTCCGGATATATATACAGTGCCGAGAGTATTACAGATTCTGGCTTCGAGATTAAAATACCTAATGCTGCTTCTTGCAATGCTCCTGTAAAAGTAGTAGGGACAGAGCTTGTTCCGGATGCATATGATGCAATTCTTGAGGCAGAAGAAAAAGGGCTTATTGCAATCATGAGATACGAAGAAATGCTTGAGAAGATGAGGAAATGGATTAGGAGGACTATTCTGCAGGAGTATGAAGAAAATGCAGATCATCCGGAATATCTACATTTTCTTAAGGGGAATTTCTCAGATATTCTCGGAGAATAGCAGATTCCGGTTTGGATATGAAGGGAATAATAAGATGATAGATGAAAAGGATTATTTAGCAGACCCTTGCGGGAGTGCGTCACTTCCGCTTTGGAAAACATTACAGATAGAAGTGCCTGATAATATTATGGTCATTCGCGACGATGAATATGTTGAAGGAACTATAAACGGTTCGGATGAACCATATTTTAAAATGATTCATAATCTGGAGAATGTAAGTGTTCCTGTTTTGTCAGATGATTATGTTTTATCAACAGCGACAGACGATGAGTTTGCTGCGCATATACAAGAGTGCTATGAGAGCGAATGCCTTTCTGTCGAAGAAATTGGCATATATAAAAAACGACAGGTATATGATACGAATTTATGGATTGCAATACGAGAGCAGAAAACAAGGAAAATTGTTGCAAGTGGAATTGGGGAATTAGATAAGAGCATAGGTGAGGGCACTCTGGAGTGGATTCAGGTGTCGACTGCACATAGACATAAGGGATTAGGGAAATATGGATCAGTTTATAGGTGAGCCGAAATACTGGAGTAAGGGAATA
>JAFVHP010000045.1 GCA_017474455.1 Lachnospiraceae bacterium
TCCCGGAAGATCCTTCTCTCGATAAGATCGTATCCATCGGTGAAGATAAGGGTATTTTCGCAGGTGCCATCGTGACGCTTGCCGGGATCGTGATCTCCGTTGTTGCCCTGTTTTCCTGGAGGAGCACCGGATTCAGGCAGATGGAACCGGAGGCACTGATGAGGATCGTGCTTCCTGCGGCCACCCTGATCGAAGTGGGTATCGAAACGGTTTTTGCCAGTTTCTTCATGGGAATCCTGAAGATCAAGTCGAGAAATGTGAAATAATGCTTTCGATATGACATAGTTAACGGAGATAAGCATGGAAAAAAGTTTACCGAAAGTTACCGTCATCGGTATGTCCTATAATGACCTGCCGCATTTAAAGCAGAGCGCGGCGACGATCCTGCAGCAGGACTATGAAAATCTGGAATATGTGGTGGTTGACGGCGGTTCCACTGACGGCAGTGTGGAATTCCTTGCCAAGGTGGAAGAGAAGATGAAAGACCGTCCCGGCGGCACGATGAAATGGGTATCGGAGCCGGACAAGGGGCTGTATCATGCGCTCGATAAGGGCATCGCCATGTGCACCGGTGATATCATCGGAATCATGAATGAGCGTTTTGCGAACACCCATGTGCTTTCGGATATGGTGGATATCATTCAAAGGGAAGGCACTGACGGCGTGCATGGTGCCATGGATTATATCGATGAAAAAGGCAGGGTTGTGCGGCGCTGGCGCATGGGAAAAGGGAACCTGAATACCGGCTGGATGGCAGCACATCCTACCATGTATCTGAAAAAAGAGGTCTTTGAGGCCTATGGAGATTACAAGATTGATTATCGGATCGCGGCAGATTATGAATTCATGATCCGGATCTTAAAGGACGGCAAAGTCCGCTTGTCCTATCTGCCGCAGGTGCAGGTGCATATGTTCCATGGCGCCTCTTCCACATCAACGGGAAATATCGGCGGATATATGGGTTCATTAAAGGAACTCTACCGGGCGCTTCGCGAAAATGACATGCCGCATCCCGCCTGGACAGCCTTCCGTCGGACGCTGATCACCCTGTACCAGTTTGTACCCGGGAAGAGATAGAGATATGAACAGGGAAGTTACAACGAACAATACACATACAAATAAAAAGACGTCGCTTCGGCAGCTTCGCTGGGGTGACATCCTTTTGTTTTTACTTATTTCGGCCATCGCCTGTTATGTCCGCTTTGTCCTTCGTAACATCGTGGCCGGTGACTACAAAATGTTCTTTGAACCCTGGGTTGCCATTCTCCGGCAGGCCGGCGGCGGGATCAAAGGACTGGCTGCCGAATTTGAATATGTGGATTATACCACGCCTTATCTGACGATTCTTTCCTTTATCAGTATCTGTCCCTTCTTAAATACCCTGCTTTTGATGAAGATCGTATCGATCCTGTTCGAGTACTATCCATCGGGAACAGTCGAATACAAGGAGGCCGACGGCAAGCCACTCGACCTGCAGCCCTCGGATTGCAGGAGTCTGGAACCCGTATTGATCCGGGCGCTCGAAGA
>JAFVHP010000046.1 GCA_017474455.1 Lachnospiraceae bacterium
AATACGAGGAGAATAATAAATAACACCATATACAGAAGTGAATTATTGTATTATACTCATTCATCGTTAGAGGATTATAATGGTAATTGGGAATTGAGTATACCATATAGACGCCAGGGAGGGATTATCTATGTCGAATTATATTCTTAGCTGCTGCTCGACCGCGGATCTTTCAGCAGAACTCATGGAGGCCAGGGATATACATTATATATGTTTCCATTATGAAGTTGACGGGACAACGTATCCGGATGATCTCGGACAGTCGATCCCGTTTTCAAGGTTTTATCAGATGATGCGTGACGGAGCTATGACCCGGACCTCGCAGGTCGCAGCCGGTGAATATGAAGAATACTTCGAAAGCTTCCTCAGGGAAGGAAAGGACATTCTTCACCTCACATTGAGTTCGGGAATTTCCGGAACGCTCAATTCCGCTATGATCGCGGCAGAGGATCTGCGGGAGAAATATCCGGAGAGAAAAATCTATATTGTCGATTCTCTTGCCGCTTCATCGGGCTATGGTCTTTTCATGGACCGTCTTGCGGATCTCCGGGATTCGGGTATGAGTATTGACGAAGTTCGTGATTGGGCTGAGGACAATAAGCTGAAGTGTCTGCACTGGTTCTTTACCTCTGACCTTACGTTTTTCATCCGGGGCGGGCGCGTATCGAAGGCATCGGGGATGATCGGACAGGTGCTCAATATATGCCCTCTCCTGAACGTCGATGCTCAGGGGAAACTGATTCCCCGGGAGAAACACCGCGGAAAGAAAAAGGTCATTCATGCCATCGTACAAAAGATGAGAGAACAGGCGGAGAACGGTCTTGATTATTCAGGCAAATGTTTCATCTCCCAGTCAGACTGTCTTTCTGACGCCCGTGCGGTAGCGGATGCGGTCGAGGCAGCCTTCCCGAAGCTGGACGGAAAGGTCCGGATATTTGATATCGGAACCACGATCGGCAGCCATACCGGCCCCGGCACTGTCGCTCTGTTTTTCTGGGGGCAGGAGCGCAGGGATTAATCTGGACGGAGATCTGCACAGGCTGAGTAATATAAAGCGAGAGGAGTTATACTATGGAATTTACAGAAGTTGTAAAAAACAGATATTCTTGCAAGAAGTACGACGGAAGCGCGATTACGGAAGAACAGCTTGCCGCAATCCTTGAAGCCGGCCGCATGGCACCTACAGCGAAAAATCTGCAGGAACAGCACATTTATGTTGTTCAGTCTGCGGAAGGTCTGGCAAAGATAGATCAGGTGACACTGTGCCGCTACGGTGCCCCCACGGTACTGGTGGTGGCATTTGATAAGAATAACGTTTTCACTTACCCGGGCGGGAAGCGTGATTCCGGTATCGAGGATGCTTCGATCGTGGCGACTCACCTTACACTCGCTGCGTACAATGCGGGTGTTGACAGCTGCTGGGTCAACTTCTTTGATCCGGAGGCGCTCGCTGCGTCCCTCGGGCTGCCGGAAAACGAGGAGATCCTGATGCTGCTAGATCTTGGCCATGCGGCTGAAGGTGCCGGGCCTCTTGCAAATCATATGAGCCGTAAGCCTCTTTCTGAGACGGTGAGCTATATCTGATCATTCCTG
>JAFVHP010000047.1 GCA_017474455.1 Lachnospiraceae bacterium
AAGTGCCTTTGTTTAACATCTTCTGGAGTTTCAGGCCACTTACCATCCCGATACAGTTCAATACATTTTCGTTTAAACTCGTATGAATAGCGCAAAGTAAAACCCCCTTCCCTGGTTGTCCAGGAAAGGGGGTACATATCAATCCGTCAGATCCGGCCTTTTCTTTTATGATATGTGATTTTATGATCTCTGATCTGACACCGGCCATTTGCCGCCGGCATCCGCAGGTTTACAGCTTGACTGTCCTGTCCTGCGCGCTGGCTTCGAACGCGGCCTCGATCGCGCGGATGGCGTTTACTTCGTAATCGCCGGCTTCGTTCGTGCGGTCGCCCGTCGTGATCGCCCGGACGAACTCCTTGATGACGCCGGACTGAAGCTGGTTCTCATTCGTCATCATCGTATCCAGGTCGTAGAAGATCTTGTCGCCGCGGCTGGTCCTTATCTGGATTGTGTGAGGAGAGTTGTCATACAGGCGCATGATGCCCTTCGTCCCGAAGATGACGGTCGAGTTGTCTTCTTCCCCGTAGTACGTCCAGCTGCAGGTCAGTGTGCCGACAACGCCGTTTGCCAGTTTGTAGATGCAGATCGCGTTGTCTTCCAGATCGATAGGGTCGCCCTGCGAAGTCTTCTTGTCGAGCGTCATGATCTTAGCGGATACTTCCGTGATCTTGCTGCCCAAAAGATACTGGATCAGGTCCGTCTTGTGTATGCCCAGGTCGGCCATCGCGCCCATGGACGCGATCCGCTTGTCGAAGAACCAGATATCGCTGTTGACGTTTCCGTCTTCCGATACCCAGAATTCAGGCCCGCTGTGGCCGAATGTCGTCTTGAAAGTCAGAGGCTTGCCGATCAGTCCCTGCTCGATCAGTTCCTTTGCCCTGACGTGGCCGGTATTGTAGCGCTGGTTCTGGCCGATCATCAGGAGCTTCCCCGACTTCTGCGCGGCCTCCACCATAGCCTTCGCGTCTTCCGAATTTGTTGCCATCGGCTTTTCGCACAGTACATGCTTGCCGGCTTCCAGTGCCTTGATCGTCGTGATCGCGTGCGCGTTATTCGCAACGCAGACACTGACCGCATCGATCTCCGGATTGCTCAGCATCTCATCCAGCGACGAGTAAGCCGTACCGCCGTAGATCGCTGCCAGCTCCCTGGCCTTGTTCTGCAGTCCGTCGAAATATCCTGCGATCTGCACGGCCTTGTTGGAAGCATACTCCGGCGCATGCCGCCTCTGCGCGATCCTCCCGCAGCCGATGATACCTACCTTGATCATGATTACCTCCTGCTTTTCGAACTTCAGAAACCTGTGCCGCAGCTTCCTGTGTATCGGATCACGGCTGCATGAACGATGCAGCCGCGATCCGGCGATTATGTTTGTGCTATGGGGGCAGGCTTCGTTTTGATTCTGTCTCTAATTCTGCCTCCTGGTTCTGTCTCCTGGTCCTGTCTGTCTCCTGTTAATTGCCGAAATACTGATAATTAATTGTAAAGCTAAAATTGATCAGTACACAATAGCAGGTTCATAGCTGTTGATATATATAGGTCATGACATTCTCCAATATTATCAGTATACTGGGGTCCTTTTAAGAGAAAAAAACAGCGTTTTCATACCCGGAGGTTCCGCTTGCTCTCAAAACGATGGAAAAATGACAGGCATAGTGGTGTCTTCATACTGATAAAATCTTGAATTCTTATGGTATATCTCAGAAATTTCCAGATAAGAAGAATCAGGGCACTGATAAACTCGCAATGATCATGATTTTATCTATAGTTACGCCGCTGTAACTCTCAGATCCACAGCTGCAGCCATGAGTTCTGTCACCGCTGCAACTGTCAGATCCACAGCTGTAACCACAAGTTCTGTCACCACTGCAACTGTAAGATCCACAGCTGCAGCCACGAGTTCCGCCGCCGCAGCGATCTTAAGATATGAAAAATCTCTTGAACATCCCGCGGCCAGGTCCTATGATTGACCATACAGGCGCTCCGGCAGCCACAAGACGCTCCCGGCCGCAGCCTGCGCACATCTGAACATCACATCCTATACATCTGACATTTCAGGAGGGACTCATTTTCGTGAAACCGCAATCAGACAATGCCTGCAGGCTCTATGTGCTCATGAAGAGGCAGGAACTCGAGAAGACACTGAAAGACAGACATAAGTATCTCGAAAAACTTGAACAAAGCATCATCAGATCATTAAAAAGGGCGCCGGAAGGTACGCTGAGGATCAACAGGATAAACGGCTGCCCGCAGTACTTCCTAAGGACATCGCCCAAAGATACCAACGGCAGCTATATCCCGGCCAAAAAGCGTGATCTCGCAGCCCGGCTGGCGCAGAAAGCCTATAACCGGAAAGCACTCGCCGCGGTTCAGAAAGAAGCCCGCGCTGTCGAGCGTTTCCTGAAAAGCTATCCGGCTTTCCCTGTTGAAGATATTTATGAAAGGCTGTCCGCGGAAAGGCAAAAACTGGTCGTTCCGCTCACCGAAACGGATGAAATGTTTGCTGAAAGATGGAACGACGTTTCGCTCACATCCGGTCCAGTCTATGCGCTCCCGTCTGCCTTCAGCACCGAAAGGGGAGAGATGGTCCGTTCAAAATCAGAAGTGCTTATCGCCGATCTGCTTTTCAAAAACAATATTCCCTACCGCTACGAGCACCCTTTGTATCTGAATGGCCTGAGTACGGTGTTTCCGGACTTTACGGTACTAAACATCCGCACAAGGAAAGAATATGTCTGGGAGCACAGCGGAATGATGGACGATCCGGAATACGCAGCCAGGGCTGTTCAGAAGATCTGCGCCTACGAGCTGAACGGATATCGCCCGGGCGAGAACCTGATCCTGACATTTGAGACTTCTGAACAGCCGCTGAACATGAAACTGGTCAGAGAATTGGTGAAAGAATACCTGCTCTGAACCATATGGTCAGGATAGGCCGGCGGCACAGACTATATGATTCAGAGCAGGTTTTTGATACTGAGCTTATGTTTCGGGGCAGGCTGACGGTGACGCAATGGCCGTATCAGTCATTTGCCATTCTTATCGTTATATCGCCGGTATCGGTCGAGATCTCGCATGTTCCTCCCGTTACGGTATGGGGGACATCGATCTTTCCTGTGTCAGACTCCGTAATGAAGACTTTTTCGGTTAAAAGCGTCCCGGAAACGTCCCCGGTATCTGTCTTTATGGTAATGCTGCCGGCATCGCAGCCGTTCAGTTCAATGTCCCCGGTGCTTCTTTCAAGGTGCAGGTCGCCCGGCATGACGACGTTCGTCATGATCAGCCTTCCCGTGTCACCGTCGGAAGTAAGGTCGCTGCAAGTTACATTTTCCAGCGTGACCCTGCCGGTACTTACCCTGATCTCCAGGCTGCCCTTTATGTCCGCTTTCGACAGCTCGACCCTGCCCGTATCGGTGGTGAGCCGCATTTCGGCCGCGGTCAGATCTGAAACGGAGATATGTCCGGTACTTGTTTCTATTGCAATGTCTCCCTCTGCCGGGGCGAGGCAGCGTACGTCTCCGGTATCCAGAGACACGTTTATGCTTTCAAAGGAAAAATCTTCGGGTATTTCTACATCTCCGGTATCGGCATCAACGGTAAGCGCTGCGTATTCGCTGCCCGGGAGGTAAACCGTGATCGAAGGGGTTTCTGTAACGACACCGATATTCATGAAAGTCCAGCCGTGCCTGGCTTTCTTCCCGATCGTCAGGGTGTCCCCCTGTACGCTTACCTCTGTCGGATCGTTTTCTTCCTCGCGGCAGACCACGCTGCATTTGCCGTCATCTGAAAGGACAAAAGCAATATCTTCGGTATAAGCGTCAATGCGGATATTCCGGAAATCTGCAGGGGCGTCATAAGTCCTTGTCACATATTTGACGGTCCCGAGATTTTTGAAATCAAACCCGAGCATGCCCAGCGCCGCCCCGCAGACGACGAGGCCGAGTATAAGCAGCACGACTGCGGCGATGATCCATTTTCCTGCATTTCTCATAATTTATTCCTCCTTGCCAACGAATGAAGATTTAATACCCAAGAGCATCCTGCCGGTCAGTTTCACGGCGCCTTTCGCGATCCATGCACAAACGAAGAAGAACAGTATCGCCAGCCCCGCGCAGACGATCCCGGCTCCTGCGGAGAAGACCGCTCCCGCCGGATTTCCCGCATACAGGTAAACAAAAATGCAGGCAAAGCACGCCAGGGCGGCGGCTGCCAGCGAAAAGTCCACGGCAAAGATGCTGATCACCACTGCCCAGAGGACGATGAAGAGAGAGAATATGACGGCTACAGCCGCGATAAGGAGCGGGATCCAGAGCGGAGAGCCGAGCACCAGCAGCACGATCTCCCATGCCTTCAGGCTCCGTTTCGGCCTGACCTTTTCCTTCACCAGCTTCGCCAGCGGGATATCCGCCATGATCTGATCCCTGACCGCGTCCACACTTCCGATCCCGGCTACCGCTTCTTCTTCCGGGATACCGTCTTCCATGCGGTCATCGATCATTTCACTGTAAAAAGATATCCGTTCCTCAATGTCCTCCTGGGGCAGTCCGGAGAGCTTTTTTCTCAGTTCGCTTAAAAACGCCTCTTTATTCATTTCGGGCATCCTCCCTTGTGATAAATCTGTAAATGGATTCGATCTCTTTCCAGTCCTCTTTGAATTCCTCGATACGCCCAAGGCCCTGTCGGGTAATGTGGTAGTACTTTCGCAGCCTTCCTTCATGCTCCACGCTTTTGACTGTCAGCATGCCCGCGGTCTCCAGACGTTTCAGGATCGTGTAAAGGGTGGATTCGGATAATTCCAGATACGGCTTCATATCCTTGATGATCTGGTATCCGTAGGAGTCTTCATCCTTAATGGCGGCCAGTACGCATGCGTCCAGTAGGCCGCGCTTTAATTGAATATCCATAACCATACCTCCTTTTATGGTATACATCGTAACGCGAAGTATATCGCGTGTCAAGGTATGAAAATATAAAAATTGAATGATGTTGATGTTTGTGGAGCGGGGCAGGCGGCATATCCGTAATGCGAACGGATTATACAGCCGCCGGTACTTAGGCTGCGTTTATAAACCGAAAAGAAAAGTCCGGGGCGGCGCTGGCCGTTCCCGGACTTGATTTGAGGTTTTATGCAGCCTTATGTACCGCTGCGAGCTGTATTATAGCGGGAGCGTCCTGAGCATGCGGATGTGCCGCCTGCTCCGTGTCACGCCAACAGCCTTCAGTCCTGCTATTACTTTTTGAACCTTGCCCTTACCTTCGGTCCTACGATCTGCACCATGATGACGATGATCAGGATGATGCCCTTGATCGCATTGTTGATAAGAGAATCCATCTTCAGGGCGACGATGATCTTATCGATCACGGTGTAGGAGAGAGCGCCGAAGAAGATGCCGAGTACGCGGCCTTTGCCGCCCGACATGCTGATGCCGCCGAGGACGACCGCGGCGATGGCGTACATTTCATAGCTGTTGCCGGTGGTGGCGGGGTCGGCAGAGGCGTTCATGGAGATCCAGAGGAAAGCGGACACACCGACCAGGAGGCCGGTGATGACAAATACGGCGACCTTGACTTTCGCGACGTTGATACCGGCCATCTGCGCACCCTTGGTGTTGCTGCCGACGGCGTAGATCTTCTTGCCGAACTTGGTCGAAGTGGAGATGTACACGAAGAGGATCGTGAGCAGGATCAGGATGATGCCGACGATGGGCAGCGTTGCAATCTTGCCGTTGCCGAAATTATACATGCGCTGATAGGCAGCCAGCTCCGTGCCGTCAGGAAGCTTCCTCGACATTTTGTAAACGCTTGAGCCGCCGCCCAAAAGGACCTTGTCGATCCTCTGGCAGCAGTACTGCGCGAAGGAACGGTAGATCAGCATCGTGGCCAGGGTGACGATGAAGGCCGGCATCTGGATATAGCCGACCAGCAGGCCGTTGATCAGCCCGCATACAACGCCGAAAGCCAGGGCGAAGAGCAGCGTCAGGATGATGCTGCCCGTTTTATTGAAGACGACGACGGAGAAGCCGGCGTCGAACGCCAGCATGGAGCCGACGGAAAGGTCGATCTCGCCGGTCAGGCAGATCAGGCCCATACCGAGGGCGATGATGCCGACAACGGCTGAATGGCGGAAGATGTTCATCATACCGCCCCAGGTAAGGCCGCTGGTCGTCAGCATATAAACGATGAATATCAGAACGAAAACAACGATATAGCTGTGGCGGCCGATGAATGTGAGAATGTTCTCACCCGCCTTTTTGGATCCTGCCTGTGCATTATTCATGATTGTTTCCCCCGTTATCGTCCACAGCATTTGTGGAGTAGAGCATTACTGTAGTCTCGTCGATCTCTTCGTGAGGAAGAGTCTTTATGATCGAACCGTTGTAGAAGACCGCGCAGGAGTCGGCGACCTTCTCCAGTTCCGGAATCTCCAGTGTGTTGATCAGTATCGTCTTGCCGCTCTTGGCCAGTTCCATGATCAGATGGTAGATCTCAGCCTTGGCGCCGATGTCGATACCCTGTGTCGGGTTGTCCAGGAGCAGGATGTCCGCTTCGGTGTTCAGCCATCTGGCGATGAAGACCTTCTGCTGGTTGCCGCCCGAGAGGGAAATGACCGGATCCAGCGGGGACTCGGCCTTAATGGAGAGCATCTCGTGATACTTCTCATATTTTTCAAGCTCGCGTTTGACGGATATATGCTGTTTGTTGCCCGAGAGGGTATGCTCGGCCGCGACCATGTTTTCCAGTATGGTCATGTCCGGCAGGACGGAGTTTTCCTTCCTGTTCGGAGGAAGCAGGGCAATGCCGGCTTTCATCGCACTGTGGATGCCCTGGCCCGATACGGGCTGTCCGTGGACGAGGATGCTGCCGGACGTATGCCTGGTCACGCCGAAGATGCTGTGCAGAAGCTCGCTGCTGCCGGAACCCTGCAGACCGGTAAGACCGATGACTTCGCCCTTCCTGGCTTCCAGCGAGATGTCCGAAAAACCTTCCCCTGAAAGATGATCAAGCTTTAATACGACGTCTCCGAGTTCTCGCTTCGTATAGGAACCGGCGGCAGCCGAAAAGCCTTCGCCGACCATCTTGGAAGCGACCTGCTCTGGCGTCGTATCGGCGATCTTGCCGGTCTCGATAAAGCGCCCGTTCCGCAGGATGGTGTAGCGGTCGGAGATCCGGAAGATCTCGGGCATCTTATGGGAAATGAAGATGAACGAAGTCCCCTGTTCCTTCAGCCCGTTCACGATACTGAAGAGATGGTCGACTTCTTCGTTGTTCAGGGAAGTCGTGGGCTCGTCGAGGATCAGGAGCTTCGCGTTGAAGAACAGCGCCTTCGAGATCTCCAGGAGCTGCTTCTTGCTGGCGGAAAGGCCGGAGACGGTCTCCGTCGGATCGATATCCACGCCGAGACTGTTGAACAGCTCTCTGGCTTCCTTCATCATTTTGCGCTTGTCGAGCATGCCGCCGCGCTTCACATATTCCTTGCCCATGAATATGTTGTCGCAGACCGTCAGGTCGTTGAACAGATTCAGCTCCTGGTGCACAAAGGCGATGCCCTTCTGTTCGGAGAGGGGGATGGTCATGGCGGGGATCGTCTCGCCGTCGAAGGTGATCGTGCCCGTATCCTTCGGATAAACGCCCGTCAGGATGTTCATCAGAGTGGACTTACCCGCTCCGTTCTCACCCAAAAGCGCGTGCACTTCGCCTTTCTCGACATTGAGGGAAACGCCGCTCAGGACAGTGACGCCATTGAACGCCTTGCTGATATCAGACATTTCCAGTAAGCTCATCGTTTGCCTCCACATAATAATCGCGGCCGGGATCCTGCATACAAAAGACAGGCGCAGGCCGCCAGAAATACCTGTCCCTTATCTTAACATAAATAACAGGAAATACGCAGTATTGTGTATACATAATTGATGCGAGCGTGTCTTCACGGCGCGCTGTCGGGCAGACAGAGTATAAGCCGGATCCGCCGGCCCGGGCACAGGATGCGTAACAGGATGCGGACCGAGAATGTTGGAAACATATGATGGGCAGGTAGAATGCAGATCGAAATATTGGGAATATCGGCCGGAGCCGTACATATATATAAATTGTTGATTTAGCTGATTTTGGGAGTAGCCCGAAAGTATGATTCCTCATTTGATACTGATATATGCTTTTGATCAAATGTTTTATCAGTATCTGGTATCCGGACCGCAGTCTATTCCAGGACAACTGGGCCTGATTTAACGAATAGTTGCAGAGAAAAATACATATACTATTAGAGATTTCTGAAAATCATATGCCGGAAGGGCAGGAGAGCAGCAGAACGATTGAGAATCGGGTTTGCGCGTATACTGATAAATACTCACAAGTGGGATGGTTTATCAGTAAAATGCGGGAAAACTATGATGAAATACCAAGAAAAATGGCTTGCCGGGCAGACAACTATTCGTTAAAACCATCCGCGGAGGGGGACAAATGAGAACAAATGGGAACAAATGAGAACAAATGAGCGGAAAACAGTCCATGCCGGCCGTCCAGGATCCAAATCGTCCTGGACGGCAGTAACCAGCAATAACCAACAATAACCAGCGATAACCAACAAAAAAGCCATCGCGCATGAGCGCGATGGCTTTTTAAGATCTTTTCAGGTCTTTTCAGGTCACTGCCGGAAAGCAGTGATCAAAGCCGTATCCGTCGAATTAGAATGAAGGATACTCTGTAACGTTCTCAGCAGTAACGTTTTCGCATGCGATAACGTGATCCTGAGTAACTTCCTTGCCGTCAAGGTAGTCGACCATATCCTGGATAGCAGTCTGGATCATGGCAGGGCTGTATGTGACGGAAACAAGGCCGCCGCACTGGCCGGCGATGTCGGTATAGGTCTCACCGCGGAGAACTGCGTAGAACTCGTCAAGGCCGCCGCAGCCGGAGATAGCGGGAGCGTTGCCAAGGAAAGCTTCCTTGGTAGCGTCGTCGATACCGCCGCCGTCAAGAGCCTCAAGGATACCCATAGCGAGCTCATCGTCTTCAGCATAGAACCACTTGATCTCTGCATTGGCAGCATCGCCCATCAGAGTCTCGAAAGAGGTCTTTGTGTTGGAACGGCTCCAGTTCATGGCGCCTGAATATGTGATGTTCTCAAGATCAGCCTCTGCCCACTTGTCAGCATCGTCGATCAGCTTGCCGTCGTACTCAAGTTCGCCGGTCAGATACTTTGTGAAGCCGCCGTCACGAAGAGTGGTAACGGAAGAGGTGTCGCCTTCATAAACATAGACTTTGTCGCCGGGCTTCATGCCGAGAGCTACATAGAAAGCAGCGCATGCAGCGCCGATGCCTTCGTTGTCGCCCTTAACATTGGAGACAGCTGAAGAAGAAACGCCTTCGATGATACGGTCGAATGCAACGTAGGGGATGCCTGCGTCAACGAGCTGCTGGATTGCAGATTCAACAGTGTCGTCGATGGGCTGGATAACGACTGCGATGCTCTCTTCGTTCTTGGAGACGATGTCTTCGATGTTCTGGATCTGCTCAGCTGCATCGTTGGATGTGATCAGCTCTGCAGAATATGTGCCTGCTGCGTTGACCTCAGCGACCTTTTCCTTTGCGAATGTAGCAACGGAACCTGTCCAGCCGTGATCTTCGGGAGCGGTCAGAACATAGATGTGTGTGCCTGCAGCGGCTGTCTCGGT
Source organism: Lachnospiraceae bacterium (assembly GCA_017474455.1). GTDB lineage: Bacteria > Bacillota > Clostridia > Lachnospirales > Lachnospiraceae > CAG-791. The sequence continues at coordinate 9,672 of JAFVHP010000047.1, forward strand.
AACTGCTTCAGCAGCTTCCTCTACAGCTTCAGCAGCTTCCTGAACGGCTTCAGCAGCGGGTTCGGCAGCAGCGGGTGCAGCTGTAGTTGCGCAGCCGGCAAGGCTAGCAATGACCATAGCGCCGGTCAAAGCGATTGCCAGTACCTTTTTCATGTGTACTTCCTCCTTTTGAAATGTTGATACGTGATGATCACAGCCCTTTTCAGGCTGCCAGACAATTATAACACTTTATTTGAAAACGAAAAGAGGATATCGTATGATACAAAGCGTACATTTACAGAAATAACAGCATTTTCAGAAGGATACGGATGTATACATTCGACAGCAGGATAAGATATTCCGAAGTCGGCGAGGACAAGCGCCTCACACTGATCTCGCTGGTGGACTACTTCCAGGACTGCTCCACGTTCCAGTCGGAAGACCTGGGCATCGGCCTTTCCTATACGGATGAACTGGGTGCAGCCTGGATACTGAATTTCTGGCAGATTGATATCGACAGGCTCCCGGCGCTGGGAGAGAGGGTCGTCACGGGCACGCAGCCCTATGCGTTCAAGGGATTTATCGGCCTGAGGAACTTCATGATGGAGACGGCGGACGGGGAGACGCTGGCCAGGGCCGCGTCGGTCTGGTCGCTGATGGATCTGAAGAATCTGCGGCCGGTGAAGCCGACGGACCGCATGCTCGAACAGTACAAGGTCGAAGAGCCCTTCGATATGGAATACGAACCCAGGAAGATCCCCCTTCCGGAGACGGACTGCAGCGACCTTATTAGGCTCGCGCCGGTGAAGGTCATGCCGGAACATCTGGACACCAACCACCATGTCAATAATGCCCGCTACGCAGCGTTTACCGTGACCGCAGCCGGTGAAGCCGGCGTCAGTATGCCGCCGGACAGATACTGTATAGAATATAAGAAGCAGGCCAGGCTCGGCGACGTGATCTGGCCGGTCGTCCAGAAAGCCTCCGGCGAAAACGGCAGCGCTGCCGAAGAAGCCGTTACCGTTGCCCTGATGGACGGACCCTGGCCGGACGGCACGGAAGACAGCCGTGAAGGATGGAAAGCAGCTGACCATGTTTACGCCGCAGCCATGTTCAAGAAGTTTAAAAGATAAAGAAATGAAGTTTAAAAGATAAAGAAATATAGAAGTATTTCAGAAAGTAAGCGGATATGATCGAAATCGGAAAGATACAGACACTGATAATAGCCAGGGAAGTGCCCTTCGGCGTATACCTCTGCGATCCCGCGGACGACGGGACCGGCGCCTCGCGGGCAGAAGAACATGCAGGCACTGTGCGGGCGGAAGACCGGACAGGCACCGCAAAGGCAGTCCGCGAAGGCACCGCAGCTACGCATGCCAAAGACCGCAAGGCTTCTTCCCCTGATAAGCGCCGCATCGATACCGCGCCTGTCACGGAAGTGCTGCTGCCGGGCTCCCAGGTCCCGGAGGATAAGCATGTCGGCGATGAGATCGAGGTCTTCGTTTACCGCGACTCAAAGGACCGCCCCGTGGCCACCGTGAACCGCCCGCTCCTTACCCTGCACGAAGTGGGCAGGCTCAAAGTCCTGTCCGTGACCAGGATCGGCGCCTTTTTGGACTGGGGCCTGGAGAAAGACCTGCTCCTTCCCTACCACGAGCAGCGCGGCGATGCCCTGCAGCCCGGGGATGAAGTCCTCTGCGCCGTATATCTGGACAAGTCCGGACGCCTTTGCGCCACGATGAACGTCTATCATTATTTAAAGGACAGGTCGCCGTACCTGCCCGGGCAGACGGTCACGGGCACAGCCTATGAGACCAGCGGGAATTTCGGCGTCTTCGTCGCGGTCGATGATATGTACAGCGCCCTCATCCCGAAGCAGGAGCTGGTGGCGCCGGTAAAGCCCGGCGAAAAGGTCACCGCCCGGGTCACAAAAGTCCGCGAGGACGGGCGGCTCACCTTAAGCCTGCGTGAGAAAGCCTACCTTCAGATGGATAAGGACGCGCAGCGCCTGACGGAAATTATGGAAGAAAACGGCGGCATGCTTCCCTTTACCGATAAAGCTTCGCCCGAGCGCATCCGCGGGGAAGTCGGCATGAGCAAGAACGAATTCAAGCGCGCGGTGGGCAGGCTCCTGAAAGAAGAAAAGATAGAGATCCTCGAAGACAGCATCGTTTTGACAAAAGAGGCATGATATGAGTCCTAAATACGCGTACCGGAGTTTCATCTTCATTATGGCCGTCCTGCTGATCGGCAGGCAGGTCTATTCACTTGTCTGCCTGGCGCTGCCCTTTATGGCGGATACGATCCCGGTGCTTTTATCCAGCCAGCTGATGGTCATCCTGCCGGTAGTGGCCTGCGCCTGCCTGACGCCGGCTTCATTTAGGGAAATGTTCCCGGTCCGCCGCATCCGTGTATCCAGCCTGCTGCTGACCATACTGGCGACAGTACTCATCTATCCGGCCGTCATGGTGATCAATCTGATCACGCTCCTTGTCACGACCAACCGCGCCGTCGAGATCGGCGCCGTGGCGATGGAACTGCCCGTCTGGCAGTCGGTCCTTCTGATAGGGATCATCGGACCTGCCTTCGAAGAGCTTACTTTCCGCGGATACCTGTACCAGAACCTCTCGGCGAAGGGCAGGACCGTTGCCGCCTGTTTTATCTCCGCGCTCTTTTTCGGCATTGCCCACGGCAACCTGAACCAGGCCTGTTATGCATTCTTCTTCGGCGTGTTCCTGGCTTTTCTGGCCAGGGCGACAGGATCGGTAACGGCCGGCTTCTTTTCTCATGCCCTGTTCAATTCGCTGGAAGTCCTGTTCATGTACAGCATCGACAGGACCGCTCTTACGCAGACACAACAGGGCCTTTCCCTGATCGATATCCTGCAGGCGCAGGGCGTCAGCGGTACCATGTGGGTCTCCCTTATCCTGGCCCTCATCGTCTTTGCAGGGTTCGCCGCGCTTCTCTCCGCTCTGGCCTTTTTCCTGATCACGAGGATCAGGAAGATCGAGTCCGCTGCCGCATCCTGAATACCCTTTGTGCATTTATTGTAAAAATCACCAAAAATCTGCAGAAAATTTATGGATTTTTTTCTAACCCTGCATTACAATTAGGATGGTGTTTTTTAATGCGGTAATATGCTTTTGTCCTTGACAGAGGGGGTTTGGCAATGGTTTCTAACCAGGTATTGCAAAATACGATCGACGGTATCAGGGATGTGTCCCATCTGGATATCGGCATCATGGATGCGGAAGGAAGAGAGATCGTATCGACTGCGCCTGTATTTGATGCTGCCGTGAACGCTGTGCCCGAATTTGTTGCGTCGAAGGCTGATTCACAGATGACGGGAGCGTTTCAGTTTTTCAAAGTTTATGACGAACAGGTACTGGAGTATATACTGGTCGTTTGCGGGGAATCCGACAATTCGCTGCTGATCGGCCGCATGGCCGTGCTGCAGCTCAAGGGTCTGCTTCTCGCCTTCAGGGAAAGGTACGACAAGGATTCCTTCATGAAGAACCTCCTGCTGGACAACCTCCTGCTGGTGGATATCTACGGAAGGGCCAAGAAGCTCCGGATCGCCGCGGACGCGCCGAGGCTCGTCTTTATCATAGAAACACAGCGCGATCATGAGAAGAACGCGCTGGAGTCGCTGCAGACCTACGTCGGCCAGGCGAGCGCCGACTTTGTGACAGCTGTTGATGAGAACAACGTTGTCATGGTCAAGGACCTGCGCGGGCATGAGACCGCCCAGGACATCGCCCAGTCCGCTTCCTACATCGAAGATTACCTGAAGAAGGAAGGCTACGAGAGCATCCGTATCGCCTACGGAACGGTGATCAACGATATCAAGGAAGTCAGCCGCTCCTACAAGGAAGCGCGCATGGCGCTGGACGTCAGCAAGATTTTCTTTGAAGACCATACGATAATAGCCTATAATGAGCTGGGCATCGGCAGGCTGATCTACCAGCTGCCCATCCCGCTGTGCAAAATGTTCATCCACGAGATCTTCAAGGACAGAAATCCTGAAGAATTCGATGAGGAAACGATCGCGACCATCAACAAGTTCTTTGAGAACAGCCTGAACGTGTCAGAGACGAGCAGACAGCTGTTCATCCACCGCAATACCCTTGTCTACAGGCTTGACAAGCTCCAGCGGAGCACGGGACTTGACCTTCGTGTATTTGAGGACGCCATCACATTCAAGATCGCGATGATGGTCGTCAAGTACATGAAGTACATGGAACAGTATGAATACTGATGAATGACCTTGCGGTCATTCATCAGTAGCGAGGTTTAGCCCGTACCGGACTAAACCATCGCGGACATCTCGGACTGTTCCTGGCGTTGAACTGCGACCGGTAAATTCAAGGAGTTTTATGAGGAAAAACAGAAGACCGCTGCAGATACCTGACGGAGAAGTGATCACACTGCAGGATGTTTACAAGTCCTACGCGGTGGGCGCCCCGGCGCTGAACGGGATATCGCTTCATATCAGACAGGGTGAATTCGTTTTTGTCGTGGGCGATTCGGGCTCGGGCAAATCCACACTGATCAAGCTTCTGCTGCGGGAATTGAAGGCTACTAAAGGCGAGATCAACGTCCTCGGCTACGACCTGAACAGGATCAAGCAGGGCAAGATCCCGAAATTCCGCAGAAATCTCGGAATCGTTTTCCAGGACTTCCGTCTTTTGAAAGACCGGAACATCTACGACAATGTGGCGTTCGCCCAGAGAATCATCCAGGTCTCCAGTGACAATATAAAAAGGAACGTGCCGGCCATCCTCGCGACGGTAGGCCTTGCCGATAAGTACAAGAGCCGGCCGGAAGAGCTTTCGGGCGGTGAGCAGCAGCGTGTCGCCCTGGCCAGGGCTATCGTCAACAAGCCGCTCATCCTTTTGGCGGACGAACCCACCGGCAACCTTGATCCCCATAATTCCATGGAGATCATGCGCCTGCTCGAGAGGATCAACAACGACGGGACCACCGTTATCGTCGTTACGCACAACCTGGACATCGTCAACCAGATGAAGAAAAGGGTCATCACCATGCAGCAGGGCATCATCGTGAGCGATGAAGCCGCTCCGGACGCTCCCCGCCCGGCTGCCCGCCCCGCATACCAGGCACAGCCTGCATACCAGGCGGAACCTGCTTACACAGAGCAGCCTGCATACCAGCCCGAGGCTGCGTATCAGGAACAGCCTGCTTACAACGACGGTTATTATGAAGGCGGTGCTGACAGCAGCGCCTATGCCAGGGAAGGCTCGGATGACGGCAGTATCTACGACACGTCCGCGTTCGATACGGCCTCCTATGATACCGCTTCCTACGATACGGCCTCTTACGACACCGCTGCCTACGACACCGAAACGATGGAACGGCTCGATGATCAGTACGACGACGCATATTACGACGAAGGTGCATATATAGATGAGGATTAATACATTTTTCTACTGCCTCGGACAGGGTTTCAGGAACCTTTTCCGCAATAAACTGTTCGCGCTGGCGTCCATCGCCACCATCACGGCCTGCCTTTTCATGGTCGGCGTGTTCTATTCCATCGTGCTCAATTTCCGGCACGTGGTCCAGTCGGTGGAAGAGAACGTCTCCGTCACGGTCTTCTTTATCGACGGGACGACGGAAGACCAGATCCTGCAGCGCAAGGTCGAGATCGAGGAGCGCCCCGAAGTCGCGGACGTTACCTACATTTCGGCTGAAGAAGCCTGGGAAAGCTTCAAGGTCGACTACCTTGGCGAGTATTCCGAAGGCTTTACCGAGAACCCGCTCGAAGGCATGTCCAACCTGGAGATCAACCTGGCCGACGTTTCGCAGCAGGCCGAACTGGTCAGCTTCCTGCGTGCGCTGCCCGAAGTCAGGGAAGTCAACTATTCCTCGGTCACGGCCGAGACCCTTACCGGCGCCAACAGCGTGATCGCCTATGCTTCCATCGGCATCGTCCTTCTTCTGTTCGCCGTTTCCGTCTTCCTGATCAGCAACACCATCGCCATGGGCATCGAGCTGCGCAAGGAAGAGATCAGCATCATGAAATATGTCGGCGGCACGGACTTCTTCGTGCGCTCGCCGTTCGTTATCGAAGGCCTTGTGATCGGCCTTGTGGGATCGGTGATCCCGCTGGTGATCCTCTATTTCTTCTACAATAAAGTCATCAGCTATGTGACCTCGCGTTTCCCGACTCTGACCAATATTCTGAATCTGCTTACGATCCATGATATTTTCCGCACACTTGTGCCTTTCTGTATTATAATCGGCGTGGCGATCGGTTTCTTCGGCAGCTGGTTTACAGTAAGGAAACATCTGCGCGTATAACAGGCGGCAGAGCAGGCTGGAAGAAAGAGTACGGCAAGAGGTAGCATATAAGTTGGAATTATTAAGGAATAAAGTAAAAAGATTCCGTTTGCGGTGTGCCCTGACAGGTACACTGCTTTTCATTTGTTTTGGCGGGCAGGCCTTAGGCAGGGCAGCCCTCCCTGTTTATGCGGAAGAGACGAACGACCTGATCAGGGAAAAGGAAGAGGGTATCAGCAAGGCCAAAGAAGAGCGCCAGCAGATCCAGAAGAACCTGACGGATGTCAAAGCAGTGAAGCAGTCGCTGGATGAGCAGAAGAACGACCTCAACCAGTACATCACTTCCCTGGACGCGCAGGTCGCCCAGATCGAGCTGAATATCGAAGCGCTGAACGAGAGCATCACCGTCAAGGAAGGCGAGATCGCCGCGACACAGATCGAACTGGATGCCGCCATTGCCGTGCAGGAAGCCCAGTACGAGGCCATGAAGCAGCGCATCCGCTACATGTACGAGCGGGGTGACCACTACTACCTGGAGCTCATCTTCGGCGCGCTCAACTATTCCGATATCCTGAACAAAGCGGCTTATATTGAAAAACTCGAAGAATACGACCGCAACAAGCTGGAAGAATACGAGGAACAGTGCCGCATCGTCGAACTGACGAAGACGCAGCTGGAAGAAGAAAAGCAGACCCTGGAAGAGACCAGGAACAGCCTTCATCAGGAAGAAGAGGCTTTAAAGGAGATCCGGGAAGAGAAGCAGAAGCAGCTTGAGGCACTCATGGCCCAGATCGAGGAGAAGCAGAAAGCCATCGCGGCCTATGAAGCCAGCATCGCGGCCACCAACAACGAGATCAACGCCCTCGAAGCCGCGATCAAAGCCGAAAGAGCCCGGCTGGCCGAAGCCAACAGGCCGCACTACGACGGCGGCATGTTCCGCTGGCCCTGCCCTTCGACCACCTATATCACCGACGAATACGGCTGGCGAGTCCACCCGATCTTCGGCGACAGGCGCTTTCATTCCGGCCTCGACATCGGCGCCGGATACGGCGCGTCCATCGTGGCCGCCTACAGGGGCACCGTCGTAGCCGCCGCCTACAGTTCCTCCATGGGCAATTACATCATGATCGACCACGGCGACGACCTCTATACGATCTACATGCACTGCTCCAAGCTGCAGGTCTCGACGGGACAGTCCGTCTCGGCCGGCCAGCAGATCGGCCTCGTAGGCAGCACCGGCAACTCGACCGGTCCCCACCTCCACTTCGGTGTCAGGAAGAACGGCGCCTACGTAAGCCCGTGGGGCTACCTCGGCAGATAAAAATACGGCACAAAGAACAGATCCACAGAACAGAGCCACGAAATAGATCCACGGAACAGATCCATAGAACCGATCCACGGAACAGAGGATAAGAACAGGACAGGAAAATGGAAAACAACATCAACGATACATACCAGAATTACAGCGAACAGGTCATGGAAGAAGTACAGCCTGCGGCACCTGCTGCGGCACCGGCCCAAAAGCAGCCTTCCCGCGGACGCACTCTGGCGGGCGGCATCATCATCGGCTTTCTGGCCGGCGTGCTGGTGGCAGGCGGTTTATTTGCCTACGGCAAGCTTAGCGTAAACGCCACCGAAGGGACACAGGGGAACGCGTCCTACCTGGGCGAGGCTGACAATATAGCAAACTCGCTCTTTTCCTCATACCGGTTCGGCAAGTCCGGTGACAGGGAAAGCGCCGTCAATGCGGAATCCGAAGCCAAACTCATGCTGCTCGAGCAGTTCATCGACCAGTACTATTACGACGAAGTCAGCGTCGAGACCAAGCAGGAAGGCATGTACAAAGGCCTTGTAGCCTCGCTGGGCGATGTTTATTCCGAATACTACACTGTCGAGGAGATGAAGGAACTGACCGAAGAGCTCACCGGCACTTACTGCGGAATCGGCGCTTATGTCAGTGAGGAGAAGGACAGCGACTACTGCGCCATCTCCGGTATTATCAAAGGTACTCCTGCGGAAGCGGCGGGCCTAATCTCCGGCGACATCATCTACGAAGTAGACGGTGAGAACATGCGCGGCCTGGAGCTCCATGAAGTCGTCAAGCGCATCAAAGGCGAGGAAGGCACCGTCGTCCATATCGTCTTTATCCGTAACGGCGAAAACATCGAAGTCGACCTGACCAGGGCCATGATCGACGCCCCTTCCGTTTCTTCGGAAATGCTGGACGACGGCATCGGCTACCTCCAGATCACCGGTTTCGACGAAGTCACGACCGGCCAGTTCGAGACCGAGTACTCCGCCCTGAAGGAAGCCGGCATGAAGGCCATGATCCTCGACCTGCGCGACAACCCGGGCGGCAGCGTCTCTACCGTCACCGCCATCGCGGAATACTTCCTGCCGGAAGGACTGATCTTCTATCAGCAGGATAAATACGACAAAGTCACTGAATATAAATGCAAAGGCACTGATTTCGGCATCCCGCTGGTCGTCCTCGTCAACGAGTACTCCGCAAGCGCTTCGGAGATCCTCTCCGGCGCCATCAAGGATGCCGGCGTCGGCACCCTCGTCGGCACAACGACTTACGGCAAGGGCGTCGTCCAGACCATGTTCTCGCTCCGCGACGGCTCCGGCCTCAAAGTCACCGTCGCCGACTACTACACCAGGAACGGCAACAACATCAACAAGATCGGCGTCGAGCCCGACGTCGAGTGTGAACTGGATACGGACCGCTACCTCGAAGAGGGATACGATTCCCAGCTCGAGAAGGCAAAGGAGATCATTCTGGAGCAGCTGCAGTGATCGAAGTTCTGGTTATATTTATTTATTTGTTCGTGATCACGGCGCTGACCGGCTGCGCCGCCGTCACACTGCTGGCAAAACTTTTAAAGATCGAAACAGGGCCTGGCTGCGGCACAGCCGGCCCTTGTTTATATCCATGCGCGGTTTTCCGCGCCCCGGCTTCCTGCTGTATGGCCGGCGGGGCAGGTTCCTGCCTGTTCCGTACCCTGGCTGCTAATTGCATGGCAGGCCTTGTCCTGTGCACGGCCTATGCCCAGTACGTCAGCCTGTTCACAGGCCTTGCCCGCTTTTCCGTACAGATCCCTCTGTGGATCATTGCCGCGGCCGGCGCCGCAGGGCAGTGCAGGCAGCATAAAACGTACAGGCAGCGTAAACAGTACAGGCAGTATAAGCAGAGCAGGGCTTTGCCCGGCACGCCGGACAGCACCGGGAATGTCGGACAGCAGCAGGCCGGCAGCTGCCGGAACGGCTCCCGGAGCCTGCTGATCCCCGCTGCCGCGTTCATCCTTCTCACGCTGATCTTTGCCTACGGGACATCCCGCGGGATCACACATACGGATACCGGCCTTTACCATGCCCAGAGCATACGCTGGACCATGGAGTACGGGACTGTCCCCGGACTGGCCAACCTCCACCTGCGCCTTGGCTACAATAGCGCGGCCTTTCCGCTGACGGCGCTGTTTTCCTTCACGCCGGCCGCAGAGGCCGCCGGCCCATTCCACGGTGTCGGCGGGTTTATGGCACTGCTCCTTGCTGTCGAATGCTTTTTCGGACTGGCGGACCACATGACGCGTCATTATCTGAACAAAGCCCGGGCCGGGGCTGCGGTCTTTTTCTCGGATCTTTGCCGCCTCGCGGCGCTCTATTACCTTTATGCCATCTTTGACGAGATGATCTCGCCGGCGTCGGATTATTTCATGTGCATCGGCGCGTTTTACCTGGTTATCCGTTTCTTTGCCATTATTGAGGACAGCGGGACGATCGGCCTGCCTGCAAGATTCTCTGCCGGCAGGGACGGGAACTTGGCGGGAACAGGCGCAGCAGGCGCTTTCAGCGTTCCGGTCCTTCTCTCCTGCGCGCTGCTGTCCCTTTACAGCGTTTTCCTCGTCAGTATCAAGCTCTCCGCGGCTATGCTGGTGCTGCTCGCCTTCTATACGCTTTACCTGATCCTGCGGCAGCGGGACAAGAAAGCCCGCAGGATCGTTATCCTGCTTCTCACTGGTATCCTGATCATCCTGCCGTTCATACTGCGGAACATCATTCTGACGGGCTACATTCTGTATCCCTTCCCGCAGATCGACCTGTTCAGCTTTGATTTCAAGGTGCCCTGGGGCGACGCGATGTACGACCAGCTGGAGATCTCCGTTTGGGGCAGGGGCTACACCGATGTCCTGCAGCATGACATGTCGGTCAGCGGCTGGTTCCCGGCATGGTTCGCCGGCATCGGCACTCTGAACCGGGGCCTTTTTCTGCTGGATCTTGCCGCCGCCATACTCAGCCCCGTCCTGCTTCTTTTCAAAAAGAACCGGAGACCTGCCCTGTGGTGCGCGTATCTTGCCCTTGCCGCTTCTTTTGTTTACTGGTTCTTCAGCGCGCCGCTGATCCGGTACGGCTGCGTTTTCGTCTATCTGCTGGCGGCTTTCTTCGCCGGCCTGATATTGAGGACTTGCTTGGAAGCCGGAGCGGCCGCTGATGCCGCTCGGGCTGCTGAGGCTGCCGGAGTCGAGGAGGAAAGCAGACCGGGCAGCAGATCGGACAGCGCTGTTGCAAAACTGGCCCATGCAGTTCCGGCCGCCTTTGCCGTGATCGCCATCCTTTTTGTCTGCTATAAGAGCGTCATGCTCGTCAGGGAGCAGGCCGGCGTATTTTCTCAGCCTTACTGGGTCTGGCAGAAGGACTATGATACTAACGACGTGACCGCGTATGAGATCGACGGCCACACCTTTTACTATGCCGACGACGGCGGATCCGCCGGCTATTATGCTTTTCCTTCCTCACCGCAGAAAGCACAGATCGAGTTCCGCGGCGACACGCTGAAGGAAGGGTTCAGGCACAAATAATCTGGCTCCCTGCAAAGTGCAAAAAGCAAGTTAGGGGGAGCCATACTCGTGGGGTTCGTGGCTCCCTGCAGAGGGCAAAAAGCAAGTTAGGGGGAGCCAGAAATCAAAGCACCTGGCTCCCTGCAAAGTGCAAAAGCAAGTTAGGGGGAGCCAGAAAGCCAAAGCACCTGGCTCCCTGCAAGGACAAAAAGCAAGTTAGGGGGAGCCAGAAAGCCAAAGCACCTGGCTCCCTGTAAGGGCAAAAAGCAAGTTAGGGGGAGCCAGAAATCAAAGCACCTGGCTCCCTGCAAAGGGCAAATGCAAGATAAGGGGAGCCAAAAAGCCAAAGCACCTGGCTCCCTGCAAAGTGAAAAAGCAAGTTAGGGGGAGCCAGAATAAGGGAGCCAAAATAAGTGGAGCCAAAATAAGGGAGGCCGGAAACCGGCAAACGTAATAAGAAGTTTAACAAGAAGCGGTAAGCAAGAAACCGAAAGCAGGTAAATAATACATGAATTGTGACGACTGCGCATATTACGCGTACGATGAAGAATACGAGGACTACCTCTGCACCGTGGACATGGACGAAGACGACCTGGCGAGGCTCATGCAGCAGGAGGGTCCGGGCAGGCACCAGCGCTGTCCTTACTGGGTGAACGGCGACGAGTATGCCGTCGTCCGGCACCAGGCGTTCTGAGAGCTCATAATTTTGCGATTCTGCGCCAATAAGCGTATAATATTTAGTGACGTCCGGCTGTCCGGCGAGGGGTCGTACGGGACAGCGGCAAAAGCAACAGCGGCAACATTTCGGACCGGTGCGGTAGCACGGTCGATTTAGCAAAAACCAGTTTAGTCAGCGCAATCGGGAGGAGAAGATTATGGGACTTATAGCGGCTGCATTGGGTTCGGCTGGCGGCGTACTTGCCGATCAGTACCGTGAGTATTTCTATTGTGATGCTCTGGATGCAAATACCCTGGTGACCAAGGGCAAACACCGCTCCGGCGGCAGAAGCACCAACACAAAGGGCAGCGACAACATCATTACCAACGGCTCCGTCATCGCCGTCAACGAAGGACAGTGCATGATCATCGTAGACCAGGGCGAGATCGCCGAAGTCTGCGCGGAAGCCGGTGAATTCACATACGATACTTCCAAGGAACCTTCGATCTTCTACGGCGGTCTTGGCAAGGGTATCCTGGAAAGCTTCAAGACCTTCGCAAGGCATGTCACCTTCGGCGGCGACACCGGCAGGGATCAGAGGATCTATTTCTTCAATATCAAGGAGATTGTAGGCAACAAGTACGGCACAGCCAATCCGGTGCCTTTCCGCGTTGTCTATCCCAACATCAACCTGGATACCGAGATTTCCATCAAGTGCTTTGGCGAATATTCCTACAAGATCGACGACCCGATCCTTTTCTATAAGAACGTCTGCGGCAATGTGACCGAGGACTACACAAGGGATAAGATCGATTCCCAGTTAAAGAGCGAACTGCTCACAGCACTGCAGCCCACTTTCGCGAAGATCTCCGATATGGGTATTCGCTACAGCTCATTGCCCGCGCACACCGATGATATCGCGAACGCGCTCAACGAAGTGCTTTCCGAATCCTGGGGCAAGAAGAGAGGCATCATCGTTTCTTCCTTCGGTGTAAGCTCCGTTTCCGCCAACGAAGAAGACGAGAAGAGGATCAAAGAGCTGCAGAACAACGCTGCTCTGCGTGATCCCAACATGGCAGCCGCACAGCTCGCCGGTGCTACCGCACAGGCAATGCAGACCGCGGCAGCCAACGAGAACGGCGCAATGATGGCCTTCGCAGGCATGAACATGGCCGGCGCTACAGGCGGCGCGAACGTCCAGGGCCTCTTCGCCCAGGGCGCAGCCAACCAGGCTGCCGCAGCAGCAGCCGCACCTGCCGGATGGACCTGCCCGAGCTGCGGCCAGACCGGCAACACCGGCAAGTTCTGCTCCAACTGCGGAGCAGCCCAGCCCGCACCCGCGGAAGCCTGGACCTGCCCGAACTGCGGCCAGGAAGGCAATACCGGCAAGTTCTGCTCCAACTGCGGAACAGCGAAGCCCGCTCCCGCTGCCGGATGGACCTGCCCGAACTGCGGCCAGACCGGCAACACCGGCAAGTTCTGCTCCAACTGCGGAACAGCCAGACCGTAATCAAAGCTTAACTGTTCAGGCTGCCCCTGCACCCAATGGCTGCAGGGGCAGTTTTGCAATTTTCATTTCCGGGGTTAAGAGATGCCTGCTCAGATCACAAATTACCAGTGCCCGGCATGTACCGGCCCGCTCCATTTTGATTCGAAGATCGGCAAACTGAAATGCGATTACTGCGGCAGTGAATTCACGGCGCAGGAGATCGAAGAGTATTACGCGGCCAAAAACGACGCAGCCGAAGCCGCTGCCCAGGCGGCGCAAGAACAGGCTGCGGCCCAGTCCGCCCAGGGTGCGTCGGATGCTTCGGTGCCCGAAGGCTTCGAAGAGTTTGCTGCCGCAGCACAGCCCGAACCTTCCGCGGTAAACACCGAGAACGCCGGAGACGGCTGGAGCCCCCAGGAAGCCGGCAAGATGAAAGCCTATTCCTGCACTTCCTGCGGCGCGGAACTCGTCTGCGAAGAGACGACCGCCGCCACCAGCTGCCCCTACTGCGGCAACCCGACGGTCATCCCCGGCCAGTTCGCCATGGACAAGCCGGACTACGTCATTCCTTTTGAAGTCGACAAAGACAGCGCCATTGCCGCCCTGAAGAATTACTATCAGGGCAAGTTCCTGCTGCCTTCCTCTTTCACCAGGAGCAACCACATAGAAAAGATCCAGGGCGTTTACGTTCCTTTCTGGATGTTCAACGGCTATGTGGACGCCGACCTGACCCTGCGCGCGGAACGCTCGCAGCAGACCAGGGCAGGCGAGTACCTGATCACCAAGACCAGGCACTACAGCCTCCGCCGTGCCGGCAAAGTCTTTTTCAGCAAGATCCCCGTCGATGCGTCCACCAAGATGCCCGACGACCTCATGGACTCCATCGAGCCCTATGATTACGGAAAACTCAAGCCTTTCTCCATGTCGTATCTGCCCGGCTTCCTCGCCAACAAATACGACGAGAACAAGGAAGAGTGCGCGAAGCGCGCGGACACCAGGGCGGCCAACACCACCGTCTCCGCCGTGCTCTCGACCGTTTCCGGCTACGACAGTACCGTCGTGGAAGCCCAGAAACTCGACGTCCACCGCGATCGCACGGAATACGCGCTGCTGCCCGTCTGGATCCTTTCCACTACATGGAACAAGGAGAATTTCCTCTTCGCCATGAACGGCCAGACCGGCCAGCTCACCGGGAACCTCCCGGTCTCCAGACTGAAACTGTTCGGCATCTTCATCGGGCTGACTGCTTTCTTCTCGCTGATCGGCATGCTGCTTACGGGGATGTTCTGAGAATACAGGAGCTAAGATATGGATACATTGATCATTATCATTTTAATATCCTGTGCCGTGGCCGGACTCATCTGCCTCGGACTTTACAGCGCCATGAAGCCGGTCAGCAAAAAGCAGACCGCGGGCCAGTACGTCTCCCAGGAACGTCTCGTCATGAGCATCAATGAAGACAACTTCCTTCGCGAGACCGAGTCCCGGACCCGCATCACGAACCAGGCTGTTCCCGGCATGCCCGCCGGCAGCGCGGGCGCTGCCCCGGGCCAGAACATGACCATTTCGGCATCTTCCGTCCAGCCCACGCAGCACAACCAGGGCCAGCACGGTCCCGGCGGTTTCATCAATCTGGGAGGCGGAACTTCAGGACACGTCTCCGGTACTTCTGGCGCCTCCGGCGGCCCCGGCGGGATCCATATCGGCGGTACCGGCAATACCGGCAATACTTCCGGCGGCACGATCCACTTCGGCGGCTCCGGAAACTCCGGCAATATGGGCAACACCGCCAGTGCCAGTACAGGCCACGGCCCGCACGTCCCTTCCCACGGAGGTACATCGCATTCATCTACTTCCCATACCGCGCATTCAACACAGCTTGCGGGAAACAGGCCCGGCAGCGCTAACGCGCAGAAGCCGGGTGCACCGGGTAATAAGCCCGGCAGCAGGCCGGGGAACTTCATAGACCTTAGCGGAAAGAGATCGTCGGGTTCATCGTCATCCGGCGACGGGGAAGCGAAGTCGTAAGAGTCATAAGAGTATTAATTTCAGATCAATTCAGATAAAGGGCGGCATTCTGCCGCCCTTTATCTGTGCCTGGATCCCATTTCCCTTCATTTCTAACAGGAATTCTTCCTGGTTCTCAGATATAGCAGGCTGAAAGAGGGCAATATATCTGAGAAATCATCTCCTTAACAGGCGATACACGATTCGAATTCTCTTGAACAGGCTTTGATAATTGAAAAAGTTCAGATACATCCCGGCCGGAGCAGCAATAGTATCTGAAAAAACTGATCAGCAGGTCCTGTTAGAAGGCATTTAACCTTCGAACAGTCAGATAAAAAACGAGGTATTAGAGTGATTTGATCTGACTCCAAGGCAAATGAGCACCTGATACACATCGAATGCACGACAAATACATACCAAATACACGTCAAATGGACATAAAGTGCATAACACCTCGAAATAATTGAAGGTAAAGCGAAGAATAAGCCACAAAAAGAATATTGACTATAAAGATTATTAATCAATGTAGTCAACAACCAAATCCACCCCTTCAGAATTGACCGTGAAGCATGTCTTATCAGTCTCTTCCTATAAAATGGAAACTGCCGGATCTGTCTCTGATCCGGGCCCTGCATCCCAGGCCAAAATTATTCAAAAAAAATAAAAATAGTTTGGACCTCTTTCGCAATGTGCGAAGTCTTTATGTGTAGAGGAGCCAGACCAGACGAACACACAAAATGCAGAAAAAAGCGAGAATCATACGTTAACAAGTTAGAAAGATTTAATGACTTCATGAGTGGTCTGGGAATTTACAGTAATGAACAGGAATTGTAAAATAATAATTGAAAGAAATAACAAATTATCAACAAATTGCACCGATCTGCTGATCCAGTTTGGAAAGGCCAGATAGGTGCTTTTAAGCTCGTTTTTAATTAGTTCAGTTCACTAAAAAGGGTATTACACAAGTAAGACTTTTTTCAGAAAGGAAAGACATCATGCGTAGGAATCTAGGAGTTAAGACAGTCACATGGCTCATGGCGGCTTCCATGTTCCTGGGAGGTATTCCGTCTCCGGCCTCGATCGTCCATGCTTCAGAAGATGAAGCGGCGATAGAGTATACCGAAGACAGCGGATATACCGAAGAAGCTTATGCCGAGCCGGAAACCTATGATTATTCGGATGGTGCGGCAGAGGAGACATATTCTGAACCGGTATATGAAAACACTGCCGAGCCCGAATATCAGGAACCGGAAGTACCGGAAGTGCCTGCGGAACCGGTGTATACGGAACCCGTATATACCGAACCTGTCGTAGAGACACCGCCGGCACCGGTTGTTGAACAGCCCGTCGAGCAGCCCGCTGTACAGGAACCTGAACAGCCCGTTGTTATCGAAGAGCCCGCAGCCGCGGAAGAAGCAGCCGGCGAAGAGGAAGAAGATCCCGAAGACGAAGAAGAAATCGTTGAAGAGATCGAAGAACCCAAAGTTAATGAGATCACCATCACATACCAGGCCGGCGAGGGCGGTTATGTTACCCGCGGTTCTGAGACGATCGATCTGAACAATGACGAATCCCGTCCTCAGGGCTCTACCGCGAAAGCCGATGGCTACAGATACAGATTCGTGCAGTGGAGCAACGGCTCAACGGATGAAACGCTTGTCTCCGACAAGTCCGGCATTTCCGATGATGTTGCTTATACAGCTGAATTTGAAAGACTTGTAAAGAACATTCAGGTAGTCTATTCCGTCAGCCCCGCAGACGGCGGCTACGTTGTTCCGAATGCCACCAGAGAAAAGATCAGGACATGGACGGAAGAATATGATGTCTGGTCCGGCAATTATCAGTTCTCCGGTGCAGCAGCGGAAGCTGAAGAAGGATATGAATTTGTAGGCTGGTCCGCCAGCTACGCCGGCGGGATCATCCTGACCGACGCGTCGATCGTGCCCGAGATCAATGAAGGTTCTTCCTTCGTTTCCTTTACTGAACACCTTGATGAACAGATCACCTTTACAGCTCAGTTTGAAAAGGTAGAGGAAGCAGCCAAGGACGAAGAAACCGAAAAGGTCGAAGCGGCTGACGATGAAGATGTAATGGCAGAAGAGCAGAAGGATGCTCCGAAAGCCGGTGCTGCCAGGAAGAGCGTAACTCTGACAGCAGTGGGAGACGAGCTTACGGAAGGTGAAGCAAAAGACGGATCTGAAGAAGAGGAAGAGCTGTCTGAGGAAGAAGAGGAAGAGGGTCCCACCAGAGAAACTGAGGATACTTATACTGTTACTTTCTATGACAGGGATGCTGAAGTCTACAGCGTTGTCGAAGTTAACAAAGGTTCCGCTATCGGAACGCTCCCTGCAGTTATCGCTCGGGATGACTATATTTCATACTGGGCGATCGGCGAGATCGTAGAAGGCGGACAGGGCAGTGAGATCCGCGTCACAGGCGCGCGTATTGACGGCTCCTTTGTTCCCGAAGGCGACACGATCATCGTTCCTGATTTTGAAAAGGTCTCCTATACGGTTTCTTTCTATGAAAACGAAGACGATACCGAAGCGTACGCGACCAGGACGGTAGATGTAGATTCAAGCTTTTATCTTAATGATATTCCGGCTGTTCCCACAAGAAACGGTTACACATCGAAGTGGGTCTACAGCGGCGGTGATTTTTCAAATACCGTAGCTATTTCCGCAGATACCAAAGTCTGGGCTGAGTACGATAAGAACGTTTTCACAGTCACCTTTATCGCAAACGGCAAAACTTATCAGACAGATACATATTATAAAAACGACACACTTAGCCTGCCCGTAGCTCCCGTGGTTGACGGCAAAGAGTTTAAGGGCTGGTTCTTTGGCGAAACAGAGTATACCGGCGGAGAGGCCATCACATCGGATCTGGAACTGACGGCTGCGTTCAGCGATATGCTCAGCGTTCATTTCGTAGTTCCTGATGAGAGCGGAGAGCCGATCGAGACTCTTTCACGGTACTTTACTGTTGCCGAGGGCGAGGCTATCGGCACGATGCCCGAGGATCCGTTTGTTGCCGGCAGGGTATTCGAGAAATGGGTCAAGCAGGGTACGGATGAAGAAGTGACAGCTGCTACTGTAGTCACAGAAAGCTTTACGGCTGTAGCGGTTTTCCGCGACGTACATGTGTACACGATCAATGTTACCTATTTCTATGACAGCAAGCTTCAGTCAGGTGAAGTCGAATTTGAAAAGCAGATCATCCAGGTAGATGAAGATGAACTGCCGTATACGATCACGGCACCGAGTTCCACTTCCACAGATCCTGAGCACGTTGAAGGCGGAATAATCTATTATCCTGAAACACCCACTAAAGAAGTTGTTAAAGACGATTTTGAGAATTACACATGCTATGTCAGGATCAAGTTTGTCGAGTTTACCGCTATTTACAGTTTTGTCTATAAGCTCAAAGACCTGACCGGTGACGGTTATTCGGAGATCGACAGACAGGATAATATTGAAGGTGTAAAAGGAAGCTTCGTGACCCCTACTGTCAAGAACTTTGAATACGCTGTTCTTGAACGCGCGGAAGGCGCAACGATCACGGAAGAAGCAGGCCAGGAGCTGTTCGTATATTACACTCGTAAGAATTATCAGCTCACCTATGAGACCAACGGCGGAAGCTACGTCGGCGGTACCACCGCGCCATACGGCTCAACCGTTACACTTTCAACGACCAAGCCTACCCGCGAAGGTTATACCTTTGACAGCTGGTATCTGGACAAAGAACTGACACAGCCGGCCGGAACATCGGTTGTGCTGGAAGGAAATACCACTGTATACGCGAAGTGGAATCCGGCCAGGGTTAACTACACGATCGTGTATATGTTGGAAAAGTATAACGATACCGGAACGGCATCATCCTATGTCTATGACAGTTCAAGTGATGCTACCGGCCAGGTAGGTACTGTTGTAAGTGCGTCTACGGCTCCCGCTTTGACCAGGACCGGCTGGGAAGCGGATACAGCAAGAAATGCCGAATCCAGTGTCACGATCGCTGCGGACGGATCATCTGTATTGTTTGTTTACTACAAACTCAGAGAGTATACATTGACTTTCGACAGAAACGGCCGCGGTTCAATAGTCAAGCCTGACGGAAGTACTACAACAAGTACATATTCCTTTGGCGTTAAACTTGGACAGGATATTTCAGGCTTATGGCCGTCTGCGACGTCAACCAGCAGATATTTTGTCGGCTGGCAGAAAAACGGACAGGGAACGAATTATACAACAAAGCAGCTGATCATGAACACGGATCTGCTTCCCACAAGCGGCACAAATCTGACATTTTATGCGCATTGGGAAAGCAATGCAGTTACAAGAACAGTTAATTATTACCTTGAGAATGCGGATGATGACGGATATACAAGGTCTGAAATGTATAGCCAGACATACACTTCGACTGGAGGCACGTTGAATCCGAAAGTGATCACAGGATATACATATGACCACAGCCAGAACTCAGGCAATACTTACAATTTCTACTACAAACGCGATAAATACAACATCGATTACTATTATGGCAGCACAAAGCTGAATACGATCGAGAACGTCAAGTTCGATGCCAATATCAATAGAGCACCGTATGTCTGGACACCTACGGCAGCGCAGTGCGGAGTGGAAAGTGATTATTCGTTTGACGGCTGGTATTCTGATTCCGGCCTGACGACAAAGTATACCTTCACCACGATGCCGGCTTCCAACCTGGTCCTTTATGCCAAGTGGAATGCGCCCAAGTTTACGGTCACATTCGAAATGGACGGCGGCACACCTGAGGAGCCCAGCCAGTCCGTATCTAAGTACAATAAAGCAGAAAAGCCGACAAATCCTACGAAGACAGGATATACCTTCGAAGGCTGGTTCACTTCTGCTGACGGAACGGAACTGTTCGACTGGAATACGCAGATCGTGAAAGATACAACGATCTATGCACACTGGTCCCAGGATCCGCTGCGCTACACAGTACGTTATGTTGATGAAGAAGGCAATGCGGTCGCGGCAGAAAAGATCGTCACGAACCCCAACTTTGTTGTTGGTCAGACGATCGAAGAGATCGCTGTGACTGTTGCCGGCATGCGTCCGGATGAAGGAAACAAGAGTATTGAGCTGCAGGCAGATCCTTCTAAAAACATCATAACCTTCATTTACAGTACAAAATCCGGAAAAACAAAGTATACGGTTAAATATTTCATTGATCCTTCAGAAGCAGGAGAAAACGAGATAGCTGTAGCCGCAGAAAAGACCAAGGAAGTTGACGGGGACACACTCGATGTCATAGAGCTTGCCGCGTCAGTGGATTATGCGGCACTTTATGCAGCTCATCCTGAACTGAACGGAATCGAATTCTTCCCTGACGAGGTAGAGAAGAGGCTGGTTCTTGGTACAGATGAATCGAAAAATGTTCTGACTTTCTACTACTCCAGGTATCAGAGCGCAAAGGTAACTGTCCATTTTGTTGATATGGATGGGCAGAGCATAGCTGATGATGATTCTCAGATGCTCAAAGTCGGTAAGTCTTATACTCTGGAACGCACGCCTGTCAGTGGCTGGGAAGTCAGCAAGGCAGTAGTAGGCACCGGATATGGTGACCCTGAGGCAGGTACGTCCTATACCATAACTGATACAGGAACGCTTGAGTTTACGATCTTCTATAAGAAGAAACTTACCATCACAGCTGTAAGCCTGAGCAAATCCTATGACGGCAATGTCCTGACCCTGCCGGCAGCGCTGGCTGACCAGGTCGAAGTTGAAGGCCTGAAGGATGGACACAGCCTGAGTTCAGTTGGTTTCAGCTATGTTAATAATGACAGCACAGCTCCTATGGGACGTCTGGCAGCAGGTGTGGCCACGGTTACTCCCGCTGATGCTGTAATCACTGGTCCTACAAACTCTGATTATTACATCGTACGTTATATCAGCGGTACGCTGACGGTGACACAGCTTAACGTTACTGTCCGTATCGAACCTGACCGCTGGACCGGAAACATTTATGACGGCGTGGAAAGAAAGACCGGCTTTACCAACGGATCGAAAGGTATCGCGGACTATATCCTTATCAGTCATGAGGGATACAGGGATGCATACCTGGAAGCAATATGGAATATAGTCAAGTCTCTGCCTAATGTTAAGCAGGATTCCAGTGCTCCCGGCCTTGGCTACTATGTAATATCTGAGAAAAATGTTGGAGACTACAGCTATAACTTAGATATTAAGGCGAGTGATCTGCCTAACGATAACGGCAATTACAGCGTAGCGCTGTATGTACGTCCCGGCCGCCTCCAGATCCTGCCCGTGGAAGCAACGGTTACTACCTCATCTGATTCCAAGGCATACGACGGTACTCCTCTGACCAATGCGGAAGCAAGCATTACCGGCCTCGCTGCGGCGGATGAGGGCATAGTCAAGGTTACCGCGGACGGAACCATAACAGATCCCGGTACGACGACGAATACATACAGCATTGATTGGGGAACAGTCAATCCCAACAACTACTCGATAGTAAAGGAAGAGCTGGGTACTCTTGAGATAACAAAGAGGAAAGTGACCCTGACTTCCGCGACCGATGAGAAGTACTATGACGGCACAGCCCTGACGAATAACAAAGTTACCGTCGGCGGCGACGGATTCGTGGGAAGCGACGGTGCAACTTACGATGTGACCGGCAGCCAGACCGAAGTCGGCAGCAGCGCAAATACCTTCACCTACACACTGAACGAAGGTACAAAGGCTGACAACTACGAGATCACGACAGTAGAAGGAACGCTGACAGTAAAGGCGGTGACAGATGAAATAATCGTCACGATCACTGAGAACAGCGGATCCGAGAAGTATGACGGAAAAGAGAAGACTGTTACGGGTTACACCGTAAGCATCAGCAATCCTCTTTACACCGAGAAGGACTTTACCTTCAGCGGAAACGACACCGTTAAGGGTACCGACGCCGGTTCCTACGATATGGAACTGAAGCCGGAGGACTTTGTAAACAAGAATGAAAGCTTCAGCAATGTTAAGTTCATGATCGTAGACGGTACACTGGAGATCGCAAAGAGAACAGTTACCCTGACCTCTGCCGATGACGAGAAGGTCTACGACGGCAAGGCACTGACAAATGATAAGATCACCGAAGGCGGCGACGGATTCGTGGAAGGCGAAGGCGCAACTTACGATGTGACCGGCAGCCAGACCGAAGTAGGTGAAAGCAAGAATACCTTCTCATACACACTGAACGAAGGTACAAAGGCTGGAAACTACGATATTACGAAGGTCGAAGGGACCCTGAAAGTCACGGCTTCGACGGACAAAGTTACCGTCACCATCACCGAGAACAGCGGATCCGAGAAGTACGACGGAGAAGAAAAGGAAGTTAAAGGCTATAAAGTAGATATCGACAATGAACTGTATACCGAGAACGACTTTACCTTCAGCGGAAACGACACCGTTACAGGTACCGACGCCGGTTCCTACGATATGGAACTGAAGGCGGCCGACTTCACGAACATCAGCAAGAACTTCAGCGATGTCGAGTTCGTGATCGTGGACGGCAAGCTCGAGATCACAAAGAGAAGCGTTACACTGACCTCCGCGAGCGGCGAAAAGGTCTACGACGGCACAGCCCTGACGAACAACAAAGTCACTGAGAGCGGCGACGGATTTGCCGAAGGCGAAGGCGCTACTTACAACGTGACCGGAACTCAGACCGAAGTGGGCAGCAGCGCGAATGCCTTCACCTACACACTGAACGAAGGCACAAAGGCGGGCAACTATGATATTACGAAAGTCGAAGGTACGCTGACCATTACCGAGCTTACCGACAAAGTTACTGTAACCATTACGGAGAACAGCGGATCCGAGAAGTATGACGGAACCGAGAAGACCGTTACCGGCTATGAAGTAACCAGCATCAGCAATTCTCTTTACACCGAGAAGGACTTCACCTTCAGCGGAAACGACACCGTTAAGGGCACAGACGCCGGTTCCTACGATATGGAACTGAAGGAGTCCGACTTCACGAACACGAATGAGAACTTCAGCAATGTCGAGTTCGTGATCGTGGACGGCACGCTGGAGATCGCAAAGAGAACAGTTACCCTGACCTCTGCCGATGATGAGAAGGTCTACGACGGGCAGCCTCTGACGAACGGTACAGTTACTGTCAGCGGCGACGGATTTGTGAATGGTGAAGGCGCATCCTATGATGTGACCGGAACCCAGACCGAAGCAGGCAGCAGCGCGAATGCCTTCACCTACACACTGAACGAAGGCACAAAGGCTGACAACTACGACATCAGCAAGGTCGAAGGTACGCTGACCGTTACCGCCCTGACAGATGAGGTCACCGTTACGATCACCGAACACAGCGGATCCGAGAAGTATGACGGAACCGAGAAGAAGGCCACAGGCTACGACGTTGCCATCAGCAATCCTCTTTACACCGAGGGCGATTTCACATTCAGCGGCGACGCGACGGTCAAGGGTACTGACGCCGGATCCTATGAGATGAAGCTGAAAGCAGCCGACTTTGAGAACACCAGCAAGAACTTCAGCAATGTCAAATTCGTGATCGTGGACGGTACACTGGAGATCGCAAAGAGAGAAATCACACTTACTTCCGCGACCGAAGAGAAGGTCTACGACGGCGAGCCTCTGACCAACGACGAGATCACCGTCGGCGGCGATGGATTTGCCGAAGGCGAAGGCGCAACATACGATGTGACCGGCAGCCAGACCGACGTAGGCAGCAGCGCGAATGCCTTCACATATGAACTGAACGAAGGCACGAAAGCTGACAACTACGAAATTTCGAAAGAAGAAGGAACACTGACAGTAACACCTGTTACCGATAAGGTAACTGTAACGATCACCGAGAACAGCGGCTCCGAGAAGTACGACGGAGAAGAAAAGGAAGTTAAAGGCTACAAAGTCGATATCGACAATGAGCTGTACACCGAAAAGGACTTCACCTTCGACGGTAACGACATCGTCAAGGGTACCGACGCCGGCACCTACGAAATGGAACTGAAGGCGGCTGACTTCACGAACATCAGCAAGAACTTCACCAATGTCGAGTTCGTGATCGTGGACGGCACGCTGGAGATCGCCAAGAGAGAAGTCACCCTGACCTCTGCTACAGACAAGAAGGTATATGACAGCAAGCCTCTGACGAACGACGAGATCAAAATCAGCGGAGACGGATTCGTGGAAGGCGAAGGCGCGACATACGACGTGACCGGAAGCCAGACCGAAGTAGGCGAAAGCGATAACACCTTCACATATAAACTGAACGAAGGCACGAAGGCTGACAACTACGAGATCAAGACCGTATTCGGAACACTGACCGTCACCGAATTCCTGGACGAAGTCAAAGTTACCATTACAGAGAATTCCGGTAAGGAGAAATACGACGGTACAGAGAAGAAGGTCACAGGCTACACAGTCGAGATCGACAACGAACTGTACACCGAAGGCGACTTCGAATTCAGCGGCGACGCCACAGTCAAGGGTACCGATGCCGGCACCTACAACATGGAGCTGAGGATCACAGACTTTGAGAACAAGAACAAGAACTTCTCTAAGGTCAACTTCATAATCGTAGACGGCAAGCTCGAGATCGAAAAGAGGACAGTCACCCTGACCTCCGCAGATGACGAGAAGGTCTATGACGGCGAAGCCCTGACGAACGACGAGATCAAAGTCAGCGAAGACGGATTCGCGGAAGGCGAAGGCGCGGCATACGACGTGACCGGCAGCCAGACCGACGTAGGCGAAAGCGATAACACCTTCACATATGAACTGAACGAAGGCACAAAGGCTGACAACTACGAGATCACAACCAAGGAAGGTACACTGAAGGTTACACCTGTAACCGATAAGGTAACCGTAACCATCACAGAGAATAGCGGCTCCGAGAAGTATGACGGAACTGAAAAGACCGTCGAAGGCTACGAAGTAACCAGCATCAGCAATGAGCTCTACACCGAAGATGACTTCGAATTTGGCGGAGACGCAACGGTCAAGGGCACAGACGCCGGCTCTTACGAGATGGAACTGAAGCCGGAAGACTTCGAGAACATCAGCGAGAACTTCACGAATGTTGAGTTCGTGATCGTGGACGGCACGCTCGAGATCGCAAAGAGGACAGTTACCCTGACCTCTGCGACCGACGAGAAAGTCTATGACGGACAGCCTCTGACAAACGATGAAGTCACTGTAGGCGGCGACGGATTCGCGGAAGGCGAAGGCGCATCCTACGATGTGACCGGCAGCCAGACCAACGTTGGCTCCAGCAGCAACACCTTCACCTACGCACTGAACGAAGGCACGAAGGCGGACAACTACGAGATCACCACCGCGGAAGGTACACTGACAGTAACGCCTTTTACCGATAAGGTCACCGTTACGATCAAAGGAAATACCGGAAGCGAGACATACGACGGAACAGAAAAGACCGTCGAAGGCTACGAAGTAACCAGTATCAGCAATGAGCTCTACACCGAAGAAGACTTCAGCTTCAGCGGCGACGACAGTGTAAGCGGAACGAACGCAGGCACCTACTACATGGGCCTGGAAGAAGCCGACTTCGAAAACATCAGCGAAAACTTCACGAACGTCGAGTTCGTGGTCGAAGACGGCAGGCTGACGATCGACCCGGCCAAGGTCACAGTAACGGCAGATGATAATTCCAAGATCTACGGCGAAAAGGATCCTGAACTGACCGCCAAAGTCGAAGGACTCGTGGAAGGCGACAGCGAAGACCTGATCAGCTACAGCATCAGCCGTGAAGAAGGCGAAAACGTCGGCAGCTACGTGATCACACCGGCAGGCGAAGCAGAGCAGGGCAATTACGCTGTTACATATGTAAACGGTGAATTCACCATCACCGCTGCCAGCATCACCAAGATGGATGTCAGCCAGCCCGAAGATGTCATCTACAACGGCCAGGATCAGAAACAGCCCGTGACCGTTACGGACAGTAGGACCGGTGAAGTCCTCGAGGAAGGCAAAGACTACGAGCTTACCTACAGCGACGACGTGAAGAATGTCGGTGAAGTCACGATCACCGTGAAGGGCATCGGCAACTATGAAGACACAGTAACAAGAACGTACAACATTTTGAAGCGGCCGCTGAAGATCCGCACCGACTCTGCATCCAAGCTTTACGACGGCACAGCCCTGACGGCGAATAACCCGGGCTACACCCTCGAAGGCCTGGTGGCAGGCGAGACCGTTAAGGTCACAGTGACCGGCAGCCAGACCGACGCCGGCTCCAGCCCGAACACCTACACGCTTGAGTGGGCGGACGGCAAGACCGAAGCGAAAGAAGCCAACAACCTGACCACGAAGGCTTATGCAGCAGCACTGGCAGGCGAAGACACCGGAAATGCAGCGCTCTCAACGAACTACGATCTTACGGAAGAAGTCGGAACACTGACCGTCAACAAGAGGAACGTGATCCTGACATCCGGTTCCGCATCGAAGTATTACGACGGAACAGCGCTGACGAACAACACAGTAGAGATCGGCGGCGACGGATTTGCGAAGAATGAAGGCGCGGCATTCAATGTGACCGGTACCATCACGGCACCCGGATCGACGGAGAACGCCTTCACGTACACACTGAACAGCAATACGAAGGCTGCCAACTACAATATCACCACCAGGTTCGGAACATTGAGAGTCACCGCTGTTCCCGGACCCAACCCGACACCGGATCCTACACCTACGCCTCCGACACCGCCGGTACAGCCCGTGATCGTTCCGGTCCTGACACCGACCACACCGGTGGGCCAGGTCCTCGGTGCGAGCCGCAGCCGCGGCGTCCTTGGTCAAAGCAGAGCAGCGCTCAGCGCGACGACCGGTGACGAAGGCCACGCAGCAGAGTGGTTCGGCATCTCCTTTGCCTCCGCTTTCGCGATCCTTTCCATCATCGTCCTGATCCTCAAGAAGAAGGAAAAGGAAGAAAAGGAAAACAAAGGCTGATCAGAAGGCAGACGGTAAAGAAACTGCATAGACCCTAAGTTCAGGAAAAACTGCCGTATCAGAATGATACGGCAGTTTTTTTTAGTGTTTTTTGATGCCGGAGCTGGACCTGTTACGCATATTTCGCGGTCTTTATATATAGAGGATACTGACAGCCTGCGGCTGATCATGAATTTGACTGATTTGGTCAAGCACCAAAGAAACTGCAGATAAGCGGATCAGCCCGGATTCATGATAAACAGTACACAAAACCGGAATTATTACATTTTTATAAAGGCAATGTATTTGATTCTTAAACGGTTTAGTTGTTTACAAGCCATGAAGGATAATAGTAGAATAATTAGGAACAACTAAATGACTGTCAAAGCAGACGCGGACCGGCTTCTTGTTCAAGAAAATCTTGAAAGGAGAGGCTGTTTTGTGTCTTTTGATTGTTCTAATACAGTTTTAACTGGTTAAGTAAGTTGTCTTTGGGCAAAAACTTGTTTTAAGGAAAGGGCAGTAACCATGCGTAGAAATTTTGGGGTAAAAGCAGTCACATGGCTTATGGCGGCTTCTATGTTCTTCGGCGGAATTCCTTCTCCGGCGTCGATCGTCCGCGCTGAGGAAGCGGGGGCACCGGTCGAGGGTATCGAAGCAGAATACAGCGGCGAAGATGCCTATGCCGAGGAGGCTCCTGCAGAGGTCTATTCCGATACGGAATCTACCGATGCGGAGTACGTCGAGCAGACACCTGAGGCGGTGCCGGAGCAGGAGGTATATACGGCTCCCGCTGAGGAGACTGTACAGGAACCTGTTGTTGAACCGGTAGTTGAACAGCCGGTCCAGGAAGAAGTTCCCGCTGCAGCACCGGAGGCAGAAGTTCCTGCAGAGCCCGTCGTAACAGAGCCTGCACAGCCGGTCGAAACCGTAACGGAGACTGTTACTGAGGAGCCTGTTATTGAGGAGCCTGCAGAGACAGCACCGGAGGCTGACGACGAAGAGGCTGAAGAAGAGGAAGAAGAGCCTGAGGAAGCTGCAGAAGAGCTCGTCGAGCCTAAACCGATCACGATTTACTATGTCGTAGACGGTGAAGGAAAAGAAGGCGGCCGCGTCAGTGCTCCCAGCGAAAGCGTAGACCTTAACGACGATGAGGACCTCATCGAAGGCTCCACTGCTTATATTATAGAAGGTGAAGAGTACAGATATGAATTCACCGGCTGGTACAACGACGGCACACCCGTAACCAGTGACGAAACCCTTAAGCCCAACAAGTCTGACCTTGAAGACGATATTACATATACTGCCCAGTTCGATAAGCTTCATAAGAAGATAACCGTAACTTATACCGCTGAGGAAGGCGGTCATATCATCCGTCTCCGTGACTATGACAATACTCTGCTCGAATCATGGGCAGAGGGCGGCGATGAAGGCCTGGATGTTTTCTGGCTTGAAGAAGACTCTGTCGAAGGCGTCAAAGCAGTCGCGGACGAAGGCTATAAATTCCTTGGCTGGATCTCCGACAAGTCTGACGGAGCATTCGTCCTTGACGAGAATTACGCAGTCAATATTCCTAAAATAGATAAAGATTCCGATTCCATCGCTTACACAGCCAAGTTTGAAAAGCTGCCGGAAGAGGAGAAGACAGAGGAAACAGAACAGAAAGTTTCTGTTATTTTCCGTGCCGGAAAAGGCGGAAGTATTGCCCTTGCTTCTGACCCTGACGAGCTGAAGTCTTCCATGGATCTGAAGCTTGCTTCTGATGATGAAGAAGAAGTTATTGCTGTAGCAGAAGAAGGCTTTGCCTTTGAAAAATGGACAAAGAATGGAGAAGATCTTACCGAAAAGGAAACCAGTATAACAGTCAAGGCTGAAGAAGCTGTCTATGAAGCGGTCTTCGCAGAGAAAGTTGAAGAAGAACCGAAGGAGATCACCATCACATTTGCGGCCGGAGAAGGCGGACAGATTGCGCTCGCTTCCGACCCCGATACCTTACTGTCTGAAATTGAACAGGTAATCACTGACGAAGATGAACCGGAGGCAGTGGTTGCTGTTCCTGCAGATGACTATGTATTCAGCACCTGGGAGAAAGACGGAGAATACTATTCCGACAGCGAAGAGATCACTGTTGATGCGGAAGCAGCTGCATATACGGCGAACTTTGTAAAGGAAGAAATCAGATTACAGGCTAAGAAGCTCGGCGCACCCAGGCTGAGGGCGGCGGAGATGATCACGGTGACATTTGATCCGACGACCGATCCGAATGAGCCGCTTGAGCCAGAGACTATTGAAGTAGCAGCAGGAAATGAGATAGGTGATCAGCTTCCGGCTGTTCCTGAAATCCCCGGATATACTCCGAGATGGGTTATTCAGGGTACAGAAACTGTAGTTACAGCAGAGACTATTGTAACTGAGCCGTTTACGGCTGTAGTTGATGAAGGCGAGAAAATAACCTATACCGTTACTTTCGTTCAGGAAGACGGGACGGAGATACAAAAGTCTACGGATATTGATGATGGTTTTGCTGTCAATGACCTGCCTGAAGTCACGCCCAAAACAAATAAGATTGGCAAATGGGTTTATCCCGGAACGACCAATGAGTTTACTGTAGGAACTGTAATTTCAAAAGATCTTACAGTTGAAGCCTACTATGAACAGAATATCTTTACGGTTAAGTATATGGTTGACGGTGCTCAGTATGAAGAATTGACCACCGCTACAGGCACCACAATCGTTCTACCTACTGAACCTGTAAAGGACGGTGCAACTTTTATTGGATGGTTTACCGAACCCAATGGAGAAGGAACACAGTATACTGCCACTTCGACGGTTGATAAAGATCTGACTCTCTATGCTTTTTTTGAAGGCCAGGTCAGGGTCAACTTTATCGTCAAAGATAAGAACGGAAATATCATAAGCGAGAAATCGCAGTATTTCGTTGACCTTACTGTGGGTGATAGAATTACGACCCTTCCGGATGATCCGTTTATCGAAGGTGAGGTGTTTGATCACTGGGAAAATGAAAATAATGAGGAAACTGTTGAAGCTGGATACCAAGTCACAGAAAGTTTCAATGCCATTGCTGTGTTCAAATCTATTGATACCTATGAACTCACTGTAAACTATTTCTATATGAACGGTCAAAACAGGGTCGAAGTAAGCAGCCAGGTCTTTGAGCTTACAGAAGACGACCTTAAGGATGGCTATACCGTAACAGCCCCCGGTTATACGATCGCATCTGAGATAGAGGATGATCCGACCTATTATCCGAGTCAGCCGACCATCACTGTTACTAAGAATCAGTTTACAAAAGCTGAAGGAAGTGACAAATATACCTTTACGGTAGAAGATGAGTTTGTTGCGGCTAGTGCTGAGTATATTGTTAAGCACTATCTGAAAGATCTAACAGGAGATGGTTTCAATACTCTTATTGGGACAGTTGAAAAAGTTGGTGTTAAGAATTCAAAAGTTACACCTGACATCAATAACTATGCATATGCAGAATATGATCACCGTGATGAGAATGTCACTATTACAGGGGCATCAGATCCTAAACAGGAACTGAATGTCTACTATACACGCAGAAATTTCACGCTTTCTTACAATGTGGGTGGCGGCGATTACATCGAAGCAGTCACAAAGCCTTATGGAACATCCATAACCCTGCCTACAAATGCAACGCGGGCCGGGTACACTTTTGCCGGTTGGTATAAGGATGAAGGCTGCACACAGGAGGCAGGCACTTCAATAACACTTGAAGACAATACTACGCTCTATGCTAAGTGGAATGCGGCGCAGGTAGATTATAAAATCGTTTACATGGTTGAAAATGCGAATGATACTGATTATTCCTATCTCGCCACTGTGACGAAACAGGCTGCAACCGGTAGTTCGATTACTATGACTGCACAGACAGCCGGCGCCAATGGTACAAGACCAAGCGAGCTGGATACGACCAACTTTACGTTTAAGGATTCTTCTACAGAGACTGTTCTTGCTGACGGAACGACTGTTGTGATAGTTAGATACAGCAGGAATGTGTATACCCTGCAGGGAAGATATGACAATAGGGATGTTTCTAATGCAAAGGTAACAGCAAAATATGGCGCTGATATTACATCCGCTTGGGGAAGTACATTCGGATCCGGTAACAATGCGCAGTATAGCTGGAGTTACAATAATAATAATGATAGCAAGTTTAAGAGCCTCACTATAATGCCGTCGCTCAGTGTGCGCACCAACTCTAGTCCTGCAAATACAATATATCTATTTCGACACACAGATACGAAAGAATACTATCAACATCTTGAGTATTGGCTTCAGAACTATACGGACGGAGATGCGACGACTACATATAATGGAAAAACATATGGCCGTGTCAAGTCGATAGATATGCGATATGGTTTTTTGAGTGATGTAGATGACTGGTATGACATCGCGGGATATACCAAGGCTGGATATACGGCAACAGCAAGTGAGACGCAGAACGGTACTTATAGTGAATTTACATATAGTTGGGGAACGCTTTTTAGCAACTATACACATACTACAGGACCTTGGTATTATCAAACTACTCATTATGATGCAAAGTATACCCGCTTCAACTTCTACTATGATGCAAAAGACTATCCTCTGACTTTTTATAATTATGATGGCACTGTGATCAGTGATCAGTATGTTACACTTGGCAATAACATTTATAGCTATCTTACCGACAATATTCCGGCAGCACCTATGGAAGGAGCGACCTGGCTTGGATGGTATACCGATCAGGAACATACAGCTGGAAATGAGTATGCATATACGTCTGCTACTACGATGCCCGCAGGCCTTGTCCTTTATGCTGCTTTCCAGTTCCCTACCCGCACTGTGACATATGATTCTCAAGACGGTTCAGCGGTAGCGCCTGAGACTGACGAGTATGGTTTCTATGCAAAGATGCCCGAAAACCCGACAAAGGATAATTATAAGTTCCAGGGCTGGTTCACTGCAGCTGACGAAACAGGTTCTCCCTATGACTGGAACCAGCCGGTGACGCAGAATATAACTCTGTATGCTCATTGGGTGCAGAATACGATCAGCTATACAGTGCATTATTATGAGAAGGAGACGACCACTAAAGTACTGGACGATAAAGTTGTCACTGATCCTGATTTCACGGAAGGGCAATCCATAACCGAGAATGCCCCGACTGTGGCAGGACATGTTGCGGACGAAGCTTCCAAAACGATCGAACTTTCATTTGATGAAGAAAATAATACGATCATCTTCTATTATGATGTGATCCCTAACGAGATCAAATATACGGTCAATTATGTACTGCAGGGTACGGAGATCAAGGTTGCCAAGTCAAAAACAGTCACAGTTCCTGGTTCGACGACGAACGTAATGGAAAAGGCTGTAGAAGTCGATGCCGCTTACCTTGCGACGCAGACTGAAGAAGCTGATATTATTGGTAAACATTACAAACCGACTGAGGCTACTAAGGAACTGCAGCTGGCACTCGCGAACAACGTTATTACTTTCGAGTATGTCCCCTTTACAACCACAAAAATTACCGTCAATTACCTTGATATGGACGAAAATCCGATAGCGGATCCGGATACGGCTTATGTTGAGAAAGGTGATACATATACCGTTCAGAATAAAGCTCCGGCTGGATTCATTTATCATCATGCATATCTTGATGGGACGACCACTGCACCTGAACCAACCTATCAGATTACAGGTGATGAGGGAAATATTGTTATCAATATCTATTATCAGAAGAAACTGATAATAATTGCGAATAATAAATCAAAGGCTTATGACGGTATAGCCTTAGTGAGCAGTTTTGAAAATACTGCAGACTATGAAGCAACAGGTCTTGCCCGTGGCGACAGATTAACCGCCCTGGCATTTGATGGTTCACAGACTAATGCCGGAACAAGCGCAACAACGCCCAAGGACGCGCAGATCACACTTGGCACAACAGGAACAGTTGCGCCGGAACAGTATTACAGTATTATCTATGTTCCGGGGTCACTGACGGTTAAGCCTATCAGTGTATACATTAACATTTCTGCCGACCAGTGGAATACGCACTCCGTCGGTTCAGGCCCGAACTATTATACCGGTCAGGTATTTAATGTCGGTTTTACGAATCCGAACAAGCAGCATTTTAATGATCAAGCAGGCTCCGCGTATGTCAGTATTACCAGCGGACGGCGCGATATCTTTAAGGCAAAATATGGTGATGCTATATGGAGTGCACTGTATGGCTCTGACGGTGCTCTGATTTCTGAGAAAAATGCGGGCACATATACCGTAACTGGCGAGCAGCAGAGGGCTAAAGTAGCAGGCATTACTGTTGATGGTCAGGCTATGATGTCTGATCCCAACTATTCGATCGTAATCTATGCCCGTGACAGCTTCCTGAAAATTGAACCTTTGCCGTTGACGATTACGACACCTTCGGCAGAGAAGAACTATGACGGGACTCCTCTCACTCAAAGTGAAGGCGCAACGCTGGATCACAGCTATTGGACTGCCAATATTGGCGGTGAATGGACTGCGGCTCCGACTGCAGCTCCCGGCTCGGTTACACTCGGCACCGGAGATAAGATCACTTTTGAGGTGACCGGATCTCAGACACCGGTTGGAAGCAGCGAAAACACCTATTCGATCGATTGGGGCAGCGCTAAGTCTTCTAATTATAAAGTGACGGCAACACTCGGAACGCTTGAAGTTACAAGTGGTTCTCTGACAATAACAGTTAAAAATAAGACTGTGACTTACAACGGCGAGACACAGTCTGGTTATAGTGCACCTGTTACTGTAACAGGTACTGGGAGCACTATTAGCACTGCTGACTATACGATCGAAGGCCTTGCAGAAGGCCAGGTATTGACTATCAGTGGTTATACAGCAGCCAGCGGCAAGGATGCCGGCACTTATGAAAATGGCAGTTTCGATAATGCGGTGATCACTGTTAAAGCCGGTGAGACAGACGTTACCGGAAATTACGGAACGATTATAAAGACCCCGGGTAAACTTACGATCAGCAAGCGCAATGTCACACTGACTTCTGCCAATGATGAGAAGGTCTATGATGGAAAAGCCTTGACCAACGAGACAGTAACCGTTGGCGGTGATGGCTTTGCAGCGAATGAAGGTGCAACATATGACGTGACCGGCAGCCAGACCGTAGTAGGAAGCAGCGCGAATGCTTTCACTTATACACTGAATGAAGGCATGAATGCTGATAACTATATCATCACAAAGACGGAAGGAACACTGAAAGTAACCCCTGCAGCGATCACGATCAAAGCAGATGACAAGACGAAAGTCTATGACAATGACGAGACGACGGATCCTGCACTGACAGCGACAGTAGAAGGAGTACCTGCTAACGGCGTAGCTCCTGCATACAGCCTGAGCAGAGTATCTGGCCAGGATGTAGGCGAGTAT
>JAFVHP010000048.1 GCA_017474455.1 Lachnospiraceae bacterium
CCTCGTAGGGGTCGCCGTATATGATAAACACTTTATCGACATCATATCCTGTTTTGATATTGATTATCAGGTGGTCATTATCTAGACAATAGCAGTACTGTTCTGACATTCTGTGATATATGGCACTTCTGTCCATTATAATTCTCCTTTAGGAAAACGTTTTCCACAACAAGCAAACTATAACCTAAACCTAAAACCAATTTTTGGTCAATACCCAGTTTTCTTTTCAGCGCAAAAAGGGGCTTTCGCTTTAGATTAGTGCGACAGCCCCTTTCCTGCGTTATTGAAACGGGCCATGAGGCTCTGTTTTCAGACTTTTTCCCATTCGCTGATCAGCGTATCCATAAATGCGTTGTTCTCTTCCGAGACCTGCATCTCTTCCGGATGTGCTCTGTACCAGTCGATGGACCGCTTTAATCCGTCGCGGAGCGGGATGCGTGTACGGAATCCGGGAACAAAACTTTTCAGTTTCGTCAGGTCGAAAACACCGTTCTCCGACATATCGCCATAGATTCCGTTGCCGATATCAGGGTACCGCTTCGCGATAAAATCGATCGGGATATGGACGATCTTCGGCTCGACACCCAGTACGAGGCCGTACGTCTTCATGATGGCGTCCCAGGTCATGGCCTCGTCATTGGTGATATGGAAGGCGTGGCCGATCGCTTTCTGGTTGCCCATCAGGTTGCAGAAAGCGTAGGCAAAGTCATCGGAATGGGTAGCTGTCCAGAGGGACCTGCCGGTGCCGTGTACGACGATCGGTTCCCCCCTAAGGATCCTGTCGGCGAGCGTCCAGTGGGGCACGCGCCAGCCCATGAGGGGGCCTACGACCAGCTTCTTTTCACCATAGGTATGGCTCGGGCGTACGATGGTCACGGGAAAATCATCTTCCCTGTACCGCTCCAGGAAATAGAATTCGCCCTTCATCTTCATCTGCGCGTAGGCAGAGTAAGGATTTTTCAGGGGCGTATCCGGAGTGATCGGCGTCGTAAGGCAGGGCTTCTGGTAGACCGTACAGGAGCTGATGTAAAAGAACTGGCCGACACGGCCTTTTAAGGCTTCAAATGTAGAGATGCAGTCCTCAAAGCGGAAGAGGATAAAGTTGGCCGCTACATCGAAGCACTTGTCAGAAAGCTTTGCCTTCAGGTCTTCGGGATCGTTCGCGTCGCCGATGATATAATGCGCGCCGAGCGCTTCCATGCTCCTGTCGTTTCCGCGGTTGAAGAGCCAGACTTCATCGCCGCGGGCAAGACAGTATTTCGTGACTGAAGAGGATATATTGCCGGTACCGCCTATAAGTAATACTCTCATGATGCTTTCCTCCAATACTAAAAGTCTTCGCTATGCTTTTACTATACTACATCCGGGCAGACAAAAGGAAACAGGAGGTTTTCTTTTGCCTTTCTTTTCGCCTTGCTGCGCAATCGATTGCGCAGCATCGTGCCTGCATTGTGAAAGACGGCCGGGCTATTGGAAATAGTGCACAATTAATTTTGTGAAATGTTGTGCCGGATGTTCAATTGACACATAAAAACAGCAGGAGTAGCATTTGTAAATGAGCAAGCGGTTGCACTTGCTTGGGATAATGTCAACAGCCCGGCTGCAGCCTGATGCGATGATCAGGCAGCAGACTGAAGAGGCCGGGCGCCGATGCAGTCGGATCTTCAGACTGCAGTGAAAGACTGCAACAACAGATTCAAAGGGAGGTTATTATGAAGAAAGGTTTGATATCACTGGTAATGGCCGGTGTACTTACCGCCGGTCTTTTAGCCGGCTGTGCCGGCGGTGCCGCACCTGCCGCCGCGCCCGCTGACGCTGCTCCTGCAGCAGAAGCCGCCGCGCCTGCAGAAGGCGGTTCCGGTTCAGGCGAGATCAAGATCTGGGTCGCCGACAATGTAGTTGACTTTACGACAAAGCGCGCAGCGCAGTTCATGGAAGAATATCCTCAGTACGCCGGTTATAAGGTAACGGTCGAGCCCGTCGGCGAAGGCGACGCGGCCGGCAATATGATCACCGACGTTGAGGCCGGCGCAGATATCTATGCATTTGCGCAGGACCAGATCGCAAGGCTCGTTTCCGCAGGCGCTCTTGAAGAGATGAACCCTGACCTTCTTGACGCTGTAACGACAGAGAACGATCCGGGCTCTGTAGCGGCAGCAACTGTAGGCGGAAAGGTATATGCATATCCGCTGACATCCGATAACGGCTACTTCCTGTATTACGACAAGAGCGTTGTCACAGATCCTTCCGACCTGGACAAGATCCTTGCGGACTGCGAAGCGGCAGGCAAGAACTTCTACATGGAGATCAACTCCGGCTGGTATCAGACGGCGTTCTTCTTCGGCACAGGCTGCACACTGACCTATGATACCGATGACGCAGGCAACTTCACGGCATGCAATGTTGACTATGCTTCCGACAAGGGCGTGATTGCCATGAAAGAAATGATCAAGGTCAAAGCTTCCCCTGCTTTCCAGAACGGTTCCGCAGCCGGTGAGGCGACCAATTTAGCAGCGATCGTAGACGGTACATGGGATGCCGGCACAGTTAAGGAACTCTTCGGCGACAATTATGCCTGCGCGAAGCTTCCTTCCTTCGTCGGTGATGACGGCAATACATACCAGCTCTCTGGTTTCGGCGGGTTCAAGCTCCTCGGCGTAAAACCGCAGACAGATGAGAATAAGCTTGAGGCATGCGACCATCTTGCAGGCTACCTTGCAGGCGAAGCATCACAGCAGCTGCGTTATGAAGAAGTAGGCTGGGGTCCTTCCAACCTGAAAGCCCAGAAGTCCGACGCAGTCCAGGCAGACGAAGCGCTGTCAGCCCTTGCCGACCAGCTCCAGTATGATATCCCTCAGGGACAGTATCCCGGTGAGTACTGGTCACTGGCAACAGGCCTCGGCGATGACATCATCCAGGGCAACCTGAATCCGGACAGCAGCGATGACGATATCATGAAAGCGCTGCAGACCTTCCAGGATACCTGCATTTCCTATGCGAAATAAATAAGACTGGCAGTTTATATGAGCCGGCGACGGGTGACCGGAGCCGGCTCATATTGCCTATAGGGGGAGATAACCATGGCGGAAAACAAGAAACCCAAAAAACGGGAGTACGCCGCGTTCAGCCTGAAGGATAACCTGAAAGAGATCGGCACGACCTTTGCTACAGGCGACTGGAAAACAAAGCTGTCGTTCCTGATTATGGGCTTCGGGCCTCTGATGCGCGGCCAGATCGTAAAAGGCCTGCTGTTTCTGTTCTGTGAGATCGCGTTCATCGCGTATATGATCGGTTTCGGCGCAAAGTATATGGTCAAGCTGCCTACGCTGGGTACAGTGGAGACTCAGAAGATCGGCAGGAAGACCGTCTACGGCGACAACAGTTTCCTGATCCTGCTGTTCGGCATACTGACTGTTATCGTTGTAGCCGCCTTTATTCTCGTATGGCGGATGAATGTCAGGGAAAACCTGATCGAAGAAACAGCACTGAAAAAAGGCAAAGCACTGCCTTCCAACAAAAAGTTCCTGGCTTCGCTCCTGGACGAGAATTTTGACAAGACCCTGCTGGCACTTCCCTGCCTGGGCATCTTCGTCTTTACCGTCCTGCCGATCATCTTCATGATCTGCGTTGCCTTCACCAATTATGACAAGAACCACCAGTCGCCCACGAACCTGTTCACCTGGGTCGGCCTGCAGAACTTCCGAGAGCTGTTCAGCTTCGGCTCCTCAGGCTTTGGCGGGACGTTCGTTACCGTCCTGATCTGGACGCTGATCTGGGCGTTCCTGGCGACTTTCATCGATTATTTCCTGGGCCTGGCAGTCGCCATGCTGATCAACAAAAAAGGGATCAAGCTGAAAAAACTCTGGAGAACGATCCTTGTCCTTACCATCGCCGTACCGCAGTTCGTATCGCTCCTGTACATCATGAAGATGTTCGGCAACGACGGTATCGTGAACGGTTACCTGATGAAATGGGGATGGATCTCCAGCCCGATCCCGTTCTGGACGAACCCTACCCTGGCGAAAGTCATGATCATCGTGATCAATATCTGGGTCGGTATCCCTTACATGATGCTGATCGCGACAGGCCTTCTGATGAATATACCCGAAGACCTGTACGAGAGCGCGAGGATCGACGGCGCGAATCCTTTCCAGATGTTCGTCAAGATCACACTGCCGTATATGCTGTTCGTCACGGGTCCGTTCCTGCTGACGCAGTTCACCGGCAACCTGAACAATTTCAACGTCATCTATCTGCTGACCCAGGGCCGTCCGCAGTCCATGAAACTGGTGGGCAACGCGGGGTATACGGACCTTCTGGTCACCTGGCTGTACAAAATGACAGTTACCGAGACCAACTACAGAATGGCCGCGGTCATAGGTATCATGGTATTCATCGTTACAGCGGTCATATCGCTGATCGTGTACAACATGCTGCCTTCTGTCAGAGATGAGGAGGGCTTCCAGTGATGAAAGAGAAAAAGACAGCTTCCATGTCGAGGAAAAGAGCCATAAGCAATTTCTTTGCTTATATACTCCTGGTGATCATCAGCATCATATGGCTGTTCCCGTTCTTCGGACTGATCATGCAGAGTTTCCGCTCCTACCTGTCGGAATACGGCGGCATGGTAAATTACATTATCCCCAAGAACTTCTCCCTGGATAATTACAGATTCCTGTTTTCGGGGGAGACCAACTTTGTCAGGTGGTATACCAATACAGTCGTGATCGCGCTGGCTGTAGCCGTACTGCAGACCCTCATCGTCCTCTGTGTCAGCTACGCCCTTTCCAGGATGCGGTTCAGGGGCAGGACTTTCCTGATGCGTTTCTGGCTGGTCCTGGGTATGTTCCCCGGATTCCTGACCATGATCTGCATGTACTTCCTGCTGAAACAGTTCGGCCTGACACAGGCGGGCGCGGTCCCCGGCCTGATCCTGGTCTACATCGCCAGCTGCGGCATGGGCTATTACGTCTGCAAAGGGTACTTCGACACCATTCCGAAGGCGCTGGATGAGGCGGCCAGGATCGACGGCGCGACCAGGGCACAGATCTTTGTGCAGATGATCATCCCGCTCTCGAAGCCGATCGTGATTTATACCGCGCTGGTGGCATTCCTTGCCCCCTGGTGCGATTACATCTTCGCTTCCTATGTAGCATTCGGCAACGACAAGAGCTACAACGTGGCCGTAGCCATGACCAGATGGGTATGGACGAACGATTACCAGGGGTACTTCACCAGATTCTGCGCGGGCGGCATCATGGTCGCGGTCCCCGTGACCATCCTGTTCATGTGCCTGCAGAAGTATTATGTCGAAGGTGTTACCGGCGGCGCGGTAAAGGGGTAAAAGCCAGATTCGGCAGAAGCAATGAAGAACAGGAAGACTATAGACGATATAGCGGCGGAGCTGGGCCTTTCAAAATCCACGGTCTCCCGCGCCATATCAGGAAAAGGCAGACTCTCCCTGTCTACCAGGGAGCGGGTGCTGTCCTATATAAACAAACATAATTACAAACCAAGTGCCGTCGCGCAGGGTCTGGCGATGCAGAAGACATATAATATCGGCGTCGTCTGTCCTGTTGATTATGAGATCTTTGATCTGCAGTATTTTCACCGCTGCCTGCAGGGCATCAGTGAGCAGACGACAGATCTCGGCTATGATATCATCCTGTCGATGATCGGCAGGAATGATATCAGCGGCCTCGTACGGCTGATCGAGAACCATAAGGCGGACGGCGTCATCCTGACAAGGACACTGTTCGATGACGCCGCCGCCGATTATCTCAAAAAGAGCGGCAGGCCGTTCGTCGTCATAGGACCAAGTCCGGATCCGGACCTTATCCGGATAGACAACGACCATCTCAGCGCGTGCAGCGAACTGACCGGCATCCTGCTGGCCAAAGGTTACACCAGGATCGCCCTCATGGGCGGGGATGACACCCATATCATCACGGATACCAGGCGGAAAGGTTATGAACTGGCACTTCGTAAAGCGGGTATCGAACCCGATCCTTCCCTGATCCGTATGGGGGTAGAAGAGACCGGACAGGCGGGTGCGGCGCTGGCGGAGATCCTTTCACAGGATCCGGACTGTCTGATCTGTATGGATGAAAAGATCACCGGCATGGTCATGGGCGAGTGCAGGAACCGGCATATCCGGATCCCGCAGGACCTAAGGCTCGCTTCTTTCTATAACAGCGCTTTTCTGGCAAATTCCAGCCCGGCCATAACCGCGCTGGATATCGATGACCGGAAGCTCGGGGCCGCTGCGGCCGAAAAGCTCCTGGAAATGATAGAGGGAAACAGGCCGGAGAGCGTCTTGCTCAAAAACTACCAGGTCATTTTAAGAGAAAGTACAATGTAATCATTATGCGGAAACTGAGATCTGACAGCATCCTTTCGTATACGCCGCAGTATCTGACCGCGGACGGCCATCCGTGGTTCCCCGTCATGGGAGAGATCCACTACAGCCGTGTGCCGCGCGCGTCGTGGGAGAAGGAGCTGGATAAAATGAAGGCCGGCGGTGTGGACATCGTCTCGGTCTATACGATATGGATCCATCATGAGGAAGAAGAGGGCGTATTTGACTTCACCGGAGTCAGGGACGTCCGTTCTTTTCTGGAAAAGGCCCGAAAATGCGGCCTGTACTGTTTCCTGCGCATAGGCCCCTGGGTACACGGGGAAGTCAGGAACGGCGGTTTCCCGGACTGGCTTATGCTGAAGGAAAAGAAGAAGGAACTTCTGACCCGGTCGGACGATCCGATATACCTTCAGTATGTCCGGCGTTTTTACGGCCGGATCTTTGACGAAGTAAAAGGCCTCTTCCTGAAAGACGGGGGACCCGTCATCGGTATCCAGATCGAAAATGAATACGGCCACTGCGGGGGACTTGACGGTGAAGCCGGCGAACAGCATATGCGTACGCTGCAGGCCATGGCGAAAGAGATCGGTTTTGACGTGCCGTTCTGGACCGCGACCGGCTGGGGCGGTGCCGTAACGGGAGGTATGCTGCCCGTCATGGGCGGCTACTGCGAAGCGCCATGGGACCAGCGGACCTGCGAGATCGAACCCAGCGGCAATTATATCTTCACGGAAGAAAGAAATGATCACGGCATCGGTTCCGATCACGGAATAGGGAGCGGGCTCACTTTCGACATGCGTAAATTCCCCTATCTTACGGCGGAACTGGGCGGCGGGCTCCAGGTGACCGCCCACAGGAGGCCGGTGGCGTACGCGGATGATATCGCGGCCATGAGCATGGTCAAACTGGGCAGCGGATGCAACCTGCTCGGTTACTATATGTACCACGGAGGGACCAATCCCGAGGGAAAACTGAGCACCCTGCAGGAATCCAGAGAGACGGGATATCCGAATGACCTGCCTGTCCTGTCCTATGATTTCAATGCCCCGGTAAGGGAATACGGACAGTTGACCGATACCTGGCGCAGGCTCCGGATGCTCTCCATGTTCGTGCATGATTATGAGGACATCCTGTGCGGGACGGAGTATGTTCCGCAGCCCGGAAATCCTTCAAAGCCGGAGGACTTTTCTTCCCTGCGCACAGCCCTCCGCTATGATCCCGCAAGCGGGTCCGGTT
The DNA here is from genome assembly GCA_017474455.1 of Lachnospiraceae bacterium. GTDB lineage: Bacteria > Bacillota > Clostridia > Lachnospirales > Lachnospiraceae > CAG-791. Next base: position 7,595 of record JAFVHP010000048.1, read on the forward strand.
TCTTTTTCGTCAATAATTACCAGAGAAGGTACAGGATGGCGGAACACCCCTCTGCCGAATTGAAGGCATATATTCCCGGGACGGGCAAAGATGACGGCAGGGAGACAGTATTCGGGACAGAGGATATCCGCGACAGGGATTATTTCTTCTGGCCTATTGGGATTAAATGCGGCGGGGGAGCTGTGCTGAAAACAGCCTGTGCCGTACCGTTGGCCATTCTCCATACCGGAGGGCACGGCCCGGAGGATACGGATGTACCGGCGGACTCTGTCCGGATCTTCTATACCAAGGAAGGCAAAGATCCGCGTTATGTCATGGATAAAGGAACGTATACGGATCTGCGGACAGGCTCCCGCAAAGGTGTTCCGGACGCGGATACAGGATCCGGCAGGGCGTATTTTATCACACTGACGGAAAACGAAGCCCTCCATGCAGCGAAGCTTACGGCCGGGCAAAGAGAGCATCTTATCATCAGTGACGGCGACCTTATAGACACCGGGAACGGCGGTTATATTCTCAGGTATTCCGTCAGCAATGAGACAGTCCCGTCCTTTATGGTCTGGCCCGATCTTGAGAAAGCGCCGGAAGGATTTGTAAAGGCCGGCGTACAGAATGATCCGCTTTTTACGGAATATACCTATTGCGGCAGGCTCATCAATACGGCTGAGGCGTCCCTGGAAAAAGAAAACGGGGAGGATCGCTGGAGCATCAGCGGTACAAAGTGTGCGGCGGCACATAAGACCCTGCTGCTGATCAGTTATGAGGGAAACAAAGCCGCACTGTATCACGGCGGGAAAATGGCAGCCGATAATTTTTACACCGGACAGGAGTGGGAAGTGGATACAGAAGTCCTTATGTCCGGCGGGAATACGTTTTCTGCCGATGCCAGGATACAGCCGCTGTACGCTGAAGATAAGGTCTTCCTTGAGTGCGGACCCCGGTTTGAGGACGGGAAAGCCGCCAGGATGACCAAAGTGCGGACAACGGCAGTTTTCGAAGTGCCTCTGAGGTGAATGCATATGAAAAACAACCAGCTGCGCATGATCACGGTACTGATCATTATCTTTGCCGCCGCGGCGGTCATATCATCCGTGATCCTGAATATGAAGACAAACAGGACCGGGGAGGAAAACGTGAATGGGACAGCGGAAACTGCTGCAGACGGCGGATATATGATGAATGAACTGAATGCCGCCCTCAAGCCTGTGCTGCCGGCAGACAAGTACCGGACGACATATGAGATATTCACAGGATCCTTCTGTGACGGGAACGGCGACGGGACAGGAGACCTGAAAGGTATCACGGAAAGACTGGACTATATCAACAACGGGGATCCTTCATCTTTGGATTCCCTGGGCGCTTCCCAGATCTGGCTGACACCGGTCTTCCCGTCTCCGACCTATCATAAATATGATGTGACGGACTATAAGGATATCGATAAAGATTTCGGGACTCTTGAGGATATGGATGCGCTGGTCAAGGCCTGTCATGAAAGAGGTGTCCGGCTGATTCTGGACTTTCCGGTAAACCATACTTCCGTTGAGCATCCGTGGTTCGTTCAGGCGGCGGAATACCTGAAGGGATTGTCCGGCGAAGAGAAGGAGGCATTGCGGGAAGAGGGGTCAGGCAGGCTCGTCTTTACGGAACAGGATATTGCCGAGTGCCCGTACCTGTCCTACTTTAATTTTACCCTGGAGAAAGCACAGGGATATGAACCGCTCCAGGGGACCGGTGACCCGCAGATATACTATGAAGCCAGATTCTGGTCGGGAATGCCGGATCTGGACCTTGCGGACGAGGCTGTAAAAAAGGAGATCGCCGATATCGTTTCTTTCTGGATGGAAAGAGGGATAGACGGATTCCGGCTGGACGCGGTGGGATATTATTTTACGGACGACCGTCAGCAGAGCATTGATTTTCTTGCCTGGCTGAACGATACGGTGAAGGCTGTCGATCCGGATGCTTATCTGGTGGGGGAGGCCTGGGAGAACCAGGAGATCTACGCCAGGTTCTATGAGAGCGGCATTGATTCGCTGTTTGACTTCGCCTTTGCCGGGCCGGACGGCAGGATCACACAGACCGTACGCGGAAGCAGGTCGGCTGCCGCTTTCGTGGAGGACATGGAAAAGGAGGAGAAACTGTATGGCAGTTACAGCCCCCTTGCCGTGAACGCGCCTTTCTACACGAATCATGATATGGCCAGGAGTACCGGTTATTATGCTTATGACGACGGTTCCAGGACCAAGTTCTCCGGAGCGCTGAATCTTCTGATGACCGGCAATGCCTTTATCTATTACGGGGAGGAAGTTGGCCTCAAAGGTTCCGGAAAGGATGAGAACAAGAGGGCGCCGATGCCCTGGAGCACGGCGGAAGCCGGAACGGACGGAATGACCGCCGGGCCGCCGGCAATGGATCCGCAGCAGGCAAAATTCGGAACGGTACAGGAACAGGACAAAGACCCTGATTCCGTGCTGAACTATTACAGAAATGCCGTCCGCGTAAGGAATGCCTTCCCGGTGATCGCAAAGGGCAGGACAGGCAATATCGCAGAGCTTTCCGGAGAGGAGATCGGAGCGTTTACAAGGACCTGTGACGGAGAAGAGCCGGTGCTTGTCGTATTCAATACGGCCGGTGAGGCAAGACAGGCGGATCTGCGCACGGCTGACGGCTGCGGAGAGTATACGGTTCTTTCGGCTGTGCTGACTGTATCCGGAGAACCTGTAGAGTACAGTGACGGGGTGCTGACACTCCCGCCCTTTGGCATTGCCGTCTTTACTGCCGGACAGGACAGATAAGTAAGATCAACTCCAAATTAAAGATCAAAAAAAGAGCGCCGGATCCTCATTTCGGAAACGGCGCTCTTTTTTACCAGTTATCGGTCATGAGTCATGTTTTTTCCGGGGCACCGGTACAGGACGCCCGGAGCGGGAGACCGTCCTTACCGTTTTCCTTCCTCTGGCTGAACAGCTTCCCGTACAGCCCGCGCAGCCGGAAGCGGAGCATCCGCTGCAGGAGCCTTTCTTCAGCCTGCCGGCGATATCGTAAATACAGTATCCCGCTACGGCGGCTATAACGATCCAGACAAATATTTCCCCAATTCCCATGATCTGCAGATCCTTTCAGACTTTAGGAGGCTTTGCTGACTGTATGTTTTCAGCCTGCGGCCTGGACGCTGGTAACGGACTTCTGTCCCGCATCCGGGCGGTACCCTTTGCGGAAAAGCAGCCAGATGATGCAGACGAGCAGGGCGATCGCGATGACGGTCCAGAAACCAAAACCGACGGAACCGCCGATCAGGCCGCCGAGCCTGTAAACGATCAGGCCGACGATATATGCCCACAGGCACTGGAAACCGACGGTCGCCCAGGTCCATTTCGCGTTGTTCATCTCACGCTTGATGGCACCGATCGCGGCAAAGCAGGGTGCGCAGAGAAGGTTGAAGACCATGAAGGCAAAGGCTGAGAAAGGAGTGTAATCATCAGCGACACGGCTCCAGATCTGTTCGCCTTCCTCGCTCAGTTCTTCTTCCGAATCATCGTAGTTATACAGTACGCCGAAGGTACCGACGACTTCTTCTTTGGCAACAAGGCCCGTTACGGTGGCGACAGTAGGCTTCCATGAACCGAATCCGAGGGGATCGAAGATCCAGGAAACACCGTTGCCGATACGGGCAAGGATGGACGTATCCATGGGGTTGACTTCTTCAGGCGCTACATCCATACGCTGCGCGATCTCTTCCACAGCTGCTTCGGTCGTGATGCTTTCGTCTTCGAAAAGGTTGTCGACAAGGCCGAAGTGACCGTTGACGGAACCGAAATTGCTGAGGAACCAGATAATGATGGAAGAGAGAACGATGACAGTTCCGGCTCTCTTGATGAATGACCAGCCGCGTTCCCATGTGGCGCGGAGGACGTTGACGGCTGAAGGAATATGATAGGCGGGCAGCTCCATAACGAACGGAGCGGGTTCTCCCGCGAAGACTTTGAATTTCTTCAGGATGATGCCGGTAACGATAATGGAACCGATGCCGATGAAGTACGCGCTGACTGCCACCAGGGCGCTGCCGTGGAACAGGGCGCCGGCGATCAGGCCGATGATGGGCATCTTGGCGCCGCAGGGCATAAAGGTCGTCGTCATGACAGTCAGTTTCCTGTCACGGTCGTTTTCGATCGTACGGCTGGCCATAACACCGGGCACGCCGCAGCCGGTAGCGACCATCATGGGGATGAAGGATTTACCCGAGAGGCCGAACTGGCGGAAGATACGGTCCATGACGAAAGCGACTCTGGCCATATAGCCGATATCTTCAAGGATGGACAGGAGCAGGAACAGCACCAGCATCTGCGGTACAAAACCGATGACGGCGCCGACGCCCGCGACGATACCGTCCTGGATCAGTCCGTAGACCACAGACCCTTCTGATACGCCAAGAGCCCCGAGAATGGTATCGAACAGGCCGGGGACCCATTCGCCGAAGATCACGTCGTTGGTGAAATCGGTCGCCCGGGTACCGATGGATACGCTCCATCCGCCCATGGAGATGGCATAGATCAGGAACATGATGCAGAAGAAGATCGGGATACCGAGGACACGGTTGGTCACGATCCTGTCGACTTTATCCGAGAAGGTCAGCTGATGCTTCGAGCCTTTTTTGAAAACGGCTTCCTTTGTAACATCTGTGATGTAGTTATACCTGGCGTTGGTGATGATGCTCTCCGCATCGTCATCCAGTTCGGTCTCACAGTCTTTGATATGTTCTTCGATATGGGCCAGTTCGGTCGAAGAAAGAGAGAGCTTTTCCAGGATCTTTTCATCGCGTTCAAAGACCTTGATGGCATACCAGCGCAGGTTCGTACGGTCCACTTTGTTCTCAATGGATTCTTCGATATGGGCCAGTGCGTGCTCAACGCTTCCTGTAAAGACGTGGGGCATTTCGCCCGCTTTTCTCTTCTTGGCCAGCGCAATCGCCTCCCTGGCGGCCGCTTCCGTGGATTCTCCCTTTAAGGCGCTCATTTCGACAACAGGGCACTTGAGCGCTTTTGAAAGCTTTCCGAGGTCGATCCTGTCACCGTTTTTGCGGACCAGGTCGATCATGTTGACGGCCACGACCATGGGAAGGCCGATCTCCAGGAGCTGCGTCGTAAGATACAGGTTCCTTTCCAGGTTCGTCCCGTCTACGATATTCAGGATGGCATCGGGCTTTTCCTCGACCAGATAAGTACGGGATACGACTTCCTCCAGCGTATAGGGAGAAAGGGAATAGATCCCGGGCAGGTCCTGGATGATAACATCTTTATCAGACTTCAGGCGTCCTTCTTTTTTCTCTACGGTAACACCCGGCCAGTTGCCCACATACTGATTGGATCCTGTCAGCGCGTTGAATAATGTGGTCTTGCCGCAGTTGGGATTTCCGGCCAGCGCAATTTTGATAGACATAACTAACTCCTCCCCATAAAAAATCATTCAACTTCGATCATTTCCGCGTCGCCCTTGCGGACGGAAAGTTCATATCCGCGGATGTTGAGCTCCATCGGGTCTCCGAGCGGCGCCACTTTACGTACCTGGATCTCTACGCCTTTGGTTATGCCCATGTCCATGATCCTGCGCTTTACGGGACCGTCCCCGTGCAGCCGTTTGACTGTGCAGGTCTCGCCGACCCTGACATCTTTTAAAGTCTTCATTTTTTTCACTCCCCTCATGCAACGATGACGCGGTTTGCCATTTTTGCATCCAGTGCGATCCTTGCGTCCTTGACCTGCAGGATCACATTGCCGCCGTTGTTGCTCACTACGGTGATCTTCTCACCGACTACGAAACCAAGTTCCGACAGATGCTGCCTTACTTCGTCAGTACCCATGATCCGGTTGATGATCACGGTCTTTCCGGTTTCTACCATTGTTACCGGCATGTCCAAAACCTCCCGACTCAGAATTAGCATGTTCTAACTAACCTTTTGAGAGTTTACATCAACTAACTTATGCAGTCAAGCATTATCGGGGACTGTTCGGCTGAAATGTCAGTTTATAAGGATCTTCAGCATTCTTTTATTTCGATGCAGCTGAAATCATTGGCTGCAAGATCGCAGGAGATATTGATCGTTCCGGATCCGTCGACAGATACCTCCGTAAGTTCCAGCGAGGGGAGACAGGTGTTCTTCAGGTACTTTATTTCCGAAGAAGTGAGGCCGGACGGGGCCCGGTTGGACAAAAGCCAGCTCTGGATATCGCCGTGCCCGGCGCTGACGGTCTGCTTCCGGATCCTGTAGCGGCCTGGCTTAAACCCGTACAGCGCGGCCGAAAAGTGCAGGTCATCCAGATCTTTGAAATACTGCGGGATCTTTTCGGGAACAAGGTCTTTTTCCGGGACCATGAAGGCCTGAAGCCCAGTTCCTTGGTATTGAAGACGAGGAGCTGGCAGCCGCCGTCATCAGCTGAGAGAAGATAATTAGCCCCTCTTGCCGCAATTTCTGACCGGACTTTCTGCAGAAAGCCGAGGGCATGGCAGGCAGGTTTCTTTATTCCGCTGTAGGTGATGATACCCGAGCGCCCGCCAAGGATCTGTCCCGCGGCCGGGGCGGAGAGGGCGGCGTCGCTGAGCATAAGGACGGAAGCGATATCCGTCTGGTCATAGATATCAGCCATACTGGAGAGCAGGTACGCGCCGCGGAAACGGGAATCATTCAGCGTATTGCTCATCCAGGTGCTGATATTAAAGGAGATCAGCCAGAGGGGAATATCGTCCCAGCCGGCTTCTTTGAGCAGGACTTTCAGATTGCTGAGTTCCATCCGGTAGAAATGCGGTGCAGGCGTCCAGGTGTAAAGATTGTCGGCCGGCGGGTCCGAGAGGACGTAAGGGAATGAAGTGAAGGTCACAAGGTCCGGCCGGATCCCGTTCCTGTTGAACCAGGCCAGTTCATCCCGGATGCTGCCGCTTTTATACAGGTGTCCGAACTGAGCCAGGCCGATCCTGGCTCCGGGCAGGCGCCTGCGGATCAAAAGATACTGCTGCTTTACATATTCATAGTAGCCGCCGCCTTTGAGAAATTCCGGTACAAAAGAGTACTCATCATCCTTTCCGGGCAGCCAGAGCCCGAAGACCCAGCGGGAGACCTCTTTTTCGCCGTACCGCGCGATCAGGTGCCGCAGCAGGACGTCCAGGACTCCGACAGCCTCTCCGGTGGAGGAGAATCCTTCCAGGGCGGTGATGTTCATGCCGATCAGGCCCTGGTGCTCATAGTTGTAGCTCAAATCCAGAAAAGGCGTTAGGCCGTTCTCAATGAGAAAATCCAGATTCCTGTCCACCGGGTCCAGCACATAATCGGAGATGTCGTCGGATATGTATTTTTCCAGTCCGTTTTCGGGAGAGATCACGTTCCATACCCGGACCATGTCCGCGGAATGTTCTTTCGAGACCTCCTGCAGTTCGCCCCTAATCTCATAATCGGAAAGGTCGGCCAGCCTCCCGGCGTTGACCAACCTTCCCCATGGCCTTTCAAAATGCATCCTGTCCCTGATATCCAGGCGGATGATCCCGCCGGTGTCCTCATCCGCATGCTGCGCATCGTTCAGGGAGTGGAGCAGGAGGCGCACAACGTGATCGGAGCCTTCCCGCGCGCTCCTCCTGTAGTCGGATGGTGAGATGCGGTAGACCCGCCGGAAGGCGCTGTTGAATGTGCTGATATTGGAGAAGCCGTGCGCAAGGGCGATCTCCGTAATGCTTTTATCCGTGGAAGCCAGATCGGATACGACATGTGATAGCCTGACACTGTTCAGGTATTCGGTAAACGTCGCATTGAAAGCCTTTTTAAAATACCGGGCAAGATACGAGGCGGAGAGACCCAGCGAACGGGCGGCCTGGGCCTGGGTCAGTGGGGCTGTGTAGTTCTCTTCTATATATCCCCGCAGTAGCCTGGCCCGCTCATCGGCAGGATGCGGTCCGGAGGAAGAAATGGCAGCGCCGGTCCTTTGCGGGTTCCCGACGGTCTGCACATAGGTACGGACGGCGTACAGCATCTGGTACAGGCAGCTCAGGCAGTAATCGTCAAAATGCCGTACGACGCGGTAGTGCATGACCATATCCAGAAAAGAGGATATACAGGCCTGTCCGTATCTGTCGCTGCGGCGGACAAAGAAGCAGGAACCGGTCAGGATATCATTGTCGTTTCCGGGTTGGAAGGAGACCCTGCACAGGATGCTGTCCGTACTGCAGTCCAGAATGAACGGCAGGCCGCTGCTGATATAAAAGAGTTCATTCTCATGGACAGGGTAGGCGATATCATCTACCGTAAGTGTGATCGCGCCGGACAGGACGTAGAACATTTCGCTGGTCTGCGGGACCAGACGGCTCCGTCCGGGGTTTTCTTCAATTCGTATTATCGGAAGTGTAAATGCATCCATATGTATCGATTGGGGAGCCGAAATGTCAAAATTTCATAGTTACAAGCAGATTTTACTTCACTATTTAGCATAATTCAATCGGCCGGCGGGCAGATTCCCGTAAAGAAGTACAATTTTTCAGTAGTTTTGGGCAGACAGGCGGGAGCGGTAACGCGGCTCCGCGGTTATGATAAAGATAAGTTAAAAGGGGACGCGGAGAAGCGTCGCGGATCCCGGAGCTTTCCGTTACATTTATTAACTGTATACGCTTAAGCAGGAAAAGGAGAGTCATCAATGAAAAAAAGAATAGTTGCAATACTGATGACTGCTGCGGTTATTACCTCAATGTTCACTGCATGCGCGGGAGCGGCAGGTACTGCGGCGGAATCAGCGGGACAGGCAGCGGAAGCTGTTACTGAAACAGCTGAAGAAGTCGCTGAAGCGGCAGGCGAAGCTGTCGAAGCAGCAGGTGAATGGGAGGGCGATATCGATGAGATCGTCGTCATGTTTGCCGACATGGGCGGTAAAGGCGAGAACTTCGGACCCGCTCTTGAAGCTATGAACGCGATCACAGAGAAGACGATCGGCGTTCATGCTGACGTCAAGCTCCTGAACATGGGTGATTTCACGACTCAGGTCGGTCTTGCACTTGCAGGCGGCGAACAGCTCGACATCATGACCCCTGCCATGGGCGCCACATCCTTCACATCCCTTGTAGCCAACGGCCAGCTCTATGATCTGACAGAACTCATGGAAAACGAAGGCGCAGGCATTATGAACCTGATGGGCGATTATGTCGAAGCTGACAGAGTCGACGGCAAGATCTACGGTATTCCTCCTTTCAGGAACTATGCCAGCTCCGTTTACATGATCATGAGGAAGGATGTCCTCGACGATCTCGGCCTTACGGAAAAGGCACAGAACCTTTCTTCCTGGAGTGAAGTGGAAGAGATCTTCGGTGCGGTAGCGGAAGGTACGGAGATATCCCCGATCGGCGCCAGCAACAAGACCGTCCTTGACGGCGGCGCAGGCCATATCTATGCGGCGGACGCTTTCTCTGATGCCATCATTTTCGACAACATCGGCGATTCTTTCATCGTCGCATTCCCTGAAGAGGACGGCACAGTTTCCTTCCTGCCCGAAAAGGCTGAGTACAGGGCTGAGCTCGATATGATCCGCCAGTGGTATCAGGACGGCTATGTATACAAAGATTCCGCGATCACGGAAGACCATGCAGACGTTCTCATGAAGACTGGCGTTATCTTCAGTTCCGTCCAGACATCCGAGCTCGGCGTCGAAGTGGCGAAGGGAGACGCGACCGGTTATGAACTCGTCTGCACCGAGATCAGCCAGAATATGCTCACATCCGGTACGGTCGGCAAGTTCGGTCTCTGCGTACCGATCACTTCCGAAGAGCCCGAAGCGGCTGTCCGCTGGATCAATGCCCTTTACACTGATCCCGTTCTTGAGAACCTGATGATCTACGGCGTGGAAGGCACTGACTACATCGTGACCGACGGCATCGCTTCCTATCCCGAAGGCGTCGACGGCACAACAGGTGTCTATCACCAGGTCGATTTCATGTACGGCAACCAGTTCAACCTTCTTCCCTGGACCGGCATGGAGGCTGATTTCAGAGAGTCCACCTATGACTATATGAGATCCAGCGTGATCTCTCCTTTCATGGGCTTCTCCGCTGAAATGTCCGAACTTGCGAATGCCATCACGGCTCTGAGCGCTGTTTACGACCAGTACAGGGGCGACATCCTCTGCGGTCTCTATGACGATGCTGAATACGACGCATATATCGCAGCTCTGAAGAACGCGAATGTCGATGAGTACCTCGGCGCGCTTGAAGCACAGCTTTCCGCATGGAAGTCAAACTGATATAATAGCCATATCAGATAAAGATCTGTTAAAGTTATCGGAATTCAGGCGGCTGCGCCGGCCGCGCAGCTGCCTGAAGACATTTACTGGAGGTTAAAAAATGAGTACTTCTCAGAAACCCGGTATCCACCGCGGCGTCAGCACTTATTGCTGGTATCCGCTCTACAATGTCAACATGACCCTTGAAGACAGCTTCGAGATCATGAAGGACATGGGCGCCCACGGCCTTGAGATCCTGGCTGACGGCATCATTGAGGGTTATCCCTATCCCAGCAAGGAATGGCTGAACAAATGGTTCTCCCTCTGCGACCGCTACGAGATCGTTCCCGTAGAATACGGCCACTGGGTAGAATCCAAACTGTACCGCGGACGCGAACTGAATGTGGAAGAATCCCTTGAACAGCTGATCCATGACATCAAGCTGGCTTCCTATATGGGATTCACCTGCATGCGCACCAAACTCGGCGTTATCGACGACAAGCTGACCCCCACCAAGATCTGGAGGGATTTTATCCGCAGGGCGCTTCCCTATGCGGAAAAGTACAATGTTGTCATGCAGCCCGAGATCCACTGGCCTACAAGGCTCACTGACCAGATGATCCTCGACTATGTGGAATTCATCGAAAAGGAGCAGACACAGTATTTCGGATTCAATATCGACTTCGGCGTATTCACGACAGACGCCACCGGCATGGGCATGCCTCCGGGAATGGAACTCAATCCTTCCAAGCCCGAGGATATCATCCCGCTCCTGCCTTATGTACACTGCTGCCATGCGAAGTATTACAACATGGACGAGAACTTTGAGGAAACGACGATCCCTTATCGCGAGGTTGTTCAGATCATGAAGGATCATAACTGGAACGGTTATCTCCTTTCGGAATATGAAGGCCCTCATAAAGAAGATTACAACCACTGCATGACGCAGGTTAAGCGTCATCATGTCATGCTCAAGCGCATTCTGGGCGAGTGAGCTACGGGAGGTAAAAAGATATGTTAGAGTATGAAGGCGTACAGTATAAGGGTTTCCGCAATATCTATAACGAAGAGGGCGAAGCGACAGGTTTCCAGGTCGGTATCCGTATGATCGGCTACAGAGGCGCCTGGCTGTCCGAGTTCAGGTTCGGGTATATTGAAGTGGATGGCGAAAAATTCCTTGCGGACCGCTGCACATTCGTCGTCAGCGGAGTAGAGTATACCTATGAGGAAACATTCAACCTCGGCCGCGTCAAATGGCCGCTGAACGAAGCCATGATCGTCCGCGTACAGAAGCCCGGCGGGCTCGCACAGGGCAGTCATACCGTTTCAGCGCTGTATGGCCAGGTGGCATCCTATGTGCCTTTCGGTTCAGGTGAGCTGGATATCAACCAGAAACCCGGCGGACACGGCCATTCCGAAAGCTTCGGCTATACACGTGAGATGATCATCGTCTGATAAACAGTGAAAGGGGGAATAAAAACAATGAGCGAAGAAAGAAAAGTGCCTAAGCGCGGTATATCGACGTACTGCTTTTATCCGCAGCTGGGCGTAAACATGGACCTTGAGGACATATTCATGCACATGCAGGATATGGGCGCGACAGGTCTTGAGATCCTGGCGGACGGGATCATTCCGGGATATCCTTATCCTTCGGAAGAATGGCTGAATAAGTGGTTCGGCCTGATCAAAAAGTATGATATCGTTCCCGTGGAGTACGGCCACTGGGTAGAATCCAGACTGTATCCCGGACAGAGGGAAGCAAGCCTTGAGGAGTCCCTGGAACAGCTGATCCGCGATATCAAGCTGGCGCATTATCTCGGCTTCACATGCATGAGGACCAAGCTCGGCGTTATTTCCGAGACACTGGATCCCGTCTCCAACTGGAGAGAGATCATCCATGAAGCCCTTCCTTACGCGGAAGCGTTCAACGTCGTCATGCAGCCCGAGATCCACGCACCGACCAAGCTGACAGACAGAATGGTCAACGATTATGTTGAGTTCATCGAGAAGGAAAACACAAAATACTTCGGCTTCAACATCGACTTCGGCGTATTCCAGAACAAGCCCGTTCCGGAGATGGCCCGCTTCTTCAGGGAAGACAGAGTCTCCAAGCCCGAAGATATCATTCCGCTTCTTCCTTACGTACACTGCTGCCATGCGAAGTATTACAACATGAGCGCTGATTTCGAGGAGACCACGATCCCTTACCGTGAGGTGATCCAGATTATGATCGAGCATGGCTGGGACGGCTATCTTCTTTCCGAATATGAAGGCCCTCATAAGGAAGATATCAACCACTGCATCGAGCAGGTCAGAAGGCACCATGTGTTCATGAAGAAGATCCTCGGACAGTAATAAAAGGAAAGGAGAAAAACAGCCATGATGGAAATCGAGGCCCTTCAGTATAAGGGATTTCGTAATCTTAAAGATGAAAACGGCGATATCTGCGGCTTCCAGGTAGGTATCCGCTTTGTCGCATACCGCGGACCCTGGCTTTCCCAGTTCCGTTTCGCCTATGTCAAGGTCGATGACGTCGAGTACGGCCCTGACGTATGCACATTCTTTGTAAACGGCGTCGAGTATACTTACGCGGAGATGTTAAAGCCCGAAAACTGGCGCGTCAAAGTCCAGATGCAGGCACCTATCTACATCCATGTTAAGAAGGAAGGCGGACTTGCCATGGGCTGCCACCGTGTATCCGTCAAGTTCTCCGAGATCGCATCGTATATCCCCGAGAGGATGGACGACATCAACAGCGAGATGTTCGAGATGATGCACGGCAACGATCCCGCGTACAACCGCGATATGATCATTGTCTGATCAAAAAGGATACATTCAGATAATAATAGTCTGAACCGGTACTGCCGGCACGGAGCTGCACTCCTGCCGGCAGTATTTTTTGTGTTATGATAATGCAGTAATGGAAAAGACCATATTTCACATTGATGTCAATTCGGCATTCCTTTCCTGGTCTGCGGTCAAACGGCTCAAGGAAGATCCGGCTGCCCAGGATATACGGCTTATCCCTTCGATCGTGGGCGGCGACGTGAAAACGCGGCACGGCATCGTCACCGCGAAATCCATCCCTGCTAAAAAATACGGCATAAAGACCGGGGAACCGGTGGTCAAGGCGCTGCAGAAATGTCCGGAACTGGTCATCGTCCGCTCGGATTTCGATACTTACCGGGAATACTCGGCAGCTTTCATCGCCATACTCAGGAAGTATTCGCCAAAGGTGGAACAGGCTTCCATCGATGAAGCTTTCCTGGATATGACCGAAGTCCTCGCAGACTTCCCCGACACGCGCCCCATGGCCCAAAAGACCGCGGGACAGATCAGGGAAGAGATCAGCCGGACCCTCGGGTTTACCGTGAATGTCGGGATATCGACCAACAAGCTGCTGGCCAAGATGGCAAGCGATTTTGCCAAGCCGGACAGGACGCATACACTTTACCCGGAAGAGATCCCGGAGAAGATGTGGCCTCTGCCGATCGGAGATCTGTACGGCTGCGGGGCAAAAACGGCCGATAAACTCCGGACGCTGGGCGTCCTGACGATCGGCGACGCCGCGGCGCTGCCGGAAGATGTCCTCAGGTCATATCTGGGCGAGAAAGCAGGGGAGTATATATCCTTAAGTTCAAGGGGGATCGGTTCCGATGCCGTCCATACTGACAGGGATGATGCGAAGAGCTACTCCAATGAGGTCACGACCCCGTATGACATAACCGATGAAAACTACGACGACGAGATGCCGCCGCTGCTTTTGAAGCTGTGTGAAAAGGTTTCCGGCAGGATGAAACGGGACGGCGTGTACGCAGGTACGCTCAGTGTGATCGTAAAGACCGACGATTTCCACAGGCGCTCCATGCAGCAGAAGCTGACAGACGTATCGAATGATCCGGATATCTTTTATACCGCGGCCCTTTCGCTGATGGAAAAACTGCTGCGGGGAGAAGACGGACTGTTTGCGGCGGGAACGGGCGGCGTCAGGCTGGTCGGCATCGGCGCTTCGGACCTGGACAAGGGCGCGTACAGACAGCTGACTCTGACAGATATCATAAATAAAGCCGAAGGTCTAAAGACCGCAGAAGCCGGCCGGCCTGACGAGACATGCCCGGACGAAGAAGCGGATGCATCCGGAGAGCCGGACGATCAGCGGACCCGGACCCTGGCCGAAATGCTGCAGGGCCTTCAGGAGAGATTCGGCAGTAAAATTGTACAAAAAGGACCGGAAAATTTATTACATTAAATTGACATAGTAAAATTGACAGAGACAGACTCAGATTATACAATCTATTGAGGCTGCGCTTTAAAAGATGCATTGGTGTAATGTTCGTGCATCTTTTTATTTTCCGGCTGCAGGGTGCTGCGGCAGGCGCCGGCACGGCAAAGGACGCGCAGCCGGATCAACGGATCAATACAATAACAGGACCGGGATAACAAAATGACAAAGTATATTATCAAACGAATACTTCTGGCTGTTCTGACGGTATTCATCATTGCAGCCATCACATTTTTCCTGATGCACGCAGTCCCCGGCGGACCGTTCAACAGGGAAAAAGCCCTTTCCGAGGCTACCGTTAAGGCACTGAACGAACGATATGGCCTCGACAAACCGCTGGTCAGCCAGTTCTTCCTGTATCTGAAAGGGATCCTGAAAGGCGATTTCGGCGTCAGCCTCAAGAACGGGAGAGAGATATCCGCCATCTTTAAGGAATCTTTCCCTATCTCCTGCAAGCTCGGTCTGATGGCGATCGCGGTCGCCCTGCTGATCGGCACGGTGCTGGGCAGTATAGCGGCGCTCATGCGCAACAAGCTTCCGGACAGGATCATTATCTTCCTGACGACGCTGCTTACATCCATTCCGAGCTTCATCCTGGCGACATTCCTGCTGCTGATCTTCTGTATCCTGCTGGGATGGGTGCCCGTATGGAGCGCCAATTCCAATAACTATGTCCTGCCCGTCTGCGCCCTCGCGGCGTATCCGATGGCCTATACGACGCGTCTGGCCAAGAGCAGCATGCTGGATGCGCTGGGACAGGATTATATCCGCACGGCCAGGGCCAAGGGTGTAAAGAAGTTCATGATCATCTTCAAGCACGCGCTCCGGAATTCGCTGATCCCCGTCATCACGTACGCGGGGCCCCAGATCGCCTATATCATCACCGGTTCGATGGTCATCGAACATGTCTTTACGATCGGCGGCATCGGCAGCAAATTTGTCAGCGCCATCGGCAACAGAGACTATACCCTGATCATGGCTACGACGATCTTTCTGGCGGTATTGATGGTCGCCGCCACCCTGATCTGTGATATTGTTTACAAGCTCGTTGATCCCAGGATCAAATTCGACTGAAGGAGCATTATGGAAAAATACGATCCTAACCAGACACCTAAAAAAAGACCTCTGAGCCTGCAGCTGGACGTGTCCGCGTTTGAGAAGGCTACGGAGGAAGAGAAGAAACAGCAGGATGTCATGAGCGAGTCCACCACATTCTTAAAGGATGGACTGAAAAGACTCAGAAGGAACAAGCTTTCCATGTTCGGCATCATCGTGCTCATATTGGTCCTTCTCAGCATAACGGTCGCGCCTTCGATCGTGCCGTACGGCTATGAAGAGATCCTGTCAGTCGAAGGCAAGCGCGACAAGGGCGCCAAGAACCTCAAACCCTTCACGTACAGCAAGGCAGAGCAGAATTATATAAAGAAAGGCGGGGAGAGGTTCCCTCATATCTTCGGTACGGACGAACAGTGCCGGGATTACTTTATCCGAGTGATCTACGGTACGAGGGTATCTTTGACCGTCGGTTTCTTTGCCAGCATCATCGTGCTTATCATCGGTATGATCTACGGCAGTATATCCGGGTATGCCGGAGGGCGGGTCGATATGATCATGATGCGTATCGTGGATATCATCTATTCGCTGCCGGATATGCTGATGGTCATTCTGCTCTCGGTCGTACTGGGCAGCAGGATATCCCTGCCGAAGACTTCGTTCCTTGGCAAGATGGGACCCAACATGCTCTCGCTGTTCATCGTGTTCGGTCTGCTTTACTGGGTAGGCATGGCCCGTCTTATCCGCGGACAGATCCTTTCCATCAAGGAAAACGACTATGTACTTGCGGCAAAGGCGACAGGGTCGTCCTCGGGCCGGATCATCCGCAGGCATATCCTTCCCAACTGCCTGTCCGTAATCATCGTTTCGACGGCGCTGCAGATCCCTTCCGCGATCTTTACGGAGAGCTATCTGTCCTTCATAGGACTGGGCGTGCAGGCACCGATGCCTTCCCTGGGTTCCCTTGCGAACGCGGCCAGGGGCGGCCTGCAGACCTATCCCTACAAGCTCGTTTTCCCGGCAGCAATGATCTGCCTGATCGTACTCAGCCTGAACCTTCTGGGCGACGGCTTAAGAGACGCTTTTGATCCGAAGCTCAGGAGATAACATATTATGGGTGAGTATGAACATTTATTAAGTGTGCAGGACCTGCATACCACATTTACAACAGACAACGGCGAAGTCCAGGCGGTAAACGGCGTTTCGTTCAATCTGGACGAGCGCAAAGTCCTCGGCATCGTCGGCGAGTCGGGCTCCGGAAAATCCGTCACGGCCTATTCCATTATGCAGATCCTGGCAGAGAACGGCAGGATCTCCGGGGGCAGGATCCTCTTCAAGGGAGAAGACATCTCCAAGTGGGACGAAAAGCAGATGTCCGGTTTCCGCGGGAAGAGCTGCTCCATCATTTTCCAGGACCCCATGACGAGCCTGAATCCTGTCTTTTCCGTGGGCAACCAGCTGATGGAAGCCATCCGGCTCCATACGGACAAGAAGGGGCAGGAAGCCAGGGACAGGGCCATCGAGATGCTTAAGCTCGTCGGCATCAATGAACCGGAAAAGCGCCTGAAACAGTATCCTTTCGAACTGTCTGGCGGTATGCGCCAGAGAGTCATGATCGCCATGGCGCTTGCCTGCGAACCGGATATACTGATCGCAGATGAACCGACCACAGCGCTGGATGTTACGATCCAGGCACAGATCCTGGAACTGATGCTGGATATCCAGAAGAAACTGGGCATGGCGATCATAATGGTCACACATGACCTGGGCGTGATCGCGGAGATGTGCGACGAGATCATCGTCATGTACGGCGGCCGCGTGTGTGAACGCGGTACGGCGGACGAGATATTCTATAATCCGAAACATGAATATACAAAGGGGCTGCTGCACAGCATCCCGAGTTTGGACGGATCCAAGGGAAGACTCCAGTCTATCGAAGGCACGCCCATCAATATGCTGAATATGCCCAATGGCTGCGCGTTCTGCCCCCGGTGCAAAGAAGCCATGAAGATCTGCCTGGAGGCGCTGCCGCCTGAGCAGCAGATCAATGATTTCCATAAGGCTTCCTGCTGGATCAACGTCAGGGACGGACATTATCCGCTGACCGAAGAGGAGATAGCGGCCGGCGGCTATACAGAAAAAGAGATCGAGGAGGTGGTATCGCATGGCTGAGCATCTGTTGGAAGTCGAGCACCTCAAACAGTATTTCCCGGTCCGTGAAGGGCTTTTCGGTTCAAAGCCGCTGAAGGCTGTGGACGACGTTTCCTTTACGATCGACCAGGGTGAAACACTCGGGCTCGTCGGCGAGTCGGGCTGCGGCAAGACGACGGTCGGCAGGAGCATACTCAGGCTCTATGTGCCGACGGAAGGCACCGTGCGTTTCGAAGGGGAAGAGATCACAGCAAAGAACATACATAATCTGCGCAAAAAGATGCAGATGGTGTTCCAGGATCCCTATTCATCCTTAAATCCCCGCATGACGGTCGAAGATATCATCGGCGAGCCGCTGGACGTGCATAAAATGTATTCCGGCAAAAAGGAAAGGCGTGAAAAGATCCTTTACCTGATGGACCTGGTCGGGCTCAATGCCGAGCATGCCACCCGTTATGCCCATGAGTTCTCGGGCGGTCAGAGACAGCGTATCGGCATTGCCAGGGCACTGGCCGTAGATCCGAAGTTCATCGTCTGCGACGAGCCTGTCAGCGCTCTTGATGTCTCGATCCAGGCACAGGTCATCAATATGTTCGAAGACCTGCAGGAGAAACTGGGCGTGGCCTATCTGTTCATCGCGCATGATCTGCTGGTGGTACGGCATATCTCCAAAAACATCGCGGTCATGTACCTTGGCCATATGGTGGAGACCGCCGAGGCGAATGAACTGATGGACCATCCGATCCATCCTTATACGGAATCACTGCTTTCCGCAGTCCCGATCCCGGATCCGAAGATCGCCAGGCAGAAACACCGCATCATGCTGGAAGGAGATGTACCCAGCCCGCTGCACATGCCTTCAGGGTGCCCTTTCCGCACCAGGTGCAGATATGCCACGGAAAAGTGTGCACAGGCAGTTCCGGAGCTGACCGACAGGGGCGGCGGACATATGGTTGCCTGCTGGAACAAGTGATCTTATAATTAAACATTATCGTTCTTTATACCAGCTGCGCGGAAAGTCCGAACCATCCGTCAGCCGGCATACCGGCAGCCGGTTTTAAAGATAAAACAGTTAACGTAACTAATAACAAGGAGGAGTAACTATGAAAAAGAGAATCGCTCTCCTGCTCGCTGCAATGATGATCGTATCATCACTGGCAGCCTGCAGCGGCAACGCCGCTTCGACTGAGCCCGCTCCTGCAGCTGAAGAAGCTGTGGAAGAAGCAGCGGAAGCAGTTGAAGAGGTGGCAGAAGCTGTCGAAGAAACTGCAGAAGCAGCTGAGGAAGCTGTTGAAGAAACTGCCGAAGAAGCAGCTGAAGAAGCTGTTGAAGAAGAAGCCGGCAGATCTGCAGCAGAACTTTTAAGCGATGCCTTTATCGATCCCGTAAACGACTGGGCACAGTATGACGAACTCATCGCCCAGATCAAGGCCGAGACCGATATGGCAAAGCGTACCGAGATGATGCATGAAGCAGAAGACATCCTGATGTCCAACTTCGCTGTTATCCCGATCTACTATTACAACGATCTGTATATGCAGAAGGATTATGTCAAGGGCATTTACGCGAATGCTTTCCAGACCAAGTTCTTCATGTATGCAGAGATGGAGAACGGTGCCGACACCCTTCGCCTGAACCTTGCTTCCGAGCCGGATTATCTTGATCCTGCCCTGAACAGCTCAGTTGACGGAGCCTGCCTTGCAGCCAACTCATTCTCCGGCCTGTATACCTACAATGCAGACGGCCAGACCGTTCCCGCATGCGCGGAAGGTTATGAGGTCACAGAAGACGGCCTTACCTATACGGTCACCCTTAAAGACGGCCTTAAATGGTCCGACGGTTCCGACCTGACAGCGGAAGACTTTGTTTACAGCTGGAAGAGAGCTACCGATCCCATGACAGCAGCTGACTATGAATACATGTTCTCAGGCTTTGACGGATACGGCACTGATGACGGTATCAACGTAACTGCAGTTGACGCTACTACACTTGAGTTCGTTCTTTCCGCTCCCTGCGCTTATATGGAAGACCTTATGGCATTCCCTACATTCTATCCCGTCAAGCAGTCTGAGGTAGAATCCTATGCAGATTGGGAGACCACTCCCGGCGGATGGTGCCAGGAAGCCGGCTTTGTCAGCAACGGTGCTTATGTCTGCACAGGCTGGAACCATGACACTTCCATGACATATGAGAAGAACCCTTATTTCTGGGATGCTGACAATGTCAAGATCGAAAAGCTTGAGTTCATGCTTTCCGCTGACGACACAGCTATCTATGCTGCTTACAATTCAGACAGCGTTGATTTCATCGACTCTGTTCCCACTGATGAAGTTGCAGCCCTTCTTGAGTCCAATAACCCCGAGTTCCACGTTATCGACGCTCTCGGCACATACTACATCGCGTTCAACGTCGGTTCCAAACTCTTCGCTGACAAGACTCCCGAACAGGCAGCCTGCATGCGTAAGGCTATCAACATCCTGATCGACAGGGACTACATCGTTGAGAATATCGGCCAGACCGGCCAGGTCATTGCCACTTCCTACATCCCGCTCGGAATGATGGACGGCAACGGCGGCATCTTCAAGGATGACCCCGCTCAGGGTTACTATGATGCATATGCCATCAATGAAAACTATGACGAAACAGTAGCTGAAGCGATCGAACTGCTTAAGGCAGCAGGCTTCGAATTTGATGAGGACGGCACCCTTTCCGATGCTACTCCTATCGAGATCGAATATCTGACCAACGAGAGCTCAGGCCACATCGCCATTGCCGAGTCCCTTCAGCAGGATCTGGCAGTTGTCGGTATCACATCTCCATCGCTGTTCAGGACTGGAACGTATTCCTTGAGGAACGTAAGAACGGCAACTTCGATATGGCTCGTGAAGGCTGGATCGCCGACTTCAACGACCCGATCAACATGCTTGAGATGTTCACAACAACATCCGGCAACAACGATCCTCAG
This sequence comes from Lachnospiraceae bacterium, assembly GCA_017474455.1. Taxonomy (GTDB): domain Bacteria; phylum Bacillota; class Clostridia; order Lachnospirales; family Lachnospiraceae; genus CAG-791. The sequence continues at coordinate 28,287 of JAFVHP010000048.1, forward strand.
TTCGGCCGCAAGTAATTTACTGATACCGAACGGGATCTGATACCGTATCAAACTAAAGGGCTGCCGCATGAATTTATTCATGCGGCAGCCCTTTTTTGATGCATCTTGGTATTTGATGCATCCTGGTATTTGATGCGAGCGGAATTTGATGCATGTGCTATTTGATGTGCGCGGTGCTTCAGACCCTTTGGAGTCCGGGGGCAGCGGTTTTCATTGGCCTTCAGGCTGCAAACACTGGCCGTGGCATGGAATCAGTCTGCAAACAGTCTGCGATCAGTCTGCAAACAGGACGGAACAGGATGAAAGCATGTTGGGAATGGGATGGAACAGATGTTTTTACATACCATTATCCTCATTTTACTTGTCTGATCCGTACCTGAAATGCAGCCTGGCTGCCGGATTACATATTGTATTTGTCATCCTGGCTCATTGATATGTTCATTTTTATTTCTTTGTTATCGGGAGTACCCCTATTACCTCTATTACAAACCCTAAATATGTACTCGCCGTTTGCGGCAGTACCGATTTATTAAAGAGTATGGGATCATCAATCTGTATGTGCTGCGGGAAAAACTTTGACAGGTACGTATTGTAAGGGAGAGTAAGCAGATTTGATCTGTAATTTCTGAGATCCGGCTTATAAACGGTACCGATATAATAGCAGCATCGACAGCTTGCATCTGTAATATCGCGAAATCCATCGTGAAACCCATCATGAAACCCATCGAGAAATCCATCGCGAAACCCATCGCGAAATACATTGCAGGAGCTGATCGTAAAAGCAAGCTGCCAAAGCCCCGGCTGCCCGGACACTACAGGAATGACATGACCTGCCGCAGCCGCTGGTAAAGGTCGTTGATCCGGTTCTGGTGTTTATCGATGACTTTAATTCCGGTCTCTATCTCGTTGGTGATAATGGCGTCGACGTTGAGGTTGACAAGTTTGTCTATGGACTTTTCCTCATTGACAGTCCAGACGAAGACACGTTTGCCGGCAGTGTGGATGTTGAGGATCTCCCGGAATGTGGCGAAAGTCTCTTCAATGCTGATGATATCCGCCGCATCCAGGTTTTCGATATCACCTATGCCGATCACGGTCGTGTACGCGGTCAGGATGCCGGGATCGATCGCCTTAACAGCCGCAAGTGTGTCGTAATCCTGACTGGTGATATCGCATTCATCTTCAAAACCGTTATTCTGGATAATGCGGACCACTTTTTCGACAATGCCGTCGTCATGGCCGGTGCGCTTGATCTCTATATTCAGGTAAAGGCGGCCTTTTGCCGTTTTAATGACTTCGTCAAGGGTCGGTATGCGGGTGGGACCGTAATCTCCGGAGAAGTTCAGACTGTTATCCAGGTCTTTGATCTCGCTGTAGGTGACTTCCCAGATGTATTTGTCCAGACCGGCCGTGCGCTTTGGGGAATCGTCGTGCATGACGACGATCACACCGTCTTTTGTCATCTGGACGTCCAGTTCCGCTGCCTCGGCGCCGGCTTCTATCGCTTTTTCAAAGGCGTCGATGGTGTTTTCCGGCGCTGCGGAGGAATACCCGCGGTGTGCCATGATCATAGGGAGGCTGCTGCCGCCGGTGACCATCCATTTGACCTGCTGGTAGCGGGAAGGAACACTGAAGAACAGGATTGTGCACAGAACAACAGCTGTGACCGGTTTTACCCATTTCCGGAAAAAGATAAAATCAGGGATCTCAATATAGGCGGGGACCGCTTCACGGTCGTTTTCCAGACGGTGGTACCAGAGATTCTGGATCACTATCTGTACAAGAACAGAAGTCACCCATGTGTAGATCAGATACAGAAAGATGGATATGAGCTCACGGTTCCTGTTGTGCCAGTAACTCATGAAGGATGTTGAAGGTTCCAGCCATTTCGTGACCAGGAATACCAGCAGGGAAACAGCGTAGGTCAGCACGTAATAAAGACCGGTGCAGACCAAGGCGCACAGGGCAGTGATCAGTAAGATCTGCAGCTTGTTCCCGACGCCTTTCGTCAGACGGGCGCTCTCTTTGCGGGCATCGGGGAAGGATACATGCCGCGCGGCCATGACCGGGAGCGCAAATGACCACCGCAGGTCAAAGTACAAAGCCAGTATGAGCAGGCCAATGTACAGGACATAGAATGCCGGGTATTTGTCCATATGCTCGTTGACGAAGCCCGGGACGGAGAGATTTCGCGTGATGCTGGAGGCGTCGTAAGGCCTGGAAAAATGCATGATCAGGATAAAATAGAGACTCAGCATCCAGTTGCGGGGCCTGAAATGCACGATCGTCTGGTCTATACCGTCAACAAGGATCTGCTCTGCTTTCTTTTCGATACCGCTTTCGGAGGCCTGGATGGCATCCGAGACGGCGATCTGTTCCAGAACAGCGAAAAAGGTGATCAGCAGGACAAGGAAGACCCCGAACAGCCAGGTGAGCGGATTTTTCAGTATGGAAGAAGTATTATACCAGGCGATGTTCGTCTTCCTGTTTATGATGAGCAGGATCCTTTCCGAATAGATCAGGAGAGGGAAGATGACAAAAAAAGTCAGGAGCCTGTATACGGCTTCGAACCGGACCATGCTCCTCCCGTTGTATTTCAGCTGCCGCAGGATCTTTTTTGAGATGTAACTTATGCAGCTGACCGTATCCCTGATATAACTTCCGATCTTACTTTTCATTGCCTGATTTCTCTTTGTGGGATCTCAGAATATTTGACATATTGCCGACATTCAGATAGTATCATTTTTCCGGGGATTAACAAACAGGTAAGATTATGGGCGACACCGATCTTTTAAAAACTGAACAGGATAAAGAAAGTAAAACACCTGAAATAGAGGCGGCCGAAGAAACAGGTGAATCCGGCATTCCTGCCGCTGTAAAATTCAGGGCATTCATACTTTCTGCCCTGTTGTGCGCGGCCGTGCTGCTCCTGGTCCCGCAGGTATTACGGTATGCGGGCACAAGATGTAAAGCATCCGGGAACAGTACTGCCGGGGCAGAGGCTGCAGCGGCCGAACAGTCAGCCGTTACCGGCACGTCCATGAATGGACCGGAGCCTGCAGTAATGGAAGAGGCGGAGGATGCAGACAGACAGGAGCAGCCGAATACGAAAGAGCACTATCAGTGGCTGCTGGAACATGAAGACCTTTTCCCGGAAGGAAAGGTCGCACAGGCCAAAGGCAATGAGGGCCTGACTGAGTTCCTGTATGTTTACGGGCATGAAGGCGCGGAGGATACGGTCTCGGCACGGCATGTTTATGCGAAGCTCTCCCCGGAAGACCTGGCCGGACGGGCGGATCTTCAGGGAATCGGCAGATCCGCGGACGACGATACGGAAATGGTATATCTGGACATTCCGCTGATCATGCAGTGGGATAAAAGATGGGGATTTTATCCCTATGGGAGCAGTGTGACCGGCCTGACCGGATGCGGGCCGACGTGCCTGTCCATGGTCGTCGCGGGACTGACAGGCAATGTGAAGGCGGCGCCGGACAGGATCGCGAAGTTCGCGGAAGACGAAGGCTATTATATGCAGGGGACCGGCACCAGATGGTCGCTGTTTACCGAAGGAGCGGAGAAGTTCAGGGTCAGCGGCCGTGAACTTCCCGCATCGGCAGAGTATATCAAAGAGGAACTGGACCTTGGCCATCCGGTCATTATGAGCATGGGCCCGGGGATCTTCACGGATACCGGACATTTCATTCTTATCGCCGGTTACTGCGGGGACAGACTGATCATCCACGATCCGAATTCCCGGGGCATCAGCAGCCGGCTATGGGAATTTGATAAGATCAGGGACCAGATCTACGGTGTTTGGGCTTTCAGTACCTTGAAGCAATAAATGAGGAAAGATTGAACTTCCTTGGATCAGCGCCAAAGCTGTCACGGCTTTTGGCGCTGTTTTTATATTTGCGCCGGAGCGCGATAAGTTCCGGATCCCTTGCCAGTGCGGGCACGGCGTCGTCGCTCAGCTGTGCCGCGAGATACACGCGGTCAGCCCGGCCTGCCGCGGACATGTTGTATCTGGCAATGTGATAGTCGGGATGGGCAAAGGCAAATACCAGATACAGGACAGCCGCGGCGATGACGCAGCTTCTGAATACCGGAAGATCTTCCTTCAGGATACCGGCGCATACAAAGCCGAACCAGATACACAGGACCAGGAGGAACCAGAGTACGAACAGGCGAAGGAAAGTCAGATCGTATTCCCTTATATACAGGAACATTCTGTAGGCTGAGGAAGCGATCATGCTGTATGTGCACAGGCTCATGACCAGCAGGAGGACAGACAACAGCCGGCTCTTTTCATATCTTTCGCTGCACCAGGTGACGATGACCAGATTGATCACACATACGGCTGCCAGCTGGTAGAAACCCTCGTGCGCGTACTGTGCGTAGGTGAGACCCTGCGGGAGGGGGCGCCTGCCGGCAAGATAGACCAGCTGGATCCCGCCAAAGACAACATAGACCGCGCAGAGCAGCAGGCATACGGTCACAGCGGTCCAGGGATCGTGCCTTCGCCCGGCAGAAGTGCCCTCTTCGGCGGACAATTCCTCTTTTTTCCCGAATACGGAAGAGGAGACCGTATAAAAAACGATAAAGGAAACTGTCAGGAGAGCGGCCAGCCTTACCGCGTCCAATACGACGGACGGCAGCGAAAAGCCCCCCACCAGGTCGGCGATCAGCCGGTTGAACACTGCGTCCGCGTCAGACAGCAGCAGTAAGATGACGAACAGGATGGGGACACCGGCGGCCAGCCCTTTGAGGACGGCATAAAGATGCGCGGGGGCGGTGCGGCTTTCTCTGCGTGAGCGAACGGTTTCCACGATATCCGCAAACGGTATGGGAAGTCTACGGAGCGGCAGCAGGATCACTTTCAGTATCTGCAGAAGATACATGCCGGGATGCCATCCCGCATCATCGAAGGCAAGCTGCAGCAGGCAGATGCAGGAGAGGATAAGGATGCCGCACCTGTCCAGGAACTGCAGCACGCCGGAAGCGCTGGTCCATACGTGGACGGACAGAAGGATGCAGGTGACCCCGGAAAAGACATACATGGGCGAAGCTTTTCTGACAGCGCCGGAGGATCCCCTGTCCCTAAGGCGCCTCATAAGGACGAAGAAGACGATGACCGGCAGACTGCAGGCGATCCCAGCCGGATTCTTGTACCTTCCGAAAGCGGACGCAGCGGCGAACAGGGCCGCGTAAGGGCCAAAAGCTGCAAGGCGTGCAAGCTTTTCCGCATCCGGCTCGCGTTTTTGGGTGACTTTAACCGGACCGGGGGTCTCCCGGACCAAAACTGTATTGTTTTCCATTTTGTTTTTCCTTTCCGGACAGTTCGTCCGATCCCGGACAAAAAAGAGCGTCAGGTCATTGTTGCGGCGAAGGAGCGGTATCCTCCCTGTATTCAAGGATATCGCCCGGCTGGCAGTCCAGGGCTTTGCAGATGGCATCGAGCGTTTCCAGGCGGACCGCCTTTGCCTTGCCGTTCTTCAGGATGGAGAGATTGGCGGCCGTGATACCTATTTCTTCAGCCAGTACCATCAGGCCTTTTTTTCTTTTTGCCATCATGACGTCCAGATTGATCACGATCATAGCTGCCTGCCTCCTTTAGTCAGATGGTCAGGTCGTTTTCCTGCTTGTAGCGGACCGCGCGTTCAAAAACGCCGGCCAGTACCAGGCTGAACAGACCTGCAATGATGAAGACGGCCATAACGGCCAGGGCAGTAAGGGTAGGAGCGGTTAGATTGCTGATCAGCATGACGGCAGCGGTCACGATGGCATAACGGCCCATGCGGTGAAGGCTCACGACGTTTTTTTCAACAAAACAGTCGCCTTCGACTACTGTGTTCATCATGCTGCGCAGTTCGTACAGGATGAGCAGGGCAAAAACGCCGGCCGCCATGATGCAGACAAGTTTCAGGATGTAATACGGCAGGATGATCTGCTTTGTGCCGTCCGTGCCGTAAGCCAGAAGAAAATCGTGGCGCAGGAACAGTTTTTTCAACAGGCCCGGCATCAGTATTTCAATAAGGATACCCGCATAGAACAGGATATCCAGCATATATTTAACGGCCCGGTTCAGTCTTTCGTTCATAAAAAATCCCTCCCGTGTGGAATCAATATAACATGGGAGGGAGTGTAAATCAATAATAAATTATCGAAAAACGATAAATATTTATTCTGCTTCGTTCATCATCATGCGGATGCTCTCGAGATCGTTCTCGTTCAGTTTTATATTGGTGACGTAAGTCTGGCCGTCAGGTGTCGTCACTTTCAGCTCATAGACCGTACCTTCCTCAAGCGCATGATCCTTTATCATATTGAAGAAGGGAAAGACCCTGGGATGGTCTTTTTGGAATATATTCAGCCGGTTCTTCATTTTCAGGAGCATGAGCGGGTTTATAGCCATATTCTTTATTCCTCCACCATAAAACTCTTCAGGTATTTTATATACTCTTTTCTGACCACTGCTTTGACAAGGACGCCGTCCGGACGGTACTCGGATGAAACGACGTCCCCGTTTTCCTGCAGCCGGTGCAGAAGAGAGCCTTTATCGTAAGGGAGCAGAAGTGCGCATTCTTTCCTCATATTGGCGATCTCGTCTTCGATCGCTTCCAGCAGCAGGTCAATGCCTTCGTTTTTATCTGCCGATATGTAAACTTTGTTCCGTACCCGTTTTGCGGTAAGGCCGGGATCCTCTGCCTTATCCAGTTTATTGCAGACAATGATCATGGGAAGGGCGGCGGCGCCGATCTCGCGCAGTGTGTCTTCCGTGACTTTTTCGCAGACGTCGTGCATGGGATCGGAAATGTCGACGACCTGCAGCAGGATATCGGCGTATTTTACTTCCTCCAGCGTAGAGCGGAACGCCTTGACGAGCGAGGCCGGCAGTTCGTTGATAAAACCGACGGTATCGGACAGAAGGAAAGGATGGCCTGAAGGCGGCTCGATCTTACGTACAGTCGTGTCCAGCGTCACGAACAGGGCGTCTTTGACATGGACTTTCTTTTCTTCCCGTTTTACTTCCGACGGGGAGAGGGAGAGCTCAAGCAGCCGGTTCATGAGTGTGGACTTGCCCGCGTTCGTGTAGCCGACCAGGGCGACCTTCGGCAGTTCGGAACGCAGACGGCGTTCACGCTGCGTTGCCCTTTCCCTTTCTATCGCCTTCAGTTCGCGCTCCAGCTCGGCCATACGCCGTTCGATATGCCGCCTGTCCAGTTCGATCTGTGTCTCGCCTACGCCCCTGTTGGACATGGAGCCGCTCGAGCCCGCCTGTCTGCCGAAATGCGTCCACATACCGGCCAGCCGCGGGAGGACATACTGGAGATTGGCGTGTTCCACCTGGAGCCTTGCTTCCCTTGTCCTTGCCTGGTCGGAAAAGATCCGCAGGATAAGTCCGGTACGGTCCAGGACTTCCACGCCGAGCGCTTCGTTCAGGTTCTTGAACTGCATGGGTGTAAGCTGCTGGTCGAAGATGACGGTATCTGCGTCCAGGTCGGCGGCCGCGGCCTTTATCTCCGTCAGCTTGCCGCTGCCGATATATGTCGCGCGGACAGGGGAATCCAGCCGCTGGACAGCCTTCAGCACAGTCTCGACGGACGCTGTCTTCGCCAGCAGTTCGAGCTCGTCCATGGCGCGGTAGAATTCGTCATCAGTCTGTTTTATCTGCAGGCCGACCAGAACGGCCCTGTGGTCATAATTCATCCGGTATCCTCAATACAAATGCTTTGGTGTATCCTTCAAACGGCTGCGCGAAGGAAAGATCCCATCCATGCAGCCCGGAGATCTTCTTTACGATCGAAAGTCCGAGCCCGCTGCCGGTATCGCCGGAGCCTTTCCGGGTCTCGTCACCTCTGACGAAGGGCTTGAACAGCTGCTCGATATCTTTGTCGATCACGACGCCTGAATCGGCTACGGCAGCCAGTTCGGAGCCGGCGGCCGGACGGATGATGAGGGCGATCCTGGTGCCGGGCGGATTGTGCCGTATGGCGTTCGTGATCAGGTTCGAAAAGATACGGCCGGCCTGGGCGGGATCGGCGCTCACCATAAAGGGCGCGTCAGGGATAGAGGCTTCCAGTTCCATACCGGCATTTTCGATATCGGAGTACAGGGAAGCCGCAGCTTCTGCCGCAATGGCGTTTATGTCGCATTTTGTCCTGTTCAGTTTGTAATCGACACTGCCAAGGCGCGCGTAGTCGAACAGGAGGCCGATCAGTTCACCGAGCTTCATGGACTTCCGGCGGATCGCCAGAAGGTATTCACGTTCCGTTTCAGGGTCTTTCACCAGTCCGTCCGTCAGTGCGGCAGCGTAGCCGGAGATGGTCGTAACTGGGGTCCTCAGGTCGTGGGCAAAATCGGAAAGCATGAGATTGCGCTCGCTCTCGCGTTCTTTCTGCAGCGCATCGACACGGGCGGTCACCATGCGGGCATAGACCAGTAGGCCGGCAGCCGGGGGCAGGAGCAGGGCGGCAAAGGCCAGGACCAGCAGTAGAAATGTGCCGGAGCCCAGCAGGATGCTCATGGCCGCGGTCTGTCCGCCGCCGGCGAATATGCCGGTAATGATAGCCATGATATCGCCGATGCCCAGGGTACCGGACGCGTTTTCCATATTGGCCAGATAGGCGGCCAGCGGCAGGATAAGCATGCGGACCAGGATCATTACCGGGATCTCCAGGGCCAGTACGATGCCCATCACGGCCAGCAGCCTTATGATCAGAAAGTTTTTGAGATGTTCCATTTATGCGTTCCTGTCAGGGTTCGAGACGGTAGCCGAGACCGCGGATCGTACGGATATAACCTTCACCTTCACCTTCGCTGTCACCCAGCTTGGTACGGAGTTTGCTGATGCATACCATGATGCTGTTGTCTCCGGTGATATAGGCGTCTCCCCACCCGTTCTCATAGATCTGCTGTTTGGTGAAGACTTTTCCGGGCGAAGCCATGAACATGTTCATGATCCGGAATTCAACGGATGTCAGGTCGATGCGCTCATCGTTCTTATAGATGCAGCAGGCATCGAGATCCAGTACGAGATCCTTGTGCGACAGTGTCCGGTGCCCGGAAGAGCCCTCCGTTTCGGCCGTACCGGTACGTGCGGCATATCTGCGCAGATTGGACCGTACCCGGGCCATAGCTTCCAGGGGATTGAACGGTTTCGCGATATAATCGTCGGCACCCAGGTCGAGCCCGAGTATTTTGTCGGGATCCGTATCTTTGGCGGATATGATGATGACCGGGATGTCGCTGGTCTGCCTGAGCTTCTGCAGGACATGGAAGCCGTCAAGGCCGGGCAGCATAATATCCAGCAGGCAAAGATCGATATCTTTGCCTGCCAGAATTTTCAAAGCTTCATTGCCGTCTTCCGTTTCTTCGACTTCATAACCCTCGTTTTCCAGGTAGAGCCTTAAAAGGGAACGGATCTCGGCTTCGTCGTCAGCGATCAGTATCCTGTTCATAATCTGTATTATACAGCCTGATCGTTGTTTGTGCCGTATGCAAGTGCTTCATAGAGGGCGGCGTTCGTCATGAGCCTGTAAGGGTTGACATAGAACAGGCCGAGTATGCCGAGGGTCAGTGCGGAGAGGATCTCCCAGCCAAGGAAGGACAGATCCAGCACGAAGGCTCTCCATTTCTGGCCCCTCATCATCTCTTTGCTTCTTGCAAAGATCTCGCTGCAGGGCATATCGGGATTTTCCGCGAGGATATACGGGATCATCCTGTATTCATAAGTCTTGATGATGCCGGGGATGATGAGCAGCAGCGACCAGAGGAAAGTGTACAGCCCCTTCAGGAAGATCGTCTTTACCGCGTTAAGATACCCGTGGTCGTAGTTATATGCCAGTTCCTTGATCTCTGCCCTGCCGCCCAGGTTCTTGACAAAGAACCTTGCCACGCCGCCGGACAGGGGACCGTACAGGAATACGGAAATGACTACGACAAGGACGGCGGCGATCATTATGGCAAACATAATACTCAGGACGAGTGTCAGAAGGCCGAAGGACGTCGTCAGGGAAAAGGCTTTTCCGAGGATATCCTGGCTTTCCGGGCCAAGTTCATTAAAGCCGGGGGTCGAAGTGATGATCGAAGGAAGGGTGTCGATATCGTCTATGCTGTCGAGCTCATCGAGCTGATCTATTATACCTTCCAGTTCATCGAATGCGTCATCAGCCTGGTTCGAAGAATAGGATGAAGTATTGTTATTATTGATGTTGTTGAAGAAGTTGTGTCCCCTGAACCGGAGAGTAAACCCGCTTCCCGCGCCGGTCGTACCGAGGAGCCCGATCGCGATAACGGCGATCAGTACTGTTTTCCAGTAATTGAGCTTAAATGCCGCCTTGCCTTTTTCCTTGAGCTGTGCTCTTGTCCACATGTCTTTTTTCCTCCATTTATTTAAATTAACAATTGTGTTTCCGTTCTGATGGTGTCATCATAATCCATGGACCTTTCCGGTAAACTTGGTATTTCTTAAGTTAACCTTAAAAATGATAAAAGACAGATAAAAGGAGACCAGGACGATGATAGCGATACTGAAACAGGGAACGACGAAAGAACAGATAGACAGCCTGATCACATGGTTCCATACCCAGGGGCTGGAAGTTCATGTTTCGGAAGGTAAATTCCAGACGATCCTCGGCCTGATCGGCGATGTCAGCAATGTCAGCACGGATCTTCTGATGGGGCTGGATATTATCGAATCGGTCAGAAAGATATCCGATCCGTTCAAGAACGCGAACCGCAAATTCCATCCGGACGATACCGTGATCGATATCGGAGGATATAAGATAGGGGGCGGAGCCTTCCAGATCATTGCAGGCCCCTGTTCCGTCGAGAGCAGGGAGCAGATCACCGGCATCGCGAAAAGCGTAAAGGAATCCGGCGCGAACTTCCTGCGCGGCGGCGCCTTCAAGCCCAGGACTTCCCCTTACGCTTTCCAGGGCCTTAAAGCAGAAGGCCTGGAATACCTGTCCGAAGCCAAAAAAGAGACGGGGATGCCGATCGTAACGGAGATCATGAATATTAATACACTGGATCTGTTTGAAGATGTGGATGTGATCCAGGTCGGCGCCAGGAACATGCAGAATTTTGACCTGTTAAGGGAACTCGGGCATACGGGCAAGCCTATTCTGTTAAAACGCGGCCTGGCCAATACGATCACCGAACTTCTGATGAGCGCGGAATACATCATGGCCGGCGGAAATGAAAAAGTCATCCTCTGCGAACGCGGGATCAGGACTTTTGAAACAGCGACCAGAAATACGCTTGACCTGTCGGCGGTGCCGGTGCTGAAGGAGCTTTCCCACCTGCCTGTCGTCGTGGACCCCAGCCATGCGACCGGCGTGGCCAGATACGTCAGGCCGATGGCGCTTGCCGCGGTGGCTGCCGGTGCGGACGGCCTTATGATCGAAGTCCATAACGACCCGCCGCACGCCCTTTCCGACGGCGCCCAGTCGGTAACGCCGGAAGAATTCAGCTCCATCGCAAAACAGATACTCGAAGTCAGAGAGGTGATCGGCCGATGAGCGAAACTGGACAGAGAGGCAAAACGACCGTAGGCATCGTCGGGCTCGGGCTGATTGGCGGCTCGCTGGCCAGGGCTTATAAGGAATACTCGGATTTTGTGGTCTACGGTTATGATATCAATGACGGTACCGTTCTGCTTGCCCTGACGGACGGCTGCCTGGACGGGCGGCTGGATGATGAGACTATAAAGGAATGCGACCTTATTCTTATCGCGCTGTACCCGCAGGCTGCCATCGATTATGTTGAACAGAAGAAGGACCTGATACCGGCTTCCGCGCTGGTCATCGACTGCTGCGGTGTTAAGGGAAAGGTCTGTGACGCGCTGTTTCCAGCTGCAAAAAAGAGCGGCTTTACATATATCGGAGGCCACCCCATGGCCGGTACGCAGTATTCCGGTTTCCTTAAGAGCAAGGCAAATATGTTCAAGAGCGCTTCCATGATCCTGGTGCCGCCGGTCTATGATGATATCATGCTCCTGGACAGGGCAAAAAAACTCCTGGACCCGCTGGGCTTTAGCCGGTATGTCGTGACGACAGCCCGGAAGCATGATGAGATGATCGCGTTTACTTCCCAGATGGCCCATGTCATTTCCAACGCTTTTATCAAGAGCCCGACTGCGAAAGAACATAAGGGATACTCGGCCGGCAGCTACAAGGATATGACCAGGGTCGCCTCGCTCAATGAGGATATGTGGACGGAACTGTTCCTTTCCAACAGTACGGCGCTGGAGAAAGAGATCGGGATCCTGATCGATTCGCTCTGCGAATACAGGGACGCGGTCAAAGATCATGACGCTGACAGGCTCCGTGAACTTCTCAGAGAGGGCAGGATCGCCAAGGAAGAGATCGACGGGAGCAGGTAAGACGGGAAATAAGAGCTGCGGACTGATAGGATAGAACTGTGGCGGACTGACAGGGGCTTTATTGTCATTCCCGGCGGGTGCCGGCAAGTGTCCGCGTGTGCCCGGTGAATGACGTAATCAGTCTTCTATGAGCTGGACGTGGATTTAACGAATAGTTGATTCGCTTCCGGCTTTTTTGCATCGTAAGTATCCCATTGCATACTGATAATAATGGTAATTGATCTGACTTATCAGTAAGCGTATAGATAATCAAACAAAGCAAGAGAGAAGGCCGTCAGACAATATTCATCATTAGATCCTGGTGTCTGACAACTCGTGCCGTTGAGTGAAGGCAAGCGGGAGGGCAGCCGGGTTCACTTTGATTTCGCGAACAGTTGCGATATAGGGATACTGATAAATAGGAGATAATAGGCAGTTATATCAGTATCCGGTACGGAAAATACATTTGTAGGAGCCGGGAATACAGATAAATAACAGGATATTAGCAATTCGTCTGTGCCAGAAAAAAAGGGCGGCCGCATGAACACTTTCATGCGGCCGCCCCTATACTATTTCAATTTCAGAACTTCACATTGATCTCCGCTGCAAGGGCGGCATCGCGGCTGTTGGCGCCGATATAGAAGCGGAATTTTCCGTCTTCCAGGAGGTAGGTTCCTTCATTGTCATAGAAGCCCATATCCTTCTTCGCCAGTGAGATCGTCACTGTTTCAGATGAGCCCGGAGCGGGTGAAGTCTTCGCGAAACCCTTGAGTTCCCTGACGGGGCGGACAAGGCTGGCGCTGACATCCTGCATATAGAGCTGGACCGTTTCGACGGCGTTGCGGCTGCCGGTATTCGTGACCTTCACGCTTACATCGAAGCTGTCTGCCTTCTCTGTTACTGAGGCATCCGAATACTCAAACTGTGTATACGTCAGGCCGTAGCCGAACGGATAGAGCGGTTCATACGGAGCATCCAGGTAACGGGACGTGAACTTGCTCCTGCTGCCCGGCCTGCCGGTATTCGGATGGGAATAATAGATGGGGCACTGTCCGACACAGGCGGGGAAAGTGGAAGCAAGACGCCCTTCCGGTGCCGCGTCGCCGCTAAGAAGCTTCGCAACAGCGCTGCCCATACGGATGCCGAGCTGCCAGCCTTCCAGGATGGCATCGACATGTTCTGTTTCCCAGGAAAGATCGAGAGGCCTGCCGTTCATGGCAAGAAGCACGAGCTTTTTGCCTGCTGCGCGGGATTTTTCCATCAGCTCGCCAAGGAGCTGTCTCTGACAGCCGGGCATTATTATGGATGCCCTGGAAGATGCCTCGCCGGACATCTCGCCGGGTTCGCCAAGGGCGGCGACGATCACATCGCCATAGGCCACCGCGTCATCGATATCCTTACGGGCCGCGTCAAGTTCATCCGCCGCGGTCGCGGGACCGAAGCCTTTGAAATACTGAAGAGACGGGAAAACTTCTTCCATGCCGGCACGGATGGTAACACAGTCTTCCTCACGCCAGCTCATAGCCCAGGCACCTATAATGTTCTCCTTATCATCGGCAAGCGTACCGAGAAGGGAGACTTTTGCGTCTTTTGCAAGGGGCAGTACGGGAGTGCCGTCTGTTCCGTTCTTCAGAAGGACAGCGGACTTAACGGCTGCTTCTTCAGCCAGTGCGAGATGCTCCGCAGGAAGGACGTCATAACGGTGCATGGCTGCTTCTTCCGTGTAAGGATGGTCGAACAGGCCGAGCCAGACCTTGACGCTGAGGATCCTTCTGACCGCGTCGTCGAGCACTTCCATTTTTACGCTGCCTTCTTCGATCGCGGCGGCCAGATTATGCAGATAGATCTCTGTGCCCATATCCATGTCCAGGCCGGCGTTGACAGACTTGATCCCTGCGTCTTTTTCGTCTTCGGCATAACCGTGGACAATGACTTCACGGATGGCATTGGCGTCGCTGACGACAAAGCCTTCAAAATCAAGATCGCCTTTGAGTATCTTGCGCAGTGTCCAGCTGTTGGCGGTGCAGGGTACGCCGTTCAGGTCATTAAAGGAAGCCATGACAGTTTTCGCGCCGGCTTTTGCACCTGCGGCAAAAGGAGCCAGATAATGATTATAAACAAGATGGGGCGCGATGGAAGTCGTGTTGTAATCACGGCCGGATTCGCAGGCGCCGTAGCCTATGTAGTGCTTCATACAGGCCGCTACATAGTTCTCCGTAGAGGAATGGTCATCCTGCAGGCCGTGGACCTTGGCGGCGGCAAAGGCCGAAGCCAGGTACCGGTCCTCGCCGGGACCTTCGGAGACGCGTCCCCATCTGGCATCCCTGGCTATATCCAGCATGGGGGCGAAATGCCAGGCAACGCCCTGCGTACGGGACTCTCTGGCTGCCATGGCTGCCGTACGTGCAAAGAGGTCCGTATCAAAAGCGCCGGCCTCCGCGATCGCGATCGGGTAAACGCTCCTGAAGCCGTGGATGACGTCAAGACCGAAGATCAGCGGGATGCCGAGTCTGGATTCTTCTACGGCGATCTTCTGCAGGCGGTTGCAGTCATGAGGTTCAGAGACCATCATGGAACCGACCAGGCCTTTCCGGATCTCTTCCTCGTGGTAATCCCTGTCAGCATTGGAGAGGATGCGCTGGAATTCTTCATTCGAGATCCTGCCGTCCGCGTTCATTTCGATCAGTTCGGGAAAGGAAACGTCAAAACCGCCGACGATGGAGACGGAAGCCTGGTTCAGCTGGCCGATCTTTTCCTCCAGGGTCATTCTGGAGAGAAGATCTTCAACGAATTCATTCTGTTTTGCTGTAAGTTCTTTCATCTTTATGATCCTTTTCTGAATCGTAAGGTCAACGGTAACCGGCAGGTCAGGCGATCCCCACATTTCCGCTGCTCATACCTGCAACTGCGTCATGAAGCGGCAGCCAGTCGAGAGCGCGCCTGATAAACTGATCCCAGAATTCCCACTCATGAGAGAAGCCGGGACCGACTTCAAATGTATGCTCAATGCCTTCTTCCTTTAGAAACTCGGAGAAGGAGAGGTTCTTGGCATACAGGCCGTCCTTGTCGCCGCAGGCCATATAGATCGCGGGAATGGCTGTACCGCTTTCCTTAAGCATTTTCACGCGGGTACGGGGATTTTTCTCACCATATACCGCTTCCGTAAGATCCGGGCCGAAGCAGCTGTGCTTATACTCTTCGGACTGGGAAGGATAGCGCGGATGTTCCTCAACCTGCAGGAAATCCTCATCCAGGATCAGGGCTGATGAGAGCGCGATAATACTGCCGAAGGTCTCCGCGTATTTCAGGCCGTTGTAGAGTGCGCCGTAGCCGCCCATGGAAAGGCCGCCGATGAAAGTATCTTCTTTCCTGTCAGAGAGAGGGAAGGTCCTGCGGGTGAAGTCCACCAGTTCTTCCCCGATGAATTTGCTGTACATGGCGCAGTTCCAGGGCTGGTCGACATAAAAGCCGTTCTCGCCGGATGGCATGACGACGGCCAGATCTCTGTCCATCGCAAAACGTTCGATCGCCGTTCCCTTCAACCAGTCGCCGCAGTCGCCGATGATGCCGTGCAGAAGATAAAGGGTCCTGAAAGGCCCGGCCGGCTTCAGACTGCCGCTAAAGCTCATCTTGTCGGTGGGCAGGATGACCTGGACGGGGACTGTGCGGCCTAGGGAATCAGAAAGAAAACTTACAGATATAACTGCCATAATGATTTCTCCATTTAGGTTTTGAGGTTTGTTAGCATCTGTATCTATTATATATGCTTTGTCCGGAATATGGCAGATTATATAAGAAGACTCCAGTCGTTCATTTTCCGTCTGTGGTTTTAAGACCCATGCCAGAGTGCCGGCCTGAGAGTGTTTCTTTTGCACTGCAGATCTTGTCTGCGGCGGATATGATCCATGCAATTCTTGAGGAAGGAATGCGTGAGATGTTCAGCGGCCACATATGGCTTCTGATCGCTTTTTCTTCTTCCGTGTCCAGCGGGAAATCTCTGACCGCGTTGTCAGCTGCCGTATCTGCATGGGTATAGCCGTGCAGCGGATGGGAATGATCATGCCAGTCATACAGAAAATAATCATGGAGCAGGGCAGTAAGGATAAGATCTTTGTCATCGGCGTGAAGGTGCAGAGCATGGTTGATACGGTAGCTGGTCCTGGCTACGTTTACGCAGTGGTCAAAAGTCGTCGTGTTGCCGTGCTGTGTAAAATCCTTCATTCGGATGATCCGCGGATCGCTGATGAGCGACTGCAGTATCTTTTCGAGTTCTCTTTCTTTTTCGGGTCGCATCCCGTTCCTTTTCCCCGGTATCGGTATCGTCCGGGGTATCTTCCTGTCCGTATCGGAATACCGGTGCCTGCCGCCGCATAAAGCCGGATATGGCTTCGTGCAGCCGGATGACGGGGGCTTTCACCTGGTATTCCTTAAAACGGCTGATCACATTTATATGATGCAGTTCCCTGCCGCTCAACAGACCTGTGTGCTTCTGTATCTTCTCTGCCAGTTCCCTGCGCGCCGTTATGCCGGCGTCAGTGAGCAGGGCGCCGGCGGTCTGCGCGGCTTCCTTCGTGGAATGAGCCATCTGTGCGCCGGCGGCTTTGGCTGCGCCGGCCATGTATGCGCCCACTGCCCGGGGACCCTGCTGGGCGATCCGGTAGCCGGCTTCCATACGGGTGTTAAAGTCATTCTGTACTTCTTCGATCCGGGTAAGGAGCTGCGTCAGTGAAGCAACGGTGAGGGCAAGGTCGGCTGCAAAGAACGCCATGAGCAGAAGAGAGGCGATCTCTCCGGAAACGGTGCCGATGCCTTTCTGCAGGTCCTCCACAAACGGGATCAGGAAGCGGACGACCAATATACCTGCCAGGCCGAAACCCGTCGTGGTAGGAAGGCTGATCCGGCCCTGGATATTGAGCGGGATCTGGCTGTAGTCCCACCAGACGGCATGGAAAAGTTTCTCCAGTACCCAGGAAGTAACAAACTCCAGTACCGCACTGGCGGCAGCACTGATCAGAAAGATCTTCCAGGCCGGCACAAAGCTGCCGGCAAAGACCGGAAGACGGCCGAAGATGACCATGCCGGCCACGGCGGCACTCCCGTAGATCGGACAGACGGGGCCGAACAGAAAACCGCGGTTCTGCCAATGCTTCGTCCGCAGAGTACAGTAGATGCACTCATATATCCACCCCAGAAAACTGAAGACAATAAAATCGATAAAGAATTTGGATACCATGTATATAACAAACCCCCTGAAACTGGCAATTATCGACAAAAAAACAGGTGAGATTCTGGAAAAATCATAAACTTAAGTGAATATGAATTTGACTCTGTTAGAGGTATTATAATCTCAATTCATTCACCTGCAGCGTATTATATTCTACATCCGTTGCGTACAGACTGAAATACCTGCACATCGGACAGGAGGTTGAAAGGGACCGGACATTCGGATCAGATATATGGATACTGATCGGTAAGGGGTCCTTTTTTGTTTACCCGGATGTCGGCGGGAGTGGCTGCCTGTGCTGAACAGGCGGATCTTTCCTGTTAACATAAGCAAATGATCTGTTAGTTATTCAGAAAGAATGAGGAGAAGAAGTATGAAAAAACTGATCGCTGTATTACTGGCAGGCATCACCGCGTTTTCGCTTTCCGCCTGCGCCGGCACAGCCGCAGCGCCCGCTGCGGAGCCTGCAGCCGAAACGGCTGAAGCAGCATCCGCAGAAGAAGCTGCTCCCGCTGCCGGCCTTAAGGTCGCGCTTTGTCTTTCCGGTGCCGCCAATGACCAGGGCTGGAACCAGACTGCATACGAAGGCGCTCTCAAAGCCTGTGAAAAGTACGGCATGGAAATGACCTATTCCGAGAACCTGACGCCTGCCGAGATCGCGGAAGCGTTTGCCGATTATGCGGCAGCCGGTTATGACGTCATCATCGGTCATGGTTATGAATTCGGCGATCCCGCCCTTGAGGTTGCCGGTACATATCCCGACGTGCTCTTCATCTGCACGGAAGCAGATGCCGCTGCCGACAACGTTGCTTCGTATGTAATGGCCTGCGAAGAGACCGGTTATGTCGAGGGCGTCATTGCCGCCATGATCAGCAAATCCGGCAAGGTCGGCGCGATCGGCCCCCTTCAGGGCGATTCCCTCGTCAAGATCGTCAACGGATTTGAAGACGGTGCAAAGTCAGTCGATCCTGATATCGTTGTCGAGACGGCATGGACCAACTCCTTTGTGGATACACAGCTGGCACAGGAAGCTGCCGAGGCTATGATCACGGACGGTGTCGATGTGATCAAGCACTGCGCGAACGCCTGCGGAAACGGCGCGATCACCGCTGCAGTCGCCGCCAATATCTACTGCATGGGCGATTCTTACGACCAGAGTTCTTTCGCCCCTGACAACATGGTGGATTCCGCCCTCTACAATCTTGATGTCGTTCTTGACATCGCGCTCGGCACAGTGGCCGACGGTAACTTCAAAGGTGAAGTCTACAACCTCGGTTTCGCGGAAAATGCCGTAGGAATGAGCTACACAAAGAATATTCCCGATGATGTCAGGGCTGCTGCCGATGAGCTCATCGAGAAGATCAAGAGCGGCGAGTTCGACGTAGTAAAGGACGTCACGATCCGCAACTGATCATTAAAGAAAAGCAGGATCTGCCGCGCCGGTATAGACTTCCGGCGCGGCAGTGTTTTTTACGGGAGAAAAGCAGTATGGCCTTACTGGAAATGAAGGATATATGCAAATCATTTTCCGGCGTCTATGTCAACGACCATGTTTCTCTGACGGTGGAAAAGGGAGAGATCCACGCACTTTTAGGGGAGAACGGCGCGGGCAAGACGACGCTGATGAATATCCTTGACGGCTTATATAACGCTGACAGCGGGGAGATCTTCTGGAAAGGGGAAAAGGTAGCGTTCCGTACGCCCAGGGAAGCCATCGCAGCAGGTATCGGAATGGTACAGCAGCACTTTTCCCTGGTCAGGAATATGACTGTCCTGGACAATGTGATCCTTAACCTTTCCGGCAATCACACGTTCCTGAACAGGAAGAAGGAATGCGCGAAGCTTATGGAGATGGCCGAAAGGTACGGACTCTCTGTCGATACGGATGCAAAGATCGCCGATCTTTCCGTAGGCGAAAGGCAGAGGGTAGAGATCTTAAAAGCGCTCTACAGGAATGTAGAGCTTCTGATACTGGATGAACCGACAGGTGTTCTGACTCCCCAGGAGACGGAGCACTTTTTTGCTGTCCTGAAGGAACTCAGATCGGAAGGATACGGGATCATCATCATCACGCACCGCATGAGCGAGATCATGCAGATCAGCGACAGAGTTTCCGTACTCAGGGACGGCAGGATCACCGCCTCCATGAGGACTTCGGATACAGACCCGATACAGCTCTCCCGTTTTATGATCGGACGGGACATGAAGGAGATCGAAGCACCGGATGTAGAGCCCGGGGAGGAGATACTGCTGGAGATCAGGGACCTGACAAGGCGCGCGGGCAAACATACCCATGCGCTCCGTCATATCGACCTTACAGTGCATAAGGGTGAAATACTCGGAATAGCCGGTGTCGAAGGAAACGGCCAGAAAGAGCTTTCCGAGGTGCTGACCGGTATCAAGGCAAAGGCGGACGGGCAGATCCTGCTGGACGGGGAGTCTATCATGGAACTGTCGGTACGGGAACGGTACGAAAGGGGCCTGGCCTATATTTCAGACGACAGACTGGGGGATTCCCTGATCCCTGCCATGGATATAACCGACAACCTGGTACTGAGGGATTACAGGAAAGAGCCGTATTCGCGGCATGGCCGGATCAACCGCCTGGCCATGCGTGAAAACGCGGAAAAGAAAATGGCAGAATATGAAGTCAAGGCATCCGGGAACCTGGGCATAAACACCAGGGTCGCCCAGATGTCGGGCGGCAACCAGCAGAAACTGATCGCCGCCAGGGAGATATCCGAAAAGGCAAGGCTGGTGCTGGCAGCACAGCCGACAAGAGGCCTGGATATCGGCGCGACTTCCTTTGTACGCGAACGCCTGATGGACCACAGGAATAAGGGCGGCGGGGTCCTTCTGATATCTGCCGACCTCGAAGAGATCCTCGCCCTGTCGGACAGGATCGCAGTCATCTATAACGGCAGTATTGCAGGGATCCTTAAGAGGAGTGAAGCCGACGTACACAGGATCGGGCTCCTGATGGGCGGGATCACGGCAGAGGATGCTAAGGAGGCAGCGGATGAAAAAGCTTTCTGACAGGATTGACGGAATCAGGGACGCACTGCTGATCCTTATTCTGACCCTGGCTGCAGCCGCGGTCCTTGTACTTGCCTGCGGAGCAGATCCCCTGCAGGCGTTAGGATTGTTTTTTACGGGAATATTCCGGAATACACAGAGTTTCGCCGAAATATTCGTAAAAGCATGTCCGCTGATCCTGACCGGCCTTGGCTGCGCGGTGGCCTTCAGGACGGGGTTTTTGAATATCGGCGCCGAAGGGCAGTTCTACATCGGCGCTATGGCGGGGACTGCCTGCAGTCTGTCCCTGCCGGTACAGGGGATCGCGAATATCTTCCTGTCCCTTCTGGCGGGTCTTGTTGCCGGCGGGCTGTGGGCGCTGATCGCGGCGCTTTTAAAGTCACGGTTCGGCATATCGGAGATCATCGTGACCATCATGCTGAACTATATCGCCATCAATTTCCTGGGTTATGCTGTCCGGTCATTTCTGCAGGATCCGGAAGGAAATGTTCCCCAGTCGGCAAAGATCGATCCCGCGTCACAGATCGGTGCGGTGATCCCGGCTACCAGGTTCCACGGCGGTATTATCATCGCAGTCCTCTGTGCTCTGGCTGTATGGTATATCGTTTACAGGACGACGATCGGATATGAACTTGGCGTGGTCGGGTCCAATCCGAGAGCCGCGCTGGTCAGCGGTATTTCCGTTGCCAGGAACACGATCCGGTGCGCGCTGTTAAGCGGCGGGCTTTCCGGCATGGCCGGCGTCATCGAAGTAATGGCGATCCAGAAAAAGCTCCTGGAAGGTATATCCGGAAACTGCGGCTATACAGCTGTCCTGATCGCACTCATCGCTTCCAACCATCCGTTGGGCGTGTTGGCCGCCGCGGTCATTTACGCGGCCGTACAGGTCGGTACGGGTTCCATGCAGAGACAGCTCGGCGTTCCCAGCGCCATCGTCAATATACTGATCGGCCTTGTCGTCGTGCTTATACTGTGTAAGAAACTGTTCCGGCGGGGGAGAAGGATCAAAGGAGGTGCGGCATGAATTCTGTTCTGACAGCGGCTTTTGTCACGGCTTTCCTATCGGCGGCCGTCCGCCTTTCGATGCCGGTCATCTATGCGGGACTGGGCGAGACGATCCTGGAAAAAGCCGGTATCATCAATATCGGGATGGAAGGCGTTATGCTGGCCGGGGCGTTCTTTTCGTTTGCCGGCGCATGGTATTCGGGATCATTGTGGATCGGGCTCCTGTGCGGGATCGCGGCGGGAACCGTAACGGCGCTGCTCCACGGGCTGATCAGCATCCGCCTTGCACAGAACCAGACAGTCAGCGGACTTGCAGTCAACATGCTGCTGCTGGGACTGACCAGTTTCCTTTTCAAGCTGATGAGCCAGGGCCAGAGCTACCAGCAGATCGAGACTCTGCCGGTGATACCGCTCCCCTTACTTTCAAAGATCCCGTTTATCGGAGAAGCTTTCTTTAAGCGTGATATACTAAGCTATATACTGTATCTGCTGCTGATCGCGGCAGCGGTGTTCTATAAATATACGGATAAGGGGCTTGCCTTCGCGGCCGTCGGGGAGAACCCGCACTCGGCCGAATCGGCGGGCATCCCGGTCCACAGGTACCAGTGGACAGCGGTCATTCTGAACGGTATCCTGGGCGGTATCGGCGGTGCGTTCCTGGTGCTTGTGCAGCTGGGTGTGTTTACGGAGAATATGATCTCCGGCCGGGGATATATCGCTCTTGCGGCTGTTATCCTGGGCAGGTATACACCCTTCGGCATGTTCGGGGCGGCGCTTCTGTTTGGCTGTGCGAATGCGCTGCAGATAAGGCTCCAGACGATAGGGATCTCCATTTCTCCGTTCATCCTGGCCATGCTGCCTTATGCGCTGACCCTTATCGCGATGCTCGGAGCCGCCGGTAAGAGCGGACAGCCGGAGTCCCTGGGGAAACCGTATATCAGAGGATCCAGGTAAAAGTTTATTACATCTTGGGAGTTGTGAGTTATGTGCGGAATTGCAGGGTTGATAAGGTTCGGCAGCGGTTCGGAACGCAATATCGAACGGATGAAGGAACGCATGGTGCACCGGGGACCGGACGGAGAGGGGACCTGGCACAATGCGGACGGTTCCGTCTGGTTCGGGCACAGGAGACTGTCCATCATTGACCTGTCCCCGGCCGGCGCACAGCCCATGACAAGCGGCAGCGGCCGTATGACGATCACATACAACGGAGAGATCTACAATTATACGGAAGTCCGCGACAGGCTTTTGTCCGATGGCATACGGTTCAGGAGCACTTCCGATACGGAAGTCCTCCTGGAAGCCATCGAGCGTTACGGGGCAAAGGAAGCGCTGTCCCTGTGTAAAGGCATGTTCGCGATCGGTGTTTACGACCGTGAGACGGGAGAGATCACGCTGGCCAGGGACCGCGTGGGGGAAAAACCCCTGTATTACGGCTTTGTGAACGGGGCCTTCGTATTTGCTTCCGATATAGGATGCATTTCCGTACTGGAGGGTTTCCGGAACGGGATCAGGACAGATGTCCTGCCGATCTACTTTACACACGGTTATAGTCCCGCCCCCTACACAGTCTATGAAGATATATGGAAACTGGAGCCGGGAAAGATCCTGACGATCCGTCCGCCCTATGATAAGAACAGCATCGTGAGGGATACATACTGGTCTGTGACTGAAGTGGCAAAGCAGGGGCAGAAAAACCTTTTCAGGGGATCATTCGAAGAAGCTTCCACGGAGCTGGAAAGGCTTCTGCGGGCTTCGATCCGCAGGCAGATACTGGCATCCGATGTACCGGTCGGCGCCTTCCTTTCCGCCGGTATCGATTCCTCCACGGTCGTCTCCCTCATGCAGGCTGAGAGCACGCAGCCTGTCCGGAGCTTTACGATCGGAATGGAGGATCCGAAATATAACGAAGCGGTCTTTGCGGGAGAGATAGCGCGGCATCTGGGTACAGACCACACGGAGATGTATATCAGTGAGGCGGACTGCAAGGAAGTGATACCGCTCCTGCCCGCCATGTTCGGCGAGCCCTTTGCCGATTCCTCGCAGATACCGACATATCTGGTCAGCCGTATGACAAAGCAGCATGTGACCGTATCCCTTTCCGGCGACGCAGGAGACGAACTGTTCTGCGGTTACAATACCTATTATTCCATCGAGCGGATCTGGAGTAAGATGAAATGGCTGTGGACGCCGCTCAGGAAGACCGCGGGGACCCTCTGGAAATATATCCCCGGCATTCCGGCCGGCAAAAAGAGCTACGGCAGCATCCTGTCCGCGTCATCGCCGGAAGATCTTTACCGGAAGATGATGGAGACCAGCGGATACAGTATGAACTGGCGGCTCCCGCTGGATAAGAGCAGGATACCGTACGCATATACGACCATGAAACGTGACCTTCTGGGGGATGCGTGCCACGATGTCATGCTGATGGACCTGTTGATGTACCACCCGGATGATATCCTGGTGAAAGTGGACAGAACGGCAATGGCTGTTTCGCTGGAAACAAGAGTGCCGCTGCTGGATCCCGACGTGGTGGAATTCGCGTGGACCCTGCCGGTCGATTACCTCAGGACATATGAGAACGGAAACTGGACAGGCAAGAGGATCCTCCGCGACGTCCTTTACCGCCATGTCCCGCGCGAGCTGATGGAGCGTCCTAAAAAAGGATTTTCGATCCCGATCATGAAATGGCTGAAGGAGCCGGAACTCAGGGCCTGGGCGGAAGAACTCATATCCGATAAGGCAATAAAAGAGCAGGGTATCTTTGACCCTGCCGCTGTGAAAGAACTGTGGAACAACTTTATCGAAAAGGATATCTGGCAGACACAGATCTGGTATCTGCTCATGTTCCAGGCGTGGCAGAAACAGGCCGGCCGCCCGTGAGCATTACCTGCTGAACAGTCTGCGCCGTACTTTTCTGAAAAACCTGCCTGCCGACAGATCAAGCTTTGCCCTGATCCTGTCGGCAGCTTTTATTTCCGGCATGATCAGGTGCGAATACCGCTCTGTGTTTTCCGTGATGAAAGCCGGATAGGAATCATCCACCGGTATCCTGACAAAGTGCGCATCCCTGCCGAAGATATCTTCGCCGAGGATGAGATGGTCCATCGTCTCCGCGAGGATCTCACGGTCGTTGTATTCCTGGTGCGCCGCGGCCTTTACCTTGACGCCGATCCGTTTTGCGACGTCCGTCTCCCTGTCGCCGCCCATATAGCCGAAATGCCAGCCGCCGTCCGCAACGCGCACGGACCGCGGATCAGAAGGCTTTACCAGGTCCCTTAACCGTACGATCCCTTCCTGCGGGATATTCTTAACGGAACAGATCTTGGTCCCCAGCCATTTCCTGCCGGATCCTTCGATGCCGTCAAATTCGCCCGTAATGGACAGGAGGTTCCCGGACTGTTCCTCCATATTGATAAAGGCGTAGAAATTGCGCTGGGCCAGATGGTATACCTTATCCGGATCAAAATCCGCGATGATCTTCTCCAGTACGGCAGGAGAGGGGATCTCGTCCGCGTCGCCGAAGATGATCACATCTGCATCCTGTGCGCCTTTCAGACCCTCCGCCAGCCGGTTCTTCTGGAAATAGTCCCGTTCGTGGGTGACCGCATCGACAGGCGTATCCGTCACCACGATATGCGTGATCTTCGGCAGAAAGCGGGCAAACCGGTCCATATTATCCTTAAAGACCAGTTCTTTTGGCTCGCCGGAAAACGTCATCGTGGATTCTTCTATGATGAACCGGTCCACATACGGGTCCAGTATGTTCAGTCTCAGTTCAAGGATATCCAGTTCGTTAAAGAACGGAAAACAGTCGTAAACCATTTGTGATTCCTCAGCTGCCGGAAAAAGTCTTTATGATCCCGGTCCTTCTTTCGAAAGAGCGCAGCATTTTCAGCGCGAAGAACCGAGCCGCCAGCGCTTTTTTCCGGATGTGCTGGCAGATCGTCATGATCTTTCCCGGCCTTGTATTCCTGCGGGCGTACAGCGCGGAAGTCTGCTTGTACTGTGAAAGTTCCCTCCGGCATTCTTCAGGGGTGAATAGCTTTCCTTTCCTGTCCTGGTAATGCAGGAAACTGTATATGTTCTGTTCCGAAGACCAGAATCCGTCGGACACATTGTGCCTGGCCCAGTATTTCGGGGCGATCGCGTACTTCAACTCGTCGCTGGTCATGGCAGCCATGATCGCGAAGGAAGAATTGGAGAGGATAAGATACCGGGCATTTTTGATCGTGACGTAATCCTTGCCCATATCAAAATGATGGCACTCATATTCCGGCAGGACTTTGCGGGCCGCTTCCTCGTCCTCCGTAACGATCATAAAGCGCATGCCGGGATCGATCTTTTTCATGTTCCGGATGGCCTTGAGCCAGTAGGAGCGGTCCAGATAGAGCTGGGGACAGCTGGTATACTCGCCGCCGCGCATGTTGATTATACAGAGGTCGTCGGAAGTGTACTCGTGCGAATCATACTCCGGCTTCACATGCAGCCAGCCCTTGATGTCTTCGATATACCTGCCGAAATAGCTCTCGTCCTGCAGGTTGCCGTACAGGAGCGTATTGTCCGCCACGGAGTGGATCCGGCTGTCCGGCCCGCTGACATAGCATCCCAGTGTCATATCGTGGTCGGAAGTGCCGATATAGATGCGGTCATCCTGCTCGTCGAACCGTGCCATGCCTGCTTTCATCTCCGGTGTGATATCGATCCCCAGATCCATATCCATAAAGTACATGCCCTGCTGGCTGTGCACGTTATTGGCAAACTGCTGCTGGTTGGCCGAGCCGAATTCGCAGCCTCTTTCCTTTGCGATGGCACGGGCCGTGATATAGCAGAAAAGATGGTTCCCGAGGCCGAAGCCTTTGATGAATTCCATACCGATCATGAGGTACCTGCCTTAAATGAATTCGGGACAGTCATGTTTATCAGGCATTCCGGAGGCGCTCTCGCTTGGATGCGCTTGCTCACGTTACATAGGGCGGCAAATGCAGAAACCTGATCTGATCAGTTTTCTGCATTTATACGCCGCCCAAGTAACGAGCAGCGCATACACTCCGGAATCGCCTGACAATACATGACTGTCACAGCTGCACTATCATATCAGTGCAGCGATGTCTCTATCAGTTTTTCATTCTCGACCTTGTAGATTCGGTCGCATTTTTCAATGGTGTTGAGCCTGTGGGCGATGATGATCATGGTCTTTTTGCCATGGAAGCTGTTGATGGCTTCCATCAGGGCTTTCTCCGTGTCGTTGTCCAGAGCGCTGGTGGCTTCGTCAAAGACCAGGATCTCCGGGTCATTATAGAGCGCCCTGGCTATGCCGATCCTCTGGCGCTGGCCGCCGGAGAGCCTGACGCCCCGGTCGCCGATCTTCGTATCCAGGCCTTCGGGAAGGGTACGGATAAAGGAGGCCAGCTGTGCTTCCTCACAGACAGCCCAGATCCTCTCGTCGTCGATCCGGTCCGCGTCGATGCCGAAGGCGATGTTGTCCCGGATGCTCTCGTCGACCAGATAGATCGACTGGGGAATATAACCGACCAGCGCAAGCCATGAGGGATAATTGGTGAAGATGTTCTGCCCGTCGCAGAGGATCTCGCCGCCCTGGGCATGGAGAAGCCCCAGCAGGATATCCACGATCGTGGACTTGCCGGCGCCGGAAGCGCCCATAATGCCGACACTTTCGCCTTTTCTGACTTCCATGGAAGCATCGGTGAAGATATTTTTGTCCCCGTCCGGATAGCGGAAAGTGATATCCTGCAGGCGGATCCGGTCCGTCAGCTGCAGCGCTTCGCCGGTATCGTCGGGAACGATCGCCCGCATCTTGGCATTGGATTTCATGGCATCCGTAAGGTTTTCATATACGTAATTCAGGCTGGCTTCCTCATACGCGATCTCGGTCATATAGGTATTGATGCGGTTAACGCTGGGCATGATCCGCATGGCCGCGACCGCGAAGGCGATCAGCTGGGCGGCCAGGAGCGTTACGTCGCCGCCTCTGGCGATATAGATCAGGATGAAGAGGAGGATGAAGACCATGAAGACCATCTCGATCATCAGGCGGGGCATATTGTTCAGCGTGGTATAGTCCCTTGCCAGGTCCGCGCCGACCTTCCCGCTTTCATAATAATTGCGGATGAAGAAATCTTCCCGGTTCAGTACCTTTACGTCTTTGACGCCATAGATCGCCTGGATCCTCCATTTGGCGATGCGGGATGCCGTCTCCTGGTTCTTTTTGCCGATCGAATTCAGGATGGGCTTTAGAACTTTGGAATTGAACAGGGTCATCAGTCCGAGGATGGCGATAACGAAGAGCGTCATCTGCCAGTTGATGATGAGAAGCACAGTGCAGAGGCATACAGACACTACCAGTTCGGTGGAAAGCTGCAGAAGGCACAGGACCAGAGCGAAAGTCTGCGGGATGTCCGAATCGGTCAGCCTGAACGTGGTGGGGATATCCGCCGACAGGTATTCTTCATAAGGGCGGTTCAAAAACTCCCTCATGACGCGGCTGATCATGTCGTTCCTGGTCCGGGCGATAAAGGTATTCTGCCTGCGCACCATGTACAGAAGATAGAAGTTTTTGACGATATATATGACGATCAGCACACCAAGGAGCAGCATGATAAGCTGATCCTTGTTCGTTACATGAAGCGCTTTCAAAAGAGAGGGAAGAACAGGGTAATTATTGATCTTCTCTATCACATCAGACGGATCCAGGATCGTGGTGACGATGGGCATCAGCATGGATACGCCGACGGTCTCGAACAGGCCGCCGATCAGGATCATAATACCGAGCACAAGGAACTGGCGTTTCTGGCGGCTGTCAAAAATGTAATTCAGTTTTGTAAACAAGGGCACGGCAGCGGCGCCGGTTGCCCCGGCATCGGCCTTTTTGCCGAACGGAAGAGAAAATGGCAGCTTCAAGAGAGGATCCTCCCGATCTTATTTCTGATTCTTTTCAAGAGCACGACCGGCGCGGGCTTTTTAAGGTAATTGGGAAAAGCTCTGTTTAGGCCGTACCATTTATGGAAAACAAAAGGCGTGATCCCTTCGTTCTCCGGTACCGGGTGTTCCCGGGAAAAATATTTCGCGACATCCAGCGGCGCAAATTTAAAGCCGGCCGCTTCCAGATCCTTCCTGTGGGTACAGCACAGATAAATATCTTCGTTATATTCGTAACCGCCGTTTACGGTCGTATAGCCTTCCCAGGGCATGCCTGCGGCAGCAGGGTAGTCCAGGAGCCGTTTGGAGCGGATGCCGACGCTGTTGCCGACCCGTACGAGGTTCCCGTCCGCGTCTCTGTAGCTGACGCAGTCCGATGCGGCCGGTACAGGCCATGGTGCGCCTATATAATCATAGTCCAGGAATTCATCGCGCCACAGTTCCGGATGGACCACGAAACCGTCAGCATGGACCTGCAGCACATAGTCCGTATGGATGTGCTGGCCGAATTCATAGACCATCTTGTAATTATAGTCATCAATGCTGGCCAGCCGCTCTGTGTGGGAATAACGTATCTCTTTCGGCAGAAAAGCCGGTCTTTTGTCCGTGACAAGGACGACGTCGCCGAATTCGATCCCCCGCATGCTGTATCTGAGGGCTTTGATGGTTTCCGGTATATCCACGCTGGTCATGGATGCCAGCGTCACGTTGGGAAGATATAGTTTTCCATCTTTCATATTCATAAATAAAAGTATATCACATGAGCATGGAAGAGGGAGGGGCTACGGGGAATGCGGATACAGGGGCTTGACACAACTGTTATACATATATATTATACAGTTATAACGCAAATAACACTCATAACACTTTCTGCAGAGGTGACATAGTGTATATTCTGATCGATAACAAAAGCGGTGAACCGATCTATAACCAGATCTTTTCCCAGATAAGGGAACAGATCATAAACGGTGAGTTGAAAGAAAACGAAATGCTGCCGTCGATACGGAGTCTTGCAGGCGATCTGCGGATCAGTTTCCTGACCACGAAACATGCCTACGATGAACTGGAAAAAGAAGGGTTCATATACACGGTACCCGGAAAGGGCTGCTACGTGGCGGCGAGGAATACGGAACTAATTCGCGAGGAAAGCCTGCGGAAGATCGAAGAGCATATCATGCAGATCGGGCAGCTTGCGGCAAACGGAAATATCACGAAGAAAGAACTTCTTGAAATGATGGATTTTGGCCTGGAGGACAAATAAGGAAATGAACGCGCTGGAGATAAAAGGACTGACCAGAGAATATCCCGGTTTTCTCCTGGACCATCTGGACCTGACGCTGCCGGGCGGCTGCATAATGGGCCTTGTAGGAGAGAACGGCGCCGGCAAGACAACGACGATAAAACTGATCCTGGATATGATCCGCAAGGACAGCGGCAGTATAACCATACTGGGACAAGACAATCAGGAGAACATAAA
Source organism: Lachnospiraceae bacterium (assembly GCA_017474455.1). Lineage (GTDB taxonomy): Bacteria > Bacillota > Clostridia > Lachnospirales > Lachnospiraceae > CAG-791. The sequence continues at coordinate 58,332 of JAFVHP010000048.1, forward strand.
GCTCATCAAGGAAGAAATCGGCGTCGTCCTGGATGAAGTGGGTATTCCGGGCTGCCTTACTGTGGAGCAGTTCGGGAAAGTCATGCAGTATTCTTTTAGCAACTGGGACCGGAATGAATACGACAGGCTGGTCAGGGAATTGTCCCTGCCTTCCGGCAAACCGTTCAAGGAATTTTCCAGGGGCATGAAGATGAAGCTCGGCATTGCGGCGGCCCTGTCCCATAACAGCCGGCTTCTGATACTGGATGAGGCAACTTCCGGGCTGGATCCTGTCGTCCGGGATGAAGTGGTCGATATGCTCCGGGACTTCGTAAAGGACGAAGAGCATTCCATACTGATCTCCTCGCATATCGTAAGCGACCTTGAGAAACTGTGCGATTACATCGCGTTCTTACATAAAGGGAAGCTTCTTCTCTGCGAAGAAAAGGATAGACTTCTCTCCGAATACGGAGTGATCCACTGCAAGGCGGAAAGGCTTTTGGAACTTGCGCCGGATGCAATACTTTCCCGGAGAGAATCTCCCTATGGAGCGGAAGCGGTCGTGCTGCGTGACGCGGTGCCGCAGGATTTGCCTGTAAGTCCGGTCAGCATCGAGGAGCTCTTTGTATTTATGGTAAAGGAGGCAAAATGAAAGGACTGTTTCTGAAAGACCTGTATCAGGTCAGAAAATACTGCAGATCATATCTGCTGATCGCCGCAGCGTTCATTGCCGTCTCATTTGCCAGCGATGAAAATCTGTTCTTTGTATTCTATCCGTGCCTTTTGTGCGGAATGATCCCGGTCACGCTTCTGAGTTATGACGAATCCAGCAGGTGGAGCACATACAGCCTGACTATGCCCTATACCCGGCAGCAGCTGGTCTCGGTCAAGTACCTGATCGGCCTGATCCTCCAGTCATGCATGCTCGTTGTGACAGGTCTGGTCCAGTTGGCCAGGATGCATGTGCATAGCTCGTTCGATCTGAAAGAGTATGCCGTGTTTATGGTCATTCTGCTTACCGTGTCGCTTGTGCCTCCGGCCATCTGTCTGCCTTTTATCTTCCGGTACGGTGTGGAGAAGGGAAGAATGGCGTATTATGTGATGATCGGCCTGATCTGTGCGATCGGTTTCGCCGCTTCCAGAATACTTTCAGTGGAGAAGGAGGCGAAGATTGAATTTAGTGCAGTTTTCCTTCTCATCATGGCGGCAGGGATCGGGATCTATGCGCTTTCCTGGTATCTGTCGGTACAGTTCTACGGGAAAAGAGAGATCGGCGGATGACCGATCAAGACATGGAAATTCCAAAAATGGAATTTTCACATATCAAAATACCATATACGGATTGAACTCCAAACAGGCTTCTGCTATCCTGATATTGGCAGAAGCCGTTTTTGTGTGATAAGGCCGGAGAGCGTGCCAAGAAGGTGTGATATAAATGACGATCGAGGAAATGAAAAACAGGGTCAGAGCACTGGGATACACCTATGAACAGGTGGCCAGGATCTCTGGGGTCCCTCTTTCGACGCTGCGGAAAGTCTTTGCCGGGGCAACGAAGTCTCCACGCTATGAGACGATGCAGGCATTGGAGAAGGTGCTTCGGAATGAGCAGCCGCCTGTTCTGAAAGAGGAGGCTGTGCAGTATGATGTTTCCGGCTGCGGTTTTGACCCGGACAGGGGCTTCAGGGGAAAAAAGCAGGGGGAGTATACGATCGAGGATTACCTGGCGATTCCGGTGGATGACCGGTTTGAACTGATCGACGGCGTACTGTTCAGGATAGATTCTCCGACGACAACGCATCAGAAGATCGCCGGATACCTGTATCACAGAATCTACGGATATATAGATGATAATGACGGAGACTGCCAGCCTTTCATCGCGCCTGTCGATGTCCAGCTGGACTGTGACGACAGAACGATCGTTGAGCCCGACGTCATGATCCTTTGTGATGATACGAAGGATATAAGAAAGCGTATTTACGGCGCGCCGGACTTCGTCGCGGAAGTGCTTTCTCCTTCGACCAGACGGAAGGATATGCTGCTGAAGCTTCATAAATACGGCGAAGCAGGCGTCCGGGAATACTGGATGATCGATCCGGAGCACGGGCGGATCATGGTATATCAATTCGAAAGCGATGACACCACTCTGGACTTTTATTCGTTTGAGGATGAAGTGCCGGTCGGCATCTATGACGGGAAATGCCGGATCGATTTTGCCCCGCTTAACGCGAAGCTTTAAGATACACATCCTTCATTACGCCCAGGGTCTCCCTCAGCATATTGTTGGGAAGGTACAGGGGCGAAGAAGCAGCCGGCAGGCAGGAAACGCGGGCATAACCGTGCTTTTCCGAAAGGAACAAAGCACGGTATACATGGAAGTTATTTGTGACGATACATACACTGTCTTTTGCCGGATCAAGGAACTGTTTGCTGAATTCTATATTCTCATCGGTATTTCGTGATCTGTCCTCTACCAGGATCCTGTCTTCACAGATCCCTGCCCTGACAAGATAATCCCGCATCCCTTCCGCCTCCGGGAAAGGTTCATTGTGCCCCTGTCCGCCAGAGACGATGCACACCGTCTCTGTATTCTTTTTCAGATAATCCGCAGCCGAATCCAGCCTGTACTGCAGTACCATGCTCGGCCCGCCCTTACGGACCTGCGCGCCTAATATGATCATATAGTCCGCACCCTGTTCCGGTTCCGCGCTGAACCCGCTTATGATCCGTGCCTGGATGAAGGCAAAAAAGAAAAGCAGTATGAGGAAGAGTGCAGCAGCAGCGATCTTCACTGCTGCCGGTATTCCGGACAGCAGCTGCTTTCTGGCCGCAAAGCCGCACAGGCCCAAAAAGGCACTGATAAGGACCCATACAAGGAAGAATCCCGTCCCGCTGCCGGCAACCATGACCAACAGACCATATAACAGGCAGATGACTGCCAGGATTACAAAAACACAATAAATACGCATGTATTCACTTTATCAGAGCAAATCCGGCGGTACAAGCGTGATATAATTGATTGTGTAATACAGACGAAGTCAGAAAGGAGTGGAGCATGGCATTGATCAAAAAGACACAGCCGGCCCCTAAACAGGCCCCTGACAGAAGCATGATGATAACCGGTGATATAACAAGAGCCTATCTGGATTCGATCCTGGTGGAAGAGCGTCTGATCGGCGCGGAACTGGCAGATATCAGGACTGTCATATTCGGCAGGGAATACAGTTCACCTGTGATGATGCCGGCGTTTTCCCATCTGCCATCCTATGCGGAAGGAAGATATACCGGACTGGTCGAGTATTCCATCGCCGCAAAAGAGCTGAATATCCTCAACTGGATCGGAATGTCCGACAACGAGACCTACGGGACCATAGCCCTGACCGGGGCGGATACGGTCAGGATCATCAAACCGTATGCTGACCATACGAAGATCCTGGACAGGATCGCCTTTGCCGAGGCGCACGACGCTGTGGCCGTCGGGATGGATATCGACCACACCTTCGGCAGGAACGGCGGATACGACGTTGTCATCGGAGAGCAGATGGGTCCCCAGTCAAAGGACGACCTTAAAGAATATATAGCTTCCACAAAGCTGCCGTTTATCATAAAAGGTGTTCTGAGCCTTCGGGATGCCGCCGCCTGCGCGGAACTCGGCGTCGGAGGGATCGTAGTCAGCCATCATCACGGTTCTATGCCCTATGCGCTGCCGCCGCTCATGATCCTGCCGGAGATCGTTAAGGAACTGGAAGGCACCGGCATCGAGATATTTGCCGACTGCGGCATGGATACGGGTTCAGATGTATTCAAGGCAGTTGCCCTCGGCGCCAAAGCAGTCAGTGTCGGCCGCGCCATGCTCCCGGCCCTGCAGGAAGGCGGTACGGAAGGGGTAAAGGCGAAGATCACGCAGATGAACAATGAACTGATCCGTATGCTCAGTTTCACCGGTTTCAGAACACCTGGAGAAGCGGACGCGACCGTTCTCTGGAAAGACGGAAAGCCGATGGCGTGATACAATATATCAGTTAACAGCAGTTCTATAGAGAAAAGTCTTTAGCGATCAACATGTATATGCAATAAGGAGAAAAAGACATGGGAGACATTCTTGATATTTTCAAAGCGCGCAAGAGCGTGAACAGCTACACAGACGAACCGGTGACCCGCGAAGAGATCGACAAAGTGCTGACAGCCGGCAAATACGGCCCCAGCGGCATGAACAAACAGCCGGTCATTGCGATCGCGGTCACGGATCCGGATATGATCGCGAAGCTTCGCAAGATGAACCAGGATGTAATGGGCATGTATGAGAGGGATCCTTTCTATGGCGCACCCTGCGTGATCGCGGTCCTCGCGAACAAAGAAAGCTTCACCCGCGTCTACGACGGTTCCATAGCGATCGGCTATATGCTGCTGGAAGCTTTCTCACTTGGTCTCGGCGCCCGCTGGATCCACCGCTGCAAAGAAGAGTTCGAAACGGAAGCAGGAAAGGAGATCCTGAAGTCTCTCGGTATCGAGGGAGAATATGAAGGTATCGGGCACGTGATCCTCGGGCATGCTGCCGGCGAACTTCATCCCGACTTCGAAAAGAAAGAAGATTTTGCTTATTATATCGATTGACGCTGCATAAGCGGTTAGATAACAATTAACCTCCCGGAGGACTGACAGTCCGGTCCACCGGGAGGTTTTCAGGTAACGGCGGGAAATGCGGCCTGCCGGATGAAAAGGAACGGATCAGATGACACTGAAGGAACTGGGTATAGGGGAACACGGTATAGTAACGGCTGTCGGCGGGGAAGGCGCGCTCAGACAGCATTTTCTGGATATGGGCATTATCCCGGGCGTCGAGGTCGCGGTCGTAAAGTACGCGCCGCTGGGCGATCCTGTGGAGATCAGGATACACGGCTATGAACTGACGCTGAGGCTGGATGACGCGGCCAGGATCGATATACAGAAAAAAGAAAAGGGTGATGAATCTGCAGAAGAAGAACTGCGCCCGCACAAACAGCAGCATCCCGGGCTCGGCGAAGGCGGCAGGTTCCATCCGAAGGGAAGCGGGGAACCGCTCCCCCCGGGCTCAGTCCTGACATTTGCCCTCGTCGGAAACCAGAACAGCGGCAAAACGACCCTGTTCAACCAGCTGACCGGTTCCAGGCAGCACGTCGGTAACTTTCCCGGCGTAACGGTAGACCGTAAGGACGGAATGATAACAGGGATCAATGACCCTGCCTATACAGCTGTCATCACGGATCTGCCCGGTATTTACTCCATGTCACCGTATTCCAGTGAAGAACTGGTGTCCAGAAATTTCGTCCTTGAACAGAAGCCGAAAGCGATCATCAATATCGTCGACGCGACGAACATCGAAAGGAACCTTTATCTCACCATACAGCTTTTGGAAATGGGCGTTCCGGTAGTCGTTGCCCTGAATATGATGGATGAGATCGCCGGCAACGGCGGTTCGATAGATGTAAACCGGATGGAGGAAATGCTCGGCGTCCCGGTCGTGCCGATCTCCGCGGCAAAGAATTCCGGTGTCCGCGAACTGGTGGAACATGCGGTCCATATCGCGAAATATCAGGAAAAGCCTTCCAGGCATGATTTCTGCGACGAGAACGACCACGGCGGCGCTGTCCACAGATGCCTGCACGCCGTGATACACCTGATCGACGATCACGCCAAAGCTGCCGGTATCCCGGTCCGCTTTGCCGCCGCCAAGGCCATTGAAGGAGACCGGCTGATCCTGGACCAGCTGGGGCTGGATGAAAATGAGCTGGAGATGCTGGAGCATATCACGATCCAGATGGAAAAGGAACGCGGCCTGGACAGAAGCGCCGCCATGGCGGACATGCGGTTTTCCTTTATCATGAAAGTCTGCAGCAGCTGTGTGAAAAAGCCGCACGAGAGCAAAGAGCACGTCAGGAGCAGCCGGATCGACCGGATCGTCACCGGTAAATATACAGCCATCCCGCTGTTCATCGTGATCATGGGACTGGTCTTTTACCTGACTTTCAATGTGATCGGCGCTTTTCTGCAGGGCCTGATCGAGACCGGTATGGGTGCATTGTCCGGTGCAGTGGACAGCGCGCTGACAACTGCCGGTGTAAACCCGGTCATCCACGGCCTGATCATTGACGGCATATTCGAAGGTGTCGGAAGCGTCCTGAGCTTTCTGCCCATCATCGTGACCATGTTCTTTTTCCTGTCGATACTCGAAGACAGCGGATATATCGCCCGTGTAGCTTTCTTCATGGATAAACTGCTCAGAAAGATCGGCCTGTCCGGCCGCAGCATTGTACCGATGCTGATCGGCTTCGGCTGTACTGTCCCGGCCGTTATGGCGACGAGGACGCTGCCCAGTGAAAGGGACCGCAAAATGACGATCCTTCTGACGCCTTTCATGAGCTGCACGGCCAAGCTTCCGATCTATGCCTTTTTTGTCAGCGCCTTCTTCCCGAAAAGGGGCGGCATCGTCATGACAGGGCTCTATATCATCGGCATACTGACAGGCATCCTGGCGGCGCTGCTGTATAAAAAAACGATCTTCAAAGGGGAGCCTGTCCCCTTTGTGATGGAACTGCCGAATTACCGGATGCCGAGCGCGCGGAGCGTACTGCAGCTTCTGTGGGAAAAAACAAAAGACTTCCTGCAGAGGGCGTTTTCGGTCATCCTGGTCGCGACGATCGTGGTCTGGTTCATGAAGAGCTTTGATTTCCATATGAATTTTGTCAGCGATTCCCAGCAGAGCATCCTGGCTGGTATAGCCGGGATAATCGCGCCTCTCTTCAGACCGGCCGGCATCGGCGACTGGCGGATCGTGACTTCGCTGATCAGCGGCTTTATGGCAAAGGAGAGCGTTGTATCGGTACTGCAGGTACTGTTCGCGGCTGAAGGCGGTGTTGCGGCAGCGTTCGGCAAGGCTACGGCTGCAGCCGTCCTGGTATTCAGCCTGCTTTATACGCCGTGCGTAGCGGCCATCGCTTCCATCCGGCGCGAACTCGGCGGCAAATGGGCTGCCGCAGTCGTACTGTGGCAGTGTGCTTTGGCATGGGCCGGCGCTTTCATCATTCATCTCATAGGTATTGCGATATGGCACTGAATTTAGCGGATATCATTCTGATCATAATAATAGCGGCAGCCGCGGCTGCCGCTGTATGGCGTCTTGTAAAGAACAGGGGAAAGTCCTGCGGCTGCGGCTGTGAGAACTGTGTCAGCAAAAGCAGCTGCAAGGAGCCGGGACAAGGAAAGTAATGCTGTCGGGAAAACCATTTCGACCGGACCGCGTGAGCGGGATGAGGAAGCTGGTGCGCGGGCACCGGCTTTTTATTCGTATACGAAGCCGCTGTGTTCCCCGAGCGGCTTTTCCAGAAGGTCCGGGTTCCGGAATATGTGTTTGATCAGTTTCAGGCTCCGGACGAAGTAAAAACCGTCCGCGATCCTCTCATCGAGCGTAACGCCGATATCGATCAGGGTACGGAGCTGTTTCGTCCCGTCAGGCATCCGCACTTCATCCTTGTAATAGGTACCGATCGTAACGATGATACTGTTGGTGCCGTAATTGGCCAGATGGTGGTAAACGGCAGGGCCGCCGATGCTGCCCAGATTACTGGCGAGGATCGTCGTATAGTGCGTATCACCGTCTGTAAGGATCTTCGGATTGATGCCCCAGAAATCCAGATAGCGGATAATACGGATCGCCAGTGCCAGGATCGGCATGGGTATCTTCGCGAAGGCATCGATGACGGAATCTATGCCGCCGGTCGAATGCTCGCTTTTTCGTGTTTCATTTACATTACCGACGATCTTCCGGCTGATGGAGGAGAGGGTATCATCATCCTCCGGAACGAGCACCATCAGGGATTCCTCTGCGCCGTCGGCGAAACGGCGTTTGACGATAAAACTGAGGCTGATCTCGTCCCGCTCATAGGTGCGGTATCCCTGGATATAGCGGTTCATCAGGGGTCTTTCCCTAACCATCCTGGCGAGCGCCGTGATGGCACAGTGGAAGACGGTCGTCTTATATTCCGGATGGGAGGCGTTTTCCTTATCCAGCCATTCCATCAGTTCTGTGATATCCAGCGTATCGTGCATGTAGACTTCACAGTCTGTACGCTTGGGCCACAGATACCCCATGATACTCTGAAGCCCCGGTGTCCTGACCAGTCTGGCATCGCGCCGGTCGCCCCATTTTCTTTTCTTTCCAGATTTCTGTTCAGACATATTTGCTCTACCTCTTAAGCCGTCCGTTTGTCCGTACCGCCCTCCGCTGCCGGATCACCTGCAGCCGGATCTGTCTGTGACGGCTGCATGGCTTCCCTTTCCGCTTCTTCTTCCAGGAGGCGGTAAGCCACTTTGCCGACCAGTGTTTTGGGAAGCTCTTTCCGGAAGATGATCTCTTTCGGCAGTGCATAGGCGGCAATATGTGTACGAAGATAAGACATCAGTTCTTCTTTGAGTGCCTCAGTTTCTTCAAAGCCGTCCCGGAGGACGATATATGCGCGTACCCTGTGCATCCTGCGCGGATCGGGAACACCGATGACACAGCTGCAGGAGACGGCGGGGAAACTGTCGATCAGGTTTTCTATCCTGCCGGGATAGACATTATATCCGTTGGTGATGATCAGTCTTTTTATGCGCTGTCGGAAATAGACGTAACCTTCTTCATCCATGATCCCCAGATCGCCCGTCAGCAGCCATGTCCTGCCGTCAGAAAGAGTGCGCAGTGCTTTTTTCGTTTCTTCTTCCGCGTCCAGATAGCCCAGCATAAGGGTCGGTCCGGTCAGAATGATCTCACCTTCTTCGCCGCAGGGAAGTTCCAGTTCTTCAAGCGGGGGAAGCTCCCCGTCAGGCAGTTCTTCAAAACGGGAACTGCCGGTCATCGGCCTGACGATCTTATAATACATGTCGGCAAAGGGAAGCCCGATGCTGCCTTCTTTGAAACGGTCAACAGGGGTGAGGCAGCTGGCCGTTACGCATTCGGTCAGACCGTAGCCCTCACGGATCTGGATATCCGCTCCGCGCTCCTGAAGGAAAGCGTCGATCTTCTTTTTCAGTTCCACAGAAAGGGAATCACCTCCGCAGAAAACGCCTTTCAGGAAAGAAAGATCGGCGTTTTCAAACTCGGGAAGATGGAGAAGGGCTTCAAAGATGGTCGGGACGCCGGCGATAAAGCTGGGGTGCTTTTTCAGCAGCATCTGTGCGTAGGAGCGGCTGTTGAACGTCGGCATCAGGATACAGCCCGCGCCGTAGCAGAGGACAGTATGGAGATTGATCCCGAGGCCGAAACCGTGGAAGCACGGCATACAGCTCAGCATGGTCAGCCCGTTCTTAAATTCCATACCGATCGCGTTCCTTACCTGCATGGCGCAGGCGTTGAAGTTCAGATCGGAAAGGCAGATACCTTTGGGCAGGCCGGTGGTACCGCCGCTGTAGAGGATCACGGCGGTATGTTCTTTATCGAAAACGGGTTCCGGCAGGGAAACGCTTTCCTTCCGGCCCATACGCATGAACTGTTTCCAGGAAAGATCGGGGGATACAGGATATTTCAGGTATTCCCTGCCTTTTTTGAGGATATACAGAAGAGCCAGGTGGGGAGGCAGTTCCTCCTGCATCCTGGCAGTTATGATCAGCGGGGCGCTGCCGGCAAGTTCCGGACTGTCCGCAGCCTCACGGACTTTTTCATAGAACATGTCCGCCGTAACGACGGCCCTGCTTTTCGAGACTATCAGATAGTAGGTGATCTCCGTTTTCGCCGAAAGGGGATGTACCATATTCGCGGCGGCCCCGATCCGGTTCAGCGCGTAAAAAGCGATCAGCGCCTGCGGGATATTGGGCAGACAGATCGTGACTCGGTCGCCCCTTCCGATACCGAGGGACGTAAACGCCCTGGCGGCGCAGAGGATCAGTTCAACAAATCGGCGGTAGGAGGTCTTTATACCGTAGAATTCATACGCCGGTTCTTCCGGGTATACGCCCGTAATATATTCGACCATCTGGAACATGGTCTTTTCAGGATATTCCAGATGGTCGAGAAATTCAGGATTTGTATCGGCTGTGTTGATGCTCATTTATTTCCCTGCAGAGGAGAGTCTGACCAGAGCCCTGCGAAGCTTGGCTTCGGCGCGTACACGTGCTTCATTCGAGAGCCTTGCGTCATCCAGTCTTTCCTGTGCAGCCTTTTTCGCGCTTTCGGCCCGTTCGACATCGATCTCATTGCTCCATTCCCAGGTGGTCGGGATGACGCGGCAGAGATTGTCCATCATGGAAAGCATGCCGCCCATACAGGCAGCTTTCTGTTCTGTCCCGTCGGGGAGTCTGACCGTAGCCGTACCCATGCCGATGGCGGTACAGTAATCTATGTGTTTTGCCAGAATGGCAATGTCGCCATGGACCGAGCGGAGAGAGATGCTTTCCACTTCACCGTCATAGATCAGTCCGTCCATGGTAACGACCTGTAACTGAAAGGTTGCCATACGATCCCTCCAAAATGATCAGGCTTTTCCTGCTTTGGCAAGTACCTCGTCGATGGTGCCTGCAAAGAGGAAAGCACTTTCCGGAATATCGTCGCATTCGCCGTCAATGATCATCCTGAAACCGCGCAGCGTTTCCTTCAGTGGGACGTATTTGCCTTCCATACCGGTGAACTGCTCAGCGACCGAGAAGCTCTGGGAAAGGAAGTTCTGGATCTTACGTGCCCTGTAGACTGCCAGTTTGTCTTCGTCCGAAAGCTCGTCCATACCCATGATGGCGATGATATCCTGCAGTTCCTTATAACGCTGGAGGATCTGCTGGACAGCGCGGGCGATCTCATAGTGTTCCTGCCCGACGATCTCGGGCGTCAGGATACGGCTCGTGGAATCAAGCGGGTCAACGGCGGGATAAATACCCTGGGATGCAATGTCTCTCGAAAGAACGGTAGTCGCGTCCAGGTGTGAGAAGGTGGTGGCCGGAGCAGGGTCTGTCAGGTCATCGGCAGGGACGTAAACGGCCTGTACCGATGTGATGGAGCCCTTCTTCGTCGAAGTGATGCGCTCCTGGAGGATACCCATTTCGGTAGCCAGCGTGGGCTGGTAACCGACGGCGGAAGGCATACGGCCAAGAAGAGCCGAAACTTCCGAACCTGCCTGGGTGAAACGGAAAATATTGTCGATGAACAGAAGGACGTCCTGGTTCTTGACGTCACGGAAATACTCGGCCATCGTAAGTCCGGAAAGGCCGACCCTCATCCTGGCTCCCGGCGGCTCGTTCATCTGACCGTAGACCAGAGCGGTCTTGTCGATAACGCCGCTTTCCTTCATTTCACCGTAAAGGTCATTACCTTCCCTGGTCCTTTCACCGACGCCTGTGAATACGGAAATACCGCCGTGGGCTGTCGCTACGTTGTGGATCAGCTCCATGATCAGGACAGTCTTGCCGACGCCGGCGCCGCCGAACAGACCGATCTTGCCGCCCTTTGCGTAAGGGCAGATCAGGTCGACGACCTTGATGCCGGTCTCCAGGATCTCGGTCGCGGGAGTCTGCTCTTCAAAGGAAGGAGCAGGGCGGTGGATAGACCAGCGCTCCTTGGCTTCGGGAGCGGGCATATTGTCGACGGGCTCGCCGAGAAGGTTGAATACACGGCCGAGGCATTCTTCGCCGACTGGGACCGTGATCGGACTTTCGGTATCGACCGCGTCCATACCCCTGACAAGGCCGTCGGTAGAACTCATAGCAATACAGCGTACAACATCATCGCCGATCTGCTGGGCGACTTCGGCTACGACTGTCCGTTCGGGGGTCTTGATCTCGAGCGCGTTTAAAAGCGCAGGCAGCTCGCCCTCTTCGAAACGGACGTCCAGTACCGGCCCGGTGATCTGTATGATCTTACCTATATGTTTTTCACTCATCCGTAAAACTCCTTTTCAATAAACCAATGCAGCAGATATTACTGTCCTTCGGCGCCCGCGACGATCTCGGTGATCTCCTGTGTGATGCTGGCCTGTCTTGCACGGTTGTAGTACAGGCTCAGTTTCTCGATCATTTCGCCCGCATTGTCCGTCGCCGCCTCCATGGCGGTCCGGCGTGCGGCCAGCTCACTGGCAACGGAAATATTCACACTGGTATAGACCAGGCCGGCCAGATATTCCGGCACGATCGTATTGAATACCGATTCGGAATCGGGTTCATACAGAATAACGCCCAGGTCTTTTGCCTCAAGCGAAGCCGCAACGTCTTCGGCAGCTTTCTTTGCAGCACTGTTTTTGCCGTCGTCGTTCATTTCCTCCCACTCGAGCGTATGCTCCAGAAGATCGGAAAGGGGCAGGAAGGATATGGCGCGCGGGATCTGGGAAAGCATGGATACAAAATCAGTGTAGCAGAGCATGACATGCCCGTAATGGTTCGCGCTGAATTCATTGCAGATCAGCTTCGCGATGCCGAAACTGTCCGAAACGGAGATCCGGGCGACTTCGGCATATTCCTCAGTGAGGATATTGACGCCTCTGCGGCGGAAATACTCCACCGCTTTTTTGCCGACCGGCAGGACATCGATGTCTTTGCCTGCCCGTTCTGCTTCCATGAACTTGAACAGGTTCGAATTATAACCGCCCGCCAGGCCTCTGTCGCCGGCAATGACGATATAGAGCCATCTGTTCTCGTCCGCCCCCGATTTTGTGTAGGGAGACTGGAAATCATTGTTCTCCCTGGCAATATCTGTCAGCGTGCTCTTAAGGATATTCAGATAAGGCTTGGAGTGATCCGCCTTTTCCTTGGCCTTTCTGAGCTTGGAAGCAGCCACCAGCTGCATGGCTTTGGTGATCTGCATGGTATTCTGAACGCTTTTGATCCGGAGCTTTACGGCCTTCATATTAGATGCAGCCATGAATTATCCTCCGTCAGTTAAGCTGTTTTTGCCTGCAGGAAGCGGTCTGTGTATGCCTTGATCACTTTAAGGAGAAGATCGGCATCAGCATCTTCGAGCTTTCCGGTCTCACGAACCGTACGCATGACGGCGATCCCGTCTGGATCGGAGTCCAGGAAGCTGTACAGACCCTGCTCGTATTCGGCGATATCTTCAACATCAACATCGGCAAGAGCGCCGCTGATGACCGCGTCAAGGATCGCAACCTGTTTTTCAACATCGACAGGCGCTCCGTTACCCTGTTTTAATACTTCCACGATACGTTCGCCCTGCGACAGACGTGCCTTCGTATCTGCATCCAGGTCGGAACCGAACTGCGCGAAGCTCTGCAGCTCACGGTACTGTGAGTAAACGAGCTTGAGCGTTCCGGCGACTTTCTTCATGGCTTTGATCTGCGCGTTGCCGCCGACACGGGAGACGGAGATACCGGGGTTGACCGCCGGCATGATGCCGGAGTGGAACAGTTCGGTTTCCAGGAAGATCTGGCCGTCGGTGATCGAAATGACGTTGGTCGGGATATATGCGGAAACATCGCCCGCCTGTGTTTCGATGATGGGCAGCGCGGTCAGGGAACCGCCGCCGTTTTCATCAGAGAGCTTGGCTGCACGCTCAAGCAGTCTCGAATGCAGATAGAAAACGTCGCCGGGATAAGCTTCACGTCCCGGGGGCCTGCGGATCAGAAGGGAAAGTGCCCTGTATGCGACCGCGTGCTTGGACAGGTCATCGTAGATGATGAATACATGCTGGCCCTTATTCATAAAGTATTCGCCCATGGCGCAGCCGGCGTAAGGGGCGATGAACTGGAGAGGGCTGGGTTCCGAAGCGGTAGCGGCAACGATGATGGAATACTTCATGGCGCCTGCATTCTTAAGCTGCTCCGCGAGAGCCGTAACGGTGGAACGCTTCTGGCCGATCGCGACATAGATGCAGATAACGTCTTTGCCCTTCTGGTTGATGATCGTATCGACAGCGATCGTGGTCTTGCCTGTCTGGCGGTCGCCGATGATCAGCTCACGCTGTCCGCGCCCGATCGGGATCATGGAGTCGATCGCCTTGATGCCGGTCTGGAGAGGCTCCTTGACAGGCTGCCTGGCAATAATGCCGGGGGCGGGTGATTCCACGGCCCTGTACTCAGTGGTCTCAACAGGACCCTGGCCGTCGATGGGCTGTCCGATGGCATTCACGACACGGCCGATCATGGCTTCGCCGACAGGAACGGATACGACCCTGCCTGTCCGTTTTACGGTCTGGCCTTCGCTGATGCCTGTATCTTCGCCGAAGAGTACGGCGGAGACGGTATTCTCTTCGAGGTTCTGGGCCATGCCGAATACGCCGGTCTCGAATTCGAGCAGTTCGCCGGCCATACAGTCGATAAGGCCTGAAAGCCTGGCAATACCGTCACCTACCGTAAGGACGGTCCCGGTCTCATTCTGTATGATGGCATTTTCGTAGTTCTTGATCTGGCTGCGAATGACCTCGGAAATTTTCTCTGGTTTTAATTCCATTTATTCACATCCTCATGCTAAGAGCTGGTTTACAGTACGATCTGGTCGACCCTCTTGCGGATCTCGGAGAGCCTGCCTGCCACTGTCCCGTCAAGGAGCCTGCCTTCAAGCTCGACCTTCAGGCCGCCGATCAGTGAAGGATCGGTCTTTGCGGTAAGCTCAATGGTCTTGCCGCTTTGCTTTTCAAGGCTTTCCTTCAGTGCGGACAGCTGTTCGGTGCTCAGCGCGACGGCACTGGTGACGGTGGCGGAAGCGATACCGTTGTCTTCGTTATAGAGCGCTTTGAAAGTGTTCCGGTCGGAAGAGAACGTACGCAGGGCCCCGTTTTCCAGAAGGATCTTCAGAAAATTCAGGATATAAGGGTGTACCCGGCCGCCGAATGCCTCGTCGAGAAGGGAAAGACGGAGCTTTTTTTTGACAGACGGCTCAGACAGCAGCTTTATGTAATCGGGATTCTCTTTTAACAGGGAATCGACCATATCAAGCTGCTGCAGGATCTCTTCCGAGATCTGCTCCTCTTTGGCGAGCTGGTACAGGCTTTGTCCGTAAACGCTGGAAGCAGTCGTCATGATGCCTCCCCTACGCCGCGGATGAAGTCCTCAATGAGCTTCTTGTGATCCTCTTCACGGATCTCCTTTTCAACGACCTTGCCGGCAATATCCATGGCGAGCCCGCCGATCTCATCCTTGACTTCATTGAGAGCCTTTTTGCGCTCCTGGGCTATATCGGCTTCGGCACGCTGCTTGATGCCGGCGGCCTCATCCTTCGCCTCGGATACGATCGCTTCAGCCTTGGCGGAAGCTTCCTTTTCAGCGCTCTTCATGATCCTGGCCGCTTCATCACGCGCCTCGGATATGCTGCTCTCATAGGAGTTCTTCATCTCAATGGCTTCTTCTTTGGCGGTCTTGGCGTCCCTGATCTCTTTGTCGGCCAGTTCCTGCCGCTTTTTCAGGATGTTGTTGATCGGTTTGAAGAGGAACTTCTTGATCAGGAACAGCTGAATAAACAGGTTCAGGATCTGCGCGATAAATGTCCAGGGGACTAATGTGACCAATGATTGAGTTTCGTTCATAGGCATCCTCCTGTGTGATAACTACGGATTCCTTCTCCTTTTATCAGGAAAGATGTCCCATAAACATGCCGGGCGCGACGAAGATAAGCAGAAGGCCGGTAACGAAACCGTAAATACCGGTCGTTTCCGCAAGAGCGACACCGAGCAGCATCGTGCTGGTAACATCACCCTTTGCTTCGGGCTGACGGCCGATCGCTTCAAGAGCCTTCGCGACGGCGTTGCCTTCGCCGATACCGGGACCGATACCTGCGATCAGTGCAAGACCTGCGCCGATCGCGCAGCCCGCGAGTGCGATACCCTTAGCAAGAATTGTGTAATCTCCCATTTGTTTTTCCTCCGTGAATGATATTGATTTATAGATCAGCCTTCCGACGCGTTGGCGATGAACATGATCGTCAGCGTCGAGAAAATGAATGCCTGCATAACACCTGTGAACCAGTCAAAGTAAACGGAAAGGACCGCCGGCAGACCTACATCCAAAATGGGGATCTGCGAGAGGACCCGTCCGACCGCTCCCGGTATCAGGCCGAACAGTCTGTTGGATACTATAGCCAGAGCTGCATAGATCAGGGCATTGATGACGATGCCGGAAAGGATATTGCCGAAATGACGGCAGGCCATACTGACCGGTGTCGCCAGCTCTGAAAGGATATTGAACGGTGTCATTACAAAGATCGGTGTCGTAAAGCTCTTCAGATAACCGCCGATCCCGCTGGACTTGATCTTTTCCGCCGTGATCATGATAAAGACCACGATCGCCCAGGCCGCCTCTGTAGAAAGGTCAGCGGTGGGGGAGCGGAGCCCGACCAGGCTGATAAGGTTGGAAATGAGGCTGGTGCCGAAAAGCGCGGCGATAAATGGGATCAGCTTGTCATACTTATGGCCTCCCGTGTTGTTGACTACGAAGTTGTTGGCCAGTTCTACGATCCATTCTGCCACAGCCTGTCTTTTCGAAATATTCTCGACCTTAAGGTTCCGTGTAAGGAAGATGCACAGACCGGTTATGATGATCATGACGATCCAGCTGACGACCAGCGTTTCAGTAACCGGAAAGTCTCCCAGGAACGGGATCCCGGTATGGATCCTGAAGAAGACTCTGGCGCCGTTTATCTCAACATTCATGCGTTCGTTTCACCTCCTTTACTGTGGATTTTGTGTTCCTGTAATAAAACCCCTGGCCTTGATCAGGAGGCTGGGGATAAACAGCGGGATTATGCCTGCCGCGAACTGGAAGACCGGAAGCGTTATCGCAAGGACGACCCAGATAAGCTGCATCAGCATGCGGTGCCGGAAGGAGAGCTTCATCGTTTTATAGGCCCTGTCGGAAACCTCGGGGGAGATATGGATTTCCTTATCCTCATCCCCGTCCGCCCTTTCAGATGCGGTCTTTTTGGCATCTGCGGCAGCCGCTTCCGTGATCTTCTGGACGGTAAGCGACATCCAGAAAAAATTCAGGGACGCGACGATACCGCCGCAGAGAGCGCCGAGAACGACCGGATACCCGAAGGGGACGGATCTCGGCATGATGCGGTGCAGTACAAAAAAGACCAGTATCACAACTACGCAGGCAAGAAGCGTGCCTGCTGTTATGAATATGGTCTCTTTCTTTACAGCGCCCTGAATCTTCATTATTGGTCCGGTATATCCAAAAGGCAGTGCCGGATCTTTCCGACCGGTCAGACGTGGTCGTTGAAAGAGATGGTACTGTCCTTTTTTTTCTTATTATCTCTGCTGATAACAGCGGTGTAAAACTTCCAGGCTGTCATCATCGAGCTGCCGATGCCGAGGATAAACCCCGGTATATAGATCCATGCGGGAGCGGAGAGCTTAGAGATCAGAAGATAGCACACAAACAGACACAGGAGCAGCGGTGTTGCAAGGGAGAGCCCCAGCTGCCCGACCAGTGTCAGTTGTCTCATTATCTTAGATAGATCCTTCATAAGAGAACCGTCCCCAAACAATTAAAATATACACGTTTCAGGAATAACAGGCAAGGTAAATATTCTGTTATTTTGGCAGATAATAGCCTAATTTACCGCAAATAATGCGACATATTATGGTACCGGCTGAAAACTGCGTGTTTGGGCAAAATACTGTCAGAATAATATATAATTAAGAACAATCGGACTCTGACAGACCGACCGGGACGGACACAGCCTCAGGCCTTCTGGAACCTCTCCCTGCTGGTCTTGGAGGCCGGCTTGGAGCTGATATCGCCTGCCTTCGTCAAGGCCCATCTTGTCATGGAAGGTCCGACGAGTTCATAGATCAGGACGCTGAACAGGATGACGTTCCGGATGATCTCGCCGGAAGGGGATCCGAGTGTCTGGGCGGTCACGACCATTCCGAGAGCGACGCCGGCCTGAGGGAACAGCGTGATGCCGAGGTATTTTCGGACGTTCTCGTCACAGTGCATGGCACTGCTGGAGACCTTTGCCCCCATGTATTTGCCGGTACAGCGGATGAGGATGTAGGTGATGCCCACGAGCACCATGGCGGGATATCTGAATACCGCCAGGTCCAGCTCCGCGCCGCTTAAGACAAAGAAGCATGCATATAGCGGTACAGTCCATTTGTCGCACCGTTCAAAGATATCCTTGGAATACTCGCTGGCGTTGCAGAAGACCGTTCCGGCCATCATGCAGGTCAGAAGCGATGAGAAGGCGATCGTCACAGGACCTGCCGGGAAAGAGACGGATGAAAAAGCAATGGTCATGAATACGATCGAGATCGTCATGGCCAGACGGTTGGAGTTGGAGAAGAACAGCTTTTCCAGGGCGGAGAGCAAAAGGCCCATGACAGCGCCGAGAAAGAGCGAGCAGACGATCTCCAGCAGCGGGTCGATGACGATAGAAACCACGCTGAGGGTGCCGCCTTCCAGTGCCTGCGCAATACCAAAGGATACCGCAAAGAGCACGAGACCGACCGCGTCATCCAGGGCTACGATCGGCAGCAGCAGTGACGTGACGGGACCTTTTGCCTTATACTGCCTGACGACCATAAGCGTTGCGGCAGGCGCTGTCGCTGATGCGATCGCGCCGAGCGTTATGCAGGCCGGGAGAGGCAGTACGTCGTTTCCCAGTATGAAATGCAGTCCGATCAGGGCCGCGTCTACGAGCACCGCTGCGGTGACGGCCTGGAATATACCGATGACGACGGCGGAGCGTCCGATCTCTTTGATCTCGGAGAGCCTGAATTCAGCGCCGATCGAAAAGGCGATGAACCCCAGGGCAACGCTCGTGACAGGGGAAAGGGCTTCGATCTGGTCAAAATCTCTGAAACCGAACCAGGGAAGATCCAGTGCTCCAAGAAAATACGGGCCGACGAGCAGACCTGCCAGCAGGAATGCCGTGACATCCGGAAAGTTCAGCTTCAGAAGCTTGAACAGACGAGTGGCCATCAGGCCCATGAACAGTGCAAAAGCGGTTCCGATAAGCGGTGCCATAATACGAATATATCCTCCGATCATTCAGCTTTAAGTCCTGATAACTGACTGCCGCGCATTTTGATGGCGGCAGTCAGTAAGTATAGCGCTGTTCCGGGGATAAATCAAACAGATCTGTATTTATGCATAAACTGCATAAATCACTGTCGGTCTTCGCATTGATGCATAAAAATGTGAAACCTATCATGAAAACAGATACTTAAAACAGTCACAGCTGATCAGGAGGGGGATTATGTATGATTCATATCTGGTGGTAAAGGATACGCTGCAGAATGATGTTGAAAACGGAAAAACAGTCGGATTTTCATTCGGTGTAAGGCTGGCTAATTACAGGGGCATCTTTCTGTCTCTGGTAAACGGCTTTTATGTGGAAGTGGACGGTAAAGTCTATAGTCGGGATGAGCAGACATTTGAGATCAACGGCAGGCCTGCCCGCTCCATGGACGAGATCGCCAAGTGCTATTGGGAGCACTGGGATATGCAGGATATGGGCAGGGTGCACATCTTAGAAGAGGGAGGCCTTGCACCGGGTGAGCATAAGATCACGTATATGGAGTGCAATCTGGCATATTACGGGTACCACGGCAAGGGATGCGACGATGAGATCTTCGTGAAGAACCCGCCGCAGCCCGGCGATCCGATGGGATCAGAGAAGACGCCGATAAAAAATGATTATGTTCTGGAGCTCAGGTAAGGAGGAATAGAAAATGGGGATCAAGAGAGGTGTATCGCTGTATTCATATCAACAGTCTGAATGGTTTGGCAGGATGACATGGAGAGATCAGCTGGAGGAAGTCGCGATGAACCTTGGAGGCGCAACCGGTATCGAGATCATCAGCGAAGCCACCATTCCGCAGTATCCATTTCCTTCTGAACAGTTTATCTTCGACTGGAATAATGAGATCGCAAGGTGGAACCTGAAGGCGGTCACAATGGACTGCTATCTGGATGTCATGCAGTTCCGGACGCATGTCATGAATCATAAGGAAGCGGCACAGAGACTGATGTATGATCTGAGACTTGCCAAAAAGATGGGCTTTGAGAACATCCGTCTTGTCCACAGCGTCCCGCTTGAAGCGATCGAGATGGCGCTGCCGCTCGCCGAGGAGCTGAACGTACGTATGACAAATGAGATCCATTCCCCGTATCCGATCACGGCGAACCTGAACCTGCCGGATGTCGATCATGCATTCATGGGCGCTGACTGGAAATACAGGCATTCCCAGGATATTGCCTTTATAGAGCGGACAGGGACGAAGCATTACGGTCTGCAGCCGGATATGGGCATTTTCCAGTATCGGGCACCCAGACCCATGCTGGGGTATCTCCTGCGCAGTTACGTATCCGCGGAGGAAGCCGGCAGGATCGTGGATGAATACTACAGAGTATTCGATGAAGCCGGGGAAAGCGCAGCGAATAAGTATATGGAAGACAGCTGCCCGGCAATCATGGAATCCAAATTCGGCTTCATGCTTTTCTCCGGTATGAGTGCAAGACCGGAAGAGTTATACAAGATCGCTCCTTATATCTACTGTATTCACGGCAAGTTCTACAAGATGACGGAGATTCCTGGAAAGCCCGGGCAGTATGAAGAGTCCTCCATCCGGTATCCGGAAGCGATCAAGGTCCTTAAGTCCATCGGTTATGATGGGTACATTGATTCCGAGTATGAAGGGCAGAGAAGCCAGCAGGATATGGGCGATGCCGGTCTTGCGGATGAGGTGGAAGAGGTCCGCAGGCATCATGAGATGCTGAAGAGGCTGATCGGGGAATAAGAGCGTCAATAACGTAAGTCTATAGAATGTAAAGAAGGTCTGCCTGCCCTCAGGTGCGGTATAATAATTCTGTCAATGATTATCAGGCATTTGAGGGCACCTTCTATGCAGATCGAATACTTAATGGAATTTGCTGAATTATGCGACACCATGAACTATCTCCAGGCTGCCGAGAAGCTGTATATCTCGCAGTCCAATCTGTCCAGGCATATCCAGTCGATGGAAAAGGAACTGGGTGTTATGCTGTTCAAACGGACGAAGCGGAGAATTGAGATAACGGAGATGGGAGAATGCCTTCTCAGATATGCGAGAAAAATGTCGGCGGACTGGTCGGCTTTCTCGACGGAGATGCAGAAGCTGAACGCCGCAGCAGGCGGTATCCGCAGGATCTCCATCGGTTTTATCGGGGCAATGGCACCATACAGTATCAATCATATCCTTTCAGAGTATCAGCTGGCGCATCAGGACTTTGCGATCAGACTTGTTACACTGCGCTGCGGAAAAGAACTGGAGATGCTGCAAAATGGCATCTGCGATATGGTGTTGATGAGCGGACGGGAGTATATGTCTCCGGAATACGAATCGGTAAAGGTGCTGGCAGACATGGTCGTTGCCGTGACAAACAATGAGCATCCGCTTACGGCAAAGAAGACGCTGACGGTCAGCGACCTTGAACCTTACCCGATCGCTGTCATGGAGAGATTCATTAGGCCTGGGGATCCGTTCTACCAGGCATGCGCTGCTGCAGGTATAAAACTCACTTATCAGATCTCGGACGGATCCGACCTTCTGGACAGGGCAGCAGTTGCCGGGGAAGTATCGATCATGACGGCAAAGCCGGCCTCTTATTTTGCGGATGATTCCGTAACGATCATGCGGATCGTGCCAAAGATAGAGGTTCGGGCGGACCTTATATGCCTGCGTGAAAGCATGGCAAGAGAAGAGATCCTGTCCCTCATGGAATATCTGCGGTCGGAGGCAGTGCAGACAGTGATCAACAGCTGAATATCTGCAGAGCAGTGATGACGAATCGTCCGTCCGGCGTCAGCCGGGCTGCCTCGACCTGTCCGTCTCCTGATAGGGGATAACTGTGCAGAAGGCTGCCGAAGAAGTTCGATACGATCACTTCGCGGTCATCGTGCCTGCCGCATAGCCAAAGTATTATAATAATATTGTTGACAGGAAAACTATTCTGACCGAGGTGAGCGCATGAATGTCCTCCAGAACCTGATCGAGATGTACAATCATCTTTCTCCTGACAGTACTTACAGGGAAGTGATAAGGCTCATACTCATGAATCTGAAAGAAGCAGCTGAGGCTACAGTCTATGACCTGGCGGAACTGACCTGTTCGTCCAGGACCACGATCAGCCGTCTTCTGGATAAGCTCGGCTACGGCAGCTATGCGGAGTTCCATGAAGCCCTGCGGCAGGCCGTCAGGAATTATACATACTATAACCGGATCCTGCCCGCGCATGCCGGCCGGGAAGAGATCCTGCCGGAGCTTAAGAAACAGGCGGAAAGTGCAGCGCGGATCGAAAGTCCGGACATGTCGGAGGCAGCGCTTGCGGAAGTGTCGCAGGCCCTTCATGAAGCAGGGCAGGTATTCTTTTATACGACAGCCTCCCGGAGCATCTCCTCGCTGCAGCAGAACCTGGCGATGGCCGGCATCGACACACTGAACCTGATGATCCTGCCGGAGCTTCTGCAGTGCGCAGGACAGGCCAGGGAGGGAAGCATCCTGTTCTGCAGGACCATAGAATACGCGGAGACGCAGGACCTGAGGCCGTTATTTGAAGCTTTTAAAGCACGGGGTACTTCTGTATATATGTTCGGAGGAGAGAAGACCCGGTACAGCAGGTACGTGGACAGATTTATCCTGAAGAACAGTACGGCAGAGGGAGCCATCGGCCTGCTCTTATCGGATGAACTGTATTTCTACGCCCTCAGTGAGACGTTCAGGAGAATGTATCTCGACTGACGGCTCGCCCGGCATAGCGGGCTGCGGAACAAAAATAATATATCGATCTTATTTCAGGACACAGATCTGAAGCCAAAGCTTCAATTCTGTGTCCTTTTTGATTTCCCTGAGTCCAATGACGCCATATCCGCACGCGGCGGCGTTCCGGGACCTTTAAACTGAAGACTGTAAGAAACAGACAGGCAGTTAAAGCCGGAAGGAGGAGATCAGATGAAATACAGTATGTGCGCGGATATCATGTATGTCGGTGTCGGCAAGACGGGACCGATCTGGCCTGAAACGGAAGGCATTCTTGACGCGATGGACTTCGCGAAAAAAAACGGTCTTGATATGATCGAATTCTTCGGCTTTGAGGGAAGGGATCTGGACCGTATCGCCGCGAAAAGCCGTGAGCTGGATATGCCGGTGCTTTCGATAGTAGCAAAGGGCGGAGAGCTGCTCGGAAACAGGAACCGGTATCAGGAATTCCTTGACGGGTTCAAAGAGACCATTCCGGCGGCAAAGAAGCTTGGCGTAAAGGCGGTCGTCATTAACTGCAACAATGCCGATACCGACGTGCCCAGGCAGCAGGCGCTGGACCTGATCGCAAAGGGGCTGAAGGAAGTCGCGGGATCCGCGAAAGAAGCGGGCCTCGAGATCTGGCTGGAGGCAATATCCGGAGAGTATTTCAGAAGCTCTGCCGAGATCGTCTCGATCCTGGATGCCGTTAATGAAGAGAATGTAAAGATGCTCTTTGACATTTACCACTTCCAGATGATCGAAGGGAACATCTGCAGCCATCTTCATGATTATCTTGGAAAGATCGGGCACATCCACGGAGCGAACGCGCCGGCCCGGTGCGAGCTCACAAAGGGCGAGCTGGACTACCGGTTCATCCTCGAATATCTGAAGAACGGACTTGGTTATGAAGGGACCTTCGGCCTGGAATTCTTCACCTTCACGGACCGTGAACAGAAAGTGGCAGATTCCTGCAGCATCCTTATATAAGAAAACAGCGAAAACTTATTATATTTCAAAATTCTGAAACGGAGGGAAAACAATGAAGACTTTAAACATCGCTATCATCGGAACAGGAACCATCGCACGTGAAAAGCACATCCCCTGCCTCGTCAAAAGGGACGATGTGAAGATCACCGTACTCTGTGACATCGATACGGAGAAGGCGGAAGCGGTCAAAAAGGAATTCGGGCTCGACGACGCCGTGATCTGCGATGATTATCATAAGGTCTGCGCCGACCCCGATATCGACGTAGTCCATGTCCTTACACCCAACCCGCTCCACTGCCCGATCACGATCGAGGCACTGGAGAACGGCAAGCATGTCCACTGTGAAAAGCCCATGGCCTGCACCTATGCCGATGCCAGGAAGATGGTCGAGACCGCAAAACGCGTCGGAAAGAAGCTGACCAGCGGTACCCAGTGGAGATACCAGCCGGCCCCCATGAAGATGAAGGAGATGATCAAAGAAGGTAAGTTCGGTGACATTTACTACATCAAGTCTTCCCAGCTGCGCGGCAGACGCCTTCCCGCCTACGGTGTTTATACCAGTAAGACAGGAAACGGCGGCGGTATGCTGATGGACGGCGGCCCCCACTCCATCGACCTGCCCATGTGGCTGACGGACAACTATGATGTCCAGAGCGTCCGCGGTGTGACCTTCGACAGGATGAAGAACCATACCGAAGGCAATGCTCTCGGCGCGTGGGATCCGGATCACTTTGATGTGGAAGATTCCTTCATGGCAATGATCACGATGAAAAACGGCATGCTGATCTATGTTGAATGCGCATGGGTCATCAACATGCTCCAGGAAGCGCCCGGAATGACGGCTGCGATCGCGGGCACCAAGGCTGGCGCCGATATGGTCGGCCCCGGTTTTGAGAATCATGTGCGCGTCAATGAGATCGTGGACGGCAAGATGGTCATTGATTCGATCGAATGTTCAGCAGACCAGTCCATGCACGAATATGACATCAATCACTGGATCGATGCCATCCAGAATGGCGGCGAACCCGCAGTCCTTCCGGAGCAGGCTGCAACGCTCGTCCGCGTGATCGAGGCGATCTACAAGTCCGCAGCGACCGGCCAGACGATCTTCTTTGACTGATCACTGCAGAATGGCTGAACAGGAACGAAACTGCCGGGGGATCATGGATACATGATCCCCCGGCAGTTTTCTTATGAAATACGGATTTTGTACCGCACATTATGCACCGTGACCGATACAATACCGGAAATATGCATTATAATAGCCTTACTGCGATTTCAGTGCTGTCTGATCAGACAGCTGCATCAAAGGAGGAAATAGAGATGTTCTGCACTGAATGTGGAAAGATGCTGCCGGAAGGCAGTTTTGTATGTCCCGCGTGCGGTACGCCTGTGAGCGTTACCGGAACGGCCGGGGCGGCCGTTATGGCAAAGGCGCCGGAACCGGCAGAAACAACAGAAACAGCAGAAACAGCAGAAACAGCAGAAACAACTGCTGCTGTGCTGGAACAGGAACCGGAAGCTGAAACTGTATCTTCTGCGGTCTTGCCGGATGATACGGCTGATACGGCAGAAGATGATTCCGGCAGCCTGCATGAAGAATACACGGCATCATCTGCCCGGGTTCCCGAAGAGACAGGGTCTTCCAGCGGTTTAGGTCTGTGCATTGCCGGCTTTATATTTTCACTGGCCGGCCTGTTTTTCTCCATCATCATGATAACGCTGTTCGCGGGCCTGATCCTTTCCGGTATCGGAGTATCACTGGCCAGTAAGGACGAATCCGGAAATCATGCAGGCAGAGGCCTCGGAATAGCGGGCATCGTGATCTCGGTCGTCGGTATCCTTCTCAGGATATTCCTTATCTCCGCGCTGGTGGCGGTCTTTCGCGGCTGAGCCGCTTGGGCCGGGCGGCAGGGTATACAGGGTATACAGGGTATACCGGCTCAGGAAGCGGCCGGTATATCCCTTGTGGCGATCAGGTCTGAACCGGTCCCTGCCACATTGCTGATCAGGACTTCTCCCAGTGTCACGGGAGCGGTGAGCTTAAGCGAGTGGACTGCCTCCATGACGTCCATGATGCTCTGCTTCGGTATCGGCGCGGCGGTCCTGACAGGTGCTCTCGCGATGATGCCGTTATCGACAGGTACGGTAGAGGTGACGGTCCGCACGGGACTCGTCACTTCCTGCTTTCCGTAGATCTCGCCGCGGGGGCAGGTGTTGCCGGTCACGGATACATCGCTGCCGTCTACGGTCACTTTCAGCTGGCAGCCGATCGGGCACTGAATACAGGTGAGCTCGACGATCTCAGGTGTGCTGTTGTTTTTCTTTGCAGCCATGTTCATATCTCCATCTGATCCTCCCGCCAAAGACTGCGGGAGACCATACTTTATCAGAATCAGTCTTATTCCGGGTCAGTCTTCAAGCTTGATCGTGATCTCTTTTGTGTCAGGATAAGAGAGCAGCTTTTCCTTTGTCAGTACGACCTGCTCCATTTCGCCGGGAGCCAGGACGCGTTTCTTCTGCCTGCTGATCCGTTCGCTGCCGAAATAAACACTGACATAGCGGTCGCGGTAGTTATTGTCCACGCGGAATCTCACGGTAAGTTTATCATCCATTCCGGAAGGATGGATGTATTGCGGAACGGTGTAACGGACGCCGCCTTCCGCCTTTAGAACGACAGCGGCCGTATCTTTTTCGAGATCCTGTCCGGAGGAGAGGAAACGGGCGGCGCTCCTGCCGGCTCTGGCAGCTTCCTCGGACACGTAATCGACCAGGTCATGGACGTGCAGCACGTTGCCGCAGGCAAAGACGCCGGGGATATCTGTTGAAAGGGATTCATCCACATCGGGTCCTCCGGTCACCCTGTTCATGGTGATGCCGGCCGCCCTGGACAGTTCGTTCTCGGGCAGCAGGCCGCAGGAGAGCAGCAGCGTGTCACAGGGATAGTATTTCTCCGTTCCGGGTATCGGGCTGCGGTGTTCATCCACCTCCTGGATCGTGACGCCTTCGATGTGGTCACGCCCGTGGATATTAGTGACCGTATGGGAGAGCAGCAGCGGGATGCCATAGTCCTGGAGGCACTGGACGATATTTCTCTTTAAGCCGCCGGAATAGGACATCAGTTCCGCAACAGCGCTGACATGGGCTCCTTCCAGCGTCATCCGCCTGGCCATGATCAGGCCGATATCGCCGGATCCCAGGATAACGACTTCTTTGCCGATCTTTTTGCCTTCTATATTCATCAGTCTCTGCGCCGTTCCGGCGGTATAGATGCCGGCAGGCCGGTAGCCGGGAATGGAAAGCGCGCCCCTGGGGCGTTCTCTGCATCCCATGGCCAGGATAACGGCGCCTGCATCGATCAGGCTGACCCCCTCCCTGCTTATGCAGGTGATCCTCCTGTCCCTGGAAATATCCGTAACGATGGTACCGAGCCGGCAGGGAATGTTTTCTTCCTGCACTCTGCGGATGTATCTGGCGGCGTATTCGGGACCCGTCAGCTCTTCGCCGAAGGTATGGAGACCGAAACCGTTATGGATGCACTGGTTCAGGATGCCGCCCGGCTGACTGTCGCGTTCGATGATCAGGATATCCCGGACGCCGCTCTCCCTGGCGGACGCAGCTGCTGCGAGACCGGCGGGACCGCCCCCGACGATGACAAGTTCATGTTTTTCAATTGGAAGATTATTTGCAGACATATTCCTGATCCTCATTCTTCTTTCATGAGAAGCTCTGAACCGGGACGGTTCTTGCAGACTTCTTCTTCGGGAATGCCGAGTTCCCTGGCAAGGATCGCCATGGCGGCAGGAGTACAGAAGCCTGCCTGGCAGCGTCCCATGCCCTGGCGGACACGGCGTTTGATCCCGTCCATGGAGACAGCCCCCGGCGTACGGCGGATGGCATCTTTGATCTCACCGGCGGAAATGTTCTCACAACGGCAGATGATAACCCCGAAGTCGGGGTCTTTTCTGATCAGAGCATCCCGTTTGTCGGCCGGAAGTTCGCCCGCGTGGATAAAGCCCCTGCGCCTTGTAACGATCTCTTTCCTGTCTTTATGCACGGCTTTGGAAAGCCCGCTCTTTCTCAGATAGTTCACGATCCTGCGGGCAAGGTAGTCACCGAGCGCCGGCGATGCAGATAAGCCCGGGGATTCGACACCGGCCGCGTCAAAGAAGCCTTTCGCGTCCGCAGGTTCGCCCAGGATGAAGTCGCCTCTCTTCGTATGCGCCCTGAGCCCGGCAAAGCCTGTGATCGTCTGTCCGTAGGGTACGGAAGGGACGGAAAGGAGGGCGGTAGACCTGATCTCCGCAAGGCCTTTTGCCGTGATATTGGTCTCTTCAGCCGAACCCACATCCTCCGCATTGGGACCGATGAGCAGATTGCCGTGGACCGTGGGAGTGACCAGGACACCCTTGCCGAGAGCGCTCGGAAGCTGGAAGATCGTATGCGAGACCAGGCTGCCGGCCGTTTTATCCAGGATCAGGTATTCGCCGCGCCTGGGGATCACTTCCAGCTTATCCTCTGATACCATGTTATGGCAGACGTCCGAATACAGCCCGGCAGCATTGACGACGGTGCGGGTATCCACTTCTTCCTCATTGCCGGAAGCGTCACGGAAAGTGACCTTATAGAGGCTGTGGTCTGCCTTTTCTATCCTGATGACCTCTGTCAGGAAACGGAAACGGGCGCCGTTCGCAGCCGCGTTTTCCGCAAATGCGGCCGTCATCTGGAAAGGACAGACGATGCCGGCGGTGGATGCCAGCATGGCCATGGTCACTTCTTTGGACAGGGCGGGCTCGAGTTTCCTGGCTTCGTCGCCGGACATGAGCGTCAGCCCTTCAACGCCGTTGGCGATCCCGCGCTCATACAGCGCTTTAAGACCGGGCTCGTCTTCCCTGCGGAAGCAGAGGACCATAGATCCGTTCTGCTTATAGGGAAAATCCAGCTCCCTTGAGAGCCGGGGGAGCATTTTCGCCCCTTTTACATTGAGCTTTGCCTTCAGCGTGCCCGTCTCGGCGTCAAAGCCGGCGTGAATGATGGCGCTGTTGGCCTTGGAGGTGCCGCTGCAGACGTCCTCCTCCTTTTCCAGGACCAGGATGTCGAGATCATACCGGGAAAGGCTCCTGGCAATACTGCAGCCTGTCACGCCTGCCCCGATGATCACCGCGTCCATGATACTTTTCTTTTTATTCATAAGTCCTCACAATCCTGTGTAAACCGATTGCCCGGCATGTTTATGACCGGGTCCTGTTGACCGCGTCGTGCCAGCCCTTCATACGCAGAGCCCTTTCCTCGGCCGTGATACCGGGTATGAATTCCCTGGCATCGCTGCGCAGGGCCTTGAGTGAATCCAGGTCTTTGAAAACACCACAAGCGAGGCCTGCCAGGAAAGCGGCTCCCATGGCGGTGGTCTCGATGCAGGCGGGACGGATCACCTTAACGCCTGAAAGGTCGGGCTGGGTCTGCATGAGGAGATCGTTGGCGCTGGCGCCGCCGTCCACATAGAGACCGGCGATCTCCTTGCCTGTTTCATCATGCATCACTTCCATAACGTCACAGACCTGGTATGCCAGAGATTCCAGAGTGGCGCGTATGATATGGTACTTATTGACTCCGCGGGTAAGCCCGACGATGGCTCCGCGGGCGTAAGGATCCCAGTACGGCGCGCCCAGTCCCGTGAATGCGGGCACAACATAGCAGCCGTTGGTATCGGGCACCTTCATCGCCATATACTCGGAATCATCAGCCGAATCGATCAGGCGCATCTCGTCGCGCAGCCATTGAATGGCAGCCCCGGCTACGAAAACGGAGCCTTCGAGAGCATAGGTCACCCGGCCGCCGATACCGCAGGCGATCGTGGTAACGAGTCCCTTGCTGCTCATGACAGGGTTCTCCCCGGTGTTGACGAGGAGGAAGCCGCCTGTGCCGTAGGTGTTCTTTATCTCTCCGGGCTTGAAGCAGGTCTGTCCGAAAAGGGCAGACTGCTGGTCGCCGGCGATACCGCAGATCGGTACCGGGATACCGAAGAAGGAAGGATCGGTGAAGCCGAAGTTCCCGGAACACTCCACAGCCGTGGGAAGCATGCACCTCGGAATATCCAGAACGGAGAGCAGTTCGTCGTCCCAGTCCAGGGTATGGATATTGAAAAGAAGCGTCCTGGACGCATTCGTGTAGTCAGTGATATGGAGCCTGCCGCCGCTGAGCTTGTAGACCAGCCAGCTGTCTATCGTGCCGAAGAGAAGATCCCCGTTTTCCGCCTTCTGCCTGGCACCTTCGGTATTGTCCAGGATCCATTTTAATTTGGTGCCGGAAAAATACGCGTCAAGGAGCAGTCCCGTCTTCTGATGGAACAGCCCGGTATACCCCTGTTCTTCAAGCTCCTCGCAGTATCCGGCGGTCCGCCTGCACTGCCATACGATGACGGGGGCGATGGGATCGCCTGTATTCCTGTCCCAGACGACGACGCTCTCACGCTGGTTGGTGATGCCGATCCCGGCAAATCCGATGCCTGGATGCTCTGCTTCTGCATGGCTTCCACGCAGACGGACAGCTGTCTCGCCCATATTTCGTTCGCGTCCTGCTCTACCCAGCCGGGCTGCGGGAAATACTGGGGAATGCTGCGCTGTGACATGGAGACTACATTGGCATTGCTGTCAAAGATCAGACATCTGGCGCTGGTCGTGCCGGAATCAAGTGCCATTAAATACTTAGGCATGATGACCTCCCGTGTTATCAGATCTCTTTTTTCCAGAGGCCATGCAGGTTGCAGTACTCGTAAGCAGCCACTGCCTTATCGCCTTCCGTGAGTGCAAAGGACACCTCGGGAGCAGATCCGGGGCTTAAGACTTTGCGCTGCGCGCCTTCGGCAGTCTCCAGCGCTACCCACATGATATGATGTTCTTCGAGCATGGGATGGTCGACCTCGCCGACTCTGACTTTCACGGTATTTCCCTCGACCGTAACGGCAGGCACATGCTTCTCATGGGCACCGTCGCTGGTATTTGCGATCATTTCTTCCATCGGCTGGTCACAGCAGTAGGTGTCACATCTTGAAGGACGAACCATTCCGACGATCTTTCCGCACTTTGAACAGATATAAAATTTCATGAGCAACCCCCTTTATCGATCATTTGCTGTATATATCAGTATTTGTGAATGCTTTTACTTATTATAGCCTAACTGGCGGTTCTGTAACAGGAGGGAGTGAACGGACATAGCAGCGTCCGGCAGTTTATAAGCAGCTAAAAGGCGCTGCCACTGATTTCGTGACAGCGCCTCGTATCGGCTTTATTGAGTGTACTTCAGTTTAAGCGTCCTGAGATCCCTTATTAATTCTTTGCATACTGTCTGATCAGCCTGTCCAGCAGTACCTGGTGGCGCCTCACCTGTTCGATCTCGTCCTCTACATAGTCACAGCCCTCGTCATGATAAAGACGCTGGCCTTCGAACTCGGTCGAGATGTAGCCGTCCCAGTCTGCCTGGGAGAGGGTCTTTATGACATTCGGATAATCGATCGTCGTCTCGTTGCAGTCCTCGTCCAGCTGGTGGCACTTGCCGTGGAAGTGAAGGATATACTTCATCAGCGGCAGAAGAGAGGCGGGATCGTTGTAGGTCGGAAGACCGCCCATGGAGGAGGCCAGACCGATCTCGCGTTCGGAGGCGCCCATCGCTTTGAGCTTGGCAACGGTCTCCTTTACAGGACGGCCGTCCCTGACCTGGTCGCGGATGAGCCAGGCGGCTTCGGGACTGATGCCGGAGCGGATCTGCTGCTCTACGGCAGGATCACAGGCATGTTTCGCGAAGATGCCGAAATCGGGGATCAGGCCTGCCCACTGGGTGTTGTTCCGTTCGATCATTTCCACATATCCGTCGATATAGGGGGAATCGATCATAACGGGCGGATGGATCTCGGTACCCATCTTGACGCCGTAGTACTCTGCGATGGGAAGAGCGGCTTCGATCACGTCAAAGTGTATCTTGCAGAGTACGCGGATGACGGGGAAACCGAGGTCGTGGGCGAGCTTTAAGTCCCTTTCCAGGAAAGCGACCTGTTCTTTCAGGGTAAGATAGCGCTTCCTGTCGCGGAACATTTTAAAATCGATAAAAGTATCCATGCAGGTCGGAGTCACATTGAATTCCTGCATCAGGTCCTTCCACCAGTCGATATCTTTCTGGCGGTTGGTGGGGAAACTTCCGACAGGCATCTGCTCGGGAATGAGTTCGATACCTTCGGCGCCTGTTTTGGCGGCTTCCGCCACACAGCCGCGCAGGTCGAGCTGGCCGAGATAATAGGCCTGCTGGTAGCTGTATAATGAAATACTTCTTTTGATAGCCATAATTATTCCTTTCGATCCGGATCAGAAGAATGCCGGCATTACCTGCAGATACCGCCGGAAGCGGACCTGTCATAGCTCATATGGGCCCATGTGAGGCCGTTAAAGCCGGGGTTATAGGAAACGAGGATCGCGATGCCTACCGCGATGTCGGTAGGACCGTATTCCGGAAGACCGTTCGTCAAAGGGACATAGAGTTCAGCTTTTTCGCCGAATTCCCAACGGACGGAAGTGATGGTGGCCATATCATCGAAATAGTATTCTTCGCCGCCTACGATGAATTTCATCTGGTCGGAAGTAAAGACCTGGTTTCCAATGCGGACTTCTGCGTCTTTGACAAGGCAGAGCATGACGCCGCGGTAGTAGGGGATCCTGACTTTGATCTTAATGCCTTCGATCACGCCGTTGTTCACGACGTTTTCGATCTTGTCTTCAGGATCCAGCATGAATTTTTCGTACATTACAGACTCCTTTCGGAAAAAAGGCTGCCGCACATAACGGTGATTATGTGCGGCAGCCTGTCTCAGTCAATATTCAGAGGATCAAACTCCAAACATTAATCCGGCAATTACTGTGCTGCCTTCCATGCATCGAGCTGTTCCTGATAAGCGGCAAGGTATTCGTCAGAACCGGCGCCCTTCAGTTCGCTCAGATACGCATCATATTCGGCATCGTCGTAAACACCGCAGAGGATGTCGCCCTTATACTTGTCGACAACAGAGGTAAGCGCTGTCATGACGTTGTTCAGGTCGGACTGGTCGCAGGTGAAGCCGAGGAAAGGAGAAATGGGAGCGGAGGTGAGATAGTCATAGGCTCTCTCTCTGAAGTCCGCGCCGTTGCCCTTCCAGGGATATGCGTTGAAGTAGTTGCCGAATACGAAATCCGCGCCGTGATAGCTGACAGATTCAGTTGTAACGCCTTCAGGGAAATCAGCTTCGCCGTCAACAATGACATAGTCCTTGCCTTCTTCACCCCAGATGATGAGGTTCTCGAGAACGGGATCTGTCATCAGGCAGTTGATCCAGCGGATCGCAGCTTCGGGTTCCTGAGCGGTTACGGGAACGCCGAGGCCGAACTTGTTGATATAGGAGGAGCTTAACAGGTTCTTGGAAAGCTCTACGCAGACTACTTCGTAGCCTGTGGCTTCCTGCTTGGAGACTTCTACGCCCATCTCGGATGTTTCGACTGCGGAGAAGACAACGCCTGCCTTGATCAGAGTGTCGATGTGGTCGTCGGTGATAACGGAATCTTTGTAGACCCATCCGTTGTTGTACCACTCACGTACTCTGTCCTGCTGCTCGCGGAATGCGGGATTCTCGGGAAGAAGTGAGATAACGCCGTCATTGTCGGAGAAAACGATGTTCATGATGTCGCCGAGAGCGTCGAAGGACGTGACGTCTGCGAAAGCTTCGCCGCCATAGATGTTGCCGGTCTGCATAAGGACGTTCTTGGTCTGGCCGATGGGAGAGATGCTGCCGAGGTCATTGACAGCAGCGAGGACTTCTTCGACTTCCGCCCATGTCGTCATGTTCTGTGCAAGGTCAAGGACGCCGGCTTCTTCCAGGATATCTTTTCTCATGATGAGATAGATGCCGCTGGCATAGTTGCGGTAGCAGGGGACACCGTAGATGGCGCCGTTGACGGACATGCCGTTGATATAATCACCGACGAGTTCCAGTGTTTCCTGGCCGTCCTCTTCCAGATATTCGGTGATATCCATCAGCTGGGAATTACCGATCATGGAAGTGAAGCTGGCAGGATCCCTGGGGATGATGCTGCAGACATCGAGCTGTTCGCCGCTGGCGATCTCAAGGCCTACCTGTGTCGGATAGTCGCCGCCGCCTGCCCAGTGGACATTGGCAACAACGCCTGCTTTGGCTGCTGTGATCTCATTCATCGCGTCGATGATGGGACCTGCGTTTTCGCTGACACCGCGAAGGTCGTAAAGAAGGACGTTGATCTCGTCAACATCACCTGTCCATCCTTCGGCAACTTCTTCAGCTGCTTCAGCAACTTCTTCTACTGCTTCCTCGGCAGCTTCTTCAGCTGCTTCGGCAACTTCTTCGACTGCTTCCTCAGCGGCTTCTTCAACAGCGGGAGCTGCTGCGGGAGCGGCACCCTGGTCAGCTGCGCCGCATCCGGCGAGGGCAGCTGCGGCAAGAATGCCTGCAAGTACTACTGATAATACTCTTTTCTTCATATTACCCCCTTTAGTGGTTTGAGTTTTTACACAGCCTCAAAGACGGGAGAAGGCTGTGCAAAGGTTACTTACAATAAAATTTTAGTTTAGTTGCCGGCTCTGGACCATATCCGCCTCGGATACAAGACAACAATTGCGGTTGTTTCATATCAAAAACTGATATAAAATATCTGTTAAAGATATATCTGCGTATCAGCAGGTCAAATGAACAAAAAGGGAAAATTGGCCAAATGACTATACTTCATGACCTCATCGCGCTTTACAACCAGCTTCCCAGAGACAATGTCTATTCGCTGGTCATTGTCTGTATCCTGCAGAATCTTTCCAGGATCCCGGTGCTTTCACTGGAACAGACGGCCGAACTGTGCGGAGTCAGTCCCATAACGATAAGCAGGCTGCTCAAAAAGCTTTCCTGCAGTTCATACCGGATATTCAAACAGCAGATCGCCGACGTCGTGGATGCCTATCCCAAATATAACCGTGTTATCCCGATCCCGATGCTGGATCCGGATAATGCAACGGACAGCTACCTGGACTGTATCCTGCATGAACTGGAGGATCTGAAAAAAGAGATTGACAGGGATGCGCTGAAAAATGCCTGTGCTATGATACACGGCGCGGATATTGTGCATTTCTGCGATATGTATGCCAGAGGGCATTCCAAAAGACAGTTCCAGGCCGATCTGTGGATGGACGGCAAAGTGGTGCAGTGCCACGGTGCCCCCGGCGACTGTGTATATGAGGGCGGCAGCAGCGTCATGCTGGTCACGGTGCTGGCTGCATCCAAGAATTACGGGGACCTGGTCCGTGCGGTCAGGGGTCTGCACAAGGCCGGGATGAAGTGCGTCATCATCGCTTCATCGTCCACGCCGGCCGGGATCAGTGAAAACGCCGATATCATGATCCGTTTCCGCGGCCTCGACAGCGCGGCCGACAATATCCTGATCGACACTATCTACAATCTTCTGTGCATCAATTACAGGGCTTCCTACATGGACTAGGCTTCAGAGCACCTGGAAAAGATAGAACTGCAGGTACGCGGAGCTTCCCGCTCCCCACAGGATGGGGTGATCCGGTGCCTGTGCCCGCTTTTCGATCTGTTTCAGCCGCCTGTGCGCGTCATGGGCGGCTATATCTATGACTTTGGCAAAATGCTCTTCATCCATGAAGTGAGAGCAGGAAGCCGTCGCCAGAAAACCGCCCGGCCTGACAAGGCCGATGCCCCTGCGGTTGATCTCCCGGTAGCCTCTTTGGGCGCTCTGTATCGTGCCCCTGGCTTTCGTGAAGGCAGGCGGGTCCAGGATCACGACGTCGAATCTTTCACCGGACGCGGCCAGTTCCGGCAGATAGGAAAAAACATCCGTGCAGACGAAATCGATCCTGTCTTCGAGCCCGTTGAGCTTTGCGTTGGCGGCCGCGATATCCAGCGCAGACTGTGATATATCGGCGGCCGTAACGTGGAGCGCGCCGGCAGCCGCGGCGTTTAATGCGAACGAACCGGTATGCGTAAAGCAGTCCAGGACCCTGGCCCCGCGGCAGAACGGCCTTATGGCAAGACGGTTCAGTTTCTGGTCCAGGAAAAAGCCGGTCTTCTGCCCGTCCGCAACGTCTGCGAGATAGGAGAGCCCGTTTTCCCGTACAGTGACGGCTGTGTCAAAAGGTTCCGAAAGGTACCCGCTGTAAGGGGGCAGGCCTTCCAGAGACCTGGCTTTGCCGCCGCTTCTTTCATATATGCCCCGTATCGTAAGGCCTTCTTTATCCCTGAGGGATCGGATCACAGCGGACAGGATCAGTTCTTTGAACCGGTCAAGCCCGTAGAAAAGGGATTCGATCACAAGGATATCTTCATATTTATCCAGTGTGATGCCCGGCAGAAAGTCTGCTTCACCGAATATGAGCCTGCAGGAAGAATAATCGCCGCCTTCCGCAATGGAACCGAGCGCCCGCCGGTAATCCAGGGCATCGAGGACCCTGCCGGCAATGAATGCGGGAGTGATGCGTTCATTTCTGTCACGCGTGAGCATGCGCACCCGTATCCTGGAGTTTTGGCTGACGGCGCCGAACCCCATCACATAACCGTCAAAATCGTCCACACGCACGATATCGCCGTTCAAAATGCCGCTGTCCATGGCGTCGATCTCATTGTCATAGATCCACTGCCCGCCGGCCTTCAGCGACCTGCCTTCCCCCTTTTTTATACGCACGGTCCGGCCGGAGAACAGATCTTTGCTGTCATCACATGTATAATTCAGATATTCGTTTATAGTCATTTGTATTTCCTGTCATCTTTGTTTATCAGCATCCGTGTGCATTATTATACATGATTCCCAAGAAGCGGGACGAGCGATATGTATCGTCATGCTTGGCCCGGACTTTCAATATGGTTATAATCCGGCATTAAAACCTGCGGCAGGCTTTGGCCGGCGCCGCAGACAGACGATCGCCAATACCTGTATCCCGCCGTATCGTATGCGGCCGGTACAGGTATTTTTGATGGAGCAATCATGATATAATAGACTGATTAAAGACCGGGGGTGGGATAAATGGCGGTTTCGCTGCAGAAACGCGTAAAAAGGATACTGGAAGAATTCGACAGCCGCTACGGAACGCAAGCGTCAACGTATCTTGAACACGATGCGTCAAAAGCATGGCAGCTCCTGTTCGCGACTATCCTTTCGGCCCAGTGCACGGATGCGCGCGTAAATATGGTCACCAAAGACCTGTACCGCAAGTATCCGGATATCAGGGCTTTCGCGGAAGCAGACCCCGGAGAACTCGAGCAGGATATCCATTCGACAGGGTTTTTCCACAGCAAAGCCAGAAACATCATCGCCTCCGCCAGGATACTGACAGAACAGTATGACGGGCAGATCCCCGATACCCTCGAGGAACTGACGAAGCTCCCCGGTGTCGGAAGGAAGACCGCGAACCTGATGCTCAGCCAGTTTTTCGGGCAGGATGCGATCGTGGTGGATACGCATGTCGGCAGGATATCCAGGAAACTCGGCCTGACAAAGGCAGAGGATCCTGCCAAAGTCGAAGCGGATCTTCAGAAGCTTCTCCCGAGGGATCACTGGTCCGCCTTCAATGTGCAGGGGATCGCTTTCGGAAGGACGATATGCAAGGCACCAAGGCCCAGGTGCGGTGAATGTTATCTCGCGGATATATGCCCGTCGTGCGAAACGGCGGATAAGCCTTAAGGCGCGGAAAACGTGGTTATGATGAAAGAGAAAAAACTGTTATCGATCATTGTCCCCTGTTATAACGAAGAAGAAAACGTCGGGGAATTCTATAAAGCGGTCAGGCAGCTGGATCCTTTTTTTGCGGAAAGGGATCTGGACACGGAGATCCTGTACATTGACGACGGATCATCGGACAGGACTGTTGATGAAGTCAGAAAGCTCCGCGCCGGGGACGATAGCGTCCGGCTTGTTTCCTTTTCCCGCAATTTCGGAAAGGAAGCCGCCATCTACGCCGGGCTCCAGAAATCACGTGGAGACTATATCGTCATGATGGATGCGGATCTTCAGGATCCGCCGTCACTTTTACCGGAAATGTTCGGTTATATTGATGAAGGTTATGACTGCGCGGCGACCCGGCGGGTGACCAGGAAGGGCGAACCGCCGATCCGGTCGTTCTTCGCCAGGAGGTTCTATGCCCTGATCAACCGGTTTTCCAAAACCGAGATCGTGGACGGCGCCAGAGACTACCGTCTGATGACAAGGCAGATGGCGGACGCCGTGCTGTCTCTTTCCGAATACAACAGATTCTCGAAAGGGATATTCAGCTGGGTCGGTTTTAAGACCAGATGGGTGGAATACGAAAATGTCGAGCGCCTGCACGGGGAGACCAAATGGTCGTTCTGGTCATTGTTCATCTATGCCCTGGACGGAATAGCCGCCTTTACGACGGCCCCCCTGACCATGGTCGCCTTTATCGGGCTGGCTTTCTGCGTACTGGCCTTTTTCATGATCGTTTTTGTTGTCGTCCGGGCGGCGATCTTCGGAGACCCGACCAGCGGCTGGCCTTCGCTCGTATGTATCATACTGCTGGTATCGGGCGTGCAGCTGCTCTGCCTGGGCGTACTGGGACATTATCTTTCGAGAGCGTATCTGGAAGTCAAAAGACGCCCTATATATATCGTAAAAGAAGAGGACTGATACAGGTTAAGAGTATATGAATGGCGCGACCGGAAAAAAAGATCCTGCCGGGTCTGTCAGAAGGATCCTCGTCCTCTGGCTCCCGTTCCTCGGACTGATCGTTGATCTCGCGATCTATGGTTTTGTCTGGATCAACTGTTATTACGAACCCAAGATCAGATACAATCTGAAATTCTATTTCAAGGGTCATGTCGTAATACTGGTGATCTATCTTGTGCTGCTCATCTTTTTCATGCAGACGTACGGCGGCTTCAAAGTCGGGTACCTGAAACCCCTGGATGTGATCCTTTCCCAGGTATTCTCACTGGCCGCGGTCAATGCCATCACTTATCTTCAGCTGTCCCTCATGGCAGTCAGCCTTGTACGGGTCAGGTTCATACTCCTGATGATGCTGATCCAGTGCGCGGTATCCGTCGTTTGGATCTTTTTCTGTGACGACATGTATAAAAGGACCTTTCCGCCGAAGAAGGTCCTCCTGATCCACGGCGACCGTTCCGTCGAACGCATCCTGCATAAATTCGAGAGCCGCCCCGAGCGGTTCGACATCAGGAAATGTATCGGTATCAGCGAAGGACTGGATACGGTCATGGAGGAGCTGGATAAAGGATATGAGGCAGCCGCCCTCTGGGACCTGCCGACGGCTGAACGCAACAGGCTGATCAAGTACTGCTACGGGAAAGGTATCCGCATGTACACGATGCCCAAGATCCCGGATGTGCTGCTTTCCGGTTCTTCGAGCCTGCACCTGTTCGATACGCCGATCTATATGACAAGGGAATACCCGCTGACCTTTCTGCAGAGACTCGCGAAGCGGGCCATAGACGTGACCTGCGCCCTTATCCTGCTGATCATCGCATCGCCGGTCATGCTCATCACGGCCCTGGCAGTGCACCTCTATGACAAAGGTCCCGTATTCTACAAACAGGTCAGGTGTACGATAGGACAGAAGGAATTTGAGATCATCAAATTCAGGAGCATGCGCACCGACGCGGAGAAAGACGGCATAGCCAGGCTCTCCAGTGTGGGCGACGACAGGATCACCCCGGTCGGCCGGTTCATACGCAAAGTCAGGATCGACGAGCTGCCGCAGCTGATCAACATCCTCGCCGGGGATATGTCCTTTGTGGGACCCAGGCCCGAAAGGCCCGAGATCATAGAACAGTATGTAAAAACAATGCCGGAGTTCGTCTTCAGGATGAAAGTAAAGGCGGGACTGGCGGGCTACGCCCAGGTTTACGGCAAATACAATACGACGCCCTATGACAAACTGAAGCTGGATCTGAGCTATATCCAGAATTATTCGGTATGGCTGGACCTTAAGCTGATGCTCCTTACGCTGAAGATACTCTTCCAGCCGGAGAGTACCGAGGGCGTATCCGAGGGCAGCATTACGGCACAGGAGTATGAACAGGATGAAAAGTGACGGCGTGATCGAACGGGGGATATATCTGCGCGCGCTGAGGCGGATCTGGGTGGTGCCTCTTTGTATGCTGCTGGGCGCGGCGCTTATGCTTTGCGGATATCTGGCAGCCGTCAGGATCGGAAACACACATACCTACGAACAGGTGTCCAAGCTTTATATCAACTTTACCGGCGGGCCGGATGCCCATCTGGCGGACTGGTACAACGGCGCTACATGGACTGACCTTCTCTCGGCCCATCCCGTACTGACCAGGGGGATCGCATCCCGGCTCGGAACGGATGAGGAGGAAGCAAAACAGCTCGTCAGGGAGCATGTGACGGCTGAGATCCTTTCGGATATCCGCCTTATGACGGTGACCGTCAGGGCGGATGACGCGGAACTGGCCGGCCGGCTGGCCGCGGCCGTAAACGGTGCCGTTACCGATTTCGGGAGCCATACGGAAGGCTTCGATTCGATCGAGTTCCTGTCTTCGGATCCTGTCAAGGAAACAAGGATAAATGACCGTTCGCGGAACGCGGCGCTTCTTGGCGCGTTTCTCGGCCTCATCTTCGGCGCGGCGGGCCTGTGGCTGTATGAAGCCGTCAGGCTGGCTGTATACACACCGGAAGAAGCGGAATATCTTTATGACATTCCCTGTGCCGGCATAGTCTGCCGGGACACGGACGGGAAAGATTCAAAATGGAATAAAGCGCTGGCCGGCGCACTTTCCGGTCCGGCAGCACAAGGCGCGCTGGCTGTATCGGCAGGCGGGGCGGAAGATGCTGCCGCTGCCGTCAGTATGATAAAGGCCGCTGCGGGGGAAGACCTGCAGCTTTTGCCGGCTGATGCGGGGGAAGCCGCGGGGAAAAACGCGCCCTGCATCATCGCCGTTTTGCACAGCGGCAAAGATGAAGGCGCTGCTGTACGGAGAATGATATCCGGACTGCGGATGGCTGCGGAAGAGAGCAGGATCGTAACCATGATCACCGGCGGTGATGAAAAGTTCCTGGACAGGTATTACAGGTTATGAGGAGT
The DNA here is from genome assembly GCA_017474455.1 of Lachnospiraceae bacterium. Lineage (GTDB taxonomy): Bacteria > Bacillota > Clostridia > Lachnospirales > Lachnospiraceae > CAG-791. Next base: position 99,091 of record JAFVHP010000048.1, read on the forward strand.
ATAAACGATTATAAGGCGGTGGATCCCGAGGAACTGGCAAAGCCGGACGGCAGGCTGGAAGTCCTGGTCGCCTGCGTCCGCGAGAACCCGATCATGCTGGCCGAACACATGAACCTCAGCACATCGGCAATCATCTGCAATCAGTGCCAGGAGATCTCCTTCGAGGAGTTTACGCGGAAAGGCCGCAGGATCAGGGCATATAATTTTGCGGAAAAAGGCGTCGGCCTCAACCGCAACAACGCGCTCATGCGGGCGGTCTGTGAGTTCGCGCTGTTCTCGGACGATGATATCATCTATGACGATGATTACGAGGAAAAGGTGCTCCGCGAGTTCGACCGCAACCCCAAAGCCGATATCCTCATGTTCAACGTGTCCGCGGTAGAGAGCAGAAGGACTTATGAGAATATCAGGCATAAAAGGGTACGCTGGTACAATTACGGGCGGTATCCTACATACAGTATGTGTGTCCGGACGGAGAGCATACGGAAAGCCAACGTATATTTTTCGCTTTTGTTCGGCGGCGGCGCGAAATATTCTAACGGGGAAGATACGCTCTTTATCCATGACTGTCTGAAAAAGGGCATGAAGATATACGGTGTCCCGGTCAATATCGGGCACGAGGACAGGCGCGGGGACGGCGGGCCGGATTCCACCTGGTTTACGGGATATAATGAAAAATTCTTCTATGACAGGGGAGTCCTGTATAAATATCTGTATGGAGCCATGAAGAAGCCCTTTGCGGCTTTGTTCCTGTTAAGGCACAGGAAGCAGATGTGTACCTCGATAAAGCCGCTGGAAGCGTACAGGCTGATGAAAAAGGGAATGTCGGAAGGCTGATGAGCGTCCTGATCTATATTGCGATCGCCGTCCTGGCGGTCATTACAGCAGGATATGCCGGTATGCTGCCGGCAGGTGTAAGAAGGAGAGGAGCGGTCATATTTCTTTTCCTTCTTCTCTTTGTGCCCGCCGCCCTCCGGCAGGGCATCGGTAATGATTATTACCGTTATGCCGCATTCATGCATCTTGTCGTCAGCAATGCCTATGTCCCGACCGAATGGGGGTTCAATACCGTCGTCAGAGTGATATACGGCCTGTGCGGCTATGAGAACTACCTGCTGGTCTTTGCTGTTTTTGCGGCTGTGACCCTGTTTATCTTCCTGAAGGCCATATTCAGGGAGGCAGAGGATCTTGCCGCTTCTTTTGCGCTCTTCATGCTGTTCGGTTATTACTTTAACTGTTACAACACGGTACGGTATTACCTTGCCCTTTCGATCGCGCTTCTTGCACTTGGCTTTATACGCAGGAAAGAATATGCCTGGTTCGTGATCGCGATAGCAGCGGCGGCTTCCTTCCATAAATCCGCCCTGGTACTTTTCCTTCTGTATCCGCTGTGCATGATCAGATGGAAAAGAGTCCCACTTATTGTGGTGACGGCTGCCGGCGCGGTGCTTTCCCTGTTCAGGTCGTTCTGGACGGGGGTGTTCCTGAGGCTGTATCCGTCCTATGAAGGGACCGGTTTCTTCGAAGCGGCAAGGCCCGGCTATGCCGGTATCGCCAGATGTCTGGCCATCCTGCTGCTCGCCGTGCTCGCGGTATATTTCTGCGGCGGCAGGGGGACGCCCGGCATAAAGAGGATCACCGGGGAGAGTATTATTGACCATTATTATGCCAGGATGAATTATATGGCGCTTGCCATTTATGTTTTCGGCTGGTTCGTGCCGGAGATCTCCAGGATCGGCCATTACCTGACGATCACGCACATTTTTTATATCCCGCAGATACTTTCGTATGTACGGGAGAGGGACGAAAAGATGTACCGCAGGTTCAGGGCTGCTGTCTTTGCTGCGGCGGTACTGTATTTTGCCGCGTTCCTGTATAAGGCATGGTCGCCTGATATCAGCCTCCTGCCTTACAGGACGTTCCTGTTCCACGACCTGCCGGACGTTATAGTGGAATGACCAACGGTATTGAAAACAGATATGCAGATGAGACAGAGCCCATTATTCTCGGTTATAGTTGTCAGCTTTAATGCGGGCGGGAAGCTTAAGGATACGCTGCTTAATATTGCCGCGCAGTCCTGCCGCGATTTTGAAGTGGTCGTGAAGGATGCCGGTTCAAAAGACGGCTCCGCAGACGGGCTGGAAGATGTCGGCAGGCTGATGCCGGACGGAGGGTTCACGGTAAGGATATCCCCTGACCGGGGCATTTATGACGGAATGAACCAGGCTGCCGCCTTATCGCGCGGAGAGTTTCTTTACTTCCTGAACTGCGGGGACTTGTTTGCCGATAACGATACGCTTCTTCATATTAAAGAGCGTATACTTAAGGACAGGGAAGAGAAAAAGTACAGTGACGGCAGGCCGCTCATCTATTACGGCGACGTTATCGAAAAGACAACGGGGCAGATCGCTGCCGCCAAACCTGTCATGGATGACTTTGCTCTGTACCGCAATATCCCCAGCCACCAGGCTGTGATCTATGAACGAAAGCTCCTTGAGCAGCCGACGGGCGGGTTTGATACGCAGTATACGGTCAGGGCGGACTACGAACATTTCCTGCGGTGCCATTACCGCGCGGGCGCGCATATGATACCGCTTGGGTTTACGATAGCCTCCTATGAGGGAGGCGGTTTTTCGGAGACGAAAGAGAACCGGAAGATCTCGGCAGCAGAACATAAAAAGATCACGGCATTATATATGCCGGCGCGAAAGCGTTTTCTCTACAGGCTTTACCTGTACTGCACACTGCAGCCGCTGAGGGAGAAGATCGCACAGGATCCGAAGACGGCCGGGATCTATCAGAAGATCAGGACAATGGTTTACCACAGATGAGAGTTTTATGGGTTTGCAACGTTCTGCTTCCGGTATTTGCAAGACATTTAGGAGTCACAGCCCAGGGAAGCGGCGGCTGGCTGGAAGGATGTTTTGAAAGACTGACGCGGGAACAGACGGATATCACGCTGGCGGTGTGCATGCCTGTCATGCCGCCGGGCATACACACGGAAAAAGGGACGCTCCCGGCAGATTCCAAAACGGTTCTGAACGGGGTGACTTTTTATACTTTTGCTGAAAACACGATGGCCCCCCATGTCTACAACGCGGCCATGGAAACACGGTTCAAAGAGATACTTGCGGATTTTGAACCGGACCTGGCGCACGTGTTCGGGACAGAGTTCGCCCATACGCTTGCCTTCGCGAATGCCTTTGGCAATCCGCGCAGGCTCCTTATCGGGCTTCAGGGGCTTTGCGGCAGGATCGCTGATGTCTATATGGCGGACCTGCCTTATTCGGTGCAGCGCGGAAGGACTTTCAGGGATATCGTAAGACACGATTCCCTCAGGCAGCAGCAGGCGAATTTCCGCAAAAGGGCAGGCAATGAATATAAAGCCCTCCGGCTTGCCATGCATGTGACCGGCAGGACTGCCTTTGACAGGGAGGCCGCGTCCGAGATCAATCCGGAAGCGATCTATCATCCGATGAACGAAACGCTGCGCAGCGTCTTTTACTCCGGAGCCTGGAGCCCGGATAAAATGGAACCGCACACGATCTTTGTCAGCCAGGGGGATTATCCCTTAAAGGGTCTCCACTTTGTCCTTCTGGCCATGCCGGAGATACTCAAAAGCTTCCCTGACGCGCATCTGTATGTTGCCGGTACCTCCATCATCGGTAATGTGGGGAGTGACAGGCATGTGAAAAGAAAGTATCCGGCGGCTCTCTCCGTGAGCGGGTACGGCGCCTACTTAAGGAAGATCATCCGGAAAGAACATCTGTCGAAACACGTGACCATGCTGGGCAGATTGTCAGGGAGCAGGATGAAGGAGCAGATGCTGAAGGCCAACGTATTCTGCTGTCCTTCCGTGCTGGAGAACTCCCCCAACGCCATGTGCGAAGCCATGCTTCTGGGCACGCCCGTAGTCGCGGCAAAGGTAGGGGGCGTCCCGAGCCTTATCACTGACGGTGAAGAAGGGATCCTGTTCCCGTCGGGAAAGGTGGATGAACTGGCGGAAGGTATCAAGACCTTCTTCTATGAACCCGAGCTGGGCCGGATCCTGGGCGGCGCCGCCGCCAGAAGGGCACGGGTCACGCATAATCCGGATACCAATTTCAAACGGCTGATCGGGATATACCGGAGCATAGTTTCTTCATGAAGATCGTATTTGTTTCCAACTATATCAATCATCACCAGATCCCGTTCTGCAGGGCTATGGCGGCCGCTCCGGATACGGAGTTCACTTTTGTGCAGCTGATGCCCATGGAGGAAGAACGGGTCCGGATGGGCTGGGATAAGGCGCTGGGCGAACTGCCGTTCTTAAAGTGCATGTACGATGATCAGCAGGCTATCCGCAGACAGATCCTTGACTGTGACGCAGCTCTGTTCGGATGGTCGGACTGCGAAGACCTGATCCGTGAAAGGCTGGACGCCGGAAAGATCGTGATCCGGGTCAGTGAGCGGATCTACCGGGAAGGGCAGTGGAAGCGTTTTTCGCCCAGGGGCCTTTTAGCGAAGTATCATGAACATATCCGTTACCGGAACAAAGAAGCCTACCTCCTTTGCGCGGGGGCTTATGTCGCATCGGATTTTTCGCTGATCCATGCCTATCCGGACAAGATGTTCAAGTGGGGTTATTTTCCTGAACTGCGCAGGTACGGCGATGACAGGATCTTGCAGATTCGGGAAGGCCGCCTGGCTGATGAAAGGCTCCGCCTTATGTTCGCGGGCAGGTTCATCCCGCTCAAGCATCCGGAATACGCGCTGAAAGAAGCGCTCTTTATGAAAAACGCGGGCCTGCCGGTCAGGCTGGACATGGTCGGTTCCGGCCAGATGCAGGATGAGCTGCAGGAATTAGTGAGGAACAACGGCCTGGAAGATACTGTCCGATTTACCGGTTTCATGGAGCCGGATAAAGTCCGGGACCTGATGGAAGAGAGCGATCTGTTTTTCTTCACCAGCAACCACCTCGAAGGCTGGGGCGCTGTCCTTTCGGAAGCCATGAACAGCATGTGCGCGTGCGTGGCCGGAACGATGGCAGGCGCAGCCCCGTTTCTTATCGAAAACGGAAGTAACGGTATCCTCTATGACAGGGAATCCTTTGCTTCATTCCATGCGGCGGTACAGAAACTGGTCTCGGACGGCAAAGGCAGAATCCTTCCGGCGGAGCAGGTAAAAGAGCGTTGTTTCAAAATGGGGCAGGCGGCATACGGTACCATGGCAGACTTATGGAACGCGCAGAAAGCGGCGGACGAACTGGCTGCCTTTATCCGGTGCAGGCTGGCCGGGAATGAATATATGCCCCCGTCAAAAGGCCCCATGAGCAGGGCCCTGGTTATCAAACCTTTTCTGAAGATCGATGAATAAACTGATATCGGTGATCGTGCCGGCATATAACGCCCAGGCGACGATCGAAGCCACTTTAAAGAGTATAATGGCACAGACCTATTCGCCTCTTGAGATCGTCGTGGTCAATGACGGTTCTGCGGATGATACGGAAAAGAAAGCGCGGATGCTGGCGGGGACGGACCCGCGGATCAAAGTCGTCTCGCAGCCAAACGGAGGCCTTTCCAATGCCAGGAACAGAGGCGTAATGGAAGCTTCGGGCGAGCTGGTGGGATTCGTGGATTCGGACGACCTAATCTATCCGGATATGTACCGGCAGCTCTATGAAGCGTATCTTGGCGTCTGCGGCAGATATCCCGACGGGACTGTCTTCATACAGACCGGCAGGGAAGAGATAGACGAAAACGGGAACATACTTCCCTCTGTCTGCAGCGTACCGGATAAGGAGATTTTCCTTACTTCCGAAGAATTCGCAAAGACGCTCCTTATGCATAAAGGGGATTCTTCCTTCTGTACGCGGCTGTGCAGCAGGGATTTCATGATGGCGCATCCTTTTGAGGAGGGCGTCCTTTCAGAAGACTTTTCACTGCAGATGGGCCTGACAGGCATCCTTTCCGGCATACTCCTCATACCGTATATCGGCTACAGGGTCGTCCACAGGGCGGGCAGCATGACGAGGAAGGCAAAGGCTGACGATTTCCCGCCGGTCTATACCGTCATACTGGGGCATGCGGACCGCGCGGAAGAGCTGGCCGTCCGCTTTCCTTCCCTGAAGAGCGCGGCGAGGCGATTCGGACTGTACATGAGGATGGAATATCTTTTGCATATCCCGGTGAAGGATATGCAGTCTTCAAATAAAGTCTATACGGACGTCGTCCGTTACTTGAGGAAGCATTTCGCGGACATCGTAAAAGGCCCGTACCTGACGGCAAAGAACAGGCTTTACCTCATCGTGCTCGCCATCTGTCCGAAAACGGCGAGGGCGGTGCATGCCGCGCTGATGGGACTTAAGCGGGAGGACAGGAAGTAATGGCCATGCAAAAGAACGGCGGGAAGAAAAAACTCCTGCTGATCAGTCCCATGCTCCATCAGGGAGGGTTCGAGAAAGTCTGTGTGGAGACCGCGCGGCTCCTGCAGCCGTTCTATGAAGTACATATCCTCATCTTCGACGACCGGGACAGGTTTTTCGATACCGAAGGGCTGGACGTGACCTGCATCGGCGTGCCGGCAAAGGACGGAAAGCTCAATAAGGCCCTGAACGTAATCCGCCGCTGCATGAAAGTCAGGAGATTCAAAAAGGAGCAGAAAACAGATATTTCCTACAGTTTCGGCTCCACTGCGAATATAGTCAACTGCCTTACCCGCTGCGGCGACAGGATCGTAGCCGGCATACACGGCGGGATCGATCTGGACAACAGCACCCATATGAAACTGTTCTTCAAAAAGGCCGACGCCGTGCTCTGCTGTTCCAGGGGCATACTCGCACTCGCCGGGCAGAGGTACGGGAGAATAAGCCCTGTCGCCGAAAACCTGCATAAGGGCGTCTATGTGTTCAATCCCATCGATACGGACAGGATAAGGGAACTGGCAGCCGAACCGGTAACTGATATCCCTTTTATGGACTCTGCAGCCGGCGGTACGGATACTGAAGCCAGAGTACTGGTCACGGTCGGCCGTGATGATCCGCAGAAAGGGTACTGGCATATGATCAAAGCCTTTTACCTTCTGCAGAAGGATCCCGGCGGGCGGGAGCTGAGGCTCCTTATCATCGGCGGCGGCAGTTTTGAAAAAGGAAAAAGGCTCTGCAAAGACCTGGGGATCGCTGATAAAGTATGCTTTGCCGGGCTGAGGGAAAATCCGTATAAATACATGCGCAGGTCGGACCTTTACCTGCTTTCGTCCAACCACGAAGGCTTTCCCGTTGCCATGGCGGAGGCCATGGCTGCCGGATTACCTGCCGTCGCGTCAGATGCCAGGACCGGCCCGAGAGAGCTCCTGCTTAAAGAGGACGATTATCTTTCACTGTGCCGGCAGGACCCGCTTTACGAAAAGGACCATGAACCGGTCAAAGGACAGGGCGGGATCCTTTTCGGACCGCTTTCCGAAAAGGAGGACTATGATCCGGACAGCATTACCGAAGAGGATGTCCGGTATGCGGGATGCATCCGTACGCTTCTTGACGACGATGCGGCAATGAGGAAAACGGGCGCCGATGCCTGTGCCAGGGCACAGGAATTCGGCAGCAGAGCGTACGTACAGGCCCTTATGAAAGTGCTGGAAGGAGATGGAAAGTGAAGATAGCATTTCATCTTAACTGTCTGGAGCGCGGCGGCGCCGAAAGAGTTGCCAGTATCCTGGCCGGGCGTTTTGCCTGCGATGGCCAGGATGTGACCGTGGCAACGGAGTGGACGGGCGAGGATGAGTTCTCACTGGACCCGGAAGTCCGCAGGGTGCACGTCGGACTGACCGCGGAGGATGAAAAGAAAGGCCGGCTGCGAAAAGCCATGCTGAGGATCACAAGGCTCCGGGATTTTCTCAGGGAAGAGAAGCCCGACGTGGTGATCGCCTTTGACCATAACGTGGATTACAGGGCGCTGATGGCTGCCGCGCCTTTGGGGATCCCCGTCATCATATCCATAAGGACGGATCCTTCCGCTTCCTATACAGGGCTGAGGGACAGGATACTGGTGCCGCTTCTTTTTAAAAGGGCGGCAGGCTGTGTCTTCCAGACAAGGGAACAGAAAATGTTCTTCGCGCCTCTCCTGCAGGATAACGGAACAGTGATCCTGAACCCCGTCCACCCGAAATATCCCGAAAAACAGAAAGAGATCATCGCAGCGCCGCCGGAGAAGGAAAAGATCGTCATCCACTGCGGAAGGATCAGCAGGCCGAAGAACCAGGCGATGCTGATCGATGCTTTTATGCAGGTCCATGAAAAGCATCCGGATCATATCCTGCAGATCTACGGCCAGGATGAAAAAGACGGGACCAGGCAGATCCTGGAGAAAAAGATAAAGGACTACGGCGCTTCCGCGTTCATACAGATTCATGGCGCGGTGGACGATCTGGAAAAAATACTGCCGAAAGCTTCGGTCTATGCCCATACTTCCGATTATGAAGGGCTGCCCAACGCGATCATAGAAGCCATGTGCATGGGACTGCCTGTCGTCTCGACGGACTGCCCCTGCGGCGGTCCCGCGGAACTCATCGACGACGGTGTTAACGGACTGCTGGTACCGAAACGGGATACCGCTGCCGCGGCAGAAGCGATCTGCCGCCTGATAGAAGATCCTGAACTGGCAGAAAGACTGGGCCGTGAAGCCATGAAGATCACCGGGCGCTGCAGCGAAGAAGAGGTTTTCGGGCAGTGGAAGGCATTTTTGTTGGCAATTGCAGAAAGATAGCCGTATAATACCAACAATAGTCTGAAGCTGTTCATGAAAATCATTAATATATGCAGAATCTGAAAGGAGCCATAATGGACAAAAAGAATCTCGACTGGGCAAATCTTGGCTTTGCTTATCTCAAAGCCGACTGGCGTTATGTCAGCAACTACAGGAACGGGGCATGGGACGAAGGCGGACTGACACAGGACGATATGATCGCCATGAGCGAGGACGCCGGTGTCCTGCAGTATGCGCAGACCGTATTCGAAGGCCTGAAAGCCTATACGACGGAAGACGGCAGGATCGTCTGCTTCCGCCCTGATCTGAATGACGCCAGGCTGAAGATGTCCTGCGAGAGACTCGAGATCCCTGTCCTGCCGGAAGGCAGGTTCACGGAAGCGGTCACCAAAGTCGTTTCGGCCAATGCCGCATGGGTACCGCCTTACGGTTCGGGAGCCTCCCTTTATATCCGCCCTTATATCTTCGGCATCAGCCCCGTTATCGGCGTAAAGCCTGCGGAAGAGTACCAGTTCCGTACCTTTGTCACACCGGTCGGCCCCTATTTCAAAGGCGGCGCGAAGCCGATCTCCGTCAAGATCAGCGATTTTGACAGGGCAGCCCCGCGCGGCACAGGCCATATCAAAGCGGGCCTCAACTATGCCATGAGCCTTCATGCCATCGTGACCGCGCACAACGAAGGTTTCTCCGAGAATATCTATCTTGATCCCGGGACCAGGACGAAGATCGAAGAGACCGGCGGCGCGAATATCCTGTTCGCCGACGGCGACGGCAACCTTGTCGTCCCCAGGTCCGACAGTATCCTTCCTTCCATCACCCGCCGTTCGATCGAATATGTCGCGGAACATTATCTCGGCCTGAAAGTAACGGAACGCGACGTATACCTTTCGGAAGTCGGAGAGTTCAAGGAATGCGGCCTGTGCGGAACAGCTGCCGTTATTTCACCGGTCGGTCATATCTATGACCACGGCAAAGACATCTGGTTCGAGAGCGGCATGGAAAAGATGGGCCCTGTCATGCAGAAGCTTTACGATACGCTTACCGGCATCCAGCTCGGCAGGATCGAAGCTCCCGAGGGATGGATCCACACTATCTGTGAAGCATAAATTATGAAAGCAGGAAGAGCACACAAGCAAAGTGCACTTCGGAATGGCAGGAAATATGAGTGAAAAAATGATGCTGCTGGGAAATGCAGCACTTGCTAGAGGAGCCTGGGAAGCCGGCGTCAAGGTATCGTCCGCTTATCCGGGCACGCCCAGTACGGAAGTTTCCGAAGAACTGGTCAAGCTTCCGGACGTTTATGTCGAATGGGCTCCCAACGAAAAAGTGGCGACGGAAGTCGCAATAGGCGCGTCCATCTCCGGTGTGCGTTCGATGGCCGTGATGAAGCATGTCGGCTTCAACGTGGCGGCGGACCCGACTTACACGGCGTCTTACACCGGCGTGAACGGCGGTATGGTCATGATCGTTGCCGATGATCCGGGCCTGTACAGTTCACAGAATGAACAGGACACCAGGAGGATCGCAAGGGCGGCGATCCTGCCGGTCCTGGAACCTTCGGATTCCCAGGAAGCAAAGGATTACATGAAGGCCGCCTTTGAGATCTCGGAGCGTTTCGATACCCCGGTAGTCGTAAGGACCACGACAAGGCTGGCCCATTCCCAGACCATGGTCGAGTGTGAGGACAGGGTCGTTCCTGAAGACAAGCCTTATGAACGCAATATCGCCAAATTCGTCATGATGCCGGCCATGGCAAAGAACCGCCATCTCGTCGTGGAACAGCGCATGAAAGATCTGGCGGAATTTGCGGAGACGAGCCCGCTCAACACCGTTCAGTACGGTCCCATGGAGCTGGACGGGAAAAAGGTCGGTTTCATCACGGAAGGGATTCCCTACCAGTATGTAAAGGAAGTATGTCCCGATGCCAGCATCTTAAAGCTCGGCATGGTCAACCCGCTGCCCGAAAAGCTGATCAGGGAATTTGCATCGAAGGTAGATACCCTCTATATATTTGAAGAACTTGAACCTGTCGTCGAAGAACAGGTCAGGGCCATGGGCATCAGGTGCTTCGGCAAGGATGTATTTACCATCCAGGGCGAATACAGCGCGAATATGCTCAGGGAAAGAGTGCTGCACGAGACAGGCGCTGTCATGCCTGCCGGCAGCGCTCCCGCCAGACCCCCGATCCTGTGCCCCGGCTGTCCCCACCGTGCGGTGTTCTCCGTCATGGCAAAGCTGAAGCTCCATGCGGCCGGCGATATCGGCTGTTATACTCTCGGAGCACAGGCACCGCTTTCGGTCATCGACACAACGATCTGCATGGGCGCCAGCATTTCTTCCCTTCACGGCATGGAAAAGGCCAAAGGCCATGACTATATCAAAAACTGGGTAGCCGTGATCGGCGATTCCACATTTATGCATACCGGGATCAATTCCCTTGTCAATATGGTATACAACCAGTCCCACGGTACGGTCGTCATCCTTGACAACAGGACCACGGGCATGACCGGCCATCAGGACCACGCCGGGACCGGCAGGACCCTGATGGGCGAAGAGGTCCCCGCCGTGGACTTCACTTCCCTGTGCAGAGGGATCGGCGTGAAGAATGTCATCACGGTCGATTCCTTCGATATCGCACAAGTCGAGCGCGTCCTGAGAGAAGAGACGGCAAGGGACGAACTCTCCGTCATCATCATGAGATATCCCTGCGCACTCCTGAAAGGACAGAAATTCCCGTATAAGTGCGTTGCGCTTCCCGAAAAGTGCAAACACTGCGGCGCCTGCCTGCGCCCGGGATGTCCTGCGCTGACAAAGAATGAAGACGGCAGCATTTTCATCGACGAGACCATGTGCAACGGCTGCGGCCTGTGCATGAGCCTCTGTAAGTTCGATGCCATAAGGAAGGAGGAACGGTGATGACCAAGAGCATTATGATCGTCGGCGTCGGCGGTCAGGGAACACTCCTCACAAGCAGGATCCTCGGCGGCCTTATGGAAAATGCCGGATATGAGGTAAAGATCTCGGAAGTACACGGAATGGCGCAGCGCGGCGGCAGCGTCGTCACTTTCGTCAGATACGGCGAGAGCGTGGCCGAGCCGATCGTGGAGGAAGGTCAGGCTGACCTGATCATTGCCTTCGAACGTCTGGAGGCACTGCGTTATGAGCATTTCCTGAAGCCCAACGGCGTCATGATCATCAACGACTGGCGCATAGACCCGATCACGGTCGTTACCGGGCAGACCGCCTATCCGGAGAATATCATCGAAGACCTGTCCACACGCCATAAAGTCTACAGGGTCTGCGCGATGGAAGAGGCGCTCCGCCTTGGCAACTCCAGGGTATTCAACAACATCGTCCTCGGACTTGCCGCCAGGCATATGGACTTCACCAGGGAAGAATGGCTGAAGGTGATTTCGGAGAAAGTGCCGCCGAAGACGGTCGAGATCAACGAAAAAGCTTTCCTTGCCGGATATGGCATGGAGGGGTAAATAGAATACAAATACACTGCTGCCGGGCCGTTCAGACTGCCCGGGCACGCTCTCGCTATACCTCGCTGGCAGCGGTACATAATGCGCCAAAGGACGGCGCATAAGTACCGGCCGCTCGCTAATGCGCCGGGCATGTCTGTACAGCCCGGCAGCAGTCATTTATAAACCCGGAAAGGAGATCCGGCGATGGATGAATATCAGCTGAAGAAAACGCAGGAACTGAAAGAGATCGTTGAGAAAAGCTCCAACATCGTGTTCTTCGGGGGAGCCGGCGTCTCCACCGAGAGCGGGATCCCCGACTTCAGGTCGGTCGACGGGCTTTATCACCAGAAATACGATTATCCTCCGGAAGAGATCCTGAGCCACGGTTTCTATGTGAACAAGCCGGAGGAATTCTTCCGCTTCTACAAGGATAAGCTGATCATAAAGGATGTGAAGCCGAACGCGGCGCATCTGAAGCTGGCTGAACTTGAGAAGCAGGGGAAGCTGAAAGCTGTGGTCACACAGAATATAGACGGCCTTCACCAGCTGGCGGGTTCAAAGGAAGTCCTGGAACTGCACGGAAGCATCCAGCGCAATTACTGTGAAAGATGCGGAAAGTTCTACGGCCTTGATGACCTGGAAAGAATGCTGGAAACGGAAGCGGTTCCCCACTGCAGCTGCGGCGCAAGGATCAAGCCCGACGTCGTCCTCTACGGGGAAGGGCTGGATGACAAGGTCGTATCAAAGGCAGTCAAATATATCAGCAGGGCGGACGTACTGATCATCGGAGGGACCAGTCTCGTGGTCTATCCGGCGGCCGGCCTGATCGATTATTTCAGGGGCAGCAAACTGGTCGTGATCAACATGTCCCCCACGGGCAGGGACGCATATGCCGACCTGCTCATCAGTGCTCCGATCGGAGAGGTCTTTTCTAATATATGAGCATCCGGGACGTCGTAAAAATACCGGCATTATGGCTGCGGGCCTTTCGCCGGAAATGCCAGTATCTGATCAACAGGTCGCTGTTTGCGCTGCACGGGGTCAGACTGTCCGGAAAGCCCGGCGTTATGGACGGTATCATAAAGGTCAGGCGCAGCCGTAAAGGCAGTATTTTCATAGGAAGGGGATTTTCCTGCAATTCTGGCGCATCTTACAATCTGATCTCGCCGTTCTCATCCCAGAGGTGCGTGCTCAGAACGATCGGCAGCGGCAGGATAGAGATCGGCGAAAATGTCGGGATATCCAATACCTGCATCGTATCGGCGGATACGGTCGTCATAGGGAACAATGTCATGATCGGCGGCGGATGCAGGATCTGGGACACGGACTTTCATCCCCTGGACCATAAGGAGCGTGCCGCTTCTTTTGAAAATCCGGGGAAAAGTGCGCCGGTGCGTATCATGGACGATGCATTTATCGGCGCGGACTGCATCATCCTTAAGGGCGTAACGGTCGGGAAAAGGGCCGTCGTCGGTGCGGGCAGCGTCTTACGCAGCGATGCCGGCGACGATGAAGTCTGGGCCGGCAATCCCGCGGTCAGGATACGCTGAGCCTCTGAAAACATCTGGACATTTTAATTTCAGTATGTTATGATACATTTCCGCGGGTTATATCCCGATTTCCTTGCTCTTACCGCAGGAGGTAAGGGCCAGAGACCAAAAGGAGGTAAAAAAGCATGAATAAGTATGAGTTAGCCGTTGTTGTGAATGCGCAGATCGATGACGAAGCACGTGCTGCCGTAGTTGCTAACTGCAAGAGTCTTGTAGAAAGATTCGGCGGCGTTGTCGGCGAAACAGACGACTGGGGAAAGAAGAAACTCGCTTATCCCATCAAGAAGATGGATGAGGGTTTCTATTATTTCATCCATTTCGAGGCAGAAGGCTCAGCCATTGCCGAGATCGAGAGCCGCATGCGCATCATGGACAATGTCATCCGTTATCTGTGCGTCAAACAGGACGAAGCCTAACAGAAAGTTGAGGACTTTATGAACAGAGTAGTTCTGATGGGACGTTTAACCAGAGATCCTGATGTCCGCTACAGCCAGGGCGAACAGCCGATGGCGATCGCGAGATATACCCTTGCGGTAGACCGCAGGCGCGGACGCAGTAATGACGGTGAAAATTCCGCTGATTTCATTTCCTGTGTTGCATTCGGCAAGGCAGGCGAGTTCGCGGAAAAGTATTTCCACAAAGGAACCAAGATAGCGGTATCCGGACGTATCCAGACCGGCAGCTATGTCAATAAGGACGGCGTTAAGGTCTATACGACGGATGTCGTTGTAGATGATCAGGAATTTGCTGAGAGCAGGAACGCTTCCCAGGGGCAGGGTTCATCCTTCCCGGGGAATGACAGTTTCGGCGGTGAGAGCTTTGGCGCTCCTTCCGGCGGCTTTGGAAATGCCGGACAGGGTGCTTCGGATCCCATTGACGGCTTCATGAACATTCCTGAAGGGATCGATGAGGAACTTCCTTTTTCATAAGAGGCAGGCGGCTCCGGTCCGGGCAAAGAAGATTGAACAATCATTACATTGGAGGTAGACCATGGCATTTGAGAGAGAAGATGCTCCTTTCAAGAAGAGAGGCGGCTTCCATAGAAAGAGAAAAGTCTGCGTTTTCTGCGGAAAAGACAATAAGATCGATTATAAGGATGCTGCAAAGCTCCGCAAGTATGTTTCCGAGAGCGGCAAGATCCTTCCCCGCAGGATCACAGGTACCTGCGCTACACACCAGAGAGCGCTGACCAGCGCCATCAAGCGTGCGCGCCACCTGGCGATCATGCCTTATTCCGAGAGATAAGACTTAAGCCGGGATCGGACTGAATTATTAAAGGAACGAAAGCAGCATATCCTCCGGGGTGTGCTGCTTTTTCTCTTTACACGGCGCACTTTAGTGTGCTACTATGATGCAGTATTCGTATTCGATGCTTGTGCCGTATCTGTGGCGGAAGCAGTACAGACAAAGAGGAGAATCCAAACATTATGAAAAGAACACTTGCATGCATCCTGGCACTGTCAATGACAGCAGCGGTATTTGCCGGCTGCACGGCTATCCCTGCGGCAGCTCCCGCGGCGCAGCCTGCCGAAGCGGTTGAGGAAACAGCTGCGGCTTCCGAAGAAGCGGCACCTGCCGGGGACGAAGGAACCTTCGTTTTCAAACATGGTTTTGATCTCGATTATCCGCCGTATTCCTATATCGATGACAATGGCCAGACCGGCGGCTTCGATGTCGAGATGGCGCAGGCTGTCTGTGAGTATTACGGCTGGACATATGAAGCGGTACCTTTTAACTGGGACGCAAAAGACGCTGAATTAAATGCCGGCAGCTGCGACTGCATCTGGTCCGGTTTCACGGTCAACGGCCGTGAAGACGACTATCTCTGGAGCATGCCGTATTCCGACAACACCCAGATGATCATGGTCAAAAAAGATTCCGGGATCGCCTCTCTTGCCGATCTGGAAGGCAAAGCCGTCGGCGTCCAGACATCCACGTCTGCTTATGATCTTCTGAACGATGAAGAAGGCCAGGCGGAACTGGCGAAGACTTTCGGTTCCCTGGAAGTGTATGAGACCTATACGATCGCCTTCAACGACCTTAAGGCCGGCGCGATCGACGCCATCGCGATCGATGTTACCAGCGGCAATTACCTGATGAGCGGCGAGACCGATTTCGCTTATCTGGATGAAGAACTGGGCAGCGAGCAGTATGCGATCGGATTCCGCAAGGACGACCAGGAACTCTGCGACAAGGTCAACGCGGCTCTGGAAGCGCTTGTTGCCGACGGGACGTACGATGCCATCGGCCAGAAGTATCCTGATATCTACAACTACCTTACCTTAGGCAAATAAGCGGTATTGAACAGTACTGATACTGCCGTAAATCACTGACCGGACGGAATGTGGCAGCTGTGCCGCCGCAGCCCAGGCTGCGGGCGGCACAGCTGTTTTTCTTTCATACCGGGACGGGGGACAGATATGACCTTATCAACCATGCTCTCAACTATGGCCGGCGGAATGCTGAAGACCTGCGGGATATTTGTACTCACGCTGGTCGGATCGCTGCCGCTCGGCATGATCGTGGCGCTGCTTCGCCGGTCGCGCTTTACCGTTATCCGCGGCATCGTCCGTGTTTATATCTCTGTTATCCGCGGGACGCCGCTTATGCTGCAGCTGCTCGTCTGGTATTTCGGACCTTTTTACCTGTTCCACTGGTCGATAAGGGGATGGCGGTTTCCCGCGCTGATACTGGGCTTTATTCTCAACTATGCGGCATATTTCGCGGAGATATACCGCGGCGGCATCGAATCGATCCCGGCAGGCCAGTATGAAGCGGCCCAGGTGCTCGGATACAGTAAGACACAGACGTTCATGCGGATCATACTGCCGCAGGTCATCAAGAGGATCATGCCTTCCGTGACCAATGAGGTGATCACGCTGGTCAAGGATACTTCGCTGGCGTTCACGCTCGCCTATCAGGAAGTGTTCTCCCTGGCGAAACAGATCTCGGCATCCCAGACATCGTTCATGCCGTTCGTCATCGCCGGCGTATTCTATTTCGTCGCGAATTACGCAGTGGAATTCGCGATGGAACGCATCGAAAAAGCATTGAACTATTACCGTTAAGGGAAACAGGGAGAGATTAACGATGATCGTTGAGATGAATAATATCCGCAAGCGTTTCGATAAGCTTGAAGTGATCAAGAATATCAGTTTCGGTGTCGACAGCGGTGAAGTGGTCAGTATCATCGGCCCTTCCGGATCCGGTAAATCCACTCTGCTAAGGTGTGCCACCTTCCTTGAGACGATAGACGGCGGCGAGATCCTGTATATGGGAGAAAAAGCCGCCTATACGGATGAGAGCGGCAAAGCCGTGTACGTGCACCAGCATGAACTGCATCATTTCAGAAGCTACTGCGGGCTGGTCTTCCAGCAGTTCAACCTGTTCCCCCATTACAGTGTCCTTAAGAACCTCACGGACGCCCAGATCAAAGTCCAGCACAGGACCAGGGATGAGGCGGAGGAGACCGCCATGGAACTTCTTGGCAAGATGGGCATAGCCGATAAGGCACAGGCGTATCCGTACCAGCTTTCCGGCGGCCAGCAGCAGAGAGTGGCGATCGCCAGGGCGCTGGCTATGAAGCCTAAGATCCTGTTCTTCGATGAACCCACATCAGCGCTGGACCCGGAGCTGACCGGGGAAGTCCTGAAGGTCATCCGCCAGCTGGCCGAAGAAAAGATGACCATGGTCGTGGTCACCCATGAAATGCCTTTTGCGAAAGCTGTCAGCAACAGGGTGCTGTTCATGGACGGCGGTGTTATCGTAGAGCAGGGCGATCCGAAGGAAGTCTTTGACGATCCCAAAGAGGAAAGGACCAGACAGTTCCTGCGGGTGTTTGAGAGATAAGAGGGATGGAGTATACGATCCTGGATCCGACCGGAAATATAACAGCTCTGGTCGAAAGCCCCGTCAGTATTGAGGAGCAGCCTGCCGCGGCAAGGGAACTGATGCTGCGTCACCCGGAAGTGGAGCAGGTCGGTTTTGTGCGCTTTCCTTCACCGGAGGAAAATAACGGCCCCGCACCCGGACTCCGGATCGGGCTCCGCATGGCGGGCGGGGAGTTCTGCGGCAACGCCTCGATGAGCGCCGCGGCTTTATACTTTTACAGGAACAGTGAAAACGGGGCGGGAACAGTTTTGCTTGATGTATCCGGGACGTCACGCCCGGTCCGGGCAGATATCACACAGGGAGATAAGCCGGAAAGCTTTTACGGTGCGGTCCATATGCCCGGGATCCTTTCCATAAAAAGAACGGATCTGTCCTTTGGCCCGATCCATGGAAATGCTGTACTGGTCGGGATGGAGGGCATTTCCCACATCATTATCGAGCAGGGAACGGCGCTTTTTTTCCTTATGCGCGAGCCGGCTGCCGCGGAGGAAGCGGCGAAGACCTGGTGCCGCGAACTGTCCCTCTGCGGCCTTGGACTTATGTTCCTTGAAAAGGATAAAGACGGGTACAGGCTGACACCGCTTGTCTATGTCCCTGGCAGCGGCACCGTCTTCTGGGAGAACTCCTGTGCCAGCGGGACATCGGCAGCAGGTTTCTTTCTATCACAAAGATCCGGCATGGGGACCGACGCGGTCTTTAATGAACCGGGCGGGAGACTGCGTGTCACATGCAGCCCTTCCGGTTCGGATATAGTCCTGTACGGAAGCGTCAGTATCCTGCAGGAGTAAGGCTCTGGCAACTCTGCCTATGGTTATGGTATACTGGTAAGAAGCTTTCTTATGAGGGCTTACCGGGACCGCAGGCTAAAGGCAGCCAATGCTTTACTGCACCGGCATCTTATACAGGGGAAGAACAGGCTTATGAATGATTCGGTGAAAATGAAGGGCTATCTCCTTTTGGCGTTTAAAACACCGGTCCTGATGAGTATACTTCTGGTTGCGGCGGATATACTGATCCTCTTTATCCACTGGCCGTCCGGTATCATTATGACAGTCGCGCTTGTGATCTATCTGACCGTCATTCTGATCAGGTACTTCCAGAGCAAGAAAAAGCTGCTGCATGAACTGGTGAGTTTTGCGGCAGAATACGGACAGATCCAGAAACAGCTTCTAAAAGAGCTCGACGTTCCGTACGCGGTGCTGGATGACAGCGGTCATCTGATCTGGATGAATGACCGGTTCAGGGAAGTCACTCACAAAGAAAAGAATTATCATAAATCCATCACGACCATCTTTGCATCCATCACCAAGGATGCTCTTCCTACGGATGAATCTCCCCAGAGCGACCAGTCGGTAGAATTTGAAGACAGTACATATTCGGTCATTATGAAGAGGGTCTCCATCGAAGACCTGATCAATGATACCGAAGTGATCGAAGCGACGGATTACAGAGGCGCGCTGATCGCCATGTACCTGTTCAACGAAACGGCGACAAGGCTTGCCATCAAGGAAGTGGACGACCAGTCGCTGGTCGTCGGATATATCTATATAGACAATTATGATGAGGCGCTGGACAGTGTCGAGGATGTACGCAGATCCCTTCTCGTGGCGCTGATCGACCGCAAGGTCAATAAGTATATCGCCGCCTGTGACGGACTGTGCATCAAGACTGAAAAAGACAAATACCAGATCATCCTGCGTAAGAAATCTTTAAGGGACCTCCAGGAAGATCATTTTTCACTGCTGTCGGATGTCAAAACGGTCAATATCGGCAATGAAATGGCCGTGACCATCAGCATAGGCATCGGTGTCGACGCTTTGAGCTACGCCCAGTGCAACGAATTCGCCAGGAACGCGATCGATATGGCGCTCGGCAGGGGAGGCGACCAGGCCGTCGTCAAGACCCCCGACAACATGTTCTACTACGGCGGCAAGACACAGCAGGTCGAAAAGAACACGAGGGTCAAGGCTAGGGTCAAGACGGAGGCGCTCAAGGAGATCATATCCGCCAGGGATACCGTCTATATCATGGGCCACCGGCTCGGCGACGCGGACAGTTTCGGCGCGGCGATGGGTATTTACAGGATAGCCAGGTCCCTCGAAAGGCCTGCCCACGTCGTCATCAACGAGACGACGGCAGCCCTCGGACCGCTGCTTGCCCGGTTCCGCAATAATCCCGAGTATCCCGATGACCTGCTGATCAATTCGCAGCAGGCGATCGAATCGGTCGGAGACGACGCCGCGCTGGTCGTGGTGGATGTTTCCAGGCCCGGTATCACGGAATGTCCCGATCTGCTCAGGATGTGCAAATCGATCGTTGTGCTCGACCACCACAGGCAGGGTTCGGAAGTCATCCAGAACGCGACGCTTTCCTATATCGAAGCCTATGCTTCGTCCGCCTGCGAAATGGTGTCGGAGATCCTCCAATACATCGGCGGCAACATTAAGATAAGGCCGGAAGAGGCGGATGCCCTTTATTCCGGTATCGTTCTGGATACCAACAATTTCGTCAGCAAAACGGGCGTCAGGACATTTGAAGCGGCGGCATTTCTGCGCCGCAGCGGCGCGGACGTGACCAGGGTCAGGAAACTGTTCAGGGAAGACGTTGACGAGTATAAGGCCAGGGCGGATGCGGTGTCCCAGGCTGAGATATACAAAGGGGCTTACGCCATCTCGACCTGCCAGAGCCACGATCTGCAGAATCCTACCGTTATCGGGGCGCAGGCCGCGAACGAGCTCCTCAACATCAGGGGCGTAAAAGGCAGTTTTGTACTGACCGAGTTCCGGAACCAGATCTTTATCAGCGCCAGATCCATAGACGAGGTCAACGTCCAGGTGATCATGGAAAGGCTCGGCGGAGGCGGCCATATGAACGTGGCCGGCTGCCAGATGGAAGATGTCAGCATTGCGGAAGCGATCGGCGTGCTCAAACAGACGATCGATGCGCTTATAGAGGAAGGAGAACTTTAAATGAAGGTTATACTGCTGCAGGATGTCAAATCCCTCGGGAAAAAGGGCGAGATAGTGGAAGTGGCCAGCGGCTATGCAAGGAATTATGTCCTGCCGAAAAAGCTCGGAGTGGAAGCTACCGAGAAGAACAGGAACGATATCAAGCTGCAGAAGGCGCATGAAGAGAAACTGGCAGCCCAGAGGCTTGCGGAGGCACAGGAACTGGCCGTAAAACTGGAATCCGCCCAGATCACTGTCTCCATGAAGCGCGGGGAAGGTGACCGTGTCTTCGGTTCCATTTCCGCCAAGGAGATCGCGGAAGCCGCTGCGGCCCAGCACGGTCTGGAGCTGGATAAGAAGAAGATCCAGATCGAAGAGCCCATCCGTTCGTTCGGGATGTTCGAAGTACCCATCAAGCTTCATCCCTAAGTGACCGGCCGTCTGTACGTGCTCGTAAAGGAAAAGTAAGGAAAGAGTCCGGATATGCCCCAGGAAGGATACACCGCGCCGGCGTCAGCGGAGCGGGATACTGTTGCACGAATAATGCCCCATTCGATCGAGGCGGAACAGTCTGTGCTCGGATCGATGCTCATGAACCAGGCTGCGATCCAGACGGCTTCGGACATACTGACAGAGGCGGATTTTTATTCAAGGCAGAACGGTATCATCTTTGCCGCCATCGTGGAACTGTTTCATAAAAATACGCCCGTCGATCCGGTGACGCTGCAGGACTGTCTGAAGGAGAAGAATCTCCCGCCGGAACTCTACAGCGCGGAAGTACTCGGCGAACTGATCAGGGCGGTCCCGACATCGGCCAATATTAAAGCCTATGCTTCGATCGTTGCGGAGAAAGCGCTGCTCCGACGCCTGATCAGGGCTTCGGAAAGCATAGAGACCGACTGCTATGCCCAGGCAAAGGAACTGGAGGACATCCTGGATAATGCCGAAAAGCAGATCTTTGATCTTTCCAAGAAGAGAGGCGCGCAGGATTTCGTACCGATCAGGGAAGTCGTCCTGTCGGCAATGGCCAGGATCGAGGAAGCTTCCCGAACAAAGGGCAGTATCACCGGTGTAGCGACCGGGTTTACGGATCTGGATTCCAGACTGGCCGGACTCCAGAAATCGGATCTGATCCTCCTGGCTGCCAGGCCTTCCATGGGAAAGACCGCCCTTGCCTTAAACATAGCCGAATACGCGGCCCTCAGGAACAACGCCCATGTGGCGATCTTTTCCCTCGAAATGTCAAAAGAACAGCTCATGAACCGGTTCTTTTCCATGGTCTCGCATGTTGACGCGCAGAAGATCAGGACCGGCGAACTCAATGAGCAGGAATGGATCGACCTGATGGAAGGTGCCGGCATCATCGGGGAAAGCAACCTGATGATAGACGACACACCGGCCATTACCGTCCCCGAGATCCGCTCAAAGTGCCGTAAGTTCAAAATGGATTACGGCCTGGACCTTATTATGATCGATTATCTCCAGCTGATGAGCGGGAGCACCAGGGCCGGTGACTCCAGACAGCAGGAGATTTCGGATATATCACGTTCGCTCAAGGGACTGGCAAGAGAACTTGAAGTCCCCGTTGTCGCCCTGTCGCAGCTTTCACGTGCCGTGGAAGCAAGGCCCAACCACAGGCCCATGCTGTCGGATCTTAGAGAGTCGGGAGCAATCGAGCAGGATGCGGACGTAGTCATGTTCATTTACCGTGATGATTACTACCACGAAGATTCCGAAAAGAAGGGGATCGCGGAGATCATCATCGCCAAACAGCGCAACGGTCCTATCGGTACGGTGGAACTGCAGTGGATCCCGCAGCAGACCAAGTTCGGGAACCTGGCAGCACAGCGTTTCGGAGGATGAGTCAGTCAGAAAGGAGACAGAAGTCAAAGTGAAAATGGAAAGGTATTACGACAGGGAGCATGAATGCGCATCGAGAGAGCAGATGATCGCATGGCAGAGTGAAAGACTCGTAAAGACAGTGGAACGTGTATATAACAACGTCCCTTACTACAGGAAAAAGATGGACGAAGCCGGTGTCAGGCCGGAACACATACACGGGATCGAAGACCTGCATCTCCTGCCGTTCCTTACAAAAGATGATCTGCGTGACGCATATCCCTACGGGCTTCTGGCTGAACCTCTTGAGAACTGTGTAAGGATCCAGTCCACTTCCGGAACGACCGGCCGCCGCGTCGTCGCGTTCTATACCCAGCATGATGTGGATCTCTGGGAAGAATGCTGCGCCAGGGCACTCGTAGCCGCCGGCGGGACAAATGAAGACGTCGTACAGGTCTGCTACGGATACGGTCTTTTCACAGGCGGTCCCGGACTGAACGGCGGCTCCCATAAGCTTGGTTCTCTTACCCTGCCCATGTCATCCGGCAACACCGACAGGCAGATCCAGTTCATGGTGGACCTCGGCGCGACGATCCTGTGCTGCACACCCTCTTATGCGGCTTATCTGGCTGAATCGATCATTGAAAGAGGCCAGCGCGACCAGATCAAACTCAAGGCCGGTATCTTTGGCGCCGAAGCATGGACGGAAGAGATGCGCCATGATATCGAAGAGAAGCTTGGTATTAAAGCATATGATATCTACGGACTGACCGAGATCTCCGGACCCGGTGTTTCATTTGAATGCTCTGACCAGAAGGGCATGCATATCAATGAAGACCACTTTATCGCGGAAGTCATCAACCCGGTCACGGGGGAAGTCCTTCCGGACGGAGAAAAGGGAGAACTTGTATTTACGAGCATTACAAAGGAAGCGTTCCCGCTCCTGCGCTACAGGACCAGGGATATCACGATCCTTTCCAGGGAACAGTGTCCCTGCGGCAGGACCACTGTCCGCATGACCAAGCCTCTCGGCAGAAGCGACGATATGCTGATCGTCAAGGGCGTCAACGTATTCCCTTCACAGATCGAGACCGTGCTGCTCAATACTGGCTATCCTGCGAACTACCAGATCATCGTCACAAGAGAGAACAACAGCGACCGTATCGAAGTACAGGTGGAAATGACCCCCGAGATGTTCTCGGACTCTCTGTCAGAAGTTTCAGCAAGAGAAAAGGAACTGGTCAATGCGCTTAAGGCTATGCTCGGTATTTACTGCGCGGTCAAACTCGTAGCGCCCAAGACGATCGAGCGGAGCGAAGGCAAGGCCAAGAGAGTCATTGACAAGAGAAATCTTTACGCATAAGAAAGGAGCCGTACGATGACAGTCAGACAGATTTCGGTTTTTCTGGAAAACAGACCCGCTGCTCTTCTCGAGTTCACGAAACTCCTTGAAGAAAATTCCATCGACCTGCGCGCCCTGTCTTTGGCCGAAGCCGAAGATTTCGGGATCGTCAGGATCATCGTAGATGATTCCTATAAGACCATGCAGGTCTTAAAAGATGCCGGGTATGTATGCAACATGACAAAAGTACTGGCAGTGGAAGTGGAAGACAAGCCGGGCGCCCTCGTCAAAGTACTGAAGGCACTGGGTGATAACGGCGTAAACCTGGAGTATACTTATGCATTCCTCAGCAGTAAGAAAGGCAGTGCCTTTATGATCATGAGGGTGGCCGACAACGACGCTGCGGTCAAAGCTCTCTCTGCGGCAGGGATAAAAACTGTATGCCAGGATGATCTGGGGGCGTTGTTCCAGTAAATATGGATAGTTTGAAAAAGGACAGAGCCGGACTGCTGACAGGAAGGAATATCTTTATCCTGATCGCGGCTGCCGGCTTTGTGGCTGTTCTGGTATTTAATCTTCTGACTCCGATGATCTCGGACGATTATGCCTACGGATACCGCGTCAGGCAGGCTGTATCGTTCGCGGATCTTCTGCGTCAGGAATATGAGCAGTATCAGACGTGGACCGGGAGGTCTGTCGCGCATCTGATACTGCGTATTTTTTTATCCGGCAGCCGGCAGGTCTTTGCCGTCTGCAACTCACTCGTCTTTACGCTGCTTTCATTTTTGATCTACAGAAGGGTCAGGAACAGGCGTAAGTACGATATCTTTGTCTATCTGCTCGTCCTGTCCGGGTTATGGGTCTTCGGCGTCGAGTTTGCCCAGACCTGTCTCTGGGAGACCGGATCATGCAATTATCTGTGGACGACCGCGATCATCATGCTCTTCATCGACCGTATGGAAGCCGCAGGCATACCGGAACGCATATCCGCAGGTGATGCCCTGCCAAAGAAAAAGATAACAGCTGTCTTTGCGGCCGCCGGTATGTTTCTTCTGGGGACGGCTGCCGGCTGGTGCAATGAGAACACATCCGGCGGTGCGCTGCTGTTTGCCCTTCTGATCCTTTTTGTGCCGACGCTCTTTTCGCCGGATAAGGCTGCAGGAAAGACAGTGCGGCCGGGCAGTCTGCCTGTTCTTGCCGCCGGGACAGCCGGCTGTGCTTTCGGCCTGTTCATGATGGTCAGGGCGCCCGGCAACTATCTGCGGAGTTCTTATATTGAAGAAAACTACAGCGGCCTTGTCGGTATGGTCGCCAGATTCAGCAAGGTGACGCAGATCATCGGGGAAAAATTCTATATCCTGATCCTGGTGTTCGTGATCACCTGCATCATCACAGCGCTGCAGAGCGGGAAAAACAAAGCCGAGCTGTGCGCCAGGCTTAAATACAGGAGTATCTTCGCCTTCCTGTTTCTGATGACGTCTTACGCGCTGATACTGGCTGCGGGAGCGCAGGCAAGGGCTTACTTCGGTGCGGGAGTGTTCCTTATCACAGCCTGTGTTGAGGGAATACAGGACTGTGTCCGGTATGAACAGGAGCATGCGGACGGGATATTTGCCCGTACGCTTGCCTTCGGGGCACTGGCCGCAATGATGATCTTTATGTTCTTTACATACATAGACTGCGGGTCGGACCTTGCACGGATCTGGCGGGATGCTTCAGAACGGGTAAGTATCCTGGAACAGGCAAGGGCAGAGGGGGCAGAGTATGTGGAAGTCAGACAGCTCCATCCGCAGTTCGACAACCGGTATACGGCTGCGTTCACGGGAGGAAGTGAGCTGCAGGATGATCCGGGATACTGGATCAACGTTGAATATGAATCCTATTACGGTATAGCGGAAATATCGGCACTGGCGCCGGATGAGGATCCGGAGCCCTGAAACGGAACTTGATATGAACGGGGGAATGCAAATGGAGAGAAAATGGCACAGTATACCAAAGAACGGCTATATCCTTATCGTAAATGAGGGCGGAAAGAATATTGCCTACTGCCCGGATTCGGGCATCAAGATCCTTGAAGAAGACGGTTTTGCGTTCAAGGACCTGAACGGAAACGGGGTACTGGATCCCTATGAAGACTGGAGACTGCCGGTCGAAGAAAGGATCAGCGACCTTGTGGGCAGGATGAGTATCGATCAGATCGCAGGTCTGATGCTGTACAGTTCGCACCAGTCCGTTTCGGTGCCGGATCCCGACAATGCGTTTACCATGCGTTTCGCAGGCACCTACAGGGGAGGAAACGCTTTCGACATTGAAAAGGACAGGATCTGGGATCTTACGGACCAGCAGAAACTGTTCCTGGAGAGAGACAATGTCCGCCACATCCTGATGACCAGTGTCGAGAATTCGGCGGCAGCTGCCAGGTGGAACAACAATATCCAGGCGTACTGCGAGAGCGTAGGCCTCGGCATTCCGGCCAATATCAGTTCGGATCCCAGACATGGCGCGTCTTCCAACGGCGAGTTCTTCGTAGGGGCGAACGGCAGTATTTCCCAGTGGCCTTCGACGCTGGGCCTGGCCGCGTCCTTTGATCCCGAACTGACTAAACTCTTCGGCGAGATCATGTCCAAAGAATACAGGGGACTCGGGATAACGACCGCGCTCTCACCCCAGATCGACCTGGCGACGGAGCCCAGATGGAACCGCTTCAACGGGACCTTCGGCTCCATTTCGAAGCTTTCGGCCGATATGGCGAGGGCTTATGTGGACGGCTGCCAGACGACCGAAGGAGAAGCGGACGGCTGGGGAAAAGACAGTATCAACGCCATGGTCAAGCACTGGCCGGGCGGCGGCACCGGTGAAGGCGGCCGCGACGCGCATTACTGCTATGGAATGTATTCCGTATATCCCGGGAACAATGCGGCCGAACATCTGATTCCGTTTACGGAAGGCGCTTTCAAACTGAACGGTCCCACCAAGAAAGCGGCAGCTGTCATGCCTTATTACACGATCTCACTGGGACTGGATAAGAAATACGGGGAGAACGTCGGCAACTCCTATAACAAACATATCATAACCGACATGCTCAGGGATAAATACGGTTTTGACGGCGTGGTGTGTACCGACTGGGGAATCACGGCGGACTGCGGCGGACTGGATGATTTTGCCAGGACCAGCTGGGGCGTTTCCCATCTGTCCGTAAATGAAAGGCATTACAAGGCACTGATGGCCGGCGTCGACCAGTTCGGCGGCAACAATGACGCGGCACCGGTGATCGCCGCTTATAAAATGGGCTGTGCATCCATGGGAGAAGAAGTGATGCGCAAACGGTTTGAAGCTTCGGCGTCCAGGCTCCTGGCCAATATCTTCAGGCCAGGACTGTTTGAAGTCCCCTACACAGATCCGGACGAAAGCGCCGCAAATGTCGGCTGCGCCGAATACATGAAAGCCGGCTTCGACGCCCAGAAGCGTTCCATCATCCTTCTGAAGAACCATGCGGGCATCCTGCCGCTGCCTAAGACTGCAAAGGTCTATATACCCGATTGCCCCGAGACTGTACCGGCAGGTATGGCCGCCAGATTCATTAAACCTGGCACAGTCTATCCTGCCCATCCCTGGATCAGCAAAGAACTGGCATCCAGGTACCTTCAGATCACGGATGATCCGGATGAAGCGGATGCCGCCATTGTCTTTATGGACAGTCCGAAGACCATGAAGAACGGATATGATCCTGAGACCGGATATGTGCCGGTCACGCTGCAGTACAGGCCCTATACTGCGTATACGGCAAGAGAGAAGAGCATCGCCATGGGCGATCCGTTCAGCTATAAGGATCCCAACCGTTCATACAAGGGCAGGACAATGACGACAGGCAATGAACCCGAGCTGGATACCCTGATCGAAACGAAGAAAAAGATGGGGGACAGACCCGTGATCGTTGCTCTGGATGTCACGAATCCCATGGTCATGTCAGAAGTCGAGCCGCTTGCGGATGCCATCCTGATGGGCTTCGAACTGCAGAAGCAGGCTTACCTGGAGATGGCATCCGGTATGGATGAACCGTCGGGCCTTCTTCCTTTCCAGATCCCGGCAGGTATGGAAACCATCGAAGCGCACTGTGAAGATCTTCCCGGTGATCTTGAATGCCATACCGATACCGACGGCAGCACCTATGATTTCGGCTTCGGAATGAATTTCAGCGGGATCATAAAAGATGCCAGAACAGAAAAGTATGGGAAGTAACCGATGACTGTATATCGGTTCCCGGACCGGGTCATCCTCGCCGGGAGCCGCTAAGACATTCTTCAGATGATAAGAACAAAGGCAGGATCCATGCAACTCGCTGCTTACGCAGCTCAAACAGCATTAGGATCCTGCCTTAACTCATCTTCAGAATGTCCAAACGGCTCCTCGGCTCGTCTGAAGGGTCCGGGAACCGACATACAAGTCATATAAAACATTCATCACCGCAAATATATGATCAGTACATTGAAGTAATTGCGGCATTTTGTGCCTTACCTGTTTTAGGAATTCAGACGAATCGTGAAACCGCTTAAGCATTCCGGAGATACGTTAAAGGCAGGATCCTAATGCTGTCTGAGCTGCTTGAAAAGCAGCGAGTTGCATGGATCCTGCCTTTGTTTTTAGTATTGTAGGAATGTTTTAGCGGTTTCCGATGAGGATGACCTGACTAAAACGGTAAGGCATAAAATGCCTTGTGATGTCTTATTGTTTATGCTTCGGAAATAGCGCCAACAGGGCAGCCGGCTTCGCAGGCGCCGCAGTCGATGCAGGTATCAGCATCAACAACATACTTGCCGTCGCCTTCAGAGATAGCGCCGACAGGGCATGTAGCTTCGCATGATCCGCAGCTGAGACATTCATCACTAATAACTCTTGCCATTTTTGTTTCTCCCTTCAATTGTAAAAATAGTTAGCCTTCGCTAATTGCCTTTATATCAACCCAGCCGCGCCATCCTTAGGGAATGACGCGGCCGGATCGTGGCTGGTGTTATTGTTTTGCCGCAGACAGAACGGATATTATTCCGCTGCCTTGTTATAAACGGCATCGAGCTTGGTCAGGTACTCGAAGTGTTCCTTAGCGCTTTCAGCAGCTTCACCGAAGAGCCTTGCCGCTCTCTCGGGATCCTTCTGCTGGAGCGATGTGTAACGGACTTCACCTGAAAGGAACTCGCTGTATTCCGCGGTAGGAGCCTTGGAATCAAGTGAGAACTTCTTGTCGCCGCCGGCAGGATTGTAACGGAACAGATTCCAGTAGCCGGTCGTTACAGCAAGCTTCTCTTCATCCTGGACTTTTGCCATACCCTTGCGGATACCATGGTTGATGCAGGGTGCGTAGGCGATGATCAGTGAAGGTCCCGGATAAGCTTCCGCTTCCGTGATGGCCTTGATGCACTGGTTCCTGTCAGCGCCCATGGAGATCTGTGCAACATAGACGTAGCCATAGCTCATAGCCATTGCCGCCAGATCTTTCTGCTTGGTCTCCTTACCGGCTGCAGCGAACTGTGCAACAGCGCCCTTAGGTGTAGCCTTGGAGGACTGGCCGCCGGTGTTGGAATAAACTTCGGTATTGAATACGAAGATGTTGAGGTCGTGGCCGCTGGCCAGGGCATGGTCAACACCGCCGTAACCGATATCATATGCCCAGCCGTCACCGCCGAAGATCCACTGTGACTTCTTGGCAAGGAAATCTTTCTGCTTAAGGATATCCTTAGCTGCTTCGGAACCGTCTTTTTCAAGAGCGGCAACGAGCAGGTCGGTGGCGACACCGTTTTCAGCGCCGATGCCGAAGGTCTCAAGATATCTGTCGCAGGCTTCCTTCAGATCGCCGGCTGCATCTGCAGCAACAGCTTCGACTTTAGCCTTGAGGTTCTTGCGGAGTGCTTCCTGAGCCAGGAGCATGCCGTAACCGAACTCGGCGTTGTCTTCGAACAGGGAGTTGCTCCATGCGGGACCCTGGCCCTTCTGGTTCACCGTGTAAGGTGTGGAAGGTGAGGAGTTGCCCCAGATGGAGGAGCATCCTGTAGCATTGGCGATGTACATGCGGTCGCCGAACAGCTGTGTGATCAGCTTCGCATAAGGTGTCTCGCCGCAGCCTGCGCATGCGCCGGAGAACTCAAGCAGCGGCTGCTTGAACTGGCTGCCCTTGACAGTGGATGCCTTGAACTTCGCGATGACTTCTTCCTTCTCGGGAAGTGTGACCGCGTAATTAAAAGCTTCCTGCTCGTTGGGCTGCTGCATGCCTTCTTCGAGACGTGTCATAACGAGAGCCTTCTCTCCCTTCATGCCGGGGCATACGTTCGCGCAGGAACCGCAGCCTGTGCAGTCCAGAGAGGAGACGACGATAGCGAACTTGTATCCGGGCATTCCGGTCACAGGAACAGTAACTGTTCCTTCGGGAGCGGCTGCTGCTTCTTCTTCTGTCATGGCTACCGGACGGATAGCTGCATGAGGGCAGACATAAGAGCAGAATGTACACTGGATACATGTTGCGGAATTCCATACAGGAACGTTGACGGCGATGCCACGCTTTTCAAATGCGGAAGCACCCGAAGGCGTGGAACCGTCCATATAAACGGCAACGTCGGAAACTTTCAGGCTGTTGCCTTCCTGAGCGTTGACCTTGGCCTGGATGTTGTTGACGAAGTCGACAACGTCCTTGCGGCTGCCGGTCGCCTTGACTGTATCAAGACCTTCATCGACGGCATCCTTCCAGGATTCGGGGATCTGGATCTCCTTGTAGCCTGTCGCGCCGGCATCGATCGCAGCCCAGTTCTTTTCGACGACATCCTGGCCCTTGCGGCCGTATGTCTTCTGGGCGGCTTCCTTCATCAGGCGCAGAGCGTCTTCTTCAGGAATGATCTTTGTCAGTGAGAAGAAAGCGGACTGCAGGATCGTATTGATACGTGTGGGGCCCATGCCGGTCTCGATACCGATCTTGACGCCGTCGATCGTATAGAATTTGATCTTGTGGTCATACATGAACTTCTTGACCTGTCCGGGGATATGGGTCTCGAGTTCTTCCGGTGTCCAGGAGCAGTTCAGCAGGAATGTGCCGCCGTCCTTCAGTTCCTGGGACATGTTGAACTTACGGATGTAAGCAGGATTATGGCATGCGACGAAGTCAGCCTTGTGGATCAGGTAGGTCGACTTGATCGGGGACTTGCCGAAACGAAGGTGGGACATCGTTACGCCGCCCGACTTCTTGGAGTCATAATCGAAATAAGCCTGTGCATACATGTCGGTGTTGTCGCCGATGATCTTGATGGAGTTCTTGTTCGCACCGACGGTACCGTCAGCGCCAAGGCCCCAGAATTTGCAGCAGGTCGTGCCTTCCGGTGTTGTAACGATCTCTTCGCCTGTAGGCAGGGAAAGGTTGGTCACATCATCGATGATGCCGATGGTGAAACGCTTCTTCTCTGTGTTGTCATAAACAGCGATGATCTGTGCGGGTGTCGTGTCCTTGGAACCAAGTCCGTAACGGCCTGAATAAACGGGAACGTTCTTGAACTTGGAATCGGAGAGGGCAGCGATGACATCCAGTGCCAGAGGCTCGCCGATGGAACCGGGCTCTTTGGTCCTGTCGAGAACGGAGATCTTCTTAACGGTATCAGGGATCGCGTTGATCAGAGCTTCCGTGCAGAAAGGCCTGTACAGACGGACCTTGACAAGGCCGACTTTCCTGCCGAGGGAGTTGAGGTAATCGACGGTCTCTTCAATGGTCTCGCAGACGGAACCCATCGCGATGATAACGTCTTCGGCATCCGGAGCGCCGTGATAGTTGAACAGCTTGTAGTCCGTGCCGATCTTGGCGTTGATCTTGTCCATGACTTCCTGAACGATGGCGGGAAGCTCATCATATGCAGGGTTGCAGGACTCTCTGCTCTGGAAGAAGATGTCGGGGTTCTGTGCGGAACCCATCTGCTTGGGATGGTTGGGATTGAGGGCGTTGGCGCGGAAAGCATCAACAGCATCCCAGTCCATCAGGTCGCGGAGATCTTCATAATCCCATGCTTCGATCTTCTGGATCTCGTGGGAAGTACGGAATCCGTCGAAGAAATTGATGAAAGGCAGCCTGCCCTTGACAGCGGCGCAGTAAGCAACAGGAGTAAGATCCATAACTTCCTGTACGCTGGAGTCGCAGAGCATGGCGGCGCCGGCCTGGCGGCAGGCGTAGACGTCGGAATGATCGCCGAAAATGTTAAGAGCGTGGGAAGCCACGCAGCGGGCGGAAACATTGAATACGCCCGGAAGTCTTTCGCCGGCGACTTTGTAAATGTTGGGGATCATCAGAAGAAGTCCCTGGGAAGCTGTAAACGTAGATGTCATAGCACCGGCTGCGAGTGAACCATGCATAGCTCCGGCAGCACCTGCTTCTGACTGCATCTCGGTGACCTGGACTACCTGGCCGAAAAGGTTCTTCCTTCCGGCTGTCGCCCATTCATCGACATGCTCCGGCATGACGGAAGAAGGCGTGATCGGGTAGATGGTAGCGACTTCTGTAAACGCATACGATGCATGCGCGGCAGCTTCGTTGCCATCCATGGTTAGCATTTTTCTTGCCATTTTTTTCCCTCCTGTTATTGGTGATCAGCATTTAATATATGCCTGTTATCAAACAGCATATCATACATAGTCATACTAGCATCGGGTATAGTAAAAATCAATGAAATTCAAAGGATTGTATTTTGGAAAAACCATAGCAAACGGCGCCCTGCAGGGCGCCGCCAAGGTCGTGATCCCGATAATGTTTTTTGTAAAGCGGTTCAGATTTCCAGCAGTTCGTCAAGGGCATTACGGGCGATGACGGTAGTGCAGTGCTCCATAAGATGCTGCTGCCTTGCAGGGGTGACCATGCAGAGTTTTCCGTACTCGGACAGCGCTGCCATAGCGAATCTGCATTCCTGGACCGCCTGGATGTCTTTCATGCCGATGAAGAGGTAATACTGAGAGTCGGAAGGATCATAATAGAGCGCGCTTTCTCCCTCGAACCGGCCGCCGGCCGCCCTGGCGCTCCTTATGACATCACTCATATTCGAGAAGCTGTACAGCCTGTGTGTGGCAAGGAAGCTCCTGAAACGTTCCATGGAAGCTTCTTCCGGGTCTTTCTCCATGTCCGGGACGACAGTGCCTTCGGCTGCGTCCTGTTCCCCTTCGGGAACGATGTCTGCGGTAAAGGGCTGCGCGTCGTCCGCGGTGCCGGAACCGGTCCCGGCAAGTCCGAGCCGCAGTGCGTTCAAAAGCTGTTCAAAGGCGGAAGGGGAAGCTTCGGCCTTATGGTGCCGGCTGTTCTGTACGGAAGGTCCGAAACTGGAAAAACGCGTATCGAGCTCTTCAGGGTTTTCCACTTTCGTAACGATCAGGACGATGCTGCCGGCCGGGAGCGGGATGGCTTCGATCATCAGCGGGATATTTTCGGCATCGAAACCGAACTGGAACGCAGCCTGCTGCATCAGATCCTGGAAAAGCTTTTTGGCTTTTTCGGATCCGTAGGCCAGTTCGGACAGCTTCAGCTGCCTTTTTGCCAGATCTTCCCCGGACAGGTAGCACCGGATCTGGCTGTCGTTGATTTTCTCTATTTTCACGAAGACACCTCATCAAGTCAGTCAGTCTTAACTTATTACTTATTTTTATATATTTACTGCTGCGTCAAGTCAATAGCCCTGCCTGACAGTTTATCAAACTTTAATCAGCGAAATTTACAAAACGGAGGACTTTCGTTTTTCGCTTGTCCCGGCGCATTGCAAGCGGGCAATGCAGCCGCTACAATGCATAAGTACAAAGCTAACGGTCAGCCGACGGCGGAAAGGAGGGGATAGTGGCCGGATGGCTGTTGGTACGGTCGACACAGGCACTCTGCCTGTAACTGCATGCGATATCATTCGCGGTTCAAATGCAGACAATCCAGAAATCATCTTGCGTTAACTGTTCAGATTCAATCCGTTGCTTTGAGATGCGGCGGGATCGGGATATAAACCGCGGAACCTTTTGGTCCTGTCCGCGCCGCTGCACGTCTGAAGGGATCTGGCACCGGGAGGATACCTTTTTCAGAGCGATCAAGCTGTCCGAAGGCAGGTGCTTCAGATCACCATCTGCTTCGTTCTTTTCATCATATCTGCAAAGCCCCGGTCAGCCGCGGCAGGCCGGGCATACATATCTACAGACCTCCGGGACCGTCATTGGCGTGTGCGTGTGTGTGAGGCGGTTCCGGAGGACACTGTCTGTGTCCCTAAACTGTGGTTTGTGGTATACTAACTATAACTGTGCCATATACACAATAGGGATTCGAAGGACAGGAGATCTGCATTTGAGAAGAAATAACAGAAGACAGGGCGCACCGGTTCTGGTGATCGCCGTTATACTGCTCATCCTGATCGCCGCATTCGGCATCAGCATTTACCGGCAGAAATTTGAAGGATCTAAAGAACGCGTCGACCTTAAGGAATATCTGGAACTGGCCGCCGGCCAGGATGTTTATACATTATTGAATAACGCGAGGGCCGATTTTCTCTGCAGGAATATTGACGGACGGACTTATGTGGAGATCGGGACTGCCAAACAGTATCTTAACGACAGATTTTATTACGGATCTGCCGATGATGCTGTTTTTTACTGCTTTCCGGACGGTTTCTACAGAGTCTCGCCGGGAGAGAGCGTGCTTCATGCCCTGGGGGAAGGAACTTCACTGCAGGATAAGACGCTCGCATATATGCCTGTCGTCAGGCAGGAGGACGGATTGTTCCTTGCGATGGAATGGATCGCCGAGGTAACGGATCTGACTTATGCCGAGTTTACGGACCCCTTCAGGATCAAAATAACTTCCGATTACACTCCGGTGAGTGCTGCCGATGTAAACAAAAAAGGCTCACTGCGTGTGTCCGGCGGGATAAAAAGCGAAGTGATCAGGAACCTCGAGCGCGGCGAAAGGGTGACCGTTATAGACCGGATGGACACATGGTCAAAGGTCATGACGGAAGACTGTTTTTTAGGCTATATCGAAAACAGCCGTCTTTCGGATATGTACACTTATGAGCCTCCCCGGAGCCTTGTCTATACGGAACCCGTGTTCACGCAGCACAAACCTGACGGTAAGATATGCATGGTCTGGAATTCCCTGAGTGTTCCGGAAGCCAATCCTTTTATTTATGACATGCTCAGCTATGCCGCTCCGGTCAATACTGTGTCGCCTACCTGGTTCGACACAGCCGACGCGGAAGGGAACTTCACGGACATCTCTTCAGCGGATTATGTCCGCGGCATGCACGACAGGGGTATCCTTGTCTGGCCCATGGTCAGCAATTTCACTTCCGGGACGGTCAGGCAGGACTTCCTGTGTTCCTATGCCAGCAGGGCAAATGCAATATCCTTCCTTATCCGGCGGATAAAAGAGCTGGGAGCCGACGGTATCAATCTGGACTTTGAAAACATTGACGCCGAGTATGGCGATGATTATATAGAGTTCGTCAGGGAACTGTCAGCTGCGTGCAGGAACAATGCCCTGACGCTGTCGGTTGATAATTATGTCCCTTATAATTTCAACGATCACTACAGGATAGATGAACAGGGAGTGTTCTGTGATTATGTCGTGATCATGGGTTATGACGAACACTACGCCGGCTCTGCGGAGCCGGGAAGCGTCGCGTCCATTGATTATGTACGGTACGGGATCGAAAAAACACTGGAAGAAGTGCCGGCGGATAAGGTGATCAACGCGGTGCCATTTTACACTAGGATCTGGAAGGCTTCTTCTTCCTCAGGCCTGACTTCATCGGCCGTAGGCATGCAGGCGGCCGCGGAATATATAGCCAACAACGGACTTGAAGTGTTCTGGGATGAGACGACATGCCAGAATTATGCCCAGGGCAGCACGAATGACGGTTATTATGCGCGGATATGGCTGGAAGACGCGGATTCGCTTTCTATCAAGGCCAGAGTAATGCAGCAGAACGGGCTTACCGGCATTGCCGCGTGGCGCCTGGGACTGGAAAGCTCCGATATCTGGTCCGTTTTTGCGGACTATATGAACGGGAATTGATGAAAACCGAGTATGTTACAATAGATGAAAGATCTCCCGACATGGATGCCCTGCATTATGCCGGACAGATCATAAAAGAGGGAGGACTGGTCGCCTTCCCGACCGAGACAGTGTACGGACTGGGCGCAGACGCGCTGAATGAGAAGGCGGCCGCGAAGATATACGAGGCCAAAGGCAGGCCTTCGGATAATCCGCTGATCGTGCATATCACCGATATGGCTGATCTTTCGCGTATCGTGCGGAAAGTGCCGGAGAGCGCGCTTGTCCTGTCGGAGGAACTCTGGCCCGGCCCCCTGACGATGATATTTGAAAAAAAGGAGATCGTGCCGGACGCTACGACAGGCGGGCTGTCGACAGTGGCTGTCAGGTTTCCGTCCAACCGTATCGCCCAGCTCCTGATCATGGAAAGCGGGGGGTTCATAGCGGCACCCAGCGCGAACCGCTCGGGACGTCCCAGCCCTACTCTTGCCGAACACTGCAGGGAGGATCTTGACGGAAGGGTCGATATGATCATAGACGGCGGCCCGGTCGGGATAGGCGTCGAATCCACGATCATCGACATGACGGCGAAAAGGCCCGAACTGCTCAGACCCGGCTTTGTGACCATGGAGATGCTGGAGCAACTGCTGGACGGGATAGACAGGGATCCTTCCCTGGACAGGACCGGGATGCCGGACGAGCTTTCACCCGCACCTGCCCCGAGGGCTCCCGGCATGAAATACCGCCACTACGCGCCAAGGGGAGAGATGGTCCTGGTCGACGGTGATCATGAAGCGGCAAAAGAATATATATCGGGCCGTATAAACGAAGAGAAGGAAAAAGGGAAGAAGACCGCCGTGATCTGTGCGGATGAGGACAGGGAGCGGTTCGGCGCGGATATTGTCCTTAGCTACGGCAGGAGAAATGATTATGCGTGCCTGGCCAGGAATCTGTTCACACTGCTCAGGACCTGTGATGAAAAAGGCGCGGATGTCATTTTCGCTGAAACGGTGCCCGGAAACGGGCTTGGCGATGCGCTGATGAACCGTATGCGCAAAGCTGCCGGTTACAGGATAGTTAATGTATAATGGAGGAACAGGATGAAGATCGCTCTCGGATGTGATCACGGAGGCTTTGAACTTAAGGAACAGGTCGTTGCCTATCTGAAGGAAAACGGGCATGAGGTGTGTGATTTCGGCACATACGGCCTGCAGTCGTGCGATTATCCCGAATTTGCCAGAAAAGCCGCACAGGCGGTGGCGGACGGCGAATGTGAAAGGGGGATCGTCATCTGCACGACCGGCATCGGCGTTTCCATCGTTGCCAATAAAGTGAAAGGCATACGGTGCGCGGTGGTCAGTGATACGACCACTGCCCGCCTTACAAGGGCGCACAATGATGCGAATATGATCGCCATGGGAGGAGGCATCATCGGAAAGAATCTGGCACTGGATATCGTGGCGGCATTTTTGAATACCGGGTTTTCAGGAGAGGAAAAGCATGTCCGCAGAATAGCGGCCATCGAGAATCTTTCATAATATAAGGGGGCAAAAAATGTCAAAAGTATTTATCATGGATCATCCGTTAATTCAGCACAAGATCGGCATCATCAGGCGCAAGACGACAGGGACGAAGGCTTTCCGCGAAGCGATCAGCGAGATAGCCATGCTGATCTGCTATGAAGCGACAAGGGACCTTGAGCTGGAAGACGTCGATATCGAAACGCCTATAGCGAAGACAAAGGCAAAAGAGCTTAAAGGCAAGAAGCTCGCCGTCGTTCCGATCCTGAGAGCGGGACTCGGCATGGTGGACGGCATGCTCACGCTTATCCCTGCCGCCAAAGTTGGACATATCGGACTTTACCGTGATCCAAGCACCCTGAACCCGGTCGAGTATTACTGCAAGCTCCCGGCCGACTGCGCGGAGAGGGAAGTTTTTGTCGTCGATCCCATGCTGGCCACGGGCGGTTCTGCCGTAGCGGCGCTTGAACTGCTTAAGCAGAAGGGCTGCAGAAAGATCCATTTCCTCTGCATCATTGCGGCACCTGAAGGTATTGAAGCATTTACAAAGGCACATCCGGATGTCGATCTTTACGTCGGCGCGCTGGATGAAAGACTGAACGACCATGGCTACATCGTTCCCGGCCTCGGGGACGCAGGCGACAGAATATTCGGGACAAAATAATACTATGAGCGGAAAAAGAACGGATTACATATCCTGGGATGAATACTTTATGGGAGTAGCCATGCTGGCGGGCATGCGGTCCAAAGACCCCAATACGCAGGTCGGCTGCTGCATCGTGAGCAGGCAGAACAAGATACTGTCGATCGGATACAACGGATTTCCCATGGGCGTCTCCGATGATGTGTTTCCCTGGAGCAGGGAAGGCGAGCCGCTGATGACGAAGTATCCTTATGTAACGCACAGCGAGCTGAACGCGATACTGAATTACCGCGGAGGATCCCTTGAAGGGGCCATCCTGTATGTATCGCTCTTTCCCTGCAACGAATGCGCCAAGGCGATCATCCAGTCCGGCATCAAAACGGTCGTTTATGACAGTGACAAATACGCGGGCACGGATTCCATGGTGGCCAGCCGGAGGATGTTCGAAGCT
The DNA here is from genome assembly GCA_017474455.1 of Lachnospiraceae bacterium. GTDB lineage: Bacteria > Bacillota > Clostridia > Lachnospirales > Lachnospiraceae > CAG-791. The sequence continues at coordinate 137,514 of JAFVHP010000048.1, forward strand.
GCCGGCGTGGAATGCAGGCAGTATGTCCGTACGGGAAGAAAGATCGAGATCTCGCTCTGATTTTGCCTATGACGAACGGTCCTATCGATAATTTCATAAGGTCCTTTGGCAGAAAAGGCGTCTTAGCGGCACTTTTTCTGTCTGTTCTGTGCGGGGCGGTATGCTTGGAGCCTGTCCGGGCCATGGCGGCCAAGGAGACAGAGGAAAAGATAGAAAAGGCCAAGGAAGAAAGAGAAGCCAAAGAAGAACAGATCGAGGACAACCAGCAGCATATAGGGTCCCTCCAGAATACCCGGTCGTCCCTGCAGGGAGAGCTGGACAATCTGAACGACCAGTTAAGATCCATCGGGGACAATCTGGAGGATCTTGAGCACCGGATAGAGGATAAGCTTGCGGAGATCGAACAGACGACCAGGGAACTGGAAGAAGCCGAGAGAGTCCAGGAAGAGCAGTATGAGCAGATGAAGCTCCGGGTCCAGTTCATGTACTCTAAGAGCAGGACTATGACGCTGGATGCGCTCTTCGGATCCAACAGTTTCGGTGAATTCCTCAACCAGCAGAATTATATCGAGCAGATGTCGGCCTACGATAAGAACAAGCTTGAGGAATACATGGCGGTCAGGGACAGTATAGATGAGAAGAAGAACCGCCTTGAGGAAGAACAGGAAGAGCTGGCTCTCCTTAGGGAACAGGCCAGACAGGAGCAGGGCAGGATCACCGGACTGGTCTCGGATACATCCAGCAGTATAGCCTCATATGAAGGACAGATCAGGAGCGCCGAAGAGACCGCCGACCAGCTGCAGGCTGAACTGGATGCCAAGAATAAAGAGATCGCGGCACTGGAAGCACAGCTGGCAGAAGAGAGAAGACTGGAAGCGCTGGCCAGGGCCCTTGCCTGGAGAAATATTGGCGATGTCAGCTTCGGAGCGGACGACAGGACGCTTTTGGCCACACTGATCTACTGCGAATCAGGAAACCAGCCGTATGAAGGCCAGGTCGGTGTCGGCGCCGTCGTCATCAACAGGGTGCTGTCGGCTGCTTTCCCGGATACGATAGTCGGCGTGATATACCAGCCGCACCAGTTTTCACCCGTGACCAGCGGGAAATTCGCGCTTGCCCTGGCGAACGGTTCGGCTACGGCCTCCTGTTTCCAGGCAGCCGATGCCGCCATGAGCGGACAGTCCACTGTGGGAGACTGCCTGTTCTTCAGGACGCCCATCCCACAGGTAACGCCCAGATATACGATCGGCGGCCATGTGTTTTACTGACAGCCGCCCGGAATACCAATGCGCAGTTTAGTTTTACGTATCCTGTACGGCATAGCCGTATTTATCATCACAGTCATCATTCTTGAGATGCTCCCGGCGGGAGAACTGTCAGATGTGACAGCCGCGATGCCGGAAGCATCTTTTCCGCTTGTCCGCATCGACGAATCCGGTTTTGAAGAACAGGGCGTATATTTTAATGAGCTGCACGGCTTCGCGTCGGAGAGGGAACTTGCCGATTTCATACCGTGCATCACTCCTGTCGGTCCGGACCGCACGGTCCGTTTCAAGGCCTATAATTATGCCCGTACAGGCGGCAATATCAACAGCATATCTTTTGCGGTCCGCTCCCCGGACGGCGCAAGGCTGATCCAGGAAGGCGACCTTCCGTTTACCGCGGTACAGGAGGATCTGGTGGCCGGCGAGCTCACGCTCGGATCCCTTATCCATGACGACGAGGATTATATCCTGGTCATAAAGCTGACTATGCTCGGAGTCAGCAGTTCTGAGTCACTGCTGGAAGAATCACCGGAGATCTATTATTACACCCGGATAAGATGTTCGGACGGTAATGACGGATATGAGCGGCGGCTCGGCTTTGCCCTGAATTTTCACAGGGAAGCCATAAGCGGTGATCCCGGTGGTACGCTGGACCGTTATCTGGAAACGAATGAACAGGGCAAGAATGATTCGCCCTACCACGTCAGCATCCATTCCAGCTCCGACCTTATAGATTACAGGGGATTTGAGATGTCCGAAGCCATGCCCTGCGCTGTGACCCTGGAGGACCTTCAGGACAATACGGCCTGTATCCGCATGGATTCTCTGCTGACGGACGGCGAAAATGAGTACCTGGTAAATGAACGCATGCTCGTCAGGAACGGCACGGAAAGGTTTTTCCTGATGGACTATGACCGGACCATGCAGCAGATATCCGGGACCGACGCAGCCGGATACGAAGACGGCGAAGCACGGCTGGGCATTGCCGATCCGGATATGGAGATCAGCATGAGCAGCGACGGCAGCATTGCTGTCTTCGAAAACGCGGGAAGGCTGATCGCGGTCAACACATCGGAACAGACCTCGGCGTATGTCTACGGTTTTATCTCGGAAAAGGAACCGGACAGGCGTGAACTGTATAACGCGCATTCGTTCAGGGTACTGAATGTCGGGGAGTCCGGGCTCATCACGTTCCTGGTCACAGGCTATATGAACAGGGGAAGGCATGAGGGAGAGACCGGCATCCTGATGATGACCTACAATTCCCTCTACAGGACTCTGGAAGAAAAATTCTTTATGCCGTATAAAGGCTCCGCCGAAGCGCTGATGGCCATGGCAGAAAGCGGGGTATATCTGAACAGCAGAGGACTTCTGTACCTGTATATCGGAGAAAAACTCTACCAGATAGACGCCGAGAGAAGAACGGTCCTTCCGGCTTCGCTGGACAGCGAAAATTCTTCTGTCGTCTGCATGTCAAAGAGCGGCAGGTATGCCGCGGCCCTTCCCGGCGGCGACGCCGCGGAGGATGCTGCTGATGGCCGGAAGATAATCGTTGCGGACCTTTCGGATATGTCCAGATACGAGATCGAATGTGACGATACGCAGGAACTTGTCCTGTACGGCTTCATACAGGATGATCTGGTCTATGGCTACGCGAGGAAGGCTGATGAAGGCCAGGACATGATGGGCAGGCAGGTAAAGCCGGTCTGCAGACTGTGCATAGCCGCCTGTTCGCATCCCACCGGCAGCAGTTTTTCCGTGGATGTCCTGAATGACTACAGGCCTTCTTCAGGGTTTATCCAGAACGTTGAGACCGGTGAAGGCGCGCTTACGCTGTGGCTCATGGAGTATGCGGAGGATACCGGGTACTATACCCTTTCCGGCACGGAAAGGATCCTGAACGCCTCCGGGACAGGCACGGACAATACCGTGCAGGCATCCTCCGGCGGCATCGTGTCGGTCCCCCTGAAGAACCTGAAAAAGGGCAGAATGCGATATGTACAGCCCAGGGAGATCGTTCTTATAGAAAAAAGGACACTGCCCTGCCCGGAAAATGTATTTGCCGAAGGGACGCTTTTTGTATACGGGTCAAAAGGATATGAAGGGATATATACCGTCCTGTCCGAAGCGGTCAGGGCTGCCGATGAATGTATGGGCAGAGTGACAGACTCCGGCAGGCGGATCTTATTCAGATATGCCGGAAAGAATATCAAGGAGCAGATCATGGCCATCCAGGTGCCTTCTTCCGAGGGAAACGGCAGTATTGCCATGTCTGTCAATACTGTGCTGGATTATGAACTTGGAAGGGATGAGAACGGACAGCACAGGGACGCGTCTTACCTTATCGACAGGGGAGAAGAGATAACGGCAGTCCTGCAGGAACTTCTGCCCGGACGCACTGTCGCCGACCTGACCGGCTGCACGCTGGACCAGGTCCTGTATATGGTCGATAAACAAATGCCTGTGATAGCAAGGTGCGGGGAAGCGGATGCCCTTGTTATCACAGGCTATAATTCAGAACAGCTTGTCGTTGCCGTACCGGGAGAGCCGGCCGTACGCTTCATGAACATGCGTGAGGCTGATGAGATGTTCTCGCTTTACGGCAGTGAGTATATCAGTTATTTCAGGACGGCTGCCGGCGATTAACTGTCCAGGTGCTTTCCGGAAGCGTTGTATCTTGCGATGATGGTCTGGATCCTTTCCAGCGGATCCAGAAGGTCGCTGATCGAACTGTCGTGGTTCAGCGTATCGATGAGGTAAGCGACGTACTTGCTCATGTCACAGCTGATGTACCATTCACGCTCCAGAAGTTCCGGATTCTGATAGATCAGGTTGGTGGTCAGCACCCTGTCGATCAGCCCGTTCTGGTAGGCTTCGTCAAAACGCTCCAGCCCGCCCGTGAACAGTCCGAAAGTCGCGCAGATGAAAATGCGGCCGGCATTCCGTTCCTTCAGAGCCCTTGCCACATCCAGGCAGCTTTCGCCGGAAGAGATCATGTCATCGAAGATGATCATATCCTTGCCTGTGACGTCCGAACCCAGGAATTCGTGAGCGACTATGGGATTTGTACCGTCCACTACCCTGGTGTAATCCCGTCTTTTATAGAACATGCCCATGTCCAGTCCCAGAATATTGGCATAATAGATCGCCCGTTTTGTACCGCCTTCATCCGGGCTGATGATCATCATATGGTCCGCATCGATGGTCAGCCCGTCCAGATGTGTCAGGAGACCTTTGGTGAACTGATAAGCCGGCTGGACAGTGTCAAAGCCGGAAAGCGGGATCGCGTTCTGTACCCTGGGGTCATGAGCGTCGAAGGTAAGGATATTGTCTACGCCCATCCTTACCAGTTCCTGGAGGGCTATGGCGCAGTCCAGGGATTCGCGCATGGTGCGCCTGTGCTGCCTGGATTCATAGAGGAAAGGCATGATGACAGTGATCCTGCGGGCCTTTCCGCCTACGGCGGCGATGATCCTTTTGAGGTCCTGGTAATGGTCGTCGGGAGACATATGGTTGATCTCGCCGAAGAGCCGGTATGTCATACTGTAGTTCACCACGTCGACCAGGATATACAGGTCCATGCCCCTGACGGATTCTTTGAGAACACCTTTCGCTTCGCCTGTGCCGAAACGCGGCACAGCGCTCGGTATGATATAGGAAGGACGCTGATACCCGGCAAACGCGAGAGAATTCTTGTGCTCATTCTCGCGTGCTGTGCGCCAGTTCACCAGATATTCATCTACCTTCCTTCCCATTTCGCTGCAGCCGGCCAGAGGGATCAGTCCCAGCTTGCCTACGGGAATGGATTCAAGATTGCGGATCTCCTGATGCCTGAATTCTTCCATAATCAGATATGTTCCTCACTTTCTTATTATCTTGCTCATGCGGATATCGGGGCCGGTAAGTTTGCAGACCAGATAATTGCTCGTGATGCGTGAAAACACTCTGTCAGAATATCTGGAGCGAAGCTCATCCAGCGGCAGATTAGTCGAGATAACTGTAGAAAGTCCCTTCAGTATCCGCTCATTAATGATCGTGAATAACCTGGATGAAATGAAGCTGTTGTTGATCTCTGTGCCCAGATCGTCCAGTACCAGCAGTTCTGTTTCCGAAAGCTCCTTCATAAGGTCCTGGATCTGCTGTTTTTCTTCAGCGTTCTGCGCGTATCCGGAGATCTTCTCCAGAACGTCCGCGGCAGAAAAGTACAGGACGGTCTTTCCCCTTTTCAGGATCTCTCCCGCAGTGCAGATGGACAGGAAGCTTTTGCCGGTCCCGGTAGGGCCGTAAAACAGGAGGTTGGGCGCAGCTTCATCAAACGTGTCCAGGAACGTGCGGCAGTTCGAGAGTGCATTGCGGAACAGGAGAAGTGATTCTCCCTCATAATAATCTTCCCGCAGAAGGTCAAAATTGTTCGTTTTGATAAGAAGGCTCAGTCTTGAATGATCATACAGTATGCCGAGTTCCATCTGCCTGAAACAATGGCATTTCGTCCGGCCCCGGCCGGTATCGATAAAACCGGTGTCCCGGCAGTCGGGACAGTCATAAACGGGGTCGAGGTAATCCGCCGGGTAGCCGTTTTCTGTAAGGACTTCCCGCTTTTTAATGCGGATGCGTTCAAGTTCATTCCTGGCAGACATAGTGCCGCTGTCCCCGGGATCGCCCGTGTCCGGCTTAAGCTGCTGCCGGAGCGCGTTAAGCGCCACCCGGCCGCTCATTTCTTCCAGGTCCCTGAACGCCGGGATGCATGAAACGACTTCTTCCCTGCGCTGCTTAAGGAGCCGGGCGTTTCTGTCACGCCGGGAGGCATATATCCGCATGAATTCTTCGTACTGGCCGTTTGTCAGCATCAGCTTTGAAGGAGCTTCTTTTCAAGCTCATCGAAATCATAATTATGCTGCATTATGTTTGTAAAAGAATTGGAGGACGCTTTAGCCGTGCTTTTCGGCTTTTTTCCTCCCGAACGGGAGAGGGCGCGCTGTGCCTGCCTGGGAGTCGTGATCCCGCTCTCTGCCCAGTTGACCGCTACTTTCTCGATATAACGGAAGTCCTTTTTGCCCCTGTCGACACAGTATTGCACCAGATAATCGATCAGGTCGTCATTAAACTTAAGCGTCTCGGAAATATAATAGAGAGTCTCCACTTCGGGGACGGACAGCGGTTTGCCGATATACTGTTCGACGATGAAAAGAAGCTGGGCTCGCTTCTTGTCGGCCATGAATGCATCCATAGCGCCGGCAGAAGGTGCGGCTTTTTCCGGGATGTTTCCTTCACGGGATGTTTCTTTGTCCGTATAAGCTCTGTCGGGAGTTATGGAAATGATGCCGGATGAACGGTCTTCTTCCTTCGGCGCTTTCAGTTCGCACAGATGGATACCTGTCAGAACGCCGTCCGCGGAAAAATCAAGAGTCAGGACGCCCATTTTCTCCCAGTACCTGAGAGAGCGCAGTACTTCCTTTTCAGTATGGTTGAAATGGTCTGCCATATCAGACAGACTGGTAGCGCGTCTTGCATTCATCATGCGTACGATATACAGATACACTTTGATCTGCGCATCGTTCGCTTCTTTCATATATTCATCAATAAACAGATTGGGCACGGATGTATTGCCGTCGTCTGTATTCTGATATACCGTAAACAAAGCCATCTCCTCCGTGGAACAGGTCCATGGAAATGTTTCAGGGACCGGGCGGTAATGAAGGCCGCTGTGGCCTGCCGGTGCCGTACATTGTCAGTCTGCCGTATTGGAACAGGCGTAGTATAGCATAGCAAAAGCTTACGGTGAAATAGTCAAATTCAACATAAAATCCGGGCCTGAACAGGTGTTCCGGCCCGGTGCCGCCCGTTGTGGAAAAGGTGGAAAAAGTGGAAAACCATCGCAGACCCCGAAAGAATCAGGGGATCAAATCCACATGCACAGACGGGATCAAAAAGTCTACGAAGTGGATAAGCTTACCCGTTAAGAAGGTCTTTTGCGATAAGATTCACGTTTCCGGCCCCCATCGTTATCAACAGGTCATCTTTTCGGCAATTTTTCCGAACATAATTTTCGATCTCTTCGAAAGACGGGAAGTACTCGCAGCAGCCGCCGAGTTCCGTAATACGGTCCCTTAAAGTGGCTGAACTGATCCCGAGATCATCGGTCTCCCTGGCCGCGTATATATCGGCGAGAACGACGACGTCGGCTTCTTTCAGGGCGGAAGCAAATTCGGGCAACAGGGACTTTGTACGGCTGTAGGTATGCGGCTGGAATATGCAGAAGATCCTGCCTTTTGCCGCGGATCTGGCCGCCTGCAGGGTGGCGCTGATCTCTGTGGGGTGATGTGCGTAATCGTCATAGACCGTAACGCCGTCGAATTCTCCGAGCTTCTGGAACCGTCTGTCAACACCGGTATAGGCATACAGTGCCCCGGCGGCTGTTGAAGGATCTATGGCGGAGACGGCGGCACCGGCAAAGGCAGCCGCGCCGTTTAAGACGTTATGCCTGCCGGGTACGGCAAGGCGTATCCCGTACTGTCTTTCCCCGGGGATGAATGCAGCGGCCTTCTCTGAAAGGGTAAGCGTAAAACCGGCACAGCCGCTTTCATCAAAGGAAACGGATGAAATACGGAAATCATCCGTGCTGCCGTAGCCGAACGTAAGGACATTGCAGTCAAGCCTGTCGTATATCTCACCGGGATCTTCGATCTCTCCGTTTATGATAAGGAAGCCGCCCGGACGGATATTCGAGGCAAACTTCCGGAATGAGGCGCGGATATCATCGATATCCTTAAAGAAATCCAGATGGTCTTCCTCGATATTCAGGATAAGGCCGACGCGGGGATAAAGGCTGAGGAAACTGTTTGTGTATTCACAGGCCTCGGCGGCAAAATAACCGGAGGAGCCGATCCTGACGTTGCCGCCTATGCTGCCCAGCTGTCCGCCCACACTGATGGTCGGGTCGGTGCCGGCTTCCAGCAGGATCTGGGTGATCATGGAGGTCGTCGTCGTTTTGCCGTGGGTGCCGCTTATGGCAATGGAATCGGGGTAGCCGTCCATGATCTGGCCCAAAAGGTCTGCCCTTGACATCATGGGTATTTGACGGGCCAAAAGCTCCTGATACTCCGGATTGTCCGGATGGATCGCGCTGGTCAGCACCGCGACATCGATATCGTCTGTAATGTTCGCGGCGCACTGCGGGGTGTGGACTGTGATCCCCCGCACCTCAAGATCTGCCGTGACGGCAGAGACGCTCCTGTCAGAACCGGTGACGGTAAATCCCCTGGATTTAAGGATCCTCGCCAGGCCGCTCATGGATACGCCGCCTATGCCGACAAAATAAACGTGGTTGGGTGTTGTGAAATCTATCTTCATCTTGAGCCTCCGTTTCTTCCGCTATTCTACTTTCAGAAGGGCGTTTTTGCAAGGTGCGCCGCACTCCGGTCAGTTTCATTTAACCGGGTCGTGTGATATAATTTTAACGTCAGCGGAGACTGCAAATATGCTGACAGAAACAGTTGTAACTGAATATGGGGTATCTGCATTATGGTCAAGAAGGAAATGATAGCCATGCTGCTCGCGGGGGGACAGGGCAGCAGACTTGGGATCCTTACTTCCAAGATGGCTAAACCTGCGGTTCCGTTTGGGGGAAAATACCGCATAATCGATTTCCCGCTGAGCAATTGTATCAATTCCGGCGTGGATACTGTGGGCGTTCTGACACAGTACATGCCTCTGCGTCTTAATACACATATCGGAATAGGGATCCCGTGGGATCTGGATAAAAATGTCGGCGGCGTCACGGTCCTTCCTCCTTATGAAAAGATAGAAGGTACGGAATGGTATACCGGCACTGCCAATGCCATTTACCAGAATCTGGCATATATGGAGCAGTACAATCCGGATTATGTACTGATCCTTTCGGGCGATCATATCTACAAGATGGATTATGAGACCATGCTTTCATTCCATAAGGAAATGGGGGCGGAAGTCACGATCGCCGTCATGCCGGTCCCTATGGAGGAAGCAAGCCGGTTCGGCATCATGATCACGGATGAGAACAAAAAGATCGTGGACTTTGAGGAAAAACCTGCAAATCCGCGCAGCAACCTGGCGTCCATGGGCATTTATATCTTCAACTGGAAGACGCTGAGGGAAGCGCTCATCGCCAATGCGTCGCAGCCGGGTCTTGACTTCGGCAAACATATCATTCCGTACTGCCACGAGCAGGACAGGCCGCTGTATGCCTATGAATTTGACGGATACTGGAAAGACGTCGGCACACTGACTTCCTATTGGGAAGCCAATATGGAACTGATCGATATCGTTCCGGATTTCAATCTTTATGAAGAGTACTGGAGGATCTACACACATTCCAATACGCTGCCTCCGCAGTATTTCGGCGAGAATTCATTCGCGGAACGCTCCATCATCGGAGAAGGGAGCGAGATATACGGCAGTGTCGTGAACTGCGTGATCGGCTGCGGCGTGACTATCGGGGAGGGGACGGAAGTCCGCGACTCCATTATCATGAACAACGCCTCCATCGGCGGCGGCTGCAGGCTTGAAAAGGTCATCGTTGCCGAAGAAGCCGTGATCGGAAGCGGTACAAGGCTGGGTGACGGAAGCATAGGCGACGATTCGGCGCCTAACGAGACCGATCCGTCGATCTACCGGGACGGGCTGGTCGTTGTCGGTGAAAAGACCATCATACCGGATAATGTGGCGGTCGGCAGGAACGTCCTGATATCGGGCGTCACGGAAAGAAACGACTATCCGGACGGATGTCTTGCCAGCGGTAAGTCTCTGGTGAAGGAGGATGTTTTGATATGAGAGCTATAGGTATCATCCTCGCGGGCGGGAACAACAACCGTATGAAGGAACTGTGCAGGAACCGTGCGGTATGTGCGATGCCTGTGGCAGGAAGCTTCTATACCATCGATTTTGCGCTCAGCAACATGGAGCATTCAAGGATCCAGAAAGTTGCCGTACTCACACAGTATAATTCCCGGAGCCTTAACGAACACTTAAGTTCGTCCAGGTGGTGGGATTTCGGCCGCAAAAAGGGCGGGATGTTCCAGTTTTCGCCTTCCTTTACCAGTGACAACAACAACTGGTACCGCGGAACAGCGGATGCTATGGCGCAGAACCTGAGTTTTCTGAAATCTTCGCATGAACCGTATGTCGTGATCGCCAACGGAGACTGCGTTTACAAACTCGACTACGGAAAGGTCCTCGAATACCATATCAATAAGCAGGCTGACATCACCGTAGTATGCAAGGACATGCCTTCGGGGTTCAATGTTGACCGGTACGGCACTGTCGAATGCAATGAGGACGGAAGAATCCTTGATTTTGTTGAAAAGCCGGTCGTGGCGCGGTATAATACAATTTCGTGCGGAGTATATGTTATCCGCAGGAGACTTCTTATAGAATTCCTTGAACGGAGCAGCTATGAGGACAGGTATGATTTTGTCCAGGATATACTGATCCGCTACAAAGATATGAAGAAAGTCTATGCGTATAAGCTGGATACATACTGGAGCAATGTTGCTTCCGTGGAAGATTATTTCAGGACCAACATGGATTTCAGAAAGAAGGAAGTCCGTGACTACTTCTTCAGGCAGTATCCGGAAGTACATTCAAAAGCGTCCGATCTGCCGCCTGCAAAATATAATACCGGTGTTCGCATGAAGAACAGCGTAATAGCAAGCGGCTGCATTTTAAACGGAACGGTCGAGGATTCCGTCCTCTTCAAGCAGGTATATGTAGGCAATAACAGCGTTATTCGCAATTCGATCATTATGAACGATGTCTATATCGGGGATAATGCGTATATTGAGAATGCCATTGTAGACAGCGGGAGTACTATAGCGGCGAACGCATACTACCCGGCAGAGGAAAATATCCGAATAATCATGGAAAAGGGGGAACGATACAGCATCTAAAGACAAAGCAACATATAAGGTAGGGAACTGAATAGTTCAATCTTAAAGAAGCAATCGAACCGAATACGGAGGATATTATGGAAATTACGGATGTAAGAGTACGGAATATTGCTAAAGAGGGGAAGATGAAAGCGGTTGCTTCGATTACGATTGACAACGAATTTGTAGTGCATGATATTAAGGTAATCGAAGGCGAAAAGGGACTGTTTATTGCAATGCCCAGCAAAAAATCCGCTGATGGGGAGTACAGAGATATTGCACATCCTATCAACTCCGGCACCAGGAGCAGGCTTGAGGAGCTGATCCTGAACAAATACAGGGAAAGCTGTGAGGAAGAGACTTACGATCCTTATCAGTAGAACATATACCTGAAACAGTAAAATGACTTAATGGGATATGAGGATTCATCATATCCCATTAGTTTTGTAAATGAGGCATCACGGGCCGGCTTTTGCAGGACAGGCCCTGGGAAAAGGAAAGAGCATGAGTGACTTTTATCTTGTAGCCGGTTTGGGCAATCCCGGCAGGGAATACGCGGGGACAAGACACAATGTGGGGTTCGAGACCCTGGACGTCCTGATGGAAAAGGCGGGACTGGATACGGATAAAATGAAGACCTTCGGAAGGGGCCTGATCGCCGGCGGCCGGATAGACGGTGAAAAAGTCATGTTCCTGAAACCGGTCACCTATATGAACCGCAGCGGTGATTCGGTGCGGGAAGTCGTGGAATACTACAGGATCGACCCCGAAACAAGGCTGATCGTTATCTGCGACGATATCTACCTGGATCCCGGAGCGATCCGGATCAGGAAGAGCGGGAGCGACGGCGGGCACAACGGTCTCAAAAGCGTCATCTCGGGCCTGGGCGGGCGCAGCTTTATAAGGGTACGGCTCGGTGTGGGGGACAAGCCGGCTCCGGAAGCGGACCTGGCTGCTCATGTGCTTTCGCGGTTTTCCGGCGAGGATGCCAAGATCATGAAGAAGACGTATGAGAGGGCGGCGGATGCCATCGTCTGCATGATGACGGAAGGTATCGACGCGGCGATGAACAAATACAACAGGAGCGCCCCTGTATGAAAGCACTGACAGCTCCTCTGGAGCAGTACGGGCAGTACAGGGAAAGCCTGCACGACCTGTTCAGGGAACACGGATATGTTCTCTATGACAGGTGCGCCGAACCATCCAAGCAGCAGCTTATTTACACATTATCACGGGAAGAGAGTTCTGACGCCGACCGGGTGCTGATCGTCACGTACAGCGACCTGAAGGCGCGCAGGATACGCGATGAGTATGCGTTTTATGACCGCAATACAGTGCTGTTCCCGGCCAAGGACCTGATCTTTTACCAGGCGGACCTTAGGGGCAGGCAGATCGTGACCGAGAGGATGCGGGCTTTAAGAAGGATACTGGAAGGCAGGAAGGTCACTGTAGTAACGACTTTCGCGGCGCTGATGACACCGGCCATCCCTCTGGATGTATTCCGTTCGCATATCCTGGAACTTTCCCTGCACCAGAACGCCGATCCGCAGGAACTGGCAAGGAAGCTTGCCGCCATGGGTTATGAGCGGTGCGGCAGAGTGGATGAACCGGGACAGTTTTCCGTCAGGGGGGATATCCTTGATATCTTTGATCTGACGGACGATAACCCCGTCCGGCTGGAATTCTGGGGCGATGAGATCGAATCTGTCAGGAGTTTTGATGCCCAGTCGCAGCGTTCCATAGCCGATCTGTCGCAGGTCAGGATCTTTCCGGGGACAGAGCTGATGCTCTCACGCAGCCGGCTGAATGACGGTCTGGACCGGATGGAAGCGGAGAAGGAAAGGGTGGCCGCGAAGCTGTTCGAAGAAGGGAAGAGTGAAGCGGCACACAGGCTAAGGAGCGACATCGGCGCCATCAGGGAAGAAGCGCTCGAATGGGGCGACTATTCACGCCTGGAAAGCTATATCCATTACTTCTATCCGCATACGGAAAACTTCCTGGACCTGTTCGACCCGGAAAAGACACTGCTCGTGCTGGATGAACCCGCAAAGCTGGAATCGCACGCCAGAGCCGTGGAAGCGGAATTCCACGAGAGCATGACGGGACGTATGGAGAACGGATACATCCTGCCGGGACTGACGGCATTTCTTGCCCCCGCGGAAGAAGTGGCGGAAGAGACCGGGGCCTTCAGGCGCGCGGCTCTATGCGAACTGGCGACGGCGTTTTCGATGTTCCCTGCCGGTCCGCTCTATGAAATGAAGTCGAGGCCGGTCCAGTCCTACAACCGGAGTTTTGAGACCCTTTGCCAGGATCTGTCCCGCTACAGGAAAGAGGGGTACCGGATCCTGCTGATCTCGCCGTCGAGGACCAGAGCAAGAAGACTGGCCCTGGATCTGACGGATAACGGGCTGACGGCTTTTTACAGTGAAGACCCCGACCGGATACTGGAAAAGGGCGAGATCATGACATATTACGGCCAGCTCGGCCGCGGATTCGAATATCCGGAACTGAAATTTGCCCTGATCGCCGAATCGGATATCTTCGGGCAGGCAGCGCAGAAAAAGAAGCATTCTGCCAGGAAAGACGGAGAAAGATTAAGAAACTGGTCCGAACTGAAGGCGGGCGACTATGTCGTGCATGAAAACTACGGCATCGGTATCTACAGGGGCGTGGAAAAGATCGAAGTCGACCGGATATCCCAGGATTATATCAAGATCGAATACAGCGGCGGGGGAACGCTGTATGTCCTGCCTACGGAGATGGATGTCCTGCAGAAATACGCGGCAGCGGGTTCCGCCAGGCCGAAAGTCAGCAGGCTAGGTTCTTCCGAATGGAGGACGACCAGGGCAAAAGTAAAGAGCGCCGTGGAAGAAGTGGCGGACGACCTGGTGAAACTTTATGCCGCAAGGCAGTCCAGAAAGGGACACGTTTTCACAAAGGATACCGTCTGGCAGAAGGAATTCGAGGAACTCTTCACTTTCGAGGAGACGGATGACCAGCTGGAAGCGATAGAAGCGACAAAAAGGGATATGGAGTCGGACAGGATCATGGACCGGCTGATCTGCGGGGACGTCGGTTTCGGCAAGACAGAAGTGGCCCTCCGGGCCGCCTTCAAAGCCGTGCAGGATTCCATGCAGGTGGCTGTGCTGGTGCCGACAACGATACTCGCTCAGCAGCATTTCAACACCTTTACGGAGCGGATGAAAAACTTCCCCGTCAGGGTCGAGATGCTCTCCAGATTCAAGACCGCGGCCGAGCAGAAGAAGACGGTGGAAGGGCTTAAGAACGGTATGGTGGATATAGTGATCGGGACCCACCGCCTGCTTTCAAAAGATGTCGAATTCAGATCACTGGGGCTCCTGGTCATCGACGAGGAGCAGCGTTTCGGCGTCTCCCATAAGGAAAAGATCAAGAAGATCAAGGAAGATGTGGATGTACTGACCCTGACGGCAACGCCTATCCCGCGCACGCTCCATATGAGTCTGACGGGGATCAGGGATATGAGCCTTCTGGAGCAGGCGCCCAGCGACAGGGTGCCGATCCAGACCTATGTCATGGAATACAACGAAGAACTGGTCAGGGAGGCGGTGCTGCGGGAGCTTTCCAGGAACGGCCAGATCTATTATGTCTATAACAGGACGGAGGATATCGCGGAAGTCACCGGAAAGCTGCAGGTACTGATCCCGGAAGCCAGGATCGGTTTCGCCCACGGCCAGATGAAAGAAGAGGAACTGGAAAAGATCATGTTCGACTTCATCCGCGGGGAACTGGATATGCTCGTCTCCACCACGATCATCGAGACCGGGCTGGACATCCCGAATGTAAATACGATCGTGGTGCATGACTCCGATCAGATGGGACTGTCCCAGCTGTATCAGCTGCGCGGCAGGGTGGGAAGGAGCGACCGCACGGCCTATGCCTTCCTGATGTACAAACGGAACCGTATGCTGCGTGAAGTGGCGGAGAAACGGCTGGCCGCCATCAGGGAATATACGGATCTGGGCAGCGGCTTCAGGATCGCCATGCGCGACCTTGAGATCCGCGGCGCGGGCAATATCCTCGGCAGGAGCCAGCACGGGCATATGCAGGCAGTCGGATATGATATGTACTGCAAACTCCTGGAAACGGCTGTAAGGGAAAGAAAAGGCGAGGAAGTCTCCCACAAGGAAGAAACTACCGTCAGGCTCAGTGTTGACGCGTATATACCTTCTGATTATATTATGAATGAACAGGGAAAGATCGAGATATACAGAAGGATCGCGGCCATCGGTTCCACTTCTGACTTAAAGGATCTGGAAGATGAGCTGCGGGACAGGTACGGCGACATACTTCCGCCGGTAAGGAATCTTTTGAGGATCGCGCTCATCCGTTCTGTGGCGGCTAATCTGGACATTTCATCCATCACGGGCAGCGCGGGTTCGGTAACGATCGTTCCCATGGAAAAGGCGGATCTGAATGTGGCCAATATCCCGCTCCTTCTGCAGAAAGTCAGGAAAGGCACGGATATTCTGCCAAAAGGCGCGGTATTCAGGTTCACAGCCAAAGACACTCCCGGTTTTTACTACGAGTATAAGACATCAGGTTCCGCTCTCAAGGACGAGGAGGATCTGCTGTCGGTCGCGGAGGAACTGCTGCTCCTTATCGCGGATACGCTGAAATAAACATTCAAATAGCAGGTGACGGATTATGAATCTTTTTGTTGTAATGTCGATGCTTGGCGGACTGGTCCTTTTCCTTTACGGGATCAATGCCCTCGGGGACGGACTCAAAAGGCTCTCGGGGAATAAGATGGAAGCGATCCTGGGCCAGCTGACTTCCAACAAGTGGAAGGCCTGTCTCCTGGGACTTATCGTAACGGCTGCCATCCAGTCTTCGGGCGCCACGACGGTCATGGTCGTCGGCTTTGTCAATTCGGAACTGATGAACCTCGCACAGGCAGTCGGCGTCATCCTGGGCGCCAATGTGGGTACGACGGTCACGTCATGGATCCTGTCCCTGACAGGGATCACCAGCGACAATATTATCCTGGCTATGCTCAAACCGGAGAACTTTTCGCCTGTTGTCGGCATCATCGGTCTTGTCATGACGATGGCATGCAAAAAGGAGAGGCAGAAACAGGTGGGTGCCATACTGACATCTTTCGCGGTATTGATGATCGGTATGGATCTGATGAGTTCATCAGCAAAACCACTCACCCAGAACCCTTCATTCACAGGTATTCTTACTCTGTTTGCCAACCCGGTCTTCGGTTTTGCCGCAGGCCTTTTGATCACGGTGATCCTGCAGAGCTCATCGGCTTCGGTCGGTATCCTGCAGGCAGTCTCCATGGGCGGTTCCCTTATGTGGAGCAGCGCACTGCCTATTCTGATGGGTGAGAACGTCGGCAGCGCGGTGACCGGTATCCTTTCTTCGATCGGCGCGTCCAGGAATGCCAGAAGGACATCCATGATGCAGCTGCTTTTCTGCCTGCTCAAGTCGGTCGTATTTATGCTCATATTCTATATCGTCAACGCCATCGTGCATTTTCCCTTCATGGGACGGAGCGCGACCCCGTTCACGATCGCGCTGTTCCATACAGTTTTCAATGTTGCCGCAGTGCTGATCATGATGCCCGTTTCCGACCTGCTTGTTAAGCTTGCCGAAAAGATCATACCGGTGACGGAAGCGGAACAGGAAAAGAGCAGCCGCAAGGCGCAGCTGAAGCTCCTGGATATTAAATACGCCGTATCCCCGTCTTTTGCGCTTGCCCAGGCCAAAGACGCCGCCAATACGATGGCGGCCTATACAAGGGACGCACTGTATAACGCGGTGGATCTCCTGTCTGAGTACAGTGATGAGAAAGCGGCCAGAGTTTCTGACCTGGAGTCCCTGGTCGACGAATACGACGATACCCTGAATTCCTACCTGGTCAAGATCGGCGGCATGAATTATACAAGGGACGACTCGCATACCCTTTCCGATATCATGCACTGTATCGGGGACTTTGAGAGAATAGCGGACCATGCCGTCAACCTGATGCAGGCAGCAAAGGAGATCAGGGATAATAAACTGGAGTTTTCCGGGAAGACCAAAGAGGAGATGGTCGTATTCGCAAAGGCCGTCAAAGATGTCACGAACCAGGCTGTTACCGTATTTATGACCAACAACTACGGCGACGCGAAAATGATCGAACCTTTGGAAGAAGTGATCGATGGAATGAACGCGGAACTGAAAAGACGGCATGTCAAAAGGCTCCGCAAGGGCAAGTATCCGGTCGAGATGGGTTTTGTACTGGAAGATATGTCCACGGATTTTGAAAGGATCGCGGACCATTGTTCCAATATCGCGCTGTGCCTGATGCAGGTGAATGAGGATGGCTTTGAAGCGCATGAATACCTTGAACAGCACTGGAACAGCGATAATCCGACTTTCCGCGACCTGATGGAACGCTATACCGATAAATATACACTGCCCAGGACCAAGAAAGAGGAAAGGGAGACAGCGGCAGATGCAGAGGAAGAAGAATGATGTAAGCTGTAAGATGTCACTGCAGGGCAATGGCACTGCGGCGGATGACAGAGATAAAAAAAGTGACCGGATGGCTCCGGTCACTTTTCTGTTGTTCCGTTTCGTCCCTGCGATCAGAGATGGGCTGCGGATATCTCGTCCAAAAGACGCAGCTTCATATCGTACAGCGGCTTTGAAAGGTCCACGTAGATCTGGTGGGGATTGACCAGACGCCTGGATTCCTCCCACAGCGTATCCTGTTCTTCCAGGCTGTAGCTGCGGATATCCATAACGGAAGGCGATTCGTAAACGCAGCGGCCCTTTTCGAAGATGGGGACCATCAGCTCGCGGAGCGTAAATTCGCCGGGAGCCAGTTTCGTGCGTTTCCAGGGCTCCTGCGGATCGAAGAGCAGAAGTTCACGGTCTTCGCTGTAGACTTCGTTCGTCAGGCAGATCAGGTCCGCGATCAGCTTATGATTGGCCTTGTCATAGATACGGTATATCTTCTTGTCGGAGGGGTTCGTGACCTTTTCGGAATTTTCCGAGAGCTTGATCTTGGGTACGAACTGCCCGTGGCTGTCCTGTATGGCGGCCAGCTTGTATACGCCGCCGAAGGACGGGTTGTCCTTTGCGGTGATCAGGTGGGTGCCGACGCCCCAGGCGTTTATGGCGGCTCCCTGTGTCTTTAATGAATCGATCAGGTTTTCATCCAGATCGTTCGAAGCGGTGATCCTGGCCTGCGGGAAACCGGCGGCGTCCAGCATCTTCCTTGCCTTTTTGGACAGATAGGCAAGGTCTCCGGAATCCAGCCGGATGCCTATGTGATCCAGCGGAAGGCCTTTGTCACGCATGTATTCGAAGGTCCTGATCGCGTTCGGGACACCGGATTTCAAAGTGTCATATGTGTCGACCAGCAGCGTGCAGGCGGTAGGGAAGAGATCCGCATAGGTCTTGAAGGCGGTCAGTTCGTCGTCAAAACTCATGATCCAGCTATGCGCGTGCGTGCCCATGACGGGAACGTTGAACAATTCTCCGCAGAGGACGTTCGATGTGCCGGCACAGCCGCCGATGACGGCAGCTCTGGCGCCGTAAGTACCCGCGTCAGGCCCCTGGGCCCTGCGCAGCCCGAATTCCATGACGGCGTCACCTCTTGCCGCGTAGCAGATGCGGGCGGCTTTGGTGGCGATCAGGCTCTGGTGATTGATGATATTCAGTATGGCGGTCTCCATCAGCTGCCCTTCCATGATGGGCGCGATGACCTTTACGAGAGGTTCCCTCGGAAAGATGAGAGAGCCTTCCGGGATCGACCAGATATCTCCCGTGAAATGGAAGCTTTTCAGATAATCGAGAAAGTCGTCATCAAAGAGATCCAGCGAGTACAGATAATCGATATCATCCGGTCCGAAATGGAGTTCCCTGACATACTGGATCAGCTGTTCAAGCCCTGCCATTACGGAATAGCCTCCGCCGAAAGGGTTGGTCCTGAAAAAGGCGTCGAATATGACTGTCTTGTTTTCGCCTTTGTTGCGGAAATACCCCTGCATCATCGTCAGTTCGTAAAGATCGGTCAGAAGTGTAAGATTCTGTCTGTCCATATTGTTTACACTGTATCCTTTCATTTGTGTGAGCAGTTCTAATCTGATTGTATCCCCGGCAGAGGATTCGTCAATAGAGTATGGCTGAGGCGGCGCGGTATCTGCTGTTGCAAAATACCCCCTAGGGGTATATAATCGGATAAAAATACCCCAAGGGGGTATACGATGGGGAGATGAACATGGAACAGATGAAAGAGACAGCCGGACCCGGCGATATACCCTGCTGCGGGGAGAAGCACAAGCAGCGGACACAGAAGGAATACAGGGATCTGATGAACCGCCTGAAAAGGATAGAAGGGCAGGTCCGCGGAGTTGAAAAAATGCTGGAGAACAATGCGTACTGTACAGATATCCTGATACAGGTCTGTGCGGTCACGTCCGCTCTGAACAGCTTTAACAGAGTGCTTCTTTCGGAGCATGTAAAGACCTGTGTTGCGGACAATATCCGGGACGGGAACAGGGAAGTGGTGGACGAACTTGTCGATGTACTCCAGAAACTGATGAAATGACCCGGGAAAGGAACAGATAAATGACACAGTACAATGTTACAGGCATGAGCTGCGCCGCATGCCAGGCCAGGGTCGAAAAGGCGGTCTCAAAAGTGCCCGGCGTAAAAAGCTGCGCGGTCTCCCTGCTGACCAATTCCATGGGCGTTGAGGGCGACGCGCCGGCCGAAGCTGTGATCAGGGCAGTGACCGATGCCGGTTACGGGGCAAGCCTTAAGAACGCCGAAAAGGAGGCCGGCCCGGCAGCGCCTGATTATGAAAATGAACTGAAGGATACCGAGACGCCTAAGATCAGGAACAGACTGATCGCTTCTCTCATCCTTCTTATACCGCTGATGTATGTCTCCATGGGACACATGCTATGGAACTGGCCGCTGCCTTCGTTACTGAACGGCAATCACGTCGCGATGGGACTGTATGAGCTGCTCTTTGCTGCCGGTGTGATGGTGATCAACCAGAGGTTCTTTATCAGCGGCTTCAGAGGACTCATCCACAGGGCGCCGAATATGGATACGCTGGTCGCCATGGGAGCAGGCGCATCGTTCGGATACAGTGTCTGGGCACTTTTTGCCATGACAGCCGCCCAGGCAGCGCATAATGAAGCCAGGGTCATGGAGCTCATGGATGAGTTCTATTTTGAGTCGGCAGCCATGATACTGACGCTGATCACGGTCGGTAAGCTCCTGGAAGCGGTATCGAAAGGGCGGACGACGAATGCGCTGAAGGAACTGATGAGGCTGGCCCCGAAGACAGCCGTCATCCTGGACGGGGACGGTAACGAAAAGGAAGTGCCCGTTGAAGAGGTCAGGGTGCATGACAGGTTCGTCGTCCGCCCGGGAAGCAGTATCCCCGTGGACGGTACCGTGATCGGAGGAAGCGGGGCTGTCAACGAATCTGCGCTGACAGGGGAAAGCATCCCTGTCGACAAGGCTGCCGGGGATACTGTCTCGGCTGCGACGATAAATGAAAACGGCTATCTTGTCTGTGAGGCGTCACGTGTCGGGAGGGACACCACGCTGTCCCAGATCATACAGATGGTCAGCGACGCGGCTGCGACCAAAGCGCCGATCGCAAAGGCCGCAGACAGGGTATCCGGCATTTTTGTGCCTGCCGTGATCTGCATTGCGGCAGCAGCCTTTGTGATCTGGCTTCTTGCGGGGCAGACGGCAGGTTATGCGCTGGCCAGGGCGATATCGGTACTGGTCATCAGCTGCCCCTGCGCGCTCGGGCTGGCCACGCCGGTGGCGATCATGGTCGGCAGCGGGATGGGGGCCAGGCACGGCATCATGTTCAAGACCGCGCAGTCACTGGAAGAGACCGGAAAGGTGCAGATCATCGCACTGGACAAGACCGGGACTGTCACAAAAGGCGAACCTCAGGTAAGAGGCGTTTTCCCTGCGGACGGGGTCACGGAAGATGAGCTTCTGGATACCGCCTTTGCCCTGGAGAGCCGGTCGGAACACCCGCTGGCGAAAGCGGTCGAAAGCTACTGCTCCGGACAGGGACGCCGGGCGGCAGCTGTGGAAGATTTCAGGGCACTGTCGGGGAACGGCCTCTGCGCCGTGCTTGATGGCGAAGAAGTATGCGGCGGCAACCTGGAACTGGCCGCCTCAAAAGTCCGGATAGACAAAGACAGTAAAGATCTTGCCGACAGGCTCTCGGAAAGCGGGCAGACGCCGCTGTTCTTTTCCAGGAGGGATAGATTCCTCGGCATCATATCCGTAGCGGATGTGATCAGGGAAGATTCCGCCGGAGCGATCGCTTCCCTTAAGAAAATGGGGATCCATGTCGTCATGCTGACCGGCGACAACGCAAAAACAGCGGCTGCCATAGCCAAAGAAGCCGGCGTAGACGAAGCGGCGGCAGGCGTAAGGCCGGACGGCAAGGAAGAGATCATCAGGAAGCTGCAGGCCCATGGCAAAGTGGCCATGGTCGGAGACGGCATCAACGACGCACCTGCGCTTACCCGGGCCGATATCGGGATCGCCATCGGAGCGGGAACGGATGTGGCCCTGGACGCGGCAGATGTGGTACTGGTAAAGAGCAGGCTCTCAGACGTCGCGTCGGCAGTCAGACTGAGCAGGGCAGTCCTGCGGAATATCCACGAGAACCTGTTCTGGGCTTTCTTCTATAACGCGATAGGTATCCCGCTCGCGGCTGGAGCGTTTATCCGCGCCTTCGGGCTGGAACTGAACCCCATGTTCGGCGCGGCCGCCATGAGCCTGTCGAGTTTCTGCGTGGTCTCCAACGCGCTGAGGCTGAATCTGTTCAGAATGGATGACGGGAGGAAGGACAGACCGGGCAGGGGCGCCCTTCAGGGACCTCTTCTGGGGAACGGGACTCGGGACTTGATATCCGGACCGGAGCAGAACATAATAAATGAAAGGAGTGAAGGAACAATGACAGTCAGGATCGAAGGAATGATGTGCTCGCACTGTGAAGCAACGGTAAAAAAAGCCCTGGAGGCGCTCCCGTTCGTGGAATCGGCCAGGGTGAGCCACGAGGAAGGGACGGCAGTCTTAACACTCTCGGGAGATGCGGACGAAGAACTGATCCGCAGGGCTGTTGAAGACAAAGAGTACACTTTTGCGGGGATCGAATGAACCTGCGGCGCGGATGATACTGACAGCATAACAGGACCGCGGGAGGGAAAGACATGAAGAAACCTTTTGTTATCGGTATTGCAGGCGGCACATGCAGCGGCAAGTCCACACTGGCCGGAAAGCTCAATGAAGAACTGTCCAAAAAGCACAATGTATGCCTGATGAATATGGACAGGTACTTCAAGCGTCCGGGCATCACGACGATCGCCCCCATTACCGGGATCGAGTATGTGGAGCACAATCATCCGGACGCGATGAGGCTGGATGACATTTACGCCGACTTTGACGCGGCTGTCGCTGACGAAAGTTATGATGTTGTTATCATTGAAGGACTGTTCGCCCTTTATCTGGAACCCATCCGCAAAAAACTCGACCTGAAGATCTTCGTGGATCTTGAAAGCGATGAGCGTATCGTGCGCCGCATCGACAAGTTCATGACCATGTTCGGCCAGACAAAGGAAGAGATCACGGACAGATATCTGGATACTGTCAGATTCCGCCACAAGGAACTGGTCGAGCCCACCAGGTGGCATGCCGATCTGGTGCTCAACGGTGTCTTTGACAGGACAAGGGCGGAAGAGGTCGTTCTTACATTTGTGGAAGCCCAGCTTTCCTGAAGGGCATAAGATGACGGATCCAGAATACGGAATACTTAAGCCGGATGATTATATAGAACCAAGGTGTGTCCTGTGCGGGCCTGTGCCCGGACAGGACAGTGCCGTTATGCCCGTTCCCCAGCAGCGGATCATTGCCAAAATGGACGAGTATATGAGCCGCAGGGATTACGACGGTGCCGAAAAACACCTTCTGTACTGGCTGTCAGAAGCCAGGGCAGGGAATGACAAAGGCGGCGAACTTATGATCGCCGGCGAACTGGCAGGCCATTACCGTAAAACGGGAAATAAGGAAGAAGCGTTCAAGTTTGCGGAGCTCTCCGTGAAGCTGGTCGAAGAACTCGGTATGGAAGGCACCGTAAGCGCCGGGACTGCCTTTACGAATGCAGCCACGGTGTACAATGCGTTCGGGGAGAATGAGAGATCGCTTGCGCTGTTCCAAAAGGCGGAGGAAGCCTATCAGGCGTCGGATAATGTTTCCCCGGGCCTTTGGGGAGGCCTTTGCAACAATACCGCCCTGGTCCTGAAGGAGCTCGGAAGGTTCGATGAAGCATCCGGCATGTTTGAAAAAGCAATTTCCTTTATGGCGGACGTGGAAGGCGGCGAGCTGGAGCAGGCGGTCACATACCTGAATATGGCGGATATGGCTGCTGCCCGTTACGGTGCGGAACAGGCTGAACCGCTGATCTATGAGTATGCGGACAAGGCCTGCAGCCTGCTGGAGGATACGAAAGCGCCACATGACGGCTACTATGCTTTCGTGTTGGAAAAATGCGTGCCGGCGCTTCGTTATTACGGTTATTTTTCTGCGGCGGATACATTTGAGAAGATCTCGGAAGAGATCTACGAAAGAGGGGCCGGAAAAAGTGAAGGGACTTGAACTGGCAGAAGAGTACTATCTGCAGTACGGAAAAAAGCTCCTCGATGAGGAGCGTTTTGAACAGATCAGGCCGTATACATGCTGCGCCCTTATCGGGAGCGGGTCGGAATGCCTCGGCTATGACGATGAGATATCTGCCGATCATGACCTGGAGCCCGGATTTATCATCTTTATTCCCGGAGAGGAGACCGTGACGAGGCGGGACGCTTTCCTGCTGGAACGCGCGTATGCCGGACTGCCGAAGGAGTTTGCGGGATCGAAGAGAACGATGCTGGCCCCGGTGGGCGGGCAGCGTCACGGCGTGATCAGGATCCCTGAATTCATGCAGGAAAAGACCGGTACCGAAGACGGTATCCTGACAGATAAGATATGGCTCACCATTCCGGAGCAGTCCCTTCTGGAGGTGACCGGCGGCCGGATCTTTGACGACCGGTACGGCGAAATGACCCGTATCCGTCAGCACCTTTCCTATTATCCCGAAAGGATCTGGAAAAAGAAACTGGCGGGGCATCTTCTGCTCATGGGGCAGTCCGGGCAGTATAATTACAGAAGGTGCATTGCCCACGGGGAGACCGGGGCCGCCCAGCTTGCCGCGTACGAATTCGTACAGCATACCATGGCGGCGGTGTTTATCCTCAACCGGCGCTACCGCCCGTATTATAAATGGTGTTTCAGGGCGATGAGGGAACTGGAGCAGCTTTCACTGCTCGCGGAACTGATGGAATACCTGATCACGACGGATAATGAACAGGAAATAGCCGGGGATAAGGCGGATGTGATCGAATCCGTCTCGGCGGACATCATCGGCCTGCTCATCGAGCAGGGAATTTCCGGGGCGGTATGCGGCGATCTTGAGAAGCATGCCTATTCGGTCAACGACAGTATTGACGATGCGGAGATCAGGAATATGCATATCCTGGCCGCGGTATAAATACAGGAATGAAAGTGCTGTATTAAACATATGAAGATATACGGTCTGCAGAAAATGACGCTGCTGGATTTCCCGGAGCGTGTAGCCTGTACGGTATTCCTGAACGGATGTGACCTGAGGTGCCCGTTCTGCCACAATTTCGAGCTGGTGAACGGCACTGCCGAACCGGTCATGGATGTTGAGGAGCTTTTGTCTTTCCTGAAAAAAAGACAGGGCCTTCTGGACGGGGTCGCCATTACCGGCGGGGAGCCCTGCCTGCACAGGGATCTGCCTGATCTCATACGCGGGATCAGGGAACTGGGATATGCCGTGAAGCTGGATACGAACGGGCTGCATCCGGATATGCTGGAGAGCCTTATCGGGGACGGCCTGATCGGTTACGCGGCTATGGATATCAAGAACAGCCCGGAAAAATACGCGCAGACATCAGGGACTGAGAGTATCGATCTGGATGCCGTTTACCGCAGTATCGCCATACTGATGGAAGGGCGTATCGATTATGAATTCAGGACGACGGCCGTGAAACCGTTCCATGAGACGGATGATTTCGTGCGGATCGGTGAAATGATCCGCGGGGCCGACAGATATTTTATCCAGTGTTTTACGGACAGAGACACCGTACCGTACGGGAATCTCTCGGCTCCGTCGCCCGCGGAGCTGGCTGCATACGCAGATATCATGAAGGGCTATGTGAAACAGGTAAGTATAAGAGGGGTTGACATGGAAGGAGGTAACTGAAGACATGTATCATTATGACAGGAAAGGACCAAAGCGCGGCATTGCCCTTTACAGCTATTCCGCAGAATTCGGTCTGACCAAGACACTGGAGGACTGCTTTGAAGACGTATACGATATGGGCGCGCACGGCATCGAGATCCTCGCCAACACACATATCGAGAACTATCCTTATCCTACCGATGAGTGGGTGGAAAAGTGGTTCCGTCTCTGCGACAAATATGAGATCATACCGGTCGAGTACGGCAACTGGATCGATTCGCATATCCTGGGCAGCAGGGACCTTACAACGGAAGAATCCGTTGAGATGCTCTGCCGTGACATCAGGCTCGCGCACCGTCTCGGATTCACCGTCATGCGTACAAAGATGCCGGTCATCAACGGGGCGCTGGAACCTGTCCTGAACTGGAGGGAGATCATCAGCGCGGCACTGCCTCTTGCCGAGGAACTGAATATCAGGATGTGCCCTGAGATCCATACGCCTTCCAACCTGAAAGGCAAGATGGTCAGCGACTATGTTGAGTTCATCGAGAAGACGGGGACGAAGAACTTCGGGCTGAACATCGATTTCTCCGTATTCCGCACCGGTTTTTCCGAAGGCGAACACAGGAGTCCCGGTTATGAGCCGAATGCGCCGGAAGATATTATCCCGCTGCTTCCTTATATCTATTGCTGCCATGCCAAGTTCATCCATATGAGCGATGATTTTGAAGAGACCACCATCCCTTATCCGCAGATCGTAAAGATCATGCAGGACTACGGCTGGGACGGCTACCTTCTTTCCGAATATGAAGGCGCCGACAAATATGAGCCCGGCTATGAGGTCGGCCAGACGCTCCGCAAGCAGCATATCATGCTCAAAAATATCATCGGTGACTGAGGAGGGAACGAAATGGAAAGAGAAGTAATCCAGTCCGTAGGATTCAGAAATACAAAAGAAGACGGGAAGGTTACGGGATTCCAGCTGAAGATCCGCCTTCCTTATTACAGAGGCATTTTCTTAAGCCAGATCCGTCCCGGAACGCTGATCGTGGACGGAGAGCGTTTTGAGAAGGAAGATATCGTATGGAATATCAAGGGTGAAGACTATACCCTGGAAGAAATGAAGGACAACTGGAGGGATGTCCACTGGGACGTCACCTGTCCTGCCGTACTCAAGGTAAAGAAGGAAGGCGGGCTTGCCCAGGGCTATCATGACATCACGTACGGTTTCTGCTTTACGTCGTCCTATATGCCGCCCATTATGCAGGATCATCTTGATCCCGATGCCGATCCGATGTTCATTATGCCGGAATTCGGGCATCACGTGAACAGCAGGAGGCTGCTGATCGTGTAAGATTGTATAGGATGCGGAACTATATCTTGGTACTCTAAAAACAGCGGACACAATATATTGACACAGGCTCCCCTTGGTGATACTGTATGAGTACGCGCCCTGAGTGCGTGCGTCCATATGTTTCAACAGGGGGAGTTATTATGTATCAGGTAATCAAGAGAGACGGGAAAGTCGTTGAATTCAATATCGCCAAGATCAGCGACGCCATTACAAAAGCGTTCGAAGCGCTGAACAAGCAGTATCACCCGAGCGTGATCGACCTCATTTCGCTCCATGTCACATCCGATTTTGAAAGCAAGATCACAGACGATAAGATCACTGTCGAAGATATCCAGGACAGCGTGGAAAAGGTCCTTTCCGAATCCGGATACGCGGATGTCGCAAAGGCGTATATCCTTTACCGCAGGCAGCGTGAAAAAGTCCGTAATATCAATTCGGCGCTCCTGAATTACAAGGACCTCGTGGATAACTATCTGCGGATCAACGACTGGCGTGTCAAGGAGAACTCGACCGTCACATATTCGGTAGGCGGCCTGATCCTTTCCAACTCCGGCGCCATCACGGCCAATTACTGGCTCAGTGAAGTCTATGACGATGAGATCGCGGATGCCCACAGGAGCGCGGCGATCCATCTGCACGACCTTTCCATGCTGACCGGATACTGCGCAGGCTGGAGCCTGAAGCAGCTGATCCAGGAAGGCCTGGGCGGCGTACCCGGGAAGATCACGTCTTCACCGGCCAACCATCTTTCAACGCTCTGCAACCAGATGGTCAACTTCCTCGGCATCATGCAGAATGAATGGGCAGGCGCCCAGGCATTCTCTTCTTTCGATACATACCTTGCCCCCTTTGTAAAAATAGACAATCTGTCACAGAAGGAAGTCAAGCAGTGCGTGCAGTCCTTCGTATACGGCGTGAATACACCGAGCCGCTGGGGAACACAGGCACCTTTCTCCAACGTCACGCTCGACTGGGTAGTACCGAACGACCTTAAGAACCTGCCGGCCATTATCGGCGGCAAGGAGATGGATTTCACCTACGGCGACTGCCAGAAAGAAATGGATATGGTCAATAAGGCCTTCATCGAGATCATGATCGAAGGCGATGCCAACGGCAGAGGTTTCCAGTATCCGATCCCCACCTATTCGATCACGCGTGATTTCGACTGGAGCGAGACAGAGAACAACAAGCTCCTGTTCGAGATGACGGCCAAGTACGGGACTCCCTATTTCTCAAATTATATCAACTCCGATATGGAGCCCAGCGACGTGCGTTCCATGTGCTGCCGTCTGCGCCTTGACCTGCGCGAGCTCCGCAAGAAATCCGGCGGTTTCTTCGGCTCCGGCGAATCCACGGGTTCGATCGGTGTCGTAACGATCAATATGCCGAGGATCGGGTATCTGGCGAAGGACGAAGCGGATTTCTACGCCCAGCTCGACCAGCTCATGGATATCGCGGCCAGGAGCCTGAAGACAAAGCGTACGGTCATTACCACGCTTCTGGACCAGGGCCTGTATCCTTATACGAAGAGATATCTCGGCCACTTCGAGAATCATTTCTCGACCATCGGCCTTGTCGGCATGAACGAAGCCTGCCTGAACGCAAAATGGCTCAGGGCTGACCTGACGGACGAAAGATCCCAGAAGTTCACCCGCGACGTGCTCAATCATATGAGGGAACGTCTTTCCGATTATCAGGAACAGTACGGCGACCTGTACAACCTTGAAGCGACGCCCGCGGAGTCAACGGCGTACCGCTTTGCGAAGCACGACCGGGAGCAGTTCCCCGATATCATCACGGCCAATATGAACGGGACACCGTATTACACGAACTCTTCCCATCTTCCCGTCGGCTTTACCGAAGACGTGTTCACAGCCCTGGATATCCAGGATGAGCTGCAGACGCTCTATACCTCCGGTACCGTATTCCATGCATTCCTCGGCGAAAAGCTCCCCGACTGGAAAGCGGCAGCCAACCTTGTCAGGAAGATCGCGGAAAACTACAAGCTTCCGTATTACACGATGTCGCCTACCTATTCGGTATGCAGGGAGCACGGATATCTTACCGGCGAGCAGTATACCTGCCCTCACTACGGCCAGAAGACGGAAGTTTACAGCAGGATCACGGGCTATTACAGACCTGTCCAGAACTGGAACGATGGCAAGGCCCAGGAGTATAAGGACCGTATGGTCTACAATATCGGGCATTCCGTACTGAAACATACGGGTCCCAATCCCGCGGTGGATGACGCAAGGCCCGCGGCAGCAGTGAATACGGCTGCCGAAACAGCGGCGGACGCAGTCCATGAAACAGAGGCAGTTCCTGTCGCGGCTGCGGTCATGGAGCCTGTCGCGGAACCCGTCGTAGCCAGTGTGACGACTTCGACGGTACTTCTGTTCAAGACCCCCACCTGCCCGAACTGCAAGGCTGCCGGCGCCCTTCTTGACAAAGCGGGCGTCGCCTACAGGGCCCTCAATGCCAACGAGGAGAAGGAACTGGCGGAAAAGTTCGGTGTGAAGCAGGCGCCGACGCTGATCGTGATCAGTGAAGACGGATCGGCATTTGAAAAGTACAGAGGCGTATCGGATATCAAAGGATGGCTGATGAACAGATAAGGGAATCTGCCATGGGTTACGCTTCGACATAGTGAAAACGAAAACAGGGCGCGTGTGCAGCACAATATGCATGCGCGCCCGAAATTGACCATACAGGCCGATTGGAGGGAATATGTATGATCTGATAGTGGCCGGCGGAGGCCCCGCCGGAATGACGGCGGCACTCTACGCCTTAAGGAACGGAAAAAGTGTGCTCGTCATAGAAAAAGCAGGATTCGGCGGACAGATAACGCATTCGCCCAGGGTCGAGAATTTTCCCGGCACAAAGACGATGAGCGGCAATGAGTTTGCCGATGCCCTCCTTGACCAGATCCTTTACCAGGGAGCGGAGATCGAGATCGAAACGGTCGCCTCCATAACCTGCGAAGGCGATGTGCGGAAAGTCCGTACGGAAGAAGGCTCCGAATATGAAGCGAAGGCAGTGGTCATAGCAGTCGGTGTCAGGCACAGGATGCTGGGCCTGCCGGGAGAAGAGGAACTTGTCGGTGAAGGCGTTTCTTTCTGCGCTGTCTGCGACGGCGATTTTTATACCGGAAAGGATGTCTGTGTCGCCGGCGGCGGGAACTCTGCGCTTCAGGAGGCGGTGCTCCTGTCCGATAAATGCAGCAGCGTTACGATACTGCAGGATCTGCCGTACCTGACCGCGGAGGAAAAGCTGCAGGAGACCGTCCGCGGCAGGGATAACGTTACTGTCATCACAGATGTCGCGGTCACCGGGCTGCTTACGGAAAACGGCGGATTCACAGGCGTGGAGATCACCGGCAGGACGGACAAAGAAGTCAGGAGCATAAACTGTGACGGACTGTTTGTCGCGATCGGTCTGATACCGGAGAACGGCCCCTTTGAAGAACTGGCCAGACTCAATGAGTACGGATATTTCGATTCGGATGAACAGTGCCTGACAAAGACACCGGGCATATTCGTGGCCGGTGACTGCAGGAGCAAGCATGTCCGCCAGCTGACCACGGCAGCCGCGGACGGGGCGGTGGCCGCCCTCGCCGCATGCCGGTATATAAATAACTTGAAGGTCTGAACTGTGTCCGGCCGCGGTGTATGAATATAGCACTGCCGTATCTGCCATATTATCGGCAAACATGGGAAAATTGCCGATTTTACAGTATTTGGCATATTTTTCCTTTTATTCAACTATGTGTTGTGTTAAACTACACGGAGTTATTTCGATCCTGAAACAAAAAACAGGCCAAAAGAGGTATCAGTAGGATGTATAAAAAGGTAAATCCTGATCTCAACTTCGTCGAAAGAGAAAGAAATACAAGACAGTTCTGGAAGGATAACCAGATCTTTGAAAAGAGTATTAAGGAACGCGAAGGCGGTCCTATGTATATGTTTTATGACGGCCCGCCGACGGCAAACGGAACACCCCACATCGGACACGTGGAGACCCGTGCCATCAAGGATATAATCCCGCGTTACCGCGCCATGAAAGGGTACGAAGTCCCCAGGAAGGCCGGCTGGGATACACACGGGCTGTCGGTGGAACTGGAAGTGGAAAAGCAGATCGGTATTGAAGGCAAGGACCAGATCGAAGCATACGGTATCGAACCTTTCATCCAGAAGTGCAAGGAATCGGTCTGGACTTACAAGGGCATGTGGGAAGAGTTCTCGGAGATGGTCGGTTTCTGGGCAGACATGGATCATCCCTATGTCACATACTATGACGATTTTATCGAATCCGAATGGTGGGCATTGAAAACGATCTGGGACAAGGGCCTTCTCTACAAGGGCTTCAAGGTAGTGCCTTACTGCCCGCACTGCGGGACACCCCTGTCTTCCCACGAAGTCGCACAGGGATACCGCACCCTCAAGGAACGTTCCGCGATCGTAAGGTTCAGGGCCAAAGGCGAGGATGCGTATTTCCTTGCCTGGACGACCACGCCCTGGACGCTGCCGTCCAATATCGCCCTCTGCGTCAATCCCGAGGACACCTATGCCAAAGTAAAGGCAGCCGACGGATATACCTATTATATGGCGCAGGCCCTGCTGGATACCGTACTTGGCCCTCTGGCAAAGGAAGGGGAAAAAGCATACGAGATCCTGGAAACGATGAAGGGCAGCGATCTCGAACACAAGGAATATGAACCGCTGTACGAATGCGCCGCGAAGGTGGTGGAAAAGCAGCATAAAAAGGCGTTTTATGTCTGGTGTGACAGTTACGTTACCATGACGGACGGTACCGGCATCGTTCACTGCGCGCCGGCATTCGGTGAGGATGATGCCCGTGTCGGCAGGAAGTATGACGCGCCGTTTGTCCAGCTCGTGGATGATAAAGGCCGCATGAAGGAGGGGACTCCTTTTGCGGGCATGCGCTGCAAGCCCACCGAAGCCGAAATGGAAAAAGGCGCCGTCAGCGCCGATCCGGAGATCTTAAAAGAGCTTGACGGCAGGGGACTGCTTTTCTCCGCGCCTAAATTCGAACACGAATATCCGCACTGCTGGAGATGTTCCACGCCGCTGATCTACTACGCGCGTGAATCCTGGTTCATCGAGATGACAAAGGTCCGTGACGACCTTGTCAGGAACAATAAAGAGATCAACTGGGTCCCTGCCTCCATCGGAGAAGGGAGATTCGGCAACTGGCTGGAGAATATCCAGGACTGGGCCATCTCCAGGAACCGTTACTGGGGCACGCCCCTGAACATCTGGGAATGCCCGGACTGCGGACGGCAGATCAGCATCGGCAGCCGTAAGGAACTGGCCGAGCTCACCGGGGATCCCGAAGCCGAAAAGACAGAGCTGCACAGGCCTTACGTTGACAACTATACAGTCAAGTGCGAATGCGGCGGCGAGATGAAGCGTGTGCCGGAGGTCATCGACTGCTGGTTCGATTCAGGCGCCATGCCCTATGCGCAGCTCCATTATCCTTTTGAGAATAAGGAACTGTTCGAGAAAGAGTTCCCGGCTGCTTTCATCTCCGAAGCCGTAGACCAGACCAGGGGATGGTTTTATTCCCTGCATGCGGAATCGACGCTCCTGTTCAACAGCCCTGCGTTCAAAAACGTTATCGTCATGGGCCTTGTCCTGGACAAGAACGGCGAGAAGATGAGCAAGAGCAAGCATAACACCGTCAGCCCGATCGACGCCCTGAACCAGTTCGGCGCCGACGCAGTCCGGTGGTTCTTCTATACCAACAGCGCACCCTGGCTTCCCAAGCGGTTTTCAGAAGACGCGGTCAGGGAAGGGCAGAGGAAGATCCTCGGGACGCTCTGGAACACATATGCGTTCTATACCCTGTATGCGGAGATCGACCAGTTCGATCCCACAAAATACACACTTGACAGGGAAAACCTTGGCGTAATGGACAGATGGCTCCTTTCCCGCATGAACACCATGATAGGAAAAGTGGACCAGAACCTTGACAGCTACAGGATCCCTGAAGCTGCCGCAGTCCTGGAAGAGTTTGTTGACGATATGAGCAACTGGTATGTCCGCCGCTGCAGGGACCGCTTCTGGGCAAAGGGAATGGAGAAGGACAAGATCGACGCCTATATGACGCTGTATACTGCCCTGGATACCGTATGCAGGTGCGCTGCGCCTTTCATCCCGTTCATGACGGAGGAGATCTACCAGAACATCACGGCAGGCATCGATCCTGATGCGCCCGAAAGCGTTCACCTTTGCGATTTCCCCGCAGCAGACGAGGCTGCCATCGATCCGGCCCTTGAACAGTCGATGGATGAAGTACTGAAGATCGTCGTCATGGGAAGGGCATGCCGCAACGCATCCAATATCAAGAACCGCCAGCCCCTGCAGACGATGTTCGTCAGGGCACCCCGCGCGCTGGACGAATACTATGTCGAGATCATCCGGAACGAACTGAATATAAAGGATGTGAAGTTTACTGACGACGTGAGGGAGTTCACAAGCTACAGCTTCAAGCCGCAGCTGCGGACGCTCGGCCCGAAATTCGGCAAGAATATCGGCGCGCTCAGGAACAGCCTGGCATCCCTGGACGGCAACGAGGCAATGGACGAACTCAACAGGACAGGCACGCTGGAACTGGATATCGAAGGCGCGGACGGTCCCGTCCATGCAGTGCTGACAAAGGATGACCTTCTGATCGAAATGACGCAGATGGAAGGTTATGTATCCGAGGAAAACGGTCCGATCACCGTGGTCGTGGATACGAACCTGACGGAAGAGCTGATAACGGAAGGCTTTGTCCTTGAGATGATCAGCAAGATCCAGAACATGCGCAAGGATTCCGGTTTCGATGTTACGGACCGGATCAATGTCGCAGTCAGGGACAACGATAAACTCTACAGGATCGTTAAAGAACATGAAGACGCTGTCGCCGGCAAGGTACTTGCCGTCTCGATAGACGACAGCTCGGTATATGAAGCGGAAAAGAGCTGGGACATCAACGGGGAACCTGTGATCCTGTCGATAGGAAGAGTCAGATGAGATAAGGATGCTGAGCCTGCCGAGTTCGGATAACGTACCGGCAGGCACCGCATTTTAAACGGCATATAAAAGAGAGGAATAAAGTATGGCGGATAAATCAGGAACTACATTGTACGAGGCAGAATTTAACAAGGATCTTTTCAAGAGAAGCGTTGAATATAATATCAAGACGATGTACCGCAGGACGATGGATGAGGCCAACGAGCAGCAGGTCTTCCAGGCAGCTGCATTTGCGCTGAAAGACCAGATCATCGACTGCTGGATGAACACACAGAAGGCATTCGAAGAACAGGATCCCAAGTTCGTTTATTACCTGTCCATGGAATTCCTGATGGGAAGGGCCTTCGGCAATGACGCGATCAACCTCCAGGCCTTCGAGCCCATCAAAGAAGCCCTTGCTGAACTGGGATTTGACATTAACCGGATCGAGGACGAGGAGCCGGATGCGGCTCTTGGCAACGGAGGTCTCGGAAGACTGGCGGCCTGTTTCCTTGATTCACTGGCGACACTGAATTATCCTGCTTACGGATGCGGCATCCGCTACCGTTACGGTATGTTCAGCCAGAAGATCAGGAACGGCTACCAGGTAGAGGCGCCGGACAACTGGCTCGTCAACGGCAACCCGCTGGAGCTGCGCCGGCCCGAGCTCGAACAGATCATCCAGTTCGGCGGCAGGGTCGATTCCTATCCGGGTGAGAACGGGCGTACGTATTACCGCCAGGTCGGCGGCTACCAGGTTAAGGCTATTCCTTACGATATGCCTGTTATCGGTTACGGCAACGGTTTCATCAATACCCTGAGGATCTGGGATGCCGAACCGATCGAGATCTTCCATCTGGACTCCTTTGATAAAGGCGATTACCAGAAGGCGGTGGAACAGGACAACATTGCCCGTACGATCTGCGAGGTCCTTTATCCCTGCGACGACCATATACAGGGGAAAGAACTCAGGCTCAAGCAGCAGTATTTCTTCGTTTCCGCATCCATCCAGTCCGCGGTCAGGAGATTTATGTCCAAAGAAGGCCGCGATATCCACGACCTGCCTGAGAAGTATGTATTCCAGCTGAACGATACGCATCCCACGCTGGTCGTACCGGAACTGATGAGGATACTGCTGGACGACTATAAGCTGGAATGGGAAGAAGCGGAAGAGATCACGCACAGGTGCTGCGCGTATACCAACCACACGATCATGTCCGAAGCGCTGGAGAAATGGCCGGTCGGCCTGTTCAGGGAACTCCTTCCCCGTATCTACCAGATCGTGGAAGAGATCAACAGGCGGTTTGAGATCGAAGTACATAACAGGTACGACAGTGATCATTCAGTCAATGTCGCGCAGAAGCTGGCCAGCATGGATATCCTGTATGACGGCCAGGTGCGCATGGCCAACCTCGCGATCGTGGCCGGCTTCTCCGTCAACGGCGTTGCCGCTCTCCATACAGAGATATTAAAGAAACGTGAGCTCAAGGATTTCTATGAGCTTTATCCTGAGAAATTCAGCAATAAGACCAACGGCATCACGCAGAGAAGGTTCATGCTCCACGGCGATCCGCTGATGGCGGAATGGATCACAAGGAAGATCGGCGACGGATGGATCACGGATCTCTCCCAGATGAAGGGATTGGCAGCCTGTGCCAACCGGCAGACGGACCGTGCCCAGTTCAGGAAGATAAAGCGTAAGAACAAGGAACGCCTGGCCAGGTATATCGCGGAGAACAACGGCATCATAGTTGATCCGGATTCCATTTTTGACATCCAGATCAAGCGCCTGCACGAATACAAGCGCCAGTTCATGAATATCCTGCATGTCATGTATCTGTATGACAGGCTCAAGCATGATCCGGGCTTTGATATGTATCCGAGAACATTCATCTTCGGGGCCAAGGCGGCAGCCGGTTATAAGACAGCCAAACTGACCATCAAGCTGATCAATTCCGTTGCGGACGTCATCAACAACGACCCGGCCATCAAGAATAAGCTGAAGGTGGTCTTCATTAAGGACTATAAAGTCTCCAACGCGGAGATCCTCTTTGCCGCGGCCGACGTTTCCGAGCAGATATCCACTGCCTCCAAGGAAGCGTCAGGTACAGGATGTATGAAGATGATGCTGAACGGCGCCGTTACGATCGGCACATGGGACGGCGCGAATATCGAGATGGTGGAAGAGATGGGCAGGGAGAATGCTTTCATATTCGGTCTGTCCGCTGATGAAGTCATCGAGTATGAGCGCAACGGCAAGTATAACGCACGCAGCATCTATGATCACGATCCGGTGATCAGGAAGATCGTTGACCAGCTCGTCGACGGTACTTTCTCCAACGGGGACAGGGAACTGTTCAGGCCGCTTTATGATCTGCTCCTGACAGGACAGAACGGTTCGCCGGCAGACAGGTACTTCATTCTCGCTGATTTCAATGCCTATAAAGAGTGCCAGCAGAAGGTGGATGAAGCCTACAGGGATACGGAACACTGGACGAAGATGGCTATCATGAACATGGCCAGCGTCGGCAAGTTCTCTTCCGACAGGACGATCGAGGAGTATGTTGAAGATATCTGGCATCTGAAGAAAGTTTATATCGGGAAGAAACCTGCAGGAACGTCAGCCAGGAAAACGGCGAAAAAGGCCATCGCGAAAGCTGTTTCAAAGAAGTCGTAAAACGGTTACCGGCAGGAGGCAACATGGTCACATTATATAACGGCAGTTACTGCTATCTGGGCGGCGATACATTTGTACCGGCGGACGAAAGTTCGCGGGCACAGATGGCTGCGGAAGGCGTCTCGAACGCGGATCCTTCAAAGACGATGGCCGCGTCCATCTTAAGCGCTCACAATACTTCCGGGGACGGGAACGATCTGAAGATAAAGTTTGACAAGCTGATCTCCCATGATATTACCTACGTGTCTATTATCCAGACAGCGAGGGCTTCCGGGCTGAAGAGCTTTCCCATACCCTATGTGCTGACCAACTGCCATAATTCACTCTGTGCCGTCGGCGGTACGATCAATGAAGACGACCACATGTTCGGCCTCAGCGCGGCAAAGAAATACGGAGGGATCTATGTCCCGCCGCATCTGGCCGTGATCCATCAGTATGCCAGGGAACAGATGGCCGGCTGCGGAAAAATGATCCTCGGCTCGGATTCGCATACCAGATACGGGGCGCTCGGCACCATGGGTATCGGCGAAGGCGGTCCGGAGCTGGTCAAACAGCTCCTGAACCAGACCTATGATATCAGGAAGCCGGAAGTGATCGCCGTCCACCTTACGGGCTCCGTTCCCCGCGGAGTGGGCCCCCAGGATGTGGCGCTCGCGATCATCGGCGCAGTATTCGATAAGGGGTTCGTGAAGAACAGGATCATGGAGTTCGTCGGTTCGGGCATCGCTTCGATGAGCGCCGATTTCAGGATCGGCATCGACGTGATGACGACCGAGACCACATGCCTCTCCTCGATCTGGGAAACGGATGACAAGGTAAAGCTGTACTATCAGCAGCACGGGCATGAAGAAGATTATATGCCGCTGCATCCCGGAAAGGGTGCCTTATACGATGGTCTGATCGAGGTGGATCTTTCCGCTGTAAGGCCGATGATCGCCATGCCTTTCCATCCGAGCAACGTATATACGATCGAGGATGTCCTGGCTGCCCCGCTGGATGTTCTGGAAGAAGCTGAAAAGAGGGCGGCTGTCTCCTTCGGCAAAGATACGGCATTTTCTTTAAGGAGCAAGTTGATCGACGGAAAGATCATGGTCGACCAGGGCGTCATCGGCGGCTGTGCCGGCGGCGGTTTTGAGAACCTCTGTGCGGCTGCGGATATTCTGGACGGGGCATCCTGCGGCAGCGGTCCTTTCTCCCTCAGCATTTATCCTGCTTCGATGCCGGTCTATATGGAACTGGTCAAAAACGGCTGCGCGGCCAAACTTATCGAGTCCGGAGCCGTCATGAAGACCGCCTTCTGCGGTCCCTGTTTCGGTGCGGGAGATACACCCGCTAACAATGGATTTTCCATCAGGCATTCGACCAGGAATTTCCCCAACCGTGAAGGTTCAAAAGTACAGAACGGCCAGATCGCGTCGGTCGCGCTGATGGATGCGAGATCGATCGCCGCCACTGCCGCGAACGGCGGTGTGCTTACGCCTGCGACACAGGACGGGAAGGCCTACGGCATATATGAGTATCATTTTGATAAGGGCATCTATGACAAGCGTGTGTTCGATGCCCGGGGTAAAGCGGATCCGGACGCGGAACTGAGGCTTGGCCCCAACATCCGTGACTGGCCCAGGTTCCAGCCCCTGCCGGAGTACCTGGTCGTAAAAGTGGCCGCCATGATCCATGATCCGGTGACTACGACAGACGAACTGATCCCCTCCGGCGAGACCAGCTCCTACAGGTCCAATCCGGAAGGACTGGCAGAGTTCGCGCTTTCCAGGAAGGCACCTGACTATGTCGGGCTTTCAAAGGAAGTCAGGGCTGCCGAATATGCCCTGACCGAAGGCGGCTGCATGGGCGACGTTCTGCCCGAACTGAAAGATGTCATGCACCTGATCAGGCCCTTGTATCCCGATATGGCCGTACATCCCGTAACAGACGGGGACGGAAATGTCGTAAAGCAGGGCAACACAGGCGTCGGGTCAGCCGTATTTGCCAGAAAGCCGGGTGACGGCAGCGCGAGGGAGCAGGCGGCTTCCTGCCAGAAAGTTCTCGGCGGCTGGGCGGACATCGCGTTTGAATACGCTACGAAGCGGTACCGTTCCAACCTGATCAACTGGGGCATCCTGCCCTTTGTGATAAAAGAAGGCGACCTGCCTTTTGACAAGCTGGATTACCTGTTTTTCCCCGGGATCCGTACTGCGGTGGAGAACCGCCTGGATACGATCACGGGCTACGCGGTCAGGGAAGGCTCGCTCGTTCCGTTTGAGGTAAGTCTCGGAGAGCTTACCGACGAAGAACGGCAGATCATCCTGGACGGCTGCCTGATCAATTATAACGGGAGAAAGGCCGGGTTATGAAGATAGTTGTCCTTTGCGGCGGATTAAGTACAGAGAGGAAGATCTCGTTCTCCACGGGCACCAGGGTATGCGGCGCGCTGAGGGAAGCGGGACACCAGGCTGTACTGGTGGACCTGTTCCTGGGGCTTGAGGATCTGGATACGAAGTACCGTAAAAAGCCGGAGCTTCTGTTCGATGAACTGCTTCCCCTGGAAGAAGTGGTCTTTGACGGCAGGGAGCCGGACCTGGACGCGGTCAGGGCCTCCAGAAAGCTTAAGAGCGACTCTCTCTTCGGAGAAGGCGTTATTGAGATATGCAGGGCGGCAGATGTCGTGTTCATCGGGCTTCACGGCTTAAACGGCGAAGACGGCCGAATCCAGGCGGCGTTCGACATGCTCGGCATAGCATATACCGGTTCAGGATATCTTGGCGCAGCCATGACCATGGATAAGATGATCACAAAGCAGATGCTGCGGCCGCTGGGTGTCCCGACCCCGGACTGGAAGTATTACACGAACGTAACGGAGGATGAGATCAGCGGTATCATCGCAAAAACATCCCTGCCCTGCGTAGTCAAGACACCGACCGGCGGTTCTTCCGTCGGAGTCGTGATCGTCAGGGAAACGGGAGAGCTTGAGCCGGCCATCAGACAGTGCCTCACCTATAGCAGGAACCTCCTGATCGAAGAGTATATCCCGGGGAGAGAATTCACCTGCGGGGTACTTATGGACAGGGCGCTTCCTTCTGTCGAGATCGCGCCGAAAGTACGTTTTTATGATTACAGCAGCAAGTACCAGCCCGGCGCAACGGAAGAGATCTGCCCCGGACGGTGCAGTGAGGCGGTGGAGAACAGGATGCACGACATCGCACTCTTTGTACACCGGAAGATGGGGCTGTCCACATATTCCAGAAGCGACTTTATCGTTGACGACAATGATAATGTATACTTCCTTGAGGTCAATACGCTCCCCGGCATGACACCGACGAGCCTTGTCCCCCAGGAAGCCGCGGCAGCAGGGATCTCCTACAGGGAGCTTTGCGTAATGATCGTTGAGGATGCCCTGAGGCTCAGGGGGAAAGCGTAATATGACAGGCATGACTGTGTATGAACTTGCAAAATCCGCCGGCGCCAGGATCTGCCCGGCGGATTATTGTCAGGATACTCTGACCGGGGAACTGGTCACGGATAACAGGAAGATAAAGGAAGGAGACGTTTTCGTCGCCTTTATCGGGGAAAATGTCGACGCCCACCGGTTCGTACCGGCCGCGTTTGAGGCAGGCGCCGCAGGCGCCATCGTCTCCAGGCTTCTCGAATCTGTCCCGGATGGAAAGTTCTGTGCGGTGGTCGAGGATACTCTTAAAGCATACGGGAAGATCGCCGGCCACGTAAGGGACAGCTTTGGCATACCGGTCATCGCGGTCACCGGCAGCGTCGGGAAGACGACGATGAAGGATATGATCGCGTCCGTGCTCAGTGCAGGGAAAAATATCCTGAAGACCGAGGGCAATTTCAATAACCACATCGGACTGCCGGCTACCCTCCTGCGCCTTACTGCAGAGCACGAGATCGCCGTGGTCGAAATGGGAATGAACCACAAGGGAGAGATCTCTTACCTGACGGGGATCGCGAAGCCGGATATGGTCGTTATCACCAATATCGGCGATGCCCATATCGGAAACCTCGGCAGCAGGGAGAATATCTTCAGCGCAAAATGCGAGATATTTGAAGGACTGAGGCCGGAAGGAAAAGCATTTCTGAACGGTGACGATGTCCTCTTAAGAAAACTCCGGGATATGCCGGAAACGACAAAGGACGCGAAGCTGGTCTATGTCGGGGAATCCGCGGACTGCGATTATCGTGCGGCGGATATAGAGGAGCATGCGGATTCTATCAGCTTTACCATTATCAGGCACGACGGCGCAGGGACAGAAAGGAAACTGAATGTGACCGTACCGCTTCCGGGAAGGCACATGATCTATCCTGCGCTCACAGCCTGTGCACTGGCGGATGAAACCGGCCTTACGGATGAAGAGATCACTGCCGGGATCAGCGGGTATGTACCCACCAGGATGCGTATGGAGATGCACGCCTGCCCCGGGAATATCATCGTCTATAACGATACCTACAATGCAAATCCCCAGTCTGTAAAGGCAGGCCTTCTGACCCTGGCCGGTGCGGAAGGAGCCGGCGGCACACAGCTCAAGCGTGTCGCGGTACTGGGGGACATGCTGGAACTGGGGAGTGAAGAAGAGCGTCTGCACGAAGAAGTAGGCCGGTTCGCGGCCTCCCTTCCTCTTGACGCGCTTATAACGGTCGGGCCCGCCGCGCGCAGTATAGCAAAAGCGTGCAGACAGGACGGTCCCGGGATCAAAGTTTATGAGTGCGGTGACAAGCAGTCGGCCATGGACACGCTGAGGCCTCTTATCATGGAAAATACGGCCTTTTTATGTAAGGCTTCAAGGGGCATGGCCCTGGAGGAGACAGCAGCATTTATCATCAGTGAAGCCGGAAGATTCGGAAACTGATCAGTCTTTAATATACACTGGGACGCCGTCTGTGATCGTCATACGGATCACTCCCGGAAGCGTTTCGCCGATAAACGGAGAGTTGGAAGACCTGGACGCAAAGTCCTTTCCGACTCTCCATTTTTCATCCGGGTCGAAAAGGATAAGGTCCGCGGCAGCCCCTTCCGTTATACGTCCCGCGGGAAGGCCGTAGAGATCTGCCGGGTTTACGGTCAGAAGGCGGATGTAATCGGAAAGGCTCATCAGGCCGCTTTTGACCA
The DNA here is from genome assembly GCA_017474455.1 of Lachnospiraceae bacterium. Lineage (GTDB taxonomy): Bacteria > Bacillota > Clostridia > Lachnospirales > Lachnospiraceae > CAG-791. The sequence goes on from JAFVHP010000048.1 coordinate 179,176, forward strand.
GCGCCTTCAGTCCGAGGGAAAAAGAAGTCTCGAGGCCGATCATGCCGCTCGGGGCTTTGGTGAAAGGCCGGTCTTTTTCGTCTGCGGCATGCGGTGCGTGGTCGGTCGCGATAATATCGATCGTCCCGTCCAGCAGGCCTTCTATGATCGCTTCGCGGTCCGCCTGTGTCCTTAAGGGCGGATTCACCTTGGCCAGGGTCCCTTTATCAAAGACCGCGTCTTCCGTCAGGTTCATGTGCTGGGGAGTCGCTTCCGCGTGGATATAGGGGTGGTCTTTCCTTATCCTGCGGATAATGTCAACGCCTTCGGCCGTACTGATATGCTGGATGCAAAGTTTTGCGCCGAGTCTGGCGGCGATCGCCGTATCCCTTCTGATCAGCGAGATCTCGGCCATCCGGTCCGCACCGGAGAGTCCCATGGCCGCGGCAGCCCTGCCTGCGTTGATGCCGGGCTCAGTGATGTAAGCGGGATCTTCTTCGTGCAGACTGACGGGAAGGCCGAGGCCGGAAGCCTTTTTCAGCGCATTTGTCAGCAGCTCTTCGTTCATTACGGGGACCCCGTCGTCGGTGAATCCGACAGCGCCTGCCTCTTTCAGTGCTGCCATGTCCGTCAGTTCCATGCCCCTCATCTGCCGGGTCACGTTGGCGCAGCCATAAAGATGGACGGGGGTATCCTTGCCCCGTTCCAGGACATCCTTCAGTACCTCAGGGGAATCGACCGGCGGGACAGTATTGGCCATCATGATGACCGAAGTATATCCGCCGCGGACAGCAGCCGCGGCGCCGGTATGGATATCCTCCTTGTGCGTCTGCCCGGGATCGCGGAAATGGGAGTGGGTATCGATAAGGCCGGGAGCGATACAGAGTCCGGAGGCATCGATCACCTTTGCCTCTTTGCCGCTCTCCGCAGAGGAAAGATCCGGAGGCAGGCACCCGGGCTTTTCTATACAGCAGAACCTGCCGTCTTTGACGGCGATATCATAACAGCCGTTCCTGCCGGATGCCGGATCGATCATAAACCCGTTCTTTATAATAAGCATAATCGTCTCCCTTTCATTGTTTTCCCGGATCGGATGATTCAAGTATAGCCTATCAGGAGGCTTTTTTGTTACATCGACTACTATGTGGTATCATGTTACAGAACTGTTCAGGCAGGGAAAGCATAACAGCTTCCGGGCATTTCCAGCCGGACAGAAGATAAGAATAGTACGATCTCCGGACAGATATCCCGGGACAGGAGAAATTATGGGTGTGATCAGAATGGTTCTCGCAGCAGGATTCCTGGTGCTGTTCCTTGTTTTATCCATGCCGTACGCGTTTATACTGTGGCTTGTCGGGAAGAAGAACCCGGAAAAGAGCCTGAAGGCTTCCTACAGGCTCGTCTCCTGGGGCTTCGGCGTTATATGGAAGATCACGGGATCGCCGACGACGGTCGAAGGCATCGAAAAAATACCGACTGACAGGGCAGTGGTCTTTACCGCCAATCACAGGAGCATTTTTGACATAGTCCTCCTTGTATCGCTGGTACCTGTCCCCATGGGGATCATTGCCAAAAAGTCCATGCGGAGGGCACCGCTTCTGAACGTATGGATGAATATGCTGCACTGCAAATATCTGGACAGGAGCGATATCAAAGAAGGACTGCAAGTGATCCTGTCAGCCATCGATGAGGTGAAGAACGGCGTATCGATCCTTGTATTCCCGGAAGGGACCAGGAATAAGACGGATGAACCGCTGCTGGATTTCCATGCAGGGAGTTTCAAGGCCGCGACAAGACCCGGAGCGCCGGTCATACCGGTCACGCTGACCGGGACCAGGCAGGTGTTCGAGACACATATGCCTTTCGTCAGGCCTTCCGTCGTGACAGTCACGTTCGGCGATCCGGTGGAAACAGCTGAACTGGACAGACAGGGTATCAAGGAACTGCCTGACAGGGTCCGGAACGAGATCATGGAAACATATATCCGCAAAACGGATAAAGAATGAGGGAATAATGGCAAAGACCCAGTCGCTTATGGCGATCGTTGAAAAAGAAAAGCTCACGGAAGATATATACCGGATAAAGCTTAAGTACGGCAGGGAAGCAAAGATCGAAGATATTATCCCGGGCCAGTTCGTGGGCGTATACCCGCCGCAGAAGGACAAGATCCTGCCCAGGCCGGTCAGCATCTGTGATTTTGAAAAAGAAGAACGTCTGATCACCCTGGTCTTCAGAACTGCCGGGTGCGGTACCAGGGATATCGCGTCCTTAAGGGAAGGCGATGAACTTAAAGTCCTTGGCATACTGGGCAACGGTTATGACATTGAACAGCTGCGCGGCAAAAAGACGGCTCTTCTCGGAGGAGGGATCGGGATCCCGCCCATGCTGTATCTGGCTAAAAAGCTTTCCGGCATCGCGGATGTGACATGTTATATGGGATACCGGGACAGTCACACCTTCCTCCTGGATGATTTCAAAGCGGCGTCCAAAACAGTGACGGCGACGGAAGACGGAAGCATCGGAGTCAAAGGCAATGTACTGGATGCACTGCAGGCGGACGCTCAAAAGGGTACGTTTCCGGAAGCTCTCTGCGCCTGCGGCCCGCTCCCCATGCTCAGAGCAGTCCAGCGCTTTGCGGCCGAACGGGATATCCTGTGCTTTCTGTCCCTGGAAGAGAGGATGGCATGCGGCGTAGGGGCCTGCCTCGGATGCGTGTGCAGGACTGTCAGCGAGGACGAGCATTTCGGTGTGCCCCTCGCGAGAGTATGCACGGACGGCCCTGTCTTCGAGCAGAGCCAGGTCGTGCTTGAATGGTGAAATGATGAACAAGGATACAGGTCTTAACAGTATGAACGGGCCGGATCTTAGTGTCGAAATAGCCGGCGTCCGTTTTGAAAACCCGGTCATGACGGCCTCAGGCACATTCGGATCGGGCAGGGAATATTCGGAATTCTTTGATATCGGCAGGCTGGGCGCCATCGTGACCAAAGGGGTATCCACGGTACCCTGGGAGGGCAATCCCGTTCCGAGGGTCGCAGAAACTCCTTCCGGCATGCTCAACGCCATCGGCCTGCAGAACCCTGGCGTGGAGACTTTTATCAGGGAAGACCTTGCTTTTCTGAAAGATGTCGGTACAAAAGTCATCGTCAATGTCTGCGGGAAAAGTACGGAGGACTATCTCTCCTGTGTCGAGCGCCTTGGCAGTGAAGAAAGGGTCGATATGCTGGAGATCAACGTTTCCTGTCCCAATGTCAAAGAAGGAGCGATCGCTTTCGGGCAGGACCCGAAGGTGCTTTTCGACATAACGGACAGGATCTGCAGGATCGCCGGCAAGCCTGTGATCATGAAGCTTTCTCCCAACGTGACGGATATCGCCGAGATGGCCCGGGCGGCGGAAGCGGGAGGCGCGGACGCCATATCCCTGATCAACACACTGACCGGGATGAAGATAGATGTCGAAAAGAGGACCTTCGTACTGGCAAACAGGACAGGCGGCCTGTCCGGGCCGGCCATCCACCCGGTGGCGGTACGGATGGTCTACCAGGCAGCCCATGCGGTCCGGATACCGGTCATCGGGATGGGCGGCGTCGCGGATGCGCAGGATGCCCTGGAACTGATACTGGCCGGGGCAAGCGGCGTTGCTGTCGGCAGTGCGGTATTCAACAGGCCTGATACAGCCATACAGGTCATTGACGGCATAAGGGATTATCTTATAAGGCATGGGATCGGTTCCGTGAGAGAACTGATCGGGGCGGTGTGCTGAATATGGAAAGAAGTATTGACAGGGTAACGGAATATGCGTACGGCAAACTGAACCTCGGTCTCGATGTGACGGGAAAGAGGGAGGACGGGTATCACCTGGTCAGGATGGTCATGCAGACCGTAGATGTCTGTGATACACTTGTCATTGAGCGGATCCCGGGTGAGAGTGAGGAGGTTATTCAAAACAAACTGCACATCCCCGCGGGCGGCCTTTCCGAAGATGAAGACAATCTTGCCCTTAAGGCGGCGCGGCGGATGCAGGAATGTTTTTCCATAAACGAAGCAGTGGATATCACACTGGAAAAAAGGATCCCCGTTTCCGCCGGCATGGCGGGCGGCAGCGCGGATGCGGCAGCCGTTCTCAGGGCAATGCGGAAACTCTTCCTTCCGGAGCTGCCGCTTGAAGAACTGGAACAGATCGCTGTTTCGATCGGTGCCGATGTGCCGTACTGCCTCTATGGGGGGACGGTACTGGCGGAAGGGATCGGGGAGAGACTTACTTTCTTAAGACCGGCCCCGGATATGGATCTTGTCATCTGCAAACCGCCGGTCGATGTACCCACACCGCTGGTATACAGGCTGTATGATGCGGAGGATAAGCCTCTCCATCCTGATATCGACGCTATGGTCCGCGCAGTAGAAAACAGGGACAAAGACGGTGTGATCAGGTGTTTCGGGAATGCGCTGGAGAGTGTGACGTCAGCCATGCATCCCGAAGTATCCCGGCTGGAAAGCTTCTTTTCCTCCCATGGAGCGGTCCGTGCGATGATGACAGGGAGCGGCCCCACGGTCTTCGCTGTATTCGAGTCAGCTGCCGGGGCCGAAAAGTGTCTGGAAGCCCTTAAGGGGCATCCGGAGTTTAGCCGGTGGGAGAGCTTTGGCTGCGGGTTCAGACATATGCGGGAATCATGATAACAGTGTAAGGAAGACGGATGAATATGCAGGACAACCTCAGTGTGAATACAGCGTTAATGCAGCAGGAAACGGATATCCCGCTGCGGGATTCCGTTTATTATACATTGCGGAAAAATATTCTCAGCGGCGAATTAAAACCCGGCGAACACCTGACGGAGATACGCCTCGGCAGGATGCTCGGGACCAGCAGGACCCCCATACGCGAAGCGATCAGGAGACTTGAAAAGGAAGGCCTTGTCACTATTTATCCCAGAAGCGGCGCAGTAGTGGCGCCGATCTCTGAAAGAGACCTGAAGGAAATACTGGAAGTCCGCAGGACACTGGATGTTTTCTGTGCCAGGCTGGCTGCCGAAAGGATAAACGAAGAAGACCGCGCCAAATTAAAGGCCGCGACGGAAGCATTTGATGCCGCAGCCGATTCCGGGGACAGGATCGCGATCGCAAAGGCGGATGTGGAGATACATGATATAATAGCCAGGGCGGCGGGAAACCGTAAGCTCCTCGAGATCCTCAGCACGCTTGCTGACCAGATCTACCGCTACAGGTATGAGTATATCAAGGATGATATGAATTACGACCGGCTCAAAGCGGAGCACAGCGCGATCACCGGCGCGATCCTTAACGGGGACGCCGAAGCGGCTGCCGCCGCGAGTGCGGAACATGTTGAGAACCAGGAAAAGGCCATCAGGGAACAGCTGCGCAGGCAGCAGGAGAAATAAATACAGAGTATGGACCAGAATAACAATATAAAAGACCTTCCGATAGGGGTTTTTGATTCCGGTATCGGAGGTCTTACTGTTTTCAGGGAGATCATGAGCCAGATGCCGAACGAGCGTCTGATCTATTTCGGCGATACGGCCAGGGTGCCCTACGGGAACAAGTCCAGGGATACGATAGAAAAGTATTCGCTGCAGATATCGCGCTTTCTGCTTTCCAGGAAAGTCAAGGCCATCGTAGTGGCCTGCAATACAGCCAGCGCCTTTGCGCTGGACGCACTTATAAAGACGGTCCCCGTGCCTGTGATCGGCGTCGTCGAGCCCGACGCCAAGGCGGCCTGCGAAGCGACGAAAAACGGCAGGATCGGTGTTATCGGGACCATGGCTACGATCTCCAGCCATTCCTATGATGACGCCGTCCACGCGATCATGAAGGATGCGGAAGTGATCTCCAGGTCCTGTCCTCTGTTCGTGCCGCTGGCCGAAGAGGGACTCTGGGAGGATCCGGTCACGGACGAGATCACCAGGAGGTACCTGGCGGAACTGACGGACCGGGGGATCGACACACTGATCATGGGATGCACCCATTATCCGCTGCTGAGGAGCACGATCGCCAGGTTTGCCGGTGAAGGCGTCACCCTGGTCAATCCTGCCTATGAGACTGCCAAAGAACTGCATGCACTGCTGGAAAAAGAGGATGTCCTGACAAAAAAAGAACCGGTATTGGGTCAGGAAAACCGCTACCAGTTCTTTGTGAGCGATATGGCAGACCAGTTCAAGGCGTTTGCCAACAGTATCATTCCCTACGGGATACTGTCCGCCAAGGTCATCGATATCGAATCCTACTGATCAGGAACAGATCATTTTACGGGTTTTGCGCCTGCCTTCGTCTGAAGCGAGTCCATGGTACGGCGCAGGAACCCTTTCTTCTTTGTGGGCTTTTCAAGCGGTTTGCCGCCTTTCATGCTTTTTACTTCCACGATGTAGATGCCGCTTACCATAGCCTTGACATTGGTCCTTGTGGGGATGATGTCATATACATTCTGATCCGCGATAAGGGACAGCGTCTGCGGGCCGACCTTGGCCTTTACGACAGGGACCCTGGATCTGCGCAGGTATTTCGGCGTCTGGTCGATGACAGCCTGGGGAAGTCCGGCTTCCTTCAGCTTCATGATCTTTTTGTCTATGACGAGCATCGTCACGGGCTGTTTCATGGCCTGGATCTGGGCCTGATGTTCTTCCTGCTTCTTCTGCATCCTCCTGCCGACAAAGTACAGCACGATAAGGCCCGCGGTCAGGACGACCAGTATTATGATCAATGTAAGTAATAAGGGATTCAAAAAAACACCTCCTGAAGGATTTGCCAACGTTCAGAAATAAATAATAGCAGAGTTGGGGTGGCATGACAACAGAATTGCTGTCGACAGCGGGAGTTTGACGGTGTATTATTTTATGAATAGCTTTTTCAGGAAAAGAAAGGATACCGGATCAATTATGAGAAAAGCAGGATCGATACTACTGGCAGCGTGCCTCCTCTCCATATCCCTCGCGGGATGCGGCCAGGACGCGAAGACAGATACACCGGCAACGCCGATGAACGGCAATTCTACCCTTCTGTCCGAGATCACGGGAGAAACAGCGGCTGATGAAGAAACGGCAGTGCCGGAAGAAGCGGCACAGGAAGCGGCGCAGTCACAGCCGCAGGCGGATGCGGCAAGCCCGGCGGCAGATGAAGGGGAAGAAGCGCCGAAGGAATATACGGATGATGCCTACATTTCCTCGCTTGACCTTTCCGATTACATCGAACTGGCAGATTACAGCAAGGCTGAACTTACTTCTGTAAAAGATGAGATCACGGATGAGGATCTGCAGGGGCAGATCGATTATATACTTGACCAGTATGCGACCTACGAACCTGTAAAAGACAGGACTGAAGCCGTGAGCGGAGACAGGGCTGTCATCGATTTCACCGGCAGGATAGACGGCGAGACTTTTGACGGCGGCAGCGCACAGGACTACGACCTGGATATCGGCAGCGGCAGATTCATCCCCGGGTTCGAGGACGGGATCATCGGCCATAACAAGGGAGAGACATTCGATCTTGATCTGACCTTCCCCGAGCAGTACGCCGAACAGTTCGCCGGCAAGGACGTTGTCTTCACGGTCACGCTGAAGGAGCTTAAGGAACGTATCGTGCCTGAACTGAACGATGACTTCGTGGCCGGGCTCACTGTGAAAGATGACGACGGCAACCCGATCACCGATACGGAAACATTCAGTGATTTCATACATGCGAAGATGGAGGAGCTGGCGCAGGAGACCTATGAATCCGATCTTAGTCGGAGATGGTCACCTGGCTGGAGAATAATTCCGAATTCAAAAAAGATCCGCCGGCAGCCGTTGTGGACAGACTCAAAGACAGGATCGCGGACTCCTATAAGAATTATGCGGCGTCCTACGGGATGGACCTGGAGACCATGCTGACCTCCATGGGCATGAATATGGAGGCTTATGAAGCCGACGTGCAGGACAGCGCGCTGCTTCTGGCGAAGCAGCTGATGCTGACAAGAGCTGTCGCCGAAAAAGAAGGGATCACCCTGTCGGAGAGCGATCTGAATGAAGCACTCGAAGAAGACGCCGCAGAGGCCGGAATGAGCGTTGAGGATCTTAAGTCTTCACAGGATATGCGTGCCTATGAAGAGCAGCTCCTCGGCACAAAGGCGGTCGATGCGCTGGTAGAAAAATACATTAATAAGTAAATCAGGGAACATATTGATATATAGATTGGAGGTAGCTATATGAGAGAGGAACTGCAGCTGGTCACGGTAGAACAGATCGTTTCGGATCCGCAGGCTTATGAGAACAAAATGGTGAAAGTGGGCGGATGGGTCCGCAGCAACCGTGATTCCAAGTCCATCGGATTCATCGTTCTGGGTGACGGATCATGCTTTACGACTCTCCAGATCGTCTACGAAGACAGGATCGCATCCTTTGCCTCTGCCGCAAAACTGGGCGCCGGCACGGCTATTATCGCGGAAGGGACCATCGTCCTTACGCCCGATGCCCGCCAGCCTTTTGAGATGCATGCGGAGAATATCGAAGTGGAAGGCGCTTCAACACCGGATTATCCGATGCAGAAGAAGAGGCACTCTTTCGAATACCTGAGGACGATCCCCCATCTGCGTGTCCGGACCAATACCTTCCAGGCGGTATTCAGGGTCAGGTCCCTGATAGCCTACGCGATCCATACTTTCTTTATGGAAAGAGGGTTCGTATATGTTCATACACCGATCATTACCGGTTCTGACGCGGAAGGCGCCGGCGAGATGTTCCAGGTATCCACGCTTCCCCTTGAGAATGTGCCGCTGACGGAAGACGGCGCTGTAGACTATTCCAAAGATTTCTTTAAAAAGATGACGAATCTGACTGTATCCGGACAGCTTGATGTCGAGACCTTCATTTTCGGCTTAAGGGACGTATATACCTTCGGACCGACCTTCAGGGCGGAACAGTCCAATACGACCAGGCATGCCGCGGAGTTCTGGATGATCGAGCCCGAAATGGCGTACGCCGATCTGCAGGACGATATGCGCTGCGCGGAAGATATGATCAAGTTCATCATCTCCTACGTGCTGGAACATGCCCCGGAAGAAATGAATTTCTTCAACCAGTTCGTGGACAAAGGCCTTCTGGAAAGGCTCGACCATGTCCTGCATTCGGAGTTCGGGCATATTACCTATACAGAGGCGGTAAAAGTACTGGAAGAACATAACGCCGAGTTTGAAAATAAGGTATACTGGGGATGTGATCTGCAGACGGAGCACGAACGCTACCTGACAGAGCAGATCTTTAAGCGTCCCGTGTTCGTTACCGATTACCCGAAGGATATCAAGGCGTTCTACATGAAGCTGAACGAAGACGGGAAGACCGTCGCCGCCATGGACTGCCTTGTCCCCGGCATCGGCGAGATCATCGGCGGCAGCCAGAGGGAAGACGACCTGTCGATCCTGGAGGCGAGAATGGACGAACTCGGCATGGACAAGGAGTCATACCAGTTCTATCTGGATCTGCGCAGGTACGGGTCTGTCCGTCATGCCGGCTTCGGCCTCGGTTTTGAGCGCTGCGTGATGTACCTTACCGGAATGGAGAATATCCGCGACGTGCTGCCGTTCCCCAGGACGGTCGGGACATGCGAACTTTGATCTGATTTTTATAACGACTGATAACGAGGAAGACTGTTTGTGAAAAGAACTTTCAGGACCGCAGTGTCCTTTATGCTCTGCCTTGCGCTGTTCACAGCCGGCGGCAGGGCGGTATATGCGGATACGGATGAACCTGTGCAGCAGAGCGAAGACGCCGGCGGCACCGCCGAAGAGGGTGAGGCCGACGCTGCTGCTGACGGACAGGAAAAAACAGAAGAAAGCGAATATGATAAAAAGCTCCGTGAGATAGAGCAGGAAAAAGCAGCCATGCAGGACCAGATGCAGGAGCTGCAGCAGCAGGCGGGGTAGACAGAAGGACAGCTGAACCAGACCCAGGGCAACATCTCTTCCCTGCAGGGACAGCAGGGCGAAGTGGCAGGCCAGATGGATGTCACCGAGATGAGCATCGCGCAGAATATTGCCAGCATCGAGATCCTTGAAGAGGAGATCGCCGATCTGGAAACGCAGATCGCGATCAAACAGGCGGAATACGACGCTGCCTGCGAGGAAGAGCAGATCCGGTATGACGCGATGAAGAACCGGATCCGGTTCATGTATGAAAAAGGCGACAGCAGCTACATCGATCTTTTGATGACGGCGACCTCCTTCGGAGACCTTCTGAATAAGAGCGCGTATGTTGAAGCGCTTTACGATTATGACAGGCAGCTGCTTATACAGTTCCAGGAGATCCAGAGGCAGGTGGCCGCTGTCCAGGCGGAACTGGCCGACCAGAGATCGGAACTGGAAGAATCGCAGCACGGGCTGGAAGAAGAACAGGCAGCCCTGCAGGTCAAACTGGCAGCCCTGGAGAGCCAGTACGCAGATTATGCCGAGCGCATAAGCGCTGCCCAGAGCCAGGCCAATGCCTTAAGAAATAAAATGAGCAGCGAGCAGTCCAGGATAAGCAGCCTCCAGCAGCAGATGAACGCGAAAGCGCAGGAAGAGCAGCAGACCCTGCAGGCTAAAGCACAGGCGGAAGCCGCCGAAAAGGCGGCAAAAGAAGCGGCGGCAAGAGCAGCCCAGGCTGCTGCCGAAGCCACGTCCAAAACAACGGCGACGTCTGCTTCAGCGGTATCCGTACAGGCATCGGCGTCTTCTTCCTCATCATCGTCTGAAACAAGCACAGCCCAGACAAAGACTTACTCCGCACCGGGGTCGGCCACCGGCCAGAACGTTGCCAGTTTTGCCTGCCAGTTCGTGGGCAATCCCTATGTTTACGGCGGAACATCCCTGACAGCCGGCTGTGACTGTTCCGGATTTACCATGTCTGTTTACAGAAATTTCGGTATCAGCCTGCCCAGGACAGCTGAAGAGCAGAGGGGGGCCGGCACTGCCGTAGCTTCTCTCGAGGAAGCCAGACCGGGTGATCTGTGCTGTTATCCCGGCCATGTCGGCATCTATATCGGCGGAGGCCAGATCGTGCACGCCAGTACGGCCGCGACCGGGATCAAGTACAGCAACGCGAATTACCGGCCGATCGTATGTATCCGCAGGATCGTCAACTGAGTATCGAACCGGAGGTGATAAGGCCAATGCTTTCATGGAAAAAGCTCCTGTGTGATGACCGTATCCGCAGTTTCAGGAAAGCATCTGCTGCAGATCTGCGCTCTGAATTTGAAAAAGATTACCACCGCATCATCGGGAGCGCTTCTTTTCGGCGTCTCCAGGACAAAACGCAGGTCTTTCCGCTCGATAAGAGCGATTTTGTCAGGACCAGGCTCACACATTCGCTGGAAGTATCTTCCATCTCAAAGTCTATAGCCAGAAATGCCGGCAGGAGCATCATACAGACGATCCGGGATCCGGAGTTTTTGCCGGAATACCAGTCGGATATCTGCGATATCCTTCAATGCGCAGGCCTTCTGCATGATATAGGCAACCCGCCCTTCGGCCATTTCGGCGAGACTTCCATCAGGACTTTTTTCAAAGAGAATCTGCCCAGATTCACATATATACCGGAAGGGACGGATAAAGCCGTGCCCCTTTCAGAGTACCTCGATCCGCAGATGATGGCGGATCTTCTGCATTTTGAAGGCAATGCGCAGGCGATCCGTCTTGCGACCAAACTGCATTATCTGGTCGATGAGTATGGGATGAATCTTACCAAGGCTCTCCTTGCTTCTATCATCAAATATCCTGTCAACTCCCTGGAGATAGATCCTGAGGGACCTGTCAGCGCGCATAAAATGGGCTACTTCTATGCGGACCGGGAGATATTCGAGGATGTTGAAAGATCGACCGGTCTTGACGGCAGAAGGCATCCGCTGGCATATATGCTGGAGGCAGGGGACGATATAGCCTATCTGACCGCGGACATCGAGGACGCGTTTAAAAAAGGCTATATAGATTATGAGATGCTCCTGCACGAGCTGGAAACCGAGGATGCTTATATACCGGATACAGAAGACGGGACGGAAGGCAGTTTTTATACAGCCATAGTGGAGGACCTGAAAAGAAGGTACCGGACCGCGGCTGACGGCGGACAGAGGGATCCAGCCTCTTATGCGGTCCAGAACTGGATCGTCAGCGTACAGAGCCGGCTGATACAGGCTGCGGCGGACGGCTTCATCAGGCACTATGACGAGATCATGCAGGGTGTTTTCAGATCGGATATCTTTGACGGGACCGGGGCAGAACCTGTCAGGAAAAAGCTGGGCGATATCGCCAGGGTCCATGTATTCATGAGCCGGAGCATCAAAACGATCGAGATCTCTGCCGAACGTATCCTTGACTACCTCCTAAATTCTTTTGTCAAGGCGGCCATCTATTATGACACAGGCCGTGAGATGTCTCCGGTGGACGCCAGGCTGATCCTCCTTATCTCGGACAACTACAAGGCAGCCTACCATATCCATTCAAAAGACAGGCCCGAGAAGGAAAAACTCTATTTAAGGCTTATGCTTGTAACAGACTATGTCTGCGGGATGACCGATTCCTATGCCCAGGATCTCTACTGGAAACTCAACGGAAGGATAGAATAAATGAATAATGCCGAAACTGTCATCGTCCTGGATTTCGGCGGACAGTACAAACAGCTGATCGCCCGCCGCGTCAGGGAATGCGGCGTCTACTGCGAGATCCACCCCTACACACTTTCTGCGGACAGGATCAGGGAGATGTCCCCGAAGGGGATCATTCTGACCGGCGGTCCGAACAGCGTCTATGAGGAAGGTTCCCCTTCCTGCGGCAGGGAACTGTTTGAACTGGGGATACCTGTCCTCGGGATATGCTACGGATCACAGCTGATGGCGCATGTGTTGGGAGGAGAAGTCAGGCACGCCGATGTCAGTGAATACGGACATACCGAACTGTATGTCATGCCGGAAGATCCCGCAGACAGCAGTATCATGAAGGACGTTTCAGGCCGGAGCGTATGCTGGATGAGCCATACCGACCGCATTTTTGCCGTCCCTTCCGGCTTTGAAACGACAGCGCGTACCGACGTCTGCCCGGTGGCTGCCATGGAGGACAGGGAAAGGAAACTGTTTGCGGTCCAGTTCCATCCGGAGGTGGAGCATACTGAGGAAGGAATGAAGATATTCAGGAACTTCCTTTACGGTGCCTGCGGCTGCAGCGGCAGCTGGAAAATGTCTTCTTTTATTGAAACATCTGTGCGGGATCTGAAGGAAAAGATCGGCACCGGCCAGGTGCTTCTGGGACTTTCGGGCGGGGTGGATTCATCCGTTGCCGCAGCCCTGCTTTCCAGAGCTGTCGGAAGGCAGCTGACCTGTGTGTTTGTCGACCACGGGCTCCTTCGGAAAAATGAGGCGGACGAAGTGGAAGCCGTCTTCGGAAAAGAAGGGGACTTTGACCTTAATTTTGTACGGGTAAATGCGGCCGAACGTTTCTATCTTAAGCTGGCCGGCGTATCAGACCCGGAGATGAAGCGGAAGATCATAGGCGCGGAGTTCATCAGCGTTTTTACGGAAGAAGCGAAAAAACTCGGAAAAGTCGATTTCCTTGCGCAGGGAACGATCTATCCGGACGTGGTCGAAAGCGGCACCGGAAACGGCGGAGCAGTCATCAAATCCCATCATAACGTGGGCGGCCTGCCCGACCATCTGGACTTTAAGGAAGTGATCGAGCCGCTGAGGATGCTGTTCAAGGATGAAGTACGCTCGCTCGGCCTGGAACTGGGCCTGCCCCGGAAGCTGGTCTACAGGCAGCCGTTTCCCGGACCGGGACTGGGTGTCAGGATCGTGGGTGATATCACCGCTGAAAAAGTCCGCATCGTCCAGGAGGCGGATGCGATATTCCGGCAGGAGCTGGACAGGGCCGGGATCGATACCGGAAAAGGACAGTTCTTCGCGGCGCTTACCAATATGCGCAGCGTCGGCGTTATGGGAGACGGCAGGACATACGACTACGCCGTCGCGTTAAGAGGCGTCCTGACGAATGATTTCATGACGGCGTCAGCCTGCGAGATCCCGTGGGACGCCCTGCAGACCTGTATGAACCGCATCATCGGCGAGGTCGGCGGCGTGAACAGGGTCTTCTATGACCTCACGAGCAAACCGCCGGGGACGATAGAGCTCGAATAACGAAAAAACCTGAAAATGCCCTTAAATAGGGCATTTTCAATTTGACCCGGATAATCCGATAGTGGGTATAGACAGGCAGAAAAGGAGGGACGATATGGAGTTTTATGAGGCAGTCAATAAAAGGCGCAGTGTACGGGATTTTACTGGCGAAGCGATTCCTGAAGATGCTTTGATGAGGATCATCGGGGCAGCATATAAAGCGCCTGCAAACGACCACTTCACAGATTGGCATTTTGTGATCGTCCGGGATAAAGAAGTTATGAGGCGGGTGCTGGGCGGCGTGCCCCAGGATCTGACTGTAAGAGATGTGGATGATATGACCTTCATATCAGATCCTGTCCAGAAAGAGAGTTATCAGATAGCTGTCCCGAAGCAGTACCGCATGCTTATCGCTGCCGCTGCCGTTATAATCCCGCTGATGAAGCGAAAGGTCGATATACTTCATCCGTCTGATCTGTCTGACCTTAATTGTTATGCGTCCGTATGGTGCAGTATCGAGAACCTTTGGCTCGCTGCCGCGTCCGAAGGATACGGATGTAATCTGAGGATCCCGCGCGGCAGGGAGGAAAGCATCGCGCAAAGCGTCCTGGGATTTCCTGATGAATATCTGATACCGTGTTTTATCGGAATCGGCCGCCCTTCGCCGGACGCCGTATTGACCAGGAGGATCCCCGTCGATCTTAAAACGCAGATCCATTGGAATAAGTTCTGAAGCCTGCGGAAATTGACTCGCAGGGCTTATAATAATTAAAAATGTTTTTATATTTACTATTTGTGCTGGCATGCAGATAAAAGAACAGTATTTATATCGGGAGGACATTGTATGAAGGAAAGGAATCATAAGCTGCTGGATCATCCGGTTCTGGGATATTTCTTCCTCGCAATATTTGCTTATGTTATGAGCAGCCTCATCTTCAGTACGATCATAGATTCATTGATCCTTGCCAATATCATTCCGGGGTATGGGATCGAAGTCTATACTGCGGGCCAAAAGGCCGTTGCCGCTTCTGGTGTCGGTACCGCTGTCGGTGCACTCGCAGCCGTTGGTATTTTCTGCCGCTGGTTCAGGCCCTCCTTTGACGGCATGCTTAAGAAGAAAGACCTTCTTACAGGGCTTCTGCTGCTTCTCCCGGCAGCGATCCCACACTGGATCGGCAGTATCGTGAGCTGGACTGAATTCGGCACGGCAAGCGTACTGCTGGCTTTCCTCAGGGCTTTGGCTCCCGGGTTCGGAGAAGAGGTAACTTTCCGCGGACTGGGCGTGGCCAATTACCTTCGCAGGGTGCCGACTGAAAAAGGTGTCGCTGCCGCCTTCTGGCTTTCCTCTGTTGTATTCGGAGCAGTCCATATGCTGAATGTAGGCTCCGGGGCGCCGCTTGGCATCTCGGTGCTGCAGTCCGTATATGCCATCGGCATCGGAATGGCCCTGGGCGCGGTTTATCTGCGCACCGGGAATCTCTGGCCTTCGATCATCATTCACACGAGCCTGGACTTTATGGAATTCATCCGCAGTGACCTGGGGAACGCGGCCGGAGTCATGTCGGGCCTTGGAAAAGGTGACTGGATAACGGTCGCCGCCGGCCTGGCCGGCTGTATCTGGGGACTTTACCTGATCAGGCCTTCAAAGCGCGGCTGCATCGTCGAACTGTGGAAGGGCAAATGGCAGATAACCGGGAACAATTGACAGGAAGGAAAATAATAAGGAGTTCTTATGAGAAAGATCGCGTTGGAAGAACACTTTGAAACAGCGCTGGACCGTGAGCTGGATAAAGAGGCAATGAAGGATTTTGTGTTCCCCATGACGGCAGACGCCGAAAGGGGCAGATATCTTGCCGATCTGTTC
This sequence comes from Lachnospiraceae bacterium, assembly GCA_017474455.1. Lineage (GTDB taxonomy): Bacteria > Bacillota > Clostridia > Lachnospirales > Lachnospiraceae > CAG-791. The sequence goes on from JAFVHP010000048.1 coordinate 195,134, forward strand.
GATCTTCCGTTTGAAGAGCACAGATTTCCCGTGATGGACCAGGGTGAGATCGCCATCCAGGTCATTTCGCCGAACTGTCAGGCCGTCCAGTTCGCCCATGACGCCAAAAGAGCGGTGGAAATGGCAGTGCTCGTCAATGACGAGGCTGCGGAGCTTGTCGAAAGGTCAGGCGGGCGCCTGAAAGCCTTCGCCGTCCTGCCGATGCAGGATCCCGCTGCGGCTGCGGCCGAACTGGAAAAGCGGGTAAAAGAACAGGGCTTTGTCGGCGCCTTTGTGCAGGGGCAGACAGGCCTTGGTGATTATCCTTATTACGATGACTCGGTCTATGACCCGGTCTGGGACAAGCTGGAAGAACTGGATCTGCCGATCTATATCCATCCGCGCAATCCGAAGGCGGAGGAAGTACAGTCCCTGGCCGGCAGGGAAGAGATGCTGGCCAATACCTGGAACTGGGGATATGTGACAGGGACACTGGCGCTCAGGATGGTATTCGGCGGAGTCTTTGCAAAACATCCCGGGCTGAAAGTGATCATCGGGCACATGGGGGAAACGATACCTTATGTGCTGGCCCGCCTGGATGAGGGCTTTACCTGCAGGGGGCTTCTGGAAAAAGGAATGCTGCCGGAGCTGCCTTCGTATTATATCAAAAAGAATATCTATATCACGACGAGCGGAGGGTGGAATCCCGAAACGATGCGCTGCGCGATCAGCGCGATGGGTGCGGACCATATCATGTTCGCCGCGGATTATCCGCACTTCGTGCAGGAACAGGCCATTTCACAGATCGAGAACGCGGGTCTGTCCGAAGTGGAGATGGAAGCGGTGTGCTGGCAGACTGCTGAAAGGATACTGCATCTTAACAGCAACTGATAAGCGGTAAGTATTGCAAAGGACGGGCTATAATGAAAGAGATCAGACTGGGAACGATCGGTTCAGGTTCTATCGTACATACGATCCTCGACAGAGTCCTTCAGGTCGAAGGGATCAGCCTTGCGGCTGTTTATTCAAGAAACGAAGAGAAAGGACGGCTTCTGGCCGCGCAGTACGGCGCGGACAGGGTATACACGGATCTTGACAGGTTTTTGTCCGACGAAGAAGTCAATACTGTCTATATCGCGTCTCCAAATCTGCTGCATTACGGGCAGACCAGAAAGGCCCTGCTTTCCGGAAAGAACGTCATCTGCGAGAAACCTTTCTGCACGAAAGCAGCACAGGCTATAGAACTGGCGGAACTGGCAAAGGAAAGAGGTCTGTTCCTGGTGGAAGCGGCGCCGACCACATTTTTGCCGAATTATGAGATCCTTCTGAGAGAACTTCCCAGGATCGGCAAAGTGAAGCTGGTGATGGGCAATTACAGCCAGTATTCCAGCCGTTATGATCTCCTGAAAAAGGGAGAGGTCACGAACGTCTTCGATCCTGCCTTCGCGGGCGGAAGCCTGATGGACATCAATTTTTACAATATTTACCTGAACGCCGCCCTGTTCGGCAGACCGGCAGAGGCAGTATATACACCGAACCGCTTCGGCAGCCTTGCCGATACATCCGGTGTCATGACCTTAAAATACGACGGGTTTGTCAGTACACAGGCAGGCGCAAAGGATACCTGGGGAGTGAATTATTTCCAGATCGAAGGGGAAGACGGGTTTATTTACATTAAGGACGGGAGCAACGGGCTCGGTGAGATCAGGGTAGTCACAAAAACCTCTGACGAACTGTTCGACCTGCAGAAGGACCACGACCGGTGGTTCTATGAAGTACAGGAGCTCACAAGGCTGTTCCTCGCGGGGGACCTTGAGTCTGTCTGGAAAAGGCTGGACATAACGGTCATAACCGCGGAAGTGATCGAAAAGGCCCGTAAAGACGCCGGTATTTTCTTCCCGGGAGATGATGAATGAACCGGGTGCGATCCTTACAGATCCGTGTCTGAATCATAAAAAGAGCATTGCCCTTCAGGTCCGTTTCCGGCAGGCAATGCTCTTTTTTTCTGCGGATAAAAGTGCATCCCGGCGGATCAGATCCCCAGTGCTTCTTTTATAAAGTCATCCACGATGTCACAGGCTTCGTCCGAGCGGAAGCCGCCGGGGCCGTGCCCCGCGCCTGTCAGCTTATACATCTTCGCGCTCTTGCCCAGTTCCTTCAGTTTTTCATACAGCTGGACCGACTGGTGGAAAGGCACTTTTTCATCAAAGCCGCCGTGCATGATCAGGATGGGCGGTGTCTTTTTATCTGCCCGCAGATACTGGATGGGATCCGCTTTCCTTGCAAGATCCGGATGGTCGGGGATGTATACGCCGCCCAGCATCAGGCCTTCGGGGGAAGCAGGGTCGTTATGATCCATGGCGCTCGGCCAGCAGGCCATATGCAGGATGTCTGTAGGCCCGTACCAGTCCACGATGGCCTGGACTTCGCAGGAGTACTCGGAGTATTCGCTGCCGCATTCTTCCTCGTCGCCGGTGATCCCGGTCATAAGGGCTACGTGGCCGCCGCTGGAGCAGCCCCAGATGGCGACCTTTTCGGGATCGCATTTATATTCCGCGGCATGTTTCTTCATAAAGCGGACGGCTGTCTTGATATCTTCCATATGACCGGGAAAAGGACAGACGTCACTGGGACGGTATTCGGGAACGGCTACGACGTACCCTTTCTGGCACATGTAGATGTGCTGTGCGATATTGGCGCCGATATCCTGTTTCAGCCATCCGGAACCCTGTACGAATACGATCAGCGGATAGACAGGGACGGATGCTTCGTCGCCCGATTCGGTGGGAAGGCCGCCGTCAAAGGGGACAGGCCTGTATATATCCATGTATAGCGTTGTCCCTTCATGCATGCAGTAAGGGATCCTGTAGGTCAGAGATACCGAATAATGCCGTTTTTCCTCGATCTTTATTTCGACCGCGCCCTCCGGAAGCTCGTCGGTTTCTTCGATCTGGCTTACAGGAGGCAGATAAGGCAGGGAATCCAGGTTGTTCATGTCAGCTCCTTTCCAATACTGTTCGTTTTTACGCTATAATAATAGCAGGTATTAATATATTGTGCAGACACATCTGTTCAGAATTGCATGCAGGATCATCTGCATGGAATGGAGGTCAAAATGTTTAAATGCGGTTTTATCTATGTTGCACCGGGCGTGGATCCTTCAAAAGCAAGGGCGTTCATTCCTTCCGATGAGATCGAAATGACGGTCGTCGGCTGCTCCAGTTATGCCGAAGCCGTCGATGTGGCCAAAGAGATGGTCGCATCCGGTATCACAGCTGTCGAGCTTTGCGCCGGATTCGGTTTTGAGGGTACGGCGATGATCAAGAAAGCCATTCCCGGCATAGCGGTCGGTTCCGTCAAATTTGATTTCCATCCGGCTTTCGATTTCAAGACCGGCGACGATGTATTCATGTGAGGACACGGCACAGTCCAAAATAAGAGGAGGTACATTATGGCACTGCCCAGCAAAGAACAGATAGCGGAAATCGTTAAAAAGATCCAGGCGGATCCGGCACTCTTAAAGGAGTTTCAGGAGGAACCTGTCAAGACGATCGAGAAGGTCGGCGAATTCAATATTCCTGATTTCCTGGACGCAAAAGTCAACCAGATCATCAAAGAACAGATTGCGGCAAACGGGGATAAGAACCCGATGGATATCATCAGTAAGTTCATCAAGTGACCGGCGGAACAGACCCGTAACTGCCGGTTCGGGAGACTGTCACAGCGGAAGGGCGAAAAGAGCCTTTCCGCTGTTTTTCTGCCCGGAGTCAGTTGACATTGTTATTGTAATAAGGTTTATTATTCTTTGCGTTGTACGCAGCATTCTCAGAATATATGAATGACGGAAGGATGGCAGCTATGGACGTATATGGAACAAAGACCCGGAGAGCGGGCAGATCCGGGGAGATCATTACTCCCTCATTTGCTGTTTTATGCCTGTCCAATTTTTTGAGCTGGCTCGCCTATTACACGGTGTCGCCGGTATTGACCAATTATATGCGCTACCTGGGCGCGGGAATGACTGCGGCAGGTATCGCGGGAGGCCTGTTCGCGTTTACCTCTGTCTTTATGCGGCCTGTAAGCGGTATGATGTGCGACAGGTTCGACAGGAAGCGCCTTCTGATCATATCCACCTGCCTCATGGCGCTGACACAGCTGATGTATTCCGTTATACCGCATCCAGGGGCAGTGCTGTTTTTCAGAGGCTTACAGGGACTGGCCTTTGCTGTCAATGCCACTTCTTCCACGCTGATGGTAGACGATCTTGTACCCAGGAAACGGGTAGGAGAGGCCTTGGGATACTTTGGCCTCATGTTCGTATTCGCGACACTGATCGGCCCGAATGTCGGGATATGGATCAGTACAAAAGTCAGCTACAGGGCCGTACTGCTTATTTCAGTCGGCATGCTGGCAGTATCGGCAATAGCGGCGATCCTGATACCGGCAAGGCCCGCGGATCTGGTCAGGGCTGTGGAGGCGGAAAGAAAAAGCGGGAATGCTAAAGCTGCTGAAGGAGTAAAGCAGGGCTTCCTGCATTCCATTTTTGAAAAGAAAGTCCTCGATATGGCGCTGATGTTCTTTTGCTTTACGATTATCGGCGGGGCTACGGATTCCTTCATCGTCCCTTTCTGCCAGGAAAATAATATATCCGGCTCGGGCCTCTTTTTCACGGTCTTTTCCATAGCTCTGATCATTATAAGGTTTGCGGTCGGCAGCAGGCTGGATAAATGGGTCGCCAGGACGATTATGGTTCCCGCTTTCATAGCCGGGATAGCCTGCCTTTTCCTGATCGGTTCGGCGCACAGCCTGGCAGTTCTTTTGATCGCAGCCTGCCTGAAGGCGTACCAGCAGGCGACGGCACAGCCGGCACTGCAGGCGGAGGCGATCCGTGCGGTCCCGGAGAACAGAAAAGGCGCGGCGATCGGAACGATCAGCGCCGGCGGCGACTGCGGTCAGGCCATCGGCAGCATGGCGGCAGGTGCCATCGCGGGCGCAGTCGGTTACCGGAGTATGTTTATGATCAGCGCGGTTCCGCTCATTATCGCGTTATTATGGTTCATGCTGTTTTCAAAATACAGATCAGGGAAAAGGCTCTATTGAGAGAAAGGATAATTTCCGCTTTACCGTTTATATCGTATAATACGTACTATGACTAAAGACAGGAAACTGGCAGGAAATGTTCTGCTGCTGATAACCGCCATGATCTGGGGCACAGCCTTTGTCTTCCAGCGGACCGGCATGGAGGACATCGGCCCTATGACCTTTAATGCCGCAAGGATGTTTCTGGGGGCAGCTGCCGTTTCGCCGCTTGCGTATTTCTCCGCAAGGAAAACAGGTAAGGCTGATCCGATCAGAAAAAAGAACACGCTGCTTGGAGGACTTGGCTGCGGTATCTGCCTTGGAGCTGCCAGCATTTTCCAGCAGGCAGGACTTGTTTATACGACGGCTGGAAAGGCCGGTTTCATAACGGCCATGTATATGCTGCTGGTACCGGTCATCGGATTTGTTTTCCTGAAAAGGAAGAACAGCTGGCTCGTCTGGCTGGCGGTCGCGACGGGCGTAGCCGGTATGTACCTTTTGTGCCTTGGCGGCAGGACTGCATTCGAAAAAGGTGATGCGCTGGAAGGCGTCTGCGCGCTGCTGTTTGCCTTTCACATCCTTTGCTGCGACCGCTTCGTAAAGGAGGCGGATCCGATAGGTATTTCCGCCCTGCAGTTTCTGATCGCAGGCCTTTTTTCCGCGGCAGGTTCGCTGCTTTTGGAACAGCCGGCTGCTTATCAGCTTTTAGCGGCTGCCGTTCCGATCCTTTACTGCGGACTGGTTTCGGGCGGAATCGGTTATACGCTGCAGATCATCGCCCAGAAATATACCGAACCGACAACGGCTTCGCTCCTGATGAGCCTGGAATCGGTTTTTGCCGCGATTGCGGGAGCCATACTGCTGCATGAAAGGATGAGTATCAGGGAACTTGCCGGCTGCATCATTATGTTCGCTGCGATCATCATGGTACAGGTCCCGCTGCCCGCAAAAGCGGGAGGCAGAACGTGATACAGTCTGTTATGAGAAAGGATTCTGGAATATGAAAAGAAATAATCTGGGAATTAACGGGCACCTTGCCAGAACCGCAGCAATAGCGGCTGCAGCGGCTGTTCTGCTGTTTTCTATCCTTGCCGTTCCGCTCCATGCGGAAGCCGGCAGGATCCGGCGCGCATCATCCGGATCCGGTGATGAACAGACGCAGCCGGCTGCTTCGGATATGATCAAAGCCAGCCTCCTGCGGCAGTACGATTACGAATACGATGATGACCTGGGAAATGTTCTGGATATATACCATGACGAAATTATCCTGCCGGAGGAGACAAGTGATAAGTATCCGGCTCTGGCCAATACAGTTGAGGGATATAACAAACTGTTTGCGGAGAGAACCGAAGCCCGGAAAGCGGAACTCGGTGAGACCCTGAAGATGATGCGCGAAGGGGAGTATCCGTTTTACGGACCGCTTATGGACCGGCAGGAGATCTATATCCGCCGGGCCGATCCGGTCTGCTTTTCCTTTGTCCGTTATGAAGAGACTTACGACGGCGGCGCCCACGGATATTACAGTTATTTCGGTATATCGACAGATCCGGTGACCGGCGATGCGATAGAACTGGAACAAGTGGTCAATGACATCACCGTTCTGCCCGGCATCCTTGAGGCGGAGCTGAAAGAGAATTATCCGGATGCGTATTTTATTGGACTGGAAGAGACGCTGGAAAGTTATACCGAAGATCCGGAATATGAAGACGGACCGGGCCAGGGAGGATTCAACTGGTGCCTGGATCCGGACGGCCTTACCTTTTTCTTTTCACCCTATGAGATCGCGTCGTACGCGGACGGCGCCATGGAAGTCACGCTCCTGTTTAATGAATATCCGGAGATCTTTACCGGGATATACGGCGGCGCCAAAGGCGGTTTCGCGATGAATTTTCCCATGTTTGAAAAGATAACATATGATGCCGCGGGCGACGGTGTACCCGATACGCTCATGCTGGCCGCATACCCGGATGAGTATGAGACATATACCGAGCTCAGTTTGTTCATCAATGACGAAGAGTATATCGATGATGAGATCTGGGCATTCGAGATCCGCCCGGTCCTGTTCCATACGGACGGCGGCAGAAGCTTCCTGTATCTGGAACTGACAGAAGAGAACGATTACAGGACTATCGAAGTCTACGATCTCTCCGGAGATGAACCGGAATACGCAGGCCATATAGACGGCGGTTTCGCGGCAGACGGAGCGATGCAGATATATGAAAAAGAGTGGACGGGCCGGGTGATCGCTTCGCCTGCGGATCCGGTTGAATTCGGTATTGAAAAACGTATCCAGATCCTGTCGACGATGAACTGTACGATGCGGTGCGCGGTCGATGATGCCGGTATGCCGGCTGAACTGGATGATTACTGGATGATCACCAACAGACGTATGGCCTTCACTCTGAAGCAGGAAACTGACTTTGACAGGTTCGATGAGAGCGGAAAAGTCGTGGACCGGGGCGTCAGCCTGCCTGAAGGAACGAAGCTGTATCCGTACCGGACGGACACATCCGGTTTTGTGGACGTCAGGACAAAGGACGGCACGATCTACAGAGTCTATGTGGATACAGATGACGGATGGCCGCAGAAAGTGAACGGTATCGGGCTGGAAGATCTGTTTGACGGTGTTTTATTCGCGGGGTGAGATAGCGGATGCTGCAGTTTATATTCAACAGTATACTGTGCGGTACAGGGCTGGCCATGGATGCTTTCTCGGTCTCCATAGTCCATGGCCTTGAAGAACCGCTGATGAAACGGAAAACAGCGGTCATCATTGCCGGTGTTTTCGCCCTGTTCCAGTTTTTTATGCCGGTCACCGGATGGTTTTTCATTCATACGGCTGCCAGCCGGTTTGCGGCATTCCAGCGCCTTGTGCCCTGGATCGCGTTCGTACTGCTCCTTTTTCTGGGAATCAGGATGCTTCTGGAAGCGCGGAAGAAAAAGGACGGGCAGGAACTTATGGAGGAAGCAGCCGCTGACTCTGCCGGACAGGTAACACGGGGATGGGCTGCTGAACTGGCCGTCCAGGCTGTGGCTACATCCATAGACGCGCTGTCCGTCGGATTTATTATGGCCTCCTTTGACCTTGTTTCTGCCATTGCGGAATCGGTCATCATAGGGCTGGTCACATTTATCATCTGCCTCGCCGGAATCAGGGCCGGAAAAGCTTTCGGACTGAAGCTTGCCGCAAAGGCAGCTTCGGCGGCATCGATCGTCGGCGGACTGATCCTGATCTTCATCGGATTCAAGATCCTGCTGTTCCCGTAAACAGCCGGTCGAAGGACACATAACACAGAAACGTCCCGGAGGCGCTTTCGCTTGGATGCGCTTGCTCACGTTACATAGGACAGTAAAAACAGGAAGCCGGACAAAGCCGGCTTCCTGTTTTTGTACACTGTCCAAGTAACGAGTAGCGCATACACTCCGGGACCGTTTTCCATGTTATGTGTCCTTCCCGGCTTTCTGCGGGAACTACAGGAATGAACATACGATGGGAATCGTCACGATGCAGAGAAGCGTCGACAGAATGATGCCGCGCGACAGCTCTCGGTCCTTCAGCTCCAGCTGTTTGCAGAGCATCAGCGGCAGATTGCCGCCGGGGAGGGAGACCATGATCGCCGTCGTACCAAGAAGAAGGGCGTTGTGGATGAAGGGTTTTAGCAGAAGCACGATAACGATCGGCAGTGCCAGCATACGGAAGAACAGGAACAGATACATTTTTTTATCGCCGGTGATCAGCTCTTTCAGCGGTGAAGCGGCGATCGTGCAGCCGAGCACTGTCATGGAAAGGAAGACTGTGGCGTTTGCAGTGTAGCTGATCACACTGGTCAGCACCCTGGGCAGCTTTGGATCCAGAAGGTAGATGAAAACGGATAGTACGGCGCTGAGAGTCCCCGCGTTGATCATAGGCTTCAGGTTGTCAAAAATCCGCCGCCCCGCATTGATCTTTTCAGTGATGGCTTCGCGTTCGCCTTCCGGCGCTGTGTTCTGGAGTCTGAGCGCTTTGCGGAGAATGGCCATGCCATAGCTGTAGATCAGGAAGTTGAAGACCAGGTTGTTGATGGAGGCATAAACGAGGGAGGAATTTCCGAGAACGGCCATGCAGACCGGAAATCCGATAAAACCCGTATTGCCGTATACTGTCAGCATCTGGTAAGTGTACCATTCTTTGTAGGGCTTTTTCAGGATCAGGCAGATCAGGTAACTGGCTGTGATCAGAATGGCGTAAACAAGGATCGCCACGCCAAGGGCGCCGAGAAAGACGGACGGGGCAAGCCTGCCCTCGGTATTGATCGCCGCATTGAGCTGCAGGGCGGGAGAGCAGAGCGTCGTGACCAGCACAGAGAGCGACCGCGCGTTTGCGGTATTCATCCTGCCGGTCCTGTACATGAAAAATCCCAGCACGATCAGTATAAAGATGATCAGCATTTCCATGAAAAGCGCCAGTGAACTCATATCAGGGACAACTCCTTGTCTGCGTATCATGTTCAGTATATTCCGGGCTACAACTTGTGATACACTTGATATGGTCTTTTGTCAAATCAAACGTTGATCCATTGCGGAGATGACTTAAAAACGGGAGGTGGCATATATGGATCTGCTCGGATTACTGAGGAAAAGAAAAAGCATCAGGACGTATACCGACGCGCCGGTCACGGATGAGCACATCGGGAAGATACTGCAGGCGGCGCTGCTTGCACCCAGCAGCAGGGCTTTCTATCCTGCGGAGTTTATCGTTGTCCGGGACAGGGAAATGCTGTCACGCCTTGCCATGACAAAAGCCGGAGGTTCCGCGATGCTCAAGGAAGCAGGCGCCGCAGTGGTCGTGATCGGCGACAGCAAAAAGAGTGACGCGTGGATCGAGGACTGTTCCATCTGCCTGACGAATATGATGCTGCAGGCGGCGGAAATGGGGATCGGCAGCTGCTGGAGCCAGATCAGGAACAGGGCTTCTTCTGAAGAGAACGTGACCGCGGACGAATATCTGCATACTCTGCTGGATATTCCTGAACAGTATTCGGTAGAAGCGATCCTCTCGCTCGGGTTCCCGGACGTAGATCCCGGGGAAAAGGAACTGCCGGATACAGACAGTCCTAAGGTCCATTACGGCAGATTCTGACAGGGACCGGTATTATCTGGTTATCCGGATGCCATCGTGATATATTGAAAATACGGTGTTTATGCGGTTCAGGAATGAATAAGGACCTGTTTTAAGTAGTTGTTTCGTCCGTTTCATATTGAATGAATATTGGAGGAATACCATGGCTAAAAAACTCGGAACACTGGTCAAAGAAGCAAGGACAGAAGCCGGCCTGTCGCAGGCCGCGCTCGCAGCCAAAGTAGACGGGCTTTCCGCCGCGGACATCGGAAAGATAGAACGTGGGGAAAAGGTCCCTTCCCAGGCTGTCATCAAAAACCTGGCGAAAGCACTCGGTGTTACACAGACTTCGCTTTTGAACGCATATGACGTGGCCGGAAAATCAACATCCGCGGCATCGGCAAAAGCGTCTTCATCAAAGACGTCATCCGCGAAGACATCTTCAGCAAAGACATCTTCAGCAAAGACGTCATCCGCGAAGACATCCTCGGCAAAAACATCTTCGGCAAAGACATCCTCATCTTCCGGAAAGAAGACTTCCTCATCGTCTTCCGATACGGTTAAACTCACAGCCGCGGAGAAGAAGCTTCTGACCGCATACCGCAAGGCGGATTCATCCACGAAAAAGGCCGTACTGAATATCCTGGAAGGAAACGGGAGCATTACCGATATCCTCACCGGCCTGTTTTCCGGCAAGGCACAGAACGCGGCGGCGGGATCGCTCGGAAGCCTTCTGGAAAGCGCGCTTGGAAAGATCAAAAAGTAAAACAGTTCGGGGAGGAACGGTATGCAGGATAACAGGATCAGACTGCACGGGATCAGTTTAGGCAGGATAATCGTTTATATTATCGGTGTGATCATTCTATCGTTCGGGATCTCCTGCAATACAAAAACAGGGCTCGGCGTAGCGCCGATCATCGCCGTTGCGTATAACATTTCAGTGATCACGGGGGCACCGATCGGCACCGTTACTTTCCTGTACTATTGTTTCATGGTTGTCATCGAGATCATCCTGCTGAAGGGAAAGCTGCCGCCTGTACAGTATCTTCAGGTGCTCTCCAGCTTCCTGACCAGCGCGTTCCTTCAGCTCCACGACGGGCTGATCCCGTCACCGGCCGCGTTGCCGGCAAAGATCCTGCTCATGTGCGCGGGTGTTTTCTTTACCGGGCTGGGGGCCTCCCTGATGGTCAGTATGCGGCTGATACCGAATCCGGCGGACGGACTCGCGGATGTCCTCGGGAAGATACTGAAGAAGAATTTCGGATTCGGCAAGAATGTTCTGGATGCGATCTGTATCACCACAGCGCTGCTGCTGGGCCTGATATTCAGAGGAAAGATCCTGGGGATAGGCCTCGGAACTGTTTTTGCGGTGATCTTCACCGGGAGGGTAATCGCGCTGGTACAGAAATATACGAACCGGATCTATGATAAAGTTAAGTAACAGCAGGATATGATTCATTCGGGATTAGAAAAATGAAAGTAGTACTTGATCATCTGACTAAAGAATTCCGCGGGAAAGGAAAAGAGAGCGGGCATGTCGTCATCGCCGTGAATGACTTTGTCCTTGAGATACCGGACGGGAAACTGGTGGGCCTTTTGGGGCCTTCCGGCTGCGGCAAGAGCACGGTCCTGAACCTGATCTGCGGGCTGTTAAAGCCTACTTCCGGAAGAGTCTTCTTCGGGGAGAATGACGTAACAGACCTGGAACCCCAGCAGAGAGGGGTCGGCATGGTCTTTCAGAACTATGCCCTCTATCCGCATCTGAACGTCGAACAGAACATAGTATTCCCCCTGGAGAATTTCAGAGGCGCTGACAGGCTCTCTAAAGAAGAAATGCATGAAAGGGCCATGGAGACAGCGAAACTGGTCCAGATCGAACGGCTGATGGAAAGAAAACCTTCAGAGCTGTCCGGCGGCCAGCAGCAGCGTGTAGCCATAGCCAGGGCCCTTGTGAAAAGACCCGGCATACTTTTGCTCGATGAACCGCTGTCCAACCTGGATGCCAGGCTAAGGCTGCAGACACGGGAGGAGATCAGGCGCATCCAGCAGGAGACCGGCATAACGACGATCTTCGTTACCCATGACCAGGAAGAAGCCATGTCTATTTCCGATATGATCGTTGTCATGCGGAACGGGCTGCTTGAGCAGACAGGCGCGCCCCAGGAAGTCTATGATGATCCGGGCTGCCTGTTCGTCGCACAGTTTCTCGGGACACCGCCCATCAATGTATTCGACGGGAGCATCAGGAACGGAAGACTTTTCATCGGTGACGATGATGTCCTTGAGGCCCCGGGGGCAATAGACGCTTCCTTTGCAGGCGGCGAAAGACCTGTATCGGTCGCCATAAGGCCGGAAGGTTTCATTCCCGATCCCGAAGGCCCGTTCAGGTGCAGACTGGTGAGGACGGAAGTTATGGGCAGGGATATCAGTGTCCTGTCAGTCCATCCTTCCGCACCTGATATACTGATCCGTTCGATCATCAGTGCCGAAAACCTGCCTCAGATAAGGGAAACCGCGGCCGGGAGCGGTATCGTCAGTTTCCGCTTAAAACCTGCCAAGACGCATGTATTCGGGAAAGAAAAAGAAGACAGACTGTTCTAGGGAATACTGAATATGGAAAAGAACAACAAAAAAGCCATCCTGTATCTGCTTCCCGCCATCCTGTTCCTTGCGGCGTTCATGGTCTATCCCCTGATAGACGTGCTGATCTATTCCGTCGAAGAGAACTACAACTTTGCTTCGCAGACGATGACCGGGATCGGGAAACTCAACTATTCCTATGTTTTACGGGATCCGTACTTCCTTCAGGCGCTGAAGAATACATTCATCCTGGTCATCATTACGGTGCCTCTGTCGACAGGCTTCGCGCTGCTTATTTCGCTGGCGCTGAATTCGGTGTCTTTCCTGAAGGAGGCGTTCCAGACGATCTACTTCCTGCCCTATGTCACGAATACGCTGGCTGTGGGTCTCGTATTCATGATCCTGTTCAAGAAGACCCCGTATACAGACGGCATGATCAATCTGATACTGGCCTGGTTCGGGAGGGGACCCGTAGACTTTATTGACGGACCGTACTGGGCAAAGATGTTCGTCATGTGCTTCTATACGATCTGGGTAGTGCTGCCTTTCAAGATCCTGATCCTGACGAGCGCCCTGGCTTCTGTCAACGAGCAGTACTACAATGCTGCAAAGGTAGACGGGACGAGAGCGTTCCGCATCTTTACCAGGATAACCCTGCCGATGATCTCCCCGATGATATTTTACCTGGTCATTACCGGTTTTATCGGCGCCTTCAAGGCCTATTCCGACGCGGTGGCAATATTCGGAACCGATCTGAACGCAGCCGGGATGAATACCATCGTCGGCTATGTTTACGACATGCTCTACGGGAACAGCGGCGGGTATCCTTCCTATGCTTCCGCGGCGGCTGTTATCCTGTTTGTTATTGTACTGACGATCACATGCATCAATCTGCTGATCAGCAGAAAACATGTGCATTATGTGTAAGAATGCGGCGGTGGATCAAGACCATGAATAACGCATATCAGAAAAAACAGATCCTGGTACGGACACTGACATATATCCTCCTTGTTTTCTGGGGACTGATGGTGCTCTTCCCCTTTTACTGGATGATACTGACTTCGGTCAAAAGCTACAGTGCCTATAATTCCGAATACGTCCCCAAACTCTATACGCTTGCTCCGACGCTCCAGAATTACAAGGACGCCTTTGCCGCCGTACCGCTGATGAGGTATTTCCTGAATACGATCATTTTCACCGTGGCGACGACGGCGCTGATGCTCGTTGTCATCACCCTGTCGGCATACGCTTTTGCCAGGCTGTCCTTTAAGGGAAGGGACCTTCTCTTTACAGGTTTTCTGGCGCTGATGATGATCCCCAATGAACTGGTCATCATCACGAACTATGTCACGATCACGAACCTGCATCTGCGCAATACCTTTACCGGCCTTATCCTGCCGTCCGTAACAAGTGTGTTCTATATCTACCTGCTCAAGGAAAACTTCGGGCTGGTCCCGGACAATCTCTACTATGCCGCAAAAGTGGACGGGACGAGCGACCTGGGATATCTGCTCAAGGTCATGATCCCGATCTGCAGGCCGACCATGGTGACGATCACGATCCTGAAGGTCATCGAATGCTGGAATTCCTATGTGTGGCCGAGGCTCATCACCGATGACCAGGCTTACTTCCTGGTCTCGAACGGGATCCAGGAGATCAGGGAGAACGGGTTCGGACGGGAGAATATCCCCGCAATGATGGCTGCTGTCGTGGTCATATCAGTGCCGTTGGTGGTGCTGTTCCTGATCTTCCATAAGAAGATCATGGAAGGAGTGGCCAGAGGAGGTCTGAAAGGATGAGAAAAGCCGGATCATATGCGATATCCGTTTTCATACTGGCGGTGCTCTGCACACTGCTTGGCGCCTGCCACGGACAGCGGGAGAGCACCGCTTTTGAGGTGCCCCCTGAATTTGATACATCCAGGAACTATGAGATCACCTTCTGGGCCAAGAATGATACCAACAAGACCCAGACGGACATCTACGAGAAAGCCATCCGGGATTTCGAGGCGCTCTATCCGAACATCGACGTAAAGATAAGGCTGTATACCGACTACGGCAAGATCTACAACGATGTCATCACCAATATTTCAACGAACTCGACACCGAATGTATGCATAACCTATCCGGACCATATCGCGACCTATCTGACGGGCGAGAATGTGGTCGTACCGCTGGATCTTCTGCTGGAGGATGAAAAGTACGGTGCCGGCGGAAATGCGCTTGCCTATGAATCGCCGGAATTTGATGAGATCATTCCCGCCTTCCTGCAGGAATGCAGTTTCCACGGGCATACATATGCGCTTCCTTATATGCGCTCGACGGAAGCCTGCTATGTCAATAAGACCTATGTGGAAAAACTGGGCTTTACACTTCCGGAAGTGCTCACCTGGGATTTTATATGGGAAGTATGTGAAGCGGCAGGGAAAAAGGACGCTGACGGCCTCTATGTCCTGAACGGGCAGAAGGTGATGATCCCCTTTATCTATAAGTCCACGGACAATATGATGATCCAGATGCTGAAGCAGAAAGGCGCAGGCTATTCCGATGATGCAGGAGAGATCTTCCTGTTCGGCGACGATACAAAAGAGCTGCTGTACACTGTACGCGACAATGTGGCAAAGGGATCCTTTTCCACCTTCAAGATATCCGGTTATCCTGCCAACTTCCTGAATGCGGGACAGTGTATCTTCGCTGTGGACTCCACAGCCGGCGCGACCTGGATGGGGACGGATGCTCCGTTACTGGACATAAGCGCGGACAAGCTGGTCCGTTTTGAGACAAAGGTCATGCCCGTGCCCCAGTTCGACCCGGAACACATCAGCATGATCTCACAGGGGCCTTCCGTGTGTATCTTCAACAAGGAGGATCCGCAGGAAGTGCTGGCCTCGTGGCTTTTCATGCAGTTCCTTCTGACGGATGACGTACAGATCAGCTATTCCTGTACCGAAGGATATGTGCCTGTCACTTCAAAGGCGAGGCAGACCGAGCGGTACCAGACTTACCTGGCACAGGCCGGGACGGATAACAAAGAGCATTACCAGATCAAGATCGACGCCGCAAAGCTCCTGCTCACGCATACGGATGACACATTTGTGACACCGGTCTTCAACGGTTCCGCATCCTTAAGGGACGCGGCCGGGTCCCTGATCGAGAGCGTGACCAAATCGGTCCGAAGGAAGCAGACAGTAGACGATGCCTATATCGATGCGCTGTATCAGGATACGGTATCCCTGTATCACCTGAACCTCGCCGGAAACGGGCCGGCAGGAAATGCGGGCAATGTTTCTGGGCCCCTGCCTGCCGCTTCCAAAGCACTTCTGATCACCCTGGCTCTCGCCTGGGTCGTTATCGCTGCAGTATATCTGCGCGGAAGGCTGAAAAATAAAGAAAAGGAATAAAGTTTCGCTTTAACAGCCAGATTTGCTGTATAATAACACTGTTTGTATTGTCAGTTTTTATATTGACGGAGGAGAAAGATATGA
This sequence comes from Lachnospiraceae bacterium, assembly GCA_017474455.1. Lineage (GTDB taxonomy): Bacteria > Bacillota > Clostridia > Lachnospirales > Lachnospiraceae > CAG-791. The sequence goes on from JAFVHP010000048.1 coordinate 211,354, forward strand.
AAAGATCATTAGCTGTACTGGTTATCGCTTCGCTTCTTGTCTCTCTGGCAGGCTGTGCCGTACCGGCAGCCGGGACGGCCGCACCCGCACAGGAAGCGGCGGAAGCAGTGGAAGAGACTGCTGAGGCGGTGGAAGAAGCAGCTGAAGCTGCTGAAGAGGTTTCAGAGGCTGTCGAAGAAGCAGCTGAAGAAGCGGCGGAGGCAGTTGAAGAAGCTGCTGTCATGACCCATGAAGAGTATATGGCCGCTGCCATTGACGATCCGGTCGTGATCGAGACTTATGTCCAGGCGAAGCAGTCCTGGTGGGATAACAAAGCCACCCTTTATACCCAGGCTGAAGACGGCGCTTATTTCATTTACAACGCCGCCTGCTCTGAAGAAGATTATGAAAAGCTCACGCCCGGAACAAAGATCCGTGTAAACGGATTTAAGGCTGAGTGGTCAGGCGAGATCGAAATAGCCGAAGGCGCTGAACTGACGATCCTCGACGGCGAAGAGTATATCGCTCCCGCGACGGATGTTACCGACCTCCTCGGTGATGAAGAAGGCATGCTTGCCCACCAGAATGAGTTCGTTGCGTTCAAGGGCATGACAGTGGAAGCTTACGGCCAGAATGATGACGGAGAAGACCAGGCGTTCTTCTATAACTGGGACGGCTCCGGAGAAGAAGGCAACGACCTGTATTTCTGCGTTTCCAAGGACGGAAAGAAATACAATTTCACAGTTGAATCCTATCTCTGCGATCCTTCCACGGAAGTCTATCAGGCAGTCAAGGAACTCAAGATCGGCGATGTGATCGATCTGGAAGGCTTCCTTTACTGGTATGAAGGCGTGAACCCTCATATTACGAAGGTCACACCTGCGGAATGATCCTGACCACGGTTCCGGATCATTTTTGAGAATGTTCGTATTCCGGACTGCCGCTGAGAAGCGGCAGTCCTTTTCATGAAACTGGGATTTGACATGATCGCAAATTATCATTCACACACAGTCCGCTGCGGACACGCATCAGGCACAGAACGCCAGTATGTCGAGGCGGCGATAGAAGCCGGGTATAAGATCCTGGGCTTCTCGGACCACACGCCGTATCCGTTTGAAGAACGGCATGTTTCCCGCATCAGGATGCGTATGCAGGAGCTGGCGGATTACTGCAGTACTGTCAGGGCGCTCAAGGAAGAGTATGCTTCCGATATCACCATCCATCTGGGACTGGAGGCTGAGTACTATCCGAAGTATTTTGACAGGCTCAAAGCCGCGGCTGAAGATGAAGGCGTTGAATTCTTCCTGCTGGGGCAGCATTTTACAGGTAATGAATATGACGGCGTTTATGCAGGCATGCCCGGCGCTTCCGAAGAAGTGCTCCGCCAGTACGTGTCACAGAGCATAGAAGCCATGGAAACAGGCGCGTACCTGTATTTTGCGCATCCTGACCTGATCTGCTATGACGATGGCACGGATCTTTACAAAGAACAGATGAGGCTGCTCTGCAAGGCCGCAAAGCGTCTTGAGCTCCCTCTTGAGATAAACCTGCTTGGTATCTGGAGCAAAAGGCATTACCCGGATCCGGTATTCTGGGAGATCGCTGCCGAAGAAGGCAATGAGGCGATACTCGGCATGGACTGTCATGATCCGGAAAAGATGTATGTGCCGGAAGCCATAGAAGAGGCTGAAAATATGGCCAGAAGGCTGGGCCTCAGGCTGCTGACAGACCTGGAACTGAAACTGAAATAGTGAATAACTGCCTTAAAAAACAAAAGCCGCGGCCGGTCTGAAAATGACTGCCGCGGCTTTTTAATATGTTCAGATAAGGTGCAGGACAGGTTACTGCTCTGTCTGCTCTGTCTGTTTGGTCATGGACTTTTCCGTCACACAGACCTGTGCGAAGAGTTTTTCACCGACGAGATAGACCTTGCCGGTATCTTCGTTCCGCATATAGTATTCTCCGACATAATCGTTCTTATCGCCGAAGAGCAGGACATGTTCAGTCCCGTCCTTTTCGGTCACGACAACCGTTATAGGATCGTCAAGGCCGTAGGCATCTTTATCCACATCAGTCAGTTCATGATCGGAAGGAATATTGATGATCAGTGACAGGAGCTGGTTGGCGCGCATGGTATCCACTTCCGCGTCGGAATCCGCAAACTTCCAGTTCTTGCCGTCTCTTACCAGGACTACTTCCGGGACGGTGGGATCATCGTTCATATGGTTGTCGATAGAGACCGACTTGAAATCGGAAGAAGGTATCGAAAAAGCGGTATACTTGCCTATGAGGGGCTGCGCAGCCCTGGCAGCGTCGTTGCGGCTTTTCACGATATAGAATGTCAGTGCGGCGGCAACGAGCAGGACGGCAAGGATGATCAGCTGGATCTTCTGTTTTTTCATTTGATTGATTTGACCTCTTCTTTACTTTCTGCGTCTCTTCATCCACATCACAAAACCGACAAGGAGAACAAGGACCGGAATAACGGCAGCGAATACGAGCGTCAGCCTCCTGGCTGTTTTAGCGTTGATCATCAGCTTGTCATCCGTAAATGTCTTGACGGGTATGGAGATCGTAACGTCGCCGTCGGTGACAGCGGAGATCGTACCGTTGAAGAGTTTCGTATTGGAGCCGGATACCTGCTGGTCCGCGGAAGCGGTGAACACGAACAGGGAGGAGTAGAATATACCGGTCGACCTGATCTCGCCGTTTTCGTCGAGGAGATCGGCTCTTACACCGACAGGATAGGCTTTCTTTTCGTCATTTTCCGTCGCGGCAAAATCAGTGGTCGACGCGTTGGCATTACTGTGGATGTAAGCTTCGCCGGACGTCTTCATAAGGTCGGTATACTTGATACTGTCATCGGAATCCCCGTGCGTGAGGGCCTGGGCGTAAGGAACGAATACAAAACCGTTGCCCTGCAGGATGCTCTTAGTGATCGTTTCATCATAAAGGACGTTCGGCAGCAGGTATACTTCAGCCTGATAATAATTGTCATAATCGGAATCCAGGACGAGGCCCGGTTCGGCTGTAACACCATAATGGGCCAGAAGTTCCGTAAAGTTCGGCATGGAGCCTTCCGATTCGAAACAGGTTACCGCGATCAGGTCGCCGCCGTCTTCCGCGTAACGGATCAGTTTGGCCGTATCGTCTGCGGACAGGTCGGTACGGGGGCAGTAGATCATGACAGCCTGCGCGTCTTCGGGGACCGATTCGTTCAGGAGCAGGTTCAGATCGGCATAGTCAATATTCAGTTTATTGAATGCGGAGAGGAACTGCTCGTCGAGCGTGTTTTCGCCATGCCCTGTCAGGATATAAAGCTTGGGCTTCGTTTCGGTCGTAACATAGGCTATCGCCGAAATGACCTGGCCTTCCGCGTCATAACCGGTCGTTGTGGTCTCCCCGGTAAACACATTGGATGAACGCTGGTACAGGTCGGGATAATTAATGACCCTGTATTTATCGGACGACTCGACGACGAGGGAGTTCAGGTAAATATTATCGGCGGTAGTGTACTGCTTCATAAAAGTAGGATCGATGGCAGGATCCACATAGTGGATGCTGACATGACCTGATGAAGCGGAGGCGATACGGCTTAAGGTCTTGCCCACTGTAGCATCCTGATCCGATTCCGCGACCAGTACGTGGATCGTAATATCGTCGTCCAGACCGTTCAGCACTTCCCTCGTGTCGTCGGTGATGGAATACAGGCGCTGCGAGGTCACGTCATAGTTCACCGCGTCCTCGGGGAGCTGACCGGCACCGAGATTGACGATCACGGCCAGGGCCAGCACGATCACGATCATGACCGAACTGTACGCGCCCAGGCTGAATGTCTTTTTGGATACGACATAGCGGCTCTTCTGGATGACCTGGACAGTCAGGAAGAGGAATACAAAAATGACCGTAACGAGATAGAGAACGCTCCTTAAGTCCAGCGTGCCTTTCAGGAAGGACTCGAACCGGGTGACGATGTCAAAGATGCTCATTATGTCGGTCGCGAAGTTGCCGAGCCTCGAGATCATGGATGTGATCATGGGGACGAGGTAAGTCAGCAGCAGGAACAGGAACGAAAGGACAGCGGCAATGACCGGGCTTTCCGTCAGTGAGGACGCAAAGACGCAGATCGAGATACAGGCAAGTCCATAGAGCCAGAGGCCGAGTATGGCCGTGTAGTTGTAAGGGTAGGATACACTGCCGAAGCGGGAGAGTATCAGAGGATAGATGCAGAGTGCCGCGACGGGGATGCTGTAGATCGCAGCGACGGCCAGGAATTTGCCCAGCACTACCTTGCCGATGGAGACCGGCGCCGTATAGATCAGCTGGTCCGTACGCTGGCGCTTTTCATCAGCGAAAGTACGCATCGTCAGTATGGGCAGCAGGATCATCAGGACGATCTCCGCAATGGAGAACGCGCCTACGACCGAAGAGTTCTGCCCGATAAAGCTGTAGCCGGAAATATAAAGGGATACGAAGAACCAGAGGACGCCGATGAACAGCCAGCCTATGTAAGAATGAAAATAGGAGAGGATATCCTTTTTAAATATAGCTTTCATTATTCCTGTCCTCCTTCATTTTCATCTTCTTTTTCCAGAGCGGCTGCGGCTTCGTCCGCGTCTTCCGCCGTGAGGGTAAAGAATACTTCTTCAAGGGTCCTCTGAGGCCTTGTCAGTGTCAGTATAGGCAGAGAAGCATTGATAAGGGCGACGGAGAGGGCGGCACGGTTATCCTGGCCCGCGGGTTCCGAAAGATGCATGAGTACGGTCCCGTCTTCCGAAATGACGGTATCCCGGATATCGATACCGGCAAAACCTTCCAGAACTTTCCTGACTTCCGCTTCCGTTCCTTTCACGCGAAGGTCGATCTCCTGGTCCGATGTCAGCGCCTGCCGAGGTTCTCCGGCGTATCGCTGGCCACCAGCCTGCCTTTGTTCAGTATCCAGATATAGTCACAGATCTCGCTGACATCTGAAAGAATGTGGGAACTGAGAATGATGGTATGTTCACCCTTCAGCGAGCGGATATAATCGAACATTTCCCTCTGCTGTGCGGGATCCAGCCCTGCAGTGGGCTCATCGAGGATGATGATGTCGGGACTGTTGATAATGGCCTGCGCCAGGCCGACCCTCTGTCTGTATCCCTTGGAAAGGTTGCGGATCAGGCGTTCCTGCATATGGGTGACGGCAGTCTTTTCCATACTGGCCGCGACTGCTTCCTTCCAGGTGCTTTTCGGCATCTTTTTGAGTTCGGCCGCGAACATAAGATATTCACGGACAGTCATGTCACCGTAGACAGGCGGGACTTCCGGAAGGTAACCGACTCTTTTCTTCGCCTCCTCAGGCTGTCTGACGATATCGAAACCGTTGATCTTTACAGTGCCTGACGTAGCGGCCAGATAGCCGGTCATAATGTTCATGGTAGTCGACTTTCCCGCGCCGTTAGGGCCGAGGAAGCCGTAGATCCTGCCGGGTTCCGCACTGAAGGAAATATCCTCCACTGCAAAGTGATCCCCGTATTTCTTTACCAGATGTTCTACTTCAATCACGTCTTTTACCTCTTCGTTACAGTGTGAACCCGTGATAAATGGCTCCAATGCAGTATTATACTATTGAACAATATACGGGTCAAAGCATGGGGCGGTGAATTCAGACAATTCACTCAATGTTCACAATTTGGCCGGAAGCAGTGTGCTTACGTGCTTACAGCGCGGCCATGCACCTGCGGATGTGGTCGTGGTCTGCCCGGAGACAGTCAATGGCATTCCCGCTGTAGATCCGCTCGCGTTCAATGATGAAGGTACTGCAGCCGGCGTCCAGGGCTGCACGGATCACTTCGCTCCAGTCACAGATGCTGTTTTCCATAGGCCCCTGGGGACCTTCCGCATAAGCCTGCTGGATATTCTGCTGGTCCCGGGTAAGGCCTTTTTCCGGTTTGGGTACAGGGCAGGTCATGCCGAGAGCCTCGGGATCCATCGCCCAGTTGCAGGATTTCACATGCAGACAGCCTATTCTGCCGGGCCAGCGCTGCATCCAGTAAACAGGATCGACTCCGGCTGTAAGAGCCCAGCCCACGTCCAGTTCCATGACATGGTTCTTTTCGGCATGGCGCAGATAGGTATCCATTATGTATTCGCCGTGGGAAGTCCGCCATTCGTGGGTGTGGTTGTGATAGATGGTCTTATAGTTGTATCTGGCGGCGATCCGGGAAGTGTCCGCTTCTTTCTGCGCGGCCGCGATCGCATCCTCAAACGTACCGAAAGCGCCGGGTATTCCGCGGTATCCGTTGACAGGGTTCCGCAGTTCGGCCAGGAATGCGGCCATATCCACATCCGGTTTCCGTACATTCACGATGTCGTTGGCGTTGTACCGTTCGAGCCGCTTTAAGGTCTCTTCCGAAACGCTTCCGTCAGGTTCGACAGGCATATCGCAGTTGCAGCATTTGAGACCGTATTTCTCCAGGAGCCCGATATATTCGTCTGTAAGGGAACCGCCTTCGATCCCGTCGAAGCCGATCTCTTTCGCGAGCCTGAAGATCTCCTCCTGGGTCAGGTCCATGGATTTGAAAGAATAGTTGTTTACATAAAGGTCAAGATTCATAACAACCTCCATAGTGATAAATGAAACAGATAACAGCAGGATACCGGCCGGATTTTACCGCCTCTGTTCCCGTACTTCCGGGAGAAGATAGAATGCGGCGGCGAGATATACTGCCATGACGCACCAGATCACAGGTTCAGCCGCAATGACCGCGTCGTAACCATACAGCGGGACCAGCACTTTCATAAAGATCACCTTGCCGGCAAGTTCTATAAAGCTGGAGAGTGCCGGCAGGAGTTTACGGCCTATCGACTGCAGGACGCCGCGGTAGAGCATAAGCGGGTTCAATACGGCTATGCATGGAGTTACGAACCGCAGATACCGTACTCCGGCCCGGATAAGCTTGGGATCGTCGGAGCCCGTGACCAGCTTCATGAGTGCTTCTGCGGCGAAAAAGGCAAAAACGGTTTCTATGGCTACCAGGGCCAGGTTATACAGGCTGACAGAGCGGATCCCCTTAAAGATCCTGTCCCATTGGCCGGCACCGCGGTTCTGTGAAGCAAAAGTAATGGCGGCCTGCGTCATGGCGCCTCCCGGCTGGTAGAGGAATGAGTAGATACGCCTGGCGGCAGTATGCGCCGCTATGATCCCGGGACCGAGGCTGTTGATGCCGGCCTGCAGCGCTGCCGTGCCCAAACATACTACGGAATGGAGCAGTGCGGAGGCAATGCCCTGTCCGGTCATATCGGCGTACAGCTGCCGGTCCGGTTTCCAGTCGGCTTTTTCAGGCAGTACATAGGCGCAGCGGACGGCAAGATATGTGCAGCTTAGGATAAGCGCACAGGCCTGTGCCAGGACAGTGGCCAGGGCGGCGCCCTTTAAGCCCATCCGCAAAGGCCCCATGAAAACATAGTCCAGAATGATGTTCAGTATATTTGAGATAAGAAGGAACAGCATGGGCACTAAACTGTTCCCTATGCTGTGCAGCAGTCCGGAGGCCAGATTGAAAAAAACGGTCACAAAGGTAAATGCGCTGATAATACTGATGTATTCCGCAGCCGGATCGATAACGGATCCCGGTGTATGCAAAAGTTTAAGGATCGGTACTTCCAGACACAGTGCCGCAGCAGTCATGACCACAGCCACAGCGGCGGCTATGACTATAGCCGTGGCGGTCGATCTGCGAAGGAGAGCCCTGTCACGGCTGCCAAAGCTCCTCGCCGTCACCACGGTCAACCCCGAACCCATTCCGAAAGCAAAGCCGATCAGCAGATCGTAGACCGGCATGCCGGCGCCAATAGCAGCCAGTTTGTCAGAACCCAGCATGTTGCCGACGAGCATGACATCGACGGCATTATAAAGCGCCTGGAAAACCGATGAGACCAGTATGGGAATGGAAAACCTGAATATGGATGCGAAAACAGGCCCGTCAAGCATATTGACAGGGGAAGCAGTCAGGTGTTTTTTCAGATTCAAGCGGGACCGCCTTCCATACAGAAAATGCAGGGTACTTGCTGCTTAATGATGAATATAAGGGCTGCCGCATTCTTTAAAATGCAGCAGCCCGTTCACTTATCAGTCTGTTGTACAGTATGGCAAAACCGTCAGGTCTCATTACTCAAGGCGGACACTGTTCCAGCTGTCCAGCGGGATCAGTCCGATGTAAGTCTTACCTGTGTTGATCATGAGTTCATCACCGTTCACGTCATAGAAACGGGTGATATCTGTTTCACTGTTCTTTGCCCAGGCACAGTCAACAGCTACTCCGTTATGTATATACATCGCGGGCCCGGTGGAGATGACATCGTAGATCAGATAACCGTTGGAATCCAGCTGGACGAAATCGCAGCCCTGAAGGATCACGTTTTCGAACGCCAGCGGTTCGCCGTCTTCTTCATCGAGATGATGTATGTCATACTCGTAATACTCATATTTGCCGGTAGCCGGATTAAATGCCAGCTGCGACTTGTTGTGCTTGAACGGCAGTGAAACGTACTGAGCGGTATAGTGCGTATCATACTTCTTTGACAGGTCGACCGCCGTGCCGTAGGGGGTGAAACTGAAGTGAGATTCGGCAGCCCCCGTCGGCGCGTACTGATTATAAGTCGTAGAATAACCGCTGCTGGTGAAGTTTTTCTGCAGGTCCCCGCGGACAACGTACTCTGTAAATTCAGAGGCTTTTCCGTTTGCTATCCTGGAGAAAGTGCCTGAGAAATGTTCGGCCCAGTCACGGTAGTCAAAGTACTGCTTGTTGTAGTAGGGGCCGCCGTCATGACAAAGGACAGCGTTCCATTCCGAAGCAAGCAGGATATTGGTAGGACGCGTACTGCGGATACTGCCGAGACGTTCGATGTTGCCCCAGTCCTTATAGATCAGCATCAGCCTGGTGATACGGTCGTTGGCAGTCGAATTCATGATCTCATAGACCACGTCTGCTTCGGCAGTGCCGTAGTGGGGGAGGGCAAGCTTTTCATTGTCGACCATGATCGCGACGGGGCGCTGGTCACGGATCGATTCACTGATCGGTTCGCCTGTCAGCTCACTTACGTACATGCCGGCAGGGATCTCTGCTGCAACAGGGACTTCTTCGACCTGTTCCGCGGGTTCGGCAGCGGTTTCAGGTACAGGTACCTGAGCCTGCTGGACAGGCGGATTCATCATTTCGTCAGCGGGAATGGCTTCGACAACACTTGACGTCGTGGGTTCGTTTTCATCGTCGCTGCATGCTGTAAGAGGCGTGCAGAGAAGGATTGCGGACAATGCAAGAACGGCTGCTTTTGTAAAGCGTCCATACTTTTTAGGTGCCAAGGGATCCTCCTTACTGCTTTTTGCCCTGGTTGGCAACGGCTTCCATCTTTGCCTTAAGCGCTTCCTGGTCGCCAAGATAATAATGATCTACGACGTTGAAGTTCTCATCAAATTCGTAAACAAGCGGAACACCGGTAGGGATATTGACGCCGATGATCTCTTCGCTGCTTACATTATCAAAGTACTTGACAAGTGCACGGAGAGAATTGCCGTGTGCGGCAATAACGACACGCTTGCCTGCTTCCATGTCCTTTTTGATCACTTCATTGAAGAAAGGAACGACACGTTCGATCGTGGTCTCAAGGGATTCGGTAAGGGGCAGGTCGGCGGGATCCACGTTGCGGAACATAGCCTGGTTGCCGGCGGCGCGCTCATCGCTGGGCTCAAGTGCGGGCGGTTTGACATCGAAGGAACGGCGCCAGATCTTGACCTGTTCTTCACCGTACTTTTCAGCGGTCTCAGCCTTGTTGAGGCCCTGCAGCGCACCATAATGCCTCTCATTGAGCTTCCATGTCTTGATGACGGGGAGCCAGTTGCGGTCCATCTCGTCAAGAACATGGTTCAGTGTATGGATCGCTCTCTTTAAATAGGAAGTGTAGCATACATCGAAATCGTATCCGGATTCCTTCAGGAGCTTACCGGCGTTCTTTGCTTCTTCATGTCCTTTTTCGGACAGATCGACGTCAGTCCAGCCTGTGAACAGGTTGAGTTTGTTCCATTCGCTTTCGCCGTGTCTTATCAGTACAAGTTTCATATTTACCTCGCATTCTTTGTTAAAGAGCATTGAACTTTCGTTACAACAAGTGCATTTTAGCATTCTTAAAGAATGTATTCAATAGGATCATTCTTGTGCAGAAAAAGCATCTAATGTATACTATTACAGCCGGATTTTGATGGCTTTGGTTCCGGCAGTGCCGGTTTTTATTGTATTCAAACAGAGAGGAAACGAGAATGACTGGAAAAGCAGAAAGAAGAGTAGGTACGGTATCAAGAGGTATCCGGTGCCCCATCATCAGGGAAGGAGACGACCTTGCCTCCATCGTTGCGGGTAGCGTACTGGAAGCAGCAGAATACGAAGGATTTGAGCTGCGCGACAGGGATGTGATCGCTGTTACGGAATCCGTTGTGGCAAGATCCCAGGGCAACTACGTTACTGTTCAGCAGATCTCGGAGGATGTCCGCGCAAAGCTCGGAGGAGAGACCATCGGCGTTATCTTCCCCATTCTTTCCAGAAACCGTTTTGCCATCTGCTTAAGAGGCATAGCCGGAGGAGCGAAGAAGATCGTCCTTATGCTCAGCTATCCTTCTGATGAAGTCGGAAATGAACTGGTAAGCCTCGACAAGATCGATGCCGCCGGTGTCAACCCTTACAGCGATGTGCTGACCCTTGAAAAGTACAGGGAGCTCTTCGGCGTCAACAGGCATGAGTTTACCGGTGTAGACTATGTGGAATACTATGAGCAGCTGATAAGGGAGTGCGGCGCGGAGCCGGAGATCATCTTCGCGAATAACCCGCGCGCCATCCTTCCTTACGCCGACCATATCCTTAACTGCGATATCCATACAAGAGTCAGGACAAAGAGGATCCTTCTGGAAGAAGGCGCAAAGGTAGTCTGCTCGCTCGACGAGATCATGAACGCGCCTGTCGGCGGCAGCGGATATAACGAAAAGTACGGCCTTCTCGGTTCCAACAAATCGACCGAGGACAAGATCAAACTCTTCCCCAGGGACTGCAAGCCCCTCGTCCTGGATATCCAGGAACGTATCCTGAAGGCGACCGGAAAGCATGTCGAAGTCATGGTCTACGGCGACGGCGCTTTCAAGGATCCCCAGGGCAAGATCTGGGAGCTGGCCGACCCGGTCGTTTCTCCCGCTTACACAGACGGACTGATCGGTACACCCAACGAGCTGAAGCTGAAGTATCTCGCGGATAATGATTATAAGGATCTTTCCGGCGAAGCGCTCAAGGAAGCCATTTCCGAGAGCATCCGCAAAAAGGACGCCGACTTGAAGGGCAGCATGGCCTCCCAGGGCACGACCCCCAGACAGCTGACCGATCTGATCGGCTCTCTCTGCGACCTGACCAGCGGGTCCGGCGACAAAGGTACACCTGTCGTACTTGTCCAGGGATATTTCGACAACTATACCAACTAATAATCCGAACGGTTTGCATATTCAATTCAGAATAATATAGAAAGGAAAAGCCAATGATTTTAGTCCGTCCCGAATCAATGGAAAGGATCACGACCGAAGCGCTCGCCAACGCGTACATCGATGAACAGATCAAAGAGCTTCGCGAACAGATCGGTGACAAGAAAGTACTGCTGGCCCTCTCAGGCGGCGTAGATTCATCAGTAGTGGCGGCGCTGCTCATCAAGGCAGTCGGGCAGCAGCTTGTATGCGTACACGTTAACCATGGCCTTCTGCGCAAGGGCGAACCGGAACAGGTCATCGAAGTCTTCAGGAACCAGATGAACGCGAACCTGATCTATGTAGACGCAGTGGACCGTTTCCTGGACAAGCTCGCCGGTATCAGCGATCCGGAGCAGAAGAGGCATATCATCGGTGAAGAGTTCATCGATGTCTTCGCGGAAGAAGCCAGGAAGCTGGACGGCGTGGAATTCCTCGCACAGGGAACGATCTGGCCGGATATCCTGGAAAGCGAAGCCGGGATCAAAGCCCATCACAACGCAGGCGGACTCCCTGAAGACATTGCTTCCCGCTTTGAACTCGTTGAGCCGTCAGGATCCTGTTCAAGGATGAAGTCCGTGTCGTAGGCCGCGCACTCGGCCTTCCGGCGAATATGGTCGACCGCCAGCCCTTCCCCGGCCCCGGCCTCGGCGTACGCTGCCCCGGTGCCATCACCCGCGACCGTCTTGAAGCAGTCCGCGAGTCGGACGCTATCCTCAGGGAAGAATTTGCAAAGAACGGCCTGGAAGGCAAAGTCTGGCAGTATTTCACCGTCGTGCCGGACTTCAAATCCACCGGCGTCAAAGATGGAAAGCGCACCTTTGACTGGCCCTGCATCATTCGCGCCATCAATACCACTGATGTTATGGAAGTTACCGTCGAGCACCTTTCAGACGAACTGATCGACCACCTCGTAAACCGTATCATCGCGGAAGTGCCCGGCATCAACCGCGTCCTCTTCGATTACACACCCAAACCGCCCGCAACGGTGGAATATGAGTGATAACGAGGAGTGCACCAGATAGAATAGCAGTGCAAGTGCGCAGCACTTGAAGGACATGAGAAGAACGCAGACACCATGCTTGCATGAGTGGATGCGTTCTTTTTATGTCCGCAAAGGCGAATGAAATGAGCCTTCACTGCTATTCGTTGAA
>JAFVHP010000049.1 GCA_017474455.1 Lachnospiraceae bacterium
AAGGCGGAATCGGGATTCTTCTGTTTATTCTGTTTCACTGTTTCCGGAAATCTCAAGTCAGCTGCAGGTCAGGTGAGTAAATCTGTATTTATTCACCTGACCTTTTTCTGTCCGGCTGTACTGCTTTTATAAGTTCTCTTGTCATATCGGATATTATCTGTTATTCGGCGCTAAAAAGGCTTCCTTCAACTGGCGCAGAAATCGTTCGGCGATCGGTGTAAAGGTCTGATAGCGATTCCAGGCTATATAAAGAGTGGTCTCAAGTGCCGGTTCCAGCGGACGGAATACAAGTCCGCTTCCATCGGACGTATCGATCAGATGCCTGAAGGTCAGCAGATATCCAAGCCCTTCCCGGGCAAAAACGGATCCGTTATAGGAAAGCCTGAATGACCCCTCCAACTTCATTCTCGAGAAAGCACTTCCCGCCCACTTTTTTATGTCACCGTTCCAGGCCTGTTCGGAACAGAATAAAGGCAGGCCTTTCAAGGCTTCCGCCCGGATCGCGTCTTTTTCTGACAGAGGATCGTTTTCCGGGATCACCAGCCCCCATACATCCATTTCCGGAAAAGCCAGGTATTCATATTTTCGGCTGTCCGGCAGTTCCGCCAAAACCAGAAAGTCCAGCAGGCCTTTATCCAGCTTGTCCGCGATTTGTTCGGTATCGCCGCTGGTGATGTGGTAATGCAGGTTCGGATAACGGGTCTTGAACTCTTTGATCACCCTTGCCAGATATCGGATCTGGTAAGATTCCGCAAGCCCTAAGTAAAGCTCTCCGCCGCTTATGTCATCGAGGGAAATGAATTCCTGCTCGATCTTATCCGCCATGCAGATAAGGTCCTCTGCCCGGTTTCGAAGCAGCACGCCTTCTTCTGTCAGTCTGATACTGAAGCTATGTCGAATAAAGAGTTTCTTGCCCAGTTCATCTTCAAGAGATTTCAGCGCCTTGGACAATGTCGGCTGCGTAACATGCAGGATCTCGGCGGCCCTGGTCATGTTCTCTTCCCTGGCAACGGCCAGAAAGTAGCGTAATGTACGAATTTCCATCGAAAAAGCTCCTCGCGCATCACTTATTTCATGATATTCTAAAAAAGAATATCATGAAATAAATTATAACCATTAGCGTGATGTATTGCAAGCGGTTATGATAGCCTTGCCGGTGAAACATAAATGCATCCGGCTGTTTGTAAGAAAAGCAGAATTCAGAAAGGGTCCTGCCGGGATGAGCGAAAAGGAACAATTGATACAAGGGCTGTCCGATGCCGGCTGCAACGCAGAAACAGCCGAGAGAATCAGCCGCCTCTGTGAGGCGGGCAGCTACGACGAGGCCCTGCACCAGATGAAAGTACAGCGATGCACCCTTGTGGAACAGATGCATGAGAGCCAGAGAAAAGTAGACTACATGGACTTCCTGATCCGGAAACAGGAAAAACAGATCAAGAAATAAGAAAGCGAGGAAAAGGATCATGATGAAGAAGGAAGAACTCACACTGACACAGGTATGGGACAAGACTTTCCCGAAAAGCGACAAGGTGGATCATTGCAAAGTTACATTCGTGAACCGCTACGGCATTACTCTGGCGGCAGATATGTATGTCCCGAAGGATGCGGAGGGCAAACTTCCGGCCATCGCGGTCTGCGGACCCTTCGGCGCCGTAAAGGAACAGTGTGCCGGTCTCTACGCGCAGACCATGGCTGAAAGAGGGTTTCTCACGATCGCTTTTGACCCGTCCTTTACCGGCGAAAGCGGCGGCAATGTCCGTTACATGGCTTCTCCGGATATCAACACCGAAGACTTTATGGCAGCAGTCGACTTTTTGTCTCTCTGCGACAAGGTCGATCCGGAGCGCATCGGCATCATAGGCATTTGCGGCTGGGGCGGCATGGCGCTGAATACAGCGGCGCTTGATACCCGCATCAAGGCGACTGTGGCTTCCACCATGTATGACATGACCCGTGTCAACGCAAAAGGTTACTTTGACAGTGAGGACAGCGAAGATGCCCGCTATCAGAAGAGAGCGGCCATGTGCGCCCAGAGGCTTGCGGACCTTAAAGCCGGTGAATATGCCCTTGGCGGCGGCGTGGTCGATCCTCTTCCGGAGGATGCTCCTTATTTCGTAAAGGACTACTACGACTATTATAAGACCGGCCGCGGTTATCACGTCAGATCCCTCAATTCCAACGGCGGTTGGAACGTGATCGGATGCGAATCCTTCATGAACCAGCCGATCCTGAAGTATACAAACGAGATCCGCTCCGCAGTCCTGGTCGTGCATGGTGAAAGGCACATTCCTGCTACTTCGGCAAAGACGCCTATGCCAATATGGTCAGGGACAGTAAGTATTCCGGGAACAAAGAGCTGCTCGTCCTTCCGGGCGTGTCCCATACCGATCTCTATGACGGCGGCGGGAAGGACGCGATCCCGTTTGATAAGATCGAGA
>JAFVHP010000050.1 GCA_017474455.1 Lachnospiraceae bacterium
AAATATCGACGGGGACGGGTATATTTCAAAACAGTACTGATACATCGGTTTTAATACTTTACAAGTCGTGGCCCTGATGATAGAATACACAAGTGTCTGCGCATAATGCGCGGTACATGCAGCTATTATTACCGATACACGGCTGAGGGCTTCTCCGGCCGCAGCTTTGTATCCGGCGGACAGTAAGGACCCGCACCGGCGGGAAGAAGGAGAAAACATGATATCCAAGGAATTAAAGACAGAGATCATCAACACCTATGGACGCCAGCCCGGCGACACAGGTTCACCCGAGGTTCAGATCGCCGTACTTACACAGCGTATCAAAGAGCTTACCGAGCATGTCAAGAAGAATCCGAAAGATCATCATTCAGGCAGAGGCCTGCTCAAGATGGTCGGTCAGAGAAGAGGCCTGCTTGACTATTTAAAGCGTACGGATATTGAGAAATATCGTGCTCTTATTGAAAAGCTTGGTATCAGAAAGTAATTCATGATCATTCCGGGGAGGACGGCTGTGCCGACGGCATGCCGTCCTCCTTTGTGTGTCATGGCCGCACATTGCTTTCAGCAGGCCTTAAGAGCAGCAAAAGCCTGAGCTTTTGCAGAAGACAGAGACGAAAAGAAGTGGAAGGAGAAGAAGAATGTACAAGAATTATCAGCTGGAATTAGGAGGCAGGATACTCAGTATCGATGTTGACCGTGTAGGCAAGCAGGCAGGCGGCTGTGTGCTGATGCATTACGGGGATACGACCGTACTTTGTACGGCTACCGAATCTGCCCAGCCCAGGGACGGGATCGACTTTTTCCCGTTAAGTGTTGAGTATACCGAAAAGTATTATGCCGTAGGCAAGATGCCCGGCGGATTTGTAAAGCGCGAAGGCAAGCCTTCGGAAAATGCTGTCCTGACCAGCAGGGTCATCGACAGGCCCATGAGGCCCCTGTTCCCCAAAGACATGCGCAATGATGTTACGCTCGAATGCGTAGTCATGAGCGTTGATCCTGAATGCCGCCCTGAACTTGTTGCCATGATCGGCGCATCCGTAGCGACATCCATTTCGGATATCCCTTTTGACGGCCCCTGCGCAACTACACAGATCGGTCTGGTGAACGGACAGATGATCATCAATCCCGGCCAGGAAGACTGGGATAACGGTGATCTGCAGCTGACCGTTGCTTCTACGGCTGAAAAAGTCATCATGATCGAAGCGGGAGCCAATGAGGTCCCTGAGCAGGATATGATCCGTTACATCTATGAAGCGGATGCCATCAACAAGGAGCTGATCGCTTTTATCAACAAGATCGCTTCTGAAGCCGGCAAGGAAAAGAGACCTTATGTAAGCTGCGCTATTCCCGAAGAACTCTTTGATGAGATCAAGAAGATCGTTCCGCCGGAAGAAATGGAAGCTGTCGTATTTTCCGATGACAAGCAGACAAGGGAAGACAATGTTGCGGCAGTTACGGAAAAGCTTGCCGAAGCCTTTGCGGATAACGAAGAGTGGCTGGCTATTCTGAACGAAGCCGTTTATCAGTATGAGAAGAAGACGGTCCGGAAGATGATCCTGAAGGATCACAAGAGACCTGACGGCAGGGCTATCGACGAGATAAGGCCTCTTTCTGCCGAAGTCGATATCATACCCAGGGTACACGGATCAGCGATGTTTACCCGCGGCCAGACACAGATCTGCGATATCGTTACCCTTGCTCCTCTTTCCGAAGCCCAGAGGGTGGAGGGACTGGATCCCTATGTCACAGAAAAGCGTTATATGCACCAGTACAATTTCCCTGCATATTCCGTAGGGGAGACAAAGGTGTCCAGAGGCCCCGGCAGACGTGAGATCGGCCACGGCGCACTGGCTGAAAAAGCGCTTATCCCCGTACTTCCTTCCGTAGACGAATTCCCGTACGCCATTCGTGCCGTATCGGAAACATTCGAGTCCAACGGTTCGACATCGATGGCTTCCACATGCGCATCCTGCATGGCCCTCATGGCAGCAGGAGTTCCGATCAAAAAGCCGGTCGCCGGTATCTCCTGCGGACTGGTCACCGGTGACACGGATGACGATTTTGTACTGCTTACCGATATCCAGGGTCTTGAAGATTTCTTCGGGGACATGGACTTCAAGGTCACAGGTACGAAAGACGGTATCACTGCCATCCAGATGGATATCAAGATCCACGGCTTGACAAGGCCTATCGTTGAAGGCGCTATCGCGAGATGCAGACAGGCCCGTGAGTTTATTATGGACGGAGTCATGAAGGAAGCGATCGCCGAACCCCGCAAGGAAGTCGGCAAATATGCTCCCAAGATCCGGTTCATGCAGATCGATCCCGAGAAGATCGGCGATGTTGTCGGCCAGAGAGGCAAGACCATCAACGAGATCATCAAGCGTACCGGTGTGCAGATCGACATTACGGATGACGGAAAAGTCTCTATCTGCGGCAACGATCCCAAACAGATGGATGAAGCCTGCCGCATGATCGAGATCATTGTCAGCGAATTTGAAGAAGGCCAGGTGCTGGACGGTGTAGTCGTCAGCATTAAAGAATTCGGTGCATTCCTCGAGTTCGCGCCCGGCAAGGAAGGCATGGTTCATATTTCGAAGATCGCCGGCAGAAGGATCGATCATGTGGAAGATGTCCTTACCCTTGGCGACAAGGTCCGCGTGGTCTGTCTCGGCAAGGATCGTATGGGCAGAGTCAGCTTTTCGATCAAGGACGCCCCGAAGGATTAATAAACCGCAGCCATACAAAGCTGCTGCATCAGAACGGCATGTACGGCCGCCTTTTCAGGTAAGGCCGTACGCTGCCGGCTGGTCCGGCAGCTTTTTTATTACTGCTGTTTGAACGACCGGGCGGTCAGAAAGAAGAATTAATTACTGTATTATGAGCGAATTAAGGGAAGAAATAGAAAAGCGTAGGACTTTCGCGATCATATCACACCCTGATGCAGGTAAAACGACCCTGACGGAAAAGTTCCTGCTTTACGGGGGAGCCATCAACCTGGCCGGGTCTGTCAAAGGTAAGGCAACAGCGAGACACGCAGTGTCGGACTGGATGGAGATCGAAAAACAGAGGGGTATTTCCGTGACGAGCTCCGTGCTCCAGTTTTCCTATGGCGGCTGCTGCATCAATATCCTTGATACTCCCGGACACCAGGATTTCTCCGAAGACACATACAGGACGCTGATGGCAGCCGATTCCGCTGTAATGGTCATTGATGCCAGCAAGGGCGTCGAGGCACAGACGAAAAAGCTGTTCAAGGTCTGTACCTTAAGACATATCCCGATCTTTACATTTATCAATAAGATGGACAGGGACGCAATGGATACCTTCGCCCTGCTGGATGATATTGAAAAGAACCTCGGTATCGAAACATGTCCCATGAACTGGCCGATCGGCTCGGGAAAGGCCTTCAAAGGCGTATACGACCGGCAGAACCAGGAGATCCTTACTTACGACGGGACGGAAAAGGGGACAAAGGAAGGCACGGAATCCAGGATCCCGTTTGATGATGAAGCGGCCGTGGAGCAGAAGATAGGAAAAGACGCACTGGAGAATCTTAAGGATGAGATCGACCTGATGGACGGAGCCAGCGCGGAGTTTGATCTTGATACGGTGAGGGCCGGTCAGCTCACACCGGTGTTTTTCGGTTCTGCCCTGATGAACTTCGGCGTGGAAACATTTCTTACGCACTTCCTTGAAATGGCGCTTCCGCCTACGCCGAGAGTCTCTGACAAAGGGGAGATCGATCCTGTTGAAAATGCGTTTTCCGCTTTTGTGTTCAAGATACAGGCGAATATGAACAAAGCGCACAGGGACCGTATAGCTTTCATGCGCATCTGTTCAGGAAAATATGTTTCGGATATGGACGTTAGGCATGTCCAGAGCGGGAGGACCGGAAGGCTCCAGCAGCCGCAGCAGCTGATGGCTTCCGACAGGAAAGTGATCCAGGAAGCTTATGCCGGAGATATTATCGGCGTCTTCGACCCGGGGCTTTACTCGATCGGTGATACGCTCTGCGACCCGTCTTACAGTTTCAGGTATGAAGGAATACCGACGTTCGCCCCGGAGCATTTTGCCAGGGTCCGGCAGGTCGATACCATGAAAAGGGATCAGTTCGTCAAAGGCATCACTCAGATCGCGCAGGAAGGCGCGATACAGATCTTTAAGGAACTCGGCAGCGGAATGGAAGAGATCATAGCGGGCGTTGTAGGAATGCTTCAGCTGGACGTCCTCAAGTTCAGGCTGGAAAGCGAATATAATGTCGAGATCAGGCTGGATGTGCTGCCTTATGAGCATATCCGCTGGATCCGCAGCAATGCCGATGTCAGAAAGATAACCGGTACGACGGACATGAAGAGAGTGGAGGACATGAAAGGAAATCCGCTGCTTCTGTTCATCAATCCCTGGTCGGTGCAGATGGTCCTTGAAAGGAACGAAGGTCTGGTGCTGGAAGAGTTTTCCAGGGATTAACGGTATCGTGCCGCGAATGCATATCGCGGAGCAGGGCTTTTCGTGGTATCATAAACAATAACATCTGGTATTTTGACAATGCCTGTAAGGAGGCTTGTATGGACGAAAAACTGCAGTATGAAACTATAGAAGGCGTTGAGAACGACGATATCGTATCCGTCAGGATCTCTGACGACGCAGTTGCCATGGTGACGGCTATTGCGACACTTGAGGTAGAAGGCGTGCATTGCCTAAGCGGCGGTGCGACCGCGGACGCGCTTTACAAGCTGAGTGCGAAGAAGCTTAAGAGCAGCATCAAGGTCGAGGTCCAGGACAATGCAGTCAGGATCAGTATTCTGCTGGTGATCAAATACGGATACAATATTCCTGCCGTGTGTTCACAGGTACAGAGCAGGGTCCAGACTTCGGTGGAAAACATGACGGGCCTTAAGGTCGAGGATATCAATATCCGTATAACCGGCGTTGAAATGGTATGAAGAAACGTGGTTTAAGGGAACAGCTGTTCAAACTGCTGTTCAGAGTCGAGTTCAATACTCCTGATGAGATGCCGCTGCAGGAAAAACTGTTTTTTGACAGCGGCGACCAGATCATAACGGACAAGGATAAAATGTATCTTACGGCAAGGATGGATGAGATCATGACACATCTGCCGGAGATAGACGAAAAACTCTCAAAGAGCATTGAAGGCTGGAACCTGAGCAGGATAGGCAAGGTCGAACTGACGATCCTGCGGCTGGCGCTTTACGAGATGCTGTATGACCCGGATATGCCGGAAGGCGTATCGATCAACGAAGCTGTCCTGCTGGCGCAGAAATTCGGGCCGGATCATGCGGATGCCTTTGTCAACGGGGTCCTTGCCAAGTTTACGGGAAAAAGCAGTGACGAATGAATACAAAGGCTGGAGTATATTCCGTAGGGCAGGTCAATGCTTATATCCGGAATATGTTTACACAGGATTTCCTGCTCAGATCAATACTGGTCAGAGGTGAAGTCAGTAACTGCAAATATCATACTTCCGGTCATATATATTTTACTTTGAAGGATGCCTCTGGAACGCTGTCCTGCGTAATGTTCGCGGGCCGTCGAAGAGGTCTTTCTTTTTCCATGCGCGAAGGCGATCAGGTGATCGTACACGGAACGGTAGATGTTTATGAAAGGGACGGCAGGTACCAGCTATACGCGCAGGAGATTATGCCTGACGGCGGCGGGATCCTGGCCGCACGATTCGAGGCGCTGAAAAAGAAACTCGAAGAAAGCGGCATGTTCGACGAAGCGTATAAACAGCCGGTCCCGAAATATATAAAGACACTGGGAGTCGTTACTGCTCCGACCGGTGCTGCCGTCAGGGATATCATACAGATAGCAAAACGCCGCAACCCGTATATACAGATCATACTGTATCCGGCCATCGTGCAGGGGGATGAAGCAGCACCCAGTATCATCAGAGGCATCAGGGCCCTTTCGGAATACGGTGTCGATGTGATGATCATCGGACGCGGAGGAGGATCAGCCGAGGATCTGTGGGCTTTCAATGAAGAGTCGGTAGCCCAGGCTGTATTCGACTGCCCGGTGCCTGTCATATCAGCAGTCGGACATGAGACCGATACTGTTATCACGGATTATGTGGCGGATCTGCGCGCGCCAACGCCGTCCGCGGCAGCTGAACTGGCTGTTTTCGATGCGGCCGCGCTTAAGGAGGATATCGCCGCATATGAACGTACACTGACTGCTGCGATGAACAGCCGGATCCGGAGAGCTGCGGATATACTGTCCGGTTTCAGGCAGGTCATAAGGAGCTATTCGCCCGGTTTAAGGCTGCGGGATGGCCGCATGAGGCTGATCTCCCTGCAGGACAGGCTGGATGCCTGTATGGATGCGGCGGTATCGGACAGGCGGCACAGGCTCGAGCTTATGACCGGTGAGATCGCCCATCTTTCGCCGCTGTCGCGGCTGAAGGGCGGTTACAGTTACATATCCGACGGACACGGCAGGGCGGTCAGATCTGTCCGAGATACGTCTGAAGGCGACCTTTTGGATATCCGTATGAAAGACGGCACTGTGAAGGCGATCGTGCGTGAGATCACGGAAACGGCGGATATCCCGGAAATGCAGGAGAAGGAATAATGGCAGCAAAGAAGGAAACGGAAAAGAAATTCAGTATTGAAGAGAATTTTGCAAAGCTCCAGGAGATAGCTGCCCGGATGGGTGAAGAAGATATTTCGCTGGAGGATTCTTTTAAGGAATATGAAAAAGGTGTGCGCCTGATCAGGGAATGCAGTCTTGCGCTGGATGAAGTGGAGAAAAAGGTAATGAAACTCAGGGAGGACGGGACACTTGAAGAATTTGATGTCTGAGCTGGAAGAGCGGGCAGCGGAATTTGAACGAATACTCGGACCTTTCCTGCCTGAAGCCTCCGGCAGTGCCGCTCTTGTTATTGAAGCGCTGCGGTACAGCCTGGAAGCCGGCGGAAAAAGGCTCCGGCCCGTTATCCTTATCGAGACCGGACGGATGTACGGAGCCCGGGATCAGGTCCTTTATCCTTTTGCCGCGGCATTGGAAATGATACATACGTATTCGCTCGTACACGATGACCTGCCGGCGATGGATAATGACGAATACAGAAGAGGAAGAAAAACGACGCATATCGTCTATGGCGAGGGTATGGCGGTCCTGGCCGGTGACGCACTGCTTAATCTTGCGTTTGAGACAGCGCTGAAAGCATTTGACGCTATCGAGAGTTATACGGCCGAAGATGCCCTCAGCTATGCAAAGGATTGCCGGAAAGTGATCAAGGCGCTTAACATCCTGTCCAAAAATGCAGGTATCGAAGGTATGATCGGAGGGCAGTGCGCGGACCTGTGCGCAGAGAATGCCCCCGGATCAGCGGATGCCGAAAGCCTTCTTTATATCCACGAGCATAAGACAGGCAGCATGATCGAAAGCGCGTTTACGATCGGGGCTGTACTTGGAGGCGCGCCGGAAGAAGATATCAAAGCGCTGTCAAAAGCGGCAATGGATGTGGGCACGGCTTTCCAGATCAGGGATGATATACTGGATGTTGAAGGAGAAGCGGAAAAACTGGGAAAGACGCCCGGTTCGGATCTGAGGGACGGAAAGGTGACTTTTGTGACGCTGCACGGAATGGATGCTTCTGTCAGAGAAGTCGGCCGCCTTACCGATGAGGCACTGAAGGCAGTCCGGGGACTGAACGTGCGGTCCGCGTTTCTTGAACAGCTCTGCGTCTGGCTGACATCCAGAGATCATTGATCCTGCTGTTACGGAGGGGTATATGGGCAGTCTCCTTGCACAGATCGAAAAACCGAATGATATAAAGAAGATCCCGCGGAACAAGTGGAAAGACCTTGCCGCGGAGATCCGGCAGTTCCTGGTGGAGAATATCAGTGTGACCGGAGGCCATCTCGGGTCCAATCTGGGTGCCGTCGAACTGACGATGGCCCTGCATCTGTGCCTGGATCTTCCAAATGACAAGATCATATGGGATGTCGGACATCAGTCCTATACACATAAGATACTGACGGGCCGGAAGGACGAGTTTGGAACGCTCAGACAGTTTGGCGGCCTGTCCGGCTTCCCCAAGCGCTCCGAGAGCGACTGTGACTGTTTCGATACAGGCCACAGTTCAACTTCCATATCTGCAGGGCTCGGCATGGTGCATGCCAGGCAGCTGAAAGGCGAAAACTATACTGTCGCGGCGGTGATAGGCGACGGCTCCATAACCGGCGGCCTGGCCTATGAAGCACTGAACAACGCGTCGAAGATCAACAGCAATTTCATTATTATCCTTAATGATAATGAAATGTCCATTTCACCCAACGTCGGCGGTATCTCGTCGTATCTCAACGAGATCAGGACGTCGGAATCTTATCTTCATCTCAGGGACAAAGTCTATAACAGTATCAACGATGACCTGCCCAAGGTAGTGACCGGTATCAGGCGGGCAAAGAATTCCCTGAAGCAGCTGATGATCCCGGGTATGTATTTTGAACAGCTCGGGCTGACGTATCTGGGACCGGTCGACGGCAATGATACAGCGGCCGTTGTCCGGGCGCTCAGGATGGCCAAAAAGGTCAATAAAGCTGTCGTCGTACACGTGATCACCAAAAAGGGGAAAGGGTATCTGCCGGCAGAACGGCACCCTGCCAGATTTCATGGGACCGGTCCTTTTGATATTGAGACCGGCCTGCCCAAACATACCGGGAACAAGGCCGGATACACCAATATATTCAGTACTGTCATGCTCAAGCTGGGCAACAGGAACAGTGATGTAGTCGCCATTACCGCGGCCATGACCGACGGCGTCGGTCTGAAAAGGTTCCAGAATGCCTTTCCGGACAGGTTTTTTGATGTCGGCATAGCAGAGCAGCATGCGGTCACTTTTGCGGCAGGTCTTGCGGCAGCAGGACTGAAACCTGTCGTGGCTGTATATTCGACTTTTCTTCAGAGGGCGTACGACCAGATCGTACATGATGTATGTCTGCAGGATCTTCCTGTTATCTTTGCCGTTGACAGAGCGGGACTTGTCGGAGCAGACGGTGAGACGCATCAGGGGATCTTCGACCTTTCCTATCTGACGTCGATCCCGGGAATGACGGTCATGGCTCCCAAGAACAAGTGGGAACTGTCCGATATGTTCAAGTTTGCGCTGGATTACGGCCGTCCCGTGGCTATCCGGTATCCCAGAGGCGAGGCATATGACGGACAAAAAGAGCACCGTGAACCGATAGCTGCCGGTAAAGCGGAGATCCTCACAAGCGGGAGCGGGATCGCTTTATTCGCAGTCGGTTCCATGGTGGAAACGGCTTTGGCGGTCAGAGAGGAGCTCCTCGCTCATGGTTATGATGCGTCGGTGATCAATGCAAGGTTTGCCGCTCCGTTCGACAGGGATATGCTTAGGAGCCTGTCTGAAAAGCACAGCCTGGTGGTAACGATGGAAGAAAATGTTAAGAGCGGCGGTTTCGGGGAACATATCCGGGAATTTGCCGATGAGGAGGATCTTCCTTTCCGCCTGCTCAATATCTCCATACCGGACAGATTCGTTGAACACGGCAGTGTCTCCGTATTAAAAGACAGACTCGGGCTTACGCCGGAAAAGATCACAGAGCGGATACTGCAGTCGGCTGACAGTGCCAAAGACAGGTAAGGAGCTGGATTTGAAAAAACGTCTGGACATTCTTCTTACGGATAAAGGTCTTGCCGCTTCGAGGGAAAAGGCGAAGCTTTCGATCATGGAAGGCATCGTGTATGTCAACGGGCAGAAAGAGGACAAGGCCGGCAGCCTGTTCGATGAAGACAGTCTGATCGAGATCAGGGGAAAGACCCTGAAATACGTCAGCAGGGGAGGCCTGAAACTGGAGAAGGCCCTCCAGGTATTCCCGGTCGATCTTACAGGCAGGATCTGTATAGATATCGGGGCGTCTACCGGCGGATTTACGGACTGTATGCTGCAGAACGGCGCTGCAAAGGTCTATTCGGTCGACGTCGGATACGGACAGCTGGATTACAGGCTCAGAAATGATGACAGAGTAGTCTGCATGGAAAAGACCAATTTCCGGTATATGAAGCCGGAAGACCTCGGTTCCGGCGAAAGGCCGGATTTTGCCAGCTGCGACGTTTCTTTTATCTCCCTCTCCAGGATCCTTCCTGCGGCGGCCGCCATCCTGAAGGATAAAGCCGACATGGTGGCCCTTATAAAGCCGCAGTTTGAAGCGGGCCGGGAAAAAGTCGGCAAAAAAGGGGTCGTCAGGGATCCGGAAGTGCATCTTGAGGTCCTGAAAAACGTTCTTGCCATGGCCGGAGAGAACGGCTTCAGGATCATGGGGCTGGATTATTCGCCGATCAGGGGACCCGAAGGAAATATAGAATACCTGCTGTATCTGATGACTCCCGATATGGCAGGGCCAAATGAAGAAGCTGCTGTTGATGACAGATGTTTAAGACAACTGGTGGAGAGATCTCACGATGCCTTTTCGAAAGATCAGTCTGATCGTTAATACACAGAAAGACAGGGCTGCGGATGCGGCTAAAGATATTATGGAATATCTTGCAAAGCGTGGGCAGAACTGCGTTATGGCCGCGTCCGCTGATATCGTATCCGGAAGCAGAGTGGTCGCACATTCCGTTATTGAGGACGATACCGACCTGGTACTTGTCCTGGGAGGCGACGGGACGGTCCTTGGGGCAGTCAGGGATATCGGAGACAGAGATATTCCTGTACTGGGGATCAACCTGGGCACACTGGGGTATCTGGCGGAGATCGAACTGGCTGACTGCAAAACGGCTCTTGACCGGGTGCTGAATGATGAAGTACACTGCGAAAAGAGGATGATGCTGGAAGGCCGCCGCATCAGAAACGACGGTCATACAGCTGATCCTGTGAATATCCGCGCGTTGAATGATATTGTCATATCCAGATATGGAAGTCTGCGGATGCTTCCGTTCAATGTATATATCGGCGGAAGATTTTTCCATACATTTTCTGCAGACGGAATGATCATTTCTACTCCTACGGGTTCTACGGCATACAATTTCTCGGCAGGCGGGCCGATCGTTGAACCTGACGCGGAATTGTTCCTGCTTACGCCGATCTGTCCGCATTCTATCTTTTCACGCAGCATCGTGCTTTCCACAAAAGAACCGATAACCATCGAGATCGGTGAAGGGAAAAGAAGCAGTACATATGAGGCGCAGGCCGCTTTTGACGGGGACAGGGAGCTGCTGATGAAGGCAGGTGACCGGATAGAGATAATGAAGAGCAGCAAATACGCGAGTCTTGTACGGCTTTCATTTGACAGTTTCCTGAATACACTCAGACAGAAAATGGGTAATACGATATGAAAAAGACCAGACAGCAGAAGATACTCGAGATCATTGAAGAACAGAGCATAGGCACTCAGGAAGAACTGGCAGCGGCTTTGAGGGATCATGGTTATGATGTGGCTCAGGCAACCGTTTCCAGAGACATCAGAGCACTTAAACTGACAAAAGTCATGGGGACGGACGGTGAATCAAGATATACGGTCATGCAGAATGCCTCGTCCGAGAACCTGGAGGAGACATATATAGATGTTCTCCGTTCCGGTTTTGTATCTATGAAGCCGGCAGCCAATATCATTGTGATCAAAACGGTGCCCGGCATGGCAATGGCACTTGCGGCCGCGCTGGATTCGCTTTCGATCAGGGAGATCGTAGGCTGTATAGCAGGCGATGATACGATCATGGCGGCGACTGAATCACCGGAGGCAGCCCGGTCCGCTATGAACAGGCTGGACAGTATGGTCAGAAAGCAGCAGGGGTGATCTATGCTTCTTGAACTGCATGTTAAGAATCTTGCGCTGATAGAAGAAGAGGAGATCAGCTTTTCCAAAGGACTGAATATACTTACAGGAGAGACAGGAGCAGGCAAATCCATGGTGATAGGCTCCTGTCTTGCTGCGCTGGGGGCAAGGGCGGATAAAAGCCTGATCCGTGAAGGCGCTGAATACGCTCTGATCGAAATGACACTGCGGGCAGATTCGGAGCAGCAGAAAGAAGTACTGAGGCAGGAAGGTCTTGAGCCGGAAGAAGACGGTACGGTCCTGATACAGCGCCGTATTTATCCGGGCAGGAACGTATGCAGGATATGCGGTGAAACGGTCACCCTGAAACAGTGTGCGGCAATAGGCCAGGCTTTTATTGATGTATATGGGCAGAAAGATCATTTCCTCCTTCTGAACAGGGAGAACCAGCTTAAGGCTCTGGACGAGTTCGCCGGGGAGAGGGCAGTTGTTCTGCTGGAGGAAATGAAGCAGTGTCACAGCGAGTGCTTACGTCTGAAAAAAGAGCTGGAGGCAGTTACGATCGACAGCGTCTCCCGGAACCGTGAACTGGACATTCTTTCCTATGAGATCAACGAGATCGAGGCGGCAGCGCTCAAAGAAGGAGAAGATATGCAGCTGGAGCAGGTATTCAGGCGGCTTTCTTCCATGGAGCGTATACATAATACACTGACGAAAGTGTATGCCTGTACCGGTGATGAGGACGGAGGTGCTGCCCAGGCAGTAGGGACTGCGTCATATGAAATGTCCGCGCTTAACGGCATCGATCAGGAACTGGAACCGCTCGCAGGCCAACTCATGGATATAGAGGCACTGCTGGGAGATTTCAACAGGGGCCTGATGAACTATATGGAGCACGCCATCCCGGATGAAGAGGAACTGATGCGGACCGGTGAAAGGCTTGATGTGATCAACCACATCAAGGACAAATACGGACCGTCCCTCGGGGATGTGGAGAATACGCTGCGGGAACTGAAGGAAAGAGCTGACGGACTCGAGCATGCCGAAGAGACCAGAAGATCGTACGAGGAACAGCTTGCAAAGGCCGAAAGGAAGGCGAAAGAGACCGCGGCTGCCCTGTCGGCTGTCAGGAAAGAAGCATCGGCTGTTTTTTCGCAGCAGATGGAAGCATCCCTGAAAAACCTGAATTTTGTCTCCGTTGTTTTCAGGACAGTTGTGGAAAGCGGGACAGACGACCCGCAGATACCTTTAACGGCAGCAGGCTTCGACAGGGTAAACTTCCAGGTGTACCTAAATCCCGGAGAAGTTCCGCATCCTCTGGAACAGACCGCCAGCGGCGGTGAGCTGTCACGCATTATGCTGGCCATGAAGACGGTGATCGCGGGAAGCGATGAAGGGCATACCTTTATATTCGATGAAATAGACAGCGGGATCAGCGGCCAGACAGCGTGGAAGGTATCCGGAGAAATGGGCAGGCTCTCGCGCCATCATCAGATACTCTGTATCACCCATCTGCCGCAGATCGCAGCCATGTCGGATACACATTTTGAGATCTATAAGACATCACGGGATGGCAGGACCTTCACGCAGGTCCGCCGTCTTGATGACGGACAGAGCATTTCTGAGCTGGCAAGGCTTCTTGGAGGCTATCAGGAAGGCGAAGGAGAGAATGCGGCCATTATGAACGCCAGGGAGATAAAGCACATGGCTGATGAGATCAAGACAGCCGGATAAGCAGGAAGATGATATCAGACAGGATATCAAAAAATGCAAACAAAACTGGTAGACAATATTTAAAACAGCAGGAGACAAAATTTATCGATGTCTATTTACGATACACTGAACAAAGAACAGAAGGAAGCCGTATTCCAGACGGAAGGGCCTGTGCTGATACTGGCCGGAGCCGGCAGCGGCAAGACCAGGGTGATCACGCACAGGATCGCTTATCTTATGGATGAATGCGGCGTTAATCCCTGGAATATCCTGGCGATCACTTTTACGAACAAAGCCGCCGGGGAAATGAGGGAAAGAGTAGACAGGCTTATCGGTTTCGGAAGCGAGAGTATATGGATCTCCACCTTCCATTCCATGTGTGTCCGAATGCTGCGCAGATATTCCGACAGGATCGGCTACGAGAACAGTTTTACGATCTACGATACGGATGACCAGAAGCAGCTGATGAAAGACGTATATAAAAAACTCGGCATCGATACGGGCGATATCGCTCCGCGTGCCGTACTGTCTGCAATTTCATCCGCGAAAAATGAACTTATATCTCCGGCGCAGTATAAGGAACAGAACGGCAGCGATTACAGGAACAGGGTGATCGGCGACGCATATGAAGAATACCAGCGCATGCTGAAGGCAAATAACGCCATGGATTTTGATGACCTTCTCATGATGACGGTCATTCTCTTCCAGAATGATGATGCTGTACTGAAGAATTACCAGGAGCGCTTCCATTACATCATGGTGGATGAATACCAGGATACGAACAGCGCCCAGTTCGAACTTATACGGCTTTTGTCTGCCGGCAGGCATAACCTTTGCGTGGTCGGTGACGATGATCAGTCGATCTATAAATTCAGGGGAGCCAATATCCGGAACATCCTGGATTTTGAAAAACTGTATCCTGATGCGAAAGTGGTCAAGCTGGAACAGAATTACAGGTCTACAGGAAATGTCCTGGATGCCGCAAATGCCGTCATAGCCAACAACACCAACCGGAAACCCAAAAAGCTCTGGTGTGACCAGGGCAGGGGAAACAAACTCCATTTCAGGAGATTCAATACCGGACCGGAAGAAGCTTCCTTTATCGCGCAGGATATCGAGAGGCGGATCAGACAGGATGGGAGTCTGTCCTACAGGGATTTTGCGGTCTTGTACAGGACAAATGCCCAGTCGAGGCTGCTGGAAGAAAAACTTCTCTTCCTTTCCATACCGTATGATCTTATCGGCGGGACCAATTTCTATGAAAGAAGAGAGATCAGGGATATTCTCAGTTACCTCAAAACGATCGACAACGGGGTCGACGACCTGGCTGTCAGGCGCATCCTGAACGTCCCGAAACGCGGTATTGGGCAGACGACGATAGATAGAGTGCAGGCCTTCGCCGATGAAGGCGGGATAAGCTTCTACGATGCTTTAAAAAGGATCGGCGATATTCCTTCCGCCGGCAGGGCAAAGGCAAAGATCGAAGAGTTCACGTCGCTGATAGAAGGACTAAGGATCAGGGCTGCCGGAAGCTCTCTGAAAGATCTGATCGATGGTATAGTGACGGCAACGGATTATGAAGCGTTCCTCAAGGATACATACGAAGAGGACTCAGCAGACCGTATAGCCAATATAGGCGAACTGGTGAACAAAGCAGTCAGCTATGAAGAAGGTGTGTTTGAAGAGGCAGGAGATGAAAGAGGCGGTGTCAGCCTTCTGACCGGATTCCTGGAGGAAGTTGCCCTTATTGCCGATATAGACCAGGTAGGTGATTCTGATGACAGAGTCCTTCTGATGACCCTGCACAGTGCAAAGGGTCTGGAGTTCAGAAATGTCTATATGGCCGGCATGGAAGAAGGATTGTTCCCGAGCCAGATGTCGATCGACGCCCCTGATGACGAAGGCGTAGAGGAAGAGAGAAGACTGGCTTACGTCGGCATAACCAGGGCAAGGGAAGACCTGACACTGACATATGCGATGTCCCGCATGGTCCACGGTGAAGTCCGTTACAGCCCTGTAAGCAGATTCCTGCTGGAGATCCCGGAAGAGCTCCTGGATGAGAGCATCCGGATAACCAGCGGCGGGTATGCGGATGAACAGCCGTACTCTTCACGCAGCAGCGGATACCGGAAAGAGGGTGACTATGATGACTATGACTTCGGGCATAAATACAGCAGTCCGTATGCGGAACAGGCTCCGGTAAAGAAGGACAACAGGCTGAAAGCTGTTTATGTAAAGCCGCACACTGCTGAAGAAAAGAAGCCGTTCATTGCCAGAAGCATGGCAAAGAACGGAGTAAATGCCGGGCTTTCCGGTCTTAGTAAAGGCCAGCCGTCACCCAAGCAGAAACCGGATTATACAGAAGGAGACAGAGTGCGCCATGTGAAGTTCGGCGACGGTACCGTGCGCCTTCTGGAGGATACTCCCAGGGATTATAAAGTGACTGTAGAATTTGATGAGGCAGGGCAGAAGGTGATGTATGCCGCATTTGCCAAACTGGAAAAGATAGACGGATAATGAGCCGGCAGGCTTCAGGCACGCAGACCGGATAAAAAAACAGCGGAGCTTTTAAGCTCCGCTGTTTCTTTTTTATTGGTTAGTGCTAAGTCAGTACACAGGGTTGCTTAATTTACGTTACGGTGTGTAGCTCTTGATCAGTGTATCAGCGCTTTCCTGGAGATCAGCAATCGCTTTGTTGATCTGCTCTACGTCGATGCCGTTTGCTGTATTGACTACGCTTTCAGATACTGCCTGAAGAGTTTCATTCAGAGAATCTGTAACAGCCTTAAGGGCTTCTTCAAGAGAGCCGCTGGTGTTCTGAACGGTTGCATCAACGCCTGATACAGTGCTGTTAACGCCGTCGATCGTAGCCTGAAGATTGCCTGCTACTGCCTGCAGTTCGGCAATCGTGTCGTTCAGGGAAGCGATATCAAGAGTATCAACAGTATCATTGACATTGTCGATCGTCTTTGTGATGGAATCAGTAGCTACATCGCCTACGCCGGTGATAACGCCGTCGAGATCAACGATAGCTGTGTTTGCGCTCTTAACTGCGTCATTGACGCCGGGAACGATTTCTGCAAGCTGAGGAACGACTTCGCTCAGAGTTGAGGACAGAACCTGGAACTCAGCAATGAGGCCGTTGATTGAAGCAAAATCGATCTCGGAGACCTGCTGCATAGTCTTGTTAATGCTGTCCGCATTATCAACAACTACGGCTTCAACACTGCCTACGGCGCTGTTGAGGGAATCAACAGCTGTGCTGACGCCGGTAACTTCCTTGTTGACTGTGTCCATAACAGTGTTGACACTGCCGGTAACATCGTCAAGAAGTCCGGTGACATCGCCGGAAACATTGCTGAGCAGTCCGTTGACTTCGCCGAATGTATCATTGATGCTGGTGCCAACATCTCCTACGATTCCATTGAGCTGCTTAACAGTCTCATCGGTTGAAAGGACAACATTGTTGACATTGCCTACTGCAGTATTCAGACCTGCTACTGTGTTGTTAATGCCGCTGAGCAGACGGACGATGCCGGGCGTAACAACGATCGCGAGAATCAAGAAAATAACAACAAGTACGATAACTGCAATTGCGGAGATTCTGGAATAAAGAGTGCGCTTTTTGTTCGCATCCGCTACCTTGGTAATAGCAGAGGAGATCTCATCGAGCTTTTCTTCCAGCTTTCCATTTACGTTTACTTCATTACTCATGTTCTACCCCCAGTCTCATGTGTACCGACATAGTTTACCGTTTATACGGTAAAGTTAATGATATCTGAACATATATTACCATCATTTTATTCGAAATAACAGTATCATGTAATTTTTTTAAAAAAAAATACGAGCTGCCGGAGAAGCCATATATTGTACAATTATCGTATCCGACCACATAATTTAGTGAGTGATCCCGGATCCTTCGGCTGCGGCGATCTGTATAAAAATCGGAAATCCTGCGTTTTTTTGTTGAAAGCTAAAAAAGATGGTGATATAGTGTTAAAGATCTTTTTTAAGGCTGCGGCGTGAAAGGAGAGCGGTCGTGAACAGTGTTTTGAAGACAAGGCTTGAAAAACTGCTTGCCGGACAGAAGAGAAACAGGAACGGTGTTATCGTCAGGATAATCGCCGTGGTCGGTGCTGTCCTTGTTATTGCCGCCGTTGTATATGGTATCTGCAGGCTGCTACGTTCCGAGCTATATCTCGAGGACGATGATTTTGATGAAGACTTCGTAGACGAAGAGCTTGAAATGGACTGACTGCTGGATGCATATATGTTATTAAGAGAGCATTGAGAGGCGTTAGACCCAAAGGGCTAAAACGC
This sequence comes from Lachnospiraceae bacterium, assembly GCA_017474455.1. Classification (GTDB taxonomy): domain Bacteria; phylum Bacillota; class Clostridia; order Lachnospirales; family Lachnospiraceae; genus CAG-791. The sequence continues at coordinate 17,799 of JAFVHP010000050.1, forward strand.
CTCTTGTTTTTTATCGGGACCCCTTGGCCGGAGGATATATAATTGTCGGAACAGGATATAATGACATGCCGGTATTTCGGCATATGCGGCGGATGCCGCTATATGGACCGCAGCTACCGAGATTCACTCGCAGTCAAAGAGAAAGAAGTTAAGGACCTGTTTGAACAGATCCTGAAGGACAGGATCTCTGACGAGTCTTTCTGGCTGCCGGTCCGTCAAAGCCCCCGGTATTTCGGTTACCGGAATAAAATGGAGTTTTCATTCGGGGATGCCTGCAAAGACGGCCCGCTCTGCCTGGGAATGCATAAAAAAGGCAGTTTCCACGATATCGTAACGGTCGACGGCTGCCTGATATGCGACAGTGATTTCTCTGCAGTGTTAAGGCAGACCCTGGCTTTTTTCTCGGAAAGGAAAACGGCCTATTATCATAGGAAGAGACATGACGGATACCTCAGGCACCTGCTCATGAGAAAAGCCCTGCATACAGGGGAGATCCTTGTGGATCTTGTCACGGCTTCGCCCGCCCGCCCGGAGACAGGGAGCATGTCCGGACCGCAGGATCTTCAGGAAGAAAAAGAGCTCCTGGAGGAATTCTCGCTGATGCTTCAGGAACTTCCGCTGGAAGGGAAGATCAGCGGGATACTCCACACCGTAAATGATTCACTGTCTGACACGATAAAAGATGAAGGGACCAGGATACTGTTTGGCCGTGATTCATTTACGGAACGTCTTCTGGGACTGGAGTTCGAGATATCGCCCTTTTCCTTTTTCCAGACGAACAGTTTCGGAGCGGAAGTACTGTACGATACGGTCCGTGAATTCGCAAAGATCCCGGGTAAAAGGTTCAGGACGATATACGATCTTTACTGCGGTACCGGAACGATCGCCCAGATCATGTCCGGCCTGGCTGATGATGTTTACGGCATAGAGATCGTAGGTGAAGCCGTTGAAGCGGCAAGGAAAAATGCCGAACTCAATAATATCGGCAACTGTACATTCCTTGAAGGGGACGTCCTTACGACACTTGATGCCCTGGCCGAAAAGCCTGAGATGATAATACTGGATCCCCCCAGGGACGGGATCCATCCGAAGGCACTGCCGAAGATCCTGGCTTATGAAGTTCCGTATATAATATATGTTTCCTGCAAAGCAAAAAGTCTGGCCCGGGACCTGCCGGCATTTCTCTGGTCCGGTTACGAACCGGTCAAAGCCGTATGCGTGGATGAGTTCCCGTGGACAGCCAATACTGAGACGGTCATGCTGCTCAGGCATATATAAAAACTAATCAGAAGAGGAGTAAAAGATGAAAACGGTTAAATTAATCGACATGACGCTTCGGGAATCTGAATCGCTGAAAAAGAGCGGACTCTCGTTCAAGGAAAAACTGGAGATCGTTAGAGTCCTGGAAAGGCTGAAGGCGGACGTGATAGAACTGCCCGCGCTGTCCGGCGGCAAAGCGGACCAGCTGTCCAACAGGACGATCGCTTCCATGATCTCCGCTTCGATATCCGCCCCGGTCGATATTACGAACGGCAGCATCAGCGAGACATGGGAAAGCATCCGCAGCGCAAAAGAGCCCCGGCTCAACATCATTGCTCCCGTCTCGACCGTGCAGATGGAATACATCAGCAGCAAGAAAGCACCCGCGATGCTTGAACTGATCAGGGAGAAGGTAAGCGAAGCCAGATCCTTAAGTGAAACGGTCGAGTTCACTGCTGCAGATGCCACAAGGGCGGAAAGGGAATTCCTGGCGGAAGCCATCCGCTGTGCCATAAATGCCGGAGCCAGCAGGATCACATTGTGCGATACTGCGGGTATTATGCTCCCTTATGAATTCGGCGAGTTTGTCAGCAACGTCAGGGCGGATGTCCCCGAGATGCAGGATCTTTCGCTCTATGTCCAGATCAGCAACGATATCAGTATGGCGGCAGCCTGCGCGATGGCTGCTGTCATGAACGGTGCCACCGGTGTGAAATGTACGGCGGTCCCTTCCGGTTATCCCACACTGGAAGAAATGGTCCACATCATCCAGGTCAGGGGAAATGATCTGGATATCAATACAGGCCTGCGGACGACGGAACTTGCCCGGGCTGTCGACCAGCTCAAATGGATACTCGAGCCCAGGGAAGAAGTAAACGCGTCGTTCAGCAACCTTACCCTTGGCAACGGTGTCAATATCTGCCTTGACAGCAATGATGAGATCGGTGAAGTCGTCAAAGTCGTAAGGCAGCTGGGATATGACCTCAGCGACGAAGATAATGCGAAAGTCTATGAAGCCTTCCGCCGGGTCGCCGACAAGAAACAGTTTGTCGGAGTCAAGGAACTTGAGGCTATCGTTGCCAGCACAGCGCTGCAGGTGCCCTCCACATACCGTGTGGACAGCTATGTGATCAACAGCGGCAATGTGATCACATCCACCGCAAATATCCTCCTTGAAAAAGAAGGGGAGAAGTTCAGGGGCGTTTCTGTAGGTGATGGACCGATCGATGCCGCATTCCAGGCGATCGAGCAGATCATAGGCCATCATTACGAGCTGGATGATTTCCAGATCCAGACAGTGACAGAAGGAAGGGATGCCATGGGCAGCGCTCTGGTCAAGCTCCGTGCTGACGGAAGAGTCTATTCGGGCAGCGGCATTTCAACAGACATCATCGGAGCCTCTATAAGGGCATATATCAACGCGCTCAACAAGATCGTGTACGAAGAGGCATAAACATAACGGTAGGAGGGATCAGCAGTGAATCTGTCATTTTCAATCCGGCACTGGGATAACATAAACTGGGATGAATTCCTTAATGCGGCTGTCGAGACCAGGATGAAAGGC
>JAFVHP010000051.1 GCA_017474455.1 Lachnospiraceae bacterium
ACCGAAGGCCAGCACCCGGCCGCTGTATCAAGAGAAGAAACCGCCCCGGCACCGGCATCAGCGTCTGCGCAGGGGATACGGGATATCACCGACCCGGACAGCTGGTTCGACGGGACATTCGAACTGCCTGTGAGCGGAGCGGCAGGCTATGCTTCCGTGGCGATGAACATCACGGATTCCTACGGAAAGATAGTCGGATCACTGCAGCAGGGCGAAGCCTTTACGATCAACAGGGATACCGGCAGCCTGCTGGCCGTGACAAAAGCCGACGGCACAAGCGGATATATCCCGGAGAATCTTTGTATGGTAAATCTCCCGGATATCCTCCCTTCGGTCATATATACCGATACGAACAGCGACAGCTCGATATTCAGGAGTTCCGGCTATGATCTGCCGGGGATCACCGGTCAGAAGCTGTACAACGCCCGGTATTACAATTACCGTCTCCGCAGGATCCAGTATGTGATGCCTGTCCTCTACCACATGGCGGAGAAAGTGGCCGCTGCCCAGAAAGCGGCGCTTTCCGGCGGATATACCCTGAATATATACGAGACTTACAGGCCGCATTCCGTGCAGATGAAGATATCGGATTCGCTGACGGTCCTGATGAATGAGAATCCGGTCGTCGAACGGAATGTAAATAAAAGTCCCTGGAATAAAGGATGGTTCATCGCAGTGTCGCTGTCCTACCACCAGCTGGGATGCGCGATGGACGTCAGCCTGGCCAGGATCGTACAGGCCGAGACCGGCGACTGCGGCGGGTATTCCTATCTGAACGTGACACAATATGAGGAATGTACGATGCCGACACAGATGCATGAGATCAGCAGCGCAGCCTGCGTGTTCACTGTGCCGGTCGATTCGAAAAGCAAGACGGCATGGATCGGTGTGGAACTTTCAGACTCCATGACAGAGGATGCGGTCACGCTGCAGAATATATGTACAGGGGCAGGGATGTCGCCCCTGGCGTCGGAGTGGTGGCACTTTAACGATCTTGACGCCAAGGCGGAGAATTCCGGGAGCCTGAGTTACGGACAATATTATCTTCCGGAAAACCTGAGCAGTCTTCCGGACACTATGGGGAACACAGACTATGAAGCAGATACATTCACAGATTAAGGCAAAGAGAGCGTACGCTGTAAAACGTATCACGGCAGGACTTGTCGCGATGACATTCGTGTTCGGCAGCAGCGCGGCTGCCCTGCGCGTGCAGGCACAGGCGCAGACGGCAGAAAGGACTGCCGTGCGGCATGAAATAAACGATACGGTCCTCAGGGGCGTTGTTCCCTATGGCTTCTACGCCGGAGACGGGGGGATCATGTGGTCCAACGGCGACGGTACCTTTAAGAAGAATGAATGGCTGCATTTCATGGGAAAGAGTTATTACTTTAACAGTGCGGGATATGTGGTCACGGGATTCCAGAACATCGGCGGAAAGCTCTATTATCTGCCTGCGGACGGTATCATCAGGACAGGATGGAATTCTGCCCCGGAAGGCAGTTATTATGTGCTTCCCGACGGTTCGGTGGCTGTCAATACCGTGATCGGCGGCCAGATGATCGGCGCGAACGGGATAGCGGCGGGTTCCGCGGCAGCAGCGCAGCAGGCAGCGGCACAGCAGGCAGCTGCCCTGCAGGCCCAGGCGGCGGCCCAGCAGGCCCAGGCAGCCGCTCCTGTCAGTGAATTCCACGGAGTCTGCCTCCGGATCCTTGACCAGATCACGACTCCCGGCATGACGAACGAACAGAAACTGGCGGCGGCCTACAGTTATGTCATCAACGCGACGACATATAAGAGAACATATGATACGCCGGCCGGGGACTGGACCAAGAGTTACGCGATGGATATCTATTCCACCGGACAGGGCAACTGCTACCGTTATGCGGCCGCCTTTGCCTACCTGGCCAGGGCGATCGGCTATGACGTCCGTGTCTGTACGGGCCAGATATCGGCCCGGAGAGGCGGCACCACGCCCCACGGATGGGTCGAAGTGTATTACGGCGGACAGTGGCTGATCTGCGATCCGGACATGCAGGATGCCGACGGCAGGGACTACTTCCTGAAGACTTTTGCGGCGTATCCCGTGAAGCCGCTGAACAAAACAGCCACCTGGGCGATCTCTTTCTGAAGCTATGGTTTTCAGTTCATTAAGTTTTCTCTGTATATTTCTGCCGGTTGCCCTGCTCGTCCATTATCTGCTGCCTGAACGGTTCGTCAGGGCCAGGAACGCCTTCCTGATCCTGATGAGCCTTGTGTTCTACAGTTACGGGGAACCGGTCTATATCATCCTTCTGCTTTTATGCACTGTCTGGACCTTTCTGCTGACAAGGCTGATGGATGCTCTGGATACCTGTAAAGCCGGGGCATATGCAAAATACAGAAAAGCCCTTATGGCAGCCGGGGTGATCCTTGATTTCGCTGTCCTGGGTGTTTTCAAGTATGCGGGATTCCTGGCCGGCAGTTTTGTTTCCCTCTTCCCGGCCGCAGGTGCCTATATTCATGTTCCGGACATCGCTCTTCCCATCGGTATTTCCTTCTATACATTCCAGTCGGTATCCTATCTGATCGATGTTTACAGAAAAGACCTCAAGGCATCGAAGCGATACAGCAAAGTACTGCTGTATGTCTCATTCTTTCCGCAGCTGATCGCCGGCCCCATACTCCGGTACCGCGATATGGACAGTGCCATGGACTTCAGGCATGTCGACATCGGTAGCCTCTCGGAAGGGATGTTGAGATTCATCAGGGGCTTGTCCAAAAAAGTCCTCATCGCGAATGCCCTGGGCGCCGCTGTGGACAGGGTCTTTGCGCTGAACGAGGCGGCGATGAGCAGTCCGCTGGTCATATTGACAGCCCTTGCCTATACGTTCCAGATCTACTTTGATTTCAGCGGTTATTCCGATATGGCGATAGGGATGGGCCGGATGTTCGGCTTCAGTTTTCCGGAGAACTTTGATATGCCGTATACTGCTTCATCCATGCGGGATTTCTGGAGGAGATGGCATATATCGCTGAGCGGATGGTTCAGGGATTACCTGTATATTCCTCTGGGCGGCAACAGGAAAGGGAGGCTCCGGACAATCAGGAACCGCATGCTCGTTTTCTTCTGTACCGGGTTATGGCACGGGGCCAATTGGACTTTCGTTATCTGGGGCCTTTTCCATGGTTTCTTTGTATCCGTCGAAAACCTTCCGTCAAAAAAGAAGGCCGGTGCGGATGACAGGGCCGGAAGCGGTTCTTTCCTTCTGCGTCTGGCAAAGCACATTTACGTCATGGCCGTTGTCTGCACAGGGTTTCTGATCTTCAGGGCAGACTCCTTGAAACAGGCGCTCGCCATGCTCCTGACAGCAGTCACCGGCGTATGTTCGACGATCGCGCAGAAGCAGGCACTTATCAGTTTTTGCAGCCTGAAAACGATACTGGCCATGTGTGCCGCGTGCATACTTTCCATGAAGCTCTACGCACTTGTTCCGGCATTCGGAAAGGCCGCCCGTCCTGCGGGCAGTCCGGATAAAAACAGACGCGTGCCAGTGTACATTATTATGACCGTCCTTCTTGTACTGAGTATGATCTCCCTGGCCGGCGGGGGATACAACCCATTCATATATTTCAGATTCTGACGGAGTATTCCGTACGGAGCAGCAGATGAAACAGAACGTAAAAGACAGGATATTCTTTATTATCGTCATATGCATACTGATACTGCCGTCTGCCGGTATGTCGTTCCATATGACGAAAAAAGATATCGGGAATTCACCGCTGAAGGCGGCTCCGGCCCTTACGGACGGGGATGGGAAGCTGAACATCGGATTCCTGCACGATGCCGGCGACTGGTTCGAGTCGGTATTCGCTTTCAGGCCGGAAATGGTGACGGCGGATTCCCTGATCCAGAGATGGACCCTTGGCGCCTCTTCCCAGGACAGCGTGATCCTCGGGAAGAAAGGCTGGCTGTTCTACTCGGCGACGGAGAACGATTATACAAGGCAGGAGCCTGCTTCGGACAGAATGCTCTTCAACATAGCCAATAACGTCCGCCTGCTTCAGGATCATATCGGGTCAAAGGGCGCGTCGGCGGTCTTCACGGTAGCCCCGAACAAGAACTCCCTGTATCCGGAGTATATGCCGGGCGGTTATATCGTGAATGATGCGAAGAGCACGGCCGAAAGGCTTACCGGAATGCTGCAGGACGTGAATTACGCGGATCTTTACGGACTGTTCGGTGCCGTGGCGGGAGAGCCTCTCTATTATGAACGGGACAGCCACTGGACGCAGACCGGCGCTGTCATGGTCTATAAAAAGCTTATGGAGAAAGGCGGGTATTCGGACAGTGACCTTGCCGCACTGTCCGGGGAGCCGGAAATCTACAGAGATTATTACGGGGATCTTTCCGGTATGCTTTATCCTTCGGAGCTGTTTCCCGAGGACAGGGAAGTCTACATCCGGGAACCTGCCTGGGAGTACAGCGGGGAGGCGGCGGACGTAACGGCATCCTATATAGAAACTGTGAATAAAAACGCCGGGAATGACGATAAGGTCGTTATGTACCGGGATTCTTTCGGCAATTCCCTTCTTCCATATTTTGCCCAGACATTCGGGAAGGGCGTTTTTTCCCAGAACATGCCCTATGCGGTCGATGCGGATATGGGGGACGACACGGATCTGGTCGTCGTCGAGATCGTTGAGAGACACCTCGCATCTTTAGGGAGGGTCGCGCCGCTGCATAAAGCGCACCCGGCAGATCTGGAGGTGCCGGCTGTCAGTTTTGAGCATCTTTCGGATCCCGATAACGGTTCGGGCATTAGACGGAGTCTCAACAAAGGCTATACCGTATTCAGCGGCAGCCTTGATCAGAAATATATGTCGCCGGACAGCAGGGTATACATCCTGACGGGAGAAGAGGGGAACTATCAGTGTTATGAAGCCTATACCGTCCGGACAGACGGCAGCGACTTCGGATTCTCGATCTCGTTCGATGAAGAACAGACAGCGGCCATGGAAGCGGCAGGCGGAAGTCTCTGCGCAGCAGTGAAAGATCCTGCCGGAGGATTAGACGTGCTGTGCCGCATGTCCGTGCTAAGATGAAGTGGGTTTTACCGGAATTCTACCGTCAGCGTCCGTGAGACCGGGCTGGTAAAATACTGGCATTCGGTAAAGACGGGCCCGAGGCTGTCAAGGATCTGCTGTATCCCGCCTCCGTCGAACAGCGCGGCAACAGTCTGCCGGTAACCGGCATCTCCGGCCAGTTTTACAGAAATATTGTTCTGCCCGCCCGCGATTCCGGCCATAATATAGGACATGACTTCCTCAGCACTGTTGAAGAGGCAGCCGCGAAGTGTGTATTCATCGAGGGACGGATCACTGCAGCCGGCATAGGAAGCTGCAAAATGGCCGGGTACACTGCTGCGGCCCAGCATACTGTCTATCCGGTGGCTTGCAAGGAACGGATCGTCGGAGATACAGAGGAAACTGTAATCGATAAACGACGGATCCCAGTGGGTATTACCGCCAAACTGGGGATCGCCCCAGGTGGTATCGACCCAGTAATATGCCCCGCCGATCTGCACCTGGTTCCAGGCATGCCTGCCGCGGAAACTCCCGTCGTCATTCAGGGCATCCCCCACAACAGTGATGCATTTTATACCGGCGCGGTCACAGAGGAGCTTGAAGGCATCGGCATAGCCCGCGCAGACTGCCCGGTGATCGAAAAGGACACCGGCGGCACACTGGCCGTAATCATTACCGGTGGCCGAGTAGGATGTGCTGTTGATGATCCATTCGTAGATATACCTGACTCTGTCCCGCTCGGAAAGGCTAAGGATACCGGAAACGATGCCGTCTGCGGTCCGGATAAGCCCTGCGGACAGCCCCGCGGCATCTTCGGGGATATTGAATTCGGCTTTGACGACGTTGCCCAGGGAGTCAGAGTAGCCCTGCCGGCTGTTCCTGATCCAGAAATATTCCGGGTGGTCATAGCGGAAGGCATCCCACGCGTTGTAAAAATCACTTTCAGGTATCAGGACGGTGAAATTTACTTCACCGGTACTGTTTTCACAGGAATAATAGATATCATCGTAGGCTGCTGCCGCGGCACTGCCGAGGAAACGGTAATAATACCCGTGGCCGGCGCTGTAATCATGCCTGGGGACAGTTTCTATGAAGGGAGAAGGAGAGACAGTCTCTTCAGCTGATTCCGCTGTCGTACTTTCAGGATCATCCGCCTTCTCATCCGGTTCCGGAGACTGATCCTTATCTGTCCCCGAAAGGCCGGCTGATTCCGCTTCGCCGGTATGGTCTTCCGGACCGGCGCTGTCAGCGGGGAGGCTGCTGCCTGTATCACCGGAAACTGGATCCGCCGAAGTTCCGCCGGCGCTGTCCCACGCATCCAGCTCTTCTTCGGGGATCTTTTCGATGACAGATGAGAGTGCCGTCCCGTCAGCGGCGCTATCCCCGCACGCAGTGAGGGCGAGCGCTGCCAGACAGAAGATGACAGACAGTTTCAGCAGCACCTTCAGGTGCTTATCCCGTGTTTTCATAGTTAATATCATACCGTATCCGGCCGATCGCCGCCATGATGAAGGCTTTGATTGTATTCTCGGCTCTGTATGAGTATACTAATGTGAGATTTTGTGATCGAATTTTCTGCCTGTTTCTGTTCAGGATACGGAACAGCTGCTTCTATAGAAAGGTATAGGATCGATGAAAAAGCTTTTGAAATCATCACCGGCAATAACGTTTATCCTTATCGCGGCCTTCCTTTTCGGCATGGTCTTTACGGAGCCGGTCACTCTGCGTGCGGAGGAAGCCGGAGGGACGGATCAATTCTCTGAAGAAGGAGAGGCGGATGACGCGATGCAGGCGCTGATGGAAGTGCTGGAACAGCAGGAAGAAACAGTGCCTGAAACGGAGACCATAACAGAGGAGATCCCGGATGAAGGAGCTGTGATCCCCGGCATTATCCCTGAGCCGGAAGTTACGGAACCGGGATCAGAACCGGCGGATGAGCCGGATCCCGGGATCCCGGCTGAACCGGTTCCGGAAGGGGATGCCGCAGAAGGAGCATCGGAAGAGACCGCAGCAGAAAAGACTGCGGAAGAGGTGCCGCAGGATGAGGAGCTGCAGGAAGGTGAGCAGACCGGGGAACAGTCTGTGATCGTTTCCTTTGCTGAATTCACACCGAAAAGCCTCTATATAACCGAAAAAGTCCCGGCGGAAGAACTGACTGTCCAGATGCCGGAATCTCTTGAAGTTACGCTGAAGGACGGCAGTGTCAGGACGATCCCTGTTACCTGGGCATGTCCTTATGATTATGAGAACGATGACGATTTTTATTACTGCTTCTTTGCCGTAACGGATCCGGAGTATGTGTTTGAGGATGAGACCAGGATGCCGTATGTCATCGTCTGGTATGATCCTGAGTCCAAAGCCTCGAATGTTCAGTTCGCGCTTGTGGGCGATACGGTCGCGGAACAGATCTATTATTATCTGACAGGACAGATGGGCCTGGGAGCCGGCGCGTCCAGCGGCATACTGGCCAATATCGCAGCGGAGTCATCGTTCAATCCCTATGCCTATGGTGACGGCGGCACCAGCTACGGCATCTGCCAGTGGCACGCGTCCAGGTTCAACAGCCTGATCAATTACTGCAACAACAACGGGTATGACTGGCAGGGACTGGAGGGGCAGCTCCATTACCTGGATTATGAGCTCAGGAATAATTACTCCTGGCTGCTCGGCAACCTGTATTCGATAGAAAACTCGGGTGACGGCGCATATCTGGCGGCATATATGTGGTGCGTCAATTTCGAAGTGCCGGCCGATGCGGAAAACAAGGCCAATTCCAGGGGCGCCGCCGCCAGGGACTGGTACTATCCGATCTACAGTGAAAAAACGTCGCCGTCCGGCGGCGGGGGCTCAGGTACTGCCCCGACCGGCTACAATCTCAGTGTTTCATCCACACTCGTCTATGATAACGACAATCTGACGATACGCATCCAGCCATATGAAGACAATATTACGAGATATGTATTCAACTGCGACTGGGACCTGTATGACATCACCGATATCATCAAGAGCAACGGCGGCAGTTTCACCTTCAGTACCGCCATGTGGCCGGAGGGGTGGTATTACCTCGGCTTCGAGATATACAATTCTTACGGCAAGTATGACGGTTTCGAGAACAACCAGAACGTCATCATCGTCCAGAAGAAGATCACCAAATACAGCGGCACTTCTTCCCAGGGCGAGTGGAGGACTTCGGGTGACAAAAAATACTGGTATGAGAACGGTGTAAAACAGGGTACCACCGGCAGAGGCAAGGAGATCTACGATCCGGTCTCAAATGCCTGGTACTGGCTGGACGCCGTACAGGGCGGCGCCATGGCTGCCGGCAAGGATGTCTATCAGGAATCCAAGGCCGGAAAATGGGCGGAAAAAGCGGACGGGACCGGCAAATGGGTACGTTACGACGCTGCCGGCCATATGGTCAAGGGCTGGTATACCGCTCCCAGCGGCAAGACCTGGTACTTCGACAAAACGTACGGGACCATGGCTAAAGGCTACTGCACGGTCGGCAGTACAGAGTATCTTTTTGATAAAAAGACGGGTCTTCTTCTGCGCAAACTCGGCGACGTTCCCCAGAAGGGATGGAAACGGATCGACGGGAAAGACTACTGGTATGAAAATTACGCGAGGCAGGGCATCAGTGTAGCTGCAGGCTACCGAGGCAAGGAGATCTATTTCAGCGGCGAGAGCGGGATAGCCAATCCCAACGGGCTGCCGGCCGGATGGTACTGGCTCGATAATGTGTACAACGGTGCCAAAGCTGCCAGCAAGGAAGTCTATATGCCGTATACGATCAACGGCAAGGACAATATCGGCAAATGGGTACGGTATGACAGCACAGGCCAGATGATCAAGGGATGGTACACTCTGAACGGAAAGACATACTATTATGATAAAACGACGGGTGCCATGCAGAAAGGGACTGTCACGATCGACGGGAATACGTATTATTTCGACGAGAAGACAGGCGTGCTCCAGTAGGCGGCAGACGATGATATGGCAGTTTTGCCGTGTCATGGTATAATTCCATCGGTATACCTGCAGCTGCTGCACAGACTGCATGTGTATAAACAATAGATGATCGACATCAAGAATGAGAGGGAGAAAATTATGAAAAATCTGTCTGTAAGAACGATCGTAGCGATCGGTATTGGTGCGGCACTGTTCTTTGTGCTGGCGAGATTTGTAGCCATCCCCAGCCCCGTACCGAACACCAGCATTACGACACAGTACGGCCTGCTGGCATTCATGTCCGCGTTATTCGGACCCGTCGCCGGCCTTCTGATCGGTTTCATCGGCCATTTCCTGAATGACCTTTCCGCAGGCTGGGGCGTCTGGTGGAGCTGGGTCATCTGCTCCGGTATCTTCGGCCTCCTTGTCGGCTTCGGCTGCAAGGGCATCAGCCTTGAAGACGGAAAGTTCGGCAAGAGCCAGATCATCCGCTTCAATATCGTCCAGGCTGTGAGCCACCTCATCTGCTGGGCTGCCATCGCGCCGACCCTGGATATCCTGATGTATCAGGAACCTGTCAACAAAGTGTATCTGCAGGGCCTCGTCGCTTCAGCGGCCAACATTGTAACAACAGCCATTATCGGCACGATCCTCTGCATTGCCTATGCAAAGACAAGGCCGCAGGCCGGATCTTTAAACAAAGAGTAAACCGCTGCGGGAACAAAGCGCTTGGGACCGGTCTTCCGACCATCTGGGAAGGCCGGTCTTTCTGTTAGGAAAGAAGTAAGTTTCAGGGACAGAGGGTAAAAATGGGAGAAGAACCTGTCATTTCTTTTAAGCATTTCGGGTTTCAGTACAGGGCACAGGCTGAACCGACGCTGCACGATATCAGTTTTGATATACGTAAAGGGGAGAAGATCCTGATCGCCGGCCCTTCGGGATGCGGAAAATCGACGATCGCCAGTGCGATAAACGGCCTTATCCCTTTTGCGTATAAAGGGACGATCACCGGTTCTCTTAAGGTATTGGGAAAAGAAACAAGGGATATGGGCATCTTCGAGCTGTCCCATATCGTCGGTACAGTCCTTCAGGATACGGACGCGCAGTTCATTGGCATGACAGTTGCCGAAGATATCGCGTTCGCGATGGAAAATGACTGCCGGAAAACGGATGAAATGCATCAGCGGGTCAGCGAGATCGCGAAAACGCTGGAACTGGACGCCCATCTTAAACATGCTCCGGGTGAAATGTCCGGCGGCCAGAAGCAGAGAGTCAGCGTAGGCGGAGTCATGGTCGATGATGTCGACGTCTTCCTGTTTGACGAACCTCTTGCCAACCTGGATCCGGCCACCGGCAGACAGGCTATGGAACTGATTGACGGGATACAAAGACTTACCGGTGCGGCAGTGATCATCATCGAACACCGGCTGGAAGATGTGCTGCACATACCGATAGACCGTGTCATCCTGATGCAGGAAGGACGGATCGTTTCCGATAGTTCCCCGGATGAACTGCTGGTATCCGCACGTCTTGCCGAAGCGGGGATAAGAGAGCCGCTGTACCTGACCGCCATGAAATACGCGGGCGTCAGACCGACCGAAGAACAGCAGCCGGCCAGAATTCAGACACTGGCCCTTGATGTATGTGACAAGGCGTTGATCAGGGCATGGTACCACGAAGCGCCGGAAGAGGAAAAAAGGCGTACTGCCGAGCCTTTCCTGCAGATCCGGGATCTTGAGTTTACATACGAAAACGGATTCAGGGCTACGAAAAACATATCTGCTGATATAGGAAAAGGAGAAATGCTGGCAGTTGTCGGGAAAAACGGCGCCGGAAAAACGACGTTCGCCAAACTGATATGCGGTTTTGAAAGACCGCAGGCCGGCCGGATGCTGCTGGACGGAAAAGATCTGCTTTCCATGAGTATAAAGGAAAGGGCGGAACATATCGGCTATGTAATGCAGGATCCGAACCAGATGATCTGCAAAACGATGATCTTTGACGAAGTCGCGCTGGGACTTGTCAACCGCGGCAAAGACAGTGAGTTCATACAGGAAAAGGTGTATCAGGTGCTGAAGGTATGCGGTCTGTATCCTTTCAGGAACTGGCCGGTGAGCGCGCTGAGCTACGGTCAGAAAAAGCGGGTGACGATCGCTTCGATCCTGGCACTGGATCCGGAAATGATCATACTGGACGAGCCGACAGCCGGACAGGATTTCAGGCATTATACGGAGATCATGGAATTTTTAAGGGAACTGAACCGGAGCGGCCTGACCGTCGTCATGATCACTCACGACATGCATCTGATGCTGGAGTATTCGGAGCGCACGGTCGTGTTCTGTGACGGCAGTATCATCAAAGATGCGACAGGCGCGGAGATACTGACAGATCCGGTAACGGTGGAAAAAGCGGCCCTTAAGGAAACGTCTCTGTACTATCTGGCGGACCAGTGCGGTATCAGCGATGCGCGCAGTTTTGTCCAGCGGTTCATAGACCACGACAGGAGGGTGAGGGCATGATCAGGATTTTCAATTATATCGACAGGGAATCACCCATTCACCGGCTGACCGGCGCATCCAAATTCGCGGTGCTGATCCTGTGGTCCATAGCCGCCATGACGACGTTCTGCACGCCGTTCCTTGTTGCGCTTACCATCCTGGGACTCATTCTGTTCAGTGTATCCCGTATCAGACTCAGAGAGGTCAGGGCCATGCTGATCCTGACCATGGCGATCATGCTGCTGAACAATATTCTCATCTATCTGTTCGCGCCTGAGCAGGGCGTAGCGATCTACGGCAGCAGGGACGTCCTCTTTACGATCATAGGTCGCTACACAGTTACAAAGCAGCAGCTTTTGTATCACGCGAATGTGATCCTTAAATATACCTCGACGATCCCGATGATCATCCTGTTCGTCGCCACCACGAACCCCAGTGAATTCGCGGCGTCCCTAAACCGCCTGGGCGTAAACTACAGGATCGCCTATGCGGTAGCCCTTGCCATGCGGTATATCCCGGATACGCAGAATGAATATCATGATATTTCCCTGTCCCAGCAGGCCCGGGGCATTGAAATGAGTAAGAAGGAAAACCTCTTTAAAAGGATAGCTGCAGCGGCATCGATCATCCTGCCGCTGATCCTGTCCGGCATGGACAGGGTCGATGTGATCGCCAATGCCATGGAACTGAGAGGATTCGGGAAGAATAAGAAGCGGACCTGGTATATGGGCAGGAAATTTACCCCGGTAGATATCCTGTGTATTATCTTCGGTATTATGCTGGTCGTGTTCACGACGGTATATGCCATGGTGAACGGCAGCCGGTTCTGGAACCCGTTCATATAATATGGCTGACGCAGGCTCATGAAAGCGGCAGCCCCGGTCAGCCGGATAACCACGTCTTTACTGCTCTTTCTTTACTATATGATCTACATCCATCACTTGCACCCGCTGCATCCGCGAAGGAGGCGGGATCCGGCATAAAGCGTGGCCTCGAATATGCTTTTGAGGTGTACATAACAGCCGGATTTTGATACGATATTCACAGTATGGATATTTATGGCCTGCGTATGCCGCAGGCACTGAATGATATCTTAAGATCAGGAGGGGATTAAGGTGAATGGGTCATTTCGCGGCGGCGTCCACCCGCCGGACATGAAATCGCTCAGCAGGGATCTGCCGCTTCAGGAATTCCTGGCGAAAGGGGATATGGTCTTCCCGCTTTCGCAGCATATCGGCAAACCCGCAAAAGCGGTCGTTAAAAAGAACGATCCTGTGCTCGCCGGGCAGCTGATCGCGGAAGCGGACGGTTTTGTATCCGCAAACGTCTACAGTTCCTGCTCGGGCAAAGTCAAGGCTGTGGAGAAGCACAGAACCATCTCCGGGCAGATGCTGGAGTGCATCATCATCGAAAATGACGGAGAGTATACACAGGCAGATACATATGATACCCGGCGCGATGTTGACGGGATGACTGTCGAAGAGATCACGGCAGCTGTCAAGGATGCCGGCATCGTCGGCCTTGGCGGAGCGGGCTTTCCCACACATGTCAAGCTCATGCCCAAAGACAGCGCTGCGATCCGTTATGTGATCGTCAACGGCGCCGAATGTGAGCCATACATTACCTGCAACGACCAGCTGATGAGGTCGAACGCGGATGAGATCGTTGAAGGAACGGCGATCGTCCTGGAACTTTTTCCTAATGCCGAGGCGGTGATCGCGATCGAAGACAACAAGCCCGAAGCGGTCGCGGCCATGCAGCAGGCCGTAACGAAGGCACGCAATGCCAGGATCAGTGTCAGGGCACTGCATACGAAATATCCCCAGGGAGGCGAGCGGAGCCTTATCACCGCGATCGCGGGGATCGATTTTCCCGTTGCCTCACTGCCGGCGGACGTAGGCTGCATCGTTGACAATGTGGGTACCGTCTATGCCATTCAGAGGGCAGTCGTATACGGCGAGCCGCTCTTTAAGCATGTGATGACGCTGACCGGTGAAGCAGTCTCTCATCCCGGCAACTATATCATCCGGGACGGCACCTGCGTCGCCGAACTGGTCGAGGCCTCCGGTGGTGTAAGCGACCAGCTGAAAAAAGTCCTTGCCGGCGGCCCCATGATGGGTTTTGCGCTCACTTCACTGGATGTGCCGGTGGTCAAGACCACCAACGCGATCACGATGCTCGCGGCGGACCCGGTCGAAGAGGCGGAGAAGGAGATGACAGCATGCCTGCACTGCGGGCGCTGTACGACCGTATGCCCCCAGGGGCTCCTCCCCCAGATGATGGCGGACGCATCGGAGATAAACGACCTGGACAGGTATGAAAATAAGCTGTACGGACTGGACTGCATCGCCTGCGGTTCCTGTACATACATCTGTCCGGCCAAGAGACCGCTGACCCAGATATTCAAACAGACAAAGGCCGAGATCCTGGCCATAAAGCGCGCGGCGGCGGGAGGTAAATGATGGAAAAATTACTGAACATTTCTTCCGGCCCTCATGTCAGGGACAGGTGGTCTACACGGTTCATCATGCTGATCGTGTCGGCATCCCTTATGCCGGCTGCGGTACTGGGCATCGCGTTCCACGGGATCCATTCGCTTTTTGTCATACTTGCATCCGTAGCCAGCGCGGTCGGAACAGAATTTATATTTGATAAGATCACACACAGACCGGACACATGGAAAGACGGAAGCGCCATCGTCACGGGACTTCTCCTGGCGCTCACTCTTTCACCAAATTCAAAACTCTACCTGCCGATACTGGGGTCTGTATTCGCTATCCTGGTCGTGAAATGTTTCTTCGGCGGCCTGGGCAGGAATTTCCTGAACCCCGCGCTGGCGGCCAGATGTTTCCTGCTGATCTCTTTCGGCAGTGATATGACGGATTTCTCCGTAAAGAACGGGGTCGACGCCGTTTCGTCAGCGACGCCTACTGCGGACCTTCTGGCGGGGAAAGCCGTGAACGTGACCAGGATGTTCCTCGGCAATACCAACGGCATCATCGGCACATCCGTCATTGCCCTTCTCATCGGCGGCCTGTTCCTGTGGGCAATGGATATCATCCATGGCCAGATATGCTTCTCTGTACTGATCGGTTTTGCGCTGTTTGTCGGACTGTTCGGCGGCCAGGGATTTGATCCGCGGTTCATCCTCGCGCATATCTGCGGCGGCGGTGTGGTCATGGGCGCGTTCTTCATGGCTACGGACTACACGACGTCACCGGTATCGAAGCTGGGACAGCTGATCTACGGTATTCTGATCGGCGTTCTGGGCGGCCTGTTCAGGCTGTTCGGTTCGGCGGCGGATTCCTTCAGTTATTCGATCATTATTGCGAACCTCTTCACTCCGCTGATCGATATGTATATCATACCGAAGCCTTTTGCTTACAGAAGAAAAGCCATCGAAGCCAGGCAGGCGCTTGCCGAGGCAGGTATCGAAAGCAGGACCGAAGAGAAGAAGACATTCCTCGGCAGGATACCGAAGCCTGTCATTGCCCTGGCGGTGATCACACTGGTCAGCGGCCTTGCCCTGAGCGGTGTTTATACAATGACGAAAGACACCATCGACGAACAGAAACGTATTGCCAAAGCCATGTCCTACAAGGCCGTCTGCCCCGGTGCGGAAGAATTTGAATTCCCCGGGGAAGTGGAAGCCTGGATCACGGAGAACGGCGGGGCTGTTTACGGTACTGATTTCGGAAGATGCTATATCAATGAAGCTGTTATCGGCAAAGACGCCGCAGGCGATACAGCCGGCTATGTGGTCAGCGTTACGACGGCCGACGGCAATGACGGCAATATCTCGCTTTCGGTCGGTGTGGATGAAGACGGTGTCGTGAACGGTATCGCCTTCACCGAACTGAATGAAACACCCGGCATGGGCATGCTCTGCGGAGAGCCCGCCTTCATGGGTCAGTTCGAAGGTGCCGCTGTCGACAGGTTCGAGCTGCTTAAAGGCGGCGGGGCAGACGAGGAATATGAGATCGACGCCATTTCCGGATCGACGGTCACTTCCTCGGCGGTCGTCAATGCGGTCAATGCCGGACTTGACTTTATAAACAATGTTATGAAGGGAGGAGAATAAGATGAATAAATATGTCGAACGTCTTTACAACGGCATCATCAAAGAGAACCCTACCCTTATACTGCTCCTTGGCATGTGCCCGACCCTGGCCGTATCCACCAGGGCGGTCAACGGTATCGGCATGGGGCTTTCCACTACGGCGGTCCTCGTGCTCTCCAACCTGGTCATCTCGCTGCTGCGCAAACTGATACCGGACCAGGTAAGGCTTCCTTCCTATATCGTGGTCGTGGCGTCGCTCGTTACGGTCACGGAACTATTGATCGAAGCATACCTGCCTTCTCTCTATGAAGCGCTCGGTATCTATATCCCGCTGATCGTCGTCAACTGCATCATCCTCGGCCGTGCCGAGGCATACGCCAGCAAGAATCCGCCCCTTTTGTCCGTTATGGACGGTATCGGCATGGGTATCGGCTTCACGATCGCCCTGACGCTTGCGGGCCTTGTCAGGGAAGTGCTGGGGAGCGGGACGGCATTCGGCTTCCAGATCCTGCCGGCCGCGGTACCGCCGATCGGGATCTTTGTTAAGCCTCCGGGAGCGTTCTTCGTCATCGCCATATTTATTGCCATTATGAACGCCATCGGCATTAAGACCAGGCAGAGAGAACTTGTCGAGAACGGCTGTGACGGCTGCTGCGCAGCCTGCGCTTCCGCACCCGGCTGTGAAAAGGCAGGAAAGGAGGCAGAAGAATGAGCAATCTGATACTGATCATCATCGGCAGCGCGCTGATCAATAACGTTGTCCTGAACCAGTTCCTGGGCATCTGCTCTTTCCTGGGCGTATCCAAGCAGATCAAAGCCTCCGCGAGTCTTGGCGGCGCGGTCATATTTGTCATAACGATTGCATCAGCGGTGGCAAACCTCCTGTATACGTTCCTGCTTGCGCCTTACGGCCTGGATTATATGAAGACGATCGTCTTCATCCTGGTCATTGCGGCCCTGGTCCAGATCGTTGAGATGTTCCTGAAGAAAACGTCGCCTGGCATTTATAAATCGCTCGGCATTTTCCTTCCGCTGATCACAACCAACTGCGCGGTGCTCGGTGTCGCGCTGACCAATGTCCAGAATGAGTATAATTTCATTGAAAGCGTACTGGCCGGTTTCGGTACAGCCGTCGGCTTTACGCTCGCGATCGTCCTCCTGGCCAGTATCCGCACCAGGATCGTTGAAAAGGACCTGCCCGCCCCGTTCAGGGGCGCCCCGATCGTCCTGATCGCAGCCGCACTGATGTCCATAGCCTTTATGGGCTTTTCACAGCTGTCGCTGTAGGAGGCCGGCATGCAGATAATACTGATAACAACCATAGCAATTACAGTCATTGGCGCTTTTGTAGGTGCCGGGCTTGTCTATATCGGAAACAAGTTCAAAGTGGAAGTGGACGAAAGAGAGTCTGCCGTCCGGGAATGTCTTCCCGGGAATAACTGCGGCGCCTGCGGATACGCGGGATGCGATGCCATCGCGGCCGCTATCGTGGCAGGGGAAGCCGCGGTAAACGCCTGCCCTGTGGGAGGAGCTGCCGTGGCCGAAAAGATCGGCGGCATCATGGGCGTCAAGGCGGAAGCGCTGGAACGCAGGATCGCTTTTGTTAAGTGCAAGGGCAACTGTGAAGTGACACATGACCAGGCCAATTATATCGGCATCAGCGACTGCAGGAGCGCAGTCCTGTCCGGGATCGCGACAGCCGAGTGTGATTTCGGCTGCATCGGCTTCGGTTCCTGCGCGGAAGTCTGCCCGGAAAACGCGATCAAAGTCGTTGACGGCGTTGCCGTCGTCGACAGGAGAAAATGTGTCGGCTGCGGTCTTTGCGCCAAGGCCTGCCCCAAGAATCTCATCGAGCTTGTTCCGGAAAGCAAGCGCGTCATGGTGCAGTGTTCCAACAGGGACAAGGGGCCTGCCGTCAGAAAAGTCTGTTCTGCCGGCTGCATAGCCTGTACGCTCTGCGAGAAGCAGTGCGAAGCGGGTGCGATCACAGTGACCGGAAATGTTGCCCATATCGATTATGAAAAATGTACACAGTGCGGTAAATGCGCAGAGAAGTGCCCGACCAAAGTGATCATTCCGCCTGTGGCCGTTTGATGCTGATACGGCACGTTCAGAACAGATCTGCAAAAACAGAGGTCAGTAAATGGAAAACAAAGAAAGAGTAGCCAGAGCGATCATCTCTGCCAGCGCCGTTGTCGTTGCGACGTCCCTGATCTGCGGGGCGGCGACCGGCGGGGATATCATGTATCATTTGAAAAACAGAGGAGATCTGGGGCCGCTGACCAGGCAGGATATCGAGTATCTTGATGTCGAAGCACCTGAAGCTACCGGTATGGACGGTACGGTCAACGCTTCGGACTGGAAGGAGATCTATCCGTATATCACGGCAACGATGGGGGATAACGCGGCGAACAGTTATGTGACCAGTTATCTCGAAGAGGATCCGTACCTGGTCAACATATATGAAGGATTCGGATTCGCGAAAGAATACGGAAGCGCCAGAGGGCATGAATATACGCTGGAAGATGTGGCCGCTACACAGAGACCGCACGCGAAAGCGAACTGCCTGACCTGCAAGACACCGAATTTCACCAAACTTGTCAATGACCAGGGCGTCGGCGTGTATTCCATGCCGTTCGATGAAGCCATGGCAATGATGGAAGAGAACATAAGCTGCTACAACTGCCACGGGAACGATGCCGGCAATGCGGGCAGGATCGTTATTACCCATTCCTATGTCCAGAAGGCGCTGGGAGAAAACATGGCAGAGATCGATCCCGCGACTTTATCCTGCGGGCAGTGCCACATCGAATACTACTTTACCCCGGAAGATTCCGAGACGATGATGCCTTACGGCAGTGTGGCCCAGATGACCCCGGACGCGATCCTGGCCTATTATAACGACATGGATTTTGCCGACTGGACACAGGAAAGCACAGGGGCCCGCATGCTCAAAGCCCAGCATCCTGAAATGGAAACGTATCTGCTGGGCAAACACGCTGCACTCTTAAACTGTGCGGACTGCCATATGGCCTTAATACAGGCTGATGACGGGACGGTCTATCACAGCCACCTGCTGGAGAGTCCTCTGGAGAATGAGACCCTGCTGGAGAGCTGTGCTGCCTGCCATGGAGATACGGATATGGTGAACATGGTCAGACGTCTCCAGGAAAGGGTGACCGCGCGCGAGACGGAAGTGGGCACAGCCCTTTCGGCATTCAAGGATGCCCTGGCGGACGCGGTACAGAACGGGAAGTTCGATGAAGAAACACTGGACGAAGTCAGACAGGTCTACCGCGAAGCGCAGTGGTACTTTGATTTCTGCTATGTCGAAAATGCCGAAGGCGCGCACAATTCCGAGCTTGCTTTCTACTGTCTGGATACATCCCGTGAGCTGATCGCAAAGGGAATGATGCTTTTGGGAGCAGAAGATAACTGAAATAAGAACACGGATAGCGATGTCATTTAAAAAGATCTGGAACTTTATGACATCCATGAAATTTGCGGTCATACTGCTCGTGGTGCTCGCAGCAGCGTGCACTGCGGGCAGTCTTGTTACTCAGGGACAGACCCTTTCATGGTATGCCTCAAGATACTCGGAGCGGACAGCGGCGCTGATCATGGCGTTGCACCTTGACGACGCTTTTCATAGCTGGTGGTTCATCCTGATCAATATTTTCCTCTGCCTGGACCTTATCTTCTGCAATCTGATAAGGCTCCCCGGGCTTTTGAAAAGGATCAGGGCGTATAAGGAGCTGCCCGTGCCTGTGTCAAACGGGTCCAAAGAACCGGGCACGGCGGGAGAATATCCGGGCTTTGAAGTTTCGGCAGAGGGGATAAGGGATCCGGAGAAGCTGTTTGGCAAACTGTCCATGCCGTCACCGCAAAAAGCGGAAGACGGCAGCGAGAGACAGGTGCTTTTTTCCGTAAAGAACACAGCCGGTTTCTGGGGAGCCTGGATCTGCCATCTGGGCATCCTGTTCATTATCATGGGATTCTCCCTCGGGCAGATGACGAAACAGGAATACACTGTTTACGGCGTCCCGGGTGACACCCTGGCTATAGGGGAGACCGGCTATACGCTCCACATCAATGATTTTAAGGTCACACTGAGGGATGACGATACCGTGGAACAGTACACTGCGGATATCACAGTGACCGAGCCGGTGACGGGACGACAGGAAAGAGATACCGTCAGCGTCAACGATCCTGCCAGACTGTTCGGGATGAGTTTTTACCAGAATTCGACCGGATGGGCCGCCGGGATCGATATAACAAAAGACGGTGAACCGCTTCAGGGGGGGACCATATACGCAGGAAGCTTTGTCGCTGTCGCCGACAAACCGGAACTGGTCATATACCTGAACGCTTTTTACCCGGATTACGAGATGGTACCCGGACAGGGACCTTCGACCAAAAGCGGGAAGCTCCTGAATCCGGGATACCTTTACAGTGTTTATTACCGCGGGGAGATACTCGGTATGAACGTCCTGATGCAGGACGAGGAACTTACGATCGACGAGTATGCGGTTACCTTTTCGGACCCGCAGAGCTATACGCTGATCCAGATAAAGAAAGACCGATTCATATGGCTGGTCTTCGCCGGAGGCCTTATTACAGTGGCCGGCCTGATACTGGCCTTCTATATCCGGACCTGCAGGGTGCTGGCTGTACAGAACGAAGGACCGGATCCTGACCGGACCTGGACGGCATACGGCTCATCGGTAAAAGGCGGTTTTATTTTCCGCGAAGAATTTGCAGCTGCAGTTAAGGATATTTCGGCACCGGGTGATGCAAAAGGAGAAGGGCACTCATGAACGGAATGGAAAACAGTCTTTTTACGATCGTTATGTTCATTTACTTTGCGGCAATGGTACTCTATTTTGTTTACATTGCCGCCCGCAGGGAAGTGATAGTCAGGTCCGCGCTGATCCTGCAGTGCGCCGGCTTTGTCCTGCATACGGTGACGCTGGTCATCCGCTGGGCGGGCGCGGGACATGTGCCTCTCACCAACCAGTATGAGTTCGCCACATCCTTTGCCTGGGCGTTATGCCTTGTCAGCCTGATCTTCGTTTTCCGTTTCCGTTTCAGGATGCTCGGCGTCTTCACCGCGCCGGTCATCTTCCTGATCATCGGTTACGCCGCGATGCAGTCAAAGGAAGTCCGGGATCTCATGCCGGCCCTGCAGAGCAGGTGGCTCTTCTTCCATGTTTCCACGGCGATTATTGCCTATGGCGCGTTCGGGGTCTCTTTCGTAACTTCGCTTGTGTTCCTTGTACGGGATAAGGTAAAAGAGGGAAGTTTCTTTGACGGGTCGATCCCCGTCCCCGAAAAGCTGGATATCATCAGTTACAGGAGCGTTTCGCTCGGCTTTCTCTTCCTTACCTTCACGATCATAACCGGCGCGATCTGGGCAGAACGCGCGTGGGGCAATTACTGGTCCTGGGATCCCAAGGAGACATGGTCGCTGATCACCTGGCTCATCTACGCGGTCTATCTGCATCTGCGCCTGCGCCGGGGATGGAGAGGCAAGGCCTCCTCGGTCTTTGCG
>JAFVHP010000004.1 GCA_017474455.1 Lachnospiraceae bacterium
CAATATCCGCATATAAAGCTAAAGACGATCATGCCGGTATCTGCAGGGAAACTCATATCGGCATGCGATATGCTTTTATCATTGGTTTTCCATGCTCAGTCGGCATGAGCATCCTGGCCAAACAAATCGTATATTTCTTTTATGGTAATGTAAGCGGGTTTTCAGAAGCAAAGATGATTCTGGCTTCTGAACTTCTGACTTTTTCTGCCATGACTGTTGTATTATTCACTGTTGTACAGGCGACCAGCAGCATTCTCCAGGGCCTTCGTAAGCAGAAGATTCCCATGTATACGATGATCGCGGGTGTGGCAGTCAAAATCCTGCTGCATTACATCCTGATCGGGACGCCCGGCATCCATATCCACGGCGGTCCTTACGCGTCCATTGCCTGCTATTCGGTAGTAATGATTATTAATACATATTATTTATGCAAGTATACGAATATGCGGTTTAATATCATTGAATGGGTGCTGCGTCCCGGCGCTGCGGCCGCCGTAATGGGCGTCACCGTATGGCTGCTTCAGCGTCTGCTTCCCATGAATCGTTTCTGTACGATCGTTGAAATTGCTGCAGGCATAGCCGTATACGCAGCAGCCGCCGTCCTGCTGAAAGTTGTTTCGGTCAGCGATATCAGGAAAATGATCCGAAGAAAAGGAAGAAAAGTATGAATTCCGGCATCATTGTCGTATCCGTCGGTTCAGGGGATCCGGAACTGCTGAACGTTAAAACGGTCCGCGCGCTTCAGGAAAGTGAAACGCTTGTTCTTCGCACAGGAAAACACCCGCTGGTCTCCTGGCTGCAGGAAAAATGTATTTCTTTTTCCACGCTGGACAGCCTCTATGATGAATGTGAGGACTTTGACCGCCTGAATCTGCGGATTGCTGAACACCTGGTCAGCCTGGCGGAAAATGGCCGCGTCGTATATGCCGTTCCGGACGCGCTGACGGACCGGAGCGTGGCTGCCCTTTGTGCCGTGAAAACGGCCCGTGTTTCCGTATCTGTCATTCCCGGAGTAAGCGCGTATGACCGTTTTCTCTCCGCGTCCCTGTCCTCGCTGCCGGACGCAGCGGTTACTGTCGTGCCCGCGGCCGATCTGACAGAAGAGTTTTCCTATGATCCGAACCGAACCCTGCTGGTCACCGAACTGGATAACGGCATCCTGGCAGGACAGGTCAAACTGTTCCTTTCAGAGCTGCTGGAGGATGAACATCAGGTCCTCCTGCTCCGGGAGGGCGGAGAGCCCCTCCGGATTCAGCTCTGGCAGCTGGACAGGCAGCCCGGCATCGACCACAGCTCCGCCGTCCTGATTCCCGGCAGCGGTTATCTGGAACGCGGCCGTTTTGTCATGAATGACCTGACGGCGATTATGGACCGCCTCCGTTCCCCTTCCGGCTGTCCCTGGGACAGGATCCAGACGCACGAATCCCTTCGATCCTATATGATCGAGGAAGCCTGGGAATGTATCGCGAGCATCGATCAGGAGGACACGGACCATCTCGGCGAGGAGCTGGGAGATCTTCTGTTCCAGGTCGTTTTTCATTCATCCATCGGAAAGGCGTTTGACGAGTTTACTTTCAACGACGTCGTCTCATC
>JAFVHP010000005.1 GCA_017474455.1 Lachnospiraceae bacterium
AAATTCGGGATGCGGAGAAGCGCCTAATCATCTGGCTCACCCGGGCCGAGAGCGAAGACGAGAACATGAATGAATCCCTGAGGCCGATCTTTCGGGAGTATGCGGCAAGGAAATACCTGGTCGCGGTGTTCGAATCCGGCCAGGAAAGCCTGGAGGCCTTAACGCGGGATCTGGTGCTCTATAATCGCGTCCGCATCCATGAGCTGGAAATGGCCTCCAGGGTCGAAAAAAGGGGGTAAATACCCCCCTTTTTTGACCCTGAACGGGCCAGCCCCATATCGGAGTGCACTAGTCAACAAAAATTGGACACGAGAAGCTGAAGAATTAGAATGAGAAAAGCGGGGAATCAGGCAGTGACCGCAGCAGAATTGGACTGACGGTACTGTTTCGGCGTCAGGTAATTCAGAGAATAGGCAGGGCGCTGTTCATTGAAGAAAAGGATGTATTCGTCAATCTCGTTTTGCACAGGCTTTTCACCGGTCACATGCAAATCCATGAACAGTTCCGCCTTGATCCAACCGTTGATGGCCTCCATCGCTGCGTTATCTGTGGGCGTGCCGGCGCGAGACATGGAGCGTGTGATGCCGTACATCGGCAGCAGTTCATTGAAAGACTTAGAGGCATATACGGAGCCTTGATCGGAATGCAGGATCATCTGGTATTCAGGATGCTGCCGTTTGAGTTCGATCAGATCTTCCAATCCGCTTATGTAGGTCATACGGTCTCCACGTTTGGAAGAAAGGGAATGACTGACGATCTCGTTGTTCCAGAGATCCATATACAGAGTGAGTTCGTAATAGATGCCCTTCACATAGAAAGCCGTCATGTCGCTCACAATGCATTGCAGCGGCCCGTCGATCTGCATTTCAGACAGAAGCAGATTGGGAAATACACGGAAAGGATCGCCCGGCTTCTTGTATCTGTAATGCTTGGCCTTGCTCTTGATCCCGGCAGTTTTGCAGCATTTATGAGCATAGGGATCAGAAAGGACAAGGCCGGTGTCCAGGCGGATCTTGGCATTCAGCCAGCGGTATCCGTGCGAAGGATACTTAAGGTGGTATTCCTGAAACAACAGGATGTTGCTGACGAAGGCTCTTGTTCTGTTGGATGGATCAGAGAGGTGCTTTTTCCAGCTGTAAAAGCTGCTGCGTTGGATACCCATGGTTTCACAGAGCAGCTTTACCGGGAATTCTCCCGACAGCTCCATGATCACTTGGTATTCCCGTTGCCGTACAGAATTACCGTACCATCCCCCTTCACCTCGTATCCTTTTTTTAGCCGGGCTTCTGTGATCCGCGCTTTTACAAGCTCCTGGATGAGTTGCTCCTTCGTCATGGACTCCAGTTCTTCCATCCCGGCCGGATCCGTCTGAAAGGATGGGGCTTTGATCGTGTTCTTTGCGGCTCGTTTCGGGGGAAGCTGCTCAGCGTCGCGGTACAGTCTCATATAATCCCGTGCCGTCTGCTCGCTGATGTCGTAGATTTCGGCGGCCTGGTAACGGCTTATCTCTCCGTCGTAGATCCGGCGGCCG
>JAFVHP010000006.1 GCA_017474455.1 Lachnospiraceae bacterium
ATTACAACACGCCGCTGGAAGCCGAGTACGACGGTTCAGGTCTTGGCCTGATGGGCCCTTACTGTGACCTTGGGAAGGGAGCAGGAAACTATAAACTGGATTCTCACGCTACCGAACGTAAACTGTTGCTTGTCTGGTAAATCGGAGAGAGTAGATACGAACAGGGAATGGACCCGGTATTTACGCGGGTTTGAAATTGAAAAAGCCTTACTGCAGCATCAGCCGCAGTAAGGCTTTTTTGAATTAACGACAGCTTATTTTGAGGATGTAATAAAGAATAAAAAGGCCTACAAGACCTTTTTGGCGAGTCGGCAGGAAACAGCTTTGCCTCAACACTGGTGGAATTTTTCAGTTCAGGTTATGTTCCCGTTAATAAGCAAAAACGATGAGTTCACGGATCGTTTTATTCGTCTGTATATTGCCAACGGAACTGTTGGCATGCTTCGTGAATGGGTTGAAAAGGATTGCCCGGTCAGCAGCGAAAAAATGGCAGAAATGATGTATTCCCTTTCACGGAAAGTCATTGTCTGATGAGAAACGCATAACTCAAAGACGCGGCATTATACCGGGATCGATTTTATCTGCCGATCTTTATTGTCGAAACGACAGCATATATAACAACAGCCAGAATGAGTGGTATCTCAAGCAGATCGATCCTGGTATCAAAGAAGATTATCGATGATCCGATAATAAGAAACAAAAGGCTTAAAAGAAGGAAAACGATCGCTGACTGCCTGTAAAGGGGCTTTTTATCCATTGCCTCCCGTTCTTCCTTTGAGGCATAAATATATGCGTTATTGAATAAAAAGCCCCTGTTTCTGAAACTTCTGAAGCTGATCACGGCAAATGTGACCGCAATTATAAATACCACTGCCGCGGCGATCCACTCTGTTGAGGTCATATCGTATACCGCCTGTTTCGCGTCTGCAACGCCGTCGGCAGTGCGGTTTACCAGACGGCCACCCGGTCTTCGGGCGCGATATACATACCGTCACCCTCCGTGATCCCGTAGAAGTTCAGGAAATCATCAAACTGGGCGAGGGTGGCGTTTATGCGCAGATAATGCGCCGGGTGTACGTCCATCAGGATCGCCTCCCTTACGGCTTCCGGCGTCGACTGGTCGCGCCACAGTTTCGCGTACTGACGGAAGAATGTATCATAATCAAATCCCTCCATCTGTTTTGCTATATAGAGAAGGCACTTCATACTCGTCATATCGGCGATCGCCTCTGTCTTGATCCTGTCACCGGAATACTTCAGGCCTTCCATCGGGACAAATCCGTCATACCAGGCCACGAGCTTCGCGACACGGTCCTGGAACGTCGTATAGTCCTCGTCCGTCCACCAGTTTATTCTGCGTCCGTCCTTATCGTACTCCGCACCGCTGGTGTCAAAAGCATGGGAGATCTCATGGCCGATGATCATTCCGATCCCGCCCATTTTCTGTTCGAAGCTCATATCGTCGGCGTAGATCTCACCGACCAGGACCCCGGCCTGTATATTGATGGAATTGTTGTAGGGCGAGTAAGCTGCGTTGACCGTGGATGCCGGAAGATCGATCTGGTTCCATTTATATATATCGGCTTTTGTCCCTAACTTAGCGGCTTTCCGCTCGGTTTTGAACCTTTCGATCGCCCTGCGTGCCTCAAGGAGGCTTCCTCCTTCGTCGGGCCCGGCAAAATCAAGTCCGGACCAGTCTTCCAGTTCATCAGGGAAGACAACATTCACCCGCATATTGTCCAGCTTTTCTATGGCGGCTTTCCTGGTCTCGGGACTCAGCCAGTCAACTTCGTTTTCAAGCATTTCCCGGTAATACTTTTTGAAATCTTCAACGATCGCGGCGATATCTTCCTGCTGCTGCTCGGTACAATACGTCCGGATATACAGGTTATCCATCGGGATGGGCAGGTACCCCGCGACCGTTGACAGCACGATCAGATCTTCATTGGCCTCCGAATCGAGCCCGGCCATCGCTCCATACATTTCCGCAACCGTTTTGCTCGTCTCCTTATCCAGAAGGTCGGTCAGTTCAGAGGCTGTCCTGACAGCAAGCCAGTCTTTGATCAGCGGGACGTTTTCTTCGGTAAATATGTCTTTCAGTGCGGAAAAATACTCCGGAACCGTGATGCATATCGTATCAGCGCCGGAAAGGCCGGACGCATCCAGCATCTTATCGACCGGAACACCTTCGGACATTTCCGTAAACTCCTCGAGGGTGTAGCAGTCTTCAGCGTCCGTATTCTTGCTCCGCTGATGCTTATCGGAAGGGATCGCTTCAGCCAGCAGTGCTTCATAGGCGATCGAATTCTCGAACATATCCGACGCCTCTTCTTCGTTAAATCCCAGCCTTACGAGCATATAATCCGAAACCTGCTTTGCCTCGTCGTAAAACAGATCTCCGACATCGGTCCGGTTCCGGTATTCTTCTTCCGTTCCGAGCGTCAGGCCCGGCGGATCAAGATAGGTGATATAGACTGAAGAATCGACCGGATCCGCATCTACATTCATCGTGAACGGATACAGCTGCATCAGATTGTGCTCTGAACACATATAGTCGTAGAGTTCGTCCAGGCTGTCTATGTCCCTGATGGCATCCATGTAAGGCTTCGCGGGTTCAATTCCCTGGGCGTCACGATAATCCCAGTCTGACACAAGCGCATAGAGTTTATGCACAAGTTCCGCGTCATGCCCTGTAAGGCTGTCATCTGTGAGGAGCTTCATCTTCCGGTCCATCAGGATCAGCTCGGCTTCACCCAAAGACGTGAGTGAAGGCACCAAATCCGGAAGTGTCGTATTCAATATCCAGTCTTTATTGACATATAATGCGAAATTATCCTTCAGCTCTGCAGGCGTATCTTCCGTAACGTTTCCGATGATATCCGGATTCAGCCAGCGCCCGTCAGGAATCTTCGTGTCGTCAGCGGCAGGCACGGCAGTTATCTCTGCACCGCCTGCGGCAGTTACGGCAGGAATTTCGACCGAACATGCAGTGGTTCCCAGCAGGGCCAGAAGCAGAAGTCCACATATTATCCTTTTCATTACGTGCTCCTTTCAACAGTGATCATGAAGTTGATATAATTCATTATAATTCATACGGATATGTACGGAAACAGGCAGGCCGCCTGACGTATCTGCATGACTTCAATCCCGATTCATTCAGGAATGTTTAACGGTGCAGCGAGCGGAATAATCCCCCAAGTTCGGAAACAGGAAGCGCGGCTTTTCGGTACAAAGGACAGACCAGAAACGTCTTATCAAGTTTCCGGGGCCGGATCGGGACTGCGCAGAGTCCGTAATAATCTGCCAGGGGCTTTATTCCGACGGCTATTGACTTACCGGAAGCCACGCGTACCGACATGACATCATAATTTGTTGATGACATCCTGTCCACTTTTACGCCAGGCGGCAAAAGCGTTTCTTTCTGTGTGTTCCTGGTAAGTTCTTCCGTTTCAACAAAAAAAGTCTCTTCTTCCAGCTCTTCCAAATGTACAGATCTTTTCCCGGCAAGCGGATGCTCTCTGCTGACCAGAATGCAGCGTTCAAAAGAAAACAGGTGTTCTTTATAAAACCTGGTGTTATCACGGAAAGGTCCCATGAGCTTTTGAGGGAGGACGGCTATATCCCATTCCTGAGATGCAGCCAGCTTATAGATTTCGTTTTCCTCCACTGACCAGGACTGGAGTATGAGATTCGGATGCTGTTCAGAAAAAACCATTTCCGCGTGCGCAAGACGAAGAGCCGCCATACGCGGTGTGGAAACACAGCGGATGACCTGCCGGCCTTTGTATTGAAGCATTGCTGACTCCAGCGCTTTTGCAGAGTCCAATACAGGCTGTGCAAACCGTATAAATGTTTCTCCTGCTTCTGTCAGGGCAACAGACCGTGTATTGCGGATAAAGAGCGGTGCTTCCAGTGTTTTTTCGATTTTCCTGATCTGCTGAGAAAGGGCTGCCTGTGATATGAACAGGCTCTCTGCAGCCTTTGTAAAGCTCTTCTGACGTGCCACCTCTGTTATGTAACGGATCTGAAACAGCTCCATTGCAAATCCTCCTGATCACTACCTTACTGATCCGATGATTTATAAGCGCAGATTATAAGATGATTATATTTATGTATTATCCCTTTGTAAAACTTTACTTTATGATGAAACTGTAATGCGGTTCGAAAAGTTCGTCATCAGTTGTAAACCACCATTCTGAACCGGTCGGTACTTACCATAAAACAGTAAAAGGAGGTATTACCATGTCTGATGAATACAAACTGAACGTTCCGGCTCCCAGCCATTTTGCTTACGCCGTACGAGATATTCCTTCCGTAACTGTGGCACAGCGGGAACGTGCGCTGAAAGCAACACATTATAACGAATTTGCATTCCCTTCAGGTATGCTGACCGTGGATATGCTCTCAGATTCCGGCACGACAGCAATGACAAACCATCAATGGGCTTCGCTTTTTCTCGGCGATGAAGCTTATGGCCGTAATACAGGCTACTATGTACTGCTCGATACATTCCGGGATATTTTTGAGCGCGGCGGGGAAAAGAACTGGAAAAAGGTAATAGACCTTGTGCGCACAGACTGCCGCGATGTGGAAAAGATGATGGATGAAGTCTATCTGTGTGAGTATGAAGGCGGTCTCTTTAACGGTGGTGCCGCTCAGATGGAACGTCCCAATGCTTTTATAATTCAGCAGGGCCGCGCTGCAGAGTCCGTGCTTATGGAGATCGTCAAAAAGATCCTTGCGCAGCGTTATCCGGGTAAAGTATTTACGATTCCCTCAAACGGCCATTTTGATACGACTGAGGGCAACATTAAACAAATGGGCTCTGTCCCGAGAAATCTGTATAATAAAGAACTGCTCTATGAGGTGCCGGAAGGCGGACGTTATTCCAAAAATCCGTTTAAGGGAAATATGGATCTGGATAAACTCCGGAAACTGATCGACACCGTCGGACCGGAAAATGTTCCCCTGATCTTTTCCTGCATTACCAATAACCCGGTTTGCGGACAGGCTGTCGCCATGGCTAACATCCGAGCCGTCAGCGAGATCGCGCACAGCTACAATATCCCATATATACTCGATGCCGCGCGATGGGCTGAGAATGCATACTTCATTAAAATGAACGAAGAAGGATATGCCGACAAGTCGATCGCCGAGATCGCTACGGAAATGTTCTCATACTGCGACGGTTTTACGATGTCCGCAAAAAAAGATGGTCACTCCAATATGGGCGGAATGCTCGCATTCCGTGATAAAGGCCTGTTCTGGAAAAACTTCTCGGATTTTAACGAAGACGGCACAGTAAAAACAGACGTGGGCGTACTTCTTAAAGTCAAGCAGATCTCCTGTTATGGAAATGACAGCTACGGCGGCATGAGCGGCCGCGATATCATGGCTCTTTCGGTCGGACTTTATGAAAGCTGCTGCTTTGAATACCTGGATGAGCGCGTCCGCCAGGTCAACTATCTCGCGGAAGGGTTTTATGATGCCGGTATCAAGGGCGTAGTTCTTCCTGCCGGAGGCCACGCTGTTTACATCAATATGGATGAATTCTTTGACGGCAGGCGGGGACACGATTCGTTTGCCGGTGAAGGTTTTTCTCTTGAACTGATCCGCCGCTACGGGATCCGTGTTTCAGAACTGGGCGATTACTCAATGGAGTACGATCTGAAGACTCCGGACCAGCAGGCGGAGGTCGCCAATGTGGTCCGTTTTGCAATAGACCGCAGCCGTTTGACCAAAGAACACCTTGATTATGTGATCGCGGCAGTGAAGGCTTTGTACGAAGACCGTGACTCCATCCCCAATATGAGGATCGTCTGGGGCCATAACCTTCCAATGCGTCATTTTCACGCATTCCTTGAGCCGTATGCGCCTTCTGAAGATCAGCTCTGCTGCAATAAGAACTGATCAGGTACGGCTGAAACATTACAGAAAATCCCGGAGGCCATTAAGAAAGGGGGCCCGCATCTTCTGATGCGGACCCCCTTTGTCGATGCCTGTTTATGACCGGATCAGAACCGGATCACTTCTTTGCACGTTTTGCAGCCAGGCGCGCGCGTACGCCGTCCATATAGCCGGGCTTATCCAGTGAGTAGATCAGCAGAGGGATGATGCCGATAAAGAAGAAGAGTGCCGGTACGATGTTGACCGCAACGTTTATTCCGCTGAGGATGTGGTCGGTAACATGATCCATGTCGGTGTATCCGTAAAGGCCCAGAATACCAAGGCAGATCGCGTTTCCGATCGCGCTGCCGACCTTGGTGCCGAGACCCTGGAAGGAGAACGCCATACCGTCGTTGCGGATACCGTGCTTGTCCTCGAAATCATCGATAGCATCGATCATCATGATACCGCCGCAGGGACCTGCGATATAACCAAGTCCGTAGTAGATCAGGACGATAGTCGTGAACAGCAGATTCTCGGAAGGACCGAAGAACAGGATAATCAGTGCGGTGCCCTGGATGACCATGGAGATGATCGCGGTGGTGCGCTTGCCGAATTTTTCAATAAATGCAGGTGCGAAGGGCATGATGATGGTCCCGACGATCATCTGCATCATCATGAACATGGTGACGTAATTGAAGTGGAAACTGCCGATGGCAAAAATATCAGCAAAGACTTTCGGGTTCTTGGGTCCGATGCCGAGATAGAAGTAAACAGCTACGGCGATCCTGCCCAGCATGCCGGTCATGTTGAAGATGGCATAGAAGATAGCGCATACAAGGTTCTTGTTGCTGAATACCAGCTTGAGGCCCTCCAGTATGGAACCCTGGTCTTCCTTCTTAACGGTGATCCGTTCCTTGCAGAAGAATGCAACAGCCCAGAACATCGGCAGAGCGACGAGCGCAAGGACGATAGCGGTGGTGTGATAGCCGGCAGCCTGGTCGCCGTGCCCGAACATGGTGATCAGCGGCAGCACAGTGGCGTTCAGGACGATCTGGCCGATCGTCATGCCCATCATCTGGGCACTCATCAGGCGGTTGACTTCATGAGGCTCGGAGCTCATAACTGCAGGAAGTGCAAGATAAGGAACGTTCGTTACTGTGTAGGCCATGCCCAGTCCGATGTAGGTGATGTAAGCATAAGCCAGCTTGGCGCCGCTGCCGAAGCCCGGGACTGTGAATGTCAGGATAGTGAAGAGAACGAGTACCGGCGCACCAAGGAAGATGTACGGACGGAACCGTCCGAAGCGGGTATGGGTGCGTTCCATGATGGTGCCCATCATAGGATCGTTAACACCGTCCCAGATCCTGGCAATGAGCATCAGGATCGCGACGATTCCGGGAGCGAGACCGAATACGTCCGTATAGAAGATCGAGAGATAGGTGCTGACCATAGTCCATGACATCTGGGACGCGAAATTGCCCATGCCATAGACGAAGTACTCTTTAAATCCGAGAGGCTTCAGCGTTTTTTCCATGATTATTTCCTTTCCTGTGAAATCGGAACCGTCCCAATACAATTATGAAGGCTGAAACAACGGATGCACGTGCTGTGGGCGATCCTTTTTGTGCAACGGATATATTCTATAATGAAAGCGCTGAAGTTGGAAGAGTCACTGGTACCTGTGCATGATAGAATGAGTGCAGAAGTAATTTTGTTTATGGGGGAAAGCAGGGAACTATGGATAAGAAAATGAAGATCTTTGCGCTGAACATCGGATCGACATCTACCAAGGTCGCCATGTTCGAAGGCAGGGAAAAGGTCTATGAAGGAAAGGCGGAGCATGATGCGGGCAGGATCAGGAGCTATAAGTCCATCATGGACCAGAAGGAAATGCGGGTCGAGGGGATCAAAGAACTGCTGCAAAAGGCCGGGCTGACGCTGGAAGGCTGCGATGCCGTCGTCGCCCGGTGCGGCGGAACCGGCCCTATTCCCGGAGGAACTTATGTCGTTAACAAAACACTGGTGGAGAGGCTGACGGACCCGTCCACACACAAGCATAATGCGGACCTGGGAGGTGTGATCGCGGACATGCTGGCCAGGGAGTACGGCTGTCGTGCTTTCTTCGTGGATTCACCGGAGACGGATGAATTCCAGCCGCTGGCGAGGATCACGGGATTTAAGGATGTGTATAAGGTCTGTTCCACGCACACGCTGAACCAGAAGGCTGTCTGCCGTTTCTATGCGGAAAAATGCGGGAAAAAGTATCAGGACCTGAACCTGGTCGTCGCGCATATCGGCGGCGGGGTATCCGTATCCGCGCATCGCAGGGGCCGTATCATTGATTCGACTAACCTTATCAAAGGCGACGGTCCGATGGCGCCGACGAGGAGCGGCGAGATCCAGGCCATGACGATCATTGACTTGGCTTATTCCGGCAAGTGGGAGAGAAAGGCGCTGGAAGACCGCGTGAACATGGGCGGCGGCCTGATGGATCATCTGGGTACGGCGGATGTCGTGGAGATCCGCAGAAGGATCGATAACGGGGATAAGTATGCGGAATACGTTTATGACGGAATGATCTACCAGATCGGGAAATACATCGGGATGATGGGAGCCGTGCTGGAAGGCGCAGTCGATGCCGTCCTGCTGACAGGCGGGATCTCCAGGGATGAATATCTCGTGGGGAAACTTAAAAAGATGTGCGGGTATCTTGCACCGGTCGAAGCCATCGCCGGTGAGTTTGAGATGGAAGCGCTCGGGCTTGGCGCGTATCGTGTCCTCTCCGGGGAGGAAGAAGCCCGTGAATACGAGGAAGAGTTTACATTTACGGGAATCGAGGACCTGCTGAAGGATTATTGACAGGACCTTAAGGAAAAACAGATCAAAGGGGGGAGCGGAATGCATTATGTGATCATCGGTTTTGGCTGTGCCGGTTACTATGCTGCCAAGACCATCAGAGAAAACGATACGGGAGGAGAGATCACGGTCTTCAGCGAGCATGGCTACGCGCCTTACAATCCCATGCTCACGACCTATTATGCGGCGGACAGGATCCCGTTCAGCGCCCTTTTCCCGTTCGGGAGCATGGAGGATATCAGCAGCAGCCTGAAGCTGGATGTCCGTACCGGAGTAAAGGTCAGTCGTGTCGACGCGAAGGCAAAGACGGTGATCCTGGATAACGGTGAAAAAGTGAACTACGACAGGCTGCTTATTTCCACCGGTGCTTCGGCCTTTGCACCGGGCTTTGAAGGTCTGGATCCGGGTGAAGCGTTCTATATGCGCACGGTACAGGACGCAGTCGCGCTGAAGGAGGAACTGGATCGGAATCCGCATGAGAAGGCTCTTGTCGTTGGCGCTTCCATGGTGGGCATCAAGGTCGTGGAACTGCTGGTGGACCGTGGTATCAGGACGGTGCTTTCGGATATGGCGCAGAAGATGTTCCCGCTGGCTGCCTATGATGACGTGGCTGCACAGATCGCGGAACGCCTGGAGAAGAAAGGGGTCATCCTGGAGCTTGGGAATGCCCTGAAGAGTGTGCAGAAGGACGGCGGGCTATATCACTGTTTAATGAACGACGGTACATCTGTCGATGCGGACCTGATCGTACTCTGTATCGGTACCCGTGCCAATACCGGGATCGTGAATACAGATGAAGTACGCGTCGGGCGAGGCATCATCGTGGATGAGAACATGCGCACGTCGGATCCGGATATCTATGCTGCCGGCGACTGCTGCGAGGGCAATGAGCTGCAGAGCAGCAATACCATGATCATCGGTCTGTGGGCCAACGCCGCCCATCAGGGCACGACGGCAGGCGCCAATATGGCCGGGGCCAGGGCAGAGTTTGACGGGAACTTCATGCATAATATCACACACTTCATGGATATGGACTTTATCGGATTCGGCGACAACCGTATACTGGGTGAAGTTCTCACGTCCGGAAACATCCACAGCGGACTGTTCGTGGAAGCTGTCATGAAGGATCACCGGCTGGCCGGTGTCAACATCCTGGATAATTACCGTATCAGCGGCGCGATCAAAAACTACCTGTACGCGGTCATGGAGAACGGTGCAGTTGACATTTCGCCGATCCAGAAGGGCATCCTGATCAAGGAAGGGCTGAAACCTTCGTTCATAGAAAAATTAGAGGGGAATTACAATGCAGAACATTGATTATGAGCATGGAAAGATCCCGGGAGAGGAAAGCGGCATCGTCTGTAAGCATACGCTCTGCGATATCTGTTCACCGGCCATGCACTGCGGGCTGAACGCTTATGTAAAGGACGGAAAGGTCGTCAAAGTCGAAGGGATCGATGGCTTTCCCATGAGTAACGGGAAACTCTGCACCAAAGGCGCAGGCAACAGGCAGTACGTCTACAGGGAAGACCGTGTGCTTTATCCGCTGAAGAGAGTCGGCGAAAGAGGCGAAGGCAAATTTGAGCGTATCAGCTGGGATGAGGCGATCAGGCTCATTTCAGACAAGTTCCTGCAGGTCCGTAACGAGTACGGGGCGGACAAAGCGGCCTTTTATTCCGGATACAGCA
The DNA here is from genome assembly GCA_017474455.1 of Lachnospiraceae bacterium. Lineage (GTDB taxonomy): Bacteria > Bacillota > Clostridia > Lachnospirales > Lachnospiraceae > CAG-791. Next base: position 10,434 of record JAFVHP010000006.1, read on the forward strand.
AGTATTACCGCTTCATGTTCCGGCGGTTTGCCTATGTCTTCGGCTCCCAGCATTACGGTACGGAATCCAGTGCCTGCATGACCTCCGGCCTGATGGCATGGCTGCTGGCTTCCGGTGTCGGGATGGGCCCCGACCTGATGCGAGCTGACCTGATGATCGGATATGCCCTGAACGGGTATCATTCCAAATATCCTTTTGTCAATAATACATTGCGGAACAGGGACGGCAGGGGAATGAAGATCGTGATCATCGATCCGCGCATCACACCCGGCAGCCAGCGCCTGGGGGACCTGCACCTGCGTCCCCATCTGGGTACGGACGGCGCCCTGGCCCTGTCCATCGCCAACGTCCTGATACGGAATGACTGGATCGATCATGAATTCATCGATAAGTACGTACACGGCTTTGAAGAATATAAGGCGTATGTGGCGCAGTTCACACCGGAAAAGGGAGAAGAACTGACCGGTGTCCCTGCCGCGGATATCATTCGGACTGCAGAGATGATCCGCGACGCGAAGAGCGTTTCCGTTGCGGAAAGCAGTACGATGGGCCATCACAGGAACGGTATGCAGAACTACAGAGCTATGATGTCGCTGCTCATCATTACCGGCAACGTGGACGTGCCCGGGGGACAGCAGTTCTCACCCAATACGTTCATGGAAAGGTCAAGCGGATTTGCTACCCATGAGCATGAGTTCGAATGGGACCGCTTCCCGGAGGCTGCCGCGCCGGCGATCGCTTCAGAGAGATTCCCTCTCTGGTATTATCTCCGGAAGGACATGCAGGCCATGGATCTGGCCAACAATATCCTGGCGGAAGACGAGAACTCCGTGAAGGTCATGCTGAGCCTCGGTATGAACATCAGAATGTTCCCGGATGACCGGAAGCTCATCGAAGCGCTGAAGAAGCTGGAAATGTTCGTGGACGTGGACCTGTTCCTCACCGATACAGCAAAGTACGCGGATATTGTGCTGCCCGCGTGCACTTCGCTCGAAAGAGAGCAGTTCATGACCTATCCGGGAGGCAGAGTCTGGTATACGAACCGGGTCATCGAACCGCTGGGTGAATCCAGGTCTGATCCCGATATCCTCACGGCGCTGGCCAGGGCAATGGATCTGGATGACGATCTGCTGAAGGCCGGATATGAGGAGTGCATCCGTTATGTCATCAGGGATCTGCCGGTCACCATAGAGGAGATGAAGGCGGCCGACCAGCCGATGGTACTGCCCGGATTCAGGCCCGCATGGCCCACCGGATACTGGCTGGAGAACGGGATCCCTACGCCTACCGGCAAGTTTGAACTGTATTCGTCCGTCATCGGCGATCATCCCGAATGGGGGCTGGATCCGCTGCCGACTTATACAGCACCCTGGAATCCGGATCCCGAAAAGTATCCTTTCACGCTCTGTGCGGGGGCGCGCCTTCCCAATGCGCTCCATTCCAGACTCCATGACGTGCCGTGGGAGAGGAGCCTGCAGCCGGAGCCTTCCGTGGAAATGAGCATGGAGGACGCGGACAGACTGGGGATCGAACTGGGCGACGACGTGGAGATCACCACCGACCTGGGTTCGCTTACCTTCAAGGCGATCCCCAGCGCCACGATCCTGAAGGGAGAACTGTTCATCTATCACGGATACAGGGAGAAGGATATCAACAGCCTGCTGAACGGGGACAATCTGGACCCGTATACGGGCTTTCCCGCATACCGCAGTGCTTACTGCAGTCTGAGGAGGGTATGATGGCGTTAAAACTGGAACTTGATCTTTCAAAATGCTGCAACTGCGGCGCATGTGCGATCGCATGCATGGACCAGAACGATATCGATCTTTCCAAAGGCCAGAGGCCTTTCCGCGTGGTCTTCCGTCAGGAGACCAGAAAGACCGGGGCCATAGAGTACTATTCCATGTCCTGCATGCACTGTGACAACGCGCCTTGTATCACGGCATGTCCTTCCGGATGCCTCTATAAGGATCCGGAAACCGGTCTGACGCTCTATGATAATACGAACTGCATCGGCTGCCACAGCTGTGCCATGGCCTGCCCCTTCGGGGCGCCGACCTTTGGACCCGACAATAAAATGCGCAAATGCGACGGCTGTATCGACCGGGTAAGGGCAGGGCTCCTTCCCGCCTGTGTGAAGGGCTGTACCTTCGATGCCCTGAAGCTTGTGGATGCCGATGATGATCCGGTGCCGGCAGAGAATTCGCTGGTCGCCATATGCAGGACACTGTCCGACAGGCAGAAATGAGCAGGGACTGATTTACGCTGAAAGAGCTGATCCTCATGGCCATGCTGGCCGTGATGGGGATGGTGCTGAAGCCTTTCCTTTCGCCGTTGTTCAACCTGCTGACGGATTTCATACGGATCCCGGGAGGGAGCGCTGTCGCGGGTATCAGTGAACTGTTCCTGGTGGCTGCCGCAGCACTGATCGGGAAAAAGGGAACAGCGCTGATCACAGGGCTGCTGCAGGGCCTGATCTCACTGACGACGGGAATATCCGCTGCTGCGGGAGTCCTGGTGCTGATCACTTATTCCCTGCCGGGACTGGCTGTTGATCTGGTAATGCTGTTGCCGGCTTTTGACCGCCTTTCGGTAAAAAACAGGATGATGCTGGCCGGCGGGCTGGGTGTCCTGGCCGGTGCCGCATCGACCAATGTGCTGTATTTCAGGCTGCCGGTGATACCGTTTATCCTGTTCTATGCCATCGGTATCCTTTCAGGCGCGGCAGGAGGGTGGCTTGCCTGTCTGATCGTTCACCGGCTGCCCGCATCTGTAAGGGAAGGCATCGGGAAAAACAGGATATAAGAAAAGAGTATTAAGACAGAGGAGATAAGGACAAAAGATGTCAGAAAACAAAAAGAGTATCCTCAAGATCACTACAACAGTTGTGATCATTGCCATACTGGTCATCCTGGTCATAGTGAACCGGAGGAACGCATCGGTAAACGACGCTATGGCCGCTGCACACCGGCTGGAGATCGAGAGCGCGGCCGGCAGCGCCGAATATGCTTTTAGCGAAGACGACACGTATTTTACCTGCTTTGATACACAGATGAGACGAAAGAACGGCGATGTTTTTGACAAGCATTATTCCGGGATCGAGTTCCGCCGGATACTGGAAGAAATGGGACTGACAGCTGATGACAGCACAGACTGTGTCTTTATCTGTGCGGACCAGTATGAGATCAGGGTCGCCGGGAGCGAGATCCGGGAGCCAGGCAATGTATGGCTCGTGACCAGGGAAGACGACCTGCCTCTGGATGAAGAGCAGGGACCCTTTATGCTGGTCATAAACAATGACGAATTCTCCACCAGATGGGGCCGTCAGATCGTAAAGATAAAAATCGGTGAATAACAGGATAATCGTCGAAAATGACAGATGTATAAAGAAAGTCTTCCGTGACAGGATCGCATTTGAAAATGAGCGGAAGATCTATGAACTGCCGGGAGCGACGGGATCGGTCCCGGCGCTTTATTCGTGCGGGGATCTGTGCCTGAATATCGAAAAGAAGAACGGAAAGACCCTTTCGGCGTTTCTGGATGAAACCGGCATATCTTCTGCGAAAAGATCCTGCCCTGCAGGCCGGGATGCATGCTGCGGAAGCGATGAGATGATCCCGCGTCTTGCGAAAGCTTTAGCTGACTGGATGATACAGTTCCAGGCCGCCTTTCATGCCGGGACCGGCGACTGGATGGTCAGTGAGGACCTGAATCCGCGGGGGATGCTGGTGACGGATGAGGACCTTCATATCTGCGGGATCGATTTTGAATACTGGCATATTGGCAGCAAAGAAGAGGCTTTTGCTGCCCTGCCTGCCATGCTCTGTTCCCTGGATCTTGCAGATGACCGGGAAAAACGCCTGGCTGAGATGGTCTGTGAAAGCTATGGTGATTCCGTAGAAAAGACCCTCCTGGACAGCTGCGTCGAAAAAAGGCTGCAGGAGATCCGGCTTGCCCGGAGCGCCATGAAACGCATCAGGGTATCTTCATGCGGGATCCTGGCAGGCGGGAAGGGCTCCCGTATGGGCCATATTGATAAGGCTGGCCTTATGCTGGGAGATTACAGCTTTCTGGAGCACATCCTGCATACAGTGCAGTGCTTCGACAGGATCCTGGTCAGCACGGCCGAAACGGATCTGCATCCCGGATCAGGCCCTATGGGAGGCCTGGAAGCCCTGCTCACAGCCTGTCAGACGGATACGCTGCTGGTGATCCCCTGCGATACCCCGCTGATCAGAAGAAGCAGTATCTTCCGGCTGTATCAGGAGCTGGACGAACAGTGCGAGGCTGTGATATGCCGATGCGGAGGAAGAGTATATCCTACCTTCGGGATCTATCGGAAAGGTATCCTGCCGAAAGTCTGTGCGGCGGTAAAGGAAAAGGATCTCCGGATGATGTCCCTGCTGGACCGGATCAGCGTCAGATACGCAGAGCTGGATATCGGCAAAGAGCTGCAGAACGTCAATACCCCGGAGGATCTGGAGCGCCTCCAAAGGGCATACGAGAGGAGTCACGGGGCCTGTCCCCATGACTTGCGGAACAATTTGGTAAAGAGAGTATGAATACAGATCAGCCAAAGAAAATAGAAGTAAGAGGCGCGCGCGTCCATAACCTGAAGAATATCGATGTGGATATTCCGCTTCACAGTATCGTCGGCATAGCAGGCGTATCCGGTTCCGGAAAATCTTCTCTTGCTCTGGGTGTACTTTATGCCGAGGGGTCAAGACGATATCTGGAATCTCTTTCGACCTATACAAGACGGCGGATGACACAGGCTTCGCGGGCCGATGTGGATGAAGTGCTTTATGTTCCTGCATCTCTGGCACTGCACCAGCGGCCGGGTGTTCCCGGGATCCGATCGACTTTCGGTACGGGCACGGAACTTTTGAACAGCCTGCGGCTGATGTTCTCCAGACTTGCCTCACACCGCTGTCCGAACGGTCACTATGTAAAACCTGGAGTTCAGGTGGCTTTGATGCAGGAGATCGTCTGCCCGGAGTGCGGAGTGCATTTCTACGGGCCAGGTGCGGAAGAACTTGCTTTCAATTCCCAGGGAGCCTGCAAATGCTGCGGCGGGACCGGAACGGTACGGACGGTAGACAGGACCACGCTGGTGCCCAATGAAGATCTGACGATCGATGAAGGCGCTGTGGCACCGTGGAATTCACTGATGTGGTCGCTGATGACGGATGTCTGCCGGGCCATGGGTGTGAGGACCGATATCCCCTTCAGAGACCTGACTGATGAGGAAAAAGAGATCGTTTACGATGGCCCGATGGAAAAGAGGCATATTTTTTACCGGCCTAAGAAGGCGGATACGGCTACTGCCGGTGAGATGGATTTTACTTATTACAGCGCTGTGGCGACTGTACTTAACGCGCTGAACAGGGTCAAAGATGAAAAAGGCATGAAGCGTGTGGAGAAATTCCTGAAGGAGGATATCTGCCCGGAATGCCATGGTACGAGATTGTCAGAGGAAGCCAGAGCGCCGAGGCTGATGGGGATCTCTCTGGATCAGGCCTGTGCGATGTCCCTGAAGGATTCTATCGGCTGGGTGCGGGAAGTTCCGGGTTCTATGCCGGACGAGATGAAGCAGATGGCAGCCGGTATCTGCGAGTCTTACCTGGAAGCTGCCGCGCGGCTGATGGAGCTTGGGCTGGGATATCTTACACTGGACAGGGCAACCTCGACTTTATCTACCGGCGAGCGGCAGCGGATGCAGCTGGCCCGGGCGGTCCGCAACCGGACTACAGGCGTCCTGTATGTATTGGATGAACCTTCCATCGGACTGCATCCCGCCAATATCGTCGGGCTGAACGGGGTCATGCATGATCTGGTACGGGATGGTAATTCTGTTCTTCTGGTAGATCATGACACGCAGATCCTGAAGGAATCAGACTGGCTCATTGAAATGGGGCCGGAAGCCGGTGCAAAGGGCGGCACAGTGATCGCCGAAGGGACAGTGGAAGAGATCGGGAGAAGTGATGTCTCTGTCATCGGCGGATACTTAACCGGAAAGCTCCGGCCGTCCCGTCCAGGCAGTGTAAAAGACGCCTTTGCAAACGGTGAGATCAGGATGGAGACAGATCAGATCCACACAGTAAAGCCGTTGTCAGTCCGTATCCCCAAAGCCGGGCTTACTGTTATAACAGGCGTATCGGGTTCGGGCAAGACGACTCTGATCCTGGAAAGCCTCGTTCCGGCACTGGACGCTCTCTGCAACGGGAAGAAACTGCCGGAGCATGTGAAATCGGTCGAAGCGGAGGGAATAAGACATATCAAGCTGATCGATGCGACGCCCATCGGTATCAACGTCCGCTCCACGGTCGCCACATATGCCAACGTGCACGATGAACTCCGCAAGATCTATGCGAGAACAAAAGCTGCAAAACAATATGGATACAAGGCAGGAGACTTTTCATATAACACAGGGTCTCTCCGATGCCAGGTCTGCGACGGAACAGGGCAGATATCCCTGGATGTGCAGTTCCTTCCTGATGTGAATATTCCATGTCCCGAATGCCGCGGTTCCCGTTATGGCAAAGATGCCATGAGGATCCGATATAAGAACAGATCCGGCAGAGAGCTGTCTCTTCCGGAACTTATGGATATGGATGTAAACTCTGCCCTTGATTTCTGCTGTGAGATGAATACGGTACGCTCAAGACTGGAGACCCTGCGCGATCTGGGCCTGGGTTATCTGACTCTGGGAGAAGAGACGCCGGGATTGTCCGGCGGAGAGGCGCAGCGCCTTAAGCTTGCGTCCGAAATGGGCAAAGTGCAGGATGATTCCGTCTTCGTTTTTGACGAACCGACTATAGGCCTTCACCCGAAAGACGTGGAGACACTGCTGAATGTTTTCCAGACCCTGATCGGACATGGCGCTGCTGTCATCGTGATCGAGCATGATCTCGATGTGATCCGTTCTGCGGACTATGTTATCGATATGGGCCCGGAAGGCGGTGAAGGCGGCGGCAGGATAGTGGCCTGCGGGACGCCTGACGAGATCCGGAAGTGTGCGGAGAGTGTGACCGGAAGGTTTTTATAACAATACAGCCTGGTGATCTACCGGCAGAATGCTCGGTTGCTGTCAGCTGAATCAGGACCTGCAGCACCGGATAAATACCGCGCACAAAACTCTTTATTGATATCGCGGATCTCTTTTTTGCCTTCAATGTAATCCTTATACATCTCCGCAAGCCCGGCCGCACAGCCGTCGCAGGCACCGTCGATATTTCCGATGGATTCCGCGACGATCCGTTCGCGTTCTTCCCGGGTGGTATCTTTGATCAGGATAGAATTCATTCTGTCACCCTTTGCTTTTTCCGCAGACCTCGTGATCAGCTGTCAGAATTACGGTTCTGATTTTACAACATCTCCGCTTATCTCAACAGAAGGCAGGGAACGAAACAGATCTGTCTGGTGGAAAATACCGGTAAAGCATGTTACTCTTATCCCACGTGCCTTCGCCGGCTGAAAGATAAGCTCATTGATCCTAAACAGAACATGGAGTTCCGTTACTGATGTATCAGACACTGGTCCTGCAGTTTACCATATTCGGTACCATGGCCGTCGGCCTTCTTATGAGGAAACTCAAGGTCGTGGGTCCTGACGCGAGAAAGGACCTCACAGCCCTGGTCCTCAACGTCATTCTGCCCTGTAACATCATCAACAGCTTTATGACTTCAGTGTCGAAAGAACTGGTAAGGGACTGCCTCATCATACTTGTGATCTCGATCGCCATTCAGTTTATGGCAGTGCTGTACGGAAAACTCATCACCAGGCATGAAACTGCAGACCGGGCAGTGAATATCCGGTACGGTATTATCTGTTCCAATGCTGGCTTTCTCGGGAATCCTGTGGCAGAAGGCGTTTTCGGAGCAGCCGGCCTGATGCTGGCCAGCATATATCTGATTCCTCAGCGTATTATGATGTGGTCGGAGGGACTCGCGCTTTATTCCGGTTCTTCCGATAAAAGACAGACGGTCCGGAAAGTGCTGACACATCCGTGCGTGATCGCCTGTTTCATAGGCATTATCCTGATGCTGACAGGATATACGCCTCCCTCCGTAATTATGACGCCGGTACGGACTATAGGCCGCTGCAATACCGCCATGTCAATGATGGTCATTGGCATGATACTGGCGGAGATCGATATGAAGGATATCCTGGACAGGTCCGTTATCCTTTACACGGTCCATCGGCTCGTGATCATCCCTCTGATCATACTGATCATACTGAAGATCCTTCCTGTCAGTCCGCTGGTCCGCGGATTAAGCGTCCTGCTTGCCGCCATGCCGGCAGGAGCAACCACCAGCATGCTGGCGTCACAGTACGACCGGGATCCTCAATTTGCCGTTAAACTGGTGGTCTTTTCAACGATCTGCTCAATACCCGCCATTATCCTCTGGAGTCTGGTGCTGGGCTGAATCGCATTAAACTCTGAAACCGGTCGGAGAATCAGAACAGCTGCACCGGCAGCTTCAGTTTCCGCTTGGACGAAAGCCCTTATCGAACTCCTCCACTTCGGAATCCTTCATATAATACCCCTGCTGCGTCCGGTAGACTCCTGTAACGCCGTCCAGGTCCTGCGGCTTTCTCCAGGGAGTGATCGAGCAGGACTTTTCCAAATATCCTCTTACTTCGGATCTGCATGATAATAATAGAGTAGAAGTAGAAGTCACAAAAAACTATAATATATATATCCATATTATACAGGTTTGAGACGCGCCATTATTTGCCAGCCGGACAGCTTTTTGCGGCCGGTGCATGCAGAAAAAACAAATAAAGCAACCAATGGAGAGCAGTAAAAATGTATAAACGAAGGATACGCGGCTGGTCCCAGCATATTGATTTTATGGCCCTGGACAATCTTTGTGTTTTTGTCTCCATCCTGGTGGGGTTCCTTATCGTTCAAAAGGGAGGCGTGCTGGCTTCCCGCTTTTTCTGGAGCACGGTACTGGAAGCTGTCCTGATAAATCTGGTCGTGATGATCGTCCTGGACACCTATCACAGTGTGCTGCATCACACACCCTGGGATGAGATGATTCGGCTTCTCAGCCAGACGGGGTATGTGGTCCTCATCCTTCTGATCTTCCGTCTGCTGAACCAGACGTCGGAAGCCGATCTGCCGAAGATTGCGGTCTATGCCATCCCACTGTATATTCTGTCCTGCTATATCATGCGGCAGACATACAAAAGTTTCCTGAAGAAAAAGCATCACATTCTTAACCGGCATACCCTGCTCATTGCGCTTGAAGCTTCCCAGATTCCTGCTGTCGTTCCGCGGATCATCCGTTCGAATTACGGGATCTACCGGTTCATCGGCTTCGCGATCATGGGAGCCGAACCATCCGAGGAAAAGGCGCGGGAAGCCCTGCGTGAACTAAGGACCCAGTATCCTGAGGTCGAAACGATACCCATAGTCGCTACTGCTGATACATTGGTGCAGTATCTGACCAATAACTGGGTGGATGAAGTATATCTGGATGTGTCGCCTAAAGCCGATATGCCCGTGGATCTGATCAACAGCCTCATGCGTATGGGCATCACCATCCATACCGCTCTCACGAACCTGGACGATATCGAATCAAGGCATAAAAATGTGGAATGGATCTGCGGTCATCTGACCATTACGACTTCCCTGGGCTACGTTACGGGCCGTGATGTATTTCTTAAGAGGCTCATGGACATCGTGGGCGGGCTGATCGGTTCACTGATCACCCTGATCCTGATCCCGCCTGTGGGACTGGCTATTTATCTGTCCGATCCGGGACCCATCTTCTTTTCGCAGACGCGGATCGGTGAAAACGGGAAAAGATTCCAGATGTATAAGTTCCGCAGCATGTATATGGATGCGGAAGAACGTAAGAAGCAGGTCATGCAGAACAGCGGCCAGGAGGACCAGCTCATGTTCAAGCTCGAGCATGACCCGCGGATCATCGGACAAAAGGAGCTGCCTGACGGAAGATGGAAAAAAGGAGTCGGCGGATGGATCCGTGAACTGTCTATTGATGAGTTTCCCCAGTTTTTCAATGTCCTGAAAGGGGATATGTCCCTGGTCGGCACCCGGCCGCCAACTGTGAATGAATGGGAGCGATATGAACCTTTCCACCGGTCCAGAATGTCTACGCGGCCGGGGATCACCGGGCTTTGGCAAGTCAGCGGCCGCAGCAAGATCCGTGACTTTGATACGGTGGTCCGTCTGGATCGTGAATACATCGAGAACTGGTCTCTCAAACAGGACTTTCATATCTTATTCAAAACGGTATGGGTCGTACTTGCCAGAAAAGGGGCAATGTAGCAGCAAATGCTGCTGACCGCTGTTCAATAAAAACATAAGACAATTCTGATGAAGACAATAGATACAGACGGGATCGCAAACTTAAGACCGGTACCCGGAGCAGCTGCCGGCTGGTATTACGGGATCGATCATGAGCATGGAGATCTGTATGAAGCGGAGGAGATATTTAAGCAAGGTCTGCCGGTAAAGGGGCGGAAGCTCTGTCTGGTCCATTACCCGGACGGGAAGAAGTATGTGCCGGTACCAAAGGCAGAAGGGCAGTACTGCGGTGAACCTGTCTGTTTCGACGGCAGCATCTATATAGTGAATGTGGATTTTTATAAGGACCTGATCCTGATCATAGGGTTTGACTGTACAGACCACAGGATCGAGATTAAAGCCGAACTGCCGCTCTCGTCCGTAAAGGACTGCTATAACCTCAGTTTGCAGGTCGCCCCGCTGACTCTTACCAGACAGTGTGTCGGGACCAATGAGTTTGAGATCCTGTGGCCTGAAAAGGTACATATGGAGATGGGAGATCACGACTCATTCTTTCTGAGGGACAATGACAGGCTTTTCTTTAACAGATGGCATGAAGAGGGTGACGGAGAAGATTACAGATACTGGGAAGAGACTATTATCAGGAATCTGGAAGGGAATATTCTGGAAACTCTTCCCGGTGATGTCATGATGATGCCAAACGGGGAAATATGGCATTTGAAGTAAAGGGGTACCCGAACTCGCTGTGGAACTGAGGAAGATCAATATGCAGGACGCGTTTGCCCAGTGGGAATACACAACAGCGCTGCCCGCAGATGAGAATGGACTGACGAATCCCTATCACGGTGTGACTTATGACGAGTACGTCAAAAAAGTGCTGCCTGAGTTGATCTCTTACGAACATCCTGTCCATATGCCGGACTGGTTCGTGCCTGAGACATACTACTATCTGTGGGAAGGCGATCGTCTGATCGGTGAATTCCGCATCCGGCATTATCTGACGGATGCGCTGCGTAACGGAGCGGGTCATATCGGGTACAGCATCCGGAAGGATGAGCGCGGTCATGGCTACGGAACCGCTGGTTTGAAGCTGACGATCGAGATCGCAAGGGATATCATTCCGGAGGATGAGATCTTTTTACGTGTCTATAAAGATAATACCGCATCACAAAAAGTCATGCTGAAGAATGGAGCCCGTATAGCAGGTGAGGATGATGAGCACTATTTTATGCGGATTCCGAAATAAGCAGCTTTGCAGCAGCTTCCGGTAATGATCCTGATGAATTTCTCTGAAGCTATAAATTGTGTTGCACATAATTATGATCAGTGTCATGAATGGAAGCCGGGACTTTTATGAACAGGGAAAGGCCAGTAGGCAGATATGAAAAATAAAGGATTAAATTTCACTACCAAAGATGCTGTCCTTTATAAAAACTGGAGAAAAGAACGAGCTTATAAAATGCTTGAAGATGGTTCTGCCTCGGTGATCGACAGCAGTTTAAAGCCTAAAAAGAACATGTTGACCGGAGAGATCGAGATCACGACGCCCGATGGGAAGAAAGAAGTCTATAAGGAAGAATGCAGTCTGACCGGAAGAAAATATAAGAAAGTGAGATAAGGGTCCTGCCAGGATGAGAGACAGCCGGTTTTCGTGCAGATTATAATTCTGATGGGAGGATATATATGAAACGTGATCTGGGGATAGCAAGATGCGGACTGGCATGCTGCCTTTGTTCGGAAAATGTTGTCTGCAAGGGCTGCAGGCGCGACGGGTTCAAGGAGCTGTCCTGGTGCAGGGATGCCGAATGGTGCGAGGTCCGAAGATGCGGGATCGATAAGAACCTGGCAGGCTGTTATGAATGTGAACCTGCAGACTGCCGCAAAGGGCTTTATGCCGATAAGATCAAAGCCCGGGCTTTTGCGGAGTTTGCCCGCAGGTATGGTGTCGAGACTCTGCTGGATTGTCTTGAAAGGAACGAAAAGGCCGGTATCGTCTATCATCGCGAAGGGATCATGGGGGATTATGATGAATTTGACGATCTGGAAGAACTGATCAGTTTTATAAAGACCGGAGTAAGGTAATACCGATAGCATCTAAGGACACAGATGATGGAAAAGATAGAGATCAGGAAGATCAGTATAACCAGGCTGGATACGGACGCGATAGTGAATGCGGCGAATGAAGGCCTCCGCGCGGGAGGCGGCGTCTGCGGCGCCATATTCAATGAAGCCGGGCACAGCCGGCTTCAGAAGGCCTGTGATGAGATCGGCCATTGTGATACGGGTTCTGCGGTTATTACTCCGGGGTTTGACCTGAAGGCAGAATATATCATCCATGCGGTCGGGCCGGTCTGGAGAGGCGGTACATACAATGAAGAAAAGCTGCTTTACAGTGCGTACCGGGAATCATTAAAACTGGCTGTTAAAGCCGGATGCAGGTCGGTCGCCTTTCCGCTGATCTCTGCCGGCATATTCGGATATCCGATAAAGGAGGCATGGGAAACAGCTGTCGCCGCGTGCAGGGACTATCTGGAACAGTATCCGGATGCCGGTCTGAGTATCATCTTCGCTGTCCTGGATGATGAAATATTAAAAACAGGACAGGGAGTCCTTGAAACGGCCTCAAAGTCAGGCACACCAGCCGTGAAGAAAAGTGACTGGAAAGCGCTGGACATGCCGGAGGAGAATGCGAAATTTATACTGTATCGTCCTTTCTCGGATCAGCAGATGAATACCTTAAGAAAGGGACATATTCCGGAGGCCATGGAAGATAAATGGTTCTGGTACATGGAAGGGGAGACGCTGTCTGCCCACAGGAGCTGGACCGGATACTGTATTTACCGGATGGAATTCAAACCGGATAATAAGCACTTCGTGACAGTGAACATGAACACTGAACAAACCGGCTTTGGAAGCATGGAAGAAGCTGCAAAAGGACTGAATGACCTGCTTAACTGGTGGGTGCAGGATCATTATGATTATTACAGCGAATGGCTGTCAGAAACGGTACAGGGCCTTGAAAAAGCCGGAAAGCTGAAAGAAAAACTGAAGATCAATGGCAATGAATATGATGCTTACTATTTCCATAAGCCGGATGGATCGAACGGTTACCTGAGCAACTGGTTTATGTCGGCCTTTGAACTGGAGGGTATCCGCTTTACTTCGGCTGAACAGTACATTATGTACCGGAAGTGCCTGCTGTTTGGAGATAAAGACGCAGCAGCGGCAGTCCTGGCGGCAGATGATCCAGGCGTCCAGCAGAAGATCGGGAGAAAAGCAGCGGGTTATATTGAACCCGTCTGGAGCGGCGCACGTCAGGTAATTGCTATTCAGGGACTCTATGCCAAATTCAGCCAGAATGCTGATCTTAAGGAAATGCTGCTTAATACAGGGGATGCATATCTGGTCGAATGTGCAGTGACGGATACAGCCTGGGCATGCGGGATCAGTATAGATGATGACAGAAAATGTGACGCCGCCAACTGGAAGGGCAGTAATATTCTTGGATCTGCGCTTATGGAAGTCCGGCGGCTTATCAGGGAAGGCCTATCGGTTTCATGACGCTTTCTGCTCTTCTATGGTAGCGGTAACAATATCCCCAGTCGTGTTTATAAGATTCTGGACGATTCCCAGGGCTGCCTCAAAGAAGATCGCGATAAATGTGTACTTGGTATCATTCAGGCCAAAATACTTCAAAATGATCATCGAGCCGATCAGCATGCCGCCCGGCTGGTTTGGAGCACCAAGGGACAGGAAAAAGACGAGCAGCGCGGTTATCAGGAGAATGAACCATGTAATATTAACACCCAGGCAAAAGGCGATAAACAAAGCCACGCTCATCAAAAGATAGCAGTTGCCGTCAAACATGATCTGGGCGAGTATCGGCAGCATTCTCTCCAGCCGTTTCCGGTTCATTCCGTAATTGCGGACGCAGTAGCGTATATTGAATGGGACTGCGTCAATAGCGGAATTGATCCTGCAGTTTTCCATAAGAAGAGAAGGGATCTTTTTCAGGAACGAGAGGATCTTTACACCGCCAATCTTCAGCCGTATCAGATAAAAAACTGCGAGAGAGGCGCTTCCTGCCAGGATCAGCAGGGAGCCTCCTATCAGGAACTGCAGGATGACAAGATCATTTATAAGCAATAATTCCAGAAACATAACAAAAAAGATGCACGGGAAAACGTAAAGAACCAATCCGATCATGCTGGAAAACACGGAGTAACAGATGTCGACTGTCTGTTTAAGCTTCATAAAGTGCTTGCCGGATGAACAGAGGGCATAGGTGTTGATCAGCGCCAGGACGATAAGGGGTATTGGCGAAACTGTTTCGAAGGGTTCAAAAATACTGGCAGGAATGATCTCCGCTATCAGCTCCGTAAGGCCGCCTGCTGATTCCCTTTCCACGTACACTCCCGGGATCTGATAGTGGGAAAGGAGGAGGAATCCCATAATGATGGCCAGAAGGATCGAAATCACGGAGGTCGTCACGGCCTTGATACCAAGCCTCCTGACGATGGAATCCCGTTCTGAAAGAATATAGGTGTTTGTCAGGTTCCTCAAAAGTGAAAGAAAGGTGACCGGGGCGCCGATCATGAAAGCGGCATTCCCGAAGACCTGCTGTATCGGCTGGAGATAGTTCACCACTATATTATGCTGTTCGTCTTTTGTCATCAGACCGCGGATGGGAAGATAAGCCAGAAATGCGCACAGGATCCCGATCCCGCAGTACAGAAGCGAGCGCAGGTGTTTCCTTTTTACAGTGATCTGAAATGAGTTGATGCCGGAGATATAGCTGCTGTTGAGCCTGTCTTCATAGGCCTGCAAAATGTGGTTTTCAGGGGAGATCTCATCATCTTCCTCCGAAAACAGATATGCCATTTTCCCTTTATACCTGATCTGGATCACGACATTGCCGAGGTTTTTCCGGCAGGACAGATTCAGTGTCGTTTTACGACTGAGCCCCTGTGCCAGCAGATTATGGAACAATGCTTCGATGACCAGCATGGTCTCCATGACGATCTCTTTACTGATAGCTTCATCATCCAGCCGCTGCCGGAAAAAGCGCAGCGCCTGATCGATGTTTTCTTTCGCGGCAGGCAATTCTATCGAGGTGACTCTTTTTTCTTTCATACCAGGTATAAACTCTTATCCTTTCCGGCAGGAGATGTCAGGACTGTTCAGTATCAACTGATCATATATTTTACAATACAATCCTGTCCTGTTGCTATGCCGCGTTGTTTTTACATTAAAAACAGTCAGGGATATACTATTCAATATAACTTCGATAAGTTGGAGCTTTATAGCGTTCGATCAAAAAGGAGATAATAACGTGACAGTAACGATCTGTGTAGGTTCTTCCTGCCATATAAAGGGATCCCGCCAAGTGGTGGAACAGCTGCAGGAACTGATTGCCGGGGAAAACCTTAGTGATAAAATTATATTAAGCGGGACCTTTTGTCTGAACAAATGCCAACAGGGTGTATGTGTCACTGTAGATGACGAATTCTTTTCCGTGTCGCCTGAAACTGTGTCGTCATTCTTTGAAAAAGTAATAAAAGCGAGGTTATAGATCATGCCGAACTGTCTGACACTGAAAAAATCCAACTGCAAAAACTGTTATAAGTGTATCCGTTACTGTCCGGTGAAATCCATCCGGTTTTCCGGAAACCAGGCCCACATCATCGGCAATGAGTGTATACTGTGCGGCCGCTGTTTCGTAGTATGTCCGCAGAATGCCAAGGAGATCGTGGATGAAACGGAAAAAGCCAAAGTGCTGATACAGAGCGGTGATCCGGTGGTGGTATCCCTTGCGCCGTCCTTTGTGGCCAATTATGAAGGCGTGGGCATTGAATCCATGCGGGAAGCGCTGAAGAAGCTGGGCTTTTACGACGTGGAGGAAACCGCCCTGGGAGCCACGCTGGTCAAGCGTGAATACGACCGTATCCTGAAGGAGGAAGACAGGGACATTGTTATCTCTTCCTGCTGCCATTCAGTCAACCTGCTCATCCAGAAGTATTTTCCGCAGGCACTGCCGTATCTGGCCGATGTACTTTCGCCGATGCAAGCCCATTGCGAGGATATCAAACGACGTATACCCAACGCCAAAACGGTATTCATCGGTCCCTGCGTTGCGAAAAAAGATGAAGCGGAATACTACGGGGGCAGCGTAGACGCTGTGCTGACCTATGAGGAACTGACCGAATGGCTGAAAAAAGAAGGGGTCGAGCTTAAACAGGAAAAACACCAGGACCCCTGCAGTCTGGCCCGTTTCTTTCCTACGACCGGCGGAATCCTTAAAACTATGGCGAAGGACGCGCCTGGCTATACATATCTTGCACTGGATGGAGTAGAGAACTGTATCGCGGCTCTGAAGGAGATCGAACAGGGCAGGATCCACCGCTGTTTCATCGAAATGAGCGCATGCACGGGCAGCTGCGCGGGCGGCCCGGTGATGGAAAAGCATGGCCGCAGTCCGGTAAAGGATTATCTGGCCGTGGCGGAGTACGCCGGGGACAGGGATTTTGAGATCAGTCAGCCGGAGATCCGTGATCTGCACAAGCACCTCGAGCCTATTGACCGGTGGGCGTCCGTGCCCAATGAAGAAGAGATCCGTGCGATCCTCCGGGAGATGGGGAAATTCAAGCCCAGCCAGGAGCTGAATTGCGGCTCCTGCGGCTACAACACCTGCCGTGAAAAGGCCGTCGCCATCTACCAGGGCAAGGCGGAGATCTCCATGTGCATGCCTTATCTGATGGAAAAAGCGGAGAATGTCAGCGACACCATCTCCCGCAACAGCCCTAACGGCATTCTGATGCTTAATGACATGTTGGAGGTTCAGCAGATCAATCCCGCAGCCCTTAAGATCCTGAATCTGAGATCGGGAAGCGCTGTCCTGGGTGATCAAGTGGTCCGGATCCTGGATCCTACGCCTTTCCTTAAAGTGAGGGACACCGGCCGGGGGATTTTCAACCAGCGTACTTACCTGGCGGAATATGACTGCACTGTCGAGCAGACCATCGTGCCTGCCGAGGATGGGCGAATGCTGCTGTGCATCATGCGCGATATCAGCCGGGAAGAGGAAGCCCGCAGGCAGAAGGAAGAGCTCAGCCGTCAGACAGTGGAAGTAGCCGATAAGGTGGTGGACAAGCAGATGCGTATCGTTCAGGAGATCGCCAGTCTGCTGGGGGAGACCGCTGCCGAGACCAAGATCGCTCTGTCCAAACTCAAGGAGTCTATTACTAATGAATGACTTAACCTGTGATATTGGCTATAAAAGCATAAACCATGTCGGTGAGCAGCTCTGCGGTGATCATGTGGAGATAGTGGAGCAGGAAGACGGCTCCACCGTGGCCGTGCTGGCGGACGGGCTGGGCAGCGGTGTGAAAGCCAGCATCCTGTCCACCCTCACCAGCAAGATCATTTCCACTATGCTGGCTGCCGGACTGTCTATAGAGGAATGTGTGGAAACCATTGCCGCTACACTGCCGGTATGTTCGGAGCGCGGTGTGGCCTATTCCACCTTTACCATCATCCGTATCATCCAGAACCACACTGCAGAGCTGATCCAGTATGATAATCCCCAGATGATCGTGCTTCGCAACGGTGAAAACTGGGAGTATCCCCGTACGGAAACCACCATCGGAGGAAAGCAGATCTTCCGGTCCCTGATCAGGCTGCAGGAGGACGATGTTTTCATCGCCATGAGCGACGGCTGCCCTCACGCCGGAATCGGCCTGGCCTATAATTTCGGCTGGAAACGGGAAGATATTATCCCGTTCATGGAGGCTATGAGTCTGTGCGGCTACACCGCCAGAAACCTTGCCGCCCTGCTGGTAGATGAATGCAATAAACTTTACGGCGGAGAACCCGGAGATGACGCGACTGCCTGTGTGGTGCGTATCCGTAAGCGTGTACCTATGAATATACTTTTCGGCCCGCCCAGCAACCGGGATGATGTCGAGAGAATGATGAACCTGTTCTTTTCCAAGGAGGGAAAGCATATAATCTGCGGCGGCACCACTTCCTCCATAGCGGCAAAATGGCTGCGTAAGCCGCTGCGGCCATCACTGGACTTTACGGGCGATATTCCGCCCATCGCTTATCTGGAAGGGGTCGATCTGGTTACCGAGGGCGTGATCACCGTCAACCGTGTGGTGGAATACGCAAAGGATTATCTTGGAGAGAACAAGAGCTATGAAACATGGAGCAGCGGCAAGGATGGTGCATCCCTGATCAGCCGTCTGCTGTTCGAAGAAGCCACCGACATCAATTTCTATGTTGGCAAGGCAATAAATCCGGCTCACCAGAATCCTGACTTGCCCATCAACTTCAATATCAAAATGAATCTGGTGCAGGAATTGTCTGAAGCACTCAAAAAGATGGGTAAGCGCATCAAAGTCAGTTATTTCTGAAAAAATCATGCGCGGACCAGCAGGGCGGAAGAGTATTATAGCATATATCGGATCAGTAAGCAGGAATCAATAAACAAGAGAAGGAAGCATTCATTGATGTACAGGAGGGTTTTATGGAAAGAAAGATCAAAGTAGGCGTAGTTGGCTGCGGCGGCATCTGCAAAGGCACATATATGGACAACATGGTCAACAAGTTTGAGGTGATCGATGTTATCGCATGTGCAGACAAGATCGAATCACACGCTAAATGGATGGAGGATCATTATCCCGGCGTTAAGGCAATGAGCGTGGAAGAACTCATGAATAATCCCGAGGTACAGGTCGTCGTCAACCTCACATATCCTGAATCCCATGTTGAGATCTCCAAAATGGCGTTTGAGCATGGCAAGCATGTGTACTGTGAAAAGATGATGGCTCCCACATTCAAGGATGCCAAAATGCTGTATGACCTGGCTGCTGAAAAAGGCCTGATGTTTACGACGGCACCGGATACGTTCCTGGGAGCATGGGAACAGTCCGCCAGGAAGTATCTGGATGACGGGATCATCGGAAGACCCATCACCGTTCATGCTCAGGTTTCCAGACATTACAATCCGGAATCTCCTTTCTTTGACACGAAGCCGAAGCATTTCTTCTTCCCGCTCCACTACGGCGGAGGTTTCCCGTTCGATCTCGGCGGCTATTACCTGCACGAGATGATCAATCTTTTCGGATCCATTAAAAGGGTAGCCGGTTTCGGCGGAAACCTTTTCCCGGAAAGGACCTTTGAGAATCCGAAGCACCCGAAATATAAACAGCAGTTTATCGTTGATACGCCCACAACGCTGCTGGCGGCGCTGGAATTTGAAAACGGCGTACTCGGGACATTGAATATCTCTTCCGATACTTCGACCAGTCACTTCTTCAATGTCGGCGGAACAGACGGTTACCTGACGCTGGGCGATCCGAACATGTTCGGCGATAAGCTGATCGTCACCCGCTGCGGAGCGGATCCCGGGGATGTCAAATTGCCTGCATTCATGTTAAGGGCACAGGATCCCAATGATGACGACGTTCAGCAGCTGGGTGAATGGGTCCCCGAACAGTCTGTGCAGCTGCCGCTCCTGCACGGCTTCTATGAGTCATCCCGCGGCGTCGGCCTGGCGGATATGTGCTACGCGCTTTTGAACAACAGAAGACCGAGGGCTCATTGCGATATCGGACTGCATGCGTGTGAAGTAATAGATGCGATCCAGGAATGCTGCAGGACAGGAAAAGTGTACGAGATGACCACCAGATGTGAGCGCCCTGCGCCGATACGTCCTTCAGCCTATTCACAGACCTGCCAGGAAGCCACACTGGATGACTGACAGGAGAAAGAGACCAGCTTAATACGTTTGATAAGAGCGACATGCGGATGCTCCCCAATTTATTCAGGGGAGCATCTTTTTTATCACCATTGTTAAAGTAAGGTGAAATAGCTTTGGCAGCAGTGTGGTGTGTCCGCAGCGATTCCGGCTACTGAAGCAGTTTGCGGAGCTCTTTCGGAGTTTGGCCGTAGATCTCCCGGAACATGCGGCTGAACAGTTTGTAATCAGTCAGGCCGTTGTTTTCCAAAAGTTCCATGATGGGGGCATCTCCGGTGACAAGGTCGTGGTAAAAGTGCGCGATCCGCACCCGGTTGATATGCTGGGAGAAAGTAATGCCAAGGGACCTGTGGAAAAGGCGGCTGAAGTATTCCCGGCTGAGTCCGAATTCCGAAGCAATCATAGAAAGCGGGACCGGTTCGGCATAATGCTCCTCTATATAAGCCAGGATCTGCTGTATTCTGGTCTGCTCCTGCGGCTCGCCGGGTTCATCGGCAGCTGCTGTATAAGAGAAGTGCTGTACAAGGCAGTACAGGATCTCCAGGACAACGGATTCCGTTTTCAGTCTGAAACCTTCCGGTTCATTTACGTAGAGCGGGACCAGTTCTTTGAACAGGTCACAGATCTCCAGATATGGTTCAAGCTGGCTGCTTTCGATTTCTTCACGTATACAGCTGTAGACACGATGTGATTCATAACCTGTCCTCATGGCAAGGAATTCCTTATCGATCCGGACGCGGATCTGCATAAAGTTTTCCTTGCATTGCAGCTCAAATACATGGTTTGAATCAATGGCGATAAAGTCTCCCTGGACAAGACTGTAATTTTTTCCGTCCAGGACTATATGCGCGTTTCCGTTCAGAAAATAGATCAATTCCAGCTCATTCAGCCAGTGGGAAGCATGGTATTGCCCGTGATCCGTGACAAAGTCGACGGATATACGGTCATCCTGCGCCTGATAGTGCTTCTGATATCGTGTAATAGTCATCGTTATACTCCTTTTTTACCCTTGAATGTCAATATAACCATAAAATATGTCAATTTTCAACGTTATATGCATCAGATAACGGGAGTATTATCTGTCCTTGTCATGAAGCCTGATGTTCATTTTATAAAGGAGGATATGATATGACAAAGATACAGAAACTAAAGAAATATTATGAAGATAACGCGCTTCTGTTCCTGGCGGCATCCTGTGTTATGAGCGGCAGCTTATACGCGTTTTATGAAGGATGTGTCCGTGAACAGGAAAATGCCTGAAAACTGAATGAATCAATATTTACCAAATTCAGTTTCAATTCAATATGTTTATCAGATAAGCCCGGAAACAATTCCGGGCTTATTTTTATCTGCAGCAGTTATACATTATATCTTAAGGCGGATATTGCATTACCGGCTCTGCTCTTCGAAATACCTCTTCAATGCTTCGATCAGAAATTCGTGGTCGTTTTGGTCACCGGGGCCGGAAGCGGCCAACACACCGATCACACCTGCGCCCTTTACATTGATAGGGAAACCGCCTCCGCAGAAAACGATCTCTCCTGACGGTATTACTTCCGGTTTGCGCTTATTGCCCAACTGGTCAAAAAACGCCCAGGTCCGCATGGTGCTCCATCCCATCGTCATGACTGTATTGATCTTCTTTTCCAGCCATATATCATGAGTGCGTTTGGTTCCTTCCGGCAGATATTTGAATACAGTGATGCCGTTCAGATAGATGGCTATTGCAAAATCCATGCTGTACTCATCACAGATGGACAGCATGATCTCGCCCATACGGCGGACATTTTTCTGCGTGAAGCAGTCAAACTGGTATTTTTCTTCCTGCGCGATCAGTTCAGATAGTTCAAAAAGCGGTTCTGAAGCGCTCTGCGGTGATTCTCCAAGCATAGTTTCCATACTCCTTTACAAATCAGTCACTATTGACAGATCACAGCTCATAAATACACCTTTTCGCAGATCCGGGCAACAGTTATTTTATCTGAATCAACAAGGTCCGGCAGCCAGGGCAATTGAAAGAAAGCGGATTCCCGGCTGGATGCACTCCGGCATTCCGGATCTGCATTTCTTAGTTTTACCAACAGCGGATATACAGACTGCTTTAAATTTTGTACAAATGGTATATAACAAAGGATGTTGATCGATAGAATACTTGCTATAATAACTACAACGGGCACTCACAGGGAGCGCCAAAAAGGCAATTTCACAATATTCATTCTATTAACAGGAGGTATTTTTATGAAAAAGAGACAAGTTGCACTTGCTCTTGCGGCTTTAATGACCGTATCGCTGCTTGCTGCATGCGATATGGGTGCTGCCGGGACCGCTCCTGCAGCACAGGAACCGGCTGCAGTGGCAGAAGAAGCCGCACCTGCGGCGGAAGAAGCTGCTCCGGCTGCGGAAGAAGCCGCTCCGGCTGTGGAAGAAGCTGCGGAAGAAGCCGCTCCGGCTGCGGTAGAGACAGCTGAAGCTGAAGAATGGCAGGGCGATATTGACGAGATCAATATCCTTCTTGTCGACCAGAGAGGCAACGGCGAATCTATCAAGAGCATCGAGGATGCCCTGAATGCCATTACCGAGAAAACGATCGGCGTTCACGCGAACATCAAGGTCGCAGGCTTCGGTGATTATAATACGCAGTTCGGCCTCATCGTCTCCAGCGGCGAATCCCTTGACGTAGCTTCGCTTGTGTTCCAGGCAACGGGCTTCACAACTCTTTATGCCAACGGACAGCTGACCGATATCACCGATATCATCGATGAACAGGCTCCCGAACTGATGGATCTGATGGGAGAGTATATCGTTGCCAATTCCGTCAACGGCAGGATCTTCGGCGTTCCTCCTTACAGGAACTATGCCAGCGCGAACTATCTGTACATGAGGGATGATATCCTGAACGAGCTCGGCATCATGGAAGAAGCCAAAGCCATCGATTCCTTCAGCGCACTGGAAGAAGTATTCGCCAAAGTCCAGGAGGGCACAAACGTAGCTCCTATCGGCACGGGCGTTATGGAATCCGGCATCATCTACACCGGCGACAAGTTTGAAGATTACTACACCTTTGACGCACTTGGCGACGCATACAGGCTCATCTTCACCGACGATGACGGTCATGTCTCACTGCTTCACGAGAGAGAAGACTACAGGAAGATGATGGATATCGTTAAAGGTTGGTACGATAAGAAATATCTGTATCAGGATATGCTGATCACCGACGACCATGCCGATACGGTCATGGGAACGGGTGTCCTTTTCTCCAATATCGCTCTTTCCGAAATGGGCGTAGAGACTGCCAAGAAAGCAGCTACAGGTTATGACGTAACCGTCATCGAGATGTCCAAGAACCTGCTTACTTCCTCCACAGTCAACAAGTTCGGTCTCTGCGTACCGATCACTTCCGAAGAACCCGAAGCGGCTGTCCGTTGGATCGGCGCGATCTATACAAAGCCTGAACTCATCAATATCCTTAACTGGGGTATTGAAGGCAGGGACTATGTTGTCACAGAATCCGGTGAAGCCGATTATCCCGAAGGCGTCGATGCGTCTTCTGTTCCTTATCACGCACAGGATTTCTTCTGGGGCAACTATTTCAATACTATCCCCTGGATCGGGACCGGTGCTGACTTCAGACAGAGAGCTTATGATTACCTGAAGAGTGCGGATGTTTCTCCGTACATGGGCTTTGCGGCTGACCAGTCAGGCCTTGAGAACGTCGTAGGCGCGATCAATACCGTTTATCTGAAATACTACAAGGATATCGGCCTCGGTGCATATGACGATGCGAAGTGGGATGCTTACATCTCAGAACTCTATACAGCAGGCCTGCAGGATTACCTGGATGCTTATCAGGAACAGCTCGATGCGTGGAGAGCAGCTACGAGTGAATAAGCTATAGAATCCAACGGTTATATCCTTATAAAGGTTACTATTGTGAACGGTCCCGGGTCATCCGGGACCGTTCATTATCTGGTATCATAAAGTGATATCCCGTAAACAACAATGTGAATTGATAAAGCAGGGATCCGGATCCCGGAGGCAGTCGGCATGAAGTACAGGATGATCGATGAAATAGACAAACCGCTTTCAGTTCTGACGTATGGTTCGCCATGGGCAGCAATCACTGATGACAGGAAGAAGGCGTTTCATATATATGACCTTGCATGGGGCGCCGGTTTCAGGACATTTGATACTGCCCACAGTTACGGTTCCGGGGAGGAAGTCCTGGGAGCCTGGATCGTTGACCGCGGCCACAGAAATGAAGCTGTCATTCTGGATAAGGGATGCAACCCGGGACAGAGCGGCAGCGACGATATTTTCTCCGCGGATACGATACGGTCGCAGCTGGAGGAATCCCTGCGGCGGCTTCGAACAGACCATGTAGAACTATATATTCTGCACAGGGACGACCCTTCCCTTCCTGTCGACGGGATCGTGGAGGAACTGAACAAGTTAAAGACTGAGGGGAAGATACTCCGGTTCGGAGGATCGAACTGGACGATGGACAGGATCATTGCCGCCAACCGGTATGCGGATGAACATGGACTGACAGGGTTTACTGCCGTTAGTCCGGCGTATTCCCTTGCGGAGTTTATCCATGATCCCTGGGGAGGCAGTGTAGCACTCTCCGGAGAAGCACAGCAGCCCTACAGGGACTGGCTTGAAGAGAAACGGCTTCCTGTTTTTAATTATTCTGCCCTCGGCCGCAGCTATCTGTCGGGGAAATTCCGGACAGACGGAGGAAAGAAAATAGAAGACTGTATAGGCGCAGCCCCGATCGCGGAGTATGACGCCCCGGTCAACCGGGCGCGTCTGAAAAGGGCGGAGCAATTGGCACAAGAAAAAGGCTGTACTGTCCCCCAGATCTGCCTGGCGTGGCTCCTGCATCAGAAGATGATGCTTTTCCCGATCATAACGCCTACTTCGGAGAGCCACATCATGGAAAATGCGGCCGCGCTGGATATCTCACTGACAGATGCCGAATACTCCGTTTTACTCAACGGTATGGACTGACAAAGGAGGACATCGTTATGCTGATCACAAATACTGACCTTGGAGAATTGTTCCCGGCCTGCCGCTTGAAAAAAGGCGCAGAAAGGCGCAGTATTTGGGGGTGTATGTTGTTTACGGGAGGACATTATGAAAAAAAGAGTGATTATCGTTCCAACGGCTTTATGCCTGGCCATATTCATATCCGCGTGCGGCGGGAAGAAAGCTCCGGTTACCCCTTCCGCGGTCGAGCCGATCGGAAATGCGGCCGGATCACAGCAGGAAGTGAATGTGCAGCCGGGCGGGCAGGATGAGGAAACTGATAACAAGACAGATACACTTTCGGAAAAGCAGGCTTACGAAGCGGCAAGGAATTATTACAGGATCAGTAATCCGGGCTATGAAGACGGGAACGGATCTGGTGAATACTGGGATGTCTCCACGAATGAAGCCGGTGAAATAGTGGTGTTGTACCGTTCTTATACAGGTTCGATAAACCGCTATTATGTCAATGCGGATTCCGGTGAGACATACGTTACCGAACAGGTTCCGGGAATAATAGATGATGAGCAGCTGACAGGCGAGACCTTCAACATCAGAGACTATATGGAACCGGCTTTGAAGGACTGAATACGCATACAGGGAGATCGATCATGGCAGAAGCAAAAATGACCGTTGACCGGGAGTTCAGGATCGCGGAGATCGACAGGAGGATCTACGGCTCTTTCATCGAGCATCTGGGCCGTGCGGTCTACACCGGTATTTATCAGCCGGAACACTATGCCGCCGATGAAGAGGGATTCCGCAAAGACGTCATTGAACTTGTGAAAGAACTGGGCGTTCCGATCGTGCGCTATCCGGGCGGCAACTATGTCTCTAACTTTTATTGGGAGGATTCCGTCGGACCGAAGGAAAACCGCAGAACACGCCTGGATCTGGCATGGCGGTCCTTAGAGCCCAATACTTTCGGGATCGATGAATTCCAGAGCTGGGCGAAGAAGACAGGTTCCGAGGTCATGATGGCGGTCAACCTCGGCACCAGGGGAGTAAAGGACGCATTAAATCTCCTGGAGTACTGCAATCTGGATGCCGGGACCGGTTCTGTCTACGCGAAGATGCGCGCGGATTTCGGGCATAAGGAACCCTATAACATTAAAACATGGTGTCTGGGCAACGAGATGGACGGCCCCTGGCAGATAGGACATAAGATCGCGCCCGAGTACGGAAGGTTGCCGCGGAGACGGCCAAGGCCATGAAGTACATGGACGATTCCCTGGAGTTTGTTCTCTGCGGATCCTCCAATGTGGACATGGAGACTTTCCCGGAATGGGAGCGCATTACCCTGGAAGAAGCCTACGATTACGTGGATTACGTATCCCTGCACCAGTATTATGGCAATCAGGCGGGTGATACCGCCGACTTCCTTGCCAAAACGATGGATCTTGAGCGTTTTATCCACACTATTGAATGCACCATCGATTATGTCAGGGCAGTCAAACGCTCGAAGAAACAGGTCAACCTTTCCTTCGACGAGTGGAACGTCTGGTATCACTCCAACGCCGAAGATGACAGGAAAATGGCCGAGGAACCATGGCGTTTCGCACCGCATCTTCTGGAGGACCATTACACCTTCGAGGACGCCCTGCTGGTCGGCCTGATCCTCATCACTTTTCTTAAACATGCAGACCGTATCCGTATCGCCTGCCTGGCCCAGCTGGTGAACGTCATTGCCCCTGTCATGACGGAGACGGATGGCCCTGCATGGCGCCAGACCATCTTTTATCCCTTCATGCAGGCTTCGAAGTATGGGCGCGGAACGGCTTTGTACTGCCCGCTGGTCTCAACGAAACACGACACTTCCACGCATGAGGACGTTACGGATGTGGATGCTGCAGCCGTCTACAATGAGGAGAAGGGAGACCTGGCAGTTTTTGCGGTAAACCGCAGCACAAAAGAAGATGCGGAATTTACCCTTGACCTCAGATCTTTCATGGGAAAAGAGCTCCGGGTCATAGAGCATACAGAGATGGCCGGGTTCGACACAGGTGCGGTGAATTCCGCATGCGACGACAAGGCGGTTTCTCCGAAAAACGCTGAAGGCACCCTGGCTGACGGGGTGTACAGGACAAACTTAAGCCGGCTTTCCTGGAACTGCATGGTCTTCAGGGTAGGTTAAGGCCTGACCGGTATGAGAAAATACGCCTGGCTCAGGGAACCCTTTCAATACAACGAAAGCGGTCGGATATATAAAGTAATGCTTTATGAGACTGAAGAAGGATCTTATCTTTTCGGGTATGGCAGTGCGGAAGCGGTCCGGTGCTCATTTGACCGTTTTTATGCTTCGGTCGAAGAACTGCATGAAGACTGGGACGATCTGATCGATGAAAGAGGCTGGATCGGGATCGAAGATCCTCTGCCATACTGCCAGCACGACGCTTTTATTCCGGTCCGGGTGAAAGGCCGTAATATCGGCAGACCGGAATGGGGAAAATACGAAATACTAATGGACGGGGAGTGGTTTGATTACACTCCCTCGCCATAGTTAATTCATTTTATTCGGGGGATCAGTCCTGTTTTGCCGCTGCTTCCTCCGCCATGTAATCTTCATACATAGCTTCCCACTTTTCGCGGTCGGCGTCTCCGAGCCGGCGGATCACCCTGCAGGGATTGCCCGCAGCGACGACACCCGGTTCGATATCTTTTGTCACGACGCTGCCGGCGCCGATGATGGAGCCTTCGCCGATCGTGACCCCGGGAAGGATAGTCACGTTGCCGCCGATCCAGACGTTGTCCCCGATCGTGACGGGCAGAGCTATCTTAAGACCTGTGTTGCGAATCCTGGCATCGTAGGGATGTACAGGCGTGTAGATGGAGACACTGGGTCCCACGAATACGTTATCGCCGATGAAAATATCAGCTTCATCCAGGATCATGAGCCAGGCATTGGCGAAAAAGTGCTTGCCGATGTGAACGTTTTTACCCTGGGAATAGTAGAAAGGCGGGATGATGCTGGAACCTTCACCATAGGCGGCAAACACGTCTGCGAGGCTCTTTTCCTCACCGCGGGTACCAAATCCCCTGTTATTGTACGTATCCAGGAATCCCTTGCCGCTCATCCATTTCTGGTCATGGAGTTTTCCTGAGTCAAAGAGCCGTCCGGATACTCTGCGTTCTTCATCGTTCATAGTCATTCCTCCTGCTTCATAAGTATCTGAGCTTTTGACTGATCCAAATCCTACTATACAGCACGGTACAGAAGAACTCAATTTTCAGCGATCGCATCGGCAGTTACTGATCCGGCGCAAGGAGACGCCGCAGGCAGACGGCGGTAATGCCGGGGCGTAATACCGAACTCACGACGGAACAGTTTTGTGAAAAAGCTCTGGGAGGAAAAGCTTTGATATAATGATCTAAATAGTTTAAATGCTGCCTGGGCAGGGGGAAAATATGGAAAAACTCAGAATATCTGACGATCGCAGATACTTTATACAAGCAGACGGCAGCCCGTTTGTCTGGCTGGCGGATACTGTTTGGACGATGCCGCAGCGAATGCGCTGGGATGATGCGGCGCATTTCATGCGTGAGAGGAAAAAGCAGGGATTTACAGTCCTGCAGATCTGTGCCCTGGATCCGGAACGCGATGAAGGGATGCATGATCCTGCCGGCAACCCCGCGCTGATCGACGGTGACCTGAACAGGCCGAACGAAGAGTATTTCCGCTATCTTGACAGGATCCTGGATACAGCGGAAAGATATGGCTTTTACGTGCTGCTGCTGCCTGTGTGGGGACAATTGGTCGTCGGCGACGACTGGTCCGGAAATACTTTTGAAAAGACGGTTACTGAAGAGAACGCCTATGCGTACGGCTGTTATATCGGGAATCGATACAAAGACCGCAGCAATATCCTCTGGTGTCTTGGCGGAGACCGCCAGCCGATCCACAAAAACATCGATTACAGGGGCGTCTGGCGGCTGATGGCGGAAGGTCTGGCAAAGGGTGTGACAGGTAAGGATCTTCATTGGAACCAGCCGGATCCTTCATGGGAAGAAGTATGCATTACTTATCATACCAATTATGAAATGGAAACCGGTGCCTGTTCCACCATGTGCTACTGGACGGACGAAGAAGCCTGGATCAGTTTTATCATGCTCCAGACCGGTCATTCGGAAGGGACAAGGAGCTGGGCGTGGGTCGAGCGTGAATACGACCGTGAGCATGCCGCTAAGAAGTTTACCTATCAGAAAGACTATCAGATGACATGGAACGTACCGGTTGAAAAAAACATGCGCCGGATGCCGGTGTGGGACGGGGAACCTTACTACGAAAGAGGTCTATCCAACTGTTCCCTGATAAGGCACCGTGCCTATTGGAATATGCTGGCCGGCTCTTTCGGATTTACATACGGGAATTGGGCGGTCTGGTCATCCACTTACCAGAAAGACACCAGGCAGGGGCTGATGGCGGATACCTGGTATGACGCGCTTTCTTCTGTCGGCTCCAGCCAGATGAAACACCTGCGGGCGTTCATGGAAGGCAGCGGCATCCTGACAGCTGAGCCCTGTCAGGCGATCCTCGGGCAGGACGCTGACGGCGGAGCGCAGCCGGAAGAGGAGACAGCTCTTTTCACGACCCGGAACGACATGCCGCTGAATCACAGGCAGGCGGCTGTTTCCGCCGATAAGAGCCAGATCTATATCTATTTCCCGCACGCCGGATCCATAGTCCTGGATCTGA
The DNA here is from genome assembly GCA_017474455.1 of Lachnospiraceae bacterium. Taxonomy (GTDB): domain Bacteria; phylum Bacillota; class Clostridia; order Lachnospirales; family Lachnospiraceae; genus CAG-791. The sequence goes on from JAFVHP010000006.1 coordinate 40,197, forward strand.
CATCAGAAAGTGTAATAGAATATATTCGTCCATTCTTCAATGCGCATACCCCACAAGAAGACATGAACGTCTTCCTGTGGTGGTATAATCCCAGAACAGGAGTGTTTGCGGACGGCCCGCAGACAGCGCGGGTCATTGACGGGAAACTGCCTGTCAAAACGCCTGCCGGGAACATAAGGGAAGCGACGCCTAATCCTCTGGATACGGACTGGGTACTGATGATACGGAATAAAGAGACTGGCATTCCTTTTACGGAAGCAGGATCATACTGGTCACCTGATGGATCTGATGGAGATCCCGGCAAAGAAAAAACAGTGTTCTTCTGATAGCGGCAGGTGAGATGCCTCGTTGACTGAAGACGGGCGGCCGCAATTCGTTCGATAGGAGGAAGCAGATATGTCATTCAGGATCGTTACGGACTCTGCCAGTGATATCTCTCAGGAAATGGCGGCTCAGTGGGACATTAAGGTATTGCCGCTGAAGATACGCTTCGGCAACACGGAATACCTGGATGGTGTAGATCTGACAAACCAGCAGTTTTTCGAGAAGCTGGTCGAATCGGACACGATCCCGAAGACCAGCCAGATCCCTCCCTTAGAGTATGAAGAAGTTTTTTGTGCCGCTGAAGCGGCCGGAGAGGAAGTGCTCTGTCTGTGTCTGTCCTCCGGCGTTTCGGGCTGTTTTCAGAGTGCCTGTATCGCCGCAGAGGATCATCCGGGAGTGACAGTCATCGATACAAGGCAGTTCTGCATATCAGAGCTGGTCATTGTGGAGTACGCGGTGGAATGCCGCCGGCAGGGACTTAGCTGCGCCGAAACGGCAGAAAATATCCGCAGCGTACTGGACAGAGTCCATGTGATCGCCATGTTTGATACCCTCGAATATCTGAAGCTGGGAGGAAGGCTTTCCTCAGCCGGCGCTCTCGCCGGTGCGCTTTTGTCCCTGAAACCTGTCCTTACCATCGATGAGGGCGTTGTGCGCGTTATCGGAAAAGCAAGGGGTTCCCGCAGCGGCAACAACCTTCTTCGGGAATCTGTGGAAAAGATGGGCGGCATCGACTTTTCCATGCCTGTCTGCCTGGGTTATACCGGGTTTTCCGACGAACTGCTCAAGAAATACGTGGATGATTCCGCTTATCTGTATGAAGGCTATGAGGATCACTTAAAGACCGTGAGCGTCGGCGCATGCATCGGTACCTATGCCGGACCGGGCGCGATCGCGTTTGCTTTCTTTACTCAAATTTGACATGTCTGTCATTGAAACGTATCTTAAGTAATATGAAGTCTGAATCACAGCTTGCAGCATCCAGAAAACTGGGCCAGTACCTGCAGAAAATAGACAAACAGATACGTCTGAAGGCGGACAGGATCATTGAACAGGCGGATCTGACTGTCTCGCAGGATGCTGTCCTTAATTATCTTATGACCCGCGAAGGAGAGGAAGTCAGCCAGACGGATGTCCAGAATGCGTTTGGACTCACGAATCCGGCAGTTACTAAGATGTGTCATCGCCTTGAACAGAAAGAGATGATACATATTGAGGTCAGCCCGCGGGATATGCGCCTGCGTCTTCTTTCTGTTACAGAGAAGGGAAAAACTGCCCTGAAAAAGGCAGATGTCCTAAAGATTCCGTTTGAAGTCACGACCCTGGAGGGGTTCAGTGAAGCGGAGACCGAACAGCTCCTTTCCTATATGGAGCGCATCTGGCAAAATATTTCCTCAACAAACAGATAATACAGCTTGACACCAGGTCGGTGCATGCGTAGTATTATTAAATAACCAGTTATATAACTGGTTATTTAATTCGATGTATAACCGGTTATGTAACTGGCTTGTAAGGCAGGAAGACTTACGCATCGGGATATGGGGAGGAGATCATGCATAGATATCATAAAATGCTGGAACCGCTCACGATCAGGGGCAAGAAGCTGAAAAATCGTCTGGCGGCTTCGAAGTTTGGACCTGTGTATTCGGATTTTGATTTTGATACCGCCTATCTGAAAAGAATCGGTGAGAACGGAGCGGCTATCGTAACGATCGCTTTCGGCAGCTGGTCCGGCAGGGATCTTGAACTGCTGCCGGATGGCAGGCCGGTCCGTTTTCCCGATCTAATGGATCTGACAGATCCGGTGGTACGGGAAAAGTATGCGGAGATGATCAGGCAGATCCAGTCGACCGGATCGATCGTTACAGTATCCCTTATGCTCAATGAACCGATATACAGCGGGCTGTCTTCTTTTGATGGTTATGAAGACATTATGAAGCAGGGTGAATACGCCCAGATCATGAATTTCCGCAAGAGAGAAATGACGACGCAGGAACTCGAGCACATGACGGATGAACTGGCCTGGAGGGCTAAGGACCTGCACGATCTTGGTGCAGACATGGTCACTTTTTACATGTGCTACCGCTCCTCGATCCTGGCACAGTCACTGTCACCTGTTTTGAACAGAAGGACAGATCGATTCGGCGGCAGGACCATGAGAGAAAGAGCAGCACTGACACGGGAGCTTTTTGAAAAGATGCGTGCTCTGTGTGGCGATGATATCCTCATTGAGATCCAGACTTCTGCGGAGGAGGATCAGCCGGGATATACTTCTGACGACTGGGTCGAATACTGTCATCTTGTACAGGATCTGGTCGATATCGTCCAGATCAGAGCGACAGGCTGCTCGTGGGAGCATGCGACCGGCATGCTGCTTGGCAGGGAAAGTGAACCGCCCATGCTGCGTTTCGCGAGGAAGCTCAAAGAGTCCGGCTGCACCCTTATAACTGCTCCTGTCACAGGTTTTTCAGATCCGGATAAAATCGAAAAGTATCTCGAAGACGGAGACACAGACCTCGTGGTCATGGCGCGCCGTTTTGTATCAGATAATGATTTTATCAGGAAGATAGAGAATGAAACGCCGGAAGATCTGATCCCATGCCTTCGATGCAATGAATGCCATCAGCCTAATCCCTCCTGCGCAGTTAATCCGAGAGCAGCGGATCTGACTGTTTATCCGTCCCCGCAAAAGGTAAAAAAGGTCGCTGTGATCGGCGGTGGTATAGCGGGCATGGCAGCAGCCCTGTTGTGTGAGAGAAGAGGACACGATGTTACGCTGTACGAGAAAAGCGGAGCCCTTGGAGGACAGCTGTTGAAAGCATGCGTACCGGACTTTAAATGGCCTGTCAGGGATTATCTGGACTTTGTGCTTCGTAAGGTGGAAACATCCGGTATCCATGTCCTTATGAATACGGAAGCAGATCCTGAGACCATGAAAAAAGAGAACTATGACGTGATCGTATGCGCGCTTGGCTCAGAGCCAAAGTCCATACCGGTCGAAGGGGCTGATCAGCCATTCATTCATTTTGCAGACAGTATTTTTGGGCATGAGGATGAGCTTGGACATAAAGTGGTCGTTATAGGAGGTGCTGATACCGGAAGAGAAGCAGCGCTTCATCTGGCAAGACTGGGACACGAAGTGACCATGATCACCAGGAAGCAGGCTAAATTCTGGCATGATAACCATACACAGAAGGCAGAAGAGGAAGCGTTCCTGCATCAGCCCGGTCTGACTTACATTGAACATGCACAGGTCGTCAGGATCTCTGAAGGCAGTATCGAACTGGCTGTCAAGTATGGGATACCCAGGCAGGTACAGGGTTTTGCCGCGGTCGGTCCTTTAGGAATGGGATTTGTGCCTACGCCGCTTGTTCCCGAATCACTTCCGCTTCCCAATGGCGCGATGATGTTTGAAAACGGGCAGTTCTGTCCGAGACCATATGATGAAACGAATGCTGTGACTGAGAATAGGACTCTTACTTTTGACAGTCTTGTGGTTTCCGGTGGACGAAAGAGCAACATGGATAAGGCGGAACAGTTCCGCGGACTTGCCGGAGAATACTATGTGATCGGGGACTGCGTTAAGCCGGGCGATATCAAAGCGGCCAATGCGTCTGCCTACGAAGTGGCAATGAAGATCTGACCGGCTTCAGTTTTGGCGATTAAAGCAAACAGGAATGCTATTTTGGAAAGGAGGTCTGTTTTGGCCTATCATATCGATGAACGTAAATGTGTGAACTGCAGACGGTGTGTGGAGAACTGTCCGGTCGGCGCCCCATGGTTTGACGGAGAGACCTACCAGATCAAGGATGAGATATGCATCGACTGCGGTGTGTGCGCTGACGGATGCCCAATGAAAGCGATCCATGAAGAGGGGTATGCAGCACCTGAATCACCGGCCAATAGGAATATTTTCTGTACATGTCAAAACGGACATTGACGGAATTTGGGCCAGTGGTATTATGCTCTCGCGTTTTCATTCAGGATCCGCATGAACTCTTCACCGGTAATGGTTTCATGTTCATACAGATACGAAGCTAGTTCATCCAACTTACCGCGATTGTCCTTTAGAATGGTCAGTGCTCTTTCGTGCTGCTTCCGTACCAATTCGACAACCTGTGCATCAATTTTGCTTTGCGTTTCAGCGGAGCAGGCCAGGGACGTATCACCACCAAGATACTGATTCGTAACCGTCTCCATGGCGACCATGTCAAAGTCCTCGCTCATTCCGTAGCGGGTGATCATGGCGCGGGCAAGCTTCGTAGCCTGCTCGATGTCGTTAGCGGCACCCGTGGTAATGGAACCGAACACCAATTCTTCTGCAGC
>JAFVHP010000007.1 GCA_017474455.1 Lachnospiraceae bacterium
GTTATGCAATACCCATTTCCAGGGCAGTTCCCATTATCGAGAATCTGATGGGCCAGGGAACAAAGGACAGCGATATCCCGGAAGAGGAACAGGGCGTCCTCGGGGTCAGCGGTGTCAGTGTCACAGCGGATGTGTCCGCGGCATACGGAATGCCCGTCGGTGTTTATGTCGCCAGGACCCTGGAAGGCGGCGCGGCAGAACAAGCCGGGATCAAAAAAGGCGATATCATCGTTGCGCTTAACGGTTCAACGATCGAGACTATGGACGATCTGAAGACACAGCTTTCCTATTACAGGGCCGGCGAAGAGGTCACAGTTACCATCGAGAGGCCGGAAAATGGCGGTGAATACGAAGAAGCGGAAGTGGATCTTGTATTAAGCGACAGATCGGTCCTGCAGAATGACCAGCCTGCTTCCGGCGGCGCAGGCAGCAAAGCCGGGGAGGCCGGACAGGCCGAAGAAGGCGCCGATGAAGAGAACAGGGATAAGGAACCGTCTTCTCCCTTCCAGTTTAACAGAGGTGAATAACCTGTTATAATACTTGGTATTAATACGGAAAGGCATATTATAGAGCATGAACGACAATACCAATAACAATAATGACAGGGATAAGATAACAGAGGAATTCTGTTTTGTTTGCCGGCGGTCCGCAGGGACCGCCGGCAAAATGATTCATCTGCCAAACGGAGTGCACGTATGTGCGGACTGCATGCAGAAGATGATGGATGCTGCCTCACAGCTGAATATCGACCAGCTGGTGGGCGATCCCATGTTCCGGGATGCCATGGACAAGGCAAAGGATCTCGATCTTTCCATGCTTCCGCCGTTTATTCCTGCCCATACGCCGGTATCAGACAAAGATACTGCGGAGGATACCGGCAAGACCGGGCCCGTTCCTGATGGCGATACTTCCGGCACGACTGTAAACGAAGAGAATAAGGAGCCGGACGACGACGGGAAAAAGGACGAAGATAAGGATAAAAGGCCGTCCATCAGCTTTCTCAATATCGGGGATCTGTTCGGATTCGGCGGACCGCCAAGAAACCAGCAGACTGTCAGAAAGAAAAAGGAGGACCGCATACCTCCCGTTTTCTCGATCGACAATATCCCGGCCCCGCACAGGATAAAAGAAGAACTGGATAAATATGTGATCGGACAGGAGCATGCAAAGAAAGTCATATCCGTTGCAGCGTACAATCATTACAAGCGCGTCAAAACAGGGACGATGGATGAGATCGAGATCGAAAAATCCAATATCCTGCTGATCGGACCGACCGGATGCGGCAAAACATACCTGGTACAGACCCTTGCCAGACTCCTGGACGTGCCCCTGGCGATCGCGGACGCGACGAGCCTCACCGAAGCCGGCTATATAGGCGATGATATCGAAAGCGTGGTATCCAAGCTCCTGGCGGCTGCGGACAACGACGTCGAGAAGACGGAAAAAGGCATCGTTTTTGTCGATGAGATAGATAAGATCGCGAGAAAAAAGGAAGTGCATTCCCGAGATGTCAGCGGGGAGTCCGTGCAGCAGGGCATGCTGAAACTGCTTGAAGGCGCGGAAGTGGAAGTACCGGTGGGTGCCGGCAGCAAGAATGCCATGGTGCCGCTGACGACCATCAATACCCGGAACATCCTGTTTATCTGCGGAGGCGCTTTCCCGGATCTCGAGAATATCATCAAACAGAGGCTGATGAAAAAGACTTCCATCGGCTTTACTGCCGAGCTTAAGGACCGCTATGATAACGATCCCGACATACTTTCGAAAGTCACCAATGAAGACCTCCGTACCTTCGGCATGATACCGGAATTCCTCGGCCGTCTGCCTATTACCTGTACGATGCACGGACTGACGGAAGATATGCTCGTCCGCATTCTGAAGGAGCCTAAGAACGCGATCCTGAAGCAGTACCAGAAGCTTCTCATGCTGGATGAAGTCAAACTGGAGTTTGAAGACGAAGCGCTGCTTGCGATAGCAAAAAAGGCTATGGAAAAGGACACCGGGGCCAGAGGCCTCAGGTCCATCATCGAGGATTTCATGCTGGATATCATGTATGAGATACCCAAGGATGAGAATATCGGGACAGTTACGATCACAAAAGCATATATCGAGGGCACAGGAGGCCCGCAGATATCCATCCGTTCCGATCCAGATGTTTCTTCAGGTGTAAACGGATTACTGGAAGATAAAAATCCTTCTTGACGCGGTGAATGAAGTGATGTATCATCATTTCAATATCCGATAATCATACTGAAATAGTAGGAATAGACCTGCGTTCGTATATCGGATGCAGGTCTGTCCGCGTAAAGGAGGCTGTTATGTCAGGAATCAGATCAAGCGTTACGGAACTTATCGGCAACACACCGCTGGTGTCACTCTCCAGATATGCAAAGGCCAACGGTATCGAAGATGTGGAGATCGTTGCCAAACTTGAACTTTTTAACCCTGCTGGTTCCGTTAAGGATCGAGTGGCATTGAAAATGATAGAAGATGCCGAAAAAGACGGGACACTGAAACCCGGCGCGACTATCATCGAACCTACGAGCGGCAACACCGGTATCGGCCTGGCTGCAGTAGGTACCGCCAAAGGATACCGCACGATCCTTACGCTTCCTGAGACGATGAGCGTTGAAAGACGTACACTCCTGAAAGCATACGGCGCGGAACTTGTCCTTACAGACGGATCCAAAGGAATGAAAGGCGCTATCGAAAAAGCTGACGAACTGGCAGCCAGCATTGAAGGCGCTGTCATTCTCGGACAGTTTGTCAATCCGTCAAACCCGCAGGCCCATTATGAGCATACAGGTCCGGAAATCTGGAAAGATACAGATGGAAAGCTGAATGTATTTATATCAGCGGCAGGTACCGGGGGAACGGTGTCCGGTGTTGGCAAATATCTTAAGGAACAGGATCCCTCGGTCAGGGTCATCGTTGTCGAGCCCGATTCTTCTGCGGTCCTGTCCGGAGAAAAGCCCGGTCCCCACAAGATCCAGGGCATCGGAGCCGGCTTCGTTCCCGCGACACTGGATACTTCGGTGTATGATGAGATCATCAGGGTAAAGGATGAGGACGCCTTTGAACAGGGAGGGCTCCTTGCGAAGACGGAAGGGATCCTTGTCGGTATTTCATCCGGCGCCGCACTGTATGCCGCGCTTCAGACCGCAAGGAGACCGGAGTACAAAGGAGGCAGGATCGTCGTTCTCCTGCCGGATTCGGGAGACCGTTATCTTTCCACAGCCCTGTTTGCTTAGACTTGCAATTTAGTGCTGAAGCAGTATACTTTCCATATTATGGAAAATTCACAGAACGGACCGGAATACTACTCTCAATATCTTGACGACGGATACAGGCTGGCCGGAACAGCATTCATTCTCGGACTCATTTCTCTGGGATCGATGTTCATTTTTCCAGTTTTCATGACCTGTATCTGCGGGCCGCTTTCTATCATCCTGGCCATCCTGTCCAAGGGTGAGAACAGGAAGATGATCTCAAGAGCAAAGCTTGGCGTCGTTTTTTCCGTGATATCGCTCGTGCTGACAGCCCTTATCATAGCCGGATCGGTACTTCTGGCCCTGCGGATGATGAGCGATCCTGTGTACAGGAACGAGCTGGACCAGCTGGTGCAGCGTTACTATGGCTATCCGCTTGAAGAACTGCTGCCCCCGGGGGTGTTTGAATAATGAATGCTGCCGGCGGAAAAACTTCAGCTGAATTAAAGGCTTTTGCCAGAGGGACCATTCTGGGTACCCTTCCGGTCTGTATCGGGGCCAATTTCATATACAGCGCTGTCCGGTTCCTTTTGGACAATATCGTTGCCGGTGTCCTGACAGACACCACTGTCCTGTCATTTATCATGAATACCGCACTTTCTTTTCTGAGTGCGGTATTCATGGGGATATTCCAGGCAGGCCTGTGCCTTATATATCTGAAACTGGTATTCGGACAGCCTGCTTCCGTCAGGGATCTTTTTCACTGCTTCAGGGAATCGCCGGACCGTGTGGTCAAATTGCAGGCTGTGATCTCGGGGCTGCAGCTTATCGGGATCCTGCCTGTACAGATATACATGTCATTCTTCGGGCAGAGCGGCGCAGTTTCTCCTGCCGGGCTCCTTTCTATGGACCGTGCGGCACTGGCCGGGATGGCCGTCAGATTCGGCACTCTGTCACTGATAGGGACTGTGATACAGTATGCGGTCTCCCTGTTTCTGGGATTGTCCTGCTACATCCTCCTGGATTTTCCAGAACTGGATACACGGGAGATCCTCCTGCGAAGCGTCAGTCTGATGAAAGGGGCGAAGAGGAGATTACTGTATATCTCACTCAGCTTTATCCCTCTTTATATCCTGGGCTTTTTCTCCTTCGGGATAGCGAATCTGTGGGTCATGGCTTATGAACAGGCGGTCGTTGCCGCGTTCTATAAAGACAGGATCGAAGCTGCCGGCAGGACAGAAGATTAAAAGTGTGGTGAATTTACCCATTGACATCGATGCTGTTAGGCTGTATGATTCGACAGGATCAGGAAAACTGAAAATTGAATAAATTCTCTTATTCAGAGTAGTGGAGGTACATAGGACCTGTGAAGCTACGGCAACCTCGTCATTGACGAAAGGTGCCAACCTGAGCGAGAGCCGAAAGGCCGATCGAACAATAAGGGTGTTGATTCCGATAAGTACACCGGCCGTATGCCGGTGTTTTTTATTTGTTTCAACGGTTTCAGGAAAGGAAAGACAAATGGAAAAATATATTTTTACTTCCGAGTCGGTAACAGAAGGACATCCCGACAAAGTCTGCGATGCGGTATCCGACGCTGTCCTTGACGCGTGCATGGCGCAGGATCCGATGAGCAGGGTCGCCTGCGAAACGGCGAGCTGCACGGGCTTTATCATTCTTACCGGCGAGATCACGACAAAGGCTCACCTGGATTACCAGAAGATCGTCCGTGATACAGTCCGCGGGATCGGGTATGACAGTTCCGAGAAAGGATTCGATGCGGATACCTGCGCGGTATTTGTAGCGATGGACCAGCAGTCTCCGGATATTGCCATGGGCGTAGACAAAGCGATCGAAGCCAGGAACGAAGAGATGACTGACGAAGAGATCGAAGCGACAGGCGCGGGAGACCAGGGGATGATGTTCGGTTATGCTACGAATGAAACACCCGAATTCATGCCTTATTCAACGGCACTTGCCCATAAGCTCTGCAGGCAGCTCGCGGCAGTCCGCAAGGACGGGACCCTTCCTTATTTAAGACCGGACGGCAAGAGCCAGGTGTCAGTCGAATATGACGAAAATAACAGACCTGTCAGGCTGGAAGCCCTCGTTATCTCCACACAGCATGATCCTGATGTCACGCAGGAACAGATCCATGATGATATCCGCAAATATGTGATCGATCCGGTCGTGGATGCATCCATGATCGACGGAAATACAAGGATATATATTAACCCTACGGGCAGGTTTGTCATCGGCGGCCCTCACGGTGACGCTGGCCTGACAGGACGCAAGATCATCGTAGATACCTACGGCGGTGTTGCCAGACACGGCGGCGGTGCTTTTTCCGGCAAAGACTGCACAAAGGTCGACCGCTCGGCAGCGTATGCAGCACGTTATGTAGCCAAGAACCTGGTCGCCGCAGGCTATGCGGACAGGCTCGAGATACAGCTTTCCTACGCGATCGGCGTCGCAAGGCCTACTTCCATTATGGTGGAGACTTTCGGGACAGGAAAAGTCAGCGACGAGAAGATCGTTGAGGTCATCAGGGACAATTTCGACCTTCGCCCGGCCGGGATCATCAGGATGCTGGATCTGCGCAGGCCGATCTACAGCGCCACTGCTGCTTACGGCCATTTCGGAAGGACAGATGTGGATCTGCCCTGGGAAAGGCTTGATAAGGTCGAAACGCTTAAGAAAGCATTGGCCTGATATTCATGAAATCAGAAAAACGCCGGCAGCTCCTTTTCGGAGCTGCCGCTTTCTTATGGATGATAATGATATTCTGTCTTTCGGGCAGGCCGGCGGACCTTTCAGACAACGACAGCGGGTTTTTCACGCAGATAGCCGTAAGGGTCCTGTATCCGGGATACCGCGGCTGGGATCGGGCAAGACAGATGGCCATACTGTCAGCTACAGATAAAGTTGTCCGAAAATCTGCCCATTTTGGGGAGTATTTTATCCTTTGCGTACTGTATTATAAGACCCTTTCGATTTCTGTCAGGAAAGCGCTGGCCGCCTCGGCCGCACTGGCTGTACTGTATGCCGTTTCGGACGAGCTGCACCAGTATTTCGTGCCGGGCAGAGCTGCGATGGCTGCGGATGTCCTGATCGACAGTTCTGGCGTACTGCTTGCTGTGCTGGTCATACTGATTATCAGAAGACACAGGCCCGCAATCAGTTCTGACCGGAAATAGGAGCCATTGTGGATTCCCGGATGATCAGTTCAGTGTCGAGCCTGATAAAGCGGGTGGGCTTTGAAGTCCTGTTGCTGACATAATCATACAGGATCTCGCCGGCTGTATATCCGATATTGAACAGGGGCTGGCTGACAGTCGTGATCTTTGGCTGGGAGATCATGGAATAATCATCGTTATTGAAACCGGCAACGAGCATCTGTTCCGGAACATCGATCCTGCAGATCCGTGCAGCGTTGATGACAGCTGCCGCCATGAGATCCGAAACCGCAAACACAGCTTCCGGCAGGTCCGAAGAGGAGAGGAGCCTTACAAAAGTCGACAGTGCCATGTCATAATTGTCGGATGGCAGGTTAATGATCTGTCCGTCCCGGAGTGCAAGGGAGTTCAGTTCCATAAAACTGATAAAAGCATCCTGGCGCTCTTTTGCGTAAATGCTTTCCTGAGGGCCGTTCAGAAAGACAATATTCCGTTTCCCCTGTCGGAACAGATGCTCCATGATCGAATACACAGCGCGCTGATTGTCAATGCTGACACAGGAATAGTCGGTTGATATTGGTTCCAGGCACTGGACAAGCGGCACCATTTCCGAGATATTTGAAAAATAGGACGAAGAAAGGGCATTGATGAAAACAATGCCTTTTATATTATTCAGTTTTATCCGCTGTGCAAGTTCACCGATTTTCTCATCTGAATCGTAGACATCCTGATTGATCAGGACTCTGTATCCGTGCAGTTTGGCAGACGCGGCAATTCCCTCTATGACTTTGGCGTAGAAACTGTTGACAGGTGTCTGGATATTGATCAGAAGCGAGTCAGGAGGGATCAATGAGCTGTTGTTTCTCGGTGAGTATCCGAGTTCATTCATGGCTGCCTGGATCCGGGCGGCGGTCCTGCCGTTCACAAGTTCGGGATGATTGACGGCCCTGGATACCGTAGCGATCGAGATCCCGGACGCTTTCGCAATGTCATTGACCGTGACTCTGTTTTTTTTATTGTCTTTTCCAGTCTGCATGTCGACCTCCTGATTCCGATTTATTGAAATTATATGTTTATACATACAATGGTTTCAATAGTTCTGTAAAAATGAAAATCCAAGTTATGGAAATGAACAATTCATGATTTACATTTTGAGCAAAGTGCACAAATCAAAATCTGTATTCCAATAATCTACTGACATATGCACAAACATCACGTAAAATATATAAGGATAAAGGGGAACAGAATGGGATGAGTGTTGAAAAGTTTTTCATCCCGATGATAACGTCAACAGTAAATATGCAGTACCGACTATGTAAGGGGGGACGTATGCTAAGGTACATTCTCAAGAGGATACTGTACATGATCCCGGTCATGTTCGGGGTCATCGTAGTAGTATTCCTGATGAAGATGATAACGCCGGGGGATCCGGTCGACCACCTTCTGCCTGCAAATGCTTCAGTAGAGCAGAAAGAAGCCATGCGTGATAAGCTGGGGCTGAATGACCCCATTATCAAACAGTTTGGTGATTATGTAATAGGCGTTGTGACAAGAGGTGACCTCGGCACCAGCTATGCCACGAAGCAGTCGGTTGCCGGCGAGATCTTCGGCAGGCTGCCGAAGACTGTTTTTATTGCTGTATGGGCTATATTCATTTCCCAGATCTTTGCAACGCCGCTGGGTATCCTGGCAGCCGTCAAACAGAACTCCCTTGTGGACTCGATCATCGTTGTATTCACGATGGTCGGTGCTTCCCTTCCGAATTTCTGGCTTGCCCTGATGCTGATCAGGTGGTTCGCCGTCGACCTGAAAGTGCTGCCGTCGATGTATAACGGTACAGCAGCCAGCTGGATCCTGCCGATCATTACGGTAAGTTTCCAGTCGATCGCCATGACGACAAGAGGTGTCCGTACCAATATGCTGGAAGTTATACGTCAGGATTATATCAAGACTGCCCGGGCAAAGGGACAGAAGGAAAGCATCGTTGTTTTCAACCATGCGTTCCGTAATACCCTGATCCCTGTTGTTGCCGGTATCGGCAGCGGTCTTGCCGGTATGATCGGCGGATCTCTTATCGTTGAAACTGTATTTGCGGTACCCGGTGTCGGCAAATATGTCGCTGATGCGGTCACAGCCCGCAATTATCCTTCCCTTCAGGGCGGGATCATAGTTCTTGCCCTGATCGGCACCGTGATCAACATGATCGTCGATATTATGTATACAGTTGTCGACCCCAGACTTAAGACGACCCTTCTGGCTCCTTCCTCCAGGAAGAATAAGACCAAAGTCGCGAAAGAAGGTGCCTGATGTCAAAGATCACAACACCTGCAATGGTGAAATTAAGCAAGAAGATCGAAAAGAACGCGAACGTAACGAGCAATACGCCGGGACGCGAAGCACTGAAGCGTCTGCGTAAAAACAAGACCGCTATGGCAGGCCTTATCATTATCCTGATCATGTTTATCGTAGCGATCCTGGCTCCTGTGATCGCACCATATACATACACGGAACAGGATTATACCGCTACTATGCAAGGACCCAGTGCCGCCCATATTTTCGGTACGGATAATCTGGGAAGAGACCTTTTCAGCCGTTGTGTATACGGCACCCGTTATTCACTTCCGATCGGTATCATCTGTACGGTCATCGGCCTTTTGTGCGGCGGCGCCCTGGGTCTTTGTGCCGCATACTTTGGCGGTAAAGTGGATATGGTCATCATGAGGATCATCGACGTCATCCAGGCGATCCCGTCGATCCTGCTCTGTATCGCCCTGGTCGCGATACTGGGCAACGGCATGTGGCAGCTGATCGTTGCGATCGCGGCCGGTTCCATAGAAGGTATGACAAAGAACGTCCGTGCCGCGGTCTTCATGGTACGAAGCAACGAATATGTCAATTCCTCCAAGTCGATCGGCGTTTCGGATGCGAATATTATGGTCCGCCACCTTCTGCCGAACGCAGTCGGGATGATCGTTATCAATGCCGTCGGCGCTGTTTCGGGGGCGATCCTTTCGATCTCGTCCTTAAGCTATATCGGCGTCGGACTTGTAGCTCCCACACCTGAATGGGGCGCCATCCTTTCAGAAGGCAAGACATATATGTCGGTCGCACCGCATATGGTCCTTTTCCCCGGTCTTATGATCGCGATCACAGTTGTAGCATTTAACCTTTTCGGCAACGGCCTGCGCGACGCGCTGGATCCCCGCCTTAAATAATCCGTCGGTTGAAAGGAGGACAACAGATGAGTACCGAAAAGAAAAATCTCTTGGAAGTCAGAAATCTTACCGTCCACTACGAGACCGACGAAGGTATCGTAGAAGCGGTCAACAATGTCTCATTCGATATTGCACCCGGTGAGATACTGGGCGTAGTAGGAGAGACCGGTGCCGGCAAGACAACGATCGCGCTTTCCATTATGGGACTTCTCCCGAAGCCGCCCGCGCACGTCATCAGCGGCAGCATCAAGCTTGACGGGGAGGAATTCCTTCCTTCGCTTCCGGAACCGGAAGGTCCGTTTGACTTTGCGAAGAAGGGCCCCTGGAAGGCAGAGCAGAAAAAACTGGAATTAAGATTCCGTGAGATCCGCGGCAAGAAGGTCTCTATGATGTTCCAGGATCCGATGACAGCCCTGAACCCGGTCCTCTATGTCGGGGACCAGATCGCGGAAGTAATAAAGATCCATGAGAATATCTCCGCGGCAGAAGCGGAAAAGCGCGCCGGCGATATGCTGGAGGTCGTCGGTATTCCCAGAGAACGTTACAAGGAATATCCCCATCAGTTCTCCGGCGGCATGAAACAGCGTGTCGTTATCGCGATCGCGCTTGCCTGCCATCCGGACCTGATCATTGCTGATGAACCGACGACCGCTCTGGACGTCACGATCCAGGCGCAGGTCCTTCAGCTGCTTCGGAACCTGCAGAAGGAATACGGCACGGCGATCATGCTGATCACACACGATTTCGGTGTCGTTGCGGAGATATGCGACCGCTGTATGGTCATCTATGCGGGTGAAAAAGTCGAGAGCGGCAACCTGGAGCATATCTTTGACAAGAATATGCATCCGTATACACGCGGCATGTTTGAGTCGCTTCCCAACCTGGAAGAGGATACGGACCGCCTGAAGCCCATCAAGGGTCTTATGCCGAATCCTATGGATCTTCCGTCATACTGCAGCTTTGCGGAACGCTGTGATGTCTGTGAAGAAATATGCAAGAGCAGAAATCCCGAGCTTATCGAGGTGGAACCCGGGCATGAGGTAGCCTGCATACTGGTTACCGAAAAGCTTGCGGCACAGAATAACGCAAAGGAGGTGAAGTGAGATGGCATTAATAGAAATCAAAAATCTCAAGAAGTATTACACCACTCCCCGAGGCCTTCTGCATGCGGTAGACGATGTTACGCTCGATATTGAAAAAGGTAAGACGCTCGGTGTAGTCGGGGAATCCGGCTGCGGCAAATCTACGCTGGGAAAGACCCTGATCCGCATGGAGGATTCGACTTCCGGCAGTATCAAATTCAACGGTAAGGAAATTACCGGGATGAGCCAGCGTGAGTTCAAACCGGTGCGTACGCAGATGCAGATGATCTTCCAGGATCCTTATGCTTCACTGGATCCCAGAATGAGTGTTTCGCAGCTTATCGCGGAACCGATCCAGACATATCATCTTGCAAAGGATAAAAAAGAACTGGATGACATGGTTGGGGCACTGATGGATGAAGTAGGTCTCGCGAGACGTCTCGTGAACAGCTATCCTCATGAGCTCGACGGCGGCAGAAGACAGCGTATCGGCATTGCCCGCGCTCTTTCACTGAATCCCGAGTTTATCGTATGTGACGAACCGGTCTCCGCGCTGGACGTTTCCATACAGGCACAGATCCTGAATCTGCTGATGGATCTGCAGGCCGAAAAGAACCTTACCTATATGTTCATAACACACGATATGTCGGTCGTTAAACATATATCAGACGATATCTGTGTCATGTACCTGGGCCAGGTCGTTGAGAAGGCCAACTACCAGGAGCTGTTCATCAATCCGATGCATCCTTATGCGCAGGCCCTGCTTTCAGCGATCCCTGTTCCCTCGATCCATTCAAAGAAGGAGAGGATCATCCTCAAAGGCGAGATCACCAGCCCGATCGATCCGAAACCCTGCTGCCGGTTCGCAGCACGCTGTCCCTATGCGACCGATCAGTGCCGTGAAACAGAGCCGGAGCTGAAGCCGGTCACGGGCAATCCGAGCCATTTCGTCAAATGTCACAGGGCAGAGGAACTTGCGGCGGCACAGTAAACGTTATTTATGCCGTTTTGTCCGGAGCATACAGGAGCTTCATATAAACGGCTATAAATAAAGAACACTAACCAATTATTACAGGGAGGTATCAATCTTATGAGAAAGATCAAACGTTTTGCAGCTCTTGCAGCAGCAGCGATCCTTGCCGTGTCCATGCTTGCAGCATGCGGTGGCGGGAAGGAAGCGGCAGCCCCTGCAGAAGCAGCTCCCGCAGCATCAACAGAAGCTGCAGCCCCTGCTGAAAAGCCTTCGGGCGTCAGCGACAAGACCCTTACGGTTGCCCTTCAGGGTGAACCCGGACTCCTTATCCCGGATATCCAGTTCGCCGGCAACCATGTTTATTCCGTAATGCGTATGATGTATGAGCCGCTGATCACCTATAAGACCGGCACGACAGAACTGGCCGAGAATTCGATCGTCAAATCGATCGAGTGGACAGATGATCTGCATGCGAACATTGAACTGAATGACAAGGTCAGATTCCAGAACGGCGACCCCGTTACGACTGCCGATATCCAGTATATGTTCGAACTGGGTGTTGTAGGTCCTGTCACCAGCTACTGGAGCGTTTATGATCCCGCACAGTTCGAGATCCAGGATGATACGCATATGACACTTGTTCTTGGTTCTCCTTGGGGCCAGGCTGAGCAGATGATGAGTTTCCAGATGTATATGGTTCCCAACAAGTCTATCCTGGAAGCAGCCGGCGGCCTCGACGTTACGGATCAGTATCTTGATGGCTGCGGCACCGGCAAATACAAAATGAAAGAATGGATCCCCGGACAGTCCATCACGCTTGAACGTGACGACAATTACTGGGATCAGGACAACCTTGGTTATTATAAGGAAGTCAAGTTCGTCTTCGTAGCAGATGCATCTGCCCGTGAAATGACCATCAAGTCCGGTGATGCTAATGTTGCTTATGAAGCCCAGCTTTCCGATTATCCTATCTACCAGAACGATCCTGATGTCAAGTGCATCCTTACAGATACAGGTAAGGCCGGCGTTATCTGGCTGAATTCCGGCAAAGAAGGCAGCCCCTTCAGGATGAAAAGGTCCGCGAAGCGATGGGTTACCTTATCGATGTAGCAGCCATGAAGAACGTTGTATTCTCAGGCTTCGGTTCATACTGCGACACCATCATCTCCCCGATGAACGAGATGTATGACGGCAAGACGCCTGCGGAACCCAGCCCTGTCGATGTCGAAAAGGCAAAAGCCCTTCTTGCTGAAGCAGGCTATGCAGACGGTTTCACGGTCCAGATCCCCTGCATGAACGCTGTTTCCCCTCAGATCACCATGATCCAGGAGAACCTTGCGAAGGCTAACATCACCGTTGAGACACAGGTACTTGAGCTCGGTGCTTATTTCGGACTTCTCGGCAGCGGCGATTATGACATGATGAGTTCCGCTATGGAGAATGCATATTATTCAGAAGGCGTTAAGAATACAGACGGCGCGGATTTCTCTTATCTTGAATGCTTCGGCGGCTGCGGCTACAACGATCCCGAGTATTCAGCCATCGTTATGAAAGCGCTCCAGACAAGGGATATGACCGAAAGGAAAGCTGCTTATGCTGACCTGCAGGAATACTACAGGGCACATCACATTTCCATCGGCACATATACATCCACGACCCTTACACTTACATCTCCTGATGTTGAAGGTATCGTAGAGTTCGGTACGAACGTTCTGGATATGTCCAACGTTTATTCCACAGCGAACTGATCAGTATCAGCAGGCTGCGGATAAAACGGCACTTTTGATGCCGAATGCTTTAAAAGATTAAGTAATTAAACAGGGACCCTCGTGCATTGATAGTTACAGATACTGCAGTTGGCTGTGATATTGACAGCCATGGAGGATAAGCTGTGATCATTGGTGCTGCGGGGATTCTTGTTTTTAAGAGAAACAGACAACAGCATAGAGGAATATGGCTGATTGCCCCATCCCTGACAAAAGGAGGTATTGAATGAAACTTTTAGGCCTTAACTTCGGACGTGTTAAAGGACAGTGCAAAGAATTTCTTGAAATCGCAATTGAAAGCGCAAGGAAGGCAGATCCCAGTGTCGAGATCGAAGTGGTGGATACTATTTCGATGAAGATCAACCGCTGCCTCGGCTGCGGCGCCTGCTCACGCATGCTTGAGGGCGGTGTACAGCAGATCAGCTGCATTCAGAAGGATGACTATGAGAATCTTGCGAATAAAGTCCTGGCGGCAGATGCGATCATCGTCGCAGCCCCTGTCTATGTACTTGCTCCCGAAGGATCCTTAAAGGATTTCATCGACAGATTCGGCCCCGCACATGACAAGGCATATATGCTTTTTGAAAATGCGCTGCGTGAGGAAGGTGCGGCGGAAGGTAAAGTCCCGCTGGAGCCCAACTGTCTGAAGAGACACCTCGTGTCCTACATCTCCGTAGGCGGAGCATCGACTCCTCACTGGGTATCTTTCGGTATTTCCCAGATGAATCTTTTCGGAATGAGCATGAATATGAAAGTCGTTGACCAGGCCAATGTATTCGGATGCTATCGTGACCCCGAAAAGAAGATCCAGAAAACCAAAGAATGCGAACACCTCGGCCGCCGTATTGTTGAGGCCTTGCCGCTTAAGAACAGCGAGATCACATGGGAATCCGAGCCCGGTATCTGCCCTGTCTGCCACTGTAATGAGATGACTCTTAACGGCACGGACACTGTCTGCTGCCCGATCTGCGGCATCTACGGCACACTGAAGATGGACGGGCACAAGGTCACCGTCGAGTTCACAGAGGAAGAGAAGCTTCGCAGCCGCCTGAATCTCCGCGGTGTTCTGGAACATCAGGAAGAGCTTGGAAGAAAGCCCCGTTATCCCAAGTTTGATGAATACCTTGCCAGATTCCTTGAAAAAGTCGACGAGATGTAAGCACAGGGAGAAACAGAATGAGCAAGTATGAAACCGATATCGTTGTTATAGCCGGGGGACCTGCAGGCCTTTCGGCAGCAGTCCAGGCAGCCGAAGATGGCGCGAAGGTTATCCTGGTCGAGAAGAGCGAAACGGTCGGCGGTGCAGCCAATATGGGCATGGGCCCGCTCGGGATCGGAACGAAGTACCAGCAACAGCAGATGCATGACATCACGCTGGAAAAGGCTTTCCGGATGATGATGGAGTATACCCATTACAACATCGACGGACGGCTGGTCAAACGGTATTTTGAACAGTCGGCGGAAACGATCGAATGGCTGGAAGGAATGGGCGTTGAATTCGAAGGCGCTTATAAGTACTTTACTAAATCAGAACCCACATGGCACATCGTCAAGACGGACCAGGGTATCGGCGCAAGGGCGGCTTCCTTTATGAACCGTGCGCTCTACAATAAGGCACTTGAACTGGGCGTTCAGGTCCTCCTTGAAACGCCTGCAAAGAAGATCCTCATGGAAGATGGCGAAGTCGTCGGTGTCAGGGCCGCTGATAAGGACGGCAACGAGTTTGACATTGCCTGCAGGGCAGCTGTTATCGCAACCGGAGGCGCCGGCGCAAACCCTGAAATGATCAAAGAAGAGACCGGCTATATCTGGGGCAAGGATATGTTCAATTTCGCGATCCCCGGAAATGTAGGCGACGGTATCAAAATGGCCTGGGAAGCCGGCGGGGACCATGTTCCTGTCAGGGTTGAGCAGGCCGCCAGCAACATCCTTGGCATGGGACTGCCCAGGGCAGCCGGCGCAATGATGAACCAGCCCAACCTCCTGGTCAACTATTTCGGTCTCCGCTTTATGGATGAGGAGCAGGTGCAGAACCGTACATATCTTTCCAACGCTGTTTCCCACCAGAAGGATCGTACGGGCTTTATGATCATCGACAGTTCGATCGCCCGTTATTATATGAAGAACGGTATTGATTTTGTGAGCCTTGTGGATCCGGAAGCGGACGTTTCCGAGTTCGGTGAAGCTGCAAAGATCGCAAAGGAAGATCCGTCACTCGGACTGTTTGTCGCCGATTCGATCGAGGAACTGGCACAGATGACAGGCATCGATGAAGAAAACCTTGTCCAGACAGTCGAGGATTATAATCATTTCTGCGAGACCTATGATGCTGAGTTCTTTAAGAGAAGAGAGTATATGAGACCTCTTGTCAAGGCTCCGTATTACGCGTGCAAGATCATGCCCGGCGGTTACGGCACAGTGGGCGGCATCCGCATCAATGAGAACTGTGAAGTATGTGACAGTGATTTTTATCCTATACCCGGACTGTATGCAGCAGGTGCAGACGCCTGCAACCTGTATGATGACAGCTATATGTTCCTTCTTCCCGGCAACTCTATGGGCTGGGCTGTCAACAGCGGACGTATCGCCGGTATGGAAGCGGCTGCCCTGATACAGGATCTGAATGAGTGATCATAATAATCTGTTCATTCCCGGTACATGTCGGTGAACGATAACGGGAATAAGCCGGCAGGCAGACAGGCCCTGAAATGCAGGAGGAGATTATCTCCGGAAGACAGGTGTCTGTCTGCCTTGCTGACACTTTATTAAGCTGATGCTTTGCAGTGTTTGAAGTGCAGCGGATGCATGTATAAAGTTGCTGATTTAAGTTTAATTTTTATCGGTTTTTTTTGGTCATTATTTTTCTGCTTTATTGATTGACACAAAATCGATGGTTTGTTATGATACTAAAGCACGTTCCACAGGAGCTTGTTAAAAGGAACTGCAGACCCGGAGAGGTATCGAAGCGGTCATAACGAGGCGGTCTTGAAAACCGTTTGTCCGAAAGGGCACATGGGTTCGAATCCCATCCTCTCCGTTATGAGTTTCCGCAGGATGATCGAAACTCAGATATAACTCCGTAATACAGTTTTCAGATTCGGACTTTTGGAGAAATACCCAAGTGGCCGAAGGGGCTCCCCTGGAAAGGGAGTAGGTCGGGAGAACCGGCGCGAGGGTTCAAATCCCTCTTTCTCCGTTATCATATATGCCCTGCATATATGAGATGTATATTCAAAAGAGAATTAAAGATAACCAGACAGAAATGCAACCCTGAAAATATTCTTTAAAAAGAAGCCTCAAAAGAGGCA
>JAFVHP010000008.1 GCA_017474455.1 Lachnospiraceae bacterium
AATATTGCTCGCAGTAATCAGCTTGAGTTCTTCCAGTTGCATGAAATAATCTCACTGTTCTGTAATTTAGAAGCATTCAGCCGCAGAACCTGTTCAGCGGCTGCAGGCGCAGTCATTCCTCGATAAACAGGATGCCGAGCGTCTTGGGACCGCAGTGGGTCGAAATCGTACAGCCGGCCAGAGTATGATGAATCTCTTCCACGGGGATCAGTTCCCAGACCAGAGAACAAAGCTCTTCCACCGTGCTCTCTGCCACTTCACCGGAATCGGTGATAAACACGTGGCCAGGCCGGACCTTGCGCCCGCTCAGGCGCTCCCGGATATACTGCTTGTAGACATGCTCGATGCTGCCGCGGTATTTTTTGTAGACGACAAGCTTGCCGTCCTTCATCTCAAGAGCCGGCTTGAGGTGCAGGAGGTTTGCCCCCAGCGCCGCAACACCGGTGCAGCGGCCGCCCTTCCACATGAACTCCAGCGTGTCCAGGACAAAGCTGGTCTGGACCTTGGCGCTCAGTTCACGAAGATGCGCGGCGATGTCCCTGGCGCCCATTCCCCGGTCGCGGCATTCCGCGCCCTCAATGGCCAGCAGGCCGATGCCGGTAGAAAGCATGCGCGTGTCCACCACATGGATGCCGCCCAGCTCGGATGCGGCCATGCAGGCGGCGTTATAGGAATTGGAGAGTTCAGAACTGATGTCCAGATGTACAACGGAAAAGCCCTCGCGGGTAAACTGCGAGAAGAAGTCGATAAACTCCTGCACCCCGACCGCAGAGGTCTTCGGCAGGGTCCCGTCCTGGCGGTAGCGGGCATACATCTCCAGCGGGGTAAAGCCGCTTCCGTCCAGAAACGTATCCTCGCCCAGCGTAATCGTAAGCGGAACCACCCGAATGTCATAACGTTCCAGAAGATCCTTAGACAGGTCGCAGGTGCTGTCAGCGGTAATCACTACCGGTTTCGGCATGTCGATCATCCCTTCATATATTAACAGAATTCGTTATTATTATTTAAAACGAAGCGATTATATCATGCGCGACAAGGCTTGTCTATGTACTTTTTGAAAGGAATTGTAAAAATAGTCCCATACCGGAAAGAAACGCTTGCTTTTTCAGGCGGAATCCGGGATAATAACAGCAAAGCTTTATCAAAGGAGCAGGATTTCAACATGATTCAACCGAATGACGTGATGAAAGCACTGGATGAAAACTGGGAGGCCTTCAAGAAGCAGGCTTCCCGGGATCCCCTCTATTATAACGGTCCCGGCGATCTTCTGGATACACCGGAAGGCCGGGCAAAGTTCTGCAGGCTGAACGAGACCGGCGTCTTCCGCAAGGAGGATCCGGACTTTCCGGGGTATAAGATCTGGGTCTTCAATCTGCAGGGCAAGGGCATGACCGTCAAAAAGCGCAGCCGGGTCGATCCGGCACTGATGGAAGACATCGACTATGACGCGGACGGAAACCAGACCGGAAAGAGCTACGAACCCGCATAAGACAGTATATATTCGGTTATCCCGCCTTCGGCGGGATAACTGTTTTAGATAACACATCGCCAACATAAAGCAATAATCCCCCGCCGGGAGGCGGGGGATTTGTCTTATGGGTGATTACAGTTACTGGAGAGTCCCGAACAGTCCGCGGATGATGGAACTGCTGCCGTTGCGCATGACGGAGCTCAGGGCATTGGTCGCAGCGCGCTTGG
>JAFVHP010000009.1 GCA_017474455.1 Lachnospiraceae bacterium
AAGTGCCTTTGTTTAACATCTTCTGGAGTTTCAGGCCACTTACCATCCCGATACAGTTCAATACATTTTCGTTTAAACTCGTATGAATAGCGCAAAGTAAAACCCCCTTCCCTGGTTGTCCAGGAAAGGGGGTACATATCACCATCATACCGGTCTCAGTCCTTTTTATTTATACGCCGTTTTATTTCCCTGCCGCCAGCTTCACGACCTCGTAGCCGCCGTTATAGATGCCGTACTCTTTCAGTTCCATGATACGCTGCGACATGTGGATAAGGATCTGTCTGTCGCCGATCAGAGTATCGATCATCGCGCAGATCGATCCCGATGTCCTGCACTCGTTCGTAGCATCGCCGATCTCCTGCGCATGCAGCGCTCCGTATACTTCATGCCCGCCAATATGGCGCATGAAGAGTTTAGGCACCGGATAGAATACAAGTTCCCCGGGTTTGGTGACCAGCACATCACAGCTCCTCATCAGGAGGTTGGTGGAATAGACCGCTTCGAAGATGTCCTTATTACAGACAGCCGCAATGCCGGTATCCCCGCCGAACTTCCGGGCCCCATCATCCGGGAGCCTTGCCGCGAAATCATGGAAGGAAGCATAATCATTAAAGTAAGTCTCCGTCAGCTGTTCGATCCCCGGGATCTTCTTCCTGAAGAGTTCCCACATATCCAGGTGGTCACCGAAGTTAATGATGATCTCCGCTTTCTTCTGCTTAACATAACCGAGCAGATGTCTGACCATATCGATATACAGGTCAGCTCCCGCGCCGGCACCGCCGACGGTCAGAAGGAAACGCACGGGTGCACCGCTCTTCTGCCTTTCAATGCGTGCTTCGCAGTCCTTCTCTATATTTGCGGTCAGTTCGTGATCCACAAAATGACCGACTTCAAATAACGCATCGTCAGGCATATGCTTCAGGGGTTCCTTCGCGAAACCGTTAAGGGATTTGTATCCCAGGTAGGCAAAGGGCGTCTGCACGGCATGGAGGGCGCCTTCGGACAGGTGCAGGCCCATCGGCCAGTTGTCCGGGACAGCGTTTACGACATGGGTCAGCCCCGCATGGACAGCACCCTGGCTGGGCCAGACATGTGTCGCAACGAAAGGCACGTCCTTCGGCAGGTCGCGGTATAACGGCACAAGGAGTTCCGCATTCTTCTGATCGGAAGCGTTGTATGTGATCTTTTTAAAGCCTTCGCTGTTTATCGGCTCCCAGACGAACCTGTTGAACAGACGGCTTTTCTGGGAGATCCGTGATCCCAGCGAATACAGGTCGTTCTGGGAACGGATCATTGCGGAACCTGTGGCGTCGAAAGAAGCAAGGTCGAACCATACAGGCGAGTAACCCATAGCCTGGGCACAGGAAGCGATCGCCATCGAAATGCGGTAATGTCCGAATCCCATACGGATATTGCCGACGATGAGCGGGTTATCCGGCAGCACCAGCGGTTTGTCCGCCAGTACCAGGTTCTGCATCCTGATCTCATCGATCTGGCTTATCGGAGAAAGGCCAAGATGATATACCTTCTGTGTATCGTCTCCGAACTTCTTCAGGAATTTCTGCTTTGATCTTTCCGCTTTTTGCAGCGTTTTTGCATCGATCGGATTTCCGAATATGATGCTGCTCTTATCCATCGGTCAGTACTCCTTTTCTGGTATCGTATTTCAGTTCCGACAGCACATCGCCTTCTTCATCCGTCCTGCGCCGGTAAAGCAGGGTGATGATCCTGCCGTCGAAGCTTATGTCTTCTATCACAGAACCGGACAGGCTCCTGGCCTCCTTAAGGAGCGCCTTCTTTTCCGCATCATAGCTGCCTACATCGTCGCTCGTCATATAAACAGATCCGCACAGGTGGTTCAGCATGACCAGCGCCCTGCGCTGAAGCCTGTTGAGGCGGATATCGGTGTCCCTGAGCAGGAAGACGTCCGGGTCGCACCGGAACACCGTCCCGTCCATACAGCTGCGGAACACAGTATTCTGGAGAGTGACTTTTGTGGAGATGCGTTCCCTGTGCATCCAGCGCATATAGAAAACATCGTCGAAGCGCAGCGAGACATCCGGGCCGATCCTGCAGTACTCCACCATTCCGAACGCCGACGACAGCGGAACGCCGCAGGCCAGGATCTGTTTATCTTTCAGGCTTTCCCTCAGAAGCTTCATGCCGTCCCGCATGATCTCGGCCCGGGTCATCCCGCTCGGTTCATTGATCAATGCAGCGGCATACAAAAAGTCCAGTTTGAAGAAATCAAAGCCCATATCCGCATAATGCTTCAGCACGCCGCGTACATATTCCCGCACTTCCTCCTTGCGGACATCCAGCACCACATCACCGCTCCAGTTGCTGCCCGCAAATACCGGTTCGCCGTCAGCATCTCTGTAGAGCCAGTCGGGATGTTCCGTATATACGCGGCTCTTCGTCTCACATACGAACGGGGCGAGCCACAACCCGGCCAGCAGGCCTTTTTCATGGATCTTATCCACGATGGGAAGAAGGCCTGACGGGAATTTCTTTTCATCCACGTCGAGCCAGTCGCCGACAAAAGTCTCATACCCGTCGTCTATCTGGAACAGGTCAAATTCCGAATGTTCGATGCTCTTTAAGTTCTCCAGCATCTTCTCTTCGTTGATATCCTGATAAAACCGGTACCAGGAGGTATATCCCCTAAGCGGTCCCGCCTCGCACTTGCCCAGGCTTTCAAAATACCTGCGCAGGATCTGTACAGGCTTACCGGAATACAGGATAAGATCGAACAGCGTAAATTCACTGTCCACATATTTACCCGCACAGTCGGTCCTCGCGGTCACGCGGTTCCGGTCCTTTTCATATGCCATGATAAGATAGGCATTCTCATAATTGCGTGATCCGATCAGCTCAGCCTGTCCGTCAGGATGCCGGACATAACCGAAATCGAAGCTGTGTGTTTCGTTATCTTTATATTTGTAGAAGTATGCATCCCCATAGGATTCGAAATGGAACCTGTCCCGGATAAAAGCCGGTACTTTCCTGATGTCCCAGAGGTCTTCGTCATAGGAATACTCCCTCGTGTCTGTCCAGGACTGGAAGCCGTTCGCATAGATCCAGTCCCCTTTTGACAGATTCTGCGGCATCATGACCTTGGATTTGACCATAGTCAGCGGATGTTTCGCGATGATCTTCATCGTGAAAACGGAACCTTCCGGCTTAAAAACAGCCCCGCCCTCATCTTCCGTTATTTCCAGCCTGTAATCTTCGTTTTCTGTCTCCGACGAGGTAACGGTCCTCCCGCCGACAGTATATGTTAGGCTGAATTCCATCGCCTTACTCCTTCTTCGCGCTGCCGATGGTATCCATGACCTTCTTTTCGTTATAGAAGGAAAGGATCACTGCCCCCAGCACACAGAACAGCACCGCGACGATCGCAACGATGCGCAGCCCCGTCTCGGAAGCCGTCAGGTCGTTGCTGGTGATATCCTGTACCGTGCCCAGCACCGCCAGGGAGGTGAACGCCAGCATGGCCACAGACTGGCCGAACTTCATGGCAAAAGTCCTGGCCGCAAAGAACATGCCTTCTCTTTTCTCCCCTGTCACAATCGCGTCTTCTTCAGCGACATCGGCAACAATAGACTGCGGGATGATGCCCAGGAGCGCCATCGGGAAAGCGGCGATCACGACGATCAGGATGCCGAATACCATCCCCGGCAGGGGCAGGATGCCGATCAGGGCGGTGATGACATATGCCAGTGCCAGTCCCAGGAAACCGGTGATGACCAGTTTCTTCTTGCCGAATCTGGATACGAGCTTTGAGACGATCGGATAGAAGCAGGCTGACAGCACTGTCATGCCGCCAAGGAATACTGTCGTATAGAATTCATCCAGCTGCATCGATACCTTTACGAAGAACGGAAGTCCTGTCTGGAAGAGCGTAAGTCCTACCCAGTAAGCGATATCGGACGACGCGAACTTCAGGAAATCCCTGTTCTTGAAGGTCGAGCTGAGGCTTCTGAACATATCGGAATCGGAAGGCCTCGCATCGATAAAGTCTTTTTCATTGAGCCTTAAGACAGGGACCAGCAGGCATATCAGCGCGACAACGGCCAGAACGATGAACCAGATCCTGTAGCTCCAGCTGTAGCTGACCATGCTCTGCAAAGGCCCTGCCAGCATAAAAGGCAGATACGCGATCAGCGTCCCGAAGAAGAACGTCAGCGAGATCGCGGTCGAGATGTACATACGGTCGTCCTGTGTTTTGCCGAATTCAGAGATCAGCGCGTTGTACGGCGTGCAGTACATCGTCATAAACAGGTAGAAAAGGATCAGGAAGAACAGGATCCATGCTATGTTGATCCCGCTGATGTGGTCCACGGGCGCGCAGAATACCAGGACCGTGATCACGGCAAACGGTACGGATGCCTTGGCCATGAACGGGATCCTGCGGCCTTTCGGGTTCGTGCTCCTGTCGGAAAGAGATGCGATGAGCGGGTCCGTCACCGCGTCAAAGATACGGCAGACAAATGTGATCAAGCCAAGGACAGTAAGTACGCCGAATACGACCAGGCCTGTCGGGATATAGAACTTTGCCCCTGCTTCCACCGAGCCGCTCGTCGGCAGATAGAACGTCACCAGCCAGGTATTGATGATCCCTCCGAGGATCGACCAGCCCAGCTGTCCGACCGCAAAGATCCACATTTCCTTTTTCGTCAGTCTTCGAGTTTTCATGATTCCCCCATAAGAATTGAGAATAAAATGGTTTCTTCTAGATTATATAACAGAAAAGGGAGGCTGTAAGCCTCCTGTGCGCATGCAGATCTTTATATTCCAAAGGGCTCCGGCAGTTCAAAGCTTCTGTGCCCGGCAAGATCAATGTCTACGATCCCGGATATCGCGATGCGCGTGCCATCCTGCAGCACTATCAGATCATTACGTATATCGATCTTTTTGATCTCCCCGGCAACCGTATGTATATTTCCTCCTTCTTTTCGTACATCCGGTACAAAATGGGAAATGACAGCGTTTATACCGTGATCCTTATCACCCTCCCGCATCAGATACAGGATCTCATTCAGCTTTTCGTCCAGTATCTGTTTCTGGTCTTCATCCAGCTCAGGCCGGCTGTCTGTGACCCTCGCCTTTTCTTCCACAGCATCGTCATAGCCTTTAAGGGCTGAAAACGGGAGAAACTGTGCCGCCCTCTGTTCCATGCTCATGCGCGGATGCTTCTTCGGATCCGGTCCCGGCGGGTCCGCGTACATGATCCGTCCATACAGCCGTTCGGCTTCCCTGGCATCCCTTTCCAGCTGCGGGGAGATCTTCATGCTTTATGTCCTCCGATCTGTTTTTTCCTGTCAGCCGCTGTCGCGCCTTCTTCGAGGTCCCGTCCTCTCATAACGGCGCCGGCCCCGAATTTTCTCCGGATATCTGCCATTGCCTGCTGTACTCTGTTAAGTTTATCCGGATCTTCCCTGTTTTCTGTCCCTTCTGTTTTCAGTCCCATATCAAACAGAGACATCTGTTCGAAGCCCGCACTGTCCGGAGCAGGATCTTTGGCGCTCTGTCCGGCGCTGCCGGGTACAGCTTTCGCACCGGCCGGCGCAGTATGCCCTGCCGTTATAAATATGCGCCTGACCAGGAGATGTTCATCGATGATGGAATCATAAAGCTGTTCGCTGAAGGAAATAATGGTGCCGGCCAGGTTGGTCGGCTGCGGCAGCCGGATCGTACCGTGGGCGTGCTTCGGGATCTTCCTGCCGTACCAGTCCGTGGTGATCTCTCCTTTATACTTCGCTGCGATATCCGGATCCGTCAGGTTGCTGATGTCATAACCGGCTGTCAGAACGATCTGGTCTGTGACCAGCTGCTTGTCGAACAGTTCCATGGCGAGTTCTTCCGCCATTTCCGAAACGATCAGCCTGGCTTTCTGTGCTGTATACGGCCCCGGCAGGACCTGGCCGGAACCGGTGCTTTCCGAAGCCGGCCGGTAATGCCGTATCGATTCCATCGTTGCCGTTTCCCTTCCCCAGGCATGATCGATCAGAAGTTCCGCGTTAATGCCGAGCAGTTTATAGAGAAGATCCGGGTTCTCCAGCGAAGTCACGGCGATATCGCCCATCGTCCTGATCCCGTACCTGTCCAGTTTGGAAGCCGTACCCCTGCCTACCCGCCAGAAGTCCGTCAGCGGTCTGTGCGCCCAGAAATACCTGCGGTAACTCGTCTCGTCCAGTTCCGCGATACGGACGCCTTCTTCATCCGGCGCGGTATGCTTGGCCATGATATCCATCGCGACCTTGCAAAGGTACAGGTTGGTCCCGACCCCTCCGGCTGCGGTCAGGCCTGTCTGCGCCGCCACGTCCCTGATCATGGCCGCGCACATTTCGCGCGCGCTCATTCCGGCCGCTTTGAGATAAGGCGCCGCATCGATCAAGACTTCGTCGACAGAGTAAACATGGATATCTTCCCGGGCAACATATTTCAGATAGATGCCGATGATCCGGGTGCTGTATTCCATGTACAGGGACATGCGCGGAACGGCAGTCACAAAGCCGATGTCCTTTTCCGGATCTTCTTCCAGTTCCTTTGCGTCACAGGAGATCCCCGTTGAAGGAGTGCCGCCTCTTTTAGCTTTTCTTAAGGCATTGGCCTTACTGACCTGCTGTATGACTTCAAATAGCCTTGCCCTGCCGGGAATACCCAGCGCTTTCAGGGTCGGAGAAACTGCCAGACAGATCGTTTTTTCGGTGCGGGATGCGTCGGCCACGACAAGATTTGTGCGCAGCGGGTCCAGCTTCCGTTCGATGCATTCGACGGAGGCATAGAAAGACTTGAGATCGATGGCGATAAAGCTCTTTGCCGGCTCCCGTGATGTCATTACCGATGCAGTTCCCCCAGCAGTTCTTCAAAACATACGCCGTCAGTCAGCGGAAGATCCATATCTTCTGTTTTAAGGATACATTTCCTGATAAAATCAGCCGCACGGCGGACGGACCGTTCAAGGCTGACGCCGTTCACCGCGTCTGCGCTGATGATGGCGGAAAAGATATCTCCCGTGCCAAAGCGTGAGCTGCTTACGCGTTTTGTCCTGACAAGAACGGCGGAACCGTCCCTGCTATAGCAGAGATTTGCGATAAAACTGCCCTGGCTGATCCCGGTGATCACGACTTTTTCCGGTCCGGAAGCAGATATTTCCGCGGCAAGTCCGGTCAGTTCTTTTATCTTGAAGTCCTCACGATACTCTGTTCCGGTCAGGATACAGGCTTCCGTTACGTTTGGAAGGGCTATATCGGCTTTCCTGACGAGGTCTTTCATCTTTTCACAAACGTCCGCCGTGCATGTCTTATACGCTTTTCCGTGGTCACCCATGACAGGGTCGACGACCACTATCGTCCGCTCTGTACGGAAGCCGTCGATAAACCCGCTGATGATGTCCGCCTGCGCTGCGCTGCCAAGGAAACCGGTACAGATGCCTTCAAACTCCAGCCCCAGCTTCTTCCATTGTTCGATATAAGCAGGCAGCTGCGGCGTCAGGTCCATCATGAAATGGTCTTCAAATGCGGTATGATTGGATAGGACCGCGGTGGGAAGCAGGCAGCACTGCACTTTCAGCGCCGAAATGACCGGCAGCTGGATGGCGGCGGCACAGCGTCCGAAACCGGTCACGTCGCTGACAAGGGCGATCTTCTTCTGTTTATTGTGGGATCCGTTATCCGTCATTCTTATTTCTCCCGTATCGTTTCTGCCATTCTTCTTTCCACTGTATCGTTCAGCTTACCTGCCACCTGATATGGCTGCCGGCGTCGTCCCTGGTCACGATCAACTGGTCGTCGATCTGGGAGCGCAGTTCCGAAACATGTGAAATAATGCCGACCAGCCTTGAGCCTTCAGCCATTTTCTTCAGCACGCGGACGGCCTGATCGAGGGAATGTTCGTCGAGAGAGCCGAAACCTTCATCGATGAACATGATATCCAGATTGACCGCCGAACTGCTCTCGGTGATCTGGTCCGCCATGCCCAGCGCTACGGAGAGCGCGGCCATAAAGGATTCACCGCCGGAAAGAGTCCTGATCTCTCTCTCCCTCCCGGTGATCGTGGAATAGACCATCAGATCAAGGCCCCTGTTCTTGCCTTCTCCGGCCTGGCTGTCTTCGACCATCCTGAGTTCGAACTGGCCGCCCGACATCTGGCTGAATCTGAAGTTGGCGGCTTTCAGGATACGGTCCAGATAATATCGCTGGACGTAGGTCTCAATGTCCATCCTGGATCCGCGGACCTTACCGGACAGTCTGTTGAACAGGCTTTCCGTCACCTCCAGTTCCCCGGACTTCTGCTTGGCTTCATCCGTTTTCTCCCTGATACGCCAGTAAGCGTCTTTATCCGCTTTAAGACTGTTTGCGATGTCCGCAGAAATGGTTTGGGCCTTTTCCAGTCTCTTGGCAGAGTTATCCAGCTTTTCCCGGAGCCTGTCCATATCAGGTCTTTCCCTGCCGGCTATCGTCGCGGTAAAGCTTTCCAGTGCGCCTTTTTCTTTTGCCATGCTGCTTTCGTGCTGTCTTACCTTTTCCTGCAGCACGGCTGCTGTGTCCGCACTGAAGTTCCCGGTCAGTTCTTTCCATCTGTCTTCTGCCATGGCTTTCAGCGTAAGGGCGCTTTCATATTCCGCGCGCCTGTCTGCTTCCGCCTTCTGCTGATCGGGCAGGACATCGCTGAACTGCCTGATCAGGGTCTGGGAATGGACTTTCTTTTCCGTACACTCCTGTGCATGCTTCTCCGCCTTTAGCAGCACATCATCCTTTTCCTGTTTTTTCTCAGCAGCATCCTTCTGAGCTTTCTCTGCCTCTTCGGCAGATGCATAAGTCTTCTGCCCTTCCAACTCAGCCAGCAGGGTGCCGGTACGTGTTGTTTCCTGACGGGCTGCGTCCGTTTCGGCGGACGCACTTACCAGCGCTTCTTTAAGCGCGGCCTTTCTGGCCTCCATATTTTCGAAGAAAGAATCGATCTCCCGGAGCCTTGCGCTCTTTTTCTCCAGATCCGCACCTTCACTCAACAGCGCGGGCAGCATTGCCTCAAGCGCGGCACGAACAGATTCGATACCGTTATCGGTGCTGTTTCCTGACGCATCTGTCTGTCCGAAAGCCTTCGCATATCTGGCAGCAAGCCTGGATGTCATGCCCGTGAGATTATCTTCCATCTGCCTCAACGCTTCTGTTTCCGCACCGGAGTCTGCCGCCTTCTCTTCCTGGCGCCTGCCCAGTTCGGCAGTCTCCCCGGCCAGCTCATCCAGAAGTTCCCGGGTTATCTCTTTATGCTCATCCGTCAGCACGCACGGTGCCGGGTGCTCTGTCGAGCCGCACACCGGGCAGGGTTTTCCGGGACGGAGCTTTTCCCTGGCTATAAAGCCTGCCTGGGCATCAAGGAACACTGTCTGTTTCTGCAGATATTCGGCGTTCTTTTCAGCATACCTGAGCCTCGCCGCTTCGTATGCCTTCACAGCTTCTTCGGCTTTTTCCCTCTGCGCAGCCGTTTTTATCTGAAACCCTTCAGCTTCTTTTATATCATCATGGATGGCGTCGGCTTCCGCCTTACGTACCTTCCACATTGCAAAGAGCCTGTCGATGTCGGAGAGTCTGCCGGCTTCTTCCCGAAGGGCTGTCTCTTTATCTTCCAGATCCTTCTGTTCGGACTGTGTCTTTTCCAGCTTTGCTTCAGCTGCCTGCTGTTTTGTCCTGCTCTTTTCCAGTTCCTTTTCTGCCGTTCCTATCCTCTCAAAGAGCGCATTCGCTTTAGATACTCTTTCGCTGACGATCGTGAACTCTTCCTGCTGCTTCACCGCGGCTTCCTGGGCGGAAGCTGCTTCTTCCAGGGCTTTGCTCTCCGCGCTGATAAGGCCCGGCAGTGCGCTTTTTTCCCGCTCCAGGTCTGTTTCCGTTTTTGACCTGATCTGTGCGGCTTCCGCATACAGCCTGTATACCGCATAGACCTCATAGGCAGCGGCTATTGCCGCGGCAAGCTTTCTGTCTTCCGCTATACCGGCCTCTTCCGCCTGGAGCTTTTCCAATTCTTTACGTGCGCCATCCAGTCCGGCAAAAGCATTCTGCAGCTCATTAGCACTGTTATATTCATCCCTGCAGAGGTCATTTTCCTTTTTCGCTGCAGCAAGGTCCGCAGCAGCTGCGGTATTCCTTTTATCCAGTTCACTGCACAGATCATCCAGACACAGCAGGAAGGATTCCGTATCGTACCTGCTGTATTTTTCCGACGAAGTGATCTTCCGCAGACGCTCGTCCAGCTCCTTCGGCAGTTCACAGCCCTCGGGGACAGTGACATGGACGGCTTCCGTACGGACGAAAGTCTGCAGATTGATTAAACCGGCCCTCAGGGTCTTGACGCGTCTGTCCAGTTCGCGGACTATATCCTCATATATTCCTGTACCGAACAGTTTGCGGAAGATCTCTTTTTTCTTGCCGGGATCGGAACGCAGAAGCTCCATGAACTCGCCCTGGGCTATCATGGCGACCTTCATGAACTGTTCCCTGGTCAGTCCTACGATCTCTTCTATCTTTTCATCCGTTTCCCTGATCCTGCCTGCGAATTCAGTACCGTCCGGCATGGTCAGCGAGACATTCTCGTTTACACTGATGCTGCCGCCGCTCCCCCTTTTGCGCTCGCGAAGATGCTGGGGCACGCGCCTGACCATATACGTCCCTTCGCCTGCGCCATAGCGTTCCGTAAAGACAAGTTCGACAAAAGGTTCTTCCGAAACAGCGGCAAAATGGCTCTGCAGGTCAGTGCCTGTCCTGGGCGAGATCTCCGATCCGACCTGGCCATACAGGGCAAACACGATCGCGTCGAAGATCGTCGTCTTGCCGGCGCCTGTATCCCCCGTTACCAGGAAGAGATTCTGTCCGGGAACAGTGAAGTCTGCCGTGGTCTCTTTTCCATATGACCCGAAGGCCCGCATGGTGATCTTAAGCGGTCTCATCCCTGCTGCCTCCCATCACACTGTTGATCACATCCGTAAGGATGGACAGTTCCGTATCGTCCAGATCATTCAAAAATGCGGTGCACAGACTGACAGGGTCCGGTACCGCCTCCGCATTCGTGGCCCCTCTGTCATAACTTGCCCCGCGGACATCCTTCCTGCGTATCTCCAGCAGATTGGGAAACGCTTCCCTGATCCGGTCATATATCTCCGACGGGTCCCCGGTCTCCGTGAGGCTCCTTCCCTGTTCATTGCCCGCCTCATTTTCAAGCTCTACGGTAATATAATCGTCGCAGGCTTTCATAAGGACTTCCGACAGGGTGCCGCTGACGATGCGTACCTGCCGCAGCGGGATGAGCGGAATGACTTCTGTTCTGACAGAACCCTTCGGTCCAATTTCCACTTCGATAATGCCTTTCTCCTGCCCTGCTTCACTGAAGGAACAGGCAAGCGGCGTTCCGCAGTATCTGTATTCATTGCTCCCAACGCTCATCGGTTTATGGATATGCCCCAGTGCGGCATAATCAAACGGCTGCAGGATATCAGCGCCAACTTCATCAATATTCCCGACTGTACGGATCTCTGAATCCATGCGTTCGATTTCGTCTGCTTCTTTGCCGGCCGGCAGATAAAACTGATGGCTGACCAGGACATTCCGCTCTGCGGTATCGATCTTCTCCCTGGCGATCAGTCTGCGGACAGCCTCATCGTAGGTCAGGGAATTGCCGTTATCATCATATCCTGTGATCAGGCGCACCATGGACGGACGCACGAACGGCAGCAGATAGAAATGCACTTCACCGTATGCATCAGTCAGCGTCACCTTTTCGATATACTCATCTTCCCTAACAGGCGGGTGCCCTATCATATATACCCTGCGGGAAGTTAACAGTTCCCTCATCAGGTTGATCCTGGCCGGGCTGTCATGATTCCCGCTGATCACCATGATCGCCGCTTCCGGAACTGCCCCGGCCAGAGCTGTTATAAAGCGGTCGAACATATCGACGGCTTCCGCTGAAGGCACAGCCCGGTCATATATATCGCCGGCGATAACAACAGCATCGGGGCGGCGCTCACCGGCTTTTCTTACGATCTCATTCAGTATATATTCCTGGTCTGCTGCCAGGTCCCTGCCTATCAGTTTCAGACCGATATGCAGATCCGACAGATGAAAAAACTTCATGAAAGCTCCTCTTTACGATCAGTGGACGGGCAGCTGCGTTTCGGTGCTTTTTTCACTACTTTGTTTCGCTGCTCTTGCTTCGCTGCTCTTGCTTCGCTGCTCTCATTATAATGTATACGCCGCCGCTCATGAGCGAAATAATAATATGACATGGCTGTTATTTCTCATTGTCTTATCTGGCCTTTAAGATCTTTACGGGTTTTGGGGATTTTGCAGGACTTTTCAGGATTTATCGGCCGCTTACGGCTTATACATTGGTTATATTCTTTTAGGCCTTCCTGGCTTTCGCTTGATTCGGCTAGTTTTTCTATAATTGGCTTGTTTTTCAATATTTTGATTCCAGGCCGTTGAAGCTTTGCTTTTTTCGGCTTAGACTTCAAAACTATGCATCCAGGCCGTCTTGACTCTCGCTTCATTCGGCTTGTTTTTCTATACTTGTATTTCAGGCCGTTAAAGCTTTGCCTTTTTTCGGCTTAGACTTTAAAACTATGCATCCAGGCCGAATCCAAAGCTGAAATAATCGGCCTACAGCAACAATTCTATGATCCAGGCCGTATCCAAAGCTTAAATTGTCGGCCTACAGCAACATTTCTATAATCCAGGCCGTATCCAAAGCTGAAATAATCGGCCCACTAATCCAGGCCGTATCCAAAACTGAAATAATCGGCCCACAGCAACATTTCTATAATCCAGGCCGAATCCAAAGCTGAAACTGTCGGCCTACAACAACATTTTTATAATCCAGGCTGTATCCAAAGCTGAAATAATCGGCCTATATCAACAATTTTATAATCCAGGCCGTATCCAAAGCTGAAATAATCGGCCTATATCAACAATTTTATAATCCAGGCCGTATCCAAAGCTAAAACCGTCGGCCTACAACAACATTTCTATAATCCAGGCCGTATCCAAAGCTGAAATAATCGGCCTACAGCAACATTTCTATAGTCCAGGCCGTATCAGAGCCATGCAATAACGGCTTATATACGCAGTATTTCTTTTTTAAGCCGAAAAACCTTCATCACTTATATTCGATAAACAGTCCCAGTGCCGGCGCATCGGGTTTCCCGTCCCGCTTACGCGGTCCGGTTGAAATGATCTGTGCTGCAGCGTCAGAATACCAATAAAAAAGCAGCGCTGCCTGATTGTATATTTTCAGGCAGCGCTGTTTTTACTCAATCATTATTGCTGTTACGCCGCATAAACAGGACGGCAATTCAGCAAGACATCCGGCACGCATATCCAAGTATGAGATACCCCAGGGACTAGATGTTTCAGAGATCACATGTATCCCGTAGCTCAGATATCCCGGTCTTTTTCATCTATCCTGACAACGACCTTATTCTTCCAGTTACCGCGGAAGTAGTGGATGATCGCCAGTGTAAACATAAGAACGTTGGCGATGATCAGTGACCAGAAGTAGTTGTTGAAGATATGCGGGCGCGCGCAGATGAAATATGTAACGGGAACACGGACTAATACGCCGATGATCGAAATGATCATGACAGACATTGTATCGCCTGCGCCTCTGAACATTCCGGTGAAGGCGTTGAAACCGCCCATTGCCCAGTAGAACAGGGCCATGATCCGCAGCATACCTGCACCGATCTCGATAACTTCTTCATCCGAGGTAAACAGTCTGATACCGGCCCTGGCACCGACATAAATGACCACGGAGAGCACAAGAGAAATACCGATACACATACCCATGCCGAGCTTGGCGCCTTTATGGACACGATCCACTTTCCCGGCTGCCAGGTTCTGTCCGAAGAAAACAGACATGGCCATAGAGATCGACATTGCAGGCATCAGGATGAAGTTATCCAGCTTCATGGCGCTTGTAACGGCGGCAACAGCGCTGGAACCGAATTCATTCAGATAACGCTGGCACAGAACATTGCCCATAGAGTTTACACCCATCTGGAGGGCGGAAGGAATACCGAGCATCAGGGTGATCTTGATCAGTTCCTTACGCAGGCGCAGCGTCTGCGAGTTGATATCGATCTTGACCATCTTACAGGTACTGGTCCTGGCAACGACGAGGATAGCGGAAGCATATTCTGCGATAAATGTCGCCCAGGCAACGCCGGCAACACCCATATGGAAGACAGCAACGAAGATAATATTCAGCACAACGTTCATGATGGCTGAGAAGATCAGGAAATAAAGCGGTGCCTTTACGTCGCCGACACTTCTGAGGGTCGCGGAACCGGCCGAATAAACGGCAAGTCCGGGAAGGGCCGCGCAGTATATCCTGAAATAAAGCAGAGTATCCGCGAAGATATTCTCGGGAGTATGCAGTGCAGTTAAAAGCGGCACTGCAAAAATATTGGCGATGATGCCCGTGATAGCGGACAGAAGCGCGATCAGACAGTATGTATTGCCGAACGCATTCGAGATCTGGTCGTATTTACGTGCACCCATCAGCTGTGCGATGTACACACCGCCGCCGATACCGGCACCGACAAAGAGCGCGACCATGAGCATAGTAACAAAGGTATTGGCACCGACTGCTGCCAGTGCTTCCGGACCGGCAAACTGACCGACGATCACGGAATCCGCCATATTGTACAGTGAATTCAGGAAATTTGTGAGCAGTGTCGGGATCGTGAATGCCAGCAGGACTTTTGTAACGCTGCCACGTGTCATATCGCCTTTGGCGACAGCCTTGTTCTCCTTCTTTACGGATTCTTCCATTATTGATATTTCCTCTCTTTCATTATGAAAACTCCGATTATAGGGTCTGGCTTCTTGTGTTAACGGCTGGCCGCAAAGCCGGTATAAATAATCAGGTATGTTAACATTTGAGCACTTAGATTATGATAGTATGTAAATATATAAAAAGCAACACAATTATTAAGATATGTTAGGATTTTTTTATGCAGGAAGGAGAACCGTATCATGCCCGATCGTCCCAAGACCTTCGAAGAATTTCTGGAAATGATGAAAAAACTGCCCGGCAATGCGCCGGAGTATGATGTCAGCACCATATCCCGCGATGAAAACTCTGTCCTTAAAGGCAGATCGATCATTTATCTTGGCAGCTCCGTAACTTTCGGCGCGGCATCCCAGGAACAGTCCTTTATCGAATTCATCGACGCTTCTGAAGGCACCCTTTCCGTCAAGGAAGCGGTCTCCGGCACAACACTGGTCGATGATGAACCCGGATCGTACATTGAACGGATGCTGAAACTCCCGAAAGATATCAAAGCCGATGCCTTTGTCTGCCAGCTGTCCACAAATGATGCGTCCAAAAACAAACCTCTTGACAAGATCGTCTCTTCCATTGAATACATTATCGACTATGCAAAAAACACCTGGCACTGCCCCGTCTTTTTCTATACAGGAACGAAATTCGGCAGCGAACTCTACGGGCAGATGGTCGATGCCATCCTTAAGATGGAACAGGAAGGTAAGATCAAAGTCCTGGACCTGTGGAACGACCCGGAGATGAATGCCGTCTCGCCAAAGGACTATGAACTGTATATGGCTGATCCTATCCATCCGACGAAGGCCGGCTACCTGAAATGGTGGACACCGAAATTCATCGCTTTCCTCAAAAATAATCTTGCCTGATACAGAATAAAACGATCCATCCAGGTAAAATAACGGAACGGAGCAGGTGGCCTGCTGCCGTTCCGTTTTTTGATCATCAACTGCTGTGCCTTGCCGCTGCGGAACTGCCGTACAGTCCGGTATGGTACAACGCACTTATGTTCAGTTGCTGCTGTCGATAAGGGCTGCCAGTCCGCCTATCGTCCCGGATGCGGATGCATCTGTGATCGAAAGCATCGTATCGAACTCTTCCTCGATCTGGGCAACAAGGCCTACGAATACAACTGAAGGAGCCTTCAGGTCGCCTTCAAATGTCGTATCCGCCGTCAGTTCGGAAACATCTTTCTTATAAGCCTGGGCTACCAGCTCTTTCAGGAGCTTGAGAGTCTCGGTCTCTTCCGCGGCTGAAGCCGGGGCGGGTGCTGCCGGTGCCGGAGCAGGCGCAGGTGCTGCTTCCTGAACAGGAGCAGGAGCAGGTGCAGGTGCCGGTGCCGGAGCGGGTGCTGCTTCCGCAGCAGGCTGAACCTTTTTCGGTTTCACCATCTGTGCGGATTTGATCGGATTGCCGTTCTCGTCGATCGGGTCGATCGCGAATACAGCCGTTTTATAGCCATCCCTGTCCACGATCTGCATATGTACGGGATACGGCATATGTGCGCGGATATACGCTTCATTCTTCTTGGTGACGCCAAGGATCATGACATTGCGCTCAGGGCCTTCCGCTGTCTTTACTTCACCGTAGGCATAGGGCTCCAGGTCCTTGTAGGCAGGCTTAAAGCTCATGACGGTAGGCATGATCAGCATCTTCAGCTCACCCTTGCCGCTCATTACATACCATTCGGTCTCAAGGGAGCCGCAGGCGTTGCATGCGTATACCGGAGGCCATTCGACAGCTCCGCACTTGGGGCACTTACGGCCCAGTACGATACCTGCCTTCAGGCTCTCATAATAGGTTTTTACAAGTCTTTCAAGTTTTACAGCCATTTTCGTCACCTCCCTTAGTCATTCTGCCCGATGATCAGGTTGCAGACATTCTGTCCGCCGCCGAATCCGCGGAGGAATACTTTATGAGGTATCTTCTTGATCTGATGATCTTCCGCTTTGCCTCTCATCTGCAGGACTGCATCATAAACGTCCGCCAGACCGCTGGCTGCATGGGCATGGCCGAATGCTGTACGGCCGCCGTTGGGGTTGATCGGCTTGTCGCCGTCAAAGTTCGTACGTCCGTCCATGGTATACTGCCATGCTTCGTTTTCGGGAATATAACCTGCGATCTCGGAACCAAGAAGCTGGGATGTGATGATAAAGTCGTTGATATACATCAGATCTATCTCTTCCGGGGCAACACCGCTGAGGGCGTATACCTGACGGGTAGCTTCCTGTGTGGCATAGACCTCGAGCAGGGGGTTGCTGGCTTCAAGGGCAGCATTGCCGATGCCAAGGATCTCGATCGGCTTGTTGCTCGTGAACTTATCGACCAGATCTGTCGCGCAGAGGATGACTGCCGCGGCGCCGTCGCACTTGTGCTCGAGGCCGGAGATTCTCTGGATCGCGCCGACCTTCGGGTTGAGGCTGGACTGCATATAGGCCATGACATCATCATAGCCGGCTTCCTTCGCCACATCTTCATACAGCTTGTGGTCGATGGCCAGCGGGTTGTTCAGCGCGTTGTGGCGGGCATTGATCGCCATCTGGCAAAGTGCCTTGTCGATCTGGTCTTCTGTAAGACCGGCCTTTTCCTGATACCACGCGGCAACATTGTCATGACCGACGTTGGCCAGAAGATGGCGTGAATACGCATTGTCTGTCAGCCATTCCGTGGAGATCTGGAACCTTTCGAAGCTGAAAGGCTCACGGATGTAAGCGGGCTTGCCCTGGATGGCCAGAGCGTCACCGAACTCTACGCAGCCTGTCAGGACCACGTCATACCTGCCGGACGCGATCGCGCGGACAGCTTCGTCAATGGCCAGATAACCGGTGCAGCATGCTTCTGAATGATGGACAGATGCCTTGCCCCTCATACCGAACCACTCAGCCACCTGCATATTGGGGGTCAGGTAGTTGGAGCCGTTCAGCGGGCTGGCACAACCGTGATAATAGAACTCTACATCTTTGGGAGAAACTCCCGCGTCTTCCATTGCCTTCAATGCAGCATATCCGTAGAGCTCACCTTCCGTAATACCGCAATAGTCTTCAGTATTCAGAGTTTCCATGAAAGGTGTGCAGCCTACCCCGATAATGGATACGCCTCTTAAAAAGGGCTTGGGATTTGTTTGATTAAATGCATTCATAATGAAATACCCTCCTTGAAGAATATTATATAATTAAGTCAGATAATTTCCTAATACAGATTGAAGTAAAATGTACAATTTCATCAAAATAATTCAGCTATGGATACACTGATCTATATAACAGACTGCTCCCCTTTGTCGGAACAGAAGTTGTATGAAAAAGCATATGAAGCCGTATCTGCGGACCGCCGCTCCGCGTCCGGCCGTTTCAGGCAGGAAAAAGACCGCCTCCTCTGCCTCGGTGCTGGCCTTTTGGAACAGTACTGCGGCCTCAGCGTTTACCACGACGAAAGCGGCAGGCCGCATGCTGAGGAAGAAAGCTGTTATGTTTCCATATCGCACAGCTATCCCTATGCAGTCCTGGGTGTCAGCGGATCACCTTTAGGCGTTGATATCGAACGGATCACGGATCAGTATGGAGCCATAATGAGGCGTTTCTATCTGGATGAAGACAGGGCGTATATCGCGGCATCGGATGATCCCGCCTCCGCTTTTTTTGAACTCTGGACACGCAAGGAAGCCTTTATCAAAAGGAACTCTCCCCGAGACCTGAGGCAGATCTCCGTATCTGAGCCTGAAGAAGGCATGAAATATGTTTCCCATCCCGTGCCGGGTTACGCCTGCACCGCATATGTGGATAAACGAGCAGACATCTCTTTTACTGAGATTTCAATTGAAGTGCTGCTGCAATCGCTAGCATCCGATCAGAGAATAGGTTCCTGATTCCGGCTTTGCCGGCTCCGGTGGCTTTGTCGGCTCCGGTGGCTTATGGCTCCCTGGAAACTTGATTTTGCCCCTGCAGGGAGCCATACAAACAAAACAGGCTATAGCCTAATACTCAAAACAAAACAGGGCTGCCGCATCACCTGATGCGGCAGCCCCTTCAAAATCACAAGAAACTCATCAACTTACTTATAAACTGATAGACTTACAAACTTACAGACTTATTATTCCTTGTTCCCGCTGCCAGTCCTTGCCAATCTCTGACAGTCCCTGTCAGTCCGCTGTCAGTCGTCAAAGCCTTTCCATCTCGGTTCTCCGGAATAGACCTTGAGTTTCTCTTCTCCGGACAGCGCACGGATAGCGCCTGCCGCCATCGCTTCCATCTCGAATTCGCCGGGATATGCGTAGACCGGAGCGATCCAGCCGCAGCCTTCCTTTATGGCATCAACGAGGCTCTCGTCGTAGACCATGCCGCCGCCAAGGAGGATGCCGTCGACTTCGCCGTGCAGCGCACATGCCATGGAGCCGATAAATTTCACGATCTGGTAGAGCATCGCGTTCCAGACTCTTTCCGCCGCCTTATTTCCTTCGCGGGCCATCTTTGTGACTTCCCTGGCATCACTGGTGCCGAGGTGGGAGACGAAACCGCCTGTCTTCTGGCAGAGGGCTGTCAGTTCTTTTCTGTCCGCGCCTTCGGCGAAGCAGATCTTGATGAGTTCGGCCGCCGGAACAGCACCGCAGCGTGTGGGTGCCATAGGGCCTTCACCGCCGACGATATCGTTGCCGTCGATCATCTGGCCTTTGCGGTGTGCACTGACGGAAAGGCCGCCGCCGAGGTGACAAACGATGTAATTCTGTTC
The DNA here is from genome assembly GCA_017474455.1 of Lachnospiraceae bacterium. Lineage (GTDB taxonomy): Bacteria > Bacillota > Clostridia > Lachnospirales > Lachnospiraceae > CAG-791. The sequence goes on from JAFVHP010000009.1 coordinate 19,564, forward strand.
TTCATATTTCTTACCCTGGGATGCCGCATGGCGGATGGCGGTCTCTTTCAGGTTCAGGGCATGCAGATGTACGTTGCGGTATACGCCTTTGATACCTGTCATGCGTGCTTCGTCGATCAGCTCGTCCGTATCGGGCGGGTTGACGACAAATGCAGGCTTGCCGTACTGCTGGGCAAACTCATTGGCGATCTGCGGGCCGAGCTGGGCGGGATGGCTGACGCCGTTGGCGCCGCGTACCGCATGGTCCAGGAGGACATCGTTGATCGTATAAACGCCGCCTTCCACAGCCAGAAGGCCGCCGCCTCTGCCTACGAACGCATCCACGCCGTCGAGTGTGATCCCGGCTGCTTCAAGTTCGTTCATTATCGTTTCTTTTCTGTAAGGAAGCTGCGCGGAAACATCGCTGAATTCTTTAAGTTTTGCAGCATCATGATCGACAGTTTTTGAAAACAGCGCCTTTTCCCCTTCAAACAGCGCTATCTTGGTAGATGTGGAACCGGGGTTGATCGTAAAGATCCTGTAATCAGCCATAATTCTTCTCCCATAATACATTAACGGTTATTCTCTTCCTGGACTGTACAGTCCGTTATTATTGTACCTTTTCGGCCGTTATTCATCAATCACCGGAGGGACAGATTCCGCACCGGCCGCAGCCGGGAAGATCCGGTCATTTTACAATTCCAGCGCGGTCAGTCCCAGGAGGAGGGACGCGAACTCGCCGGGGAGGTCCCTGGCGCCGTTGTGCCTGCCCGGGACATAATACATTTTTCCTCCCAGCTTATCCATTACCAGCCTGGTGGCCCTTACGCAGTAGGTGTCACCCGAAGAATCCCCCGCCAGTCCGGTGATTTGACAGGTCTTTTTCAGCCGTTCAAAGTCGAAGTAGTCCGGTTCCAGCCTGAAGGCTTCGGTATATTCATATGTCATATAAATATCACTGTTGCGCATCTGCCTGTCGGCGGCTTCCGTGGTATAGGATTTTGCCCTGGGATCCGGTCCCGGCGCACCGGGAAGCCCGAGTATGAATTTGATGACAGCCCGGGAGATCTTTCCGGACACCGCGGTCTCATAGATATCCGTCAGCCAGATCTTTTCGTCTTCCTTAAGGATCTCGTCATAATAAACAGCCGGTGCTTCGTGAATATACAGGTGCCTGACCATCTCCGGGTACAGTTCAGCCAGTTTCATCGCGATAAGAGACCCGGCGCTGCAACCGAGGACATACGCCCTGCCGCCGCAGAGGCTGTCTATGATCTCCGCTGCGTCCCTTGCCTGTCTTTCGATCGAATAATCAGAAGCTTTTTCACTGCGCGAATATCCGCGCCTGTCATATGAGACCACCTTCATTCTGGCTGAAAGTATTTCCTGCATCCCGTCATAAAAATCCGCGTCCACCATCGCTCCGTGGATCATGACGATCGGTTCTCCTTCCCCTTTTACCCTGCAGAAAAGCCGTACACCGTCACCTGTTACGATATTCGTTTCCATCTTTAGTTCCTTTCCCCTGACTGTATTGATCCCGGTCTCTTGGCCTGTCCCGGAGCCGTATTCCGCAGGCGCTTATCCCCTCCTGCGCTCATAGATCCTGTCATGGCAGCGGCTGCAGACATTATATTCATAATCCCAGGGCAGTTCTTTTCCGCAGTACTTGCAGGTCCTCCCCACCAGCTTCTGCCGGGAAAGGATCTGCATGAGCTTCCTGGAGATGGCTGTCCTGACATCCCGGATCTCTTCATTGAGTATGCCGGCGTTGAATTTCCTGTCGAAATTGTAAAGAAGATCGCACTGCTCCGAACACTCTTCCAAAAGCCGGATGTCCCGGTCTGTCGACCTTTCCAGCCGTTTGATCCGGTTCAGTTCCCCTTTCAGCGCCGGCTGTTTTTCCGCGGCGATATCTTCCGCCAGTATATGCCAGATGAGCATCAGTTCCTGCTTCCTGATGTCGAAGGGGATCGTGGCCAGTTCATAGACCATTTCCTTGTTGTCCGAAAAGCTTTCCGCCCTCTGGGCGAGGAAGAGCATATCGTCTGTCGACTCCAGTTCTATCCCTTCTGCAAGCCTGATCTTCTGCCACTGTTCTATCGTGGCGGACAAAGTCCCTTCTATGCCGAGCAATGATTTCGGGAAAGCTATGTATAGCTTTTCGATCTCTTCGACCCTGCTGTCCAGGGCTGCCCTGACCATATGCCTGTCCGAGACCGAATTCACATATCCGGTATTGAATACGCCGTACCGCCCTGCCCGGCCCGCGATCTGTTTGATCTCGGCATCTTTCAGCGGCCGGACGCTTTCCCCGTCGAACTTCTCCGTTTCAAGGAAAACGATCCGTTCTATGGGCAGATTCATCCCCATGCCCACGGCATCCGTCGACACAAGGAAGTCATTTTCGCCTTCTGCAAATTTACGGGCCTCTTCATGCCTGACGTCGTATGGAAGGTTTCCGTAAATGATGCTTACCTTCCTGCCCCTTCTCTGGAGTTCCGCCGCGTAGTTGTGCACCTGCTTGCGGGAAAAGACGATACAGGCGTCGTGCGGGCGGATGTCCCTGTTGAAACTGAAGGTTCCCTTTTCGAACTCCAGCGGCGTCATTCTTTCGTGCCGCACGGTCTCATAGGAATCCCCGCACATTTCGATCATCCTGACCAGGATCTGTTCCGCTTCAGGCGCCGTGCAGACATGCACTTCGCCGGCCATTACGCCCAGGATCGCGCTGGACCAGGCACCGCCCCGGAACTTGTCGGCGACCATCTGGGCTTCGTCGATCACGGCGCAGGAATATTCCTGTTCAAAGCTGCACATCTCGATCGTACATGCAGTGAATGTGGCGCCTTCGTTGGGAATGATCTCCTCCCCTGTGAGCATCGAGCACGGATACCCGCTGTCATTCATCCTTTCATACTGCTCATAGGCCAAAAGGCGCAGCGGTGCAAGGTAAACGCCGTCACCGCTTCTTTTCAGCGCTTCCATGGCATCATGCGTTTTGCCCGAATTGGTCGGGCCTACATGCAGGATGAAATGTCGGCTCATCTTCCTTGTCGCCGGGAACAGGTTTTCTATCCTGTCGGGAATGGCTTCAACGATGTTGTTGTAGATACGGACGTTGGATTCGTAGATCTGCCTGATATTCCGGTACCTGCTGCCCATCAGCACCAGGTTGATGACTCTTCTGGCGCTGTATGTCTTTCGGAGCTCTTTTTCGAACCAGCCGTTCATATCGGTCAGGACCCTGTAGACTTTTTTGGCCGATTCGGATCTGCTCTCTCCCGGCAGGATCGTTTCCGGGTCAAAGACCCTCCCGATCAGTTCGCGGCAGTACTGACGGTTCCCTATATTCCTGGTACAGAGTTTCTGGATGAACAGGAGCGGGTCCCGGGTCACGTTTTCAATAAAATCATCAACGTTCCGTTCAGAGAGTTCTTCGAACTGGAAGGTATTGATCTGGACCCTGATCACCCTGGACTGCAGTTTCTGATCGATGTTCCTGCGGACAGTGGTCATCAGCTGGTCCATGAGCGGACCGATGGCGGCCGTGACTTCCTGCCGCTCTTTCAGCCTTGTATACTGCAGTTTGATATTGGAGAAATTGGGACGCTGCCCTGCCTCGATGATCTCCAGCGCCAGCGGCTCCAGCTTTTCGTACCGTTCCGTGATCGAGCTGTCCGCGGCAGCTGCCTCAAACGCATACCGCTTTATCTCGTCCGCAAGGGCTTCTTCATATTCGGCACGATAGGCGCCGGTCTTTTTGAAAGCCCTCGCCGCCTTCTTGGAAAGACCGTGCCGCTGTATGATCCTGCTCTTCACATACTTCGGCACGTCTTCCTTTATTTCATATTCCAGATATTGTTTAAACAGCTTTTCGTTCACTTATCCAAATCACTCAACTGTAACACTCTTTGCGAGGTTCCTGGGTTTGTCCACATCCAGGCCCCTTGCCACACCGGAGTAATACCCTAGAAGCTGGAGCGGGACAACGGCCAGGCTCGCCACAAAATGCGGATCTGTTTTGGGAATGTATATCGTAAAATCGGCAAGGTCTTCGATACTGTAGTTGCCGTTCGCGGTCAGTCCCATGAGGTACGCGCCCCTTGCCTTGCATTCGGCCATATTGCTGAATGTCTTGTCGATCAGCTCATCCTGGGTGACAACGCCGATCACCAGCGTGTTCTCTTCCAGAAGGCTGATCGTACCATGCTTTAATTCTCCTGCCGCATAGGCTTCGGAGTGGATATAGCTGACCTCCTTCATCTTAAGGCTGCCTTCCAGGCTGATGGCATAATCCAGTCCTCTGCCGATGAAGAAAACGTTCCTCGCGTTCGAGAACTTCGCGGAAAACCACTGTATGCGACCCTTGTCTTCAAGGATGTGCCCGATCTTATCGGGAAGCGATTCCAGTTCTTCGATCATATGGCCGTATTCGGCCTGTTCCAGTTTGCCCATAAGCTGCGCCAGCTGCATGGCCAGGCAGTACATCACGACCAGCTGCGCGCTGTACGCTTTAGTCGTGGCCACGGCGATCTCGGGGCCCGCGATGGTATAGATCACATGATCGGCCTCCCTTGAGATCGTGGAACCGACCACGTTGACGATCGCAAGGGTCCGGTTGCCCTTCTCCTTCGCGATCCTGAGCGCTGCCAGAGAGTCCGCAGTCTCGCCGGACTGGGAAATAATGATGACCAGCGCATCCTTTTCCAGGAGGAGCTTACTGTAACGGAATTCCGAAGCCAGCTCCGCGAAGACCGGTATCTCCGCCAGGTCTTCGATCACATACTTCGCTGCCATACCGACGTGCCAGGCAGAGCCGCAGGCTACGATATGGATGGAACTGATGCTGCCCAGGACTTCGTCGTCGATGCCCGCGGCAGTCAGGTCGATCTTCCCGTCCTTTATCAGATGGTTCAGCGTATCGCGTATCGCCTTGGGCTGCTCATGGATCTCCTTGATCATGAAATGCTCGTATCCGCCCTTTTCAGCCGCTTCCGCGTCCCAGGTGATCTCGGTCAGCTCTTTCTCAATGACGTCGCCGTTCAGGTCATAAAAAGTCACTTTGCCGGCTTCGATCCTGGCGCATTCCAGGTTGCCGATATAATAAACATTCTTTGTATATTTGAGGATCGCCGGCGCGTCGGAAGCCGCGAACGCCTCCTCCCCGGCCACACCGATGATCAGGGGGGAGTCTTTCCTGGCAGCGTAGATCTCACCCGGAAAATCCTTGAACATCATGACCAGCGCGTAGGATCCTTTGACACGCACCATCATACGGTTGATCGCATCTACGGGGCCGATCTTGTACTTTTTATAATAATAATCCACCAGCTTGATCACGACTTCCGTATCGGTCTCGCTGTAGAACTCGTATCCGTGGCCCAGAAGTTTCTTTTTCAGTTCTTCATAGTTCTCGATGATTCCGTTGTGGACACCGACCACGTCGGATTCCACCGGGCCGGAAGCCGATCCTTTCGCGTTCCCGCTCACATGCGGATGAGCGTTGGTCTGGCTCGGTACCCCATGCGTAGCCCATCTCGTATGGCCGATGCCGCACGCGCCCGGCAGCGCACGCCCGTTATCGGTCTTCTCCGCCAGGTTCTTCAGGCGTCCTGTCGCCTTTACGACTCTGGCCAGCTCTGTGCCGTCACGGACAGCCAGACCCGCTGAATCATACCCGCGGTATTCCAGTCTCGAAAGACCGTCCAAAAGAATAGGGGCTGCCTCATGATTACCTGTATATCCCATTATTCCGCACATAGTCTGTCCTCCTTCTGAAAGCCGGCCTGCTGTTTTCTAAAAAAGGCGCCTCAGGTTTGAAACCTGAAGCGCCGCTGCTTCAAATCCTCGCTTGGAATGCCTTTATACGCGTCTTTGCGACAAAAAAACAATACCATACTTGTATCTTCAAATCAAGGAATGCGGCTCACGGCCTGAAGTAGGACGAAGTTACCGGGAACTCGAAATAAGTGTCCGGATACGGTTCGTCTTTCAGCCTGAAATGCCACCATTCACAGTCTATCGGTTCAAAACCGCTTCTGATCATGGCAGCCTGCAGGAACATCCTGTTCTTATACTGCTCTTCCGTTACGTCCCTGCAGTCCGGATGCGAGATCCGGCTGAACAGGTCAAACGGGCTGCCCATGTCCGCTTCTTTCCCTGTCTGCATGTCCAGGAGAGTCAGGTCGATGGCGCTGCCCCTGCTGTGGCTGGACTGATTTGCGATATATCCTTTGGCAAACAGTTCTTCCTTTTCCTCATCCGGATAAAAGAACGGCTTCATCCTCAGATCCAGGTCGTCGATTCCCCAGAGTATGAAATGCCTGACCGCGCAGACAGGGCGGTAAGCGTCAAATATCTTCAGGCGGTATCCTGCCGCGTTCATCTCATTGCTGACTTTCCTGAGGGCGAAGGCAGCTTCTTTGGTCAGTAGCGCACAGGGCTCGTCATAGCCGTCGATCCTCTCTCCCACAAAGTTATAAGTGGAATGGTAACGGATCTCCTGTACGATATCCGGTATATAGTCCGCCAGGAGCACGAAGCCCCGGGCATTCATCGTATCCTGCATCATTGTGCCTTCCTGTTTTCCCAGAGCTGCTGCCCTGAAAGATTCTCCGTGATCATCCTTTTCTTCCGGACAGCATTACTCATCCGGAGGGCTCCATGATTCCTGCAGGCCGTCGATCTGCAGTTCCCCGGATACCCTTACCGCCACCTGGTATTTATCTTCATAAACGATCTCGCCCGGGGTATTGGTATAGACCAGGAAATAAGGATGGTCGTACCTTTCCAGGAGCCACAATGCCGGCCTGATCATCTTCATCATCTCGACGGAATTCTCAGTCTTGAAAAAGCAGACTACCTTTTCCTGGTTTTTGCACTGGGGAGGATAAGGCAGGTTCTCGGCAAACCAGCTGTCGATCTCCTTAAAGAGCCCTGCGTCCTCTTCATCCATCACGTCGTCCTGGACCAGCTGCCAGCACATGCTGAACACACCTTTCGCGTACATGGTATTGGCTGCAAGTTCCTGCCCCTGTATCCGGACATATTTATACTGCACGTCCATCAGCGTTCTCCTTAAGCATCTACCCTTATTTCATAGCCTCCGGTCAGTGTTTCTTCCTGTATTCACGGATATCTTCCGCGATCGTTGTATAATCCCTCTCGAACAGCTCATCGCAGAACTGCTTCCACAGTTTATCTTCCGGAACCTTTTCCAGTATCTTTTTCTCCACGAACAGTTTGCTTTTTTCCCTGTATTTCGGCATTTGGTTCAGTTCCTGTATATGTGCCAGTTCCCTCCTCCACAGCAGCCTGATCTTCTGCTCTTTTCTGCATTTCGGGTTTTGCTGCGGGCGGCGCAGGATATAGTAATCCGCGGCACCGTCGACCTCATCGATCGTAATGATCCCCCAGTAATCCGGAATGTGTTCCTCGATATGCATCGCATGGCTGGAACCGACGGCGACATAGTTCATATCGCAGAAACGGTCATAATCCTTCACCTGGCTTTTCAGCCTCTGGTAGGTATCCGCGTCGCTTTTGATCTCAACGCCGATCAGGGCGTCTTCCGTCACCATCAGCACATCCGCCCGGGACCGGCCTACGTTCTTTTCTTCGATAAAACGGACCCGTCCGTACTGTTCCTCAAGGAAGAGGAACAATGATTCTCTTATATCTTTATCCTTAAGCGCCACAGGCCTACCTTATCCATTTATCCGCTGCCGTCGGTTCCGGATACCCCCAGTCTTCGGGAACATCATGGACGACCAGGGAAAAACCGTTCTTTTCCAGCACCCTGGCGGAAGCTCGGTTATCGACCATGGTGCTGGCCGTGATGATCTCTATGTCCGTTTCATCCAGCAGGTACCCTGTCATGAGTCTCAGCGTCCTTGATGCGATCCCCTTCCCCCAGCATCTTTTCAGCAGCCTGTACCCGACGCTGATCTTATGGATCTCATCCCTTAAACCGTACATTTCCGCGAGGCCGCAGAATCCGTCTTCTTCGGTATGTATCCCGAGAATGAGCGATTCCTTCAGGCACTCATCGTACAGATGCCGGATAACATGGCCGATATCCCCGTATTTCTGCTCAAAGAGAAAAGTCGGCAGATACCTGTAGACGTCCGGGTCATTCACCATTTCACGCAAGGAGTCCGCATCCTCTTCCGTAACGGCTTTGAGGATCACTGTACCGCTTTGTATGTACGGGATCTCGGAAAACAGTTTTTTCATCGCAATGTTTATTTTAAAACACACACATAAAAAAGAACACCTCCCGGATCCGTTCCGGAAGGTGTTCCGCTGATTCAGGCTTATATGGACTTATTTACGTGATCAATAACCCTGTGCTTCCGCAGCTGCCAGGCACTTGCGCATCAGCTTGTGCTGGCGGTTGACGAACATGACTTCGTTGAGGGTATGAGGAACTGTCCTCTGGCCTTCGAACTCTGTGCAGATATATCCCTTGTAGCCGCCCTTTGCAAGAGCCAGGATATAACGCTCATAGTCCATCTCGTCGCTCGTGCAGTCTTCGTTGATCCAGTGCATCTTGCCGTGGATGTAGATCAGGCGGGACGCATACTCTTCGACGACTGAAGGCGGGGAAATAAGCTTGTTGCGAAGGGAACCGGAAGGTCCGCGGCCGCCGTTGATGATGCCGAGTTCGATCTCGCCGCCGCCCATTTCCTTGACACGGGCTTCGACTTCGTCCCAGTCAACATCATTGTTGCCGTCATATGTATAAGCCTTGCGGCTCATCTCACGAAGGTATGTCACGATCTCGGGCTTTGCTCCGCTGGCGATGTACTGTGCTTCCTGCATCGGGGACATATCCCTGAAGCAGCCGGAGAAGTCGAGCATCAGGCCGCCGCCTTCATAGCAGCCGGTCTTTTCGATCGCGTCGAGGAAGTCGTCGTTGCCGCCGTCCTGCAAAAGGCCGGGGCCGTGGACTTCGAGGGCCATCTTGACGCCGAGCTCTTCCGCATAGGGAAGAAGGCGGGCGAAAACTTCCGCATTGACTACGGAATGGCTCTTGTCAGCTGCGCCGAATACATCATAAATACCGTTGTGGCCGTCATGGCTCAGGCGGATGAATTTGCAGCCGAGCTTCTTGGCTGTACGGAGATACTGCATCGTAACTTCAAACACGCCGTCATCATCGAGATACTTGTTCGGATCTTTCCAGAAACGCCTGTCTGAAAAGTGTTCGTAGCAGACCGGCTCCATCTGAAGCTGATCCAGCAGATAAAACCATTTATAAAGGAATTCGTCGGTCACATACGGGAAAGAACGGATCAGTGCTTCGCCGAAGATCTCAACGCCTTCGCCGCCGGCGCCTTTAAGTGCCGTCAGAGCGCCCTGCAGATCCAGATCGCCGCGCCATATCGCTTCCTGATAAGAATAAAGGCTGGCTCCCAGTTTGATATCTTTTGCTGCCATGGTCTCCTCCTTTCTCAGACAATGGTGACATCTTTTTCGCAATAAGCCGTGGTGCTGTAATGATCGCGAAGGTAGATGCCGTATTTCACGTTATAGACGCCCTGTTCGATACCGCCGGGGATCTTGAAGAATACCGTCAGATAATCCTGGTATTTCCACATCCACTCGTTGTCAAAGCGTCCTGTGCCGATTTCTGAGATCGGGAAGTCTTTTCCGTCATACCAGATATACTTGCAGTCATCCGGGATCCTTACACCGTTGACTTCGAAATCAAGCTTCGCAATCTGGTTGATGGGAAGGCCGCGATAGCCGGGAATACGTACCTTGAGAGTATATCCGATACGTTCTCCCTTTTCGTAAATGTTCATGCCGTAGTCAAAGAGCAGAAGCGGATTATAACGGCCGTTGTCATACTCTTTCATGTCTTCGAATGTCCGCTCGGGCCTGCGCCTGAACGTGATCCGATCCACCTTTTTGATCTCCATGAAAACCCCCTTTCTGTCTCATGTTATCATGAATGATCTGTTCCTGAGTTTCTATGATCCGTGTATTTCCCCGGAAAAACACAGATCACGGTCACTTATTAAGTAAGCTTAAA
>JAFVHP010000010.1 GCA_017474455.1 Lachnospiraceae bacterium
ATCCAGCCGGCACGCAGGAAGGGCTGAAAGTCTTTTGTGCCATAGGTGTCGAACATGGCATAACGGGTTTCCAGGCCGAACAGATAGCGGGCGATCAGCGAGGAGAGCTCCTGCTGTGTATGGACGGATGTATCAAGCTGGCCAATCAGACTGATATAAAGTGCGTACCAGTGCAGGTCCTCCTGATCCAGACCATCGGCAGGGAAGAGCAGCATTGTTCTTCCGATGCCGTCAACTTCGGCCGCAGCGCTGATATGGCGGACGCCGTCCTCAACAGTTTCGTCGGAGAGTTCAAAGGCGCGTATTTCTTCCGGCAGGGAAGAGACAGAGACAGCCTGAAGCTGTGCCAGGTATGCAGAGGTATCAGGTTTTTCTGCTTTTTCAGCATTGGTGGCATCGATGATTGCCTGAAGCTCTTCTTCCGTCATGGAGGCTTTCACAGCTGCAAGGCGTTCCGCTTCTGCGGCATCCTGCTGCTCTTTCAGGCCGGCTTCCGGATAAGTGGTTACCAGTACCGTGACAGCATCACTGTTGAGCCATTCCTGAATAGCTCTTACGTATTCACCCGCCTGATTCCAGGTGTCCATTTTCTGCAGGGCATCTATATAATCAAGATAGTCAAAGGGATTGCCTGTTTCAGCCATAGCCGGAGCAAAATCTCCCGTGATGAGGCTGATTCCCAGGCTTGTGTTCTCCCGGCCGAGCCGGAGATTCATGGACAGGGCGTTCATCATGGTGTCCACCAGTTCCTGCGGAAAGCCTTTTTCGGCAATTTCTGCCAGGGATTCGTCCACAATGGTGCGGAAGGTTTCCGCATCTTCCGGGTTGACATACATCGCATAAAATGCAATGGAATCTTCAGGGCCGGTTCTGTCAATATAGGCACTGCAGTAGCCGTACGGCAGCTCATTCCGCAGCCGCTGCATCAGCACGGAAGAATCGCTGATCAGCAGATCCGTCAGCGTGTTAAGCAGCAGTTCCTCTTCCGGATTTTTATTCAGCCCGGGGCAGAGGAAGGAATAATAGATCATGGAAGAACCATCTATATTAGCGTTTTCTTCCACAGGGAAAGGAACACTTTTCGTCACCGATTCCGTAAGCGGTGTGTACTCCTCCTCAAAGGAGAAAGTGCGGCGATCATAGGGAGAAAACTCCCGGTCCAGCAGCTCCAGAAAGGCGGTGTAATCCTCAAAGGAACCGTAGAGATAGGCAAAGCAGTTGGACGGGTGGTAATACTCGGCATGATAGGCTTTCAGGCTGTCCCAGGTCATGGAAGCAATGCAGGAAGGATCCCCGCCATAGGAGTTTCCGCCTGTCGCTCCCGGGAAGGAAGCACGCATCCAGTTATAGCGTGCTGCCGTGGTGAGATCAAATGAGGAAAGCATCTCGGAATAGACGGTGCCTTCAATAGTCAGCTCATCCTCTTTGCTGGCAAGACGGTAACGCCAGGCCTCCTCGCGGAAGATGTTCTCCTCCTCAAGAATGCGGGGATGCAGGCAGCTGTCGGTA
>JAFVHP010000011.1 GCA_017474455.1 Lachnospiraceae bacterium
AAGAACGCAGACACCATGCTTGCATGAGTGGATGCGTTCTTTTTATGTCCGCAAAGGCGAATGAAATGAGCCTTCACTGCTATTCGTTGAATGGTATACTCCGACAACAGACAGCGAGCCGGAGCGGCGCGGAGGCGAGCTGTCTGCCCATGGTTTTTAAGGGGCAGATATGCGGCGCGGAGCCGGCTGGAGTGATCTGACCGGTTCTTTTTTTACTTGAAAAATCCTGAGATCATACTATGCTGCAAATCATACAAAAAAGACAACAATTGATCATAATGAACTGTGTTATGTTAAGAGGGACGAATAAGTGGAGATAATGAGGTTGGAGAAAAAACATGGTCAGGGAAGCTGAGCAAAGTGATCTGGATGCAATACTTGAACTGTATCTGTTCCTGCATGAGGACAGTATCCCCGAAAAAGATGAACATCTGACAGATACATGGCTTCAGATCATACAGGATCCGAATCACCATCTGATCGTGAACGAGGTGGATGGTGAGATCGTTTCGTCCTGCGTGTGCGTGATCATCCCCAATCTGACAAGAAATATCCGCCCGTATGCTTTCATTGAGAACGTGGTGACACGTGAGGATCATCGGGGAAAGGGCTATGCCGGTGAGTGTCTGGAGTTTGCCAGAAAGATCGCAGAAAAAGAGAGCTGCTATAAGATAATGCTGCTGACAGGCTCAAAGAAGCCTGAGACTCTTCAGTTTTATGAAAAATGCGGATATAACAGCAGCGACAAGACAGCCTTTATACAGTGGCTGGGAATGGAGAAATGACAGCTGCCGGAGATGAAGGCGAAGCTTCAGAATGATCTGATTTTCCATATGATGAGCGATAAGCAAAAGAAGTATGTCATCCGGAGCCTGAAAAAGAGCGAGACAGAGCTGCTGAAAGACTTCCTGTATGAAGCGATCTTTATTCCGGAAGGTGTAGAACCTCCCGGGAAGGATATCGTTGAAAAGCCGGAGTTGAGAGTCTATACCGATGATTTTGGCAGCCGTAAGGGCGATAACTGTCTGGTGGCTGATTTAGGCGGAAAAGTGGTCGGTGCTGTCTGGACACGCATCATGAATGATTATGGTCATGTTGATGATGATATTCCGTCATTTGCGATTTCTGTGAATAAGGATTACCGCAGGCAAGGTATAGGTTCGCAGCTGATGGTGAAAATGCTTGAGCTGCTGAAGCTGCAGGGGTATGGGAAGGCATCCTTAGCAGTACAGAAAGCCAACTACGCAGTGAAGATGTATGAGGATTCCGGATTCAAAACGGTCGATGAAAATGACGAAGAATATATTATGGTGTGCGAATTGTGAGAATATATAAAGCTGCAGATAACAAAAGAGATTACATATCATTGTTCACCGTCTCACAGCAATAATCCGTTTTTTCCATGAAAGGGAGCAGAATATGGGAAAGAATTTGAGAAGGATAGGTTGTCTTTTAATCGTTTCATTATTATTTCTGACTGCGTGCTCATCGAAAAAGGAGTTTACGATCCAGAGAATGTACGCCAGTGGAGTATATGAAAGCACTTCGGGTCAGTTCGTCCGTATTGACGATATATCGATCACGGGAACAGTTGGTAAGAACGAGATCACAGTTCCCGCCAAGGCGGCTTTTGCCGAAACGGACATTGTTGATTTTTCATCGGATATCGGTGAGAAAAATGCGGTGGGAGGCTGCCTGCTGGAGTGCATCTATATCACCGCACAGGACAAGGATGGAAAAGAATTCCAGGTCGATCTGCACCCCGGAGACAAGGTAAAGGTATTATCCGCTGACTTCCCGGTGTTTGAATTCAAATGATACTTTACTGCCCATGGCCTCTGCCATGATCCGGTCTTTTGGCTTTTCAGGATACAGGAGCGGCAGACGGGTCAGCTGAAAGGATGGCAAAGACTTCGTCCGTCATTTGATTGCTGCCAAAGTAGGCCGTCACGAGAGGGGAAAAACGGGTGCCTTCATAACGGAAAAGCTCACTGAGGAGGGTATCCCTGTCCAGTTCCCTGTTTTCCTCCAGGAAGGAGGCTATGGCTGCAATGTCCGTCATCTGCCGGCAGTTGGATCCGTTTCGCACATAGGTATCCGGCCAGCCGCCGGAACCGTTGTACCAGCTGTGGTGTCCGAGGGCCGTATCGGCAAAGAGCCTGGTGGAAGGTTTTTCCTGCAGGATAAGGTGTCCGGCTTCTGTGTGCAGCCGGTAGATCGGCAGCTCGTCTTCGAACATTTCACGCAGATACAGAAGCCGGTCCATATGCATTCCGAACAGTCCGATATCCTGCAGGATGCCGCATTGCATGGCATAGTCAGCCAGTATGTCCCCGGTCTCTTCAGGCGCTGTTCCCTCCGGGAACACGGGAAGGTGCCGGAAGTAAGACGGATCGCTGTCGTAAATGGCCCGGCAGATCGTCTGCATGATCTGCCCGGTCTGTACGGAACGCGCATAGACGGTACCGCCGATCCGGCTGAACAGGACGTTCAGGATCGACAGAAAGTCAGGCGTTCCTTCTGTTTCGTAATAGTCATAAAGGATAAGGTCCAGATCATACCGGAAGAAATCATCAATGCTCCCGGAAGGAAAGGAGAGGATGCACTGTATCATCTTCCCGTAGGCGTCTGCCAGGAACTGGACATGTTCACTGCGGTTCTTGAGTTCCGGATGACCGCGCAGGAGCCGCCCGTAATAGATCGGCAGCTGGACATTGGCATAGAGGCCGGAAGCATCGTGGTGATCGGCAGGCATACTTTCGATCAGATGCCGCATGCGGTAAAGCGTCATATTCAGGTCGGCCAGCCCCAGGCTGTATTCCATTTCATAATAAGGCCACAGCCAGCGGATATTGGGATCGTCGGCTGCCTTTTCCGGTTCGAAGACTACATGGCAGGACTCAAGGATGGCGGCCAGCTCGTCCGACGAGAGATCGCCCTTTGACAGTACGTCCCGGTTGGAACTCATCTGCTGGTGAGTGCTCCGAAGGTACAGATCCCACGGGAGGGAAGGTGCCAGCCGGCGGTAATGATCATCCTGAATGATCTGCAGCATCCTGGAACTGACGGCCACCCGCCGTTTCCGGTCCGGTGTGGCAATGGCGATGTTGCCGAGGCAGCGGAGGATATAGCCCTTTGTTTCGTCATCCCCGATAGTATCGAAGTATTTGAAGTAGGATGCTCCTTCGGTGAAGATCATCTCGTTTTCGAAGTGGAATGAGGAGACCATCCGGTCAGGGAGTCCGTTCAGCATCCGGTTCCGGTAGTAATGGCCCATACCCAGCGCATACAGCTCCCGGATCACGCCGCTCCGGTCTTTGCGTATCCTGTACAGGGAAAGCAGCGCGTCGTGGATCAGGATATACAGTCCGCAGTCGAGGTTGAACCTGCGGTCCATCAATGCAGCTGCGAACTCCGATAATTCCTGCAGTACACCGGCATCTGCGGACGGCAAGTCGTCCAGCACGGGAAAGAGGTACTCTTCCAGCAGCCGTGAGTTTTCATGCCGAAGGGCGGTCAGTTCGTCATAGCCCTCGAACTGCCCGGCAGAGATCTCCTGTGCATTTTTCAGATATCTGTTCTGGTATTCCTGCATCTGTATTTCCGTTTGTTTCGAAAGAGTAGAAAGCGCTGTCCTTACTGCAGATATTGCCGCAGCATGGTCATGAGCCTGGCAATATCGATGGGCTTGGCAAGATGTCCGTTCATACCGGCACTGCGCGCGTTCGCGATATCCTCCGCGAATGCATTGGCCGTCATCGCCAGGATGATCACTGTGCCTGCATCCTTCCGATCAAGGCTCCGGATCCTTTTCGTCGCTGTATAGCCATCCATGACGGGCATCTGGATATCCATGAGGATCAGGTCAAAGAAACCTTCCGCGGAAGCTTCGAAGGCCTCCAGGGCTTCCTGCCCGTTTCCTGCCCGCGTGATCCCGGCGTTCGTAGAGGCAAGGATTTCGGAAGCGATCTCCATGTTGATCAGGTTGTCCTCAACGAGCAGGATATTCCTGCCGGTCAGATCGATCGATGCAGAGGAAGCTGTCCCTTCTGCCGCGGAGGAATCCAGGACAGTGCCGAGGCTCCGCAGCAGCGATTTGCGGAAGAACGGCAGCGGGATGAAGTGGGAGATGCCGCTGCGGCCGGCCTGGTATTCGATCGTTTCCCAGTTGTGCTCACTGACGAGTACGATCGGAAGCTGCGGATGGGATTTATGCAGATAGCCGGCTATATCGAAAATGCTGCCGGAATCGCCGGTGGACCTTCCTATGAGCACAGCATCGTAGCTGCTGCCGGAGAATTCGGCATCCGAGAACAGCGAAACGGCTTCCTGGGCGGACATGGCAAACACCGCTTCCGCTCCGGCATCCGTAAGGTACGTTTTATATAAGTCGCGTAGCTCCTCATCCCCTTCGATGATCATAAGGCGCGTACCGTTTAACCTGTAGGAAGGCGCAGGCGCTTCGCGGACCTGCAGCGGGATCCGGATCGAGACCGCGGTACCTTTTCCTTCCTCGGATTCGATGCCGATCGTGCCGTGCATCATGTCGATCAGTCGTTTTACGATGCTCATACCGAGACCGGTCCCTTCAATGCCGGAAACCGTTGAGGTAGAAGCACGCTCGAAGGGCGTGAATATGCGGGCGATAAAATCTTTCGACATGCCGATCCCGTTGTCGCGGCAGGCAAAGGACAGGGTACAGAGGTCCCCGGAAAGCTCTTCTGAAATGGAAACGTCTATCTGTCCGCCGGCCGGCGTATACTTGGCGGCATTGCTGATGATATTCACAAAGATCTGCCGCAGGCGGAGAGTATCGCCGAAAAGATCCTCACAGAGGATGCTGCCCAGTTCCGTGTGAAAAGCATGGCCCTTCTTTTCCATAAGGGGCTTCACGATGGTCAGGGTCTCATGCAGCAGGTCGCTTAAGGAGAACGCTTCTTCTGACAGGACCGATACGCCGGAATTGATGCGGGACATATCCAATACTTCATTGATCAGGCTCAGCAGATGGTCGCTCGCTGTCTCGATCTTGGACAGGGCGTCCACGACCCGGTCTTTTTCATCGATGTGCTTTCCGGCCAGTGCCGTCATACCGATGATCGCGTTCATCGGCGTGCGGATATCGTGGGACATGCTGCTCAGGAAGGCATCTTTTGCGTGGTTGGCGCTTAAGGATTCCTCCAGTCTGGTCTTCAGGACCCGGTTTTCTTCTTCCAGATCATCTGTGCCCGCGATCAGGAGAAAGGTACCGTCAGAGAGCGGCTGCCGTATGCAGGTACTGTCTTCGGTAAAGCCGGAAGTCCGGTACAGGATCTTATCACCGCCGGGACCCGGCATTATTACTGCGTATTCTCTGGGCATGGGAAAGCCTCCAAATAACAGGTATTATCGCTTAATTGATTATAACACCCGATAGGAAAATACATAGTATGGCCGGTAATGATCTGATATATAATGACAGACATGACTGACGCAGCGGATACTTTTCAAAGGAGGTCTCATTGAACGATATCTTTTATGAAATGATATTCAAGAGAAAGTCGTTTCATATTTTCAGAAATGTCGGTGATGCATCGATCAGTGATGACGAACTCAACGATATACTGAATGCATATTCAGAGTTTGATCCCCTGATCCGGGAGATCAGGACCGCAATTCGCATTGTTCCGGAAGACCAGACCACCTGCAAACGGGGCGGGGAGTACTGTATTCTGCTCTACAGCGAGAAGAAAGACGGCTATCTGCAGAACATCGGTTATCTCGGTGAACAACTGGATCTTTACCTTGTATCCCGAAACATCGGAACGCTCTGGTTCGGAATAGGCAAAACAAAAGAAGAATCATTTGATGGCATGGAATTTGTCATTATGTTTTCCATCCATAAGATATGTGATGCCTCCAAGTACCGTAAGGATATGTTCAAGAGCAGAAGAAAGAACATTGAAGAAATATGGGAAGGCGGACAGATACCGGGTGTGACCGATATCGTCAGGTTTGCGCCGAGTGCCTGTAATTCTCAGCCGTGGTTTGTAAAGAACGATGGCGGGCTTTTGGTCTACAGATATAAGAAGCCCGGCAAAAGAGGGATCATGCCTGCAGATAAGGTGTCGTTTTACAACCGCATCGATATCGGGATCTTCATTTGCTTTATGGATATCTGCCTTGAGCATAACGGCATCGGATCTGAAAAAACGCTTTATCCTGATGCCGGTGATGATAAAGAACTGGTGCTGAATGCAAAATACAGCTTTGATCACTAAACCGGAGTTTACAGGAGATCCTGTCACGGGCGTTTTTATGATATAAAAAATAAGTAGTCTTTCAACTGTGTTAAAGGAGATAAAAATGGCAAATCTTACAACATCTCATGCAATGGAATTTCGCTGGATCAACGGACAGTGCTTTGAGTTTAAACTCAACAACGGAATTACGATCCTGACGGATCCCTGGTTCCATGCGGAGGGGGACGATGATATGCTTTCCAAAATGTGTCCGCCTGATTTTACAGTCGACGATCTGGAAGGTGCAGATTATGTTCTGCTGAATCATACGCACATGGACCATATTGCCAATCTCCAGGAGGTGGTGGACCGTTTCCATTCCACAGTCATCGCCCATTCCGGCAATATCCTGGAACTGATGAAGAGTCATGAGATCCCGGTAACGGACATGTATCCCGTGGATTACGAAGGCACTTATTACTTTGACGGGTTTGTGCTCCAGACCCATCACGGGACCCACCACAGGGGGAAAATGACCTTGCAGGGGGTAATGGACTGGCACCCGCAGGAGGGGCTGATCGGTGCCACGGGCGGTACCTTCAATATGAATTTTGTGATCACCACAGCCCAGGGCATGCGGGTGGCTTTTATCGGCGGCAACGATGACGGCATGATCGAACGCCTGCAGGGCCCCGAAAAGCCGAATCTGATCATCCGCAATAAGATGGCTTCTTCAAAAGTGAAGGAAGGCGTGGCTGAAAGCTTTGCCGATTGGTTTGCCGCTGTGGATACACAGCTGCTGATCCCCATGCATTATGAGACCTGGCTCACAACGGATCCGGAGTTCGCGAACCGGATGATCAGTGATATGAACCGGATCATGGCGGAAAAGGGCAAGGTAGGACGGGTAGCTCCGATGGAGCGCGGCAAATGGTACACACTGGATCTGGCCATAAATGAACGCTGAATAAATGCTGTGAAGACTGATCGGAGCAAAGCATACTGTGCTTTAGACATTTAATAAAACACAGAAGCCTCGCGCTGTAACAACGTTATGACACGGGGCTTTTTGTATGCTGAATATCCCTTGCGGTTCAGGAAAGTGGAAAGAACAATAAAGGAGGAAGCATAGCAGTGAAAATAGCAGCTTTTTATGAAAACATCGTTGACGGAGCCCGCGCGAATAGTATATCTCTTCGCGAGGCGGTGGCAGTATTGAAGCAGCAGGGCATGGAGCTTTTGTATGTCAGCATTTTCTCTTTGCGGGAAAAAGAAGAGCAGATCGTTTCGCTGTTAGAAGACCTGGAACTTGGTCTGGAAGGGATCTATGGATTTTATGACTTTGCCCATTCCCCTGAAGATGGATCCTGGAGGGAGATCATTGATCTTGCGAAGCGCCTTGGTGCGTCGAATGTCCTCATCATCCCGGGGATGATCCCAGAGGAAGAAAAATCTCAGAAGGACATGCTGATCAGGAATATGAAAACGGCCATGACCAGTGCTGTCCGCTATGGGCAGGAACAGGGTATAGCGGTATCCATGGAAGACTTCGACGGGCTGGCTGCTCCTTTTTGTACCATAGCGGGACTGAATGAATTTATGACGGATGTCCCTGGCCTTGCGTGCAGCTTTGATACAGGCAATTTCATTATGTACCGGGAAGACGAACTGGAAGCGTTCCGCCTGTTCCGCGATAAACTCTGTACTGTTCATTTAAAAGACAGAAGGAAAGAAGCGAGGTATCCGGATGACAGTGCCAAGATCTGCGCGGATGGAGGCCTGGTATTCGCGGCGGAGACCGGAAAGGGCTATATCCGCATAAAAGAGATCCTGGACTTGCTGAAGGAACAGGAATATTCCGGGAATGTCATTGTCGAACTCTTTGATTACAGTCCGGAACATATGCTGGAAGGGATCGGCGAGTCGGTAAGCTGGGTGGCAGGACAGCGGTGATCAGGCGGGTACATTAATTACAAAAACCGAGGGAGAATAACTGTTGAAGATGGTGACAGAACGACTGATACTGCGCCGCTGGGAAGACAGCGACGCTGAGGACTTATATAAATATGCCAGTGATCCGGATGTGGGACCGATAGCCGGATGGCCGCCGCACCATAGCATTGATGAGAGCCGGGAAGTGATAAAGAATGTCCTGAGCGGCAAGGAAGCTTACGCCATATGCCTGAAAGAGGACGGCAGGGCGGTCGGCGCCATTGAACTGAAGCTGAACGGTCATACCGATATGACTGAAAGGGATGATGAGTGTGAGATGGGGTACTGGCTCGGAAAACCGTTCTGGGGTCAGGGGATCATGCCGGAAGCTGTAAAGGAGATGCTCCGCCACGCCTTTGAGGACTGTGGTATGCAGAAGGTCTGGATCGGATATTACGAGGGCAATACAAAATCAAAACGCGTCCAGGAGAAATGCGGCTTCAAATATCAGTGGCGTTCGGAAAACGTGGATGTTCCGCTGATGCATGAAAAGCGGACAGGATATGTGAGCCTGATGACGAAAGAAGACTGGCTGCATTGAAGCGTCAGAATATTCATATCTCCGGTAATTTCCCAGTCACGCAACCAAACATAACGAAAAACAAATGATTCTGTTATCTGCAGTTGATAGTTTTGCGGGCAACCTCGCTTTACAATAATCATACAAATCACATATATGGAGGTTGTTATGATCATTGCGGAGGTAAAGGATCTCGTAAAAAAATACCCCTCTTTTGAGCTGAAGAGTGTTTCTTTCGCTCTTGAGAGCGGGCGCATCACGGGCTTTATCGGCAGAAACGGCGCAGGCAAAACGACGACGATCAAATCAATGCTGAACATGATACATCCGGACAGCGGTATGATCAGGTTCTTTGACAGTCCTCTTACGGGGAATGAGGCGAAGATCAAGAAGCGCATAGGGTATTCTGCCGGGACCATCAGCTGGTATCCCAGGAAGAAGATACGGGATATCGTCGATATCGTGAAAAGATTCTATGACACATGGGACGAGGCGGAGTACAGGAAATATCTGGAACTCTTTTCCATCGATGAGACGAAGACACCGCTTGAGCTGTCCGAGGGGATGAAGGTAAAAGTGAATCTGATGCTCGCGCTTTCCCACAGATCGGAAGTGCTGATCCTGGATGAACCGACAAGCGGTCTGGATCCGTTCTCCCGAAACGAGCTGCTGGAGATCTTTACTGATCTTAAAAACGAAGGAGTAGCCGTGTTTTTCTCTACCCATATCATTTCCGATATCGAGAAATGCGCAGATGATATCGTCTATATTTCACAGGGAAGGATCGTCGCGGCGATGCAAAAAGCAGACTTTATCCGACAGTTTTCCGTGGCCGGTGAAAGTCTCGAATATACAATGCTCCGGCTGGAAGGAGGTGCCGTTCATGCGTAACATTCTGCGGAAGGAAATGAAGCTGAGTTCCTCTGTGCTTTCTTACCTGTTTATCCTGTTCGGGCTGATGTTTTTACTGCCCGGCTATCCCATCCTGTGCGGAGCGTTTTTCGTGTCTCTTGGGCTGTTCCAGAGTTTCCAGACAGCCAGGGAAGCAAATGATATCGTCTTTTCAGCGCTGCTGCCTGTAGCCAAAAAAGATGTGGTGATCGGAAAATACCTGTTCGTCTGTCTGATCGAAGGCTGCGCCTTTTTACTGATGGCATTTGCGGCTGTCCTTCGGATGACGGTCTTTTCACAGTCTGTCGTATATCGGAGCAATGCACTGATGAACGCGAATTTCTTCGCGTTAGGGATGGCCTGCGTGATCTTTGGAATGTTCAACCTGATCTTTGTCGGCGGATTCTTTAAAACCGCATACAGGTTCGGCCGTCCGTTCGTGACCTTTATCATTGCCGCTTTTCTGCTTATATTTGCAGCGGAAGCGCTTCATCATGTGCCTGGAATGGAAGCGCTCAATGCCTTCGGGTCAGAGCACATCGTCCTGCAGGTGACGCTGCTGGCGGCAGGGATCGTCCTGTATCTGCTGATAACGGTCATATCATGCAGAAGGGCATGCGGATATTTTGAAAGGATCGATCTTTGAGGAGAATGCAAGATGCTGAAAGATAATCTGGTGATGCTTAGAAATATTCATGGTTTTTCGCAGGAGGCGATCGCGGAAAAAATAGGTATTTCACGGCAGGCTTACGCAAAATGGGAGACGGGTGCCACCATTCCCGATATTGAAAAATGCAGCCTTCTGGCGGAAGTTTATGGAACGACCATTGACAGCCTGATCAGGACCGGTCCCGTTGAAGGCGTGGGAATGATTCCTCCTGCGCCAAAGGGAAAGAATATCTGGGGCTCGGTCGCGATCAATGACAGGGGCCAGATCGTCATTCCAAAGGGGGCAAGAGATCTTTTCGGGCTGACGGGAGGAGAGCGCCTTATCGTTCTCAGCGATGAGACCGGGATCGCTCTGATACCGGACAGGGCATTTATGGAAAGTTTGAAAAGAGTAACGGAGGATATGGGCAAGTCTCTTTAAAAACCGCTGTTATGGTATAATGCTGTATATCGGTTATCGATACTCCTGCTCCTGAAAACTGGCCGGCTCGTGTGGTAAGGAACCTGTGGAAACTAACAGCGCTATGAAAAAAAACTGGATCATAATCGTCAATGTGCTGATCATTGTTGCACTTGTGACTTTCGTGGCCCTTTATTCCCACTATACGGCCCGGAACATGACCCAAAGACAGATAGAACATTTCGAAAACACCACGGTCACCATGGAGCATGTTACTGAGAATTATCTGACTGACGAGCAGCGCATTTGCGACGTGTGGGCCCGTCATATCAACAGTCAGGACATGACCATCGAAGAAGCCGTATCCTTCGTCCAGATCTCTCATGTGACATCGGTTGCCTCTGCCCATATCGTGTACAGGGATACGCTGTCCGGTCTGTCTACAAGAGCAAGGAACGATGGCTCCGATGATTATTCCGTCTCTTATGCCCGGATGAATCTTCTGAATGATGTGAGCTGGATCCATGACATAGGGGAATCCGTCAATATTTCCCGTGCCTATACGAACCCTGTCAACGGTGAACAGTCTATTGCTTTCTGCAATTTAATTACGCTTCATGACGCGCAGACAGGCGATCCCAGGGATGCCATATTGCTGCGTGTTCTGCCGCTGTCAGAACTGGAGCAGAAATGGGTCTTCCCGCAGGAAGAGTTTGAAAACGCCGAGCTTGCCCTGATCGATGCGGCCGGCGATTATATCATCAAGGGCCATTCCTTCAAAAACTCCAGTTTCTTTGAATTTTACAGGTCTTACAATGCCGCGGATCCTGCCTCTACGCAGGAACTCTTTAAGAAGGTCACTTCATCGACCGGATCCTTTAACATGCTCAACTCCCGCAGGGAGGAATGCATTCTGGCATATACTCCGGTGGCCGCCTCGGGAGGATGGACGTTTATTGGCATCATGCCGGTGAAGGATCTGGGTGTAAATACCGAAAACTGGCTGCTGATCGGTGCTGTTTCCGCAGGCCTACTGATCCTGTTCATCCTGGATATGGCAGTTATGCTGAATTTCAATAAGAAACTCCAGGCGGCGGCAAAAGAAGCGGCTGCGGCAAGCAGGGCGAAGACCGATTTCCTCTCCACGATGTCTCATGATATCCGTACACCGATGAACGCGATCATCGGTCTCACGACGATCGCTGAGAAGAATCTTGGCGATCCGGAAGCGGTAGGGGAAAACCTTCGGAAGATCTCGATGGCCAGCAATCATCTGCTCACCCTGATCAATGACATCCTGGATATCTCCAAGGTCGAGAGCGGAAAACTGAACCTGAGCCCGCTGACCTTCTCTATCGTTGAGACAGTGGAAAACCTTGTGAACTTGTCACAGCCGATGATCAAGGAAAAGAATATCGAGTTCAATTTCCGCACCGGCCGGATGGAAAAAGAGTATTTCTATGCCGACCAGCTGCGGCTGAACCAGATCTATATCAATATCCTTTCCAACGCCATCAAATACACGGAGCCCGGCGGACGTGTCAGTGTGGACATGCGCGAAGAGGAAAGCCCGAAACCCGGGTGTATGCGCCTGACCTACAGGGTCTCCGACACCGGCATCGGCATGAGCCCTGAGTTTATGGCAAACATGTATCAGCCGTTTTTACGCCAGACAGACAGCAGGGTGAACACCATTCAGGGGACCGGACTCGGACTTGCCATCACAAAGCAGATGGTCGATCTGATGGAAGGTACCATCGAATGCCAGAGCGAACAGGGTAAGGGAACGACGTTTACCGTAATACTGGATCTTCCCATCGCGGACCGGCAGAGGGACGATATGGTGCTTGATCCGATGGACGTCCTGATCGTTGATGATGATGAGATCCTTCTGGATACGGCAGTTGACACATTGGAGTCTCTCGGTGTAACAGCTGAACGTGCCAGGAGCGGAATGGAAGCGATCGGCATGATCACACACAGACATCAGACAGGACGGGACTACGACGTCGTGATCCTCGACTGGAAGATGCCGGATGTCGACGGTATCGAAACGATCCACCGGATCCGTACGGAAGCGGATGCGAAAACTCCCATTCTGCTGGTCTCCGCATATGACTGGTCGGATATTGAGGATATGGCGAAGGAAGCCGGCGCAAACGGTTTTGTCAGCAAACCGCTTTTCCGCTCAAAACTGTACGATAAGATCAACGCACTGCTCGGCACCGAGGCGAAGTCCGTTGAGCCGGAGGATGACTATACTGACCTTCAGGGAATGAATATTCTCATTGCCGAGGACAACGATGTCAACTGGGAGATCATTTCCGCCATGCTCGCTATGTTTGGGATCACGACGGAGCGCGCCGAAAACGGACGTATCTGCGTGGATATGATGAGCGAGGCAAAAGAAGGCAGCTATGACCTTATCTTTATGGATATACAGATGCCGGAGATGAACGGGCTTGATGCCACGCGGAATATCCGTGCGATGAATGATCCGTGGGCGTCTTCCATCCCGATCGTCGCCATGACGGCGGACGCGTTTTCGGAAAATGTCGCAGAGTGCCTGAACGCCGGCATGAACGGACATATCGCAAAACCGATAGATATTAAACTTGTCATTAAAGAGATTCGCAGGATCAAGGAGGAGAGATCATGAAAAAGCTGCTCTGCACCATTTGGGTCATCTGCATGCTTGTATCGCTTACGGCCTGTGCCGCTGTCACCACACCCGCACCACAGGAAGAACCACCCGCCGCTGGATTTAATCCTGCCCTCGACACGCAGACGAGCTGCAGGATCACTGTAGCCGGAAGCTACGATAACTTCGAGGCGTTGGAAGCAGAATTTGATCGGTTCAACGGGATATATCCGAACGTCCAGCTAAGCTATGTTAAGCTGGACGACTACAGCAACATGCTGGGCACGGTGCTGGAAAGCAACGACAGGCCCAACATTTTCTTCTCTTATACCTGGATGATCGGGAACGAACAGTACGATCCGGTAATTGCCCATATGGAGGATCTTTCGGACCCTGCCCTGGGGATGGATCTGAGCTGCATCCGCTCCGGCCTGATCAATCATGACGCGGAAGGCCGTGTAATGCTGGTACCTGTTTTTTCCAGGACCTACGGCATGCTGGTGAACAATGATCTGTTCGAAAAGGAAGGCCTTGGCATCCCGGCCACGTGGACAGAACTGATGGCCGTCTGCGAAGAGTTCCGCAGTAAAGGATACGCCAGCCCCATGATGGGCTTTTGCCTCAACTCGTCCAGCTGTTTCATGAATACGGTCGCTTATCCGCTGTTTACAGCCACTCTTGCTGAAAATCTCGAAGCACTTGCGCTGGCCAATGAACTGGATCCCGCTGCCGGAGAGTATATGCGTCCGGCTTTGGAAACAGTGGAGCAGCTGATCCGGAACGAATGTATCGATCTGAGTGAGTGCGACAGGATCGAAGACAACTATACCCAGGTGATTCTGCGCTTCTTTGAAGGCGACGTGCCGATGATGATCTGCACAGCGGATACCGTATCCGGGACCAGGAAACGGGAAAGCCAGTCCGAGGCGTTTACCAATGCGCCTTTCAATTATACATTTGCACCGATCCCCCTGACAGAGGAAGGAGGATATTTCATTGACAGCCCCTCCATAGAGTTTTCCGTAAACAAAGACTGCGATGATCTGGATATGACAAACGAATTCATGCGGTTCCTGGTCACAAATGAAGAACTGAACGAAATGGCTTCGGTGAAACGTCTGGTGACGCCCACAACGGATCTGTCCCTTGATTCGGTCTACGCGCCTTTCAGCCAGGTGTCCTCGGACCGCATCATATCCCCGGAAGTATTGGGCATTACGGATCCGCTTACGGTCCAGATCCGCCTGGCGGCATACCAGGTAGGAAAAGGCGATATCACCATAGATGAGGCTGTTACAATGTACGGAAGTTTCGAGTAAGAAGACCGCGGTATAAATATGAGCCTTGTATCAGGCAGCTTTACGGCTGGCCGTATACAGGGCTCTTTTTAGTTTGCCGGCAGAGATGCCGGAAAGCCAGGAGGGCGAAAGAATGAACAGACCGGTCTTCGTCCTTTTGGATAACAGTCATCTCAATGAGCACGGCGTCAGATACTTCTGCGCCTGATCGAGGCGTGTACTCTGCAGGATTCCTATGTGCGGCTGCGCTACGAGGTGATCAGCTGACAACGGCCGGGATGCCGGTAAAAGCGGCCGCATCAGTGCGGATTTATAAGCCGCCGGGAGTATAATAAATATATAGAGCACTAAAATACACGGGGATATCAAAATTGAACTTGATCTGAATAAGGGAAGGGGAACGGATATGTTTATTGAGAAGATCGTACTTTCAAAAGAACGCAATGTGACGCTGACAGCGATGATCCAGGACGTGGGAGGGGAGTACCGGACTGTGACAGAGAGGCCCGGCATCATCGTTATCCCAGGCGGCGGCTACAGTTTCTGTTCGGACAGGGAAGCGGAGCCTGTAGCGATGGCTTTTCTGAACGCCGGATTCGATGCCTTTATCCTGCGCTATTCCGTGGGAAAAGACGCGGTATGGCCAAGGCCGCTGGAGGACTATGACGAAGCAATGGCCCTGATCAGGGAGCGTGCAGAAGAGTGGCATGTGATGGCGGATAAGATCGCGGTCGTGGGCTTTTCGGCGGGCGGCCATCTGGCAGGTGCTGCAGCGACCATGGCAAAGAACCGTCCGGCGGCGGCCATTCTCGGGTATGCAGTACTGAATGAAGATGTCAGGGGCTGCAGCGATACGGCGCCGGATGTTACTAAATATGTGGATTATGATACTTGTCCCTGCTTCCTTTTCGCGACCAGGACAGATTCGGTGGTCCCCATCATGAATACGGTCGATATGATGGCGGCGCTCGCAAAGAACGACGTTTCTTTCGAGAGCCACGTTTATTCCTTCGGGCCGCACGGCTTTTCGACAGCCGAACATGTGGTGCAGGCAGCAGGCACCGCCATTACGGAACGGGCTGCGGACTGGGTACAGGATTCCATCGGATGGCTGAAGGAGATACTCGGCGATTTCGGTACGAAGGGCTTTACAAAGCCTGTGTGCAAACCGCATGTTTCCGATGACAAAGGCGCATGGCTGTCCATAGACTGCTCTATCGGACGGTTGTTCGGCAATCCGGTGGCGCTGGAGGTGCTGGAACCGGTGATCGCGGAAATGAAGGAGAAGATCCAGCCTTTCTCACCGGAGATGACTTTCGATGACATGATGCAGGTGTTGGGCACCATGAAGCTCAGCGACCTTTTGAAGGAACGCGGTATTGCCGTCGAAAAGCTGGACGCCTATGATGAACAGTTAGGAAAGCTCCCGAATATTTAAATCAGTACACTGCTGATACCTGCAATATCGTAGCTTCGATTAAAGGAGAATAACAGCATGGATAAGACAGCAAGACCCGGATGGGGCATTATGGGTGCCGGCGGGATCGTTCAAAGATGGATCAACGGCGCGAGGCAGGCAGGGATCGATATCAGGGCCATCGCGTCGCGCACGGCGGAACATGCAAAAAAAACGGCGGTTGAACTCGGGATCCCCGAAGCCGTCAGTTATGAGGAACTGGTCAGCCGTGACGATATAGACATCTGTTATATCGCGGTACCGCATCCGTTCCACATGGACCTCGCGGTCATGGCAATGGAGCACGGAAAGCACGTGCTGGTGGAAAAACCTGCGGCAGTCAATGCCGTCCAGTGGCAGAAGATGGTTGAAACAGCGAAGGAAAATAACGTTTTCCTCATGGAAGCCGTCTGGACTCGCTTTTTCCCTGCGGTGGCAAAGCTGCGTGAATTGTTCACGGAAGGGAGCCTGGGGCCTGTCAAGACCATCAACTGCACCTTCTCAGGCTTTCTGCCCGCATCGGCGAAAGACAACAGGAACCTCCGGCCGGACCTGGCCGGAGGCGGGCTTCTGGATATGGGTGTCTACTGCCTGCATCTGTGCGATATGATCTATGGATGCGCGCCGGAAGAGATCACAGGCTTTGGCTGCATCAACACGGACGAAAACCGGTTCGGCGTCGACGAACAGGCTGTATATATTGCCAGGTATGACGGACAGAGGCTGGCCATGCTGGCCAGCGGCGTCCGCACGGCAATGCGGGACACCGCGTTTCTCTACGCCGAAAATACGGCTGTGAGGCTGCCACGTTTCTGGAAGCCCACGGAACTGTTCATCCAGCGTATAAAAGGATGGGGAGAGATCAGCGAGGAGTGCATCAGCTTTGAAGTTCCGTCCGATACAGCCGTCACAGAGGCTTTCGGTACCCGGCCGGACGAAGGATTCCAGTATGAGATCCGCCATGTGGAAGAATGTGTCCTGAAAGGACTCCGGGAATCTCCGGAAGTTGGCTGGGCCGTAACAGACAGAGTACTGAAGCAGTGTGATGAACTGCGAAACCAGTGGGGGCTGAAGTATCCGTTTGAGTGAATGGGCGGATACGGATCTCCATTATTGCGGGAAGGGATAAGAAAAATGGCGATAACAGTCAATATCCGTTATTCAGGCAAAGACGGCAATGCCAGGAGATTTGCTGAAGAGATGGTCTCGAGCGGCACCGCCGCCGCCATCAGGGCGGAGGCCGGAAATATCCGCTATGAGTATTATCAGCCCTTTGACGATCCGGAGACAGTGCTGCTTATCGACAGCTGGGAGGACCAGGCGGCGATAGATGCCCACCATGCTTCTCCGATGATGTCTGCGATCGCTGCTCTCAGGGAGAAGTATGATCTTCACATGACAGTGGAACGGTTTATTGATCTTAAAGAGAATGAAGCGGACATGAAGTTCATCAGAAAATAACACCGGATCAGGCCGAAAAGCGTGATGTTTTCGGGATTTTATCATTAACAGGACAGATCAGCCGGCTGAGGGCAGCGAAAGCGTTTTCGTAATTATTGCTAAATCAGCCGGCAGATTTCTGTATAAAGTCATAAAATTCGCAAAAAACAATAACTTAATACTTGCCATCAGCACCGCCAGGATATATCTTTTAATTAGCTTAAACGATTAAGTTGGTTTTTAAGGATAATGGCAATCGGAGGTGCATTGACTGTGGTATCAATTAAAGACATTGCTTCTAAATGTAATGTATCGATTGCCACGGTCAGCAAGGCGCTCAACGGACATCATGATGTCAGTGAAGAGACCCGAGCCAGGATCCGCGAAGCGGCTCAGGAGATGGGATACATTACAAACGCTGCCGCCAGATCGCTTAAGACCAACCGGACATACAATATCGGGATCATTTTCGAAGATAACAGGAGCCTCGGACTGGCGCATGATTATTTTTCCCTGGTCCTCGGAAGCATCAGGAATGAAGCGGAGGATAAGGGCTACGATATTACCTTCATCAGCAGGAACGTTGACAGGAAATACAGCGGTTATCTGCAGCACTGCCAGTACAGAGGTGTAGACGGAGTCATCATCGTCAACGAGGATTATGAAGATCCGATAGTGACTGAACTGGTGCACTCCGAACTTCCGATGGTGACCATAGATCATGTTTTCAACAACAGGATCGCCGTCATGTCCGATAATTTTGAGGGTCCGAGGACGCTGGTGAAATACGCGGCCGGGATGGGGCACCGGAGGATCGCTTTTCTGCACGGTGAGGACACATCAGTCAGCGAGAACCGGCTCAGAGGGTTCTACAGCGCCTGTGATGAAGAAGGGATCAGGGTAAGGCCGGAATATCTGGATGAGAGCTTTTACCACGACGCGCAGCAGTGCTACGAAAAAACAAAACGCCTGCTCTCGCTGGAAGAGCCGCCGACATGCATCATGTTCCCTGATGATTACTCAAGTATCGGAGGCATCAACGCCGTACGGGAAGCAGGGCTCTCCATACCGGAGGATTTATCGGTGATGGGTTATGACGGGATCGGTTATGCGGAAGTAATGAGTCCGTCCCTGACAACATACAGGCAGAATACGGAAGTGCTCGGCAGGACGGCTGCCGCGAGGCTCATCGAACTGATCGAAAAACCAAGGACAGCGGTGCTGGACAGGATAATCGTTAAAGGCAAGATCGTGAAAGGCGGTTCAGTGGTACCGCCGGCTTCCGGGAAATAACGGGACAAAGAAAGATCCGCAGCCAAAGGAGCCGGACATAGAAAGGCTCAGGGCTGCTGATAATAAGCAGCAAAAAGTGGTACTTACAGTAAATGTATTCAAAGGAGGATGCACAAGATGAAAAAATGGTTAGCAGCGTTTTTGGCAGCTTCTCTTTGCCTGACTGCTCTTGCCGGCTGTGCTTCTGCAGGAGCAGCAGCACCGGCAGCGGCTCCGGCTGAAGAAGCGGCAGTCGAGGAAGCAGCTCCCGCAGCAGAAGAAGCGGCTCCCGCAGCAGAAGAAGCAGCTCCGGCCGAGGAAGCGGCAGTTGAAGAAGCAGCTCCCGCAGCGGAAGAAGCGGCAGCTCCCGTCACAGACCTTCCCCGCAACGAGACCCTGTACTTCGCAGGCCAGCAGTGGGGCACTGTAAACAGCTGGAACGTAGTTGGTACGAACCAGAACAATTCCATGGCGATCGCCGGCGGCCCTTCCGGATATCGCACACTGATGTTTGAGACCCTTTACATGTACAACTTCATGGACGGCTCCCTTAAGGGACTCCTTGCCAATGATGATTATGCATGGAACGACGATATGACACAGCTTACGCTGACCATCAAGGATGCGGCGAAGTGGTCTGACGGCACACCCGTTACCGCTGCTGACGTAGTCCGTACATGGGATATCGGTGTTGAGATCAACAACGGTACAGGCGCAGGCTACAAGTCCTATATCGATTCGATCGAAGCTGACGGCCAGAAGCTGACCATCAATGCTGCAGTTAACGAAGACGGACAGCCGGTCAACCCTCTGAAGGTCCTTGACTTCCTGACAGGCGTACCGATCGCTCAGGCTGCATGGCTTGACGTACTCTATGACCGCTGCGGCGGCGATGCCGTTACTATCCTGAACGATCCCGGTGAAGACGTTGTCTGGTCCGGCCCTTATACAAAGTATTATGCTGATGACCAGAAGGTCGTCCTTGTCCGTGATGACAATTACTGGGGCCAGGATGCTTCCATGTGGGGCAAGCTCCCTGTTCCGAAGTATATCGCACATGCCATTTATGCAGACAACCCGGCAGGTGAGACAGCTCTGAAGGCCGGCGAAGTTGATGTCTGCCAGCAGTTCATCGGCAACGTACAGAATCTGTGGCTGGAAGATGATCTTCCGATCTCCACATACTATGATGAAGCTCCTTACGGCGTCTGCCTTACAATGCCTACAGCATGGTACAACATGAACATCCCGGTCATCGCCGAGAATCCCGCGCTCCGCAAGGCTATCGCTATGGCTGTTGACTATGACACCATCATCGCAAACGCCATGACGAACCAGAGCCCTTCCTTTGCGGATGTTCCCCGTTCCCTTATGAACCCTACAGACGGTGAGCAGGCTCTCTACAACCATGACGAAGTTGCTGACCTTCAGTGGGCAGGCATGGACTATGACGGCGCAAACGCTCTGCTCGACGAAGCAGGCCTTGTTGATACTGACAACGACGGCTATCGTGAATACAACGGCGAGAAGATCACCCTCAACGCTGTCTACCCTAACGGCTGGACAGACTGGCAGGCTTCCATGGAAGTCGTTGCCGCCGCCGGCGAAAAGATCGGTATCGAGATCACGACCCTGTATCCTGAATGGTCCATCTATCAGACTGTATTCGTAAATCCCAACCAGACTGAGTACCAGATCTTCATGTGGTCTCCTGAAGCTGCTTCTCCTTCCAACCCCTGGACTCGTGTAAACCAGTTCTTCGGCGAAGAGTTCCTTGGACTTGAGAACAACTGGAGCGGCAACTGGGGCCAGTATGAGAACGCTGAAGCCAACGAGCTCCTGAAGAAGATCCCTGTAACGACAGACGAAGAAGAACTTAAGAGCCTGTATACAGAACTTACAAAGATCTATCTGACCGAAGTTCCCAGCTTCTCACTTATGTATCGTCCTTCTCTGTTCCACGCTGTAAACGAGAGCGTATGGACAAATTATCCTTCAGGCGATGACGGCCGCAATATCCCTCCGGCAGACTGCACGGACGGTTATGGTATCGCAGCCCTCTATGAACTTGAACTGGTCAATCCGTGATCAGGCTGATAACAGTATAAGAGAGTCAACAGTGGTAACTGACTGATAACGGGTAATGAACGGGACTGCTGCACCGGCATGCAAGTGCTGGGGCGCAGTCCCGCTCTTTTTAAGGGAGAGGGATTTATGAAAGGCTACAGAAAATACTTCAGGAAAAAGATCATCTGGTTCCTGATCACGTTTGTCGTAGCGGTCACATTGAACTTTGTCCTGCCGAGACTCATGCCTGCTGATCCGGTCGCCGCGATCACGGGAAAGATGGCACAGGGCATGACGGATGCCAGTGCTGTCCAGGAGATCTATAAACGATATGAGGAAGAGTTCGGTACGAATAAACCGATGTGGCAGCAGTTTTTTATCTTTGTCAAGAACATGTTCAGGGGCGATTTGGGGACATCTTTTTCACAGTATCCCCGGAAAGTCAGCGACATCATATCCAGCGCGATCGGCTGGACCATCGCGCTGCAGTTCCCGGCCATCATAGTCGGGTGGATCCTGGGCAACCTGCTCGGTGCCCTGGCGGCTTACGTCCGGAAAGGGTTTGATAAAGTACTCCTTCCGATCTCCATTTTCATCAGCAACGTCCCGGCCTTCGGCATGGCGGTCATCCTGCTGGTGCTGTTCGGCGTCAAGTGGAAGATCGCGCCTATTTCCGGCGGTTACAATTTCGATATGATCCCCAATTTCAGCTGGTCATTCATCAAATCGGTCATCTCGCATTACCAGCTGCCGTTCTGGTCGATCGTCCTGATCTCGATAGGCGGGCAGGCGATCGGCATGCGTTCTATGTCGATATATGAACTCAATGCTGACTATGTTAAATATGCCCGCTTCCTGGGCATTAAAGATACGAAGATCGTCGGATACGTTTTCCGAAATGCCATGCTGCCGCAGATCACAGGCCTTGCCCTTTCGATCGGTACAATGATCGGCGGTGCCCTTGTCGCAGAGATCATCTTCAGTTATCCGGGACTGGGCAGTACGATGTATTCCGCCGTCACGGCGGCCGATTATCCGCTGATATCCGCTACAACGCTGATCATCACTATCATGGTCCTGATCGTCACGTTCCTTCTGGATATCGTTTACGGTTTTATCGATCCCCGTGTCAAAGCGGCGCAGTTCGATTAAGGGAAGGAGGATGCGGATATGAAAAATCTGTTAAGAAATTTACTCCATTCTTCCAAGTTTGTGGCAGGTGCGCTGATCTTTATCCTGATCCTTTTGACGATATTCATCTATCCCCTGATGTTTCCGGGGAATCCGCTGGAGATGATCGGTGTCGGTACTTTTGCCAAACCCGGGACCTATGTTTCGGCTTATGATGCCGTGACCAGCAAAAAAGAGACCCTGCGTCTTTCCGATGCGGACGACAAACGTCTGGCTGCGCGGCTTTCATACGAAGATAAGATCTCCATGACCGAATGGCTCACTGCCGCCGGTTTCGATATCTCTGACCTGGATCTGGATGATACGGATGAGCTGCTGGATATGTGGCATGCGAACTATTCGCCGGATATCAAACCGAAGGGGATGATCAAGGCCAAGCTCAATTACTTTAAGCGTCTGAACAATTCGCTTCTGGAAATGAGCGGCAGTGATAATTATCTGGTCATCGACAGAACGGATGAAGGCGACGAGGTCAAGAGCAAGATAAACAAAACTGACTACGTCAACGTCAAGGATATCGCGAATACCAAGACGCTGCCTCTGGGAACGGACAACTTCGGCCGAGACGTGCTGAAGGAACTTGTCTCCGCCGCGAAAACATCTTTGCAGATCGGCTTTATCGCCGGTATCGTGGCGACACTGATCGGTCTGACCCTGGGACTGCTCGCCGGGTATCTCGGCGGATTTGCTGATGACATCATTATGTTCATCACGAACATTTTTACCGTTATCCCCGGATTTGTACTGCTGATCCTGATCGCCTATTCCATCGGGCAGGATCAGAGAGGTCCGGCCGTCGTCGCGCTGGTCATCGGTCTGACCAGCTGGACATGGACCTGCCGTTCCGTGCGTTCCCAGGTCATCTCGCTCCGGAACCGTGACCATGTCAATCTGTCCCGTCTGTCGGGGCACAGTCTGGTCAGGATCATCCTTACGGACATCCTGCCGTACATCGCTTCCTATGTCGTGATGGCGTTTATCCTCCAGGTCTCCTCGGGTATCCTAAGCGAAGCACAGCTCTCGCTCCTGGGCCTCGGTCCCAAGACGACAGAGCGGGCGACCCTGGGCCTGATGATGAACTGGGCAATGCTCTATTCGGCGCACACGAACGGTTCCTGGTGGGCTTACTTCCCTGTGATCCTGACTATAACGCTCATCTCGTTCTCGCTGAACCTGATGAATACGGGTCTGGACCAGGTGTTCAACCCCGCACTGCGCGATTAAGGAGGACACGATGGGAAAAGTAATCTTAGAGGTCAGAGACCTGAAGACAAAATATGTTACCCGCTTCCATGAAGACGTATATGCGGTCGACGGAGTATCATTCAAGATCGAAGAAGGCAAATCCCTCGGTGTAGCCGGAGAATCCGGCTGCGGCAAGTCCACGCTTGCACTTTCCATGATGGGCTATTATTTTCCGCCCCTGCACTACATGAGCGGCGATATCATTATCGACGGCAAGAATATCTCGGGCATGGATCCGGATACTGTACGCAAGACCATCCTGGGCACGGAGATCGCCTATATCCCGCAGGCGGCCATGAACGCCCTGAACCCGACGAGGCGGATCATCCGCTTCATCGAAGACGTTGTCCGCGTACATGATCCGAAAGCCACGTCCAAAGAGATCCG
Source organism: Lachnospiraceae bacterium (assembly GCA_017474455.1). Lineage (GTDB taxonomy): Bacteria > Bacillota > Clostridia > Lachnospirales > Lachnospiraceae > CAG-791. Next base: position 23,691 of record JAFVHP010000011.1, read on the forward strand.
TGATATGGCGGAGAGCCGTTTCGCAGAGCTTGGGCTGCCGGCTGACGTTCTCGACAAATACGCCGTGGAGCTGTCGGGCGGCATGAAGCAGCGTACCGTTATCGCTGTGTCCACGATCCTTTCACCGAAGGTCCTGATCGCGGACGAACCTTCCAGTGCGCTGGACGTCACGAGCCAGAAGATGGTCATCAAAATGATGAAGGGCATGATGGAAAAGGGTATGTCCGTTCCATGCTTTTCATTACCCACGAGCTGCCGCTGCTTTACAACGTGACCGACGACATCATGGTCATGTATGCCGGCCAGATCGTGGAAAAGGGCACCGCGAAGGAAATGGTATTCGATCCGGTGCACCCTTATTCCCATGGACTGATGGGTTCGATCCTTGTACCAGAAGAGGGGACCCGCGGCATGAAGATCACGGCGATCCCCGGGACACCCCCGAACCTGAAAAAACCGCCGCAGGGCTGCCGCTTCGCAGAGCGCTGCAAATACGCAACGCCGGAGTGCAGATATTCGGGTATTCCTGACAGGGCTTTCGGCGAAGGACGTTCCTACAGGTGCCTGAAGTCGGTGGAAGAGCTGAAGGAGGTGTATCAGAATGAGTGAACAGGAACGTAAGGACTATTCGAATGCACCGATGTGCCTTTCCGGCAAAGGGGTCACCAGAGTTTTCGGAATCGGTGATAAAAAGAAAGTCGCGGTCGACCATGTGGACTTTGAATTCCATGAAGGAGAGTTCGTCTCCATCGTGGGCGAATCCGGCTCCGGAAAGACGACGCTGGCCAAGATGCTCCTCGGCCTTCTGAGCCAGACGGAAGGAGAGATCTATTTCCAGGGCGAGCTCCGGGATCTTTCCGGCGAACGTAAAAAGAAACAGTACTGGAAGGGGATCCAGGCTATCTTCCAGGATCCGTTCTCCACGTACAATACTTTCCAGAAGATCGATTCGGTGCTGCTGGACTGCATCAATATGCGGGGCGGGAAGAACCTCCCCAAAGAAAAGAAGATAGAAATGATGACCGAAGCCTGCAGCTTCGTTAATCTTAAGTACGCCGAGCTTACCAACAAGTATCCCTTTGAGCTCTCCGGCGGCCAGATGCAGAGGCTGATGATCGCGCGTATCTTCCTGTTAAAGCCGAAGATCCTCCTGGCTGACGAGCCGACTTCTATGGTCGATGCCTGCTCCCGTGCCACGATCCTCGACATGCTTCTGAACCTTCGTGACGAGACCGGCATGACGATCATTTTCATCACCCATGATATCGGCCTTGCCTACTATATCTCGGATACCATTTATATCATGGAGCATGGCAAGTTCGTTGAAAGCGGCTTTGCGGAAGACGTCATCATTAATCCGAAGGCGGATTACACCAAGCGCCTGATCAGCGACGTACCGAAGATCCATGAGGAGTGGGATCTGTCAACAGTGTAAATGACCTTATCATTAAGGTAAATGAACGGAGCGCGCCGGAATTACCGGTGCGCTCTTTTTTCATCTCTTAATTCTATCTTAATACCGCCGCCGGATACCTTAATGTCATCTTTGCAGGGCATACCATAAAATGATGCTGCAGTTGATGAAAAGAGGAATCTTATGGCCGTCCGTTCTTTTAGGAAAAAGCTGTCTCCCTTCCAGATCGTCATCCTGGGCTTTGTGGGGGTGATCCTGACCGGGACATTTCTGCTGATGCTTCCGGTGTCGGTAAAAGGCGGGCAGGGTGCATCAATGGAAGATGCCCTGTTCACTGCAACGTCGGCGGTCTGTGTCACGGGGCTGGTCGTAAAGGATACGTCCCTGTACTGGTCCGGATTCGGCCAGGCTGTCATCCTGATGCTGATCCAGACAGGGGGCCTCGGGATCGTTTCTGTTTCCGCGTTTATCGCCATGCTTGCCGGAAGGAAGATAACGCTGCTGCAGCGCAGTCTGCTGCAGGACAATTTCTCTGCACACCAGATCGGCGGGATCGTAAAAACGACCGGCTTTATCTTCAGGACCGCGCTGATGGCAGAAGCAGCCGGGGCGCTGCTCATGCTTCCGTCTTTCTGCAGACAGTTCGGACGTCACGGAATATGGATGGCGGTATTTCATTCGGTCTCCGCGTTCTGCAATGCGGGTTTTGACGTTATGGGTGACAGGACCGGGGCTTTTTCCTCGCTGACACATTTTGCCCGCGACCCCGGAGTCGTGATCCCGGTCTGCCTTCTGATCATCACTGGCGGTATCGGATTTATCACCTGGAAGGACATTGCCGAGAACGGGCTCCGTTTCCGCCGTTACAGGATGCAGAGCAAAGTCGTTCTCGCAGCGACCGGGCTTTTGATCGCTGTTCCGGCGCTCTTACTGTTTTTATTTGAGTATGAAGGGAGCGGAATGGCGGACCGCTTCCTTGTTTCCCTTTTCCAGGCAGTAACGCCCAGGACGGCAGGTTTTAATACGGCGTCTCTTGTTTCCCTTTCGGGGACGGGGCGCATGCTGCTGATCATCCTGATGCTGATCGGCGGATCCCCGGGATCGACCGCGGGAGGTATGAAAACAACGACGGCAGCCGTACTTCTGGCAAACGCTTCTTCCGTATTCCAGAAAAAAAAGAGCGCCCAGCTATTCGGAAGGAGGATAGAAGAAGGAACCGTCCAGAATGCAGCGACACTGTTCATCATGTATCTTACCCTGCCGGCCGTCAGCGCAGCTGTCATCAGCCTGGCAGAAGGTCTTCCGGTCGGCGACTGCCTGTTTGAAACAGTTTCCGCTGTCGGTACAGTCGGCCTGTCCATGGGGATCACGCCTTCGCTCGGCCTTATCTCGCGGATGTTGCTTATCCTGCTGATGTTCTTCGGGAGGGTCGGAGGACTGAAACTGATATATGCCGCCGTTAACGCGAAAAACACAGGCGTGTCCCAGCGGCCGGTCGAAAAGATCATTGTCGGATGAGGTGATATGAAAATGAAATCCATACTGCTGATCGGTATCAATCATTTCGGGACCATGATCGCGAAGCAGCTGTATGATCTCGGACACCAGGTAATGGCGGTGGACCGGGATGAAGAGAGGGTCAACGCCATTCTGCCTTTTGTCACGGACGCGCAGATCGGCGACAGTACGAACGAAGCCTTCCTGCGGTCTCTCGGGATCAATAATTTCGATGTCTGCATCGTAACGATAGGCAGCGATTTCCAAAGCTCGCTGGAGACCACGTCCCTGCTCAAGGAACTGGGCGGAAAGCTTGTCGTCTCCCGGGCTGACAGGGAGGTCCAGGCGAAATTCCTGCTCAGGAACGGCGCGGACGAGGTGGTCAATCCGGAAAAGCAGGTCGCCGAGTGGGCGGCCATCCGCTACGCGTCCAACCATATCCTGGACTATATCAGGCTGGATGACGCGCATGCCATTTATGAAGTGTCCGTTCCGAAAGAATGGATCGGAAAATCAGTCGGGCAGATAGATATACGTAAACGCTACGGGATCAATATAATGGCCGTCAAGCAGAGCGGGGTGATCAATCTTTCCGTAATGCCGGAAACGATCCTGAACGGCAGCATGACGATGCTTGTGCTCGGAGAGCGCAGGTCCCTGCAGAAGTGTTTCAAGATATAGTATTTCTCTGAGCGATAAAGGAGATGATCCACGTGGAAGATATTCTGCTGGCAGTAACGGTGATCGCCTTTTCTGTCTTCGGTTTATATATGGCATCCCATCTGGACAGATTCATAGACAGGATCTGCCTTTCGTTTCAGAGACCGCAGGAACCGGAAGGCAGGATCTGCATCACCGGAACAAAAGAGAAGAGTATAGAGACGATCGACCCCCGGATCATCGAATACCTTGAAGAAGCCGGATTCAATGTCAGATTTGAACCATGACAGGAGAAAAAGGCCGCAGTCTGTGGTATAAATATTAAGCAGATGAAAGAGGTGAAGGTATGGAGAATGCTTTAGAGAACGGCGAACGGATCCTTGTATGTCTGTCTTCCTCTCCTTCGAACCAGAAGGTCATAGATGCCGCCGCAAAGATGGCAGAAGCATTTCATGCCGCTCTTTCCGCCATATACGTCAAATCCGCCAATTATGATTCCCTTCCCGGACCGGACAGGGAACGTCTTCAGAACAATATCAAGTTTGCCGAACAGTGCGGCGCCACGATCATTACGATCATCGGAAACGATGTCCCTGCCTAGATAGCGGAATATGCCCACATCTCCGGTACCACAAAGATCGTTGTGGGGAGGAGCGGCGCTAAAAAGCAGTATTTCTGGAGCAAGGCGTCCCTGACAGAGCAGATCATCCTGAACGCGCCGGACGTGGATGTATACATTATCCCTGATTCTTCCGCGGATATTAAAATGCACAGCCGTAAGATTATCGCGGCGCATCTGTTCCGCCCGACGTGGAAGGATTCCCTTATCACCCTGCTGCTGCTTACAGCCTCCACAGGCACCGGCCTCCTTTTCACACTGTTCGGGTTTTCGGAAGCCAATATCATAACCGTTTTTATCCTGGGCGTACTGATCATCGCGGTACTGACCGTAAGCCCGGTATACAGTATCATCAGCTCCCTGGTGAGCGTGCTGCTGTTCAACTGGTTCTTTATCGAACCGAGGTTCAGCTTTCATACTTATGAGCCGGAATATGCGGTCACCTTCCTCATCATGCTTATATCCTCCCTGATCACGGGCACGCTGGCTGACAGACTCAAGGAGAATGCAAGGCAGTCTTCCCGCGAGGCATACCGCGCCAGAGTCCTCTTTGATACGAACCAGCTCCTTCAGAAAGCCGAATGCGCGGATGATGTCATCCGGATCACTGCCCAGCAGGTAAAAACGCTGCTGGACCGGGATGTTATGGTCTTTCCCCTGGCCAATAACAAGGCCGGCAGTGCGGGTCTGAGCGTACCGCCACATTACCTCAGGACGTCCGGACAGGATGAAAATGAGGCGGAGATCGCAAAATGGGTGTTCATCAATCAGACCGCGGCCGGCGCGCATACAGAGAAATATGAAAATGCGAGATCGCTGTATTATCCCATCTGTATGAACGGGTACTGCTACGGTGTCATCGCGATCTATCTGAACGGCGACAGCCTGGAAGCGTTTGAGTACAGCGTGTTCTCCTCGATCATCGGAGAATGCGCTCTGGCGCTGGAGAGCTTAAGGAACGCGGCGGAAAAGGAACAGGCGGCGATAGCCGTGCGGAACGAGCAGCTCCGTTCGAACCTTCTGCGTTCCATTTCCCACGATATCCGGACCCCGCTAACCTCCATTTCCGGGAACGCGAGCAATCTGCTGACGCATTATGAGCAGCTGGATAAAGAAACACTGATGCAGATCTTTGCCGATATCTATGATGATTCAGAGTGGCTGACCGACCTTGTTGAAAACCTTCTATCCATCTCACGGATAGAAAACGGGCAGATGGATCTTCATCTGTCCACAAATGTTGTGGATGATGTCATCGAAGAAGCCCTGCGGCATGTTGACAAAAACGCCTCGCAGCATCATATCATCGTGCAGTCCGGCAAAGATGTCCTGATCGCCAGGATGGACGCGCGGCTGATCACGCAGGTTCTGATCAACCTGATCAATAACGCGGTCAAGAACACACAGAAAGGTTCTGAAATAATCGTCAGAAGCGAGAAGGACGGAGACCGTATCTGTATCCACGTGATCGATAACGGTCCCGGTATACCGGACAGTATGAAGCCCCATATATTTGAAATGTTCTATACCGGACCCGACCAGGTCACCGACGGCAGAAGGGGCATGGGGCTGGGGCTCGCGCTCTGCAGATCCATTGCGGAAGCGCACGGCGGCTCTATAATGCTGACAGACAATGATCCTTCAGGCTGCTGTTTTACTTTCACATTACCGGCAGAAGAGGTGGCGATCAATGAATAAACCAGTCATACTTGTAGTTGAGGACGATGCGCCGGTCCGCAACCTCATGAGCACAACACTGAAGACCCATGATTATAAGTACCTGACCGCGCCGAACGGCAGGGAGGCGGTCATGCTGACATCATCCCATAACCCGGATGTCATTTTCCTGGATCTGGGCCTGCCGGACATGGACGGCGTCGAGGTGATACGGCAGATCAGAAGCTGGTCCAACGTACCGATCATCGTCATCAGCGCCCGCAGTGAGGATGATGATAAAATAACAGCGCTGGACGCAGGCGCTGATGATTATCTGACAAAACCGTTCTCCGTTGAAGAACTGCTTGCCCGTCTGCGCGTTACGATCCGCCGGCTCTCCATGATGAACGCGGACAGCAGTTTCGATAATTCCGTGTATGTGAACGGGAATCTGAAGATCGATTTTCCCGCCGGATGCGCCTTCCTGAATGGCGAAGAACTCAGGCTGACGCCTATAGAGTTCAGGCTGCTGTGCCTTCTTGCCAGAAATACCGGAAAGGTGCTGACACATACATATATCACACAGAATATCTGGGGAAGGAGCTGGGACAACGATATTGCTTCTCTCAGGGTCTTCATGGCCACACTGCGCAAAAAGCTGGAGCCGGGGCCGGATTCGCCGGAGTTCATCCAGACCCATGTGGGCATCGGGTACCGGATGCTGAAGAGCGAATAGAGATTGTCATTTGGAACCGTTCGTGATATACATAATTGAAGGTTTTGACAACTGCATACTGTCGGATGAAGGATTCAGGAGAGACCGCCATTGCGGCACCGAAGAAGAAAGGGCGTAAAACTTTCAGGTAAAAGGACTGAATCCGGACGAAACTCCGGAAAGCTGAACAATCAGCACCGACGATGCAATCCTGTCGTACAGGAGAATCTTTCAGGTAAATGAACGGAGCGCGCAATTTTATTTGCGCGCTCTTTTTTGTGCGCTAATGAACCGGATACCTGGTGAGAACGTTCACGAAAGGAAGAAACGGGGGAACCTATGGAAAAAAAGACAGTACTGTATGAAACACATGTAAAGCTCGGGGCTAAGATCGTGCCCTTTGCGGGATATCTTATGCCGGTGCAGTATTCGGATATCCTGGAAGAACACATGGCCGTCCGGGAGCGCGCCGGCCTTTTTGACGTCTCCCATATGGGCGAGATCATGCTGGAAGGACCGGATGCTATTGCCAATCTGAACATGCTCCTGACCAATGATTACACAAAGATGAATGCCGGAAAAGTCCGGTACAGCCCGATGTGCTATGAAAACGGCGGCGTGGTCGACGATCTTCTTGTATACAAGATGAACGATGAAAAATATCTTATCGTTGTCAACGCTTCCAATAAGGATAAGGACTATGCCTGGATGAAGGAGCATGTCTCCGGGGATGTCACACTGCAGGATATTTCCGATGATGTAGCGCAGATCGCCCTCCAGGGACCGGCTTCCGACCAGATCATGGAAAAAGTAACGGATCTGGGCAAACTGCCGGAGAAATACTACACATTCGCACAAGACATCAACGTCGGCGGGATCAGCTGTCTTGTTTCCCAGACCGGATATACGGGGGAATTCGGATACGAGCTGTACTGCGGTAAAGACGACGGCGTGCGGCTGTGGGATATCCTGATGGAAGCGGGAAGTGACGAAGGGCTTCTGCCCTGCGGACTCGGCGCCAGGGATACGCTCCGCCTCGAAGCCGCGATGCCTCTTTACGGACATGAGATGGACGAGAACATTACACCTCTTGAGACGGGGCTGGGTTTTGCCGTCAAGATGGGCAAGGAAGATTTTATCGGTAAAAAGGCTATGGCGGAAAAAGGCGATCCGGCTATCACCAGGGTCGGCCTGAAAGTTACGGGCAGAGGCATCGTACGCGAACACATGGATGTCCTTAAGGACGGGGAAGTGATCGGGCATACCACGTCGGGAACTTTCCTGCCTTATCTGAAAGGCGCATATGCCATGGCTCTCGTCGGCTGCCCCTATGCAGCTGAAGGTACCGAAGTAACGGTGTCCGTAAGAGGCAGGGAGATCCCCTGCGCGGTAACGGCACTGCCGTTCTATAAAAGGGAAAAGTAACTGTAAAACCGGATAACAAAACATCAGATAGGAGAGGATAAAAATGAACACACCTGCAGAATTAAAGTACACAAAGACACATGAATGGATCAGCGGAGACGGCGGCAGCTGCCTGATCGGTATTACGGATTATGCCCAGGACCAGCTCGGAAGCCTGGTCTTCATCAATCTTCCCATGGAAGGCGACGAGCTGACCGCGGGCGAGGCATTCTGTGACGTGGAAAGCGTTAAGGCTGCTTCTGACGTGATCGCGCCTGTCAGCGGAACGGTCGCGGAAGTAAATGAAGAACTCGCCGACGCTCCCGAGAAATTAAACGAGGATCCCTACGGCGCATGGATCTGCCGGGTGGAAGACTATACTCCCGGTGAAGAACTGATGGATGCCGAAGCCTATGCGGCTTTTTGTGAAGAGGAGCAGGAATAATGGGAAGCTATTTGTCTGTAAATGATGCAGACAGGAAGGTCATGCTGGAGAGGCTCGGTGTATCTTCCGTCATGGATCTCTACAGGGACGTCCCGCAGGATCTGATCCTGGATAAGCCGCTCGGTCTCCCGGAGGGGAAGGCGGAAATGCAGGTCGGCAGGGTAATGAAAGAACTGGCCGGGGAGAACAGGGTCTACGGAACTGTCTTCAGAGGCGCCGGAGCCTACCGTCACTACATCCCGGCCATAGTAGACCAGGTGGCAGCAAAGGAAACGTTCCTGACCGCCTATACACCTTATCAGGCTGAGATATCCCAGGGAGTCCTCCAGTCTATTTTTGAATACCAGACGATGATCTGCGAACTGACCGGCATGGAGGTATCCAATGCTTCCGTCTACGACGGAGCTACCGCTGCAGCCGAAGCTGCCGCGATGTGCAGGGACCGGAAGAAAAAAACGGTCATCGTTTCGGAAACAGTCAATCCGGAAGTGCTCGCTGTCATGAAGACCTACAGCTGGGCCAGTGATAACGAGATCGTGACGGTGCCCGCAAAGGACGGCGTTACCGATATGGATAAGCTCCTTTCGGCGGCCGGCGCTGATACGGCTGCGGTATATGTGCAGAGTCCGAACTACTATGGCTGCATCGAGGACCTTGAAGCGGCAGCAAAGATCGCACACGATGCAGGTGCAAAGCTGATCGCTGGCGTTCAACCGATCGCACAGGCGATCCTGAAAACACCATACGAGTGCGGCGCGGATATTGCCGTGGGCGAGGGACAGCCCCTTGGCCTTCCGTTGTCATATGGCGGCCCTTACCTCGGCTTTATGGCCTGCACGAAGGAGATGATGCGAAAGCTTCCGGGCCGTATCGTCGGAAAGACCGCGGACGAAAAAGGGAACGCGGCATATGTCCTGACGCTCCAGGCCAGGGAACAGCATATCCGGAGAGAGAAAGCTTCCAGCAATATCTGCTCCAATGAAGCACTCTGTGCGCTCAGGGCCGCGGTATACATGGCGGCTATGGGCAGGGAAGGAATATGGGAAGCAGCCCGCCAGTGTGTTTCCAAGGCGCATTACCTGCAGGGGAAGCTGGCGGAAGCCGGTTTTGAGAGAAAATACAGCGGAGAGTTTTTCCACGAATTCGTTACATCCTGCCCCTATGATACCAATGAAGTAATGAAAGTACTGTCTGACAACGATATCCTCGGAGGACTTGTACTGGATGGAGGTGAGATCCTCTGGTGCGCGACGGAAATGAACACTAAAGAAGAAATCGACAGAATGGTATCTCTTCTGAAGGAGGTGTTCTGATGAAGCTTATATTTGAAAAGTCCAGACCGGGCACAGGCAACCAGTACATTCCTGCCTGCGACACTGCTGTTTACGAACTGGATGCCTCTTTCTTAAGAGAGCAGGAGGCCGCGCTGCCCGAGATCAGTGAGAACGATCTTTCCCGGCATTATTCCGAACTGGAAAGACGCGCTTACGGTGTCAACAACGGGTTCTATCCGCTGGGCAGCTGTACGATGAAGTATAACCCGAAGATCAACGAAGCAGCCGCCGCCCTGGAAGGCTTTGCGGACATTCACCCGCTTCAGCCGGAAGATACCGTCAGGGGCTGCCGGAAGGTGCTGGAACTGACAGAAAAGTATCTGTGCGAGATCACCGGCATGGATGCCATGACACTGGCGCCTGCGGCCGGGGCCCACGGCGAATTCACCGGTATGATGCTGATCCGGAAATACCACGAGATGCGCGGGGATTCAAAACGGAACAAGGTCATCGTTCCCGACAGTTCCCACGGGACAAATCCCGCCACCGGTACCATGAACGGCATGCAGGTCGTCAGCATCCCTTCTACCGAGGACGGCTATGTAGACCTTGAGAAGCTCCGCGAAGCCGTTAATGACGAAACGGCAGGCCTGATGCTGACGAACCCGAACACCCTCGGACTGTTCGATAAGAATATCTGTGAGATCACGAAGATCGTCCATGAAGCGGGCGGACTCTGCTACTATGACGGCGCGAACATGAACCCCATTATGGGTATCGTACGCCCCGGTGATATGGGATTTGACTGTATCCACCTGAACCTCCATAAGACATTTTCCACGCCGCACGGCGGCGGCGGCCCGGGGGCGGGTGCCGTAGGCTGCAAGGAATTCCTGGCGGGATACCTGCCCTATGACAATGAGATAACGGAAAATTCCTGCGGAAAGGTCAGGAGTTTCCACGGCAGTTTCCTGGTCATCGTAAAGGCACTGGCTTACATTCTTTCTCTCGGAAAGGAAGGTATCCCCGAGTCGGCGTCCATGGCCGTGCTGAACGCGAATTATTTCAAAGCCCTGCTGTCCGAAAAGTACACCATGGCCAATGAAGGATTCTGTATGCATGAATTCGTAATGACCCTGGAAAAAGAACAAAAGGAATACGGGTTCAGCGCGCTGGATATCGCCAAAGGCCTTCTGGACAACGGCATCCATCCGCCGACCATGTACTTCCCCCTGATCGTGCATGAAGCGCTGATGGCGGAACCTACGGAGACAGAAAGCAGGCAGACTCTGGAAGAAGCAGCCCGCATCTTCCTGGATGTATATGACGAAGCCATGCGTGATCCGCAGAGCATGCAGCAAAAGCCGGAGAAAACAGTAGTCGGCAGGCCCGACGAAGTCCTGGCGGCAAGGAAACCGGTCCTTCGCTGGCAGGAAGAGGAAGCAGAAGATGAAGTATGACCTGATCGTGATCGGAGGCGGCCCGGGTGGTTACCCGGCCGCCCTTTATGCCGCGAAGAACGGATACAGGACCATTCTATTCGAGCAGGGAGAACTGGGCGGCACTTGCCTTAACCGGGGGTGCATTCCGACAAAAGCGCTGCTGCACGGCACAGAGCTGATCCGTGAAGTGCGGTCCTCGGCTCTGTTTACTTCCGAACCACAGACGGATACAGCCGCGCTGTTCTCGAAGAAGGACAGTGTCGTGGAGACACTGCGGAACGGGATCGGGACTTCCCTTACCGGAGCGAAAGTCGAAGTTGTAAACGGCAGGGCTATGATCACCGGCCCCGGTACGGTAGTATGCGGTACAGAGCAGTATGAGGCGGAGCACATCCTGGTCGCTGCCGGCGCAAAGCCGGCCGTACTGAAGATCGAAGGCGCCTCCCTTCCCGGTGTCGTTACCAGCGATATGCTTTTTGCGGATATGCCGGAAAAGATCGGAAAGCTGGTCATTATCGGCGGAGGCGTGATCGGATGCGAGATCGCTTCCATCTACAGTGAACTCGGGACAGAAGTAACGATCCTCGAGTACCAGCCGTACCTTCTGCCCCTGCTGGACAGGGAGATCGGAAGAAATCTCCAGCTCATCCTGAAAAAGAGAAATGTAAATGTACAGTGCGGAGCGGAGGTTCTGCGCATATTTGCCGAAGAAGGGCTGAAGTGTACGTACCGTACAAAAGGTAAAGAAACGGATGTGCCGGCCGATATGGTACTGCTTTGTACAGGCAGGAGAGCGGATACGCAAGGCCTGTTCGCGGATACTCTCGATGTGAAAACGGACCGCGGGATCGTGACGGATGAAAACTTTGAAACATCGGTCAAAGGGATCTATGCCGTCGGCGATGTGATAAGCAGGACGGCCGGACTGGCGCATGCCGCGACTGCCCAGGGTATCCGGGCCGTGGCACATATGCTGGGGAAAAACGCTCCTGCGGATACTGCCGTTATCCCGTCCTGTGTCTATACCAGTCCGGAGATCGGCTGTGTCGGGCTGACGCAGGAAGAAGCTGCCGCAAGAGGAATGCAGGTAAGGACAAAAAAGGTTACGACATATTCCAATGCCAGATCCATGATCACCGATGCGGAGCGCGGATTTGTCAAGATCGTTTACCGGGAGGACGGGCTTCTCGTCGGTGCGCAGCTGATGTGTGAAAGAGCATCCGATCTGATCGCGATCTTTGCGGATGCGATCGTGCAGGGACTTTCTGTACAGCAGATGGCCCGTGTGATCTATCCGCACCCTTCTTTCTCTGAGACGGTGGGAGAGGTGCTTGAGGCTGCCGCGCAGGAACTTATCTAGGAACATGCACAGGCCGGAGGATGTACGAATATGATCGCAAGCTGCCGGATCGTATCCGTTGAAAGTACGGATCCGTACCGCAACCTGGCGGTGGAAGAACTTCTGCTGAAAAGCGTACGTGATGATGAACTGATCCTGTATCTGTGGCAGAACGACAGGACTGTCGTGATCGGCAGGAACCAGGACGCCTGTCATGAGTGTGATATGGACACTCTGCTTTCCGAAGGCGGCAGGCTTGCCAGACGCTTCTCCGGGGGCGGCGCGGTATATCATGACCTCGGAAATGTCAATTTCACGTTCCTGTCGGTGAAAGAAAACTATGATATCGAACGGCAGAACAGGGTCATCCTGGAGGCGGTCTCTGCTTTCGGGATCAATGCGCAGTGCACCGGCAGGAATGATCTGACGGTACAGGAAAGGAAGTTCTCCGGCTGTGCGTATTACGATGACGGCCGGGCCAGGTTCCATCACGGCACGATCCTGATCGATACGGACCTTGGCAGGATGGGACGCTATCTGACACCTTCGAAGAGCAAGCTCTCATCGAAGGGCGTCGCGAGCGTGGAATCCAGAGTCATCTGCCTGAGTGAGATCAGCAGTGACATCACCCCGTCTAAGCTGAAGGAAGTCATGACGGACGCGTTCCTGAGAAACTGCCGTGCTGCCGGAAGCTCAGTCTGCGGCGACGATGACCTGCCTTTTGACAGCAGGGAGATCGAAACGGTGAGGAAGCGGTTCGCGGATCAGTCATGGATACTGTCCAGGCAGATCAGCTCTTCGCGGACGATCGAGATCAGGAATGCCGAAGGCCTGTTTACATGTCATCTGCTCGTAAAAGGCGGAATGATCACGGACGCGGAAGTGTTTACGGATGCCCTCGATGTCGGGGCGGCCGCGTTGATGAAAAAGAAACTGGTCGGCAGAAGATACGACCGGGCTGAAATAGAAGAGTATTGCCGGCAGTCATAACAGCGGTATTGCATTGTCGATATTGTTTCGCGTATTATATGGAATAGGTCGTAAATACAGCAATCGGGAGATGAGATGACAATTACAATATCGTCGATCCTGTTTACAGCATTCGTCTGCCTGGTCTTTTATAATATCCGTGAAACATTAAGGCTGCAGTTTCTGACTGCAGCCAGTATTATATATGTGTTCCTTTTGAGTGAGTATGCAGGATGGGTGCTCCTTATCACAGCTGTTTTTACGTGGGGCACCGGTCTTCTGATCAGCCGGCTTTTGGACAAAGGCAAAAGCAGGCCGGCAAGGATCACGGCAGTCTCGGGCATCATCATCAGTACAGCCGGTCTCATTGTTTTTAAATATATTCCGGCATTTACGGCAGAGCGTTTCGCAAACGATCATTTCCTGACGCATATCCTTATGCCGCTCGGCTTTTCATTCTACATTTTTCAGACTATCAGTTATTTTGCCGGCCTTGGCAGCGGCAAGATCCCCGTGATCAGGAACTTTTTCCATCTGGTCCTGTATCTGTCCTGGTTTCCGCGTTTTGTCAGCGGCCCGATCGAAAGGCCGGGCAGGTTTATTTCGGAGTTGAGATCTTCCGTAACGGTACGGTTTGCGGAACCGGAGAGATGGACCAAAGTCATACACTATATCGTGACCGGATGCTTTATGAAAATGGTGATCGCGGACAGGCTCGGCATATTTGTGGATATAATATTTGAAAAATGTGACGGCTTTGCGGCTCCGGTACTTCTGCTGGGGATCCTGTTTTATGCGTTTCAGATATATTTCGATTTTGCCGGGTATTCTTATGTCGCTGCCGGAGTTTCACAGGCTTTTGGGATCACGCTGACTGATAATTTCAAAATGCCGTATTTTTCTGCCAATATAACGGAATTCTGGAGAAGATGGCATATCTCCTTAAGCAGTTGGCTGCGGGATCATGTCTATATCCCGCTTGGAGGCAACCGGCACGGAGAAGCCAGAAAGATACTGAACACGATGATCGTGTTCCTGATCTGCGGAGCATGGCACGGTAGCGGGCCGGGGTTCATCATATGGGGGCTGCTGCATGGTGTGTATACCGCTGCTGACACTGTTCTGAGAGATAAAGGCGCAAAGTTCATCCGCGAGGGGGCAGCCGGACGACTGCTTACGTTCATAGGTGTATGTTTTGCATGGGTCTTCTTCCGCGCTCCTTCACCGGACAGGGCAATTCTGTACTTCAGAACGATATTTAAAGCGGGGCTGAGATTTCATTCCCTGGAAGCGGAACTGGCAGTCCTGGGCCTGGACAGATATGAGATGCTGATCATTATTTTTTCCGTATGCGGAATACTGCTGCTGGAATATGCAGCGTACAGGCGTGATATCCTGGTTCCGAAACTGACGGCAGGTTTGAATGCGTTTCCCAGGTATCTTCTGATATTCGTGCTGATATTTTTTATTATCATATTCGGCATGTACGGACCGGCTTTTGACAGCAGCAAGATGATCTATATGCAGTTTTAGGGCAGGGTATCAAGATGAAGATCATCCGGATGATAAAGAAAAAATGGCTTATCCTGCTGTTTATCATAACGTTTGTAATTCTGTATACCGGCTGTGACAGGGTCTTAAGCATCAAATCAGCGCACGGGATCCGGCAGGCCAGGGATATGTATGCCCAGCCGGAGGATACGATAGATGTGGTGTTTATGGGTTCGAGCCATATACACTGCGATGTGAATACGGCGCTGCTGTGGGAGGATTACGGCATCGCTGCCTATGATTACAGTGCGGCGGAACAGCCCTTATGGACGACATATTATTATTTGAAGGAGATATGCAAGTACCAGGACCCGAAACTGGTCGTTCTTGATCTGTATTCTCCGGCCAGATTCAAAGCGGATTACCAGTATGACTGGCTTTCGGATAATCTCAACGGTGTGCGCTTTTCACTGAACAAGCTGCAGATGATCGCCGCCAGCTGCGAGCCTGAACGGGTCTGGGATTTCTTTCCTTCGATCGCAACGTATCACCTGCGTTTCAAAGAACTTACGAAAGAAGACTGGGAATACCTGTTTATGAGCCGCAGGGACAGGGCTGCCTTTAAGGGATATACTCCGTATTATGTTGTCAGGGCACAGGAAGAACCCGAGATCCTGGAGACCATGAGCGGCGGGATAACGGTCAAATCTGAAATATATCTGCAGCGGATCATTGAATATACTAAAGAAAACGGAATCGATCTGTTCCTGATGGTGTCCCCTTATATTACAAAGGATGAGGATGAGCTGGTCTATAACAGAGTGCATGAGATCGCTGACCGTTACGGACTTCAGTTCAACAGTACAAATTATTACTATAATGCGATGGATCTGCAGTTCGAAACGGATTTTAATGATGAATCCCATCTGAATTATCTCGGAAGCTGCAAGTTTTCGGATTATCTTGGAAAAGAACTGAAGGCCATGTATGACCTGCCGGACAGGCGTGGTGATAAAAGATGGGAATCCTGGGACCGGCATGTGGAGCAGATCGATCAGGAAGTAATTGAAACTGTGGCAGAGCAGCAGGCTATCTGGGAACGGATCAGCGGGAGCGGAAGCAGCGGTGAAGAAAGCGGGCAATAATGCGCTGATGTTTTTGAGAGCGGAATATCAGAGACTAAAAAAACGGCCGTAGGGATCATCCTTACGGCCGTTTTGTACAGATCAGTATTCTGCTTATTTTCTTTTCTTTGCGCCGGCGCTCTTTCTGAGTTCCGCGTCCAGTTCCTTGAAAACGCTCTTGGGACTGACCTCGTCTTCAGGATCCAGCCGCTTCCTGCATCTGCCGGATGATCTCTTCTATATAGGCGTTAAATTCCTTTACATGCCGGTCCCATGACTCCCAGCCCTCCTGGCCGCGCCTGTCGGGTATGTCATATCTGCTCTTAAGCAGATTGCCGAGATAGGCTGTAAATTTGCAGCTGCCCATATAGTTCAGGTGGGAATAATCGCAGAAATCCGTTTCGTAGTTCAGCCCCATTTCATCCGCCGCCATATTGGCATCCAGGAACAGCAGGGCGTTTTCATCCGCTATCTCCCTGATCCGGTTGTATACCATGACCTGCTCCTCATTCATGATATAAGGCGTTACCAGAAAGTTGAGCTCTATACCGTTTTCTTCGCAGTATTCCATGATCTTTCGCAGATATTCTTCTGATTTGGCACTGAGGCCGCCGCTTTCGCTCACCTGGATATCCGGCCTTGTCTGGGACCCGACTTCGAAAAAAGGCGTATAGCCTTTGTAGGAAGCCCGCTCATCCACAGACATGTTAAGAAAGGCAAGATCTTCATCTGTCAGCTCCTTATACCGGTCGTGGTAGGTCACCATGGAAGGAAAGAAATCCTTGATGCGGCCCGGTTCGCAGCTGGCGAGGATCATGCGGACCTTGTTCGGGGAAAAGCGTACGCCGTCCAGGTTCTCCAGCAGGAAGTTGTACTGATAGTCTTCGGAGAATCTCGCCGGGGCGAAGACATCCAGGACGACCAGCTTCGGGTGCTGTGTCTTGCACAGTTCCTGCAGATAATAATAGGTGATCCAGAGAGGCTGTTCGGCGGCACTGTAGTCGTAGGAAGCCATTCCCAGGCCTTCATAGAGCAGGGCGGTATTGACGTTGCAGTGGATATGGCTGGTGCCCAGAAAAGCTACGTCGATCGTGTTTTCCGGCTGGGCATAGATCTCCCTGGCCTGCCGGATGCCCTTTTCCGTCTTAAGACAGAGCAGTCTGTCAGCGGTAATGTAAGTCAGGATGAACAGGATCACAAAAGCGGCAATGATGAGCGCTTTACCGAGTTTTTTCATTCATTTCCTCCGGATACGCGGTCCTATACGGTCAGAACTGCATATAGATAAGGCGGCCGCCTGTATAGGCGGTGCCGTAGATACCGAGTATGATCAGGCCTGTCAGCAGCAGGTAGACGGCCAGGCATTTGACTGTAAGCGGCGCTTTGCTCAATAGCTGCGGGAAGCTTCTGTCCTTTATGAAAGCCGGGATATCGCACGCAAGCAGCAGGAGCACAAGGCCGGCCATAACGGAATATTCCACCTGATTGATCCCCAGTGCTTCCATTTCATAGGGAAAACTGTGCCAGCGGGGGCCTGCCGTGAACAGGTAATACAAAAGCTGCGACGAGCCCTGCAGCGTCCCGCAGCGGAAAAAGATCCAGGCAAAACTGACAGCGATAAAAGTCAGGATCCTTCCGGCAATGCCGTTTCTTAAGAACTGCAGCCATTTCGCCGGACAGGTACGGATGAGATAGTCGAGGGCGGAATATACTCCGTGCAGGATGCCCCAGATCAGAAAGCCTGCGCCTGCGCCGTGCCAGAGCCCGCATACGATGAATACGATCATGGTGTTGAGTATTCTCCGGGCTGTCCCCTTTCTGTTCCCGCCAAGGGGGATATACAGATAGTCCCGCAGCCAGGTGCTGAGCGAGATATGCCACCGGCGCCAGAAATCATTGATGTTCGAAGAAAGGTAAGGCGTCCTGAAGTTCTCGCTGAGCCGGATGCCGAACAGAAGCGAGAAGCCGACGGCAGCGGCCGAATACCCGGCAAAATCGCAGTAGATCTGCAGGGTGTACATCAGTATTCCCAGAAGTATCCAGGCGCTGCTGAACGCCTGGGGAGATTCGAAGATCGTATCCGCGTACATTCCGAACCGGTCTGCGATCACGATCTTTAGAAATACCCCGTAAAGGATACCGAACAGGGCTTCCGTGTAGTACGTCTCCTGCTTATGGCCGGCCGCGGATATTTCACGGAGCTGCCCTATGAAAGCATCCGGCTTTTCAATAGGGCCGCTGATGAATTTGGGGAACCATGAAAGATACAGTACAAATTCCATAAAACGCGGCTGCCCGATGCTCCCGCGTACCATTTCCGCCAGGTAACTGACGGCCTGGAAAAGATAGAACGAGAATCCCAGCGGTACGAAAAGCTTTGTGATCAGAGGGTCTGTAGTCCCCTCCGCCCGCATTCCGGCAAAGAACGGCAGGAATTTAAGCGCGGCAAGGATCAGGAGGGAAAAAGCGATGCACACGGCGGCGGCTGTCTTTGCTTTTTTATCCGCCCCGTGTTCCTTAAGGCTTGTGACAGCTCTTCCGGTCAGATAAAAAACAGGGATCGTCACGATAAGGAAGATAAACGCTGTCCGGTCCAGGACATATACATACAGGAGGCTTGCCGCGCACAGGAAGGGGATACGGATCCTGCGGGGCAGAATGTGGAACAGTATGAAAGCGGCCGCGGCATATCCGGCCGAAAACAGAGTAAGTGTCATTGAATTTCCTTAATTGAACCCGTTGGCGCTGCATCTATGATTATAAAGTAACGTCAGTAAAAATAATAATAAGACGTCTGATTAAAAGTATACAAAATCAAGCCCGATCCGGCTTGATTTTTAGCACATTTCCACTATTTCATTGACTTAAGCGGCCCGGGAAAGTAAGATGGTTGTGGGAGTTTTATGCCCGCTTTTTTATAGAAGCGGGCGGGGAGTGAACAATTATTTAAAAGGAGAGATCATGGCAAAGAAATGGACTTATCTATTCAGTGAAGGCAATGCCAACATGCGTGAGCTCCTGGGCGGCAAAGGTGCCAACCTTGCAGAGATGACCAATATCGGTCTTCCCGTGCCTCAGGGATTTACGATCAGCACGGAGGCCTGCACACAGTACTTTGAAGACGGACAGAAGATCAATGACGAGATCAAAGCCCAGATCGACGAGTACGTGATAAAGATGGAAGAAATGACCGGCAAAAAGTTCGGCGATAAGGAGAATCCGCTGCTTGTTTCCGTCCGTTCGGGCGCGAGGGCTTCCATGCCCGGCATGATGGATACGATCCTTAACCTCGGGCTGAACGAAGAGGTCGTTGAAGTACTTGCCAAAAAGACAGGCAACCCCCGCTGGGCCTGGGACTGCTACCGCAGGTTCATTCAGATGTATTCCGACGTCGTTATGGAAGTCGGCAAGAAGTATTTCGAGGAACTGATCGACCAGATGAAACGGGAAAGAGGCGTTAAGCTTGACGTAGAGCTTACAGCCGAAGATCTCAAGGCGCTTGCCGGACAGTTCAAGGAAGAGTATAAGGAAAAGATCGGGAAGGAATTCCCTTCCGATGCGAAGGAACAGCTTATGGGCGCTATCCAGGCTGTCTTCCGTTCTTGGGATAACCCTCGTGCGAACGTATACCGCCGCGATAACGATATCCCTTATTCCTGGGGGACAGCAGTCAACGTCCAGTCAATGGTCTTCGGCAACATGGGCGACAACTGCGGGACCGGCGTTGCGTTCACAAGAGATCCTGCGACCGGCGAAAAGGGCCTGTTCGGTGAATTTTTGACCAATGCACAGGGCGAAGACGTCGTTGCCGGTGTCCGTACACCCATGCACATCACCGAAATGGAACAGAAATTCCCCGAGGCTTTCGAGCAGTTCAAGGATGTGTGCCGTATCCTCGAAGAGCACTATCGCGATATGCAGGATATGGAATTCACGGTTGAAAACGGAAAGCTTTACATGCTGCAGACCAGGAGCGGCAAGCGTACCGCGAAAGCGGCTATCAAGATCGCCTGCGATCTCGTCGATGAAGGCATGAGAACAGAAGAGGAAGCGGTAGCCATGGTCGATCCCAGGAACCTGGATACGCTTCTTCATCCCCAGTTCGACCAGGAAGCGTTAAAGACCATCGAGCCGATCGGCAAGGGCCTCGGAGCATCACCCGGCGCCGCCTGCGGCAAGATCGTATTCACCGCTGATGATGCGGCTGAATGGGCGGAGAGAGGCGAAAAGGTCATCCTTGTCCGTCTGGAGACATCCCCCGAAGATATCACCGGCATGAAGTCGGCGGAAGGCGTCCTCACAGTCAGAGGCGGTATGACGAGCCATGCGGCGGTCGTTGCCAGAGGCATGGGCGAATGCTGCGTATCCGGCTGCGGCGACATCAATATGGACGAAGCGAACAAGACATTTACGCTCGGCGGAAAGCAGTTCTTTGAAGGCGATTACCTTTCCATCGACGGAAGCACCGGCAATATCTACGACGGTATCGTTCCTACGGCGGAAGCAAAGATCACCGGAGAGTTCGACAGGATCATGAACTGGGCCGACAAGTACCGCAGACTGAGAGTCAGGACAAATGCCGATACACCTGGTGATGCTAAGAGAGCACGTGAACTTGGTGCCGAAGGTATCGGCCTGTGCCGTACAGAGCACATGTTCTTTGAAGAAAAGAGGATCGGCGCGTTCCGTGAAATGATCATTTCCGAGACAGCTGAAGAGAGAGAAGCTGCCCTGAAGAAGATCCTTCCTTTCCAGCAGGCTGACTTTGAAGAAATGTTCGAGGCTATGGAAGGCAACCCTGTAACGATCCGTTTCCTGGATCCGCCGCTGCACGAGTTCCTGCCTACCGAAGAAGTTGAGATAGCAAGGCTCGCAACAGCAAAGGGCAAGAGCGTGGAAGAAGTTACCGCGATCATCAATTCCCTGCATGAGTTCAACCCTATGATGGGTCACCGCGGACTCAGGCTCCTGATCACCTTCCCCGAGATCGCAAAGATGCAGACCAGGGCCGTCATCCGTGCGGCTATCAAGGTCCAGGGAAGACATCCCGACTGGAATGTGAAGCCGGAGATCATGATCCCGCTGGCCAGCAGCTGGAGAGAACTTCAGTTCGTCAAGAGGATCGTTGTAACAACGGCGGATGAAGAGATCGCCGATTCCGGCATCGATCTCAAATATGAAGTCGGTACCATGATCGAAACACCGCGTGCCTGCGTCAGGGCACACAGGATCGCTGAAGACGCTGATTTCTTCTGCTTCGGTACGAACGACCTTACACAGATGACATACGGCTTCTCAAGGGATGACTCCAATAAGTTCCTGAGCGCGTATTACAACAAGAAGATCTTCGAGAACGATCCTTTCGTAAAGCTGGACCAGAAGGGTGTCGGCAAGCTTATGGAAATGGCGATCAGCCTTGGCAAGCCCGTCAATCCGAATCTCCACATCGGTATCTGCGGCGAGCACGGCGGTGATCCCGTCACTGTAGAGTACTGCGATAAGATCGGCCTTGACTATGTTTCCTGCTCACCTTTCCGTGTCCCGATCGCGCGTCTTGCTGCTGCGCAGGCTGCGATCAAGAACAAGGAAGCGTAAGACAGTCGTTTACAGTAAGTAACGGATATTCAGAGGGACTGCGGCGGTATGCTGCAGTCCCTCTGCTGTTGCCAGCAGACCGGATAAATTAATAAAACGTCTCCTGATTGAATTCCGGACCGGCGGCTTATATAATTAATAACACATCTTATTATGATATTTCGAAACATCATAACCAACGGAGGTATAAAATGGCAGAAGCTGTATCGGGAGAAAAGAGAAATAAAAGCGCGCAGATCGACCTGACACAGGGAGACGTCAAGAGCGGCTTTTTCAAATTCATGTGGCCGATCATCCTCGGCAACATTTTCACGCAGATCTATAACATGGTCGACTCCATCGTCGTCGGCCAGTTTGTCGGCGGGAAAGCGCTGGCGGCTGTCGGCGCCTGCTTCTCGCTGACCCTGATGATCTATGCATTCTGCATTGCGGTGGGTTCCGGTGCGACTGTTGTCATATCGCAGAAGTTCGGCGCGCATGATAAGGAAGGAGTGAACAAGACGGCAAATACCGCCCTTGTCCTGGCCCTGATCGTGGGTGCCATCCTGACAGTGGTCTTCCTGATCCTGGCAAAACCCCTGCTTATGCTTCTGCGCACACCTGCAAATATATTTGATGATGCGCTGACTTATTTCACGATCATTATCATAGCGACGATCGGCCATCTGTATTATCAGATGGGCAGTTCCATCCTGAGAGGCCTGGGAGACTCCGTATGGCCCCTCGGCCTTCTGATCTTCTGCAGTGTATTCAATATCTTCGGTGATATCGTCCTGGTCGCCGGACTCAAAATGGGTGTTGCCGGTGCTGCGTGGGCTACTCTGATCGCGCAGCTGATATCCGGTATCGCGGTCGTGATCAGGCTGTGCGGTAAGAAATACGGTATCACGGTGAATCTTAAGACCCTGCGTGTAGATGGGAAAACAGCGGCGACGATGCTGCGGATCGGCATCCCTGCCGGACTCCAGCAGTTTGTCATGTCTGCGGGCTCATCAGTTATACAGAGCTTTACCAACAGCTTCGGCAGCGACGTTGTCGCGGCCCAGAGTACGGTCATCAAGATCGACGGTTTCATCATGCTGCCCATGATGGCGATCAGTACGGCCAGCCAGACTTTTGTCGGCCAGAATATCGGAGCCGGTAAAATGGACCGTGTAAAGGAAGGGTCAAGATTCTCCATCTCCCTGACGATCATCATTTCGCTGGCCCTCGGCATTCTTCTGATGATCATCGCGCCGTACGCAGTCAGGCTCTTTACTTCGGAAGAAGCGATCATTTATATCGGGACTGTCGGACTAAGGACACTTGGCCTGTTCTATGCATTTATGGGGGTGTCCCAGACCCTTACCGGTATCGTCAGGGGCGCAGGCGCTTCCACGATGCCGATGCTGGCTTCTTTGATCAATATCTGCTTAAGGATCCTACTGGCCTATCTGTTCGCGATCAAAGGCGTGATCAATATCAACAACGAACTCTACCGCGGACTCTGGATCGCCATGATCATATGCAACTGCATCAACATGATCATCATGCTTGTATACTACTTTAAAGGCAACTGGCGCAGCGCGTCGAAAAAGATCGTCCAGAATCAGTCATGACACCTCAGATCCAGATCATACGCGACATAGATCATAAAGGCGGAAGTGACCCGGAGCTCTTCTTCGTATTCGAAGGAGAGCTCTCGGTCGCTGCTGATGAACGCACGTATGCTCTGGGGGCAGAGGATTTTATGGTCGTCAATCTCCAGAGACCCTGCCGCATCATACGGAAGAAGAACGGGCTTGTCGGCAGGATCCCCCTGAGCCGTGAGATCATATCCGAATATGTTGATCTGTACAGATACGAATTTGAGTGTTATTCGCCGCAGCTCAGGGAAGAACACAGGCGGAGGCTCCGGCGCCTGATCTATCAGATCTTCAGTAATTATTACCGAGGTGAAGGACTCGAGCAGCTCATCGTCAATGCGTTTTATTATCAGCTGATATACAGGCTCTGCGACGGGAGCCTTATCCTCCGGCAGCAGGAGGGTGAGAGCGCCCCGGGTGACGCGGATTCGGAACTGACCGGCAGGATACTGGAGCGGATCAGACGGAACTATAACCAGAAGATCAGCCTGTCCGACCTGTCGGACATCTCATATTTTCCAATGCATATCTTTCCAAGTTCATCAAGAAAAAGACCGGAAGAAACTTTCTGGAACTGCTGAACGAGGAACGCCTGAGGCATGCGCTTGATGAACTGGAGAATTCCGGAAAAACGATCATGAAAATAGCGCTGGACAACGGCTTCCCGAATACGGCCTCATTCGGCAGGATATTCCGCGAAACGTATAATGAAAGCCCGTCAGACTACCGCAAAAGAATCAGGAAAGAAAAAAAGGCGGAAAGCGTCCAGGCGGACAGTCCATGGATCGAGGAAAAAGTCAGGGACTTCCTGGAAAGCCACCGCGAAAGCTACGCGCTGAATGAACAGAGCGAGAGGCTTTTGACCTGCAGCGTGAGCGATGCACGGCCGGTGGAGCAGCCGTGGAGGTTTTTGATGAACGGAGGAACAGCCGGCGACCTTCTGCGCGCGGATGTCCGGCAGCATATTCTGATGCTGCACAGAGAGCTGAAGTTCTCCTATATCCGTTTCTGGGATATCTATGCCCCCGAGCTTCTCTTAAGGGAAAAGAGCAGCACGGAAAACAGAAATGAAGCGGCGGAGTACAATTTTTCCAGACTGGACATGATCATCGATTTTCTGCTTGAGAATGAGATGAGACCTTATATCGAGCTGGGGAATAAACCCTTCCTGCTTATGCAGAGTTCAGTGGAGACCCTTTCAAATATCCGCAGGACGGAACCCTTTTCGAACCTTCAGGAGTATTCCGATTTCCTGCACAGCATGGTAAGGCATTATGTGAACCGCTACGGGATCGAGGAAGTGGAGAAGTGGTATTTTGAACAGTGGAGGAGCGCTGAACAGAATGATCTGAAGGACTATTTCGAGACATTCGAGACAGTATACAGGACAGTCAAGTACTTTTCTTCCGGCATACAGGTCGGCGGAGGCGGATTCAACAGGGATCAGTATAACCTGTTTTCCGATATTATTGAAGCCTGGAAGAAAAGACCGGTCAGACCCGATTTTGTCTCAATATACAGTTATCCGTTCATCAACAGGCCGGGAAGGCCCAGTGAAGGACAGTCCAGGGATATGTTCTTCATGCGGAAGTATCTGGATCATGCCGCCTCGGTGTTAAAGGCGGCCGGTTTTGATGAAAACAGTATCCATCTGACAGAATGGAATTTTACGATCTCAAGCAGGAATCCTTTGAATGACAGTGTCTTCAAGGGTGCTTATGTTATGAGAAACCTGATCGACCAGACCGGCAGGATAAAAATGAGCGGTTACTGGACCGCATCGGATCTGTATTCCGAATTCTATGACTCCGGAAAAATCATCGCAGGGGGGAGCGGTCTGATCACCAAGGACGGGATCAGGAAACCGGCTTTTTACGGGTACGACTTTATGTGCAGCCTGGAAAGGTATCTGCTGGGCGCAGCGGATAATGCCATGGTAACGGGCAGCCTGCATGACAATTATTCTATCGTCTGCTGCGGATATGCGCATCCCAGTTACCGTTATTATGCCAAACCTGAAAAAGAGCTCTCACCCGCGGAGATCGAAACCTACTTTGACGGGGAAACAGTCAGGTACAGTTTTATCATAAACGGAGTGAAGAACGGAAGATACCAGATCAGGATCAGGAGGGTAAACAGGGAGTACGGGAGCGTGCAGGATGAATGGCTGAGGATGGGGCTGACCAATGAACTCAGCGCCAGGGATATCCGGTACCTGCAGCAGGTGTGCGTCCCCAGGATCACGATCGGAAATACGGATATAACAGACAATGTGCTGAGGATAGAAACGACGCTTTCCGAAAATGAGATACAGCATATCCAGATTCTGTATCAGTTGAGCTGACCGGGAGACAAAAAACATATGTTAAAAAATGCCACAGTCGAGTTTTGACACCGGAGAGATAAAAAACAATACACCTTGTTTTGGCTATAGGGCGAATAGAAGATAGATTATAAGACCGCCGGAATATACAATAAATGTATAAGGCGGTCTTTGTGTGCCGCAGATGATTCTGAAAGGAGGAGAAAGCATGGGAATCAAAAGAGGCGTTTCCCTTTACAGCTATCAGCAGGCGCAGTTCTTTAAACAGCTGGACTGGAAGGCGCAGGTCAAAGAAGTCAGAGAAGGCCTTGGCACCGATGGAATCGAGATAATCGATCAGGCTACGATCCGTGATTATCCTTTCCCGTCTGAAGAGTTCTGCTATGACTGGAGGAGCTATCTTGCCAGGTACAATATGAAAGCGGTCACGATGGATGTTTATCTTGACGTCCTTCAGTTCCGTGATCATGTCATGAGCTACACAGAAGGTGCGGAAAGATTAAAGAACGACCTTCATCTTGCAAAGAAGTTAGGATTTGCCAATGTAAGATGCCTTTCCGGTGTTCCGGTGGAGGTCATTGAGATGGCGCTTCCTACAGCGGAAGAATTAGGCGTACGTATCGGTAAGGAGATCCATGCCCCGAACCCGATAAGGCTCCATGAAGGCCAGCAGCCCAGAGTGAATATGTTCGGCAAAGCCATGGACGGAAGCCTTGTGGAAGAGATCTTGTCGCTGGCAGACAGGACCGGCAGCAAGTTTGTCGGCCTTGTGCCTGATTTCGGTATCTTCCAGCATTCACCTTCGGATGTGGCTATCGATTATGTAAAACGTCATGTCAAAAAACCTGAAGCTGTCGATTTCATCCGTGAGAACTGCACGAACTATACGACTGCGGAGATAGTCAAACTTCTGGAAGAGAAGTATCCCGAACACGGCATCGATCCCATGAACATCGAGAGAATGATGCTCCATGAGAGCTCTGCTGTCGCGGAAGACTTAAGAGAGATCGTTCCTTATATCGTCAGCATGCACGGAAAATTCTATCATATGACCGAGATCCCCGGACAGCCCGGACATTATCACGATGCTTCGATCGATTATGAGACACCGATCCGTATCCTGAATGAAGAAGGATTCACCGGCTATATCGATTCCGAATATGAAGGACAGAGAGACCAGCAGGACCGCGGCAAAGAATATCTGCCGGATGGAGTGGAAGAAGTCAGAAGACACCACGAGATGCTGCAGAGGCTCTTTGATGCTACACCGAACAAAGCTGATCTCTGATCAGATTTGTTTTGATCAAGTAAAAACGATTGATTTTAAGGAGGAATACAAATGTTTGACAGCTATCTGATCAGAGAAGATTCACTTGAAAATTTTGTTTGCCCTGAAAGCGGCAAGGTTCTCGGTTTCAAATTTGCAGTCCGTATCGCTGACTACCGCGGATGCATCCTTTCCCTTCACAACGGCTATTACATCACTGTAGATGGTGTTGAATATCCCCGTGAACTGCAGAGATTCCAGGTCAACGGCAAGGCTCCCCGTGATTTCGAAGAGATCAAGAAGTGCGTTTGGGAGCACTGGAACTATGATGATGAAGCTTACGTCTATGTTGAGAAGGAAGGCGGCCTTGAGCCCGGCGTACACCATATAGGCCTTATGCAGTCCGTCCTTGCGCAGTATGGTTATGCTCCTCATGATGAAGAATGGATCAAGAATCCTCCGGTCCCCGGAAAAGGCGCAGGCGCCGGCAAGACGCAGTTCGTCTGCTATTATGACCTGGAGCTTCAGAAATAATTATCCGGATCCGATCATTCAGTATTCATCATAGAACAGGAGATTTAACATGGGAATTAAAAGAGGTGTTTCCCTTTACAGCTATCAGCAGACCCAGTTTTTCAGGCAGATGACCTGGAAAGACCAGATCGTTGAAGTGCATGACAATCTTAAGACCGACGGTATCGAGATCATTGACCAGACAGTCATCCGTGATTATCCGTTCCCTTCAGATGCGTTTGTTTATGAGTGGAACAACTTCATGGCCCGCTATAACATGAAGGCAGTTACACAGGATATCTATCTGGATACCATGCAGTTCCGTGATCATGTTATGAACCATGAAGAAGCCGCGCTTCGCCTGAAGACCGATATCAAGCTGGCGGCTGCGCTGGGCTTCCAGAATGTCCGCTGCCTCTGCGCCATCCCGATCGATGTGATCGAAATGGCCCTTCCGACAGCGGAGAAATACAACGTCCGCATCGGCAAAGAAATCCATGCACCGTTCCCGATCAAGTCAAAAGGCAGGGAGAACGTGCAGCCCGCCCACGGCATGATGATCAACGTGCATATGTGCGAGGAGATCATGGAACTGGCTGACAGGACCGGCAGTAAGCATGTAGGCCTTGTACCCGATTTCGGTATCTTCCAGTTCAGGCCTTCGGATGTCGCTGTCGCGTATACAAAGCGTCATGTCAACAGCCCGGATGCTGTAGATTTTGTCCTTGAGAACAACGCGATCTATTCAGAAGAAGAAATGCAGAAACTGGTGGATGAGAAATTCCCCGGCAACGGCTTCACACCTATGACGGTCCATGGGCTGATGCTGCATAAATCCTCCGCTGAACCGGAAGACTTAAGGGAGATCGTTCCTTACATCGTCAGCATGCACGGCAAGTTCTATCATATGACCGAGATCCCCGGAGAACCCGGACATTATGAAGATGCCAGTATCAATTATGCGGACCCGATCCGTATTCTGAACGAAGAAGGCTTCACCGGCTATATCGATTCCGAGTATGAAGGCCAGAGGCATCAGCAGGACCGCGGCATGGCTTATCTGCCCAACGAGGTCGAAGAGGTCAGAAGACATCACGAGATGCTGCAGAGACTTTTTGATGCTACACCGAATAAGGCTGACAAATAATCAGCATCTGCAGACCGGTTATCTGGACTGATCTCAGAACAGAAAATGATCCCGGAGCAGGGCGTAAGATCCTGTTCCGGGATTCTTTTATTTCAGGACAGCGGCCGGTGTCAGCCGATGAGTTTCTTCAGTTCTTCAACAGCCTCCGGCACGAGTTTGCCGGGGGAGAGCTTTGTGGTGCCGACCAGGATGTGGTCGCAGGTATTAAACGGGATCAGTATCTTGGAAGCTTCGGACTGCGCAACGGCCAGCGCCATGGCGGGGGTGATCTCGCCGTTCATGGAATCTGCCATCGTTATGCCGATGGGGCCGATGATCACATCATTCCTGCGGCAGCCTGTTATGACCGCGTTTTCCCCTGTGGCCCCGATATCGGCGCCGGCTTTGAGCATATTGGAAGTGGCGGCGGAATTGGCTCCGACGGCAGTGACGGTAAGGGAGGGCAGTTCTTTTTTGATCAGGGAAACGAGCTGTCTGCCGATGCCGCCTCCCTGGGCGTCGATGACAAGGATACGCGGGAGATCATTCTTCATTGTTTTTATTGAAACTCCGTTCTATAGTAAGATTATCGGGTGATAGTTAAATAATATCATAAATTCATATTGGAGGAAGAAAATGGTCAATGAACGTAAAGTCGCAGTCGTCGGCTGTGGTTTTGTAGGTGCCGCTTCCGCGTTTGCCCTGATGCAGAGCGGATTGTTTTCCGAGATGGTGCTGATCGATGCAGACCGCGGAAAAGCGGAGGGGGAAGCGTTGGATATCAGCCACGGCCTGCCTTTTGCAAAACCGATGAAGATCTATGCCGGAGACTACGAGGATATCTGTGATGCGGCTATTGTTATCGTAACGGCCGGAGCCGGACAGAAGCCCGGAGAGACACGCCTGGACCTGGTACGCAAAAATGTGGCGATCTTCAAAAGCATAATCCCGCAGATTGCAGAAAGCGGATGCGAGGGCATATTGCTTATTGTCGCGAATCCGGTGGATATACTGACAGACGTTGCGGTGAGGCTCTCGGGACTGCCGGAATCCAGGGTGATCGGATCAGGCACGGTCCTTGATACAGCCAGACTGAAATTCCTCCTTGGCGAACATCTGCAGGTGGACAGCCGAAGCGTCCATGCCTTTATTATCGGAGAACACGGAGACAGTGAGATCGTTGCCTGGAGCAGCGCGAATGTATCCGGCGTGCCGCTTAACGATTTCTGCGAGATGCGCGGGCATTTCGAGCATGAACAGGCTATGCGCAAGATAGCGGAAAACGTAAAGAACAGTGCGTATGAGATCATAGAAAAGAAACATGCGACATACTTCGGGATCGCCATGTCGGTCAGGAGGATATGCGAAGCTATCATCAGGGATGAAAAGTCGATCCTGCCCCTTTCCTCCGTGCAGCACGGTTTTTACGGGATCGATGATGTTGCCCTCAGTATCCCGGTGATCGTTGGCCGCAGCGGTATTGAGACCACTGTACCGATCAGACTGAACAGCGAAGAACATGAGAACCTGAAAAGATCGGCGGACACACTGAAAAAAGTCAGGGATGAAGTGCTGGGAGAATAAACACCTTGATAATATGAAAAAGCCCGCGGGGAAGGCAGGCTTTTTCATATGCGGGATTCGGAACTATGGTAAATACAGGGGGAACCTGTATTATCGGCATTCAAAAGCTGGTACATAAAATGTAACAATATTACATAAGAAATATGTTCAATATAAGAAACCTGCTATTAATTTAGCAGGTTTCTTTATTTTGGTCAAGTAACTATTGAATTGAAATGTAACAGCGTTACATTCAGTTGATCTTTGAATGCCACTCCTGCAGGGAATTCACCGCAGAACGGATACCGTTCGCCCTGTTTTCCCTGATCTGCCGGATACCCTCTGCCGCGGCATAAGCTGCAGCTGTAGTGGTGATATAGGCGATCCTCGCCTTGATGGCTGCTTTCCTTAAGTAACTGTCGTCAATACCGCTTTCCCTGCCGATGGGGGTGTTGATCAGGAGCTGTACCCTGCCTTCCGCAATGTGATCAGAGATATCCGGAGAGCCTTCCTTCAGCTTGGCGACACATTCGGCCTTTATGCCTGCTTCATGCAGAAGGGCGTAAGTGCCTTTTGTCGCCATCAGGCTAAAGCCTGCTTCTGAAAAGAGCCTGCCCAGCGGAACGGCATCTTTTTTATCCCTGTCGCTTAAGGTAAGGAGCACGCACCCCTCAAGAGGAAGTGAAGATGAAGCGCCTTCCTCGGCTTTGAAAAATGCTTCGCCGGCCGTATAGGCAAGGCCGAGCACTTCGCCTGTGGAACGCATCTCAGGGCCAAGGACGGGGTCGACTTCAGGGAACATATTGAACGGGAATACCGCTTCCTTGACACCGTAGTAAGGTATGGTACGTTCCTTGAGAAGCGCAAGAGGAGAGGGAGCCTGGCTTTTTCCTTCTTCCTTAACAAGGGATGACATGATGATCTCGGTCGCTATGGGCACCATCCTGATATCACAGACCTTGGATACCAGCGGCACGGTCCTGGATGCCCTGGGATTTGCCTCCAGCACATAGACGACATCATCCTCGATAGCGTACTGCATGTTCATAAGGCCGACGACGTGCATCCTGGTCGCGATCTGCCTTGTATAATTGCGGATGGTCGTAAGATGCTTCTCCGGAATATGCTTGGAAGGCAGTATGCAGGCGCTGTCGCCGGAATGGATACCGGCCAGTTCGATATGCTCCATGACAGCGGGAACAAAGGCGTCGTTTCCGTCGCTGATCGCGTCTGCTTCGCATTCAAGGGCGTTGTGCAGAAAACGGTCGATCAGGATCGGACGGTCAGGCGTAACGCCGACTGCAGCTGCCATGTAGTCAGCCATCTGGTCGGGTGTATGCACGACTTCCATACCGCGTCCGCCAAGGACATAAGAGGGCCTGACCATGACAGGATAGCCGATCTTTTCGGCGATCTTCTGGGCTTCTTCTACATTGACAGCCATTCCGGACTCGGGCATGGGGATGTTCAGAGCCTCCATCATGGCCCGGAACTGGTCCCTGTCTTCCGCCATATCGATAACTTCCGGAGTGGTGCCGAGGATGCGGACGCCTTCTTCCTGCAGCCTGGCTGCCAGGTTCAGGGGGGTCTGCCCGCCGAACTGGGCGATAACGCCTACAGGGTTTTCCTTGCGGTAGATGGAGAGGACATCTTCCAGGGTCAGGGGCTCGAAATAGAGCCTGTCGGAAGTATCGTAGTCCGTTGAGACTGTTTCGGGGTTGCAGTTGACGATGATGGTCTCAAAGCCCATCTTCTTCAGTGACTGGGCGGCATGGACGCAGCAGTAGTCAAATTCGATACCCTGGCCGATCCTGTTGGGACCGCCGCCGAGGATCATGACTCTGGGTTTTGTGCCGTCCTTTGCGAGCATGGCGCCGTAATTGGTATAGCCCTGCGGGATCTCGTCATCAGAGGCTATCGGCAGATCCTTAACTTCGGTATCCAGTCCGTCCTCAGCGTAAGTGGAGTAGTAATAAGAACTGTCTTCAGTACCGCTGACATGGACCTCTTCCCATACTTCGCTGATGCCGAGGGAAGTCCTGTAATCTCGGATCGACTTTTCGGAAAGGGCAAGGATCTTCGACAGGTACGCATCCGAGAAACCGTCTTCTTTGGCTTTTTGGAGCTGTTCTTTTGAAGGGAAGGAACCTTTCAGGGAGGCGAGCATTTCTTCTTCTTCGATCAGTTCCTGCATCTGTTCGATGAACCAGCGTTTAACGCCGGTGATCTCGAAAACTTCGTCGGCTGTCACACCTTTGCGCAGCGCCTCATACATAATGAAATGCCGCTCAGAAGTTGCGCCTTTAAGAAGAGCGACCAGCTCTTCTTTGGACAGTTCATGATAGTTTTTGACATATCCGATGCCGTAACGGTCTTTTTCCAGAGAACGGACAGCTTTCTGGAAGGCTTCCTTATAAGTGCGGCCGATGCTCATGACTTCACCGACGGCGCGCATCTGTGTACCGAGATGATCCGCTACGCCGCGGAATTTTTCAAATGCCCAGCGCGCGTACTTGACGACGACAAAGTTGCCGCCCGGTACATATTTATCCAGTGTACCGTATCGTGAATCCGGAAGGTCGGCCAGCGTAAGGCCGGCAGCCAGCTTGGCTGAAACCAGGGCGATCGGGACGCCCGTCGCTTTGGAGGCAAGGGCGGAAGAACGGCTCGTCCTGGGATTGATCTCAATAACGACGATCCTGCCCGATTTAGGATCATGGGCAAACTGGACGTTGGTGCCGCCGATCACACCAATGTGCTCAACGATCCTGTACGCCTGTTCCTGCAGCTCTTTCTGAATATCCTCCGGGATCGTAAGCATCGGCGCCGTACAGAAGGAATCACCTGTATGAACGCCGACAGGATCGACATTTTCAATAAAGCAGACAGTGATCATATTGCCGGCACTGTCACGGACGACTTCCAGCTCCAGTTCCTCCCAGCCGAGGATGGATTCTTCGACAAGGACCTGATGGATCAGGGAAGCCTGCAGACCTCTTGCACAGACGATTTTGAGTTCTTCAGGATCGCTGACAAGGCCGCCGCCGGCGCCGCCCATCGTATAGGCAGGCCTTAATACGACAGGATAGGAGAGCTTCTCGGCAATCCGGAGCGCTTCCTCGACAGAATAGGCAACTTCGCTTCTGGCCATTTCGATGCCGAGGCTGTTCATGGTATTCTTGAACTCGATACGATCTTCACCCCGCTCAATGGCGTCTACCTGTACGCCGATGACTTTCACGCCGTACTTGTCCAGTACGCCGGCCTTATTCAGCTCGGAACCCAGATTCAGGCCGGACTGGCCGCCGAGGTTCGGAAGCAGGGCGTCGGGACGTTCTTTTTCGATGATCGCGCTGACTCTGTCAACATTGAGCGGCTCAAGATATGTGTGGTCAGCCATTTCCGGGTCGGTCATAATGGTGGCAGGGTTTGAATTGACCAGTACGATCTCATAGCCGAGACTCCTGAGAGCTTTGCACGCCTGTGTGCCGGAATAATCGAATTCACAGGCCTGGCCGATCACGATCGGGCCTGATCCGATGATCATTACTTTGTGGATATCTTTTCGCTGCGCCATTTATCTTCCTCCTTGGATAAAGAAAAAAGGAACCTGAAAACAGGTTCCTCAGTGAATACAAAAAACAGAAAAAACAGCCTTAGTGCCGGAAGGGATACTCCCGAGCGAAGAGGTAAGATTATCGGTCTGGAATAAGCAGTACATCTTCATGGCTGATCCTCATCTGAACTTAACTTATGCGATTATAAAACAGGAGAGAGCCTTATTGCAAGGCTAATATTGATAGAAATTATGATAGAATTTACCTGTACAGTTATTGATTATTTCTCACTTATATAACAGTAACGGAACGATCGGCCAATGAGCCGGGAAACCGAGGATATTATGAAAAAACCGGATATCACAAAAGATAAGATCAAGACCCTTCTGGAGACCAGATTTGTCAATGTAGTCGACATCCAGTATGAAGAAGGAAAACACTACTATGACGCCACAAGGCACAGGCCCGATGCGGTGACTGCCCTTAAGACGGATGAAGAATTTAAGAGCATGACGGCGGATGCGGTCACCTGTGTCGTGATCGTAAAAACGCCGGGAGAAGAGGAAAAACTCCTTCTGCTGTATGAATACCGCTATCCGACCGGCCAGTTCCTGCTGAGCCCTCCGGCGGGCCTGGTGGACGGGGAGGAGTCTTTATATGAAGCAGCCGGCCGTGAGATATTTGAGGAGACAGGGATCGCCCTTAAGGAGACAGACAGGATAGAGATCATCAATCCCCTCGTTTTCAGTTCTCCGGGCCTCACCGATGAATGCAATGCGCTGGTCTGCGCCATGGCTTCTCTTCCTGATCTGTCATCCCTGACATCCAATAATGCGGTGGGAAGCGAATGCTTTGACGGCTTTGTCCTTCTCACCAGGCAGGAGGCGGAGAGGATCTTCAGGAACGGGAGAGATGACAGAGGGATCTTTTACTCGGTCTACACATGGATGGCGCTGTCCTACTTCCTTTCTGACAGATGGAAATGACCGGCAGGCATATATACAGCCGATCCCGGATTGTTTGCGCTACTCGTTACTTAGGCAGCGTATAAAAAGAGCGGTGTCAGTGATCATTGATCAATGACACCGCTCTTTTTGCTGGCTTATGTAACGTGAGCAAGCGCAACCAAGCGGAAGCGCCTCCGGGATGGCTGTTGTATATGCCTGCCGGTCTTCCGCCTGTCAAACAAAAGAGGAGGACCTGCGTCCTCCTCCTCTGTTATGACCGTTTAACGATCCCTGTTGTCAGATCAGACGTAAAGTCCTCTCTTCACATAGCTGGTATGCAGCAGATGATGCGCCTTTTCACTGCCGTACTCACCAAGGTATTCATCATACAGAGCCTTGATGGACTGGTTCTGGTGGGACTTGCGGATCACGGACTTCTCATCATAAGAATAGAGCGCGCTGGCGCGTTTCTCACGATAGTTCGTAAAGTTGCGGACCTCGGCAGATACCTGAGGCTGTCCGCCGCCGTTTACGCAGCCGCCGGGGCAGGCCATGATCTCGATGAAATCATAGGGAGCGGTTCCGGCTTTGACCTTGTCCAGGATCTCTCTTGCGTTGGCAAGACCGGATGCTACAGCGACTCTGACGGTCACATCACCGACCTTGTAGGTAGCTTCCTTGATGCCCTTTGTGCCGCGGATCTCGCTGAATTCCACAGGTGTGTTGACATCATCGCCGGTGATCCAGTACGCAGCCGTACGCAGAGCAGCTTCCATAACACCGCCGGTAGCGCCGAAGATAACAGCGCCGCCTGAATATTCGCCCATCGGGTCGTCAAACTTCTCATCGGGAAGCTCAGTGAACTCGATGCCTGCGCGCTTGATCATGCGGGCAAGTTCCCTGGTGGTGATGACATAGTCGACATCCGGGATATCCGGGCCGGCACCGTTCTGGTCATCACGGGTCGCCTCAAACTTCTTGGCGGTGCAGGGCATTACGGAAACGGTAACGATGTTCTTGGGATCCAGGCCCTTCTTTTCAGCAAGGTATGTCTTCATGATGGCACCCTGCATCTGGTGAGGGGACTTGCAGGTGGAAAGATTCTCTGTGCATTCAGGGAAGTAGTGCTCGCAGAACTTGACCCATCCGGGTGAGCAGGATGTGATCATCGGGAGCTTGCCGCCCTTGGTGAATCTTTCAAGGAATTCGTGCGCTTCTTCAACGATCGTAAGGTCAGCGCCGAAGTTGGTGTCATAAACGCCGTCGAAGCCGAGGCGCCTGAGAGCAGCTGCCATCTTTCCTTCAACGCCTGTGCCGATCGGATAGCCGAATGCTTCGCCGAGGGCTGCGCGGACTGCGGGAGCTGTCTGGACGAATACGGTCTTTTCGGGATCAGCAAGAGCTGCGAATACGGGTTCTGTAGCGTCTTTTTCGTAAAGGGCGCCTGTAGGGCAGACAGCGATGCACTGACCGCAGTCAACGCAGGACGTGTCGCCGAGGGGCATATCGTATGCGCTGCCGATAGAGGTCTTGAAACCTCTGTTGTTCGCGCCGATAACGCCGACAGACTGGAAATGTTCACAGGCGGCTACGCAGCGGCGGCAGAGGATACATTTGTTGTTGTCGCGGATCATATGGGGTGCGGATTCGTCGAGTTCGAATTCGTTCATGGCACCTTCATATGCGTGCGCGTCGTCTACGCCGTATTCCTGGCAGAGGGTCTGCAGTTCGCAGTTGCCGCTCCTGATGCAGGAAAGGCATTCCTTGTTATGATCCGAAAGCAGGAGCTTTAAGGTCTCTTTCCTGGCGTTCAATACACGGGGAGAGTTCGTCAGAACTTCCATGCCCTGGGATACAGGGTAAACGCAGGCGGTGACCAGAGCCCTTGCGCCTTTGACCTCAACGACGCAGATACGGCAGGCGCCGATCTCGTTGATCTCTTTGAGGTAGCAGAGGGTAGGGATCTTGATGTTTGCTAAGCGCGCTGCCTCCAGTATCGTGGAGCCGGCAGGCGCAGTGACTTCCATTCCATTAATTTTTAAAGTTACGTCAGCCATAATTTCCTCCATTCACGATCACTGTTTGCTGATAGCGCCGAATTTGCAGTTGTCCATGCAGGTTCCGCACTTGATGCACTTTGTCTGATCGATGACGTGCGGCTGTTTGACTGTGCCGGAGATGCAGCTGACAGGGCAGTTGCGGGCGCAGAGCGTGCAGCCTTTGCACTTGTCGGGATCGATGACGTACTGCAGCAGAGCCTTGCAGACGCCGGCGGGGCACTTCTTGTCCACAACGTGGGCAATATACTCATCCTTGAAATAACGGAGCGTGGAAAGTATGGGGTTGGGGGCTGTCTGGCCAAGGCCGCAGAGGGCATTGTCTTTGATATAAGCAGCCAGTTCCTGGAGCTTGTCCAGATCCTCGAGAGTTCCCTGGCCCTTCGTGATCCTGTCCAGGATCTCATACATGCGCTTCGTGCCCAGACGGCAGGGAGTACATTTACCGCAGGACTCGTCGACAGTGAACTCAAGGAAGAACTTCGCGATATCGACCATGCAGTTGTCTTCATCCATAACGATGAGACCGCCGGAACCCATCATAGAACCGATCGCCAGAAGGTTGTCATAATCGATCGGGACATCGAAGTGCTCGGCAGGGATACATCCGCCAGAAGGACCGCCGGTCTGGGCAGCCTTGAACTTCTTGCCGTTCGGGACGCCGCCGCCGATGTCTTCAACGATCTCACGAAGGGTAGTGCCCATGGGGATCTCAACAAGACCGGTGTTGTTGATCTTGCCGCCGAGAGCGAAGACCTTTGTGCCTTTGCTCTTTTCAGTACCCATGGAAGCAAACCATTCGGCACCGTTCAGGATGATCTGGGGAATGTTTGCCCATGTCTCAACGTTGTTGAGGATAGTGGGACGTTTGAAAAGACCGCTGACTGCAGGGAACGGAGGACGGGGCCTCGGCTCGCCGCGCTTGCCTTCGATCGATGTCATCAGGGCTGTTTCCTCACCGCAGACGAAAGCGCCTGCGCCGAGTCTGAGTTCGATATCGAAATCGAAGCCGGTTTCGAAAATGTTCTTGCCGAGAAGGCCATATTCCTTAGCCTGCGCGATCGCGATCTTAAGACGCTGGACAGCGATGGGATACTCTGCACGGACGTAGATATAACCCTGATTGGCGCCGATCGCGTAACCGGCGATGGCCATGGCTTCAAGTACGACATGAGGATCGCCTTCCAGAACGGAACGGTCCATGAACGCGCCCGGGTCACCTTCGTCGGCGTTGCAGCAGACATATTTGGGGCCGCCGTCCTGTACGAACTCGCGGGCCATCTGCCATTTGCGGCCTGTCGGGAAACCGGCGCCGCCTCTGCCGCGCAGACCGCTCTTAAGAACGACGTCGATAACTTCCTCGGGAGTCATCTCGGTCAGTACTTTGCCGAGGGCTTCGTATCCGCGTGTGCCGATATATTCATCGATATTTTCAGGATTGATGACACCGCAGTTGCGCAGCGCGATCCTGTGCTGTTTCTTGTAGAAATTGACATCGCTCAGGGATGTGACTTCGAGATCCTTTGCGGTATCCTTGTAAAGCAGACGGCTGACCAGACGTCCCTTTACGAGATGTTCGGAAACGATCTCCGGAACATCATCATTGCTAACCATTGTATAGTATGCTGCTTCAGGATAAACTACGACGATCGGGCCGAGAGCGCACAGGCCGTGGCAGCCTGTCTGCACTACGCCGACTTCATCCGCAAGACCGGCCTTCTCAATTTCTGACTTGAAGGTCTCCAGGATCTTGTTCGATCCGGATGACTGACATCCTGTGCCGCCGCATACAAGTACATGTGATCGGTACATATAAAATCCCTCCCAAAATTAATATTTTTTAGTCAGTGACTGTTATACCTCGGGGATTACATAGTCTGAAACGATCTGTCCGCGGATCAGGTGCTTCTCAACTACTTCAGCAGCCTTGTCAGCGTTCATGTGAACATATGTAACCTTGGGCTCGCCGGCTTTGTAGACCTCAACGATGGGTTCAAATCTGCACATGCCGATGCAGCCTGTCTGTGTGACGACGACGTCATTAAGGCCTTTTTCCTGTACGAGCTCAGCAAACTTGTTGAGAACAGGACGCGCGCCTGCGGCGATTCCGCAGGTGGCCATACCGACAACTACGCGGGTCTGCTTTTCATCATTGTCCTCACGCAGATTGATCTGGCCCTGTACTCTCTCGCGAATTTTCTTCAGTTCCTCAAGAGATTTCATTTTTCCTCCAATCTTTCCTTCCTTAATAATAGTTCAGATCGTTTTGCCGTCCAGGACTTCGGCTATGTTTTCTTCCAGATACTCTGATATATACGCCGAGACCTCGGGCTCCTGGAAGGAGATATCATCACCGAGTATCTCACGCAGTTCAGCTGTATCCAGCTCAAAAGCATTGCCGTCATATCCGAAACGGAAGGTGAACCGGATATCCTCATGCATCATGATGAGGGTCTTGATGGTTCCGGATATATCCCCAAGCGGCATTCTGTCTACGTTTGTCAGTCCGAAAACGGCTCTGACCGTTGTTCCCTCTCCCTTGACCGAATCGATCTCAAAACTTCCGCCGGACAGTTCGGCAGCCAGCTTGAAAAACGGCACGCCAAGACCGACCTTGCGGGTGGTGCGGGTGGTAAAAAAAGGATCGATAACATGCGCTACCTGTTCCTTGTCCATCCCGAAGCCGTCATCGATGATCAGGACAGTCAGCCTGTCAGCCGCAGAGTCCGCAGAAACATCTATTGTAATATGATCTGCTTCGGCGCGGACCGAATTCTCGGCGACGTCCAGTATATTGAGAGAGATTTCGGGCATCATGGCTTATTCGTACTTGGCAAGGATGCCGGCGACCTGATCCGGAGTCATGCGGCCGTAAACATCATCGTTTACCAGCATAACGGGAGCAAGGCCGCATGCGCCGACACAGCGGCACGCGTCAAGAGAGAACTTGCCGTCATCGGTGCATTCTCCGTTGTCGATATTCAGTGATGTCTTGATCTTTTCAAGAACGTCACCGCTTCCCTTAACATAGCATGCTGTACCAAGGCATACGGAGATCTAGTATTTGCCCTTGGGATTGAGCGTGAACTGGGAATAGAATGTGGAAACTCCGTAAACCTTCTCAAGCGGAACATCCAGTTCGGTGGCGATCATCGTCTGGACTTCGATCGGAAGATATCCGTAGATTTCCTGCGCTTTCTGCAGGATAGGCATCAGAGCGCCTGGTTCATCGTGCTTTTCCGCGATGAAGGCCTTGAGCTGCTCTTCCTGTTCAGGCGTTCCGGCAAAGCGTACACCGGATGTTGAACCTGCATTTGGACACATAAAAATCCCTCCTTATAATAGGTGAACATTATTTTGCAATGATATTTTAGCATATGAAACTCTGATAGGAAAATAACAATCTTAAAAGACATTTATGCAGTTGTTTTTTTAGACATACAATCCCTGTACCTGGCATACGCTTTCATGGTATCCTTAAATCAGTCCTGAACAGGCGCTTTAAGCCGGATGAACGCGCTGTGGATGCCGGAGCCTGACGGAAGGATATTATCACTGTCATATTTTGGAAGATGTCTTTTTTTTACCGGAGGGATCACATGACGATCAATGATGTTAAGGAACTGATTCACGCAAATGTACTTTGCGGAGAAGAATATCTGGACAAAGAAGTCCATGCCGCCTGCGGCTCGGATATGATGAGCGACGTCCTGGCGTTCGTAAAGGACCAGGCGGTGCTGCTTACCGGACTGTGCAACCCGCAGGTGATCCGCACGGCCATGATGATGGATATCATCTGTGTTGTTTTTGTACGTTCCAAACACCCCACGGAAGATATGATCGAAATGGCGGAAGACGCCGGCATCGTTGTTCTGGAGACCGGGCACAGGATGTTTTCTTCCTGCGGGATCCTTTACGCGAACGGTTTGAGGGGAGGCAAGGATTATGAGCGACTCCATTGAACTGGTATATGAAGTTTCAGGCGATGATTTTACCAGGGCAGGAGAAGCTTCTTCCGACGTAAAAAAGAAGCTCAAGCTGATGGGCGTCCATCATGACATCATCCGCAAGGTCTCCATAGCCATGTATGAAGGCGAGATCAACATGGTCATCCATGCGAACGGCGGGACCATCACAGTCGTTGTTTCGGATACGGATGTCACCATGGTGCTGGCGGACACCGGCCCGGGTATCCCGGATATCGAAAAAGCCATGACGGCAGGCTATTCGACTGCCCCGGAAAATGTCAGGAACCTCGGCTTCGGGGCCGGCATGGGCCTTCCCAATATGAAGAAATACAGTGATGAATTCAATATCGAGTCGACGGTAGGCGTCGGCACGACCGTAACCATGAAAGTTTATCTGCAGTGACCGGCTTATACCAGTCTGGTCAGAGGAATTATGCAAATGGCCGATAAGTTTATGCACTCCGTCCATCTGGATGAGAGCAAATGCGTTGGATGCACCAACTGTATCAAGCGCTGCCCGACAGGGGCTATCCGTGTACGTAACGGCAAGGCGCAGATCACGAAAGAAAGCTGCATCGACTGCGGAGAATGTATCCGTACCTGTCAGCATAATGCAAAGATCCCGATCTATGACCCGCTTTCGGTAATGGATAATTACAAATATAAGGTCGCTCTGCCTGCACCTTCGCTGTACGGGCAGTTCAATAACCTGAACGACAGCAATATCGTCCTCACAGCGCTCCTTCTGATGGGCTTTGACGATGTGTTTGAAGTGGGTGCGGCTGCCGAGATCGTTTCCATGATGACCAGGGACTATGTGAAGAATCATAAAGAACAGTGGCCGCTGATCTCAACAGCCTGTCCCGCAATCGTTAAGCTGATCCGCGTCCGTTTTCCCGGTCTGATCGATCAGCTTCTGCCGATCCAGCCTCCGGTCGAGATCGCGGCAACACTGGCAAGGCGCCGGGCGATGGAACAGACCGGCCTGCCCTCCGAGGACATAGGAATCTTTTTTATTTCTCCGTGTCCGGCGAAGACGACTGCCTGCAGGAGTCCGATCGGCGTGGAAAAAACCGATGTTGACGCTGTGCTCGCGATCAAAGATGTATATGTCAGGCTCCTGCCGTTCATGGATCATGCGGCACAGGATCCGCTCGATATAGCCGCCGCCGGCAGGATCGGTGTAGGCTGGGGTATCAGCGGCGGTGAGGCGGCGGGCCTGATCAATGATGAATACCTGGCGGCCGACGGCATAGAAAACTGTATAAGGGTCCTGGAGGATCTTGAGGATGAAAAATTCTCGACACTCCAGTTTGTTGAACTGGACGCCTGCGCCGGAGGATGTGTAGGCGGACTGCTTACTGTGGAAAACCCCTATATCGCCAAAGTCAAACTGTCCAGGCTGAGGAAGTACCTGCCTGTAGCCAAAACGCATGTGTCGATCCCGAATTTCGGTTACTGGGAATATATTCCGGAATATGAAGACGTCTATTCGCTGGGCAAGAATATGGCTGAGAATCTGAGCAAACTTGCCCAGATCGAGGAACTGACGGAACGATTCCCCGGCATCGACTGCGGCAGCTGCGGTTCGCCCAGCTGCAGGGCGCTCGCGGAAGACATCGTCAGAGGCCTGGCGACGGAGGACGACTGTATCCATGTATGTTTTGACAAGTATAAAAAGGGAGAAAATCAATGACGGTCGGTGAACTTTGTGACAGCGGGAAGTTTAAAGTGATCAACAGAGGGGACGATACG
Organism: Lachnospiraceae bacterium; assembly: GCA_017474455.1. GTDB lineage: Bacteria > Bacillota > Clostridia > Lachnospirales > Lachnospiraceae > CAG-791. Next base: position 66,036 of record JAFVHP010000011.1, read on the forward strand.
GACAGGCAGATCGGCGCCGTATTCTGCTGCGACCTCTTAAGCATAGCGATGAGCCGCGGGATCGAGGATGCTGCCTGGGTGACCGTAATGGGGAACATCAATACGGTCGCGGTCATGGCACTGACGGATATGGCACTTATCGTCCTGGCTGAGGGAGTACAGATGGACGCGCCCGGCCTTGCGAAGGCACAGGAAGAGGGCAGCTGTGTGCTCGCTTCCGAAAAGCCGATCTTTGATATCGCGCTTGAGATCCATGAACTGATCAGCTGACTGGATACCATATAATGGGAAACAGTAAATACAGGCTTCCGTACGACCTGCACATGCATTCCTGTCTCTCGCCCTGCGGGGATATGGATATGACGCCGAACAATATCGCCGGGATGTGTGCCGTCAAGGAACTGAAGATCATAGCGCTTACAGATCATAATACGGGCAGGAATGTTCCTGCCCTTTTAAAAACCGCGTCCGAATACGGGCTCATCGTAATACCGGGAATGGAACTGACGACAATGGAAGAAGTACATGTCGTCTGTCTTTTCCCGGAAGCGGAAAACCTCCTGGAATTTGACAGGTTTGTCTATGAGCATCTGATCAAAGTCAGGAACCGGCCGGAGTTTTTCGGTGAACAGGTCCAGATGGATGAAAATGACGAACCGGTCGCGGAGGAACCGTATCTTCTGATCAACGCCACAGATATTACTTTTGACGGGGTCCATGACCTGGTCCAAAGTTTTGGCGGCCTGGCTATCCCTGCCCATCTGGATAAATCAACGACCTCCCTCTTGAGCAATCTCGGATTTATTCCACCTGATTCGAAATTTACCTGTGCCGAGATCAAGGATCCTGAACGCATCGATGCACTGAAAGAAGAGCACCCTTATCTGCAGGGGTGCCGTATCATAACGGATTCGGACGCCCATAACCTGGCGGATATTGCTGAACCTGTGCGTTTTCTGGAATTTGATACGGAAGAACCTTCTCCTGCGGAGATCCTCCGGCTTCTTGAGACACCGGACCGGTAAGTTTTTCTAACAGTATCCAACCGATTTTTAAACTTGATAAATCATGTAATAACCCCAAATTTTTGGTAAATTCTACCATTTTTCTTTTTGATTTCAGGTATTGTTTTGGACATTATTCTGATATTATAATTATTGCGTCCGGGAATATCCGGCAGTTTTTGCAGCATTGTTAATATTCATCGAAGGGAGAAACAAATGAAGAGAAAGATCATGGCAGGTTTGCTGTCGGCAGCAGTTCTTGTTGCAGCCCTGACAGCATGCGACGCAGGAGCGGCTGCTACAACAGCCCCTGCGGAAGATGCTGCTGCAGCTGTTGAGGAAGCAGCGGAAGCAGTAGAAGAAGCGGCAGAAGAGGTCGCTGAAGTTGCCGAAGCGGCTTCAGAAGAATGGGAAGGTGATGTTGACGAGATCAATATCCTTTTCTTTGACCTCAGAGGTGTAGGCGAGAATTCAAAAGAAGTCCTTGATGCAATGAACGAGATCACAGCTAAGAAGGCAGGCGTCAAGATCGCCCAGGCCAGGTTCGGAGCTGTTGCTGAATACGGCAACGCTGTCAGCCTTGCGCTTTCATCAGGTGAACAGCTCGACGTTGTCGGCCTTTTCCCTGCTGATCCGGCCAGCTTCCAGGCTATGGTCGCGAACGGCCAGCTGATGGATATCACAGACCTTATGGAAGAGTACGGCAAAGAGACCCTCGATATGATGGGCGACTATATCTACGGCATGTCCAACAACGGCCGTATCCTCGGCCTTCCCTGCTGGCGTAATTATTCCTCAGCCCTTTACCTCATTATGAGAAACGATGTTCTTGAGGATCTTGGCCTGATGGAAAAGGCACAGGCTATGACATCCTGGTCTGAAATGGAAGAGATCTGGGCAGCAGTCGCTGAAAGCGGATTCAACGGTTCCGAATTCGGCAGCTACAGGCAGCAGGCAGGCACACTGTTGAACGCAGACAAGTTTGCAGATGCGAAGCCTTATGACAACCTGAGCGACGCGTACGGCCTGGTGTTTACGGATGGAGAGGGTAACGTTTCCCTTACGCTTGAGAATCCTGATTATATTGAATCCCTTGAAGCCCAGAAGGGCTATTGGGATAACGGATGGGTCTACAAGGATGCCCTCACGACAGAAGAGCATGTTGATACTCTGACCAAGGCCGGCATCATCTTCTCATCCTTCCAGACTTCCGAAATGGGTGTTGAGACTTCCAAGAAGGAAGCTACAGGGTATGATGAGACCTGTATCGAAGTTTCCAAGAACATGCTTGGTTCTTCCTATGTCAATAAGTTCGGTATGGCTGTTCCCGTTACAGCACAGGAACCTGAAGCAGCGGTCCGCTGGCTGAACGCGGTCTGGACAGATCCTGAACTCGAGAACCTCCTGATCTGGGGTATCGAAGGAAGAGACTATGTCGTGACCGAGACCGGCGAAGCTGATTTCCCTGAAGGCTCAGACGGCAACGTTCCTTACCATGGTGCGGATTTCGTCATGGGCAACTATTTCAATGCTTATCCTTGGGCAGGCAACGGCGGCGATTTCCGTCAGAAAGCCTTTGATTATCTGATGGATTCCGAGATCTCCCCTTACATGGGCTTCACAGCGGACAACAGCGAGCTGGCGAACACCATGACGGCGATCAACTCTGTATTCCAGAAATATTCCAGAAGCATCCTGTTCGGCGCCTATGCTGACGGCGATATCGACAAGTATATTGCTGAACTGAAGACAGCAGGCGTTGATGAATATCTCGGGATCATGCAGAGCCAGCTGGATGCCTGGAGGGCAGCACAGTAATCTGTTATGGATTATTTAAGGTTTTAAGAAATCGGTTGTATATCAAAAGGGAGACGGTTATCCGCCTCCCTTTTGATCTTTCAGCTGTTTTTCTGAGATAAATACAAAATTCCGGCGTGTTGTTAATGTTGACGGTTTTCGCGGTTCTATTGCAGGTAATGATATGCTATAATTCATATATTGTTTAAAGGTGATCTGTTAAAGGCATTATAAAAATATACACATTCATACAGATTTTCCTAAACCGTCAAGAAAGGAGAATACTTTAATGTTTGACAGTTATCTGATCAAAGAAGACAGTCTCCAGAATGTTGTTGAGGACGGAAAGGTGGCCGGGTTTAAATTTGCAGTCCGTATTGCGGACTACCGCGGCTGTTATCTTTCCCTTCATAACGGCTATTACATTTCTGTGGATGATGTCGAGTACCCTAAAGAGGTACAGAAATTCGAGATCAACGGCAAGGCTCCCAGAGACTTCGAAGAGATCAAAAAGTGCGTATGGGAACACTGGGATTATGATGACTGGGGATGGGTCTATGTAGCAAAAGAAGGCGGCCTTGCCCCCGGAAAGCATCATATCGGACTGCAGCAGTCCATTCTTGCCCAGTACGGTTATTTCCCTGAGCATGATGAAGAATGGGTCAAGAATCCTCCGATCCCCGGAAAAGGTGCAGGAGCAGGAAAATCCATGTTCATCTGCTACTTCGATCTTGATCTTCAGGAAGGAGGCAAATAATAATGGGAATTAAGCGCGGTGTATCTTTCTACAGCTATCAGCAGACACAGTTCTTCGGGAAAATGTTCTGGAAGGATATGGTCCTTGAGCTTCATGATAACCTGAAGACTGACGGTATCGAGATCATCGATGAATCGACGATCCCTCATTATCCGTTCCCTCCGCAGGAATTCATTTATGACTGGAACAGCTATCTTGCGCGTTATGATATGAAAGCAGTCACAAAGGACGTCTATCTTGATGTCCACCAGTTCCGTGATCACGTCATGACACACAAAGAAGCAGCGGAAAGGCTTAAATACGATATCAAGCTTGCTGCGGACATGGGGTTCCAGAATATCCGCTGCCTTTGCCTTGTCCCGATCGATGTTATCGAGATGTGCCTTGAAACGGCAGAAAAATACAATGTCCGTATAGGCAAGGAGATCCATGCTCCGCTCCCGATCAGCACAGTCGGCAAAAAGCAGCCTACTAAAGGCATGGCCGGCGCACTGGACATCCATATGGTCGACCAGATCATTGACCTTGCCCAGAGGACCGGTTCCAAGCATGTGGGCCTTGTACCTGATTTCGGTATCTTCCAGTACAGGCCTTCACAGGTTGCGATCGATTATAACAAACGTCATCTGAATCCCCAGCAGATCGAGGAGATGGAATGGCTCCTTGAGAACAGCATTAACTTTGAGGATGGTGAAGATGCAGCTCAGGATGCTTACAGGGCACAGTTCCCGAACGGTACTCTGAATCCTATGATTGTTGAGTCGATGTCGCTGCATAAGTCCTCCGCAGATCCGGAAGATCTCCGTCCGATCGTACCTTATATCCTCAGCATGCACGGCAAGTTCTATCAGATGACCGAGATCGAAGGAGAACCCGGCCATTATGAAGATAAGGCGATCAACTACGCGGATCCTATCCGTATCCTGAATGAAGAAGGCTTCCAGGGTTACATCAACTCCGAGTACGAAGGTCAGAGGGACCAGCAGGACCGCGGCAAGGAATTCCTTCCTGATGAAGTCGAGGAAGTCCGCCGCCATCATGAGATGCTCCAGAGGCTCTTTGATGCGACACCGAATAAGGGAGATCTTTAATACTGAACGCAGCTTGTGCATCGGTACATAAGAGCAAGGCAGGATCAGCTTGATTGATGCATGGCAGTGCAGTAAACTTTTAATCAGTCGAAATTTAGTAATTCAAATTGCGCAACCGCAGTAGGGCATCCGGGATCAAATGGCCCAGATGCCTTTTTTGATCAGAATGTCTGTTCGCACTTATATGAGGAACAGTTCCATCTGTCCATATAGGTGTTAACACAAAAAACCATTATCAAAAGGAGGAAGAAATGAAGAAAAGGTTTTTTGCAATCCTGCTTGCAGGCGCAATGCTTGCAGCAGCAATCAGTGCCTGTGACGCCGGTGCAGCAGCACCTGCTGAACCCGCACAGGAAGCGGCCGAGGCTGTAGAAGAAGCAGCTGAAGCTACTGAAGAAGTTGCAGAAGCAGCAGAAGAAGTTGCGGAAGCAGCAGAAGAAGTTGTTGAAGAACCAGCAGCTGAAGAATGGGAAGGCGATGTTGATGAGATCAACGTCCTGTTCTTCGACCTTCGTGGTGTCGGTGAGAATGCTCAGCCGATCATTGACGCTATGAATGAGATCACGGCAAAGAAGGCCGGTGTTGTTATCAAGAACGCAAGATGGGCAGCTGTAGCCGAGTATGCGAACGCTGTCAGCCTTGGCCTTTCATCCGGCGAGCAGCTTGACATCGTCGGCGTTATGCCTATGGCACCCGCAAGCTTTTCATCCATGGTCGCTGCCGGTCAGCTCACTGACCTCACAGACATCATCGATGAGGAAGCTCCTGAACTTCGTGACCTGATGGGCGAGTACCTCAGCGGTATGTCCGTAAACGGCCAGATCCTGGGCGTTCCCTGCTTCCGTAACTATGCATCTGCCATGTATATCATCATGAGAGACGATATCCTTGAGAGCGTCGGCATGCTTGACAAGGCAAAAGCACTTGACAGCTGGTCAGGCCTTGAGGAGATCTGGGCTGCAGTTAAAGCCAGCGATTTCAACGGTGCGGAATGGGGCAGCGCAAGAATGCAGGCAGGCCTTCTTGCAAACGCTGATAAGTTTGCGGATTCAGTTCCCTATGACGTACTTGGCGATTCCTACAACCTCGTATTTACTGACAACGACGGCCATGTAAGCCTTTCTCTTGAGAATCCGGATTTCGTAGACGGACTGACAAAGCAGAAAGCATACTGGGATGCTGACTATTGCTACAAGGATGGCCTTACAACAGAAGAGCATGTCGATACCCTGACAAAGGCAGGCATCATCTTCTCCTCCATCCAGACATCTGAAATGGGTGTTGAAGCAGCCAAAAAGGAAGCTACAGGCTATGATGAGACATGTATCGAAGTTAACAAGAACATGCTGACATCTTCCCATGTCAACAAGTTCGGTATGGCTGTTCCCGTAACAGCACAGGAACCTGAAGCTGCAGTCCGCTGGCTGGCAGCTGTCTGGACTGATCCCGTTCTTGAAAACCTCCTGATCTGGGGTATCGAAGGCGAAGATTATGTCATCACAGAGACCGGCGAAGCTGATTTCCCTGAGGGAACAGATGGAAACGTTAAGTATCACGGCGCCGACTTCGTCATGGGCAACTACTTCAATGCTCTTCCCTGGGTAGGAAACGGTGTAGGCGGCAACTTCCGTCAGGCAGCTTATGATTATCTTGTAAGCTCCGATGTATCTCCTTACATGGGCTTCACATCCGACAACTCCGGACTTGACAACACCATCACTGCGATCAACAGTGTATACAACAAGTGGGGCAAGACCATCAGCTTCGGTGCCTGGGAAGAAGGCGACATTGAAGCGTACATTGCTGAGCTGAAGACAGCAGGTGTTGAGGATTATCTTGGCGCTATGCAGGAACAGCTGGATGCATGGAGAGCAGCTGTTGGAGAATAAGAATTACAGAACGGCTGTAAATTGAATGCATTTTCATGAAACATTGGCACTCCGCGTTATGCGGAGTGCCTTTTTTATAAGCAGCTATGAAAATCATTGTTATTTATATATAATTAAAAATAGTTATTACATATAATCTTTCCGGATGTTCAGGAAGGATAAGTAGTATAGGCAAACATGTTTTAACAAAAGGGGGTAAACGATGAAAAAAAGGCTTTTGGCAATTTTGTTGTCAACAGTAATGCTCATGGCTGCGGTCACTGCCTGTGACGCCGGCGCGGCAGCTCCTGCACCGGCTCCGGAAGCAGCCGAAGAAGTTGCGGAAGCAGCAACAGAGGCAGTAGAAGAAGTTGCGGAAGCAGCGACAGAGGCAGCCGAAGAAGTTGCGGAAGCAGCGTCCGAAGAATGGCAGGGAGATATTGATGAGATCAATATCCTGTTCTTTGATCTTCGCGGTGTTGGTGACAACGCGCAGCCGATCATTGACAGAATGAATGAGATCACTGCAAAGAAAGCGGGCGTTGTTGTTAAGAATGCTAGATGGGCAGCGATCGCGGAATATGCAAACGCAGTCAGCCTTGCAATGTCGGCAGGCGAACAGCTTGATGTCTGCGGCGTTTTTCCGATGGCACCTGCCAGCTTCTCTGCAATGGTTGCGGCTGGACAGCTGACAGATCTCACAGAACTTCTTGACGAAGAAGGCAAAGATCTGAAAGCGGCGATGGGAGAGTATCTTGATGGTATGTCAGTCAATGGCAGGATCCTCGGTGTACCCTGCTTCCGTAACTATGCGTCCGCCATGTACGTTATCATGAGAAATGATATTCTTGAAGACGTTGGCATGATGGAGCAGGCCAAGGCTCTTGACAGCTGGTCAGGGTTGGAAGAAATCTGGGCAGCTGTAAAGGAAAGCGGATTCAGCGGTGCAGAATGGGGCAGTGTCAGAATGCAGGCCGGCATGCTCGCGACACCTGACAAGTTTGCTGACGCAGTAGCTTATGATGTCCTTGGCGACACATACAACCTTGTGTTCACAGATGACGAAGGCCATGTTAGCCTTTCGTATGATAATCCGGAGTTTGTCGAAGGTATTTACAAGCAGAAAGAATACTGGGATGCTGATCTTTGCTACAAAGACGGACTTACAACAGAAGAACATGTAGATACCCTTACAAAGGCAGGCATTATCTTTTCATCCCTGCAGACATCCGAAATGGGTGTTGAAGCTGCCAAGAAGGAAGCTACAGGCTATGATGAGACCTGTATTGAACTGAAGAAAAACCTGCTGACATCATCACACGTCAATAAGTTTGGTATGGTAGTTCCGGTAACATCCCAGGAACCTGAAGCTGCAGTCCGCTGGCTGAATGCCGTATGGACAGATCCTGAGCTTGAAAATCTTCTGATCTGGGGTATTGAAGGCGAAGATTATGTGATCACAGAGACCGGCGAAGCTGATTTCCCTGAAGGAACAGACGGCAATGTTAAGTATCATGGCGCTGACTTTGTCATGGGCAACTACTTCAATGCTCTTCCCTGGGTAGGCAACGGTGTCGGTCCTGAATTCCGTAAAGCAGCTTATGAATATCTTGTAAGCTCTGAGGTATCCCCTTATATGGGCTTCACCTCAGACAACTCCGCACTTGACAATACGCTTACTGCTCTCAACAGCGTGTACAATAAGTGGGGCAAGATGATCTCCTTCGGCGCATTCCAGGATGGAGATATCGATGCCTATGTTGCCGAGCTGAAGACAGCTGGTGTCGATGATTATCTTGGCGCTCTGCAGGAACAGCTGGATGCCTGGAGGGCAGCTATTGGAGAATAAGGATCACAGAGGTGCTGCTGATATGATCTGAATGCATTTCCACAGATTTTTGGCACTCCGCTATTTGCGGAGTGCCTTTTTTATAGGCAGACCGACGCGAGACAGAATATTTTAAAAAAATGAATTAAATTCATTGAATTATATTCAGTGTTATGCTACACTCTCCTGTAGCACATGGAATGAGCAGGAGGAATCTGAGTGGATAAGACACTGACGAACCGGCAGAGACGGGCTCTGGAAACCAGGGCAAAGCTTATAGAAGCGGCCAAAAGGGTGCTGGCAGAAAAAAGCTTCGATGAAGTTTCCGTAGAGGATATTACCGCGCTGGCCGGTGTATCGACAGGTTCATTCTATACATATTTCAAACGGAAAGAGGATATCGTTGACGCTATCAATGACGATACAGTCTTCCGGCTTGCGGAGATCGTCAATGAAAAGACGGATCTTGATATTTATGAACGGATCCGGTTCTATTGCAGGGAATACCTGAACAGAATAGAAGACCATGGGCTGGAGATCTGCAGACAATGGCTGCGGAATACGCTGTCTCCTGTTGAGTTTAAGATCCTTGGCGAGGAGAAAACGATCTGGCAGCATGATCTTGATTCTGTGGAAAAGATCCTGCAGGAAGCGATAAACAGGAACGAATTGCGCAGGGAAGCACCGGTCGGAGATATTGCAGGATTCATCGTCGCCGAACTGTACGGGCTCCAGTCACTGTGGTGTATGTCCGACGGGAGTATTGATGTTATCGCGTTCTCGGAAAGACTGAGCAGACTTGGACTGGAAAATGTTCTTGAAAAATACACGGTTTAAGAAGTTACGGAAGCTGATTGGATTAGGAGGTAAGAATGGAAGAAAAAAAGCAGAAACGATTTGATTTTACAAAGGGTGAGATCTTAAAGCCGATGATCCTTTTCACCCTTCCGGTACTTCTGGGAGATGTTTTCTCAGCGCTGTACAACGTGGTCGACTCTCTTGTGGTCGGCAGGTTCGTCGGCAGTAATGCGCTTGCTGCTGTCAGTGCCAGTTTTGCCATTACGATGGTCACGGTAGCGGTCTATGCGGGCTTCGGAATGGGCTCCTCCGTCGTTATGGGCCAGCTGTTCGGCGCCAAGCGGATGGATGATCTTGCAAAGGGTATTTCAACAGCGATACTTGGTGCCGTGATCGTAGGGCTGAGTATGACTGTTGTAGGACTTATTATCAGTAAACCGCTTCTTTCCCTGATCAATACCCCGGCTGAGATCATGCCCGGTGCTACGATATATTTAAGGATATATATGCTTGGGTGCATGACGCAGCTTATGTATTTCATGAGTTCCGGGATCATGAGGGCGCTGGGAGATTCCAAGCATCCCATGTATTACCTGATTGTCTGCTCTATCATCAATATCGTGCTGGATATCGTCTTTGTTGCTGTGTTCCACTGGAATGAGGCCGGCGTTGCTGCCGCGACGGTGATCGCGCAGGCTGTCAGCGCGGTCCTGGGCATTCATCGTATACTGACCGGTTTCGGCATTAAGATCTCAAGAGATAAGTTCAGGATCCACGGCAGTATCCTGAAACTGATCCTGAAGATCGGCGTACCTGCGGCGGTCCAGCAAAGTATCAATTCCGTAGGTATGCTTTTCATACAGAGCTTTTCAAATTCCTTTGGCGCGGCGCTGGTTGCGTCCAACGGTATCATGCAGAAGCTTGACGGCTTCGCTCAGCTTCCTGTGATGGCACTTGGCACGACGGTCACTACTTTCAATTCCCAGAACATCGGGGCCGGTGAAAAGGAGAGGGCACAGCAGGGCAACCGTAAAATGATGATCGTCGTTATTGGTGTCTGCGTTGTTGTAGGTGTCCTGCTCTTCACGTTCTGCGGATCACTGTATAAGCTTTTCCTGAATCCCGCCGATCCGAACTACGACCTGGTCGTAGAGATGGGTATGCGCAGTGTCCGGATCGTGTCCATGTTCTATTGGGCGTTCGGCCTTCAGATGATGTTTGTTTCGGTGCTCCGCGGCCTTGGCGCGACGATCCCGACCATGATCATTTCGATCTGCTTTACCATCCTCCGTGTCCCGGTCACCAAGTTTATGGCCAAGCCCGGCACGCCGGCGGCGGATTACACAATGCTGTACTGGGCACAGAGTCTGTTCTTTGTGCTGATGTTCCTGGCCATGTTCCTTTATTACAAATTCGGCAACTGGGAAAAATACTCTGTTGTCAGGAGACAGGGAAAAACCGGCAAGGAAGATATCTGATATAATAATATGCAGGCTTGGGCGGGCGTTTAGGCGCCCGCTTTTTGCAGTCAGAAAACAGGGATCAGAGAAATGGATGTAAGGAGAATGTCTTGAAAGAAAACAGCGGATTATTCAAAGATGAAAAACCGGCCAGCGGAATATATCCCGCGCATACCGGCAAAGTAATAAAGAAAGGGCTTGAACAGGACAGTGCGGATCTGGCTCTTTCCTATGTGACCCTGGAAGATGGTGACCAGTGGTATTCGGAGAGCTTCGGATTTACGGATGCCGACCTTCTGCTGATCGAGACCAGGGGCAGTTTCAACGGGACCGTTACGGTATCCCACGATGCAAAAGGCAAAAACGTGATCGGTGAGTATGAAGTGGATTCACGGAACGACTACTGGGAACTACACCTTGTGCCTTTTGTCCCGGATGCGGGCAGGCATCCGCTCTGTATCCGGTTCGACGGCAAAGGAACGATGGAATTAAGGTCGATCGGCTTTATTTCCGCTTAAAGGCGTTTGGCGGATACGGCAAGGAGCGGAAGGATCCCCAATCCGAAGAAGAGCGGGATAACATACCGGACCAGGTAAGTAGGCCCGAGCAGAAGAGTAAGCATATATAAGAAGACCGGCAGGACAGAAAAGACCTGCCGGTCTTTTTTCCATATCAGATAAAGGAAAATGAGGAGCCAGAGCCACAGATAGGACGCCGGTGCGAACAGCAGCGAAATGACAGGGATCTCCTGCTGGAAGCGCTCTATCGACAGTTTCCTGTAAAGCCTGTCGATGGCGGGAATAAGGCTGTGCCGTTCACCCGGATATTCTACCTCATAGCCGAAATAAGAGCTGTCTCTGTAAGTAAATGTATGGACTTCGTTTCCTGCATAGACGTTGATCACCGCGCCGGGATACCAGTAACCGTAGGACGTCATCAGCCACGCATTCAGATATGTTACAGGATGCTGCATACCTTTGGCAGCCCACAGCGCCAGGAAAGGCTTAAGGTCTTCCCGGGCGGCATCGTTGTTGAAGCCGGATTTGACGGGATCCGAAAGGGAAGGCCTGTAATGCCGCAGGTCCGAAGCCGGAATATAGCGGTACAGTATCTCCAGCTCTTCATCGGTAAAGGAAGAAGGATCATCGTTCCAGAGCCTTGCCAGCTGCTGGATGGGTACCGTGAGCATCTCCTGGGGGCCTTCTTTATCGGCTTTCAGCATGAACTGCAGCCCGGAAGATATGACAAGATACAGGACAAGTGAAGCAATGAGGGCAATGACCATCGGCTTTTTCCCTGTCTGTCCGGCATTCGGATAGAACAGAAGGAGCAGAGGCAGATATACCAGCCAGGCATAAAACGCATTATGCCGGAACAGCATGGAAGCTGCCGGAAAAACAGCCAGCAGGAGATAAAAGACTGCCGGCCGCACAGCCGATACTTTGTCCGTACATCTCCGGTATAGAAGCAGTATCGAAAGCAGAAGGAAGGCGGAGAAGGGAGTATCCTTGCTGGAACAGAGCGAGAACATGACGACCGGCGGGAAGAATGCGTAAAAGAGCCAGATGATGACCCGGACTGGACCGGATATACCGGCCTTTTCCAGCATGAGCAGGATGATCGATAGGACCAGCGTGATCAGGAGCATCTGGAAAAGAATATGCAGAAATATACCTGCGTTCACGTTCCCGAACAGGGTCTCGCCGCCCCGCACACTGATGCCCATGAGCAGTTCGTGCAGCAAAGGATGGTGCGTGGTAAAGGTCCGCGTATCGAATTCAAACAGTTCGTCCGTAGCGTCATAGACAAAGAAACCCGGATACTCAGCCAGAAGGACGACAAAGTGCGCGGCAAAGATGCCTGCCCAGTATTTCAGCAAAGCGGGGATATCACCCCGGGCGGGACGTGCATCAGATCCGGGCCGGCCGGCCGCGGCTGCCGCGGAGCGCTTTGAGATAAAGACCAGTGCCAGGCCGCACAATGCGGAAAACACTGCCGCAAGCAGTAAGAACACAAAAATACCGGAGACTGAGGGAGGTGTAAGGTAACCTTTCTTCTCCAGTGTACGGCCGGACATCACCGCCAGGGACATCAGTGTTCCGTATATGAGAGACAGGCGGACGAGCCGCCTGTCGTTTTTGAATACAGCTGTGATCCCGTTCAGCTTCACTTTGCTTTCTCCAGTATCCTGCGGGCGACATATACGCCGCTGGCTGAAGCATGGGAAAGGGAATGGGTAACGCCGCTGCCGTCGCCGATCACATAGAGCCCTTTGTATATGGTCTCCAGATTTTTGTCCAGCGCGACTTCCATGTTATAGAACTTGACTTCCACGCCGTAGAGCAGGGTATCTTCGTTGGCCGTGCCTTTGGCGATCTTGTCGAGGGCGTAGATCATCTCGATGATACCGTCCAGGATACGTTTGGGCAGGACAAGGCTAAGATCGCCTGGCGTCGCGTCCAGGGTCGGACGGGTGGAGCACTGTTCGATCCTGCTTTCATTGCTTCTTCGCCCGCGGACCAGGTCACCGAAACGCTGCAGGATAACGCCGCCGCCCAGCATGTTGGAGAGCCTGGCGATGCTTTCACCGTAGCCGTTGCTGTCTTTGAAAGGCAGTGAAAAATGCTTGGCGACCAGCAGGGCAAAGTTGGTATTGTCCGTCCACTTGGCGGGATCTTCATAACTGTGGCCGTTGACCGTCACGATGCCGTTGGTGTTTTCATTAACGACGATACCGTGGGGGTTCATACAGAAAGTCCGGACATTATCTTCAAACTTTTCGGTCCTGTAGACGATCTTGCTTTCGTACAGCTCGTCGGTCAGTTCCGAGAAAATGACAGCCGGAAGTTCTACACGTACGCCGATATCCACACGGTTCGATTTTGTGGGGATATTCATGTTCCGGCAGACTTCTTCCATCCATTTGCTGCCGCTGCGGCCGACGGAGATGATGCACTGCCTGGCATCCGTATGCGCATCACCGTGGTAAGCCCTGTAATAGGAAGAAGACGCCTCTTTGATAAGTTCGATACTCTCGATGGGGGTATCGAAGAAGAAATCCACACGCTCTTTCAGATAAGAATACAGGTTTTCCAGAACGATATAATTGATGTCCGTACCCAGGTGCCTGACGGAAGCGTTCAGAAGCCGCAGGTTGTTCTGCAGGCAGATCTTGGTGAAATCGGTGCCTGCGGTGGAATACAGTTTTGTGCCTTCGCCGCCGTTGGCCATATTGATGGAATCCACATACTCCATCAGCTGGATGGATCTTTTCTGTCCGATATACTCGTAAAGGGTGCCGCCGAAATCGTTCGTTATATTGTATTTGCCGTCCGAAAACGCGCCGGCGCCGCCGAAGCCGCTCATGATAGCGCAGCTTTTGCAGCGGATGCAGGATTTGATCTTATCGCCGTCGATGGGGCAGTGCCTTTTGTCCAGGGGATGCCCTGCTTCGAATACGGCGATCTTCAGGGACGGATCGCCTTTTGTCAGTTCGTATGCCGAATATATGCCGCCGGGGCCGGCTCCGATTATAACAACATCATACATTTTGTGTACCTCCGAATCCATTTTACAACAGGTAAGTGCAATGATAAAATCTTTTATTAACAGCTGTTCTTTTCATATGAGGGGAAAAGGAGATATCTGATCATGAAAAAATTTGTTGAAGAATTCAAGAAATTCATCATGCGCGGAAACGTCATGGATATGGCAGTCGGTATCATTATAGGCGGAGCGTTCACGGCTATCGTGACTTCCCTTGTCGAAGATATCATCAGCCCTATCCTGGGCCTGTTCGGAAGCGCAAATCTTGCGGATGCCAGTGTGACGCTCAAGGAAGGCGTGACGCTCAATTACGGCAGCTTTATCTCCGCCATTATCAATTTCCTGCTGATCGCGCTGGTCATTTTCTGTATGATCAAGGCGATCAACAAGGCACAGGATAAGGTGAAGAAGCCTGAGGAACCGGCGGCTCCCAAGACCAAGATGTGCCCTTACTGCAAGAGCGAGATCGCGATCGACGCGACCAAGTGCCCTCACTGCACATCCGATCTTTGATCTTTACGGATATTTGAGCGTAAGTGACTGAACAGGGACTTCACGACAGATTATCTGAATACTGCAGCAGCGGAATCTATCCCATGCACATGCCGGGGCATAAGCGCCAGATGGCGCCTGCCCCGGATCTGCCTTACGAAAGGGATGTGACCGAACTTAAAGAGACGGACGATCTTCACCATGCCGACGGGATCCTTAAGGAGGCGATGGAAAGGACCGCCCGTTTTTGTCATGCAAAACAGACCAGGTACCTGGTAGGGGGCAGTACCTGCGGGATCCTGTCCGCTGTATATGCCTCAGTCCCCCACGAAGGATGTGTCATTGTGGCGGCAAACTGCCACAGAAGCGTTTTCCACGCTATCGAGATCCTCAGGGCAAAACCGGTCCTTCTGATGCCGGAAGAGCTGCCGGGGAATATGCCGTTTCCGGGGCCTGTCAGTGCCAAAAGGGTAAAGGAAGCGCTCAGTCTGTACCCTGAAGCCCGTGCCGTGATCGTCACCAGCCCTACTTATGAAGGGGTGCTTTCAGATATCGCAGCTATAGCGGCCGCCGTCCGGGAAGCCGGGAAACTGCTCATCGTCGATGAAGCCCACGGCGCGCATCTGGGGCTTTTCGAAACGGATTATTTCGGCAACGGCGCCGTTGCCGCCGGCGCGGATATCGTGATCCAGAGTTTCCATAAGACACTTCCGTCCCTGACGCAGACCGCGGTGCTGCATTTTGATCCCGAGGCGCTGTCGGCAAAAGGCTGTATGAGCATCGACCATGCCCTGGCTGTTTTTGAGACCAGTTCCCCTTCATATCCGCTGATGGAATCCATCGACGGATGTACCGGGCTTTTGATCGAGCGGGGGGAGTCTCTCTTTGCCGGATGGCGGGACAGGCTGGAAGGGTTTTACAGCCGGATGAAAGCGCTGGAGATCCTCCGGATCTTTACGGCTCCCCGCGGGATCAGGAAGGATCCGTCCAAGATCGTCATACTGACGGCGGGGTCAGGTATATCCGGGTTCGGGCTTGCGGATGAACTTGCAGCAAGATTCGGGTTTGCATCCGAAATGGCGGCGGAGGAATATGTACTTCTGATGACATCCCCGGCGGATACGGAGGAAGCTCTGGAAAAGCTGGCGGGATCGATCCTCGCGGTCGACCATGAACTGGCCATGGGACGCCTGCTGAAAGAAGAGGATGGTCCGGATGCGCAGGAATCGGAAGACGGGCAGAACGCCGGTATGTCAGATCCCTGCAGCGGCATAAAGCCTGTGAGGTTGGCCGGACTGTGCATAGATATTGCAGCTGCGCAAAGGACAGATGAAGATACCGGCCTTACAGGCAGCAGGACCGTAACGGTGCCGTATTCGGAAGCTGCCGGTCTGATCGCCGGTGAATATCTTTACCGTTATCCGCCAGGGATCCCGATCGTGCTGCCGGGAGAGGTCATTACCCTTGAAACGGCTGCGGCGCTTGCGCGCGACCATAAGGGGATCAGAAGTTCCGCAACGTGCGCGGAAGGGATGGTCCGGTGCCATACAGGAGGCAGACAATTATATGAATCATGATCCGGAACGAATACGGAAGCAGATAGAGTTTTCGCAGGAAATAGATAAGGAAAAAAGTATCATTAGACAGAATTATATCGCTGACGGCAGCCGCCGGGAGAACGATACGGAACACGCATGGCATATGGCGGTCATGGCGCTGATCCTTTCCGAGTATGCCAATGAACCGGTGGATCTTCTGAAAACAGTATCCATGATCCTGATCCATGACCTTGTGGAGATCGATGCGGGCGATACATACGCCTATGATGAGGACGGAAAGCAGACACAGCGGCAAAGGGAACTGGCGGCGGCAGACAGGATCTTCAATATCCTTCCGGAGGATCAGGCGGCAAAGTTCCGTGCGCTCTGGGATGAATTTGAGGAAAGAAAGACGCCGGAAGCCAGGTTTGCCAGGACGATGGATAATTTCCAGCCGGCGATGCTCAACGCCGCGTCCGGTGGGATCAGCTGGGAAGAGCACAAGGTCAGGCTTTCTTCCGTGCTTAAGCGCAATGAGATCTCTCCCGAAGGGTCGGCCGCCCTCTGGGACTATTCCCGGGAGAACTTTATTATGCCGTATGTGAAAAAAGGCATTATCACTGACGACAGTCGGGACAGGAGCTGAACCCGGGGCTTTACTTTTTACACCTATTTATGATAGAACAGCCCGAATTCCGCCCCGTTGTATTCGAACAGCTCATGCAGGTCGTATTCGTCTGTCAGCCCCGGATAGTTTTCCTGCATGTAGTACAGGCTGAACATATTACAGAAGAACCAGGGTCTTCCTTCCATTTCTTTACGCGCATAAGCCATGGTATCCAGCGGCATGCTGTTCAATGACCATTCGGTCGTATGCAGATGGGTATCACGGTCGATCAGGCTCATCAGTTCAGGAACACCTTCCCCGAAAGCATAGGCATCCGGCGGCACCTGTACCTCCACCGTTTCTGCAAACGAAATAAGATCCTGTCTTTGCCAGATGGTGCTGCGCGACGCGGCATAGGCGCCCGGCATGGACCAGACACAGTCAAAACTCATCATAAACAGAACGAAGACCAGCGCTGTCTGAAGTGTGTATCCAAACTGGCAGTCCCGGAATGACTGTCCGGCCGTAAAGCTGTCCAGTCCGTTCAGCAGGATGGCGCACAGGATGGGGAACAGCAGGACCAGGATGACCATGGCGCCGGCGACCGGCCTGTTGATATAGTACAGCATGAGCCCCAGGCCCAGAAGACCCAGGAAGAAATGCAGGGCATTTTTGCCGGACTTTACCAGCAGGGCATGGACAGTGAATCCCAGCAGAAGGATGGAAGAAGGGATCCACGCATACCAGATGCCGGGAAGGGGAAGTTCGATATTGCTGATATAGTCCCTGTCCGAGATGAGAGGGAAAAGGAATTCTCTTATGGAAAGCCCGCTGCCCGCCGACAGGTTATAGATAAGGACTGTGAGGTAGGAGAGGACCAGAGGAAGGACTGTATACAGCAATGCCTTCTTAACGAGGTCAGTCATGCTTCCGGGCGTGATGAACCTTCCTTCAGGCTCCTCCGCGCGGTCTTCATACCATCTGTACAGGGTATAGGCCAGCATGGTGACGATACCGATCTCTGAAGCCCATGTAAAGGACAGGGAAAGCAGGATAACGGCAGCGGCAGGGTGTTTCCGGCCGGTCTGCCGTTCCCTTAGCACAGCGAACGCGATCAGCATCGGAAAGACGGCCCTGTGCGGCATCAGCTGCAGATAAACACCGCCCTGCATCATCATGAAGCAGCTCTCCCCGATGGAAAAAAGCCCCAGGTAGAAGATCAGTTCATTCTTCAGCGAAGGACGGTCCTTCATGCCGCATCCTGCAAAATGATGGAGGATGTACGCGAAGAGAAGGACTGAAATGCCCTCTGCTGCAGCGCTTAAGATGAAAATGCCCGTAAGATAGTCTGTACCGCATAGCCTGTGAAGGAGCTTTACAAAGGGCATAAAAAGGATGGCATAGTGTCCGTAGATCGACTGCAGATTATGCGAGTAGGGTATCTTCCAGCAGATATTGATGATGCTGTTCGTATAGGCGTGGGAATGATAGGTGCCGCCCTGGACATCCCTGAAGATGTTGGGGGCATAGAACTGTATGGAGACGGCTGCGGCGAAAAGGACCGATACGGCTGTACGCAGATACCATCGTGCCTTTAAGCCGGCCGGTGCTGCTGCAGGGACATCCTTTTTCCCGCTCCTTCTGAAAAGGAAAAGTATGGCGGCGGTACCCGCGGCCATCAGAAGGATCCAGAGCGGGAAAGGAAAAGTCCTGCGGACCAGAGCATTTTTATCCAGCGGGGCCGGTTCGTCGAGCTCCACGATATAAGCTGTCACCATCCAGACGGGCAGCAGAAGGGACAATGCTGCACCAGTGAACCTGTCCGATAAGATCCGGTCCCTGGACTGTGCGGACCGGTCCAGGCACATATAACAGCCCAGGGTCGATACAGTAAACAGAAGGCACAGGACCATAAAGAACGGGATATTATGCAGAGGGATATACTTCCTCAGCGCGGCAGCCAGGATAAAAACAACACTGCCGAAAGCAATGCTTTTGATTTCCTTATTCATGCATTCAGTATAGTTTATCCGCTTACATAGTGTCAAAGTGCGCAGAAGGCGGGCGCCGCGATGTTGACATAACTGAAGGCCCTGTCACAAAATAGCACTATGAGAGTTCTTATGTGCGGGCCTGACCGCTCTGTGCACGGCGGGATATCAGGCGTGGTAAATCAATATTATGAAGCCGGACTTGACCGGCGCGTATCGCTGACTTATATAGGCACGATGAAAGAGGGGTCGAAGCTCCGGAAACTCTTTACGGCAGCCGCTTCTTATCTCCGCTTTGTCCGGCTGCTTGACGACTGCGATATCGTGCATGTCAATATGTCTTCCGATGTCAGTTATGTCCGCAAATCTTTTTTTATCCGCGCGGCATACAAAAAGAACAAGCCCATCGTCCTTCATCAGCACGGCGGTGATTTTGAAAACTATTATGCTTCATTGGGCGAAGCAGGCAGACGAAGAGTCAAAGAGATATTTGATATGGCGAAAGTCGTCCTTGTGCTGGCTCCGCCATGGAAGGATTTCTTCGGACAGCTGACGGATCCGGATAAGATCATCGTTTTTCCGGATACTGTCCCGGTGCCACCTAAAGTGAAGAAGGATTACACTTCGGATTCGATCCTGTTCCTGGGCCGTCTGTGCAGGGAAAAAGGGATCGGTGAACTGCTAGAGGCGGTGCTGTCCCTGTCCGGAAGATATCCGGACCTGAAGCTGTATCTGGGCGGTATTTGGGAAGATAAGGACCTGGCTGCCAAAGCTGCCGGACTCAAAGAACACTGTGAATGGATCGGCTGGGTCAGCGGGGAGGAAAAACAGGAATACCTGCGCAGGGCGACAGTTTTCGTTATGCCCAGTTATTTTGAAGGCCAGTCGCTTTCCATCATGGAAGCCATGGCTTCATCCTGCGCAGTCGTCGCTTCCGATACCGGCGGAATTCCGATGATGATCACCAATGAGGAGACCGGACTGCTGGTGCCGGTAAAGGATGAAAAAGCGCTGGAAGAAGCGATCGGCCGCCTGCTTGCCGACAGACAGCTGTGCGCCGCGCTGGGGGAAAAGGCCAGGGAGCGGATCGTAAGGGATTTTTCCCTGGATAACAATATGGAACAGCTGATAAAGATCTATGAAGGTCTCATGGAGCAGACCGGAGCAGAGGCGTGATTCGGGAAAGAGAGATGGAACAGTACAGGATCAGCGTGATCGTACCCGTGTATAACGCGGAAAAATATCTTGCAGAATGCGTGGACAGCCTCCTGGCACAGGATTATCCCTGTAAGGAGATCATCCTCGTCGATGATGGCTCCAAAGACGCGGGCGGCAGGATGTGTGATGAATATGCCGCTGCGCATCCGGATACCGTGCGGGTCATACATAAAGAGAACGGAGGACTGGTCTCAGCCTGGACCTGCGGGCTGAAAGCCGCGCAGGGAAAGTACCTGTGCTTTGTGGACAGCGACGACTGGGCGGACGCCTGCATGCTTTCCGATCTGGGCAGGCATCTGACCGGTTCGGACGCGGAGATCATCAGCAGCGATTATGTGATCGAGGACAGCGGCAGCAGCCGTTTTGTGTACCAGGCGCTGGCGCCGGGCGAATATGACAGGCAAAAACTCCTGCATGAAGTGATCCCGCATATTCTGGGAGATGAAAGAAGGCCCGTGCATATTTCCCGCTGCATGAAACTGATCGCCAGAGAGCTTCTGGAGAAGAACCTGCGGTATGCGGATGAAAGAATAAGGATGGGAGAAGACCTGAACGTCATGTTCCCGACTCTGCTGGATACGCAGCGCCTCTATGTGGCGGATCATAAGGCTTACTACCACTACCGGTATGTATATGAATCGATGATCCATAATTATGATCCCGGCATGATGGACAATATCACGCTTCTGTTCGGAAATCTGAGAAAAACGGCAGCTGAAAAGGCGGCTTCCTGGCCGGAGGATGAAGCAGCGGCCTTTGCCGGACAGGAGCCGGAAAAGGTACTGAACGATGAGATCGACAGAGAATATATCCTTTCCCTGCTGCTCGCATTAAAGAACGAAGCCAGGGGAAACCCCTCGGGATACAGGAAGAATATAAAGAAGATCGCGGCTTCTTCCCCTGCCGCGGAAATGATAAGGACAGTTCCGGTCACTGTCTCCGATAAGGCGAACCGGCTGCTGTATCATACCCTGAAGCATCCTGACATACTGAGTGTCAGCCTGCTCAGGCTCGCGATGAAAGTGTTTTACATGTCGAGGAAATAGCGGGCGTCTGTATGCGGTCAGGAGACCGTATTCAGAAGGAAGTACATCAGCAGCAGATGCGCCGGATAGAATAAACGATAGCACCATTTAAAGACCATGTTTTCCGTTCCTTTTCTGCCGTTATAGAGATAGAGGAACGGAAGGACGATAAAGCTGCCGAGCTGGAGCCATGTGCGTTTATTGAACGCATAAGGGATGAATTCCGCTGCGTTATCCCGCTTCAGATAGGTAAACACAGTATAGTACAGTATGTACAGGACAACGACGGCCAGCAGAATGAGCAGGTACAGAGCCTGCTTTTTCTTATGCAGACCGAAACGCCGGGCAAGATAAAAGGAAAGGACCATCAGCATTCCCACATACGTATAACTGGCGTGGAAATGCGAGAGCAGAAAACCGCCTGCGGCGATCAGTAAGATCCCGGCAGCCGCAAGGACAAGACGCAGCAGGGCGGAGGATCTTTTTTTTAGGATCAGGTGTTCCGCGATCAGGCAGGCGGCGCATCCCGCGAACAGGGTAAAGATGACATTGTTCTTATGGGGGTCGAAAAATGTCCCGCTGGTGAACAGGTCATACGGTATTTCGGATATGAGGGCGAGGATGGCGAGCCTTATAAGATGCCGGACGGCAGTCCCTTTTTTTTCGGTCTGCAGGCAGGATTCCGCTGCCATAAAAGCGTAAAGGATAAAGGCGGTGCGGCCGAAGAAACGCATCAGGGTCATATCCCCGAGGAACTTAAACCCGATATGGTCGATCACCATTGTGATCATGGCGGTTATTTTTAACACTAAAAGAGACATACTTCAGGATAATATACACGCTTGACAAACAGTGTTACGGTCTGTATCATACTTACTTGCAGGCATCTGCCAAGGCGGTGACTGTGCACAATAAAGCAGAGTTTTCACTCTCACCCGGCGGCGCGGCCAGCTGTGGTCAATATTAGTCCTTTTAAAAGATTTGCGCAATGATTATCCTGATGAGATCTGCCGCAGGCATGATGTCCGGGATGGCGGGATCCAAAGGACTGTATGGAGAGTGGATGCTGATGCTTGCGGCATCCATTTTTATTTTCTTTTAGGAGGACCGGGCGATTAACAACAAGGATAATGAACAGCAGGTCAACGAACAGATCCGTGATAAGGAAGTTCGTGTAATCGGCGCAGAGGCGAGATGCTCGGGATCATGTCGGCCGCGGAAGCAAGGCAGCTGGCGGAAGAAGCAGGTCTGGATCTGGTAAAAGTATCTCCGCAGGCGGTGCCTCCGGTCTGCCGGATCATCGATTACGGCAAGTTCAAATACGAAAAGACCAGAAAAGAAAAGGAAGCGCGTAAAAAACAGAAGATAGTCGAGATCAAGGAGATCAGGCTTTCTCCGAATATTGAGCAGAACGACCTGGCAACCAAGGTCAGTGCTGCGAGGAAGTTTATAACGAGGGGTGACAGGGTCAAGGTCACACTGCGGTTCAGGGGCCGTGAAATGGCGCATATGAATGCCAGCGCGCACATCCTGTCCGACTTTGCGAACTCGCTTATAGACTGTGCTGTCGTTGACAAGGCACCCAAGGTCGAAGGCAGGAGCATGACAATGTTCCTGGTCCAGAAAAAGAACTGACCTTACCGGGCTGTCAATATTGATTACAGGAGGGAATGTAAAATGCCAAAAATGAAGACAAGCAGATCAGCTGCAAAACGCTTTACCGTAACTGGATCAGGCAAACTGGTGCGCTTTAAGGCCAACAAGCGCCATATTCTGACCAAGAAGTCTACCAAGAGAAAGAGAAACTTAAGGCAGGCAACGCTTGTGGATGAAACGAACGTAAAGAACATGAGAAAGATCATGCCTTACATCTGACCGCTGTCGCGGAGAGGATGATGAAGTTTCCAAAAATCTGTGAATCGATATTCACAGAGCTTTTGACAGATCGAATGGAGGATAATATAAATGGCTAGAATAAAAGGTGCGTTAAACGCCAGGAAAAAACATAACCGTGTACTGAAGCTGGCTAAGGGTTACAGAGGTGCCAGGTCCAAACAGTACAGGATCGCAAAGCAGTCGGTCATGCGCGCGCTTGCTTCTTCCTTTGCAGGCCGTAAGCAGAGAAAGAGAGATATGCGTGCTCTCTGGATCACCCGTATCAATGCTGCCGCAAGGATCAACGGCATTTCCTACAGCCAGATGATGCGCGGGCTTAAGGTCGCCGGTGTCGATATCAACCGCAAGATGCTTGCTGAACTTGCTGTTAACGATGCGGCCGGATTTACAACGCTTGCCGAACTGGCGAAGAAGGCTATCGCTTAATGAACGGTCAGGTGTCCTGACCAGTTTATTAAAATTCAAGCTTGCAAAGAGCAAAGTGGGATGTTATAATCTCTACTTGTCGCAGGTACCATAAAGTATCCGGCCTGTTTCGGAGAGGTGCCTGACGGATCGGGGTGTAGCGCAGCTGGCTAGCGCACTTCGTTAGGGACGAAGGGGTCGTGGGTTCGAATCCCGTCACTCCGAGAAAAAAGACTTCTGAATTCTTGGGTACAAGAGTTTCAGGAGTCTTTTTTGTTGCTGTCATACCGGAATATTTGATCTCAATATATCTTTCCTTTCCATGTTTCTGCTATCATAGTAATTGTGAGAATACGGGTTTTGCTCAAAGATCACAGGAGGGACCAGATGGCAGAGAATAAGACCAGTCCGAAGAAAAGAAGTTTGTTCACACCGGTGGATATGACCCAGGGAACGCCCTGGATGCAGATAGCGACATTTGCCGTACCGCTTCTGATCGGGAATATCGTCCAGCAGCTTTACAATACGGTCGACAGTATCGTCGTCGGCAAATATGTCGGAGATAACGCGCTGGCTGCCGTAGGCAGCGCCATGCCGATCATGATGATCATGATCGTAATATTTATCGGTATCGGTACCGGTGTGTCTGTTATGGTAGCTCAGTATCTAGGCGCGAAGAAAAGAGAGGAACTGTCTATAACCATAGCCAATTCCATGACGCTGACAGCGATCTTTGTCGTTGTCATCATGGTGGTCGCTTCGCTGCTGACCCGTCCGATGCTGGAGCTTTTGAAGACACCGGAGTCCTATATCGACTGGAGCCAGCAGTACCTGCTCTTTATGTTCATCGGTTCAGCCGGACACGCTTTTTATAATCTGCTGAACGGTATACTCAGAGGCCTGGGTGATTCCGTTTCAGCCATGATCTTTCTGGTGATCAGCTGTGTCCTGAATATTGTCGGCGATATTTTCTGTGTAGCCGTCCTGGGTATGGGAGTAGCCGGCGTGGCCCTGGCGACGGTGGTCGCGCAGTTTATCTCGGCGGTGCTCTGCTTCCTGAAAATGCGCAGGATGACCGATATGTTTGATATAAAGCCAGCATATTTCAAACTTCACGGTGAATATATCAAAGATATCATGCGGCTCGGACTGCCTACCGGCCTTATGCAGGCGGTCATGTCTCTTTCCATGCTGATCACGCAGCCGGTGACCAACCTGTTCGGCGAGTCGGTCGTCGCCGCAAATGTCATGGTGCAGCGTGTCGACGGTTTTGCAACACTGCCCAGCTTTACATTCGGCATATCGATGACGACCTTCGCGGGGCAGAACTTCGGCGCAGGCAGGATGGACAGGGTCGAAAAGGGTACCCGGCAGGGACTTGTCCTTTCCATACTGGTATCGGCGGTCCTGACAGCCGTAATCCTTCTGGCCGGCCGGACACTGATGGGGCTCTTTACCAACACGGAATCGCAGATCTCACTGGCTATGAGCTTTATGTATATCCTGGCAGGAGGCTATATAGCGCTGGCCATTACGCAGACGCTCAGCGGTGTCATGAGGGGCTGCGGCGACGCGGCGACCCCCATGTGGATCTCGATCGCCATGAACGTGATCGTCAGAGTGCCGCTGGTCTATATCCTGCGTGCACTGACCCGGTCGCAGCAGTATCCCAACGGCAGGGCGCAGATCATATTTGTATCCCTGCTGATCACCTGGGTCCTGGGCGCCATCATCACCATTGTCGTTTTCAGGATGGGCAGGTGGAAATCAAAGCGCAGGATAGGAGGTGACAGATCATGAAACTGAAAACATGGCAGACGATACGGATAGGTTTTGCGTTCCTTTCGATCTGCACGTTCTGGCAGATGTACAACAGTGTTATCCCGCTGGTCCTGACGAATACGTTCCATATGGACGAGACCCTCTCGGGCGTGATCATGGCGATGGATAACATCCTGGCACTTTTCCTTCTGCCGCTTTTCGGCATGCTGTCCGACAAGTGCAAAAGCGGAATGGGACGCAGGAAACCGTTCATTCTTTTCGGAACTATCGCGGCTGTGATACTGATGGTCTTCCTTCCGATGATCGACAACAGTTATTTCCTGCAGCCTTCCATGCAGAAGCAGATCTTCTTCATTGCTATTCTGGGAGCGCTGCTGGTGGCGATGGGAACATACAGATCGCCTGCCGTTGCGCTGATGCCGGATGTGACGCCCGGTCCTTTGAGATCAAAGGCTAATGCGATCATCAACCTGATGGGCGCTATCGGCGGCATCCTGTATCTTGGTATAGCAGCGGTCCTCTATTCGGACAGCAGGGTAGGCGGCCTTGAGCACGTCAATTATCTGCCGCTGTTCCTGATCGTAGCCGGGATAATGCTTATCGCGCTCCTTATCGTTATGATCACAGTGGATGAAGTGAAACTTCACGGAGAGCTGCTCGAATATGAAAGGGAACATCCCGAAGAGGTGCTGACGGAGAAGGATGAGAGCGGCAATGAAAAACTGCCGGCGCCAGTCAAAAAGAGCCTGGTGTTCCTGCTGTTTTCCATTTCGCTGTGGTTCATTGCCTATAACGGTGTGGAGACCTGGTTCACGACCTACGCGTCCAGGATGTGGAATATGGCGCTCGGCAGCGCTTCCCTGTGCCTGATGATCGCGACCGGCGGCGCGATCGTATCCTATATCCCCGTCGGTATAATCGCCGGCAGGATAGGGCGCAAAAAAACGATCCTGACCGGTGTCGTCATGATGTTCTGCGCATTTATGATACTTTTCGTGTATACATTGATCTCGGATCATTTCAGCCCCCTGTTCTACGTCCTCTTCTTTGCGGTAGGAATGGGCTGGGCAGCGATCAACGTCAATTCGCTGCCGATGGTCGTCGAGATGTGCAAAGGGGCAGATGTCGGCAAGTTTACCGGATATTACTACACCTTCAGTATGTCGGCGCAGATCGTTACGCCGATCGTCGCGGGCTTTCTTTTGAGGCATGTCAGTTATCTGACGCTGTTCCCGTATGCCGCGCTGTTCATGGTGGCGGCATTTTGCACAATGCAGATGGTAAGACACGGGGATTCGAAGGAGATCTCAAAGAAAGGTCTTGAAGCTTTTGATGTAGACGACTGACAGCAAGATCAGTCGGCGGGGTCCCGCAGATCAGTCTTTTTCTGCGGGACTCACAACAGCATATCTGTCGAAAAGAGTAAAGGTATAATACTCCGGATCGAACATCCACGTCTCATAACTGTTGACGATAAACAGATCGTCACTGTATTCTGACGGATCAAACGAGCCTGCCTCCACATCCGGGGGCAGGTAAAATTTTAAATTGCCAAATTCCTTTGTATGCCGGAACTCATCCCATTCGGGAAGATAGACAACGCTGTCCTGGTATTCGTACGGATCGGTCTTCAAAGCGTACATCGCGATCAGATAGAGCGTATTCACATTTTCCCTTGTGTGATAAATACTGCCGTCCGGCCCACTGCCGGCGGCCAGGGATTCCGCATATATGACGGCTTCGGAATAACCGGGCATAAAGCCCAGCCATTCCGCATCGGTCGTATTGTAGCGGAAGAAATAGTCCTTTGCGAACAGGATACCCCCTCCGAGCAGCAGGCAGCATGCCGCCGCGGCAAGATATCTGCCATGGTCCGCGATATAGTCCAGCGCTATGACGATAAAGCAGGCCATAGGCGCATACATGAGGACAAAACGGTTGATCCGGGGAAAGATGAGCAGGGAAAAGACAGCCGACGCCATAAAGAGGGCGAGTATGACCGTTTCCACGGAAGTCTCCCTGCGGGAAGATGCTGAGAACGTGCGCCGTATGCAGAGGTAAAGGCCTGTCAGAGTCAGCGGGAAAGTGAACCGGAAAAGAGTCGCGAACGAAGGCAGGTAGTTTTCGAAGGAATCATCGGTATATCCGGCAGTCAGATTCAGGAACAGTACATACAGGTTCTCTTTGAGCCGTGTAGGGACCGAACTGTCGGAGAATATAAAAACATTGCCGAGACGGTTGCTGGTGAAGCGGTTGACGGAAAAGTACGGGGTGAGGATCTCCGGAAGCCCGAGATAATTGACGGCGTAGAACGCGATCAGCGGCACAAGCACCGCAGTGAATACCAGACCGGACAGGATAAGCTGACGCAGGGTCAGCTCCCTGCGGTACATGCAAACCGGTAAGATGATCAGCAAAAACAGCGGGATCACGATATTTGCGGACCCATAGGAATACAGGCAGAGCGCGAAGACCGCGGAAGAGAGGCAGTACATGGCGGTACTGTGTTTTCTGATGGCGGCGATAAGAAGAGCCAGCGCCAGAAGCTCCCAGAACGGCGTCGTGTTGGAGTCAAGGCTCCAGCGGGAGAGTATGATATGCCACGGCAGGATGGAAAAGACCAGTGCGGCAAAAAAGAAAATGCGGGACTTCCGCAGCCGCTCTTTAGTATCGGCCTTGCTGCAGTCAGGGGACAGACAGCACAGGATCCATACAAACAGCGGGATAGTCAGGCATCCGAAAACAGAGCAGGTCCTGCGTAAAACAGTGATATCGGAACCGAACAGTTTTGTCGTCAGGACGTTCAGGTATATCAGGAGGGGGCTTCCTCCTCCTGAACCGTAAGTGATCGGATAGACCGGCCAGGGATGAAGATCCCTGTCCACACCGTATTCGGACAGAATATAAGCTTCATAGCCGATATTGGCCTCATCCTGGTGCATGCCGGCAGGCACACCGGCCTGCGCATATAAGCGGAAGAAGAATCCGATAAGGATAAGCAGTACGCCGGCCGCCAGACAGATCCTGCTTTTGGCCGGGACGCCCTTCCCTGACCCTGGACTGTCGGAACCGGGAATGTCCTGCGGCAGGGCTGCAGCGTTTTTTTGCCGGCGCAGGAAGCAGGCTATGACGATGCCGGCAAGGAGCGCGGCGGCAAAATAATTATAATAATCGATCAGTCGCATCAATGAGACCTTTCCGGGGACTGCAGGGATAACATATGTACAGGATACGGCACGGACCGTATGTTTATTGTAAGCTTTCACAGTTTTGAATTCAATGAAACGATCCCTCGGCCGGAATGGTTCCGGTACAGTAATAAAGCAGGAAAACGCGACGTATGGTATACTATTATCTGATTCTTTATATCAGCAGCTGTCTGCGCAGGAGCGCCGCGGGCAGTGATCGGGCAAAGCCCGGAACGACCGGATCGGTTAGGCGCTCAAAGTGAGGAGAATATGGCGGACAATATGCCCAGAAGAAGGCAAAAACGAGTAACCGGAGGAAGCGCCAACGTACATAAAAGAGGGGAAGGACTCGGAACCGGCAAGGTCGGATCCGGCAGCGGCCTGCCGCATACTTCCCAGACACCGCTGGGCACTGGCTCCCAGGGACCCAAGAGATCAGGCGGAGGAAGCCCTCTGCTCTACATTATCATCGCGGCGGTCGTTTTGCTTGGCGGCGGCGGTGGGTTAAGCACGCTGCTCGGGGGCGGGGGATCTTCCACGACTACGACCACAGCTCCGCAGGCGGTGACACAGCCCTATGACAACAGTTCAGCTTCAACAGGAGCAGGAACTTCAGTGCAGACGCCGTCAGTCACTTCGCAGGGAACTGCGGGCAGCAGCACATCATCAGCGGCTTCCGCATCTTCATCTGCCCAGCCGGCATCTTCCCAGGCCGGACTCGGGTCGTTCGGAAGCGGTACCCTCGGTGATCTTTCCTCCCTGTTCGGCGGCTTCGGGGCAAGCTCCCTGACACAGAGCAGCACCGGCTGGACGGAAGGGACGAACAATACGGGGAACCTGAACCGCAGTGTCGCGCCGGAAGCCAGGGAAAAGTTTACAAAGATCCTCGGAAACGGCAAAGACAAAGTCACGATCATGGTCTATATGTGCGGCACCGATCTTGAGAGCAAGAACGGTATGGCGACTGCTGACCTTAAGGAAATGGCTACGGCCAACAGGAATGACAATGTGAACATCCTGGTCTATACCGGCGGCTGCCGTGCATGGAAGATCCAGGGTATTTCGAACACATACAACCAGATCTACCGCGTGGCGCAGGGCGGTCTGCAGCCTCTGGTTCAGAACGACGGAAACGGTGCGATGACGGATCCCAATACGCTTCTTAAGTTTATCAAGTGGGCGTCAGACAACTATCCGGCAAACCGTTACCATCTTATCTTCTGGGATCACGGCGGCGGCAGTATCAGCGGCTATGGTTACGACGAAAAGCAGCCCCGTTCGGGCTCCATGAATCTGGCGCAGATCAATTCCGCGCTCAAGGCTTCCGGCCTGAAGTATGACGTCATCGGTTTTGACGCCTGCCTGATGGCAACGACCGAGACAGCGCTCATGCTGTCCCAGTACGCAGACTACATGATCGCTTCGGAAGAGATCGAACCCGGTACAGGCTGGTATTATACGAACTGGCTGACGGAACTGGCGGCCAATCCTTCCCTGCCGACACTGGATATCGGCAAGCGGATCATCGATGATTTTGTCGATGTATGCGCGAAGACGACAAGGGGCCAGTCGACGACACTTTCACTGGTCGACCTTTCCGAGCTTGGACAGACAGTTCCTGCATCCCTGGCGGAGTTCGCCCAGGATACCAGCGAGCAGATCGAGAATAAAGAGTATAAAAATGTTGCGGACGCCCGTACTTCATCCAGGGAATTTGCCGCAGCCACCAGGATCGACCAGGTCGACCTTGTGGACCTTGCCAATAAGATCGGCAGCGAGGATTCCAAGGCGCTGGCCAGTTCGCTTCTTTCTGCCATCAAGTACAACCGTACGAGCGCAAATATGACGAATTCCTACGGCCTGTCCATCTATTTCCCTTATAAGAAGCTCTCTTCCGTGGATACAATGGTCAGCACTTACAAAGCCATCGGCCTGGATGACAGCTACGCGAAATGCATCCAGCAGTTCGCTACGGTAGAAGCGGGCAGCCAGTCCGTATCATCCCCCTTAGGCGCGGGCGGCAATCCTTTCCCCATGCTTTCGGGGAGCGGTTCCTATTCGTCTTCATCAGCGTCGTCGGACATGATCGGCCAGCTTATCGGATCACTCCTTTCCGGAAGCCTTGGCGGAGTCTCCGGGCTCGATGCATCCAATTCCGGCTTCCTTTCCGCCAGGACACTGGATGAAGAGACACTGGAATACTATCTGACCAATGACCAGATCGATCCGTCAGCCCTGTTCTTCTCCACAGATGAGGAAGGCAGGCACCTGATGCTCCTGTCCGACCAGCAGCGCCAGCTTATCAAACAGCTCGACCTGAACATGTATTACGATGACGGGGAAGGATATATCGACCTCGGCCTTGACAATACCTATGAGTTCACGGAAGAAGGCGCCCTGATCGGGGATACGGACAGGACGTGGCTGAGCGTGGACGGCAGTGTTGTTGCGTATTACCATACCGGTACGGTGGACGACGGTGAGAATTATACGATAACCGGCTATATCCCGGCGTTCCTTAACGGTGACAGGGTCGAACTGATCGTTGTATTCGACAACGAAAATCCTTACGGCTATATCGCCGGCGCCAGGTATGATTACCATGACGGGGAGACCGAAACGGCAGCGAAGTCGATGACAGAACTCGCCGAAGGCGATAAGATCGACTTCATCTGCGATTATTATTCATACAGCGGCGAGTACCAGGACTCCTATTACCTGGGCGAACAGTATACATACACTGGGCAGCCCGAGATCAGCAATATCGATCTGGGCAGCGGTAAAGTACTTGTGATGTACAGGATCACGGATATCTACGGCCAGACGTGGTACACGCCTGCTATTGAGCAGTGAGAGCGACCGGAGTACACCATTGCTTGCATCGATTGAAATAGTCAGTACCCAGAGCGGTCCTGACGGTGAAACAGGTACGATCATCAGAAAGGCGGAGGGCGACTTCTGCCTTTCGTCTTCTGATGAGTTTTTGCTTTCCTATGACGAAGACTTGGGGGAAGAAGATACCGAAGGGACCATGCCCGGAGAAAAAGTGTGCTTGCATACGGACGCGGTCATGAACAGGCATATGTGGAGAGTGACACGCAGCGGTGCGCTCGAATCCGATATGATGTTTATTCCCGGCCGCAGCTGTGACTGCGAATACAGGACTCCCTACGGCTGCGTCACACTGACGATCGACGACGTCCATATAACCATGCAGGAACAGAAAACGGATAACGGGCATTTCTATATTTTCGAGGCGGCATACCGGCTGCAGAAAGAGCAGTACTGCATCATGAAATACAAAGTCAGTCCTGACGGGGAGGAAGAGCCATGATCCATTTTATTGTCAATCCCAAAGGTGCTTCCGGGAAGACCATGCGGATCTGGGAAAAGACAGAAGGCATGCTGAAGGAGCTGGATGCGGAATATCAGGTGCATTTTTCCGCACCGGATAACAGGATACCACAGATCTGCAGGAAACTCTGTGAGGACACACCGGATACTGTTGATATCGTGGTGCTCGGCGGGGACGGCAGCATGAATGATGCTGTCAACGGTATTACTGATTTTGAAAGGGTAAGGCTGGGGCTGATCCCGTCCGGATCCGGAAATGATATGGTCAGGGATATGGGGCTGCCGGACCTTAAAGAACTGGTGGAGAGGATCGCAGAGCAAAAAACGTACAGGACTGCTGACGTGGGAGAGCTCCTCTATTATCCTGCCGGAAGAAACGACAGCGCAGGACCTGTGCGAAGGCTGTTCAATGTCAGCTCCGGCGCGGGGTTCGATGCCGCGATCTGTGTAGACGTCGACAGATCAAAAGCGAAAGAGATCTTCAACAGACTGGGGATAGGGAAGCTGATCTATCTGTTTGTCGCTGTCCGTCAGATATTCACAATGCGGCCCTGCAAAATGACACTGGAAGGAAATATCAGGGATGTGATGACCGGCAGGGAAGAAACTTATACGGAAGACAGACCGCTCGTTTTTGAAAAGGCCATGTTCGCAGCCACCATGAACCACCAGTATGAAGGAGGCGGCTTCCAGTTCTGCCCTGATGCGTCAGCGGAAGACGGGATGCTGGATATCTGCCTGCCTGACGGCCTGGGCGTCGCGGATTTCTTCAAACTTTTCCCGAAAGCGGCAAAAGGCAGGCATATCGGAAGCGAGGGCATCCACATACTGAGGACTTCACGGTTAAGGATCCGCTGTTCTTCGCCGATCTGGATCCATACTGACGGGGAAGTCTGCGGCGAATCGTGCGACCTGACGGTCGGTATTGCTGCCGGGAAACTGAGGCTCCTGGTTTGATCAGGCGCCGGATGAGGAAATGAACTATGCCAAAGCTGCATTGGGATGATGAAGAACCGGAACTGGACGAGATCGCCGGGGCGGACGATATCAATGATCTTGCCGGAATGGATGAACTGGAAGATTTTGAGACATATGAAGAATTCGCCGCCTATATGAAAGGTGTCCAGGCAGGCCGGCGGCAGAGCCGGGAAAAAAGAGTATTCCATCAGGAAGAGGACAATGTAAGGGATATCTATGACGTTTCGGATTCCCGCTGGGAGCGGGATGAAGAAAGAGGGCGTCTCCATCCGGAAAAAAAGAAGGATGCCGCAGCCGGTAACGGAAAGATAAAGGCAGATAAGAAAAAAGCAGATAAGAAAAAAGCCGGAAAACATTTCAGCTTCGGGCTTTTTGTGCTTGTCATACTGCTCATCGCCGCCGCCGCGGGAGGGTTCTGGCTTTACAGAATGTTCTCCGGTATTCAGACCGTATCTTCACCTGCCGCTTTTTCCCGGCGTCTGAAGGAGAACGCCAATGAAAAAACAGCAGGCGATCCGTTCATGACCGGTTATACCAATATTGCCCTGTTCGGAGTGGATTCCAGGGATAATGAGCTATTGTCCGGCGACAACCGTTCGGACATCATCATGATCATGTCTCTGAACAATCTCGACGGAAGCTGCAGACTGCTTTCGCTCTACAGGGATACTTATCTGAATATCGGGGATGATGTTTACACCAAATGCAATGCTGCCTATGCTTACGGCGGGCCGGAGCAGGCTGTGCAGATGCTTAATGTAAACCTCGATCTTTCCATCACGGATTTTGTTACGATCGGATTCGGCGGCCTGGCTGACCTTATAGACTGCGTGGGCGGTGTGGTGATCGATGTCGCTGAAGATGAAGTCCACGGGATCAATGATTATGAGAGCACCATGGCAGAGGAGCTGGGCAGGGAGTATGTCCCCATTGCAGGGCCGGGCAGGCAGACACTGACCGGTCTCCAGGCTGTCGCATACTGCCGTATCCGCTACACGGCGGGAGATGATTACAAAAGGACACAAAGGCAGCGGGAAGTACTTATGCAGACGATCTCAAAGGTAAAGCATGCTTCCCCTGAGATGATAAAAAGCATTTCGGATAAGATGTTCAAAGAAGTGGCGACATCCGTAACACCTGGGGAGGGAGTCCTTCTGGCTCTCCAGATCCTCAGAATGGATATCGGCGAAACAGGCGGTTTCCCGGCTCAGGAATACCGTACCACGGGTATCGTCAACGGACAGGACTGTATCATTCCCGTCACGCTTGAACAGAATGTCGTATGGCTCCATTCCTATCTCTTCGGCGATACGGCTTATGAAGTTTCGGACAGGGTCAGACAGATCAGTGAACAGATCAGGTCGAATACTGGGCGGTGAGAAGAGGCTTACAGCAGGTGCTTACCATATTCCCGGTTATGAAGTACAATAGAACAGCCGGAAGGCGATCAAATCAAATTCTTCAGGAGGATTCATCAGATGAGACAGGAAACAAAATGTGTCCAGGCAGGGTATGTACCGGGTAACGGAGAGCCCAGGATGATACCGATCATTCAGTCAACGACATTCAAATATGACACCAGCGAGGATATGGGCAAGCTGTTCGACCTGGAAGCCAGCGGATATTTTTATACCCGTCTCCAGAACCCTACGAATGATTACGTAGCTGCCAAGATCGCCGCGCTTGAGGGCGGGACCGCGGCCATGCTCACATCTTCAGGCCAGGCGGCTTCTTTCTTTTCAGTCTTTAATATAGCCGGGGCAGGTGATCACGTTGTTTCTTCTTCCACGATCTACGGGGGCACTTTCAACCTGTTCAATGTAACGATGCGCAGAATGGGCATTGAGTTCACTTTTGTGGAACCGGACTGTTCCGACGAAGAACTCGAAGCGGCGTTCCGGCCGAATACAAAGGCTGTTTTCGGTGAAACGATCGCCAATCCGGCCCTGATCGTCCTTGATATTGAAAGGTTTGCGGCCGCGGCGCACAGACACGGCGTTCCGCTCATTATTGACAATACTTTTGCCACTCCGGTGAAATGCAGGCCGATCGAATGGGGAGCGGATATCGTAGTCCACTCCACGACCAAGTATATGGACGGTCATGACGCGGCAGTGGGCGGATGTATCGTCGATTCCGGGAATTTTGACTGGATGGCGCATGCCGACAAGTTCCCCGGCCTTACCACACCGGATGAATCCTATCACGGGATCACTTACGCGGAACGTTTCGGACAGGGCGGCGCATATATAACAAAAGCGACTGCCCAGCTCATGAGAGACCTTGGTTCCATCCAGGCTCCCATGAACGCTTACCTGCTCAACCTCGGACTGGAGTCCCTGGCAGTCAGGATGGACAGGCATATCAGCAATGCGCAGAAAGTCGCCGAATTCCTTGAAGCGAATGAAAAAGTCGGCTGGGTCAATTATCCCGGACTGGTATCAAATAAGTATTATGAGCGTGCCAGGAAGTATATGCCGGACGGGACCTGCGGCGTTATATCGTTCGGTGTGAAAGGCGGCAGGAAGGCAGCGGAAGCCTTCATGAAAGAGCTGAAGGTCGCCATAATCGCGACCCATGTAGCCGATGCGCATACCTGCGTCCTGCATCCCGCTTCATCCACACACAGGCAGATGTCCGAGGAAGAACTGACGGCAGCAGGCGTTCCTTCCGACCTGATCAGACTGTCGGTCGGCATCGAGAATGCGGACGACATCATCGAAGATCTGGCGCAGGCGCTCGACAAGATCTGAACGATCTGTAAAAGCCCGGTGATGCGGGCAGGTTTGAACGATCCCGGAGTGTATGTGCTACTCGTTGCTTGGACGGCGTATAAAAACAGGAAGCTGAGTTTATTCAGCTTCCTGTTTTTGGCGTCCTATGCAACGCGAGCAAGCACATCCAAGCGAGAGCGCCTCCGGGATGTTTAACCTGCCCGCATCCCGGAACTCTTATACTTATCTTCAGGCGCCTGTCAGCAGCGCGTATGCTTCTTCGTATTTGGCGATAGTCCGGTCGATCACATCCTGCGGAAGATCATAATCGCAGTCAGGATTCGCCTTCAGATAATCGCGTACGTACTGTTTGTCAAAGGAAGGCTGGCTCTTGCCGGGCTCATATTCTGAAAGAGGCCAGAAACGGCTGGAATCCGGGGTGAGCATTTCATCGGCAAGCACTACGCTGCCTTCATCGTCCAGCCCGAATTCAAATTTGGTATCCGCGATGATGATGCCGTGGGAGAGCGCGTATTCCGCGCATTTCCGATACAGAGCCACAGTCAGGTCCCTCAGTGCCGTGGCATATTCTTCACCGCGGCCGGGATAGATCTTTTCAAGGACTTCAATACTTTTTTCAAAACTGATGTTTTCGTCATGGTCACCGATCTCAGCCTTGGTGCTGGGCGTATATATGGGTTCGGGAAGCTTCTCACATTCCTTCAGGCCTTCCGGAAGCTTAATGCCGCATACCGTGCCGTTCTCTTTATAACTTGCCCAGCCGCTTCCGGTGATGTAACCGCGGACGATACATTCGATGGGGAGCATGGTCAGCTTTTTGCAGAGCATGCTTCTGCCTTCAAATTCAGGTGTTCTGAAAAACTCCGGCATGTCGGCAGTGTCCGTGCTGATCATATGATTCCTGACGATATTTTCGGTCAGGCCGAACCAGAATCTGGACATCTGGGTAAGGATCCTGCCTTTTCCGGGGACAAGGTTTTTTAGTATTACATCGAAAGCGGAGATCCTGTCGGTGGCGACCATAATGAGGCCTTCGCCGACATCATAGATCTCTCTGACCTTTCCTTCTTTGACCGGTGCGAATTTTTCCATTCTTTCCTCCGTTCCGAAACACTTTGTGCATATTGACGATTTGGCGCAAAGGGGTTGACATTCAGTATTTGGGCAGGACAGCCTGTTTTTGCCCATTTCCACAGACATAATAACACAGCTTCGGGACGATTGTTATCCCATGCTTTCCAAAACACTTGTTCTGTATTGCCCGCCGTTTCAGCCTCAGATTATAATTATTGCCATCAATATCGGGAATGATTCATTACTTAGAAGGAAATAATATGAAGAATGCATTCAGGCGCGTATTAAAGGCGCTTATTATTATATTGTGTGTTATCGCCGCCGCCTTTGCGGCGCTGCTGGTCTTTTTGAGCGCGACAGAGTATAAGCCGCAGGATACGGAAAATATCGTCTCGGAGGGGATCGCTGATGCGTCCCTTCATTTAAAGAAAGATGAGAAACTGAAGATCGTCAGCTGGAATATCGGATATGGTGCCCTTGGTGACAATGCCGACTTTTTCATGGACGGCGGACACCATGTCTATACTGCTTCCAGAGCCCGCGTTGCCGAAAATATGGAAGGGATCACTTCATTTCTTGATGAAGCACAGGCGGACTTTGTCTTTCTGCAGGAAGTCGACCTGGGTTCGTCCAGGTCATACGGGACGGACGAAAAACAGCTGATCGCGGATTCTCTTTCGGAAACAGGACAGATCTTCGAAAATGCCTTTGCGTATAATTTCAACGTGGCGTTCCTGCCTTATCCGCTGCCGCCTATCGGACGGGTCAGATCAGGCATAGTGACATTCACGTCATTCCCGTCCGCCGACAGCAGCCGCATCCAGCTGCCCATTTCATTCTCATGGCCTGTCCGCATGGCCAATCTGAAAAGATGCCTCCTTGTTACCCGGATACCGATCGAAGGAAGCGATAAGGAGCTGGTCCTGATCAACCTGCATCTGGAAGCATATGATTCCGGAGAAGGCAAGGAAAAGCAGACTGCAATTCTGGTCGATCTGCTTGACAGCGAGCTTTCAAAAGGCAATTATGTTATTGCCGGCGGGGATTTTAACCAGATCTTCTCGGATATCGCAAATCCCTTCCCTGTTTATGAAGGCATGTGGCAGGCGGGCGTGATAGATACCGGATTGCTGCCGGATCAGCTCATACCGCTGATGGACGCTGCCTTCCCCAGCTGCAGGTCGCTTGATAAGGCTTACGAAGGCGCGGATCACGGAAGTTTCCAGTATTATATCATTGACGGTTTCCTGGTATCCGATAATATTGAAGTATCACAGTTCCATACGGAAGACCTGAATTTCGTCAGCAGCGACCACAATCCTGTCGTGCTGGAATTCACGCTCAGGTAAAATATGCCGCTTCGCGGCAGAATTGGCGGTTTTTATGAGTCAGGCAGATATACTGTTCATCAATATGTGCAGGGACATCCTCGAGAATGGGACGACTACGGAAGGCGAAAAAGTGCGTCCCCACTGGGAAGACGGTTCCAGCGCATATACGATCAAAAAGTTCGGTGTAGTCAACCGTTATGATCTCTCAAAGGAGTTCCCGATCCTGACTCTGCGCAGGACAGCTTTAAAAAGCGCTACCGATGAGATGCTCTGGATATGGCAGGCCAAGTCCAACAATGTACATGACCTGCACAGCCATATATGGGATGCCTGGGCAGATGAAGACGGTTCGATCGGAAAAGCCTACGGGTATCAGATGGCGGTCAAGCATAAGTATAAAGAGGGTATGTTCGACCAGGTCGACAGGGTGATCTATGACCTGAAAAACAATCCTTTCAGCCGCAGGATCATGACGAACCTTTATGTTCACGCCGACCTGTCCGAGATGAACCTTTATCCCTGCGCCTACAGCATGACATTCAACGTCACCCATGATAAGGACGACGGCAGACTGGTGCTGAACGCGGTACTGAACCAGAGATCGCAGGATGTCCTGGCTGCCAATAACTGGAATGTCGTCCAGTATGCCGTCCTGGTGCATATGCTGGCCCAGGTCTGTGACATGAAGGTCGGCGAACTCCTGCATGTCATAGCCGATGCGCATATTTATGACAGACACGTGCCGATCATCAGGGAACTGATCGAAAGAGAACCCTATCCGGCGCCGGTGTTCCATCTGAATCCCGACGTGCATGATTTTTATGAATTCACAAGGAACGATGTTTCACTCGAAAACTATGTGACCGGGCCGCAGATCACGAATATACCGGTCGCGGTATGATAGGGGCCGGGGTACCGGCCGGAGGTAATGATGCAGGCGATCGTCGCTGTAGATAAAAACTGGGGTATTGGAAAGAACGGCCAGCTCCTGGTCAGGATCCCGGCTGACATGAAAATGTTCAGGCAGGAGACGACAGGCAAGGTCATCATCTATGGAAGGAAAACGCTGGATACGTTTCCGATGCGAAAGCCGCTGGAGAACAGAACAAACGTCATCTTGTCCAGAAATCCGGAACTGACAGTCAGAAACGCCATTGTCGCGCACAGTATGGAAGAACTGGATAAAGTGCTGGAACCGTACCCGGACGAGGATGTTTATGTGATCGGTGGAGCGAGCGTTTATGAGCAGCTCCTGCCAAGATGCAGCACTGTCCACGTTACGAGGATCGACTTTGAATATGAAGCAGACCGTTTCTTCCCTGATCTGGATAAAGATCCGGATTTTGTGATAACAGAAAGCTCGGATGAGCAGACTTATTTTGATATTGCGTACACATTTGTCAAATACGAACGGAAAAGCTGATGCGCTGAAGCTTTTGATCATAACTTGTGTTCTCCTGATCTGTATGACGCTGCTTCCGGGATGCGGGGGCCGCGTCGTTTTTGTGCGTGAATTTCCGGATGACATCCTGTTCGTGATGAATGACGAACCCTGTGTCTGTGACGAATACAGGATCTACCTGGGGAGTCTTCAGTATGAAAATTCCGCAGGTGTACTTAAGGAACTGATGGAACTGTATCCCCAGGCCAGAGAGGATCTTCAGAAACATGCGATGGAACGTCTGGAGACAGTCAAGGCATTGCGGCTCTATGCCGGATCGGCCGGGATCCTTCTTACGCATGAGGAAGAAACTGGCTGTGAAGAAAATGCGGCCAGGTTCTGCAGCCTGAATGCCGCGTACGGGGATAAGACAGAGCTGGCAGCCGGCATTTTCAAGGATCTGGCCCTGTACGCAAAAACGAAAGAATCGATCATGTCGGAGTACGCGGCGGAAATATCGGATGATGAAGCCAGAGTCGTGACCGTGCTTGAATTCTTTGCCCCTTTCGAGAACTATGCCTCTCCCGAAGAAGCCCATGACGCAGTGCTTGAAGCACAGGAAAAAATGATGGCGGCACCGGATGCCGGGATGTCTTTTTCCGCCTATGCGGAAGAGGCCGGCCGGATCCTTACTGCGGATCATCCTGATGCGAATACCGCTGTCCGGACGATCTCGAGGGAAGGGGAGGATTCCGAAACCGTCATGCTGGTCTTTGAACTGGAAGACGGGGAAACGAGCCAGATACTCCGTACTGAAGAAGGATATTATGTCTGGTACTGCATCAGCGCTTTTGACCAGGCCCTGTGCGATGAAAATAAGCGCAATCTGACAGCAAAGCGACGGCAGGAAGTGTACGACAGTGTCCTTGCGGGATTTGTCTCGGAACTTGATTTCTCCCTGGATAGAAAACAGTTTGAACGCCTGCTTTCCGGGGAGGATACAGCATTGAATTCTTCCGTATTTGAAATGAGCGGGACCTGGCAGGAATAAAGACCGGCATGATCAGGCGAAAGAGAAGAAAAAGCTTAACAGCATATTTACTGGTGGCAGTTCTGGCAATATGCCTGCTCATCACAGGCTGCGGCAACTCTCCGGAAGGGGATGCTGCACCATTAACCGCTGGCAGGAATGCGGTCGAACCAATTCCCGCGGAAGAACTGGCTCTCCGGTATGAAAAGGCCGGGGATGCAGAAAACACGGATATTTCAGTTCCGGAGCCGGTCTCTTTGGAGGAACCACTGACTGGACCGGAAACGGAACCGGCTGCCATACCGGAGCCCGAAGCTGCAGCAGAGGCAGAACCGGAACAGGAACCAGTATCCGGACCTGATACAGGCACAGTATCCGAATCGGAAACGGAGCCGGAAACAGCGCTGACACCCACAGAAGAAACAGTTCCCGCACCTGAACCTGAAGAGGCTCCGCAGCCGGCAGCGGTACAGGGGGGCGGACGGCTTATTGTTATCGATCCGGGGCATTCCGCCAATATCCCTTCCGGGTCCGAACCGCTGGGGCCTGGAGCCACTGAAATGAAAGCAAAAGATGCGGTGGGGACCAGGGGGACGGCTACGGGCGTCATGGAATATGAACTGGTGCTCAATGTCAGCCTTCTTTTGCAGAATGAACTGACTGCCAGGGGATATACGGTACTGATGACCCGGACATCCAACAGCGATTCCGTCAGCTGTATGGAACGGGCACAGACGGCAAACAATGCCGGTGCGTCCGTTTTTATCAGGATCCATGCCGACGGCGTGGACAGTCCTTCCCCGCATGGAGCCAGTGTGCTGTGTATATCTTCCGCCAATCCGTATACGCCCT
The DNA here is from genome assembly GCA_017474455.1 of Lachnospiraceae bacterium. Classification (GTDB taxonomy): domain Bacteria; phylum Bacillota; class Clostridia; order Lachnospirales; family Lachnospiraceae; genus CAG-791. The sequence goes on from JAFVHP010000011.1 coordinate 107,062, forward strand.
CCACATATGCTGCCTGCCGCAGGCTGTCGGAAGCGCTCATTTCATCATACTGCGCGGCGACAGGCTGTTATAACCGCGGTGTCGTTGAAACAGATGCAATGAGCGGCAACAACTGGAGCAGGGTACCGACAGCGTTGATCGAGCTGGGATTTATGACCAATCCCGAAGAAGATGTATTGATGTCTTCGGCGGATTATCAGGCAAAAATGGTGAAAGGGATCGCGGACGGCATAGACATCTATATGGGTACAGCGGGCCAGTAAGAGGCCGGATAATCTATAAGATCTGAAGTCAGAATTGAAAGGCATATGGCCGGAGAAACTATCTCCGGAAATATGCCTTATTTTTTTTATAGAACACAAGATTTGACAAAACTGAAATAATTTCGTAATATATTCGACGCGAATGAATATCGCTTTGCTTTATTTACACGATTTATTCATTCTGATGTAGTAAAAATGAATATTCAGAAAAGGAGAATTTGTTTTGCGATCTATAGTTCTGACGCTGGCAGCAGCAGTTTTAGCGCTGTCATTGCCGGCAGTAACTGTAAACGCTGAAGAGCTTGAACCGGCCGCGGCTGAAGAGAGCATATATGATATTGGCATGCTGCAGTCCGGGAATTTTGGCAGTGAGCAGGCAGTGACCATTCCTGAAACTGAAGCTTCCGTGGAAACAGTCCCTGTGGATGCGGCAGCTATACTTGAGACAGTATTGGCTGACACGGCGGCATATCCGACCATCCTGACGGAATGCGGTTCCGCATGGAACGGGAGCCAGTGGGTCACGACGGCGGATTATCCCTGGCTGATGCCGGCAGAATATGAAGCTTTAAAGAGTCAGCTCTCCAGCAGGATCTGGGCAGGAGACGTCCTGAACAGTTATGACGGGATCAACTATGGTCCCAGCGGTAAGGAGTCCTATTATAACCTGGATATGTCCCTGGTCGTTGCCAATATGCATGCCATGGGATTTGCCGGTGAGTACTGGGTCAGGGACGACGGCGTCAAAATGTTCGGACAGTATATCATTTGTGCGGCAAATCTGTCAGTGCATCCCAGAGGCTCCCTGGTGGAATCTTCCCTGGGTACCTGCATCGTATGTGATACCGGGACTTTTGCATACCGGAACCCGAATATGCTGGATATAGCCGTATCATGGTAATGTAAGATACAAACCGCAGATATTAAGGAAATGACAGAAGGGCAGCCCTGAAAGGGTCTGTCCGTTTTTTATTTTAAGCAGAATCTGTCATACAGACAGGGTCAGGTAGTATTATTAAAGAAGCAGCGGGTAATTGAAAGCTCATGGAGAAGATGGCAGGATGAAGATATTGACCGGTATATCAGGGATACTTGCGGCAGCTGCTGTTATGCTGTTCGCATTGCAGCCGGCGAATGTACATGCAGCAGACCCGTTTCTTAAAGCCAGTGCTGTAAGAAGGGCTTCCGAGGGAAGCAAAGAAGACGGGGAAGCCGGTCGTGAAGAGAAGGAACCGGGCAGCGGGTTCACGTTCGCAACGGTATACCACGGAGTGGAAGAGGATGTTTCTGGTGACGGAAGGCCGGATGTTTTTACGGATTATGAAGGCATTCTTCTGACAAATGAAACAAAGGATGCCTGGCCTGCTCTGGGGGAAGCCATATCCGCGCTGAACGAAAGTCAGGACCGGTATTATGATAACGAAATGGAACAGCTGTCTGAAATGATCAGGGAAGGAGATTATTCGGATGAAGATCTTCCGCTCTACTCGGCCAGCCGCTTCTATGTAAGAAGAAATGATGAATATGCTTTTTCGATCCTGGAGGTCTGTGAGTTTTCCGTACAGGGCGGGTACACGGGATATGCGCATTATGCCTATAATATCGATCCGCTGACAGGCACTTTGATGAACATGCGCGATGTGATCGCGGATATGGAGAAGTTCTTTGATGTGCTGACTGCCGTGATCACGGCCCGGTATCCGCAGGAGGACGCCGCGCAGTTTTCGGCAAAACTCAGGGAGCTTTATCTGGAAGGCGGCCCGGATACTTCACTTGGATGGACATATGACCCGCTGGGCATAACCGTCTTTATTGCCGTACCGGAAGGTGTTTCCATCGACAGGTCAGTCATGGAGATATATTTCCCCTATGATGAAATGCCGGATCTGTTCAGTGAGACATTTGTGAAGCATGAGGGGAGTTTTTGCATGGAACTCGCGGACGGCGGCTTTTTATACCCGGATCTTAAGCAGGACGGGGAATATGACGAGGTCATCGTCGCGCAGGATCACGGACCGGATGCCAACGGACTCATCTATGTAAGCATCAACGGTACTATATATGAAGAATATGTCGGGACCGATGAGATAAGAAGCTATTATGTAAAGACGGAAGACGGCGGGGACATTTTCATTGTCACCTCACGGATGAGGGATGGAGACAGTTATTTTGACGTCTATGATCTGGCTTCGGGGGAACTGGACTGGATAGGAGGCATCACCGGCCGGCCGGGTCTTCCTTGTGAAAACAGGCAGGAGTTGCTGGCCGTTCTGGACGACTGGAAGGAAAATGACGGTGCCGGTATGCCGGATGATATCGTTATGCATATATGCGATCCTGACCGGACAGGCCTTACCGTCGAAAAGGACTTAACGGGAAAGCTCAGTTTTTCCTCCCCGGTCAGTATCGGCGGGGGCGGAGAGATCTATCAGCTGTCAGATCGTTTTTATATAATCGATGACCTTGCCTGGACCGTAAAGACGCCGTTCAGGGTCTCAAAGCTTAGCGGCGCGGGCGGAAGGGAAAGAGGGGTCGCACTTCTTCATGAAGGGACCGCTCTGATACCGGAATATACGGACGGATCCGACTGGATCGATGTGCTGGCCGAGGACGGGCGTTATTACAGGATATGGATCCAGAGGGACGAAACAGGACTGTTCCGGTACATTGACGGGATCGAAGTAAACGATGCGCTTGACGGGACTGACTATTAATGAGAGAGGGAAAGAATGGATTCTGAATACACATTCCTTGCGCTGATGCACAGGATGAATTACATTGAAAGATGGGCGCTCATGCGGAACGCCAGGACGGAAAATGTCGGCGAGCATTCCCTGGAGGTGTGTATGATCCTCCACCTTCTGTGCGAGATCGGCAACAGCAGGTTCGGCAGGCATCTGGATCCCGGCAGGGCTGTCCTTCTGGCACTGTACCACGATGCGCCCGAGATACTGACCGGGGATATGCCGACACCGGTAAAGTATTATAATGACCGGATCAGGGAGTCCTACAGGGACATAGAAGAAGCTGCAAAAGACAGGCTTCTTGGTACGCTTCCCGGCGACCTTAAGGAAAAGTATGAGAAAGTACTGACTCCGGCGGAAGATGAAAAACTTCTGGCCGGGCTTTTGAAAGCGGCTGACAAACTTTCTGCCCTGATCAAGTGCATGGAAGAGGAAAGCGCAGGAAACGGGGAATTCAGGACGGCACTGGAGACGACAAGAAAGACAGTCCTTGATCTGGCCGGAGAGTATCCCGAAGTGAAAGTGTTTATGGACGAGTTCCTTCCGGCTTACGGAAGGACACTGGATGAGCTGACAAATAAAGTATCTGAGGAGGAGTAAACGATGAAATTCAGGGAAATGCCCTACGAGAGACCGGATCTGGACGAAGCCAAATCAGCGATCGAAGCGCTGACAAAGGAACTTAAGGAAGCGCCGGATTACGAAAGCGCTAGAAAGACTCTTTTAAAAAAGGAAGAGGTCGAAAAGCATCTGAACACGCTGGGTACACTGGCATCGATAAGGCATACGATCGACACCAGGGATGCCTTCTATGACGCGGAGGATACATTCTGGAACAATGCCGCTCCCGAACTTGAAGAATATGCCCAGAACTTCCTTGCCGCGCTCCTTGAGAGCCCTTTCCGCAAGGACTTTGAAAACGAATTCGGCAAAGTGGTATTTATCAATGCCGAGATCGCGCGCAAGACTTTCTCACCGGAGATAATCGCCGATATGCAGAAGGAGAATGACCTTGCCCAGAGCTATGAAAAACTGATCGCCAGCGCGCAGATCCCTTTTGAAGGCGGGACATATACGATCTCACAGCTGTCCCCGTTCAAAAACGACCCGGACGACGAAAGACGCCTCGCGGCATGGAAAGCCGAAGGCGGCTGGTATAAGGAGAACCAGCCCGAACTGGACCGGATCTATGATGAACTGGTCAAAGTCCGTGACAAAATGGGCAGGAAGATGGGATATGAAGGGTATACGACACTGGGATATTACCGCATGACCAGAAACTGCTATACAAAAGAAGACGTGGAAAAGTTCCGTTCCGCTGTCAGGGATTATGTCGTGCCGGTCGCGGATGCGATATACAAAAGGCAGGCAAAGAGACTGGGCAAGACCTATCCCATGAGTTTTGCCGATAACGCGATGGAATTCCGCTCCGGGAACCCTAAACCGCAGGGAACGCCGGATGATATCGTTGCGGCGGCAAAGCGCTTTTATGACGGTCTCTCGCCGGAAACTTCGGCTTTCTTCAATACTATGCTGGACCAGGAACTGATGGACCTGCTCTCTACGCCCGGAAAGGCTGCAGGCGGGTACTGCACGGGACTGCCGGATTACGGCGTTCCTTTCATCTTCGCCAATTTCAACGGGACACAGCATGATGTGGAGGTCGTCACACACGAAGCAGGCCATGCCTTTGCCGAGTGGTACAACCGCGACAGGATACCGATGGAGACTGTATGGCCTACCATGGAAGCCTGCGAAGTGCATTCCATGTCCATGGAATTCTTCGGAGAGAGCTCGGCGGACGATTTCTTCGGAGCCGATGCGGCAAAGTTCAGGTACAGCCACCTGGCCGGAGCGCTGACGTTCATACCGTACGGCACGATGGTGGACCATTTCCAGCATATCGTATATGAAAAACCGGAAATGACGCCGGCCGAAAGGCACGGAGTATGGAAGGAACTGCTCGGCGTTTATATGCCCTGGATGAAACTGGATCATGAGATCCCGTTCTATGCGGACGGCGAAGGCTGGCAGAGACAGCTCCATATCTACGAAAGCCCATTCTATTATATCGACTACTGCCTGGCCCAGACAGTCAGCCTGCAGTTCTGGGCGATGATCAGGGAAGACAAAGACAATGCCTGGAAGCATTATATGGCGTATACCAGGCAGGGCGGCAGCACGACATTTACCGAACTTCTCAAAAACGCGGGGCTGGAGAGTCCGTTCGATCCGGAATGCTTAAGGAAGGTATGCAGCGCTGCCAGCGAATACCTGGATGCGTTCGATCTTACAGGGATAGAATAATAAAGGGGTTGACTCTGTTACGCTAACAGAGTTTAAAGTGTAACTGAAGCAGAGATCTATATTGTAGGAAAGGGGAATGACATGGCATTAAAAGTTGGACTGATTCTTTATTCGGTAAGGGATGAGATGGCGAAGGATCCCATCGCGACTGTCAGGAAAGTCGGCGAATGCGGATACAAGTACATCGAAACATGCAACCACAACGCGATCAAGGATCCCGGCTGCGGGTTCGGCGTGCCGGCTGAGGAACTAAAGGCAGCGTTTGACGAGTTTGGCTCAAAAGTCGTCAGCACACATATTTTCCCGCTTGAGAGCGCGGATATCAAAGAAGTAGTCAAGTATAACAGTATCGTGGGGAATAAGAACCTGGTCAATCCGATGGGCAGCTTTTCCACCTATGACGATATGATGAAGCAGATCGAAGGATTTAACGAACTGGGCAGGCAGCTCCGCGAAGAAGGAATGACTTTCCTTTATCACAACCACCATTTTGAGTTCAAGACCTTCAACGGCAAGACGATCGAAGATTATATCATGGAGAACACAGATCCCGAATACCTGTCCTTTGAGCTGGATACATTCTGGGTGATGCGTTCAGGCCTGTGCCCTGTCGAGATGCTCAAACATATGGGCAAGAGAGTAAAGCTCGTCCATCAGAAGGACTTTGCATGGGATTCTACCATCGCGATCAATGTTGTCGGACGGACACCCGAAGAGCGCGAGATGCAGGAAGGCGAATTTGTCGGCATGAACGCTGAATCCAATTATGCGAAAGCCGGCGGAAAGCATACCGTCAGGGAAGAAAGGGAAGACAAGGCGTTTTCGGAAGAAGGCCACGCCGCCTTCACAGAGATCGGCACCGGGATCATGCATATCCAGGATATCATTGACGCAGCCAATGAGTATACCGATGCGGAATACATTATCCTTGAGCAGGACTATACCAGAATGCCGACACAGATCGATTCCATTAAGAAGAGTATGGAAGGCTTCCGTAAATTCAGCGGTATCTCCTGGGAGTGATCAGATCCTGAAACAATGACCGGTTTCACGAATAATGGCAGAAGGGACCCTTTACAGGGTCCCTTCGTTTTCTGTTATCCTTTTGTCCTGCCGGCGATCTGATCCAGCATATCGGGCAGGAACTGGACCTCGCTCCGGACACTTCTTACGGACAGATTCTCCATCAGCACTTTGGTCAAAATGACGATGCAGTTGTCATGAACATCAAAAGAATCTGCCGCAACGGAATCCATTGTGCCCCGCCTGCCCGCAAAGGAATACTGCATGCACTGATAATCGCCTTCCGGTATAACGAACGTATCAGCATCGCCCGGGATCTCGCCGATGCATTCCAGATAGATCTTCACGCTTACTCCTCCGTCGTGATACAGGAACATGAAACCGGAAGGAAGCATCGGCAGTAAAGCGTGTCTTTCACAGTAATCATACAGATCATAAAGGACCAGTTCCGTCTTTTTAAGGTCGTGCTGGAAGCCGGTACAGTCTGCTGTCGCGAACAGTCTCTGCCTGATATGCCTTGTATAAATACCTTCTTTATCGAGATAAGGCCTGTTTTCCTCGATAAAGTCCAGCATATAACGGATCCGTTCCAGATCCTTTTCGGCCGAGCGTATCCTTGCCCTGGCTGTCTCCATACTGTCTTCCAGGAGGGCCTTTTCCGCGACCTGGCCGTCGGCATCGATATACTGCCTGAGGTTTTTGATCGGGATACCGAAGTTCGTGCACATCATGATCACATCCAGCTGGTTCAGCTGGGTGGAACGGTAATATCTGTATTTGGTATCCGGATCGATATAGGCAGGATGAAGAAAACCGATCTTTTCGTAGTATCGGAGGGAATTGATGTTCAGCTTTCTGAATTTAGAGAATTCACTGATGGTATAAAGATCTTTCATAACTGTATTTTACAAAAAGTTTAGATTTAATGAAAGAAATAACCTTGTATTTAGAGCAGGATACGATGACAATTATGTATGTTCTCATAATGAGGCATACTGTGCCCGAATGTGGGAACAGCAACTGATCAGAGCGTATAGGACATGCTTATTACTTAATGGAAAAGCTAAGCGTTAAAAAACCGTTTACTGTCCTTGTGGCAGTATTGATCATACTTATTCTCGGTGTGGTCTCGGCTTTGAGGATCCCGACAGACCTGCTCCCTTCGATCAGCCTTCCCTACATGATCGTGATCACACCGTATCCGGGCGCATCCCCCGAAAGGGTGGAGGCTATGGTCAGTGTACCTATGGAAAGGTCTCTCGGCACGGTCTCCCACGTCAAGAATGTCACATCCACCAGCGCGGAAAACTACAGCATGGTCCAGCTGGAATTCGAGGACGGGACCGATATGGATTCCGCCATGGTCAAAGTATCCAGTTCGGTAGAGCAGGTAAGAGGGCAGCTCCCGGCGGAATGCGGCACGCCCAGCATAATCGAGATCAGCATGGACATGATTGCCACCATGTACCTGGCGGTCAGTCGTGACGGGTACGACATTTATGAGCTGTCCGAGTTTATAGAAGACGAAGTGGTGCCGTATTTTGAAAGACAGGAAGGCGCTGCGAGCGTCAGCACGATCGGCCTTGTCGAGAAGAGCATCCAGGTAGATCTGAACGCGGTCAAAATACAGGAACTGAACGACCGGATACTGGAAAAGACGGACAGCGCTCTGGCACAGGCCAGAAAGCAGCTGGATGACGCGAAACGGCAGGTGGAAGACGGACAGTCCGAACTGGAATCACAGGAAAGACGGTTCGGTTCCACAGTGGCCTCCGGTATGATGAGCCAGCTTGAACCTGGCACAGGTGACCTGCAGGTACGCCTGAAGGAATCCATCACGCAGATGTACCAGAGGCTGGACGCCCTGCAGAATTCCGTCAACGGGATGAACGGGGTAGGGAGCGGCCTTGCCGGGGATATCGGCGGCGCTATGCAGAATTTCCAGAATGCATACTGGGAAGCTTTTTATGATTATTTCAATGCCAGGCGAGCTTCTGAAAATGCCTTGAAAGCATCTGAAAAGACTGTGGAGGAAATGAACGAAGCTGTGGAAAAGGCGCTCGAGGAAAAAGAACAGGAGCGTCAGGAACAGCAGAACGAAGAGAATAAGCAGGAAGGACAGGATCCTCCGCAGGAACAGGCACATCAGGAAGAGCAGGCCCCGCCGCAGGAGCAAACGCCGCAGGAAGAACAGACCCCGCCGCAGGAACAGACACCGCAGGAAGGACAGACCCCGCCGCAGGAAAATACGCCGCAGGATGAGCAGACCCCGCCGCAGGAGCAGCCGACCCAGGAACAGCAGAGTACGCAGGAAGAGCCCGGAAATGCAGCCGCAGAGCCGGTCTATATAAATACAGAAGAGCCGCCTGCGGAACCTTCTGCGGATCAGCCGACGGATACATCGGCAGACCCCGGGACGGATGTCCCTGAACCGGCAGAATCGTCCGATACCGGAATGACAGGGAGAAGCATTTCAGCTCCCGGCGGTTTGGGAAATCTGTATTCGGACAAGCCTTCCGATCATATTATCCTGCACAGCGGAGGGCAGCGCCTCCTTATCAGGACTGCCGCGTATGATACGGCGGACGAAGAAGGGGATGACCCTTTTGCGGATATCCCGGAAGAACTCCCCGACGAGATCAGGCAGAGAATAGAAGAAGCTTACGAAGATGTAGAAACAGCCGCAGAGGCGGCTGGCGAATACCTGAGCCGTGAAGAAGTGACGGCACGTCTGGAAAGTGCAAGAAAAGACCTGGAAGACGCGTATACTGCACTGGACGGCGGTTCTATCTCCAGTATCGCGGCCGGCATATCCAAACTGGTCTCGGCTGAAGCCAGGATCCAGTCCCTTATGGAGAGGATCCAGAAAGCCGATACCGCCGGCAGCCTTAATCAGCCTGTAAGCCGCATCTACGAAGCATTGAGGCAGATGGATGAAGGGATAGAACAGCTTCCACAGATGATGGATTCACTGGAGCAGGGGCTTTCCATGCTCACCCAGGGACAGCTGGACGCCGCTCTGGGATTTTCGCAGGCCGCGAACGGGCTGTTTACTATGCAGCAGCAGCTGGAGCAGGCTTCCGCGCAGTACGAATCTGCCAGGACCGAAGCCTTAAAGAGTGCCAATATCGACACGCTGGTAACGGCGCCCATGCTTTCCCAGCTGATCTATGCCCAGAATTTCTCCATGCCGGCAGGTTATATCGACGATCAGGACGACCGTTCCTGGCTTTTGAAGATCGGGGAAGAATTCGATACTTCCGAAGATATTGCCGGAGCGCTGCTGGCGGATATTGACGGGATCGGTACGATCAGGCTGTCCGACGTGGCCGACATAACTGTGATCGACAATGCCGGAGTATCCTATACCAAGCTGAACGGACAAAACGGTGTCGTCGTTTCGATCTACAAGAGTTCTACGGCCAGCACCAGCGAGGTTTCCGAAGCCTGTAAAAAGGCGGTCAAAGAACTGATGGAGGACAAGCCGGGAACAAATGTCGTCATACTGATGGACCAGGGATCCTATATCCGCCTGATCGTTTCGGATATCCTTTCCAGCATGGCGCTGGGCGCTTTTCTGGCCGTTATCGTTCTTGCCCTGTTCCTGAGAGACGTCAGGCCTACGATCATGGTCGGCATAAGCATACCGCTGTCAGTACTGTTCACGATGGTACTGATGTACTTCTCGAACCTGAGCCTGAATATCATGACCATGGCGGGTATTTCGCTGGGCATCGGCATGCTGGTCGATAACTCCATCGTCGTTATGGAGAATATCATCCGCCTGCGGCAGCGCGGGACTTCTCCCGCGAGGGCTTCCGTACAGGGGGCGAAGCAGGTCTCCGGATCTATCATCGCTTCCACACTGACGACCATCTGCGTTTTTTTGCCGATGGTCTTTACGACCGGTACGGTACGGGAACTCCTGCTCCCGATGGCGCTGTCGATAACTTACTGCCTGACAGCCTCCCTGATCGTGGCCATGACCGTGATACCGGCCTCTGCCAGCGTGATCCTCAAAAGGATACGGCCCAAACGCCGTTCACTTTTCGACAGGATCCTGGACAGGTACGGCACTACACTTGCCTGGACTCTGCACCATAAACTGATCGTTATGGCTGTGGCAATAGGCCTTCTTGCTTTCTGCATCTGGAGACTTATCGTAATGGGTATCGTCATGCTGCCGGATATGAGTTCGGATACGATACAGGTCGATATCAGGACCCCCGCGGGGCTGGACAGGGAGGAATCCTATGCCATGGCGGATGAGATCGCGGAAAGGATCATGTCGATCGACGGTGTTGCCGATGTCGGTATCATGGATTCATCCAGTACGGCAGGCCTTATATCGGTAATGACGACATCGTCCGGAGGCTACGGCAGTTATCTGAGCTATATTATCGCGGAAGACAATTCGCGCAAAAATCTTGACAGGATCAGTGGGGAAATAAAGGAAGCAACGGACGATCTCCTTGAAGGATCGGTAAAAGTAGCAGAAACGGCGATGGGCGATATGACTGCCCTGATGCCCAGCGGCCTGTCTGTAAACATATACGGGACTGATCTGGATATGCTGTATGATACCGGCAATGCCGTTGCTGATTCCGTCATGGATATCCATGGGTTTACAAACGTCCGGAACAGCGCCGGCGCGCAGGAACAATCGCTCCTGCTCCATATAGACAAGGATAAGGCGATGGGGATGGGACTGACGGTCGCCCAGATCTATGCCGAGATCGCCGGCAGGATGCAGACGGAAGTGACTTCCACCAGCATAACCACGGACGGGATCACGCTGACCGTACATGTCAGGGATGAGACAAAGCCGCTGACCAGGGAAAACCTCCTGGATCTGGAATTCAAAACACAGTCCATGTTCCCGCAGATGCCGGCGGCAGGAGATACTGAAGCGGCGGGAGAGGCTGACGGATCCGGCGGTGAAGAAGCAGAAAGCGGACCGGACGATGAAGCAGACCTTGCGGATCTGATGAGTCTTTTCGGAGGGGCTTCCGCTTCGCCGAAAGAAGAAATTCACAAACTCAGGGAGTTCGCGACTCTGGAAGAAACTCTTTCGCCGCGGGCGATCAACAGGGAGAACCAGTCCAGATACGTGACTGTCTCGGCAGACACGATGCCGGGCTATAATACCACGCTCCTTTCCCGCCAGCTGGAAGAAAGCGTAGACAGGATGAACGCCTCGCTGCCTCACGGGTATTCGGTCGAGATCGGCGGGGAGAGCAGCCAGGTCAATGAAATGATCGTGCAGATGGCAAAGATGCTGCTGCTGGCGCTGGCGTTTATATACCTTGTCATGGTCGCGCAGTTCCAGAGCCTTCTGTCGCCGTTCATCATACTGTTTACGATCCCTCTGGCATTCACGGGAGGCATGATAGCCCTGCTAATCACCCGTGAACAGCTTTCCATGCTGGCCCTGATGGGCTTTCTGGTGCTGATGGGAACGGTCGTCAATAACGGTATCGTATTCGTTGATTATACCAATCAGCTGCGGATCGGCGGCCTTGGACGGCAGGATGCGCTTATCGCCGCGGGCAAGACAAGGATGCGCCCTATCCTGATGACAGCCCTGACCACGATCCTTGCCATGACACAGCTGATCTTTGGTGACGGGATGGGTGCCCAGATCAGCCGGGCGATGGCGCTGGTCATATCCGGCGGCCTTATTTACGCTACACTGATGACGCTTTATATCGTACCTCTGGTTTACGACATTCTTTATAAGAAACAGCCGCTGTCCGTTGATGTGGACAGTGACATCGACGACGCTCCCGATGACGCGGCCGAGTTCCTTGCAGAGCTGAACCGCCGGGAAGAAGCGTATGAAGAAGAGATGCCTGTTATCCCGGAAGATGATGCAGACGGAGAGGATGAGTATGATTATGATCCGGATGCGGACTGGGATGACGGTATAGACGATATGGATACGACAGAATTGGAATGAATATCGGATGTTCCGGAAGGAGCGGTCAGGATTCCGCAGGAGGCTCCGTATTCATAAATGCCTTAACCTGGGCAGCATTCTTCAGCCCTGCCGATGCGCCTGTTGCCATGGTGCATATCGCGCCGCAGGCATTCGCGAATCTGAGCGCGTCATAGTCTGAACTTCCGTTCAGTATGGAAAAGATGAATCCGGCGATAAAATTATCGCCGGCGCCGGTGGCATCGACAGCCTTTATGCTATACGGAGGCAGTCTGAACTCGCTGCCGGCGTTTTTAAAATAACATCCTTTTGCCCCCAGCTTTATGATCACGTTCTTTACGCCGTGATCCAGAAAAACGTCCGCCATTTCTTCGGGTGTATCTTTGCCGGAATAGTATCCGGCTTCATCCTCGTTCGGTGTTATATAGTCGATCAGCGGCAGGGAGTCATTGATATCATCCAGTGTCAGTCTGGTGAAATTGGGCAGTTTTGTGTCCGCGAATACATAAGTCCTGCCGCCGGCGCTGTCTGTATGTCCGGATGCACCGGATATGACCTTATATATGATCCCGGGATCATCAAAGGGGGCACGGAACAGGGAACCGAGCGATACTGCGCGGGCACCGGCTAAAGAATCGATATGGTTCTCCGGATGGAAATTATATCTGTGTGAGCCGTTGGTAACAGATTTCCTGCTCCCGTCTTCATTTACGAACATTGTGGTGACCGGAGTGGGGACTTCATCGGATAAGAGGATGAGCCCGGTCGAGACACCGGTCTTTTCCAGGGCATGGCGTATCATATCCCCGGCGCCGTCATTGCCGAGATGGCAGAGTATGGATGTTTTCAGGCCGAGCTTCGCGGCAGCCATAGCTTCGTTTACCGCTTCACCGCCGGCACCAAGAGAACCGGACGCGGCTGTGAATCCGGACGCGGATACAGGGACGGGATCAAAGCCCCTGATGATCGAATCGACAAGGGCAGCCCCTATACAGATCAGGTCAGGTGCGCCGGATCGTGCCGGTGAATATTTTACATTACTGATATCCGGATCATTCATTTTCATTCTTTAAGGACACCGTTTCAGACAGCAGTTCTTGAACTTTTTTCCGCTGCCGCAGGGACACGCGTCATTACGGGAGACCATCCTGCAGCGGTCCCTTTCCGTTCTGACAAGCACAGGCATGATCTCTTCCGGGCGTTTGCCTTCGGCGGAAAGTTTCATGGCTTCTTTTAAAAGGGGGACGGAGTAGCCGAAAAAGGCTTTCAGACCCTCACAGAGATAGTATTTGTTCCTGCCGCTGCCGTCGGAGGCAGGAAGGAACCTGTCTTTCGGACAGGCGCCGCCGCACATCGGAAGGTAAGGGCATTCAGAGCATTCCCGGCACAGGGTCTCTTCCTTGGCGTTTCCGAAGGCAGTCTGGACAGGAGAGGTGACAAGGCCGGAGAGTTCATCGCTGACCGTACCTATCCTGTGCTCCGCAGTGACAAAATGATCGCAGGAATAAACGCCGCCGTCAGCTTCCACGACGAGGACATTTCCGCACTTCCTTCGCATCCAGCAAAGACTCGGTTCACCGCCCGTCAGTACCATGGCCATTTCCGAGAACATCTGCACTTCACAGGTGCCAAGGTCATGGAATATCCATTCGGCGAACACGTCAGAGAGGAACTGGCCGTAGCCTTCCGGGGTAACGGAATCCGGGGTAGCAAGGGCTGTCGGATCCGGAACGCCGGCCGGGGCATGATCTGCGTCGGCAGGACGCCTTACGATCGGGATGAACTGGATCCAGCCGGTCTTCATATCCCTGAGGGACCTGTAGATTGCGGCCGCGTTCTTTACGGAATCGGAAGTGACGGTGCAGAGCAGGTCCGGGCTCACACCATGGGCCAGAAGGTTTTCGCAGGCGTTCCGGATGCGGCCAAAAGTCCCTTTCCCGGCCGCATCCTTCCTGTACAGGTCATGCACCGTTTCCGTACCGTCGATGGAAAGTCCGACGTCAAAGTGTTCCCGCGCGATAAAGCTGCACCATTCATCGTCCAGGATAAGGCCGTTTGTCTGGAGCGAGTTCCAGCACTGGAAGCCTTCCGGCAGATACTTTTTCTGATAAAAGAGAGCTTTTTCGTAGAAACCGATGCCGCACAGGGTCGGCTCGCCGCCGTGCCAGGTAAAGGAGACGACCGGGCCTTTTGCCGATGCGATATAGTTTTTGATGAACTGTTCCAGACAGGCTTCGGACATGATGCCGGGATCGCCGGTACCGTGATCCCTGCCGAGGTAATAACAATAGCTGCAGCGCATGTTGCATGCGCTGCCAGCCGGTTTTGCCATTATGACGAAAGGAACTTCAGACCTCATGCGGTCAGTTCTCCTTGTTCAGGTTTTTCGTGAAGAATTCATCCACCTTTTCCCAGGAATCCATTGCCTGTTCCTGCCTGTAGGCGGGTGCGTGATAATACCAGAAGCCGTGTCCGGCACCGTCATATCTGTAGAAGGTATGTTCCTTGCCTGCAGCGGTAAGCCGCTCATCCAGTCTGTCTACTTCTTCAGGAGTAGGGAAGCGGTCGTCATTGCCGAAAATGCCGAGCAGGGGGATGGAGAGCTGTTCGGTGTAGTCGATCGCGGCTACCGGGCGTTCAGGAGTCAGTTCCTCAGGTTTGGGAAGGACACCTGCGCCCCAGCAGTCCACTGCCGCATCAAAACCCGGAACAATGCACCCTGCCATGAATGCGTGCCGTCCGCCTGAGCACATACCGATCACACCGACTTTTCCGTTTGATTGGGGCTGTGCTTTTAAGAAGGCGAGGCTGGCCGCAGCGTCAGCCATGACGTCACTGTCCTTGCAGCCGCCGTTTTCCCTGGCTTTCTGGGACATTTCTTCAGGTGTTCCCGTACCGAACACTCTGTATATATCGGGGCAGATCACACTGTAACCGTGCTCCGCGAACCTTCTGGAGATCTCTCTGTGCCATTCGTCCCATCCGGGCATATGCGGGATGAGAACGATACCGGGATAGCGGGTGATCCCGAGCGGTCTTGCGTAATACGCGGGGATCTGTCTGCCGCCTTCTCCCGCGAAAGAAATGGTCTCGGCTACTACGCCGCTGTAAGCGCCTGTCTGAAATTTATTCCACATAATAACCTCCTGCACTCTGATGCGTTAAACCCGTTCCGATCAGTGTACTCATAAAAAAACATAAGTTATGCTACAAATTAAGGATAACATCCTGAAGGCAGAAAAACTATGATTACTTATTATGGTATACTTTTTTTGAACGGCTGCGGCATCATCCGCAGTGCGTCTGCCGGAGTATTTCCGGCAGGTCTGTGACTGTAAACGGATTTACGGCAGGAGCATAAAAATGGGTCAGAGTATAACATCTGCAATAAGGGAAAACGTTGAGAAGGTGATCGTCGGAAAGACAGACGTGATCGATCTTCTGCTTGCAGCGATCGCGGCCGGAGGAAATGTACTGATCGAAGACCTTCCCGGAACAGGCAAAACGATGCTTGCAAGGGCCCTTGCAAAGTCGATGGATTTTTCGTTTGGGCGGATCCAGTTCACACCGGACCTTCTGCCGAGCGATGTCACCGGTCTTTCCTATTATGATCAGTCGGTAAGCAGGTTTGTTTTCCGTGAAGGACCGGTCTTTACGAACCTTCTTCTGGCAGACGAGATCAACCGTGCAACCCCCAGGACCCAGTCGGCGCTGCTTGAGTGTATGGAAGAAAAGAGCGTGACTGTAGACGGCGAGACCAGGAAGCTCAAAGCACCGTTCTTTGTCATCGCGACCCAGAATCCCGTGGAGACGCTCGGGACTTACCCTCTCCCGGAAGCGCAGCTGGACCGTTTTATGATGAAACTCCATATCGGAAATCTTTCCTCCCGGGAAGAGAGAAGTATGGTGGACAGGCTGATCTCAAGGGATAACAGCTCGGTGCTGAACGATCTTTCACCCGCCGCAACGCTGGAGCAGGTCCTTGAGATCCAGAAACAGGCCATGAACGTCCGAGTCCATGATGAGCTCAGGGATTATATCGTAGCGCTGTGCCAGGCATCCCGGACCCTGGGAGGACAGTCCCACGCCGCATATCTGCAGCCGGGCGGGATCAGCCCCAGAGGCACGATATCCCTTGTCAGGGCGTCCCAGGGCTATGCGCTGGTCATGGGAAGGGACTACGTAGTGCCCGAAGATATCAAGGCAGTTGCTGTTCCCGTCCTTGCCCACAGGCTCATCTGCGATGAAGATGAAAGCGTCAGGATCAGCAGGATAAACGATCTGCTTTCCAAAACACCCGTTCCGACAGAGGACTGGTCAAGACTATGATCCTTATCTTCTTCGCGGCGGCAGCGCTGCTTCTGTACATACTGCAGGCCGCGTATAAAAGAAGCTGGCCGAAGGAACTGAGCGCCGAGCTCAGTTTTGACGGCGGATATATCTATGAAGACGACGAATCCGCAATGTATGAGGTGATCGAAAACAGAAAGCGGCTGCCGGTCTTCCTGCTGGAGGTCGGGTTCAAGATCGGCCGCGGCATCAGTTTTATCGACACCGAGAATACAAACGTCAGCGACTATGTTTATAAACGGGATATCTATGCCCTCGGCGGTTATGAAAGGATCACGAGGACGATCCGCCTCGTCGGAAAGGGAAGGGGGTATTTTCCTGTGTCCGACGTTTCCCTGTCAGCTTTTTCCCTATTTCATACAAAGCGTTATCTTTGCCAGGCGGGGCAGGATGCGGCCATCTACGTTTATGCAAAAAGAACGGCCCTCGGCAGGATAGTGCCGGCTCTGGATTCGATCCTCGGGGAAGAAGAGAGCCGTCGGAAGTTCCTGGAGGATCCCTTTGCTTTTTCCTCCATCAGGGATTATACGATCAGTGACCCGATGAAAAGCATCAACTGGAAAGCCAGCGCCAGATCGGGAGAACTGATGGTCAACACTTATGCTTCGACTATGACAGCACGCCTTATGGTCCTGCTGGATATTGAAGACAGCGGGATCTGGAAGAGGCAGGAACTGGTGGAAGACAGTATCAGGGTCGCGGCGACACTGCTGCAGAGATATCTGGCAGCCGGAAGGGAAGCAGGCCTTGCCGTTAATGCACAAGGAACGGAAATGATCATGCCGGGCAAAGGCGGAGCGCTCAGGCACAGGGCTGAAAGACTGCTGACTTCGGATTTTGAAAAAGAAAGGCCATTCCCCCTGCAGGAGTTATTCAGGCATGTACCGGAGGACGTTATCCCTGTGGTCATATCGAAAAATGCGGACCGGGAGCTGATCTTTTCGCTCACGGGAGCATTCGGGAGCGAGAGGCGCATACTTCTTGTCGTACCGCACGGAAAAGACGAAAAGCCGGTGCTGCCGGTAAGCGGCGGTATAGAGACAGTATACCGGGAAGTCTTAAGCTGACCCGAAGGACCTGGTCATGGAAAAGCACGGGAGAGACACAAAATTCTATAAGCGGGTGAGATTCGTGCTGGAGTGCCTGCACGTCCTGTTTACGCTGCCGTTTGTACTTACGGCGATCGTGATCTTTGCCGGACAGCGGGATCCTGCCGTATTGCTCCTCGTTTATCTTTCCGGATACCTTCTTCTGCCGGCTGTGGTGATCCAGAAGAAAGTCCTGATCAGAAATATCCCTCTGGCAAAATGCATCCTGATCGTTCTGGCAAACGCTGTCATGGAGGCGGCGATCGGCTATGCCGGATCATTCCATCCGCTGCTTATCCGGTACAGGGCAGGTATCATCGCCGCTCTTGTGATCGGTTCTGTCTTGACCGGCATAGACACGCTTCTTGCCAGGAAAACGGAAACGGACAGGCAGGAGGCCTTAAGGCTGGGGGAGGTCGATTTTACCGGACAGGCGTATGTCCTGCAGAAACCTTCCGCAGTGGCATTGGCTTATATATTCGTGTTCTATGTGGTCGGCCTGCTGGCCCGTACGGATGTCCTTTGCAACATCGCACTGATCGTGGCGGTCCTGTATCTGATCACGGTAAAAGTCTATGACTTTATTGAAAAATCAGAAGAATATCTGAAGATCAACCATAACACGGCGTCTCTCCCTGCGGGCAGGATCCTCAGGACCGGGACACTTTTGCTGCTGGCCGTGCTTCTTGCGATCGGGCTGGCTGCTGTTCCGGCTGCCGCCGCCATAAGGTACAGGATCTATCCTTCACTGGAGATCAGGGTCCCGGAAGGACAGGCAGCAGAGACTCTCGGCCTCACGGCACCTTCTTCCGGACCTGTCATGCCTCCGGGAGGTGCTGCCATGGGCAATCCGCTGGACGAACTGGTCCCGGAGGACGATTTTGAATGGCCGGCATGGATAAACGACATCGTATATGTGCTTGCCGGGATCATCCTTTTCTGCGTGCTGATCGCCGTTATCAGGATAATAAAGGAAGTATTTGTACGATTTACAAGGGAGTATGACGACAACGGGGATATCGTGGAAACGATCGACCCCGATGAAAAGAGACAGACCCTGTATTCCGCCGGGAAGATCGACAGGCGTTCTGCGCAGGGCGGTGTCAGGTACAGGTATAAACGCATGATCCGGAAGAACCTGAAAGGACGGCCCATGCCGCAGGAAACACCCGTCGAGATAGAGAAAAGGGCAGGGATACAGGACAGACCGGATGTCATAAAACTGCATGATGAATATGAACTGGTAAGGTACGGACAGCAGGTCTGAACAGCTGCAGGGCGGAACTGATCATAAAAGACAGAAAGGGGTAGCATCATGGCAATTCGTAAAGACATGTCCAGAGACATGACGCAGGGAAGCGTGGTAAAGAACATACTGCTTTTCATGCTTCCGATCTTCATCGGCCAGCTTCTGCAGATGACCTATAATATCGTTGACTCGGTGGTCGTCGGCAGATTCGTGTCTGAAAATGCGCTGGCCGGTGTTGCGGCGACCTATACGCCGATCACATTCTTCAACGCGGCAGTGCTCGGCTTTTCAACGGGCGCCAGTATCGTCATCGCCCAGCTGTTCGGCGCAAAAGATAATGAAGGATTAAGAAAGGCTTTTTCGACGACGTATATCTGTGTGTTCGTCGGCGGGCTCATTATGACGGCGGTCGTTTTCATCTTCGCCCGTCCGCTTCTTTTCTACGCCCTCAAGACACCGGAAGAAGGCGGCGTTCTGGATATGGCTGTCTTATATCTGCGTGTGTATTATGCCGGCGCGGTATTCGTCTTCCTTTATAACATGTTTGCTTCCGCGCTCAGGGCTCTCGGTGATTCGCTGTTCCCGCTGATCTTCCTGATCGTTTCCTGCCTGATGAACATCGTACTGGACCTGCTCCTGGTACTGGGCCTTGGCATGGGTGTTGCCGGTGTCGCCCTTGCTTCCGTACTCAGCCAGGCTGCGGCGACGATAGCCGCCATCGTTTATATCAACCGGGCCCACAGGATCATGTGGTATAAGATCTCCGAACTGACTTTCGACAGGGAGATATTCAAACTCAGCCTGCAGCAGGGCATACCGCAGGCGATCAATACATGTATTATGTCCTTCTGCTTCATGTGGCAGCAGAGACTGGTCAACGGCTACGGGCCGCAGGCCATGGCCGCGTTCCTGGCCGGGCAGAGGGTCGACCAGCTGGTCGGCATGCCGATCATCATCACCGGCAGCGCCATGAGCCCGTTCACGGGACAGAATGTCGGTGCCGGCAAATGGGACAGGGTATATGAGGGCAGACGCAAGGTCATCCTTGCAGGCGCGATCTTTGTCTTCGTGTGTTCGCCGCTCCTTCTGATCTTCGGCCGGCAGCTCCTTTCGCTGTTTGTAGCGGATCCGAACTCGATGGTGATCAAACTGGGTTATGATTATCTGTGGCGGATCACGCCGTTCTATATTTTCCTCTGTCTTAACACCGTGACCAACGGTGTAATCCTGGGTGCCGGCGATGCGAAATTCGGCACGCTGTCGGCCATCCTCGGCATCGTGTTCAGGATCGGGTCGGCTTATATCATGGCGTATGGCCTTGGCCTTGGGTTAAACGGCGTATGGCTCTCGACCGGCGTCGGCTTCCTGCTCGGCTGCATTGTGACGCAGATCAGGTTCTATTCCGGGAAATGGAAGACGAAAGCCGTGGTCAGGGCAAAAGGAGCAGCCTGATCCTATGCAGGACCAATGATTCTGTTCTCTGCCTGCTGACCTTCTGGCTCTTCCGTTAAGATAAGGTGCTTATGTAATGATAAGAAAACCTGCCCTGATCGTGATCCTGTCCGCGCTGGCGCTTATAGCGGCTATTGCCGTGATCACTTTCTTCAGCTATACACTCTGGCTCAGGACCATGTACAAAGAGGACGCGCTCCGGATAAATGAGGCGTTTTTGTCTGCCGGGGAATACAGCCTTTCCTGCGGGGAGGACAGCGTGGCTGTTTCCCTGAAGGAGGCGGAGTATTACAACCGTTTTTTGCTGGACAGGAACACGTCTGTATTCAGCAGGAAAGAAGTGGATGAGGATGACGGTACGATCGTCCTCTCTTTCGAAGGGTACAGACTGAGTTTTACGAAAGCGGATAAGGACGGAACAGCCATCGCTATAAAGTGGCATCCGCCCGGTACTGTCTCGCAGGCGGACAAAAGCTACATTGTCAGGACGCAGACCACTTACATGCAGCTGCAAGCGTACTTCAGGAATATGTACAAAAAAAGGAAGCCATAAAGACGGCTTCCTTTTTTCTGCGACCAACAGGGATCGAACCTGTGACCTCCCGCACGTCAAGCGGACGCTCATCCCAGCTGAGCTATGATCGCATCTGTTCTTTGAAGAACAACAATTATATTAACAGATGTCGGCATATTTGCCAAGCCTAAATTATCCTAAGTTTTACGGCAAGCCGGGTCAGGTCAACACGATCAGTGTGAAACCGGTGCAAATACGGCAGATATCATAGTATAATACAGCCAGCAGTACATGTAACAAGGAGAGGTATCAAAATGATCAGAACAGTTGTCAGCATTATTGTGATCGCCATGTTCTTCCGTCTGTCCGATAAAGCTATACGGTCCCAGAATACGCTGATGGGAACGATATTCGGCGTGATCGGCATTGCCATGGTCATCTCGCTGATCGCCGGTTTTTTAGGCGTTTTATGGAAGATCCTGCCGGTCTTTGTGATCGGTGCGCTCGTGTATCTGCTGGTCAAAAAGTAGAAAACACCTTATCAGCATATCTGACTGTTTCCATGGCGTCTTTTGCGTAAGCATCGGCGCCTATTTTTTCGGCATATTCCGGCGTCATGACAGCTCCGCCGACAACAACGAGAGTATCCGGTTTTTTTTCGCGCAGCAGTCTGATCGTTTCTTCCATGCTGGCAACTGTCGTTGTCATAAGCGCGCTCAGACCGACCAGCCGGATATCGTTCTTTATCGCTTCGTCTACGATCACTTCGGGCGGTACGTCCCTGCCCAGATCCAGAACGTCATACCCATAGTTCTCCAGCATGACCTTCACGATGTTTTTGCCGATATCATGGATATCGTTTTTTACGGTGGCAAGTATAATGCGGCCTTTGGAAGCACGTTCAGTCGACGAGAAGCTGTTTTTGATAACAGCAAAGGCCGCCTGGGCCGCGTCAGCGGACTGCAGAAGCTGGGGCAGGAACATTCTGCCGCTTTCATATCCTTTACCGACTTCATCGAGGGCAGGCACCAGGATAGTATCAATAACGGTAAGTGCTTCGACTCCGGTTTCCAGAAGGATACTGGTCGATGCCGAAGCCCGCTCCGGTATACCTCTGACTATACTCTCATACAGTACCTTTTCATGATCGGTGTCCGATACCGCGGCAGGCGCAGGGGAAGTTTTGGGCTGGCTTTCACCGCCGTACGCGTCTATATAGCCCGCAAAGCCTTTATCCTGTCCGGAGAGGGCAAGGAAGGAGCGGTGCGCCCGCATCATGGCTTCGCTGTTGGGATTGATGATCGCCAGGGACAGGCCTTCCCGCAGCGCCATGATATAAAAGGCTGCGTTGATGTTTTCGCGCTTCGGCAGGCCGAATGAGATATTGGAGACACCGAGGATCGTATGTCCGCCTCTTTCACTGATCCGCTTTACGGTCTCAAGAGTCGTCAGCGCGGAAGAAGGATCAGATGAAACGGTGAGTGTAAGTCCGTCGATCACGATGTCCTTACGGGGAATACCGTACCGGTCTGCGGCTTCATAGATCATATCAGCAGCCTTTATCCTTCCGTCCGCGGTCTCCGGTATCCCGTTTTCGTCAAGACAAAGCCCGACGAGTACACCGCCGTATTTTTGTACCAGCGGCATGACATTAGCGATGCTTTCGGCGCCCGCGTTCACGGAATTGATCAGGGGTTTTCCGTTATACCGGCGCAGGGCTGCTTCCAGCGCTTCTGGACTGGATGTGTCGATCTGCAGAGGCAGGGCACAGATCGCCTGCAGTCTTGTAATGACTGTCCGCATCATTGAGGGTTCATCGATATCCGGTATCCCGACGTTGACATCCAGGATATCCGCTCCTGCGTCCTCCTGCTCGACTGCCTGGGAAAGGATATAGTCAATGTCTTTATCGATCAGGGCCTGGCGGAAACGCTTCTTTCCGGTAGGGTTGATGCGCTCGCCGACGATCAGCGGGTTTTCACCGATGGTTAGAGCTTTTGAGAATGAGGTGATGACGGTCCGATCCTTGAACACAGGGGCAGTGTAGGGTATGCCATCGCAGCATGCCTTAAGCGCGCGGATATGTTCAGGCGTCGTTCCGCAGCAGCCGCCCAGTATCTGTACGCCCAGTTCCGCGATCTTTGTCATCATATCCGCAAAGATGTCGGGGGTCAGATCATACACGGTCCTGCCGTTCTCTTCCCGCGGGAGGCCCGCGTTGGGATTGACGATCACAGGGATAGAAGATTCTTTTACGAACTCTTCCGCAATAGGCAGCATCTGTGCGGGACCAAGTCCGCAGTTGATGCCGATGGCGTCTGCCTTGAGACCCTCCAGCATGGCGATCACGGACAGAGGAGTGCCGCCTGTCATGAGCTTGCCGCTGCCGTCAAAAACAGCTGTTGCGGCGACCGGCAGGGAAGAGTTCTCCTTTGCGCCGAGGACGGCAGCCTTCAACTCGTAGGAATCGCTCATGGTCTCGATCAGGATGAGGTCTGCACCGGCTTCTTCACCAAGACTTGCGATCTCGCCGAAAATGGAGACTGCGTCTTCAAAATCAAGATCACCCATGGGCGCTAAAAGCTTTCCTGTAGGCCCGATATCCAGTACGGTAAACGCATTGTCTTCACGGCCTTCCGCACGGATCGCATCCTTTACATGGCTGACTGCGCTGAAGATGATCTCTTTGAGATCTGCAGGATATTTGAGCCGGTTGGCACCGAAGGTATTGGTATTGATCAGATTGCTGCCGGCGGCGAGGTATTCCCTGGCAATGCCCGTAATGATATCAGGATGGGAGAGGTTCCATGTTTCGGGCAGTTCTCCCGGACACAGGCCTTTTTCCTGCAGCAGGGATCCCATGCCGCCGTCCCAGTAGAGACGCTTTGTACGCAGAAGTGTCCGTATCATTTCAGACCGGTCATTTTTCATATTCGGTACCATTCTTCCTGTTGTCAGATCCTGCTGTATCCGCAGGTCTTGTTCATGCTGCAGACTGCGCAGCCACTGCCGTTTTCAGTGCGGTCCTTAAGTCCTGCAGGATCAGTGCCGCTGTCTGCGGCATACAATCCGATCAGGGCAGTTACGGATTTTGTCGGGACCATCATCAGTGAATCTGTGAGGGTAAGGCCGATGTTTTTAGGCGCATCCAGAAGATGGATCAGATCTTTCTGGACAGCCAGGGAAAGATCACCGTAACCGGGGGAAAAACGGGGCTTCATGAGCCAGCCTTCTTTTTCCTGCTGCTGCCGCAGTTCTTCATTTATCTGATTGCACAACGCTTCGATCATGGCCGCCGCGCATGCCTGGACGATCATGGCATCACGCATGCTTTTTAATGATATGCGCTGCTGAAGACGGTCCGGATAAGTCCCCAGCGTAGCTGCAAATACGATAATGCGGGTGCAGCCTTCCAGGTTTCTGTAAAGAGCCGCGCTCCTTGCGGAAACCGGACCGAAACGGATACAGACAGTATCGACCGGATCTGCACCGGCAGTACTACTGCCAATATTAAGAGGGTAGCAGCTGTAGACAAAACCCGGTGTTATGCCTTTGTTCAGCTCGTCGGTGACCGACCTTATCCTGTCTTTTACAGCGGGGTCCGGATCATTTCCCCGGTATCCGAGATACCGGCAGATCTCATCTGTATCAGGCACGATAGGCAGACTGACATGTCCCGTGATCATAAGGACAGGTAGTCCTTCCTGCCTGTCAGTATATGGTCGAGGTTTTTCATGATCCCCATGGCCACGTCCGGATAATTCATGGAGTAGACGTGGATATGGGTTATGCCGTTGGCGATCAGGTCAATGATCTGTTCGGATGCGTATATGATGCCGGCCTGCTTCATGGCGGCGGGATCTTCCCCGAATCTGTCCACGATCGCGTAGAATCTTTCCGGCACATTGGTCCCTGACATCGCGATGCTGCGCTTTAACTGTCTGGCTTTGGTGATCGGCATGATGCCGGGCAGGATCGGGACGTTGATCCCTGCTTCCCTTGCGCGGTAGAGAAAATTATAGAAGATATTATTGTCAAAGAACATCTGTGTCGTCAGAAAATTGCAGCCCGCATCGACCTTTTGTTTCAGATATTTGATATCGTCGGATTTGTGTACGCATTCAATGTGGCCTTCAGGATAACAGGCACCGCCAATGCAGAAATCACCGCATGATTTTATATCTTCGATCAGCTGGTACGCGTGTTCATAGTCCTTTTCGATTTTGCCGTCCGCCGGAATGTCGCCTCTTAACGCCATAATGTTTTCTATGCCGTGTTCCGCGTAAGCGCGCACGGTCGACAGTACGGTTTCCTTTGTGGATGAAACGCAGGTGAGATGAGCGAGCATCGGGACATTATATGTATTCTGTATATCCGCGGCGATCTCGGCTGTGAATTTGCTGGTCCCTCCGCCGGCACCGTATGTCACGCTCATAAAATCCGGCCGCAGCGCGGCTATATTCTTCGCGCTTTCAAGAACGGAATCGAAACTGTCACTGGTCTTGGGAGGAAATACTTCAAATGACAATGTTACTGCCGATGATGACAGAATATCTGATATACGCATACTGGCTCCTTTTCCTGGCGGTACCGCTCGTATCAGGGTGGCTGTAATTCTGCTTATTATATCATTCATGCGCCGCAGATGGTATCGCTGCACAGTTTCTGTCAGCTGCTGCTGAAATTTATAAAAAAAGTGTTGACACGATAGCTGAACAGATGATAATATGCATTCTAACATAAATCATACTAAACAGGTAGGAATAATAGAAAATGACTAGATTGTTTATTTACCTCTTAAGATGCAACTACAGATTCGGGCGAATGTGACGTGTTCGTTTCAACCGTATCCTGATGAACCAACAAATTGATACCAACACCAAGTGCCGGGAGAGGACCGGCGAAAGGAGATCACGATGAGCGAACATACATACCGTTTTGAAACTATCCAGATACATGCAGGGCAGGAGCAGCCCGATCCGGCGACCGACGCAAGAGCGGTGCCTATCTATCAGACAACTTCCTATGTATTTCACAGTGCGCAGCATGCCGCTGACCGTTTCGGCTTAAGAGACGCCGGCAACATATACGGCAGGCTGACGAACTCCACCCAGGGCGTCCTGGAAGAGAGGATCGCCGCTCTTGAAGGCGGAGTGGCGGCACTGGCTACAGCATCCGGTGCGGCAGCGATCACATATGCGATTGAAACTGTTGCCAAAGCAGGCGATCATATCGTCGCACAGAAAACGATCTACGGCGGGTCCTATAACCTGTTAAGACACACCCTTCCCGGATACGGAATAGAGACAACTTTCGTCAATACAAGGAATCTGGAAGAAGTCGAAGCAGCGATCAGGGAAAATACCAAAGCGGTCTTTATCGAGACTCTGGGCAATCCGAACAGCGATATCCCGGATATCGACGCCATCGCTGAAATTGCCCACCGCCACGGACTGCCCCTTCTTATAGACAATACTTTCGGAACGCCTTATGCCATCAGGCCTCTCGAACACGGCGCTGATATCGTCCTTCATTCCGCCACGAAGTTTATCGGCGGGCACGGGATGACCCTCGGCGGCCTGATCGTTGACGGCGGGAAGTTTGACTGGACAGCCGGAGGAAAGTATCCCCAGCTTTCCGAACCCAACGAGAGCTATCACGGTATCTCCTTTGTACAGGCAGCAGGGCCTGCAGCTTTCGCCACGTATATCAGGGCGATCCTCCTGCGCGATACCGGCGCTGCGATCTCGCCTTTCAATGCCTTCCTGCTCCTCCAGGGCATTGAGACCCTGTCCTTAAGACTGGAACGCCATGCATACAATACCCGGAAAGTAGTCGAGTTCCTGGCGGCCCATCCGCAGGTAGAGCGGGTCAATCATCCTTTGCTGGCGGATCATCCGGATCATGAACTGTACACCCGTTACTTCCCTGAAGGCGGTGCCTCGATCTTTACTTTCGAGATAAAAGGCGGACAGGAAGCAGCATTCAAATTCATCGACAGCCTGAAGATCTTCTCGCTGCTGGCCAATGTCGCGGATGTAAAGAGCCTGGTCATCCATCCTTATACGACTACGCATGCCGAACTTTCACCTGAAGAACTTGCCGAGAACGATATCACCCCTTCGACCATCAGGCTCTCGATCGGTACGGAGCATGTTGAAGATATAATCTGGGATCTCGGACAGGCGCTGGAAGCGGCAAAGTGACCACGGGCACATAAAGGATCAAAGCAGTCTGATTATCCGGGGAGCGGATGCTCCCCGGATTTTTTATATCCTGCTGCATCTGCCGCCAAAGTGCCGGAGGAGTTTTTGTCCCTGCGGACCAAGTACAGGGAAAACTGTTATAATCATTATGAATGTACTGAAGATCCGCTTTATGAAAAGGAGACAAGGGATAAATGGCTGAAAACACGATCAAGGTAACGATCACCATGGATAACGGACAGGTAATGTCCGGGGAACTCTATCCGGATACGGCACCGGCAACGGTCGCTAATTTTGTCAAACTGGCGAACGACGGATTCTATGACGGACTGATCTTCCACAGGGTCATCCGCGGATTCATGATCCAGGGCGGCGACCCGCAGGGGACCGGTATGGGAGGACCGGGCTATACGATCAAAGGAGAGTTTTCCCAGAATGGCTTTAAGAATGATCTGAAACATGAAAAAGGCGTACTTTCCATGGCCCGGGCGATGGATCCGGATTCCGCAGGTTCACAGTTCTTTATCATGCACGCGGCAGCGCCTTATCTGGACGGCGCCTATGCGGCTTTCGGCAGGATCACAGAGGGGCTGGATGTGATCGATACCATAGCGGAGACAGAGACTGACTATAATGACAGACCGCTTAAAGAACAGAAGATCAGAACGATCGTCTGTGAAGAAGCATAAAGCGCGGACTGCCCGGAAAGGAGAGCGGCTGCGGATGTCCAAGAAGACATACATCGTATTGGCAGTGATACTGCTGGAGATCTGCGTACTGACGGCTGCTGCCGTATATTACTTAAGACCCAGACCCGACGTCAGCTTTGAGACTTCGGACCTTATCCTGTCGCGCCTCGGATATGAAAACGAACCGTCCGGCTATGTGGACAATTCCTTTGACGGGGATTCCAGAAGGCTTGAAACACCTGTATTTACCCTGGATTCCGGTATATATGAATGCACGTTTGAGTTCGAAACGGGGAATATGCCCGGTACCGGCGTTACAGGGGCGGAAGCGTATGCCGCCGCGGCGGATGGTCTCCCCTTTGTCCGGAGCGGACGCGCGCGGCTTCTGGATTACCGGGATCAGGTAAACTTCCGGGTGTATGTCGGAAAGAACGGTACCGGGCTCAAAGTCGTCGGTGCTATCGACGACCATTGGGATACATGGCTTCTTGTACGGCACATAAGTCTCACTTATCTGCCGGGTAAAAGCGCGGCCGGCAGAGTTCTGTCTTTCTTTCTTTTATTCTTTGTCATCGATCTCGCCGCATTTGCTGCATGGAAGATAAAAAAGGATCATGCGTGGTTGAGGGAACGCCGGTTCTGTCTGCTGGGAATACCGGTCATCGTACTTATCGCATCATTGCCGCTGTTCACCGGTTACCTGACGCAGGGTATTGACCTTGATTTTCATCTGGCCCGCATAAGAGGCATAGCCGCCGGCCTTGAAGCCGGGTATTTTCCTGTGAAGATCTATCCGGAAATACTGAACGGATACGGCTATGCCAGCGGGATCTTTTACGGGGATATATTCTTTTATATTCCGGCGATCCTTTATTCGGCCGGATTTACTGTAGCGGGGGCATACAGGATCTTTGTCATCCTTATGAACCTTTTGACTGCGGCGGTCTCGTATTTTGCTTTTTGCCGTATAAGCGGCGACCGGGCGGCGGGTATCCTTGGAAGTGCTTTTTATACACTTTCCCTTTCCCGCATAACCGGGATCTATACATGGAGCTCGGCGGGGCAGTGGACGGCGATGGCCTTTCTGCCGCTCGTCATCCTCGGATTCAGGGAGATCTATGTAAATGATGAAGAAAAGGGACCAGGCAAAGGGTATCTGTGGCTGGCGCTGGGCATGACAGGGATAATACTGACGCACATCCTGACGTGCATAATGACGGTGCTGTTCCTTGTGATCGCAGCCCTGATCCTGTTCCGCAGGACATTTACCAGACCGGTGATCCTTGGCATTCTGAAGGGGGCTGCCCTTTGCGCAGGCCTCTGCTGCTGGTTCATTGTACCGTTCCTGCATTCGTTTCTGGCACATCCGCTTCGGAAGATCACGAACCACGGGCCGATCTGGGAGCATACGGTATTTCTGAACCAGATGTTTTCAAATGCCTTTTCCGTAACCGGAGACGGAGTCCGATTCAGTGAATACGCTTCAATGCGTATGGAGGCTCCTTTGTCTCTGGGCATCGTTTCCGGACTGATCCTTCTGGTAACGGGCATGATCGTGATCCTGTTTCCAAAAAACAGACAGGGCAGTGAACTGCGCCTGTGTATACTGCTGACGCTGATCGCCATATTTATGGCGAGTGATCTTTTCCCCTATGCCAGACTCTCTGCGCTGCCTTTGTTTTCTGCTGTTTTCGGAAGTCTCCAGTTCGCCTCGAGATTTCTGACGATCGCGGGCGCCCTTATCCCGGTACTTATGCTTCTTGACCATAACCTGCTGGAAGCACGGTACGGGCGTAAGACAGCCATGGCTGCGACAGCTTTTCTCTGCCTGCTCTGTGTGATGCAGAGCGTGAACTATATGAACTGGTACAGCAATGAAGCTTTTGAATCGTATAATGAATACGATCTTGATGAAGTCGATTTGATGAATGTCGGGAGCGGGGAATATATTATTGCCGGTGCGGAAACCTTTACCGATGCCGGATTAAGGGCCGGCAGCGGACTGGCCGGCGCCAATATCATTTCACGCTCGGGCCTTAAGGTGCAAAGCCGGGTCACAGGCGGCCCGGAGGAATCTTTTGTTGATTATCCCCTGATGGCTTATACCGGATACAGGGCATTCTCTGATGCAGACGGGAGCAGGCTTTCCGTCTCGTCGTCAAAAGACGCGCGTGTCCGTGTACAGATCCCTGCGGATTATGACGGAACGATCACCGTTTCCTGGCATGAACCGGTTCTATGGAGGATCGCCGAGCTGGTCTCTCTATTGACGGCGGCCGGTTTCCTGCAGCCTGTCCGCAGAAAACTGAAAGAAGTCCTGGGCAAAGGATAGAAAAAGAACAGCCTCCCGGATCTCCGGGAGGCTGTATTCATAAATGTTTCTATCATCTGAATCTGAAGAAAATCATTTTACATAATTCTTATAAATGTAGGCATGATCAAGTCCTGCATTGTCCTGTGTAGTCGTATCGCCTGTAACACATACATAGAGCTGGCCGTCCGGAGCCTGGAATGCAGTGACTGCGCAGCAGCCGGACTGTTTGACATAGCCGCTTCTCGCCGACAGAAGGACACCGGCACTGCCGGAAGTCTTTGCCCTGGTCTGTTCCAGGAAGCTGTTCTTGAGCGCGATGCCGGACGGATGCTGGGCTGTAGCCGCGGTAGTGTATGTCTGCGCCGTCAGGACATCCCTGCAGACAGGATCGGAAAGAGCTGCCTCCATGATCACCGCAATATCGTAGACTGTGCAGAAATGGCCGGGCTGGTAAAGGCCGACACTGTTATTGAAATGGGCTGTCGAGGAAAGACCGAGCTCGTTCAGCTTATTATTCATCAGCTGCGCAAAACCGGCTTCTGAACCGCCGATGGAAGCGGCGAGCGTCATTGCCGCGTCCGCGCCGGACGACAGCATGGTCGCATACATCAGGTCGCGGACCGTTACCTTTTCACCTGCGGAGAAACCGGCAGAACTGATACCGGTCATGCGGCAGTAATTGACGACTGACTGCGGTACGGTGCAGACCGTGTCCGGATCAGCCATTTCACTGGCGATCAGTATAGTCATGATCTTTGACATGGATGCCGGGTTCATGTAATTGGCGCCATTCTTCCAGGCCACGACCTGGTTCGTATCGGCATTGACAAGGATAGCGAACGTACTGCCTACTTCATTTCCGAGGACAGCGGTCGTTGACGCATCATATACGGACCCATACGGGAGTGTATCCCTGTAGGGGGCAAGGGCAGCTATATTTCCGGGGGCAGCGCCTGTGGCAGGACTGGCCTGAGTCTGAGACTGTGCAGGGGCCGTCTGGGCTGCGGGAGCAGACGCGGCCGGAGCCTGAGCGGTCTGTGCCGGAGCACTCTGCGCGGCCGGAGCCTGAGCGGTCTGTGCAGGGGTTGTCTGTGTCTGCCGTCCGGAAGAAGCAGCCGGTGTCTGTGCCGCGGGAGACTGTGCAGGCTGGGACTGTGCGGCAGGAGCCTGAGCGGTCTGTGCCGGAGTCGTCTGGGCCTGCTGTCCTGAAGAAGCAGCCGGTGTAGATGCAGCCGGTGAGGCAGTCTGGGAAGCAGTACCCGTCTGGGATGTACTGCCCTGCGTGCCGGAAGAGGGTGCTGTGCTTTGGGAAGCGGAACCTGCGGCAGGCCGGGTCTGCGTCTGCTGACCGGAAGAAGCAGCCGGCGTCTGTGACTGGGCTGCGGGAGCAGATGCGGCAGGAGCCTGTGCTGTCTGTGAAGGAGCACTCTGTGCGGCAGGAGCCTGTGCTGTCTGTGAAGGAGCACTCTGTGCGGCCGGAGCCTGAGCGGTCTGAGCAGGAGAAGTCTGCGTCTGCTGACCGGAAGAAGCAGACGGCGTCTGTGACTGCGCAGCGGGAGTCTGTGAAGACTGTGACTGTGCAGGCTGAGTCTGCGCGGCCGGAGCCTGAGCGGTCTGAGCAGGGGAAGTCTGCGTCTGCTGACCGGAAGAAGCAGCCGGCGTCTGTGACTGCGCAGCGGGAGTCTGTGAAGACTGTGACTGTGCAGGCTGAGTCTGCGTGGCAGGAGCCTGAGCGGTCTGAGCAGGAGAAGTCTGTGTCTGCTGTCCTGAAGAAGCAGCAGGTGTCTGTGCAGCAGGAGACTGGGATGCAGGTGTCTGTGCAGCAGATGAAGAAGTTCCTGCCGGGCTTTCTTCTGCTGCGGCAGCAGGACTTACTTCAGCTGCCTGGCTTTCGGTCTCATTATCCGGGGCAGCAGCGGTTTCATCATTATTATCATCATTGCCTGAAGAAGCGGTCGGTGCAGAAACGGATTCTGCAGATTCTGCAGTTTCAGGTGTTTCAGCTGATCCTGACTGCTGAACTTTGTCGGTCTCAGTGTCCATGCCGGGTGTAACGGCTTCTTTGGCCGGCTGGTTTTCTTCCTCACCGGCTGTCTGGACTTCGGCAGTGCTTTCTGCTGCGATCTCGCTGTCAGGCGCGTAGTAGCGGTTCATCCTGACAACACCGTATACGCCGCCGACTACGGCAGCTGCTGCGGCAATACCGAGGATCCTGTAGAGAAGGAGCTGCCGTTTCCTTTTCCCGCGGATATCCTGACGCTTGATCTCGCGCAGTTCCGGTGTATCGGCATAATCGGATACATCTGTCTGCTCTTCGATAAAGGAATCGATCTCCTCCTGGCTCATAGTCATATCATCGGGTGCAGCCATCCCGCCGACTGCGGCCGCGCCGATCATCTCGTCCATGGCAGAAGAGTGGTTTTCTTCTGTTTCTCCGGCCAGATCGAACATCCTGAATTCATTTTTCTTTCCGACAGTTGAAGCGATGCCGATACCTTCATCAAGACCGCTCTCGGATATGGAAGCCGTATCGGCGACCAGCGTATCCCCGGGTATACTGTCAGAAGGCCGTGAGGTTGTTTTTTCTGCAGACCCTGCGGCTTTTTTGCCTGCTTTTTTACCGCTTTTTTTCGCCGGCCCGGCGGATGTTTTTGCGGCAGCCGTTTCCGATACGGATCCAACGGCTTTTTCAGCCGTATTTACGGCATCTTTCGCAATATCCGCAGCAGCAGCCTCTGCTTCCACGGATCCGGCCGCGGTATCTGCAGCTGAATCGACAGCGGTTAAAGCAGCCGCTTCTTTCGCGGCGGCTTCTTCGGCGGCCTTTGCAGCGGCCTCTTCAGCAGCTTTTGCAGCCGCTTCTTTAGCAGCCTTTTCTTTTTCGGTCAGAATATTCTGAACAGCCTTGACTACTTCGTCAACAGTCGGTGATTCCTGCTGCCTGTTAAGATCGTCCATCTATAGTCTCCTCACAGACACGGCCACAATATCTTGTGGACATGTCTCAATCAGTTTCCGGAAAGGCCTCCGGATATGAGCATATACAAAGTCATATTATCATATTTAATAAGAAAAGACGAGAAAAAAGCAGTAAGACTGCGGATCATGCAGGAAACAGGGGCATAAGATGATAAATCTTTTAAAATCGATACAGGTTTCTTAACGAATCGGGAATGAATGGTGTATTATATACGTGGTCTGTTACAGATACTTTTAGTGAATGCATAAGTGAAAAGGAGTCTAAATATGAATATTTCCCCGCTTCAGAAGGCAAGGTATGAATATTCACCCAAGCTGCCAGGAATGCTCAAGGGTGGTATTTCACAGATCTGTGTCGAGGTCGGCGAACCTACACAGAGTGTTGCTGATCAGGATAAGATCAAGGCACTTTTCCCCAACACATACGGCAAGAACGAGATCACTTTCAAGCAGGGCACCAATACTTCCGCGCCTAAAAAGCAGGTCGTCGGCGTTATCCTTTCCGGCGGACAGGCTCCCGGCGGGCACAATGTTATCTGCGGCCTGTACGATGCGCTTAAGGCAACGGATGCCGGGAATGTCCTCTACGGTTTCAAGAACGGTCCCAGCGGGCTGCTGGAAGACGACTATCTGATCTTTGATGACGAATACATCGATCAGTACAGGAATACCGGCGGTTTCGACATTATCGGTTCCGGCAGGACCAAACTGGAGACGGAAGAGCAGTTCGCGGTGGCGGCTGAAGTCTGCAAAAAGCACGGGATCACTGCGATCGTGATCATCGGCGGTGACGACTCCAATACGAACGCGGCTGTCCTTGCAGAGTATTTTGCCGCACATGAGACAGGCGTCCAGGTCATCGGCTGCCCCAAGACGATCGACGGCGACCTTAAGAATGAGGATATCGAATGCTCATTCGGCTTTGATACAGCGACCAAGACTTACAGCGAAGTCATCGGCAATATTGAAAGAGATGCCAATTCCGCCAAGAAGTACTGGCACTTCGTGAAGGTCATGGGCCGTTCGGCTTCCCATGTCGCGTTGGAATGCGCACTGGAGACCCAGCCCAATGTCTGCCTTATTTCCGAAGAAGTTGCCGAAAAGAAGATGTCCCTGTCACAGATCGCAGACTATATCGCCGACTCTGTGGAAAAGAGAGCCGCAAAGGGCATGAATTTCGGTGTCGCGATCATTCCGGAGGGCGTCGTGGAATTTGTTCCCGAGTTCTCCGTTCTTATCTCCGAGATCAATGAACTCCTTGCAGGCAGCAAGGCTGACGCTTTCAACGCTCTTCCGACGTGGAAGGAAAAATACGAGTTCATCGAAAAAGGTCTGACAGCAGAGTCCATGGCTGTGTTCGCCATCCTTCCCGAAGGCATCCAGCAGCAGCTCTTCCTGGAAAGAGACCCTCACGGCAACGTACAGGTATCCCTGATCGAATCCGAAAAACTCTTCTCCGAGATGGTCAGGAGCAAACTCGCCGAGAGAAAGGCTGCCGGTACGTATAAGGGCAAATTCAGTGCTCTTCATCACTTCTTCGGTTATGAAGGAAGATGCGCGTTCCCTTCAAATTTCGATGCCGACTACTGCTATTCACTGGGTTACAACGCATTCATGCTGATCCAGTATGGCTATAACGGATATCTTTCCAAGGTCTCCAATCTCTCCAAACCCGCCGATGAATGGGTCGCCGGCGGTATGCCCATCACAAAGATGATGAACATGGAGAGAAGGCACGGCGAAGACAAGCCGGTCATCCGCAAGGCCCTGGTCGAACTTGACGGCAAGCCGTTCAAGTATTTTGAAGCGCACAGGGATGAATGGGCGGTCGAGACTGCGTTTACTTATCCCGGCGCCATCCAGTATTTCGGCCCCGCCGAGGTCTGCGATATCACGACCAGGACGCTTGCGCTTGAAAAAGGCTGAAATCAGCCGTAACTGCTGCAGCAGTCTATAAACCAGGTTCATACAGGACCCGGGATCCGGAATGGCCGGACCCCGGGTCTTTGGAAAATAACATGTCTGAAAGAGTACTATGGAGACCGGCCAATATGCTGTATCCCTGCCCGGCGGTGATGGTCACATCAGCGGACAGGGAAGGCAGGCCGAATATCATGACAGCCGCATGGGCCGGCACTGTATGCAGCGATCCGGTGATGGTCTCCGTGTCCATCCGGCCTGAACGGTATTCCTGCGGGCTGATCCGCGATACCCATGAATTCGTGATCAATCTGACGACCCGCTCCCTGGTCTGGGCAGCGGATTACTGCGGCGTTAAGTCCGGCCGGGATACGGATAAATTTAAGGAAACGGGACTGACACCCTTTCCCTGCAGCACCGTTTCGGCTCCCATGATCAAAGAGAGTCCGGTAGCGATCGAATGTGTGGTCGCAGACGAGATCGATCTCGGGAGCCATATCATGTTTTTGGGCAGAGTAACAGCCGTGTCGGTCCGGGAGAAACTGATAGATGAAAAAGGGCGCCTTGCCCTTGAAAAGGCAGATCCTGTCGCATATTCTCATGGAGAATACTATGCGCTGGGAGATGCGCTCGGAAAGTTCGGTTTTTCTGTCAGGAAGAAGAAAACGGACAGATCCGGGAGAAAGACAGATCGGAAGAAGAGGGATACACAGCACAATGAATAATGAAACAGGGATCAAGGCTTTTCTGAAACGGAAAGATATAGAGATATCCGCCAGGCGGTACGGGATCGATGCGCTCGGCGCCATGGCGCAGGGACTGTTCTGTTCGCTGCTGATCGGAACGATCATCAATACGATCGGCACGCAGTTCCATATCGGTTTCCTGACGTCACCTGTGGCGGTGATCTCCGGTACGGAGTATACGGTAGGCGGCATAGCTTCCGCCATGAGCGGCCCGGCTATGGCGATAGCGATAGGGTATGCTTTAAAATGCCCGCCGCTGGTCCTTTTCTCGCTGGCAGCGGTAGGGTTTTCATCCAACGCGCTCGGCGGCGCCGGCGGCCCGCTGGCAGTTCTGTTTGTCGCGATCATCGCGTCTGAATGCGGCAAGGCAGTCAGTAAGGAGACCAAAGTAGATATCCTGGTTACTCCGCTGGTAACGATCGGTGTCGGTGTTGCGCTTTCAGCCCTTATCGCGCCGACTCTCGGAAAACTTGCCATGAAGCTCGGCGATCTGATCATGCTGGCGACCGAGCTGCAGCCGTTCCTGATGGGGATCCTTGTATCCGTGCTGGTCGGTGTGGCACTGACGCTGCCTATTTCTTCCGCTGCGATCTGCGCGGCTCTGTCCCTGACCGGGCTGGCCGGAGGCGCGGCACTGGCCGGCTGCTGCGCCCAGATGATCGGATTCGCCGTGATCTCATTCCCTGAGAACCGTTTCGGGGGACTTATCTCCCAGGGGATCGGGACTTCGATGCTGCAGATGTGCAATATTGTCAAAAACCCCAGGATATGGATCGCTCCGACGCTGACGTCGGCCATAACCGGCCCAGTCGCAACCTGCCTTTTCAGGCTCAGGATGGACGGCCCTGCCGTCTCTTCAGGCATGGGTACCTGCGGACTTGTCGGCCAGATCGGTGTTTATTCCGGCTGGACATCGGATATTGCAGCCGGCGTTAAGACTTCGATCACCGGCTTTGACTGGCTGGGCCTGATCATGATCTCATTCATCCTGCCCGCGGTCATTGCACCGCTGATCAATATGGGTGTGAGAAAACTCGGCTGGGTAAAGACAGGGGATATGAAGCTGTGACCCGGTCGGGATACAGAGTATCGAACAGTAATAAAGGCCGCTGCCTGATGCAGCGGCCTTTTTATATCAGGATCGTATCCCGGTCTGTCCGGTCTTTACAGCATATGTGCCCTCAAATCTTCCGGTGTTCTCGGACTAAGAAGTGAAGGAGCAATGTCCAGAACGGTCAGGCAGCCGCTTTCACCTTTTCCGGCCAGCCTGTAAACAGCTCTGGCATAAGCAGCGAGTACGCTTGCCGTGAATTCGGGATTGGAGTCCAGAGTGAGCGAGAACTCTATCAGTTCATTATGATCCCTTTTTACGCCCGTCCTGCCGCTGCGCAGGACAAAACCGCCGTGGGGAAGGCCGGCGTGGTCGCGGCTGAGTTCTTCCTGGCTGACAAAATGTACCGTGGTATCGTAATCGGCAAAATAGTTGGGCATCGTTTTGATCGCTTCTTCAACAACGCCCGGATCCGCGCCTTCTTCCAGGACGACATAGCATTCACGCGTGTGCATCTGCCTGGTGGTGAGGTCGGGATTTTCGCCGCTTCTTGCCGCTTCCAGCGCTTCTTCGACGGGAACGGTGTACTGCCTTGCATCCCTGACGCCCGGGATACGTCTGATCGCGTCAGAGTGTCCCTGTGAGACGCCGCGGCCCCAGAATGTGTATGCCTTGCCATCGGGAAGAACGGAATCGGCATAAACGCGGGCCAGCGAGAACAGACCCGGATCCCAGCCGCAGGAGATAAGGGCAACGTGCCCGTTTTCCTTTGCTTCCCTGTCCACATTTGCGAAATGGGACGGTATATTGGCATGGGTGTCGAAACTGTCTATAACATTGAATTCCCTGGCATACTGCGGTGTCTGGTTGGGCAGGTCTGTAGCGGAACCGCCGCAGATGATCAGAACATCGATCTTATCTTTGTATTCGGAAACATTGGCGGCATCCTCCACAACGACACCGGGGGTGCGTATTTCTACGAGAGACGGCTCGCGCCTGGTAAATACGGCTGCCAGTTCAAGATCGTTGTTCTGCTTGATGGCGGCTTCGATACCGCGGCCGAGATTCCCGTAGCCCATAATACCTATTCTGATACTCATGAATTTGCCCTCCTTAAAAAAGTTGTTTCTATAATACTTTAGTGGATTTGCAATTGCAAAGTTAAGTTTTGAAAAATGAACAGAATGAATATTGACAAATTAGATTTTGCACAATATAATTGCATTAAACCAATTACAGATGAAGAGATCTTACAGAAGGAGGTTTATCATGTCAGTTTATTCTTATTCCGTACCTACACCTGCAGGCGATGAGAGATCCATGGCCGATTTTGAAGGCAAGGTCGTGATCGTGGTCAATACAGCTACCGGCTGTGGTTTTACACCCCAGTATGAAGATCTTGAGGCCATTTATGAAAAGTATCATGAGAAAGGACTGGAGATCGTAGATGTGCCCTGCAACCAGTTTGCCGGCCAGACACCCGGAACGGATGAAGAGATCCATCAGTTCTGCACGCTGAAATACAACACACAGTTTCCCCAGTACAAAAAATCCGATGTGAACGGTGAGAATGCGCTTCCTCTCTTTACATATTTAAAGGGTGAAAAAGGATTTGAAGGCTTCGGGAAAGGACCCAAAGCGCTGCTGATGTCCGCAATGCTTTCCAAGATCGACAAGAACTACAAGACCAATCCAGACATCAAATGGAATTTCACGAAGTTCGTCATTGACAGGAAAGGCAACGTTGCAGCCCGCTTTGAACCCACTGCGTCCATGAAGGACCTGGAAGCGCTCGTGGACAGTCTGATATGATCAGCTGAGTTTCAGAATAGTAACGGGAATTTAAAAGGCAGCGCCAAAAGCGCTGCCTTTTTTCGGATATGCCGGATTTCCGGCGGGAACTGTGTCAGATCTGTATCCTTTTGGAGAGGACAGGGACCAGGATTGCCACAAGGATCATTTTGATAAGATCACCCGGAAGAAAAGGCAGTACACACGCAGTAAGGGATACAGCCAGCGTATTGCCGGTCACGATCATGAACCAGGCTGTACCGAAAACATAAAGGCAGACCGTGCCGCAGATCATGGCAAGCATTAACACGGCGCGCCGAAGCCAGACAGAACCGCCTTTCACTTTTCTGCAATACAGGCGGTAGACGGCGCCGCTGACAGCAGAAAGCAGCAGGTATCCGATCAGGTACCCGCCGGTCATGCCGGCAAGGACGCCGATACCTCCCCGCATTCCGGAAAAGACCGGGACACCGGCCATTCCGATCAGAAGGTAGATCAGCTGTGAGAGAGTTCCTGCCCCGGGGCCTAAAAGACAGCCTGCCAGCATGACCGAGAAAGTGGCAAGCGTTACGGGAACACCGCCCGGCATAGGGATCGCGATCGGCGCGAGCACACATGTCAGGGCAGCGAACATGGCGCACAGGACAAGTTTTTTTGTATTCATAATACCTCCCCAAAACGTATGTTTTATCTGTGAACAATCATACTCCGGCCGGGATAATTGTCAACCTAATATTCGACAAAGGTTAACAATTATTCAAATTTACTTTTCCGGAAGGTATCGTATAATTATGGAAGCTCAAAGAGCGGGAGGATCCTGCAGACAATAGCAAAGAATAAGGAGTCAGGATGAACACGGCTTTCAGTACACTCTGTTATCTTGAAAAAGACGGAAAGTACCTCATGCTGCTGAGGAATAAAAAGAAGAACGATCTCAACGAAGGCAAGTGGATCGGAGTCGGCGGCCATTTTGAAGCAGGTGAATCCCCTGAGGAGTGCCTGCTGAGGGAAGTGCGCGAGGAGACAGGATATACACTGACTTCATACAGGTTCCGCGGGCTCGTTACGTTTGTGAGCGGGGACGATGTTACGGAATACATGTCGTTGTTCACGGCCGACGGATTTGAAGGAGAAGAGATCGTTTGCAGTGAAGGGGAACTGAAATGGATCCCGGTAGCGGACATCGAAGATCTTCGTCTCTGGGAAGGCGACAGGGTATTCCTTGCGCTGCTGAAAGAAGATACGCCGTTCTTTTCACTGAAGCTGAAGTATGACAGCAGCGGCAGGCTTATCGATAAAGCCCTGCAGATCTACCGGTAAGCACGGCCGGAAACGCTGATGCCTGTCGCGGCAGACATAATCATTGTATAATTGCATTGTTAACGGCGATAACAACAGAAAGGCATGACTATGGCAGAACGGGCTTCCAATATGCAGAGGGACGTACTCGTCCTGAATCTTGAAGGCATGATGGCACATATAACAGAAGAACTGTACGGCAGGAGCCTTAAGGACTGTGATGACGCACAGACGTACACAGTCGTCCTCAGGACTGTGAAGGACCTGCTGGCGGCGACTGAACGGAACTTCGGCGAACAGATCGTCTACGTGGTCTCTGCTTCATTCAATACCGAACCCATGCTGGAGTATAACCTGCGCAATATGCAGGTCTATGACAGGATAGACGCGCTGCTTAAAAAGAACGGGAAAGACCTGGCCGGCCTGATGAAGCTGGAAAGATCTACCGTGTATAACGACAGCGGCGCATCCTCGTTTACAAGAGCCCTCATGGACATGATGGCGGCACAGGGCATGGAAGGAGAAGGACTGGCCTTATTCAGGCCTGATGCCCTTGTAGATACGCAGATCTGTCCCGGCGTTACGGAAGAAGGGTGGGAAGAACCTGCCAGGATCGACCTTGTCATGCGTATAGCCGGAAAAGATATCCATTTTGTCCCGATGAATATCAAGATTGCCGGATACATGAACGGCAGGACGAAGATCAGGCTGTTTGATTCAAAGACTGTGGAATCACCGCAGCAGCTGGCCGCGTTTATGGGTCTTAAGGAAGATGATCCCGAACTGGGCGGGTATTTCACCGCCTACCGTGAATACATGCTGGCCAGCGGGGCATCCCAGATCATCCTGTATGAAATGAAGCGCCGGCTCTATGACCTCAGAAGGCTCTGCGATCATGCGCAGATCCAGGTACATGATGCTTATCCCGCGCTGGTCATTCCCGAACTGATCAGGATACTGGTGGAGGAAAAGGCATTCACAGTAGACGAAGCGATCGAGGTCGCCAGGGCCAGCTGCATATATACATATTATCCCGAAAGCAAAAGCGGTGAAGTGAAGCTGCCGCTGAAATTCCTGAACGTAATATGTCCCGATGTTGCATCCATAGTACGCTATCTCGACAGACGCGTAAGGGAAACAGGCACGGATGAACAGGATTGGATCATCAACGGGCAGGGTGAGATCAGGATGGATGCCCTCGGCAGACACTGCGGCACCAGGAACTGTTCGGCAGCCGCCATGACCGGAGTACAATAATGGACCTGTTTGACTATATGGCGGGAGAAAAAAAGGAAAAAGAATCGCCTCTCGCTTCCAGGCTGCGTCCCAGACAGCTGTCTGAAGTCGTCGGACAGCAGCATATCCTTGCGCCCGACAAGCTGCTTTACCGTGCCATAATGGCGGATAAACTGGGCTCCGTGATCTTTTACGGCCCTCCGGGGACAGGCAAGACCACACTGGCCAGGGTAATCGCCGGAACTACCA
Organism: Lachnospiraceae bacterium; assembly: GCA_017474455.1. GTDB lineage: Bacteria > Bacillota > Clostridia > Lachnospirales > Lachnospiraceae > CAG-791. The sequence goes on from JAFVHP010000011.1 coordinate 148,470, forward strand.
GTTCTCTCTTCATGCAGATCAATGCTACGGCGGCAGGCAAGAAGGATATGGAGGAAGTCGTCCAGAAAGCTAAGGAAAACCTTGGCATGTACGGCAAAAAAACGATCCTTTTCATTGATGAGATCCACCGTTTCAACAAATCGCAGCAGGACTACCTGCTCCCGTTCGTGGAAGACGGAACGCTCACGCTCATCGGGGCGACGACGGAAAATCCCTATTTTGAAGTGAACGGAGCGCTCTTATCCCGTTCGATGATCTTTGAACTGAAGCCTCTTTCGGCACAGGATATCATGATCCTGCTGAACAGGGCAGTTGAGGACAGGGAACACGGAATGGGCTCCTATAAGGCAGTCCTCACGGAAGAAGCCTGCCGGTTCCTCGCGGAAGTGGCGGACGGCGACGCCAGGTGTGCCCTGAACGCACTTGAGCTGGGTGTATTGACGACTGCGAGAGCGGAAGATGGGCTCATACATATTGATCTGGACGTAGCCAGGGAATGCATTCAGAGACGGGCTGCCCGATATGATAAGAACGCGGATAATCATTATGATACGATCTCTGCCTTTATTAAGAGCATGCGGGGATCGGATCCCGATGCGGCCGTATATTACCTGGCCAGAATGCTGAATTCGGGGGAAGACCCGGTCTTTATTGCCAGGCGTATCATGATATGTGCTTCCGAAGACGTGGGAAACGCGGACCCGCAGGCCATACAGGTAGCCGTCGCGGCTTCGCTCGCCAGCGAGCGCGTCGGGATGCCTGAAGCGCAGATCATTCTGTCACAGGCAGCGATCTATGTTGCCTGCGCGCCTAAAAGCAACGCGGCGGTGGCCGCCATCAACGCGGCCTCGGAACTGGCCGGGAATACAGGCAGTGTCCGGATCCCGCCATACCTGCAGGATGCGCATTATCCCGGCGCCGGAGAGCTCGGCAGGGGGCAGGGGTATGAGTACGCGCATCTGTACCGGGATCATTATGCGGGCCAGCCCTGCCTTCCCGAAGACTTAAGGGACAAGCCGGAAAGCGTTCTGTACCAGCCTTCGGATAACGGATATGAAAGGAACATCCGGGCGCATATGTCTGCGCTGACGGGGGATCCGCGCTATACGGAAGATGAATCGTTAATGGAAAGGGATCAGTAAATGGCTTCACCGCTAACCGTATACAAGCTCACCGTACTGTATCTTCTGGACAGGGCGGGGGAAGCGCTCTCACAGTCGCTCATCTCGTCTTTTCTCCTGGAAAAGGGATACGCCAATCTCATCAGTCTTATGCAGACGTACGAAGAGATGGCAGCCAACGGCCTCATCACGGCAGAGGACAGGGAAGGGACAGCGTTCCTTACGGTCACGGATGAAGGAAGGGAATCGCTCAGGTTCTTCCGGAGCGAACTGAGCGAAGCCATACGTAAGGAAGCTGACGCGTTCCTTAAGGAAAACGGACTGCGGCTGGCCCGGGAAAGAGAACTGGCCGGAGACTACTATAAACGTTCGGAATCGGATTATATCGCGCATATGGCCGTGATGGAAAATTCGCTTCCTGTTTTTGAAATAAACTAAGTGTCCAGGATGAAGCCGCGGCGAAGCGGGTCATAGCCAGATGGAAGTCGCAGAGCACGGATCTGTACAGGATCATCACGGAAAAATTGTTTTGACAGTTTTGCCGCGGAATGATAATGTAATTTTGGTTATTGGATCAATAATTTCGTCAGTGGCTCAGATCGCAGCAGTTTCCGGTTATAATTTCAGCTAAGAATTACAGAATAATACACATTAATACTTCTCAGGACCTGCACAGTACTGTCAGACTGTGTCCGCGTGTCTGAAGGCCGGCGCACAGAGCGTAGCCGCTGTCCGGTATCTCACTTTCAGAAATAAGCCCGATATTAACGAGGAACAATATTATCTCAATCAAAAAGAGGATCATATGACAAGAGAAATGTATGAATCGCTGGCGCTTGTCGATCTTAAGGCAATTGCCAAGCAAAGAGGCATGAAGGGTACTACGGCTCTCAAAAAGGCTGATCTTATCGATGCCATGCTCGCAAAGGATGCGGAAGAAGCCAGAGAGGCAAAAGCAGCCCGTGATGAGGCAAGGGCAGCAAGGGAAACGGCGGCTAAGGAAAAGAAGCCGGCCGGTAAAAAAGATGTGAGACCGGAGAACGCCCCGGAAGCCCAGCCGGAGAGGAAAGCAGACTCTGTTCCCGCCGATGAAGCCAGACCGCAGAGACAGAAAAAGTCCCCGGGCAGGAAAAAAACAGTTCCGGCCGCAGAGACGGACAGGCCCGCTGATGAGGCTTCAGCAGCCGGTACGCAGGGAGTAAAACAGCTTCCGGCAGCGGAGGAAGAAACGCAGGGAACGGATGCCGGCACTCCCGGCAGCCAGTACCAGGGACAGACCCAGAACCAGTACCAGAATGCATATCAGAGAAAAGGACCGAGAGGCCAGCTCAGGCCTGACGTCCCGATCCATCACAAAGATGAGATCAATTCGGATCTCGACAGCGGTGAAATGGCAAACGGCATACTTGAAGTAATGCCGGACGGATACGGCTTTATCCGCAGTGCCAATTATATGCCGGGTGACAATGATGTTTATGTGGCGCCCAGCCAGATCCGCCGCTTCCGTCTAAAGACCGGCGATATCGTGACCGGCAATATCCGCGTAAGGACACAGGGCGAAAAATTCAGTGCCCTTCTGTACGTCAAATCCATTAATGGCACATCTCCGGAGGAAGCGACCAGACGTTACAACTTTGAAGACATGACCCCGGTCTTCCCCGATGAAAGGATCAGGCTGGAAAAAGAGGGCTGCAATATAGCGATGCGCGTCATGGACCTGATGTGCCCGGTCGGAAAAGGCCAGAGAGGCATGATCGTGTCGCCCCCGAAAGCCGGCAAGACGACGCTTCTTAAAGAAGTAGCCAAAAGCGTCAAGCACAACAATCCGGAAGTGCACCTTATCATTCTGCTGATCGATGAAAGGCCCGAAGAAGTTACGGACATCAAGGAAGCGATCGAAGGCCCTAATGTGGAAGTGATCTATTCGACGTTTGACGAACTGCCCGAGCATCACAAAAGGGTGTCCGAGATGGTCATTGAGAGAGCAAAAAGACTTGTGGAGCACAAGAGGGATGTCATTATCCTGCTTGATTCGATCACAAGACTGACACGGGCATACAATCTTACCGAACCTTCCAGCGGCAGGACGCTCTCGGGCGGCCTTGACCCCGCGGCGCTCCATATGCCCAAGCGGTTTTTCGGCGCCGCCAGGAATATGCGCGAAGGCGGCAGCCTTACGATACTGGCTACAGCGCTGATCGAGACCGGTTCAAAAATGGACGATGTCGTTTATGAGGAATTCAAGGGTACCGGCAACATGGAGATCGTACTGGACAGGAAGCTTTCCGAACGCCGGATCTTCCCGGCCATAGATATACCAAAATCCGGCACCAGGAGAGATGATCTTCTCCTGACACCGGATGAACTGGATTCCATAAATACGCTCCGCAGGGCTTTCAACGGAATGAAAGCGGAAGAAGCGGTGGACCATGTACTCGACCTTTTCTATAAGACCAGGACCAACGGCGAGTTCGTCAATACCGTAAAAAGGATCAAGTGGACATACTGACAAGGTCCAGCTGCTCTTTCAGGTAACTGATGACGCTGGCCCTCGTGATGATGCCGATAAAGGCACCGGAATCATCGGTAACGGGGACGAAGTTCTGGGCGCTGGCCATATGGACCAGGTCTTCAATATCAGCTTCGATATCCACAGGCAGATAATCGCGTATCCTTCGGACAGAAGTGAGCGGCCGGTTCTCTGCCTTTTTTAATGTAAGGTTGTCGTGCTTTTTAATATCCCACAAAAGATCGCCTTCGGTCAGGGTACCCACATATATGCCGGTCTTCTCATTGATGACGGGAACCGTGCCGAAGTGGTGCTTTTCCATTTTTTCCAGAGCCTGCCTCATGGTGTCGGAGTCATAAACATAGGTCACATCGCTCTTGGGCGTGAGAAAAAACATTATATTCATAACTGGCAGCCCCGGTATTATTCTTCTGTCCTGTAGACTATGGCAGAGGCGATGCGGTCGGCTTCAGCCTGGCCGAGGCACCTTTTCACAAGGGCAAGGGCAAAATCAATCGCGGTGCCCATGCCGCGGCTGGTAATGATATTGCCGTCGGTCACGACCGGATCGGTGACAAGTTCGGCGCCGCCTTCAAGGAGCCTTTCTTCAACGCTGGGATGGCACGCGGCGGTCTTTCCCTTAAGGAGCCCAAGGTCCGCGAGAATGGACGGGGCCGCACAGATAGCGGCAACAGGTTTTCCTTTTCCCGCAAAATCGGTGATCGCACCGGTCAGCAGGGGTGAAGCGCCCAGCCTCGTCGTCCCGGGCATTCCGCCGGGCAGGACCAGCATGCCTATATCATCAAAACGGACGGAATCTATGGTGGTGTCGGTGACGATCGTGAGGTCGTGGGAAGAAGTGACGACAGGTTTGTCATTGAGCGATACCGTAAGGGTCGGCATTCCTGCGCGGCACAGTATGTCCGTCACTGTCAGCGCTTCTATCTCCTCAAAACCGTCTGCAAAAAACACCGCAGTCTTAAATTCAGTTTTCGCATCAAACATATTTGTATTGCTCCTTTCGGTTACATTCATCCTGCGCGGTATGCCGGCAGGACCATACTCATTATACAGTCTGGCCGCTGTGATAAATGTGAAGATTGTATAAAATAATCCGGGCTTGTGGTATCATTTGTCTATGACGATAGAAGCGGAAAACATTACCAAAATATATGATGACAGAAAGGTCCTGGACAATTTCTGCCTTGAGATCAAGGACGAAGCGGCCTATCTGATCACAGGTCCTTCCGGAAGCGGAAAGACCACCTTCCTCAACATCCTGCTGGGACTTGTCAAGCCCGACAGCGGCAGGATAAGGCTGCTGGGCGACTACAAGTACCCCTATATCCTGGCGGGGACTGTATTCCAGGAAGAGAGGCTGTGCGAGGATTTTTCCGCCGTACGGAATGTTTATATGGTAAACCGCAAGCTGTCGCCGTCTTTTGCGAGAGAGGAACTTGAACAGCTTCTGCCTGCCGATGAACTGGACAAGCCCGTCAGGGAACTTTCGGGCGGCATGAGAAGAAGGGTCAGCATCGTCAGGGCTGCAGCGGTCCCCTCCGACCTGCTCGTCATGGACGAGCCTTTTACAGGCCTCGATCCCGAAACACGTCAGAAAGCGATCGAATATATCCTGAAGAAAAGGGGAGACAAGCCCCTTGTCATCACTTCCCATGAGACAGAAGGCCTTGAATTCTGCAGAAAAGTGCCTATCCATCCGTGATTCAAAGAAATACTTGTGTTATACTATATAGTTGTGTTTTAATCTGTTAGCAGCATAATAGATCCATTTCCGAAGGAGAAACCAAATGAACGTAAGTGTTGAAAAACTTGAAAACAATATGGCAAAGCTGACAGTCGAGGTCGCGGCTGATGAGTTTAATAAAGCCATTAATGCGGTATATCAGAGACAGAAAGGCAGGATCAACGTGCCTGGCTTCAGAAAGGGCAAAGCCCCCCGCAATATTATTGAAAAGATGTATGGTTCCGGCGTTTTCTATGAAGATGCCGCTAATGATACGATCAACAGCACATATCCCGACGCGGTGGATGACTGCGGCGAGTCTGTCGTTTCCGATCCCGAACTGGCCGTGGAGCAGCTGGAAGCGGGAAAGCCTTTCATCTACACGGCGACCGTCGCGTTAAAGCCGCCGGTGAGCCTTGGAAAGTATAAAGGCGTTGAGACCGAAAAGATCGAAGTTTCCGTTACAGATGAGGAACTTGCGAACAGGCTTAAGAGCGAGCAGGAGAAGAATGCCAGCTTTAAGACCGTTACAGACCGTGCCGTTGCGGACGGCGATATGATCCAGCTGGATTTTGAAGGCTTTGTCGACGGTGTTGCCTTTGATGGCGGAAAAGGTGAGGATTACCCGCTGACGATCGGTTCAGGGTCTTTCATTCCCGGTTTTGAAGAACAGCTCATCGGCGCCGAGATCGGCAAGGAACTGGACGTCAATGTCACATTCCCCGAAAACTACCAGGCCGAGAACTTAAAAGGCAAGGACGCTACATTCAAGTGCACGGTCAAAGGTATCCGTGAAAAGGAACTTCCGGAACTGGACGACGAGTTTGCCGATGAAGTATCCGAGTTCTCAACGCTTGAAGAGTATAAGGAAGATCTGAAAAAGTCCATGCTCGAACTGAAAGAGAGCAATGCGAAGACCCAGAAGGAAGACGCGGTCATCGGCGCCATCGTCGAAGACTCTGCGATCGAGATCCCTGCCCCCATGCTGCAGACGCAGCAGAAACAGATGCTGGATGAATTCGAGCAGCAACTCCGTATGCAGGGCATGACCCTGGAACAGTACGCGGGCTATGCCGGTGTGACCAGGCAGCAGCTTCTGGATGAGCTGGCTCCCAATGCCGAGAGAAGGATCCGCACAAGACTGGTCCTTGAAGAGATCGCGAAGCAGGAGAATATCACGGCATCCGAAGAAGAGTACGAAGCCGAGCTTCAGAAGATGGCAGACCAGTACCGCACCGAACTCGACAACATCAAAAAGATGTTCACCGAAAGGGATAAAGAGAGGATGATGGAAGACATCGCTGTCCAGAAGGCAGCTACTTTCGTTACCGATGCTGCGGTGGAAGTCGAGAAGAAGGCAGAAAAGAAAGAAGAAAAGCCGGAAGAATAATACTGAAGGATCAAACAGAACAAAGGAGGCGTAATGGCCAGCTTTATTCCTTATGTAATTGAACAGACAGGCAACGGAGAACGTTCCTATGATATTTTCTCCCGCCTTTTAAAAGAAAGGATAGTTTTCCTCGGAGACCAGGTCAATGACGCTACGGCTGAGCTTGTCGTGGCACAGATGCTGTTCCTGGAGGGAGAAGATCCCGAGAAGGACATCCAGTTCTATATCAACAGCCCCGGCGGATCGATCTCTGCCGGCATGGCGATCTATGACACGATGAATTTCGTAAAGTGCGACGTCTCGACGATCTGTGTCGGCATGGCCGCGAGCATGGGTGCGTTCCTGCTTGCGGGCGGCACAAAGGGCAAGAGGTTTGCTCTGCCCAATTCGGAGATCCTGATCCACCAGCCTCTGGGCGGGACCGAAGGCCAGGCATCCGATATCGCGATCCAGGCGGCGCATATGGCCAGGATCAAGGAACGGATGAACCGTCTGCTTGCGCAGAATACAGGCAGAGACTACGAAGAGATCGTAAAGGATACGGACAGGGATAACTGGATGACAGCGCAGGAAGCGCTGGATTACGGCCTTATCGATCATATTTACACCACGCGCAAGGAAGCGGAAGGGGAGATCTGATGGCGGACAACAGAAGGATGGAGCCGAGATGCTGCTCGTTCTGCGGACGCACGGAAAGCCAGGTCAGGAAACTGATCTCCGGTCCTGACGGTGTATTTATATGTGACGAATGCGTCGCGATCTGCTCTGACATCATGGAGGAAGCGCTGGAAGAAGACGGCTTTATTACGCAGGACGACGCTTCCGAAGATGAGATCAATCTCTTAAAACCGGCGGAGATCCGCGAGTTTTTGGATGAATATGTGATCGGACAGGATGAAGCCAAAAAAGTCCTGAGTGTTTCGGTCTATAATCATTATAAAAGAGTCATGGCAGCGGAAAACGGCGCGGACAGCGATGGCGTGGAGCTGCAGAAGAGCAATATCCTTATGCTCGGGCCTACCGGTTCAGGCAAGACTTATCTTGCCCAGACACTGGCGAAGATCATCAACGTGCCCTTTGCCATTGCGGATGCCACGACACTGACCGAAGCGGGTTATGTCGGCGAAGATGTGGAGAATATCCTGCTGAAGCTGATCCAGGCCGCCGATTACAATATCGAACGGGCCCAGCTCGGTATCATCTATATCGACGAGATCGACAAAATATCCAAGAAGGGCGAAAATGTCTCGATCACGAGGGACGTATCGGGAGAGGGTGTCCAGCAGGCGCTCTTAAAGATCATTGAAGGCACGATGGCTTCCGTACCCCCGCAGGGAGGCAGGAAGCATCCCCAGCAGGAGCTGATCCAGATCGATACATCCAACATCCTCTTTATCTGCGGCGGTGCGTTCGACGGTCTCGAGAAGATCATCGACGCAAGGCTCGACCACAGGGCCATGGGCTTTTCCGCCACAGTAAATACAAAAGACAAGAAGGATATCGGCAAGGTCCTGAAGGAAGTTCTGCCGGAGGATCTGGTCAAATTCGGGCTGATCCCGGAATTTATCGGCCGCGTGCCGGTCGTCGTATCTCTGGACGGTCTTGACAGGGATGCCCTGGTCAGGATCCTGACCGAACCCAGGAATGCGCTCGTCAAACAGTATGCGAAGCTCCTCGGCTTCGATAATGTCAAACTTTCCTTCGATCCGGACGCTATCACCGCGATCGCGGACCTGGCTGTCCAGCGGAAAACAGGCGCCAGGGGTCTTCGTTCGATCCTGGAAAAGATCATGATGGATGTCATGTACGAGATCCCTTCAGATGAGACCATCACCGAGTGCAAGATCACAAGGGCTTCCGTCACCGGCGAAGGGGCACCCCTTGTACTGCACAGGGGCGAAGCGGGCAGTACGACAGCTTCGGCCTGAACTTAAACCTATGGTAATCAAATCAGTTAATCTTGAGACTGTGGTCGGCATAACCAGCAAACTTCCGGTGCATACGTGGCCGGAGTTCGCGTTTGCCGGCCGCAGCAACGTCGGCAAGTCAACTCTTATCAACGGTATCGTCAACCGTAAGAATTACGCTCATACAAGCGGCAAACCCGGCAAGACCCAGACGATCAATTATTACAATGTAAATGACGAATTCTACCTGGTCGACCTGCCCGGTTACGGTTATGCTACAGCCGCTGTTGCCGAGAAGGCAAAATGGGGTAAAATGATAGAAGAGTATCTGCATTCGAGCAAATCGCTGAAGCAGGTATTCCTGATCGTTGACATAAGACATGAGCCTTCGGAAGACGACCTTCTAATGCTGCGCTGGATCGTTGAAGCAGGATTTGCGCCTGTTGTGATCGCGGCAAAAGCGGATAAGATCAAACGGTCACAGCTTCAAAAGCATGAGAAGATGATCAGGGAATCGTTAACGAATTGTCTGTCGGAATATGATCAGGCGGATGCGCTGAGGCTGATCCTCTGGTCAGGAGAGACCAAAGCCGGCAGGGACGAGATCATCACGCTTCTTGAGGAACAGATCTGAAAACAGAGAAATGGGGGGTATTATGGGTATTTTTCAGCGTAAGGATAAGACAGAAAATACGACCGGCGCAGCTTCAGATCCCATGCAGGGACTGAGCGAACAGCTGATGAAGAGTGTGCGGCTCTTCAAGCTGGACCAGATCCTTCTGCCGATCCTGACGATCATTCTCGGCATTCTTTTCCTGATCTGGCCGGAAGTTTCACTCCAGGTCATGGCAAGGATCGTCGGTGTCGTCCTGGTGATCAGCGGTATCTGTTCCGCTGTCTACTTCTTCAGGAGCAGCAAAAGGCTGCTTCTGCATTCCGGTATCCTGTGCATCGGGATGATCAATATCGTTATCGGTATCTGGATATTGTACGCGCCGGACTTCATCATCGCGCTTATGCCGAAGCTCATCGGGCTTCTGCTCCTGATCAACGGTATCGTCACCTTCACGGCGGCTGTTACCCTGGCAAGGAGCAATTACAGCAGATGGTGGATAACGCTGATCCTGTCGATCATCATTTTCGCGGCAGGCATCCTCTTCCTGGTCAGGCCTTTTGAGACTGCCATGGTCTTTATGCGGATTGCAGGCGCTTCGCTCGTCTATACGGGTGCTGCCAACCTGTACAGTTATTTCATCCTCAAAAAGGCGATCAAAGAGGTCTCACGGGCCGTACAGAATGCGGCAGATTCATTCAGCGCGCAGATGCAGGATCCGGCACAGGCCGGAACAGCCGGCACGCAGGATACTGCTGCAAAGAAAGAATCATATTTCTGAAGATCAACATTATCATGATAAGAAAAAAGCCGGTCCTGACCGGCTTTTTCTTATTTGCTGAAGTCATAAGCCGGAAAATGTCAGTTTATAATTTATTTATGAATTACCAGTTGACATATGCCTGCACGTTGTTATACTTCATATAGAACAAATAAAACAAAAAGGAGGGACTTTTATGAATATCCAAAAGTTTACTCAGAAATCAATAGAAGCTGTCAACAACTGTGAAAAGCTGGCATATGAGTATGGGAACCAGCAGATCGGACAGGAGCACCTTTTATATTCGCTGCTGACCCTGGATCAGTCCCTGATCCGCAGGCTCATAGAGAAGATGGGCGTGGACCCGGACGCGTTTACAGAGAGCGTAAGGGGAGCTGTCTCAGCGCTTCCCAAAGTGCAGGGTTCATCGGCCAATGTTTATATCAGTGCTGACCTGAACAGGGTCCTGATCGGTGCGGAGGATGAAGCAAAGACGCTGGGAGACGATTATGTTTCGGTCGAGCATCTGTTCCTCTCTCTGATCAAAAATGCCAACAGTTCGATGAAGAACCTGCTTGCGTCGGGCGATATAACCAGGGAGAGATTCCTGCAGGCGCTCTCGACGGTCAGAGGCAACCAGCGCGTGACGAGCGACAATCCTGAAGCTACCTATGATACCCTTGAGAAATACGGTGAAGAACTCGTCAGCAAGGCGAAGGCGCAGAAGCTCGATCCTGTGATCGGCAGGGATACGGAGATCCGGAACATCATTCGTATCCTATCCAGGAAGACCAAGAACAATCCTGTCCTGATCGGCGAGCCCGGCGTCGGCAAGACTTCTGTGGTCGAAGGACTTGCGCAGCGTATCGCTGCCGGCGACGTGCCCGCGGCCTTAAAAGATAAGAAGATCTTTTCGCTGAATATGGGTTCGCTGGTCGCCGGTGCCAAATACAGGGGCGAGTTCGAGGAAAGACTGAAGGCTGTCCTGGAAGACGTCAAGCAGAGCGATGGAGAGATCCTGCTGTTCATCGATGAACTGCACACCATCGTCGGAGCAGGTAAAGGCGACGGTGCACTGGATGCGGGCAATATGCTAAAGCCCATGCTGGCCAGGGGCGAGCTGCACTGCATCGGCGCAACGACGCTGAACGAATACAGAGAGTATATTGAAAAGGATGCTGCTCTTGAGAGACGTTTCCAGCCCGTCATGGTAGACGAGCCTACAGTTGAAGATACCATCTCGATCCTGCGCGGCATCAAGGAACGATACGAAGTATTCCACGGTGTTAAGATCATGGACAATGCCCTGGTCAGCGCAGCCGTGCTTTCCAACAGATATATCACAGACAGATTCCTGCCCGACAAGGCGATCGACCTGGTCGATGAAGCCTGCGCGATGATCAGGACAGAGATGGATTCCATGCCCACCGAACTGGATGAACTGCAGAGAAAGATCCTGCAGATGGAGATCGAGGAGACCGCTCTTAAAAAGGAAGACGATCCGCTGAGCCAGGAAAGACTGCTGGACCTGCAGAAGGAACTGGCTGAACTGAAGGACGACTTTTCCGAAAAGAAGGCTTTGTGGGAGAACGAGAAACAGAAGCTCGACAACCTCTCCACACTCCGAGAACAGATCGACGCAGTCAGCACAGAGATCCAGAAAGCCCAGATGGAGGGCGACCTCAATAAAGCAGCCGAACTCCAGTACGGCACACTGCCGCAGCTGAAAAAGCAGCTGGAGGAAGAAGAGAACGATGCCAGGGACGAAGATCTTTCCCTTGTACACGAACGGGTGACAGAGGATGAGATCGCCCGGATCATCGCCAGATGGACCGGCATCCCTCTGGACAAACTGACAGAAAGCGAGAGACAGAAGACACTGCAGCTGCCTGACCAGCTCCATAAAAGGGTCATCGGCCAGGACGAAGCGGTGACGAGAGTTTCGGAAGCCATCATGCGCAGCAAGGCCGGCATCAAGGATCCGACCAAACCTATCGGTTCCTTCATGTTCCTTGGCCCTACCGGAGTCGGTAAGACCGAGCTCGCCAAGGCTCTGGCGGAAGCCCTGTTCGACGATGAGAAGAACATGGTCCGTATCGATATGAGTGAATATATGGAGAAATTCTCGGTATCCAGGCTCATCGGAGCGCCTCCGGGATACGTCGGCTACGAAGAAGGCGGCCAGCTGACTGAAGCCGTCCGCAGAAGGCCTTATTCGGTCGTGCTGTTCGACGAGATCGAGAAAGCCCATCCGGATGTCTTCAATGTGCTGCTGCAGGTACTGGACGATGGCCGGATCACCGATTCACAGGGCAGGACCGTCGACTTCAAGAACACTATCCTGATCATGACCAGCAACATCGGCGCGGACCTGATCCTCCAGGATCTGGCCAACAGACAGGACGGCGAAGACACAGCCAACGAGCAGATCTCCGAAAAGTGCGAGGAAATGGTCATGGACCTTCTGCATTCGCACTTCCGTCCGGAATTTCTGAACCGTCTGGATGAAACGATCCTGTTTACACCGCTGTCCAAGGATAACATTTCCGGCATCATCGACCTGATCCTTGCTGACCTGAACAAGAGGCTCTCGGACCGCCAGGTCGAGATCAGGATGACGGACAGCGCCAGGGAGTTCGTTACGGATGCCGCCTACGACCCGCTCTACGGCGCAAGACCGCTGAAGCGTTACATTCAGAAATATGTGGAGACGCTTTCCGCGAAGCTCATTCTTTCCGGAGAGGTCGACGAGGGCGATACCATCGAGATCACGGTGGAAGACAACGCGCTCGGCGCCTATGTGGAAAAGGGCACGAGAGTGGTGAGCAGAACAGAATAAGACCCTATCGCAGTCAACAGCGGGAGGCATTGCCTCCCGCTGTTCTTTTGTCCGGATCTAAATGTAGTATTATGCATTAATATCTTGCACAACATATCCACAAATCAATATAATATAATATTGGAGTTTTATAGTTTGCTCTAAGCAGATGCTGCAGACCTGAAAAGGGGATTCGGATAGATGAACATACTGGATGAACTGAAAAAAGAGGAAAAATACTGCTGCGGCTGCGCGGCATGCGAGAATGCGTGCCCGACCGGGGCGATCACATTCAGGCCGGACAAATGGGGATTCTATTATCCTGAAACTGATCCGGATAAGTGTATCAACTGCGGACGCTGCACGGCTGTATGCCCGAAGCTTGCTGCGGACAGATCAAATGCAGAGGAGCCGGAGTGTTATGCTGCCCAGGCAACGGACGACATCCGGTTCATTAGTTCTTCGGGCGGTATGTTTACGGTGCTGGCGGAGCATATCCTGTCACAGGGCGGCGTGGTGGCCGGAGCCGCTATGGAAGACGACTACAGCGTACACCATATGCTGGTGGAAGACCGTGACGAGCTGTACCGGCTGCGCAAGTCAAAATATGTGCAGAGCTTTACCGGAGATATCTATAAACAATGTGCCGCAAAGCTGAAAGAAGGTAAAAAAGTGCTCTTCACCGGTTGCCCCTGCCAGGTGGCAGCCATGAAGAATTACGCGAAATACAACTGCAAAAACGAAACGGAGAATCTTTATCTTGTTGATATCCTCTGCCATGGTGTGCCATCGGTGCAGATGCTGCAGGACTATGTGAAGGAAAACTTCGACGGGGAAAAACTGCAGACTATCGATTTCCGCAGCAAGCTGAACGGCTGGCGGTCGGATCAGATCAGGGTTTTCTGGAAGGATGGTTCTTCGGACAGGATCGAATGGCAGAACAGTGCATATGAAGAAGGGTTTCAGCGCAATATAAGCTTAAGGGACGGATGTGAAGACTGCGAATTCGGCGGTCACCGCAGACAGGGAGATCTGACGATAGGTGATTTCTGGCAGGTCGAACGGCATGATCCCGCTTTGAATGACTTAAACGGGACCAGTGTTGTGCTTGTCAATAATGATAAAGGAAGAGATCTGTTTGATACTATACGTCAGCAGCTGATACTGGCTGAATCTGTCCCGATAGAGGCGGCAAGGTATAACCGTCTGCAGACAAAAATGACTCCGCATCCCATGAAAGAGAGATTCCGTCATCTTTATCCCGCCCGTTCCTTTACAGAAGCTGTCTGGCAGTGCAGGCACGCTCTGTATGACATAGGACTCGTAGGCAATTATATGGTCAGCAATTATGGCGGGGCATTAACGCAGTTTGCTCTGTATTCGACTCTGGAGAACATGGGTTATTCCGTGCTGATGATCGACAGGCCAAAAGACTGTAAAGAGCCGCCGCGCGAAAAGCTGAAAATGTTCATGTCAGATGTTTATGCGCCATGGTCACGGTCCAGGATATTTCCGAACATTGCGGAAATGAAGTTTTTAAACCAGCAGTGCAGGACATTCGTTACGGGTTCGGACCAGCTGTTCAACAATAACCTGTATAACTGGTACGGTAAGATCCAGGCACAGAATTTTGTTACCGGCAACCATCGTCAGATCGCTTATGCAGCTTCGTTCGGCCATGATTATATCTGGGGGCCGGATTCGGACAGGGGAGAAGAAGCGTTTTACTTAAGACGGTTTGATTATTTCTCTGTAAGGGAAGATTCGGGTGTTGATGTCTGCAGGGATTATTTCGGCGTGGAAGCCACATGGGTCCTGGATCCTGTTTTCCTGTGTCCGAGGGACAGATATGCCATGCTGATCGACAGGGTGCCAAAGGATAAAATCCCGGGAGAAAAGTATCTGTACACCTATATCCTTGATCCGACAAAACAGGCGCAGACGATCATTGAAGACAAGGCAAAGGCTGATGGCTTGAGTATTGTCGCAGTAGGGGACAATATTCCGCCTATGAGAAGGAGCGGCCCGCAATGGACTATCCCGTTAAAGACGGGGATCCTCGTAGAAGAATGGCTGGCGTATATTAAAAACGCCGATTTTATTATCACTGATTCTTTCCACGGGATCTGTTTCTCCATCATTTTTCATAAGCAGTTCATTGCACTGGTCAACAAGATCCGCGGCGAATCCAGGTTTACTTCATTGCTGAGACTGCTGAAGCTGGAAGGGCATATCGCCTATACGCTGGAACAAGTCCAGGCGCTGTCAGAAAACTATGAAGAGATCGATTATGAGGCGGTTGACCGGATATTGGACAGCGAGATAGCCCGGTCGAAGAAATGGCTTACTGATGCGATAGAAACGGACAAAGAGTCTGATAAGAAACGTGCACTTTCCGCATTTGATATTTTGGACGGGCGCTGTGACGATATCGACAGAAAGATAGACGATCTTCAGAAGCAGATCAACGGGATATATTCATCCAAGGTCCTGGCCGGAGGAAGGAAAGCAGGCGCTTTATTCAGGAAACTGCATATTTTGAAACCGAAAGAAGAAGAAAACAGATAAGGGGACAGATCCAGATGTATGCAAAATTGCAGAATATAATATTCCCGGGTGCCGAATTAAAAGACTATGAAGAGCTTTATTACAGGGGAACGGCACCGATCATACAGGAACTTCCTGCAAGGGAGGCCGCAGCAAACGGCGTACCGGAAGGCACACTGGCTGTCGCCATGCCGGCTTATTCATCCATATCCTTTGACACATACTTTAATGTTTGCAACGTCCATTCCTGGAAAAAATATACAGGCGCAAAAGACATAACTCTGAGGCTGGTATTCCTCGGAGACATTCTGCTGATTGTCAAAGGGCACAGACTGAAGCAGCAGCATGTCGAAACGGAGATCATTTCCAGCGACCGGATCAGCAACGAACTGATGCAGGAGACACTGCTTACCCTGGCTGCAGGTAATATGGATTATGATGCCATTTCTTTCAGCATAGAAAATTATAAAAAGCTGGTGCTTCTGAGCGGGGAATGGGGAGCGGAATTTGAAAAAGACCCGCGTCCGGTCGAACTTTCCATTGCGACCACAACCTTCAGGAAAGAAGCATATATATGTAAAAACGCGCAGATCGTTCACGATGCGCTGCTTTTGTCGGGCGAGGATTTCTCAAGACACCTTTATTACCATATCGTGGATAACGGACGCACACTGAAGGAAGAAGATATTCCGAAGCATGCCCATATATTCCTTCATAAAAACCCCAATGCCGGCGGAGCGGGAGGCTTTGCCAGAGGCATGATCGAGTCGCTGCACCAGGAACCGGAAGCGACCCATGTCCTTTTGATGGATGACGATATCCTTATCCAGCCGGAGAGCATTTACAGGACGTTCCGTCTTCTGCAGTACGCTGTCGATGAATACAGTGAAGCATTCATCAGCGGAGCCATGCTTTATATGGAAGAAAAGAATGAACAGAAGGAGGATATCGGATATGTTTCACCGGAGGGGTACTTCCTGCCGCTGAAGCAGGAACCCTTTATGCGCCTGGTACTGCCGGGGGAAGCGCAGAAATTCGATCTGGATCAGTTGAAGTATGTTCTTCTTAACGGTAAGGATTTCCCTGACCAGAGCAGAATGTATGCAGCCTGGTGGTATTGCTGCATGCCCACGGCGGTGATCAGGAGAAAAGGTCTTCCCATGCCGTATTTTGTGCGCGGCGACGATATGGAATACGGACTTCGCTGCCGGCCGAAATTCATGACCATGAACGGCATCAATGTTTGGCACCTTGGCTTTTCCGGCAAAGCCAATGTTCCGATGGACCATTATCAGGTCAACAGGAATATGCTGATCACGCAGTATTCTTCCGATGTATTGGACGGTGTGGCAGCGCTTAAAAAAAGCAAGGATGATTTCCGCCGTTTTATCATGATGTTCGATTATGATTCTGCAGAACTATGTATCAGGGCGCTGGAACACTTTGCCGAGGGACCGGATTTTATCTCTGTGGACAGAGGCGAAGAGATCGTTAAGGAAAACAGTAAAATGAATCACAACCCGGTTCCGCTCTCGGAACTGGATGCAGCGAAGATCGGCAGAGGGGCAGGGTTCATCGGCTGGCAGAACCCGCTTGAAGAAGCCCATAAATCGCTGCGCATATTCTATCGCGTTTTCAACAGGTTTACTTTAAACGGCCAGAGATGCTGGATCGGCCCGTATAAGAAGGGAACAGCTGCGCTTCCGTTAAGAGATTCCTATGTTCCCGCGCGCTGTATGCTCAGAAAAACGCTGGCCTTTATCGATCCGGTCGATTTCACCGGCTATATTCTGGAGATGGACCGGGAACGCTATAAAGCGGTCATGAAAAGATATAAACGTGTCCTGAAGAAGATCAAACGGGAAGATGCCGCATTAAGAGAAGCTTATACAAAGGCGAAACAGACTTTTATTACAGAAGAATTCTGGAAAGAGTATCTCAAGTTAGGAGAGAGACCTGAAAATGTCTGACCATACAGAATCATTGTTTAGAAGAATAACAGTTAAACTTGTACGGAAGGCAAAGAGAGTGTTTTCCGGTATCGGAGACAGGACTGACAGTACAGAAATACCTGATCCTGCACCGGGGAATATCTTTCTGGACAAAACGGACATTTCCTCCCCTGACCGGTATATGCCTTTACAAAGGATGACGGAAGAAGAGAAGGGAGAGATCATCGACCCGCTGCAGTGTATGCAAAGGCTCCAGGCCATCGGATATATTGCGGAAGATCTTTCTGATCCGGCAGCAAAGATGAAGGACCTTTCCGATCGTATTGAAAAAGAACTGTCCGATCATTTGCAGCCACTGTCCTGGTCAAATGACAAGACATTTGAATTCAATGGAACGAAAACCAGTGAATTATCGCAGTTTATCGGTAAACTTCAGCCGGGCGAAACAGTCCGGATCCTGGTCAGATCAAGAGAATTGATCGCTGACGGTATGGTTTCTCTTCCTTCCGGTGTCATAATCGACGGTGCAGGTACCAGGATCATTCCGGACAAAGAAATGCCGCAGGGACCGGACAAACTGTTTCTTTTAGACGGCGTCAGGAATGTCTGTATAAAGGCATTTACCGTTGATGCCTGCTGCAGACATGGCATATTTATTAAAGACAGTTCATGCGTAAGTCTTGAAGATCTGACGATCCGCGGACTTGCCGGCAAGGGGATCTCCCTGATCGGCGATAACGATACTTTCCGGATCAGCGGCTGCCGGATACCCGACGGGGATGACGGAGGGATCTGCATCAATGGCGATTCGTCGGATGGGATCATTGAGGACTGTATCATTTCAGGGCAGAAGAGCAGTGAGAATTTCAGCGCCGGGATCCTGCTGGGCGCTGTCAGGATCATAGATCCGTATTCTCCAAATAATCCTTTTGAAGATGTCCGTCTGGAGACGCTTACACACGCTCCTCATGACATTATTATCCGAAACAACCTGCTGGAAAACAACAACGCACAGGGATGCTACATCCATGCCGGCTACAGGTGCTATATCATAGAAAACCGGGTAACGGATAATCAGAAGGAAGGCCTGTGCCTGGATTACGGTACGGCGTACAGTTATGTCTGCCGTAATGACATTTCCGGCAACGGCGGCCGGCTCAGGATCGCCAGAGCCGGAACGGAGCATCTCAAACTGCCCGGTATTTCCCTGGATAACGCAGTATATAATACTGTCTGCGACAACATATTTTCCGATAATCACGGTTCGGGGATCAAGATCGTACGTACTGGCGTACGAAATGCCATTTTCAGCAATACAGTCTGTGACAATAACAAGGGCGTAAATGCAAAAGGTCATTTTTTCGGGATCGAACTGGCAAGTTCCCTGATACCGGACAGGAAGGACTGTATAGGGCTGGATTTTACACCCTGCTATGAAAACACAGTTACCCGGAATACGGTAACAGGACCGCATTATGCCGGGATCTTCGTGGGCAGAGGCGCATATATGAACGACTGCATTTCCAATATTGTGACAGACACGGTGTACTGGTCAGTGGAAAACCTTTCTGAACGAAGTAACACGATAGTTAACAATATAGTGGATAACAAGTCACGTGGATTATAAGAACAAAATTGAAAACAACCGAATAAACGGCTTGCCGCTCTGGGCAAAGGCACTGCTGCTGAACGCCCTGACGGCTTTTATTGCGATCATTCCGTTTGTTATAAGAGGACATGGCTTTTTCGCGATGTCCAATGACTTCAATGCCCAGCAGATCCCTTTCAATCTTCTGATGAACAGTGCATTCAGGAAAGGAGATCTCCTGTGGAACTGGAATCTGGATCTGGGTGCAAATCTTCTTGAATCCATGTCGTTTTACGATATCGGCAGCCCTTTCACGCTTCTGATGGCTCTTCTTCCAAATACCGCCGTACCATACGCCATCCCCTGGATGATGATGCTGAAATTTGCCGTTGCCGGGGTCACATCCGCTGTCTATGCTGCAAGATTCTGCAAATATGAGCGGACTGCGCTGCTGGTCTCTGTTCTGTATGCATTTTCCGGCTGGCAGCTTATTTCATCGGTTTTCTATCATTTCCAGGATATGGCTGCCCTGTTCCCTCTTCTCCTGATCGGAATGGAAAAACTCAATACGGAAGGAAAGAAGGGATTGATGGCAGGAGCATGTGCATTGAATGCAGTCTGCAACCCGGTGTTTTTCATAGGCGAAGCGGTATTCGCTGTTCTGTATTATGTTTTCAGATTCATGCTGCCGAGAATTGAGGAGAATAAAGGGATCTCCCTACGCAGCAGTATCGGGAAGACTGTTTCCAGGATCATGTCCAATATTACGGAAGGTATTCTGGGCTGTTTGATAGCCGGGGTATGTCTCGTCCCTGCTGTCAGGGGAATAACGGATATTCCGCGGGCATCCAATATGATCGCTGTGTCCAAGTTTTTCTCAATGCCGCCGGTACGATGGCTGTATATGATACAGTCCTTTTTCTTCCCTGCGGAAGCAATGAGCAGATACTCGGCCATAGCTTCAGTGAACTGGGGGACCCGGAGCGCTTATCTTTCCCTGTTCGGAATGGTCTTTGTCATCGCCTTTGCACTCAGGAACAAAGGGCACTGGATGAAGCGACTGATCGCAGCGTGTCTGGTCATAGCCTGTGTGCCGATACTTAATCTTGTTTTCCAGCTCTTTCGGGGAACAAACTGGGAAGCCAGGTGGTTCTATATGCCCGTACTGATCATGGCCATGATGACAGGACTGTTTATAGAGCAGACGATGGATCATATGGAATCGGAAGTGAACCAGGACAGTTGGGCTGTATATACTGCATCTGCCTTCACGATATTGTTTATCGTTATTTACGTACTGCTTACATGAGTAAAAGGTATTTCTTCCGGTAAGACAGGGATGATCATTCATGCAAAACAGTATTTTCTCCGGCTGGCCGCCGCGGTCATGGCACCTGTTGCCGCCATATGGTGTTATTCGGGAAAGCGCGGGAAAGAAATACTGCGTTCTTCTTTCAGGAACGGGTCGCTGATCCTCGTAACGGCGCTGTTTTCCGCCGCCTTATTCGCTAACAATATCCATGATTACCAGCAGACGATCGATGATACAGGAATCAATTACCATAGCTTTAACGGCGGATTTGAAGAAAATGTTGTCCGTTATCTGACAGACCATGGAAAAGAGCTGGCATCCGGTATATTACCCTATCGATATGTTTTCGACGAAGGTATGGGTTATACCTATTATAATTTTGCGATGGCGAACGGGCTTCCTGCTGTAAGCTCCTTTACCAGTGCTCCGCATGCTTCGGTCTTTACTTTCTGGAATGCTGTGGGGATCGGCAGAAGCAACATGACCAGACTGTGGTCAAAAGGTGCAGAAGAACTCCTGGGCGCCGGTTATATCGTTTCCATGACGCCAAAAGAAGAAGCAAGATATCAGCTGACCAAACAGTATACAAATTCCAACGGACAGGAATTCTGGCTGTACAGGGACAGCTGTGCCATGCCTATGGGAGCTTTCTTTACTGATACGCTTACAAGGAATGCGTTTGAAAAGTTATCCGGTCTTTCGCCAAAAGTCAGACAGGATGATGAGGTAGATAATATTGCTGCGGCAGCAATGATGAAGTATATCGTGATCGGTGAAAAAGACGAACAGATCATCAGGGATGCCGGACTGACTTTGCCGGAGACTGATATGACAGTATATGAACAGTTGATGCGGGATCTGACTTTTGATGATGAATATATGGAGGGTCTGGTCCGGTCACACAGCTATGCCCGTGATCTTACCGCTGAAGGAAAAGAGATCACTTGCCGTATGGATGCGGCATCAGATGGCCTGCTTTTATTCCAGGTCCCCTTTGATACCTGCTGGCACGCTTATGTGGATGGAGCCGAGACCGGGATCATCAACGACAACGGTCTGATAGCAGTACCTGTAAAAGAAGGAGAGCATCAGGTCACGATGCGTTATATTTATACACCACTGATCGCCGGCAGCGTGATCTCGATCATCGGTATCCTGCTGTTTTTACTGTATCTGATGAGCGGAAAACTGAAGAAGATGCTGAAAGCCGGCATAAAGACTGCGGTACTGACATCGGCTGTTCTGGTTTTAGCCTGCACGTTGTATCCGGTGTCTTCAGTCCGCGCGGAGGAGACTGATGATCCTCAGTATACGGAAATGGAAGCTGATCACTCGTCGGAGCCTGAAGCAGAAGAGATCGTCCCCGAAGCATATGAAGAGACATCTGTAATACCTGAAGATTTAGACGCGGAAACGGATCTGTTTTCCGATTATGTCGACCACATCGTTTCTGAGAAGATCAAAGAGGCGCATCCATCCGGTCTTCTTTATGCGCCCCGCCGGAGTTATCTGGACGGGATCAATTATGCAGTTTACAGCAAGGTACTGCAGCAGATCGCTGATGCGGCAGCCGGGAATAAGGACAGTACCCGGTTCGTGATCGATCTGACAGATTATTTTGAAGTGACCGGTACGTATATAAAACTGACCGATCTGGGTCTGTCGAACAGTGCGACCTACAGTGAAGTTGCCGCCTGGATGGGGTTTGATCTGCAGAAGATCCTGAACAGCCTCCTGGCGGACTGTCCGTACGAGCTTTACTGGTTCGACAAGACCAAAGGAATCGCCAATGCATATCCCTTTACCATCGGAAGCGGAGGCAGTACCAGATATCTTAAATATTCTGCCGATATGACGCTCAGTTTTTATGTGGCGCTGGATTACAGCCAGAATCTTGCGACGGGGACATTCGACCTCAATGCGCAAAAGTGCGGAGCCGCGTCATCAGCCCTGGATACGGCTAAAATGTATGCTGATAATGCGGCTTCGATGACGGATCTTGAAAAGCTGAATTATTTCCATGATACGATTCGTTCTATCACAACGTATAACAACGCTGCAGCATCTGATACAAATATTGTCTACGGGGATCCCTGGCAGCTGATCTATGTTTTTGATAACGATCCGTCGACGACCGTCGTCTGTGAAGGCTACGCCAAGGCGTTTAAGCTTCTGTGCGATCTGTCTGATTTTTCCAGCCCCCTGATAGAGACCTATATTGTTTATGGAAAAATGTTTTACGCCGCGTCCAGCGCAAATCATATGTGGATCGTCCTCCGTATGGATGACGGACGCAATTACAATGTGGATCCCACGAACGATACTTCGCTGAAACTGTCAGGCTATTCAGAACGAAGCAGTGACGGCACCCGTTATGTTTACGGAGCCACCAGTTATATATACAACAGTTATATGTTCACACTGTTTGAGGAAAGCGAACTGGAGCTGTCTCCGACAGCATATTCAGGCGGTGCCGCCGATGCTTCGATCGCAGTGACCGGTTTACAGCTCGATCTGGGAGAAACCGATACGGTAACCGTCGAATATGGTGAACAGTACCAGCTGATCGCCAGAATACAGCCTTCGGATGCCACTGACCAGCGGGTCACATACCGGATCGGTGATACCGGTATAGCGGCTGTGGATGAAGACGGATCTATTACAGGACTGATGCCCGGGGAAACGACAGTTACTGTCATTACAAATGACGGCGGGTATGAAGCTTCCGCGGCAGTCAGGGTCGTTACCGATTCCGGGATCGAACCGGGCCAGGGGCAGTATTATACCGCAGCCGGTTCAGGTACAGAGGTATCTTTGTCCTTCTATGGAAAACGTGCATATATGGTCAGCCTGTCTGCGGCGGACCCTGCCATAGCGGAGATCTTTGACGGGGAAAGGATCGTACAGGGGCAAAATGCTTCATTTACGGTGTGCGGCCTGAGGGAAGGCAGCACCGACCTGTCTGCAAAGCTCCTGGACAGTGCGGGGGTCGTCCTTGCTGAATCTTCTTTCAGCCTTCACGTGGAAGGATCGGACTATTATATCGAAACTTCACCGGATCCTGTACAGCTCGAATGCGGAAATAAACAGACAGTCAGTTTTACCTATGGCGGGATGGGCGCAGCGGGATGCAGCGCGGAACTGACGCTTACAGGAGGTCTTCTGGAGGGTTTCCCGCAGGTCCTTGATATGACTTCCGGCAGCGGAAGCTTTACGGGCTTAATTACATCGGGAAGTGAAGCGGGTGACGGGACGCTGAGACTGATGCTCACCGATAAATACGGGAATGAACTGTACAGCAAAACCTTTCCCGTGCATGCAGCTTTACCCGAAATGAAAAACGGCTGGTATTATGAACAGGATAATTATTACTGGTATGAGAAAGGAGTAAAACAGGGTACTGCGGGACGCGGAAAGGAGATCTATTTCAGCGGCTCAGGAGAACTGTCCAATCCCGGGAATTTCAGTGCGGGCTGGTATTGGCTGGATGCGGTCCAGGGAGGCGCAAGAGCGGTCAGCAAGGATGTGTATCAGGAATCCTTGGCGGGCAAATGGGCAGACCGTTCTGACGGCACCGGCAAATGGGTGCGTTACGGTCCGGATGGCATCATGATCAAAGGCTGGCAGACTGTTTCCGGCAGAACATGGTATTTTGATACAAAATACGGGACTATGGCCAAAGGATATGCTTCTATTGAAGGGATCGAATACTATTTTGACCCTAAGACCGGGGTATTGAGCCAGAGCCTCGGCGCTGTGCCAAAGAATGGCTGGAAACGTGTAAACGGAAAAGATTACTGGTATGAAGATCACCAGCGGCAGGGTGTCAGTATTGCCGCCGGGTATCGAGGCAAGGAGATCTATTTCAGCGGAAAACAGGGGATCGCAAATCCGGACGCTCTTCCGGCAGGCTGGTACTGGCTGGACAATATCTATGGAGGAGCCAAAGCCGCCGGTAAAGAAGTCTACATGCCGTATACGATCAACGGTAAAGATAATATCGGGAAATGGGTACGTTATGACAGCACCGGTAAGATGATCAAGGGATGGTATACTGTTTTGGACAGAACGTACTACTATGATCCGGTCACAGGTGCCATGTATAAGGGTTCCCGGACGATCGACGGAACAGTTTACCATTTTGATGAAGTGACCGGTGTGCTGACGGGGGACTGATCCCGGACAGCCCGCAGGATAGATTACATAAAAGAGGTAAGGAATGTTGAAAAAAGTATTTGTCAGGTCGCTGTCGTTACTGCTTGCAGCTGGTCTCGCCATACTGCCGGCGGGACAGAGTTTATCCGTAAGAGCGGAAGAAGGTTCCGTGCCAGCTGCGGAGACTGAAGAAACTGTAATCGTGCCGCCTGAAGAAGAGGAAACTCCCGCTCCGGGAGAGACTGTGTCACTGCCTGAAGCAGATCCTGATGAATTGACCGAGGATACTGAACAGCCGGAGACAGTTGAAGATGAGCCGGAAGATGAAACCGCACTGCCTGAATTACCTGCGGCAGAAGAACTGACGGAGGAAAATGTTCCGGAACAATATGAACAGCCTGCTGATGTATCGCCATCCGATGGATCAGAGTCGGAAGAGAATGCAGCAGAAGAACAGCCGGGCGAGACCACGGGGGCCGCTTTTGAGACAGCGGATACAATGATCGAAACATCAGACGAGGCTCCGGAAGAAGAGACGGAAGAGAACGATACGCCGGAAGAAACTGTTGAGGAGTCCGAAAGATCAGAGCAGGAGAGCCTGCCGATCGAAGATGAGCTGCATACCTTTGGCGCACCGGAGGGACTGCCGGACAATGATGATCTGTTTGCGGATTATTTCGATGTGTTATGCCGGCAGGAGATCGATGTTGCCCACCAGAAAGAGACCGAGCCGGCTTATGCGCCGCGAAGGAGCACGCTGACGGGCATGAACCTGTACCTGTATGACAGGTTTCTTCCCCTGATCGAGAGCGTCGCGGCCGGTACCAGGACCAGTACCAGGCTGACTGTCTCTTTAAAAGATTATTTTAAAGTCAACGACAGCTATTATGACTACTATGCTGATCCGGCTGACCTGGGCCTTCCTTCCGGGATCACAGCCAGCGAGCTGGCGGCACGCCTTGATTTCGATGCTGATACTGTAATCGCGGCACTGTTGTATGACTGCGCCTATGAGATGTACTGGTACGACAAAACAGTCGGGGGAAGCTATATGTATCCCTTCGTTGTCAGCGACGGCATGGTCGGCTACAGATCCAGCATGTACATTGAATTCCCCGTTGCGGCAGCCTACAGTTCTTCGGGTTCGACCGGTACGATCACGACCAGCGCATCCAAATGCAGCGCAGCCACAAGTGCCCTGTCAACAGCCAGAAGTTATGTGAATAATGCCAGGAATTACAGCGATGTGGAAAAGATCCGGTATTATTACCGGACAGTCTTTAACCTGTCCGATTATAATTACGAGGCGGGGCAGTCTTCATCGGTTCCCTATGGCGATCCGTGGCAGGTGATCTATCTCTTCGATGGCGATCCAAATACAAAAGTAGTGTGTGAAGGATATGCAAAGGCTTTCAAATTGCTTTGCGACCTGACGACGTTCAGTAATGATATGTTCGAATGCTATCTTGTCAGCGGTCAGCTCCAGTCACCCTCCGCCAGCGGATCGCATATGTGGAATATCGTCCGGATGGATGACGGCAGGTATTATCTGGCAGACATCACGAATGATAATGATTCTTATTATGAAATAAGCGGATATACCGGCGTGCTTAACAAAGGATACCGGTATGGAAGTCTTTATTATTATTACAGCAGCGACATGTATTCATTGTTCACAAACGGTGAATTAAACATGTCTGCAAGTGCGTACACCGGTGGATCATCCTCCGCGTCTATACCTGTTACCGGTGTGCAGCTGGATCTCGGCTCATTGAACACGATCACTCTGGGACCGGGCGCGACTTATCAGCTGATCGCCAGGGTCCAGCCTTCTGACGCGACTGATCAGAGAGTTACGTACAGTTCTTCCGACACTTCAGTAGCAGCCGTCAGTTCGAACGGTGTGATCACTGCCGGAAAGATCGGAACCGCCACAGTCACCGTCAGGACTTCACAATACGGGTATACTGCGTCCTGTACGGTCAATGTCAAAAAAGACGGCTGGTATTACGAGAACGGCAACTACTATTGGTATGAAAAGGGCGTAAAGCAGGGAACTACAGGCCGAGGCAAGGAGATCTATTTCAGCGCGGCAGCCGGCATTAACAATCCCGGCGGTTTCCCGGCCGGCTGGTACTGGCTGGATGCTGTCCAGGGCGGCGCCAGGGCAGTCGGCAAGGATGTATACCAGGAATCCAAAGCCGGCATCTGGGCAGACAGGGCTGACGGGACCGGCAAATGGGTACGTTATGATACTTCCGGCCAGATGGTCAAAGGCTGGCAGACAGTCAACGGGAAGACATGGTATTTTGACCGGACATACGGGACCATGGCAAAAGGATATGCCTCTGTAGATGGTTATGAGTATTATTTTGATACATCTACCGGCGTACTGAAGCAGAATCTGGGCACCGTTCCGAAGAAAGGATGGAGAAGGATCGGAGCCAAGGATTACTGGTACGAAAACTACCAGCGCCAGGGTGTGAGCAATGTTAAGGGATACCGCGGCAAGGAGATCTATTTCAGCGGTGCATCCGGCATAGCAAATCCCAACGGACTTCCGGCCGGCTGGTACTGGCTGGATAACATCTACGGAGGGGCCAAGGCAGCCAATAAGGAAGTCTACATGCCCTATACGATCAACGGGAAAGACAACATCGGCAAGTGGGTCCGCTATGACTCGACCGGCCAGATGATCAAAGGCTGGTATCAGACAGGCTCAAAAAGGTATTATTACGATCTGACGACCGGAGCCATGGCAAAAGGGTGGAAGCAGATCGGAGATTCCTGGTATTACTTCAATACAACGACCGGGGTCCTGGAGTAAATGCGGCTTGTGTTTTAACTGTGTATAATATTAGCGGGTGTTTCGGAACTGTATACGATTCATAAAAGAAGAAAGGTGTTGATCAGATGAACAGAAGATCCAAGGTTTTCAGTCGTTTTGCTGTGATCGCCGCTGCAGTCTGTGTTCTGGCCGGCAGTATCAGTCTTTCAGTTTATGCCCTCCATCTGCAGTGGCTCAGAGAAGGCGGAAAGGCGTACTGGTATGAGCATGATGTAAGGCAGGGGACAAAGGGTGATCCCAAAAACATCATCGATGCCAAGTACGGTGGAGAACGCGGCCGGGAGATCTATGACCCGAACTCAAACGGCTGGTACTGGCTGGATGCTGTTTATAATGGCGCGAAAGCGGAGAATAAGGAAGTCTGGATCCCTTATATTTATCAGCAGGAGAGAGACTTTAATAACGGATCAAAACTGTTATGGACCGATGAGCAGATCGTTGCGAATGCCAGGGCGAGCGGCGATATGGCCGGGCAGGTAGAAAGTGCGATCCGCAACAATAAAGGCAAATGGGTCAGATATAACAGTTCCGGTGCCATGGTCAAGGAATGGTATACAGTCACCGGGGATCAGGTGTTCATTTATCCCGCGCAGGCCGGAAACATCTATTATTACGATAAAAAGACCGGACTGATGGCGAAGGGCAGTACAGTTATCGGCGGCAAGTCCTATCATTTTAACGAGTCAACAGGCGTCAGGGACGGTCTGGCCGATTCCATTACGGTCTCCTCCAGTCTGCCTTCCAATGTTATCAACGCGCTTGATTACGGCGCTGTTCCGGGGGACGACAATGAAGACAGCGAAAGCATCAACGCGGCTTTGAATGCTGCCTATTATTCGGAAGGAATCGATACGGTCTATGTACCGGCCGGCAGATATCTGATCAGGACCCTGCCCGGAATCGCATTTTTCGGCATCAGCAATGTGAATCTTGTCATGGATCCTAATGCAGTCCTGGAAGTGATGGCAACAGATCAGTCGAACTATCACGTTATCACACTCTACGATGCCAGCAACATCAATATCGTCGGCGGCAGGATCGAAGGCGAGCGCGATAAACACAAAGGTACGACCGGAGAATGGGGGCATGGGATCGGTATTTACGGCAGCAGCAATGTTACCGTATCCTACTGCGATATCAGGGCCAACTGGGGTGACGGAATTGCTATCGACGCTCTCGACCCTGAAGATCCTTCCAGCAAAGGCTGCAACAATATTAAGCTCAGACACTGCTATATTGATGACAACTGCAGAACGGGTGTATCTCTGGTAAAAGGAGATAATATTACAATTGACAGCTGCACGATCAACATCACAAACAGAGCAGGTAAAAAGGCTCCGCAGGCCGGTATCAATATCGAGCCGGACGGCGATGATAAGCCAGTAGCAATACTTAAGAATATTCGAATCTTGAATACAAAGATCACAAGTCCTATCCGCGGTGATTATTGGGGGCATGGCATGTGCTTCAGGACCCAGGATTATGGGAATAATACGGGTATCATTACAGCTGACGGTGTTACGATCAGCGGCTGTGTATTTAACGGTGACTGCGGCAACTATTCGGCACGGAATATGATAGTCGAGAATACGACCGTCAGCGGAACATTCTATATGAGGCAGAATATGTCTACGAATATTAGCGGCAATTGCAATATCGCTATAAGGTATCCCTTCAATTACTGGACACCGGATTTGTTCGGACTGGTGCCTTCTGAAGATACGGAAGCAGTTCCTGAGATGGAAACAGCACCGGAACCTGAAGTAATGCCTGAACCGGAAGCGCAGTCCGAGTTCACCCCGGAACCGGAAGCAATACCTGAACCTGAGTACATCCCTGAGCCGGAAACAGCGCCGGAGCCGGAGTATATCCCTGAACCGGAAACAACACCTGAGCCGGAAGCAGTTCCTGAACCTGAAGTACTATCTGATCCGGAAACAGTTCCGGTACCTGAGGTGGTCCCTGAACCTGAAGTACTACCTGATCCGGTGCCGGTCGATGAGATTCCTCCGGCAGAAGATACACCGCCGGCTGAAGGTGAATGGCAGGGCGGAGAATGATCCGTCAGAGTGCTTCTTTGGCGGCTGACAGCCGCATTTCGAACAGGCGGGTAAAATCCGTCAAGTCATGAAGCCCGGCGGGGATCCCTTCGGAAGTAAGATACGGCGTCTCATAAAAGACTTTTATAATGAATGAACTGAGGGCGGAAGCATAGCTTCCGTCCCTGTTTTTTACAGCGGACTCTTTAGCCCTGAGAATAAAGCTGTGCCAGGATGTAATGAAAGATGTATAGCGGCTGATATCGCTGATCCCCAGCCAGTCGCTGATGCGTACTTTCGAAAGCGTCTTCCGGGGGCAGGCATCTTCGACGATAAAGTACCTGAAGCTGCCGTCCGTGTATTCCCTGCCCAACGGAAAGAGCCGGCACAGTCCGGGCCGGCAGTCATGGATACTGCATTCCATGGATTCGGAAAGGAAACGGCACCGGCTGTCCGTGCCGCCCATGGAAAGGTGGGGGAGTACGATCCCGTCTTCCGCATGCAGTCCGATCATATCAGCAGAGAGCAGACCGCTGAAACTCTTTCCGGTCTTTACCGACAGCATGTGGAGATCGAAGGGATCGAGCCTGACCGACTCACCCATATCGATGCAGCATCTGCCGCAGCCTTTGCAGTCCGGACTGGCAATACGCGCCATTTCGCTGTGTTCATACATTCTTTTCATAATCGTGAGGATAGCAGAAGAAATGAAAGCCTGCAACATTTACGGCCCGCGCAGGAACGGATGATGATTCGGAACTTGCGCCATTATATGGTAAAATTAACATAAGTATGGGCTCATTATAATAGCCCCTGGATATGCACGGAGGTAACGGATATGGATCCCAAGGCAATGTATAAACTTTCATACGGACTGTTCGTCGTGACATCCCGTGACGAAGAAAAGAATAAGGATAACGGCTGCATTACCAATACGGTCATGCAGGTAACGAGTGATCCGAACAGGATCAGTATCGCGGTCAATAAAGCTAATTATACCCATGATCTGATCATGGACTGTGGCAGGCTGAACGTCTCCGTGATCAGTAAAGAAGCGGATTTCGAACTGTTCAGGCGCTTTGGCTTCCAGTCGGGCAGGGACGTGGACAAATTTGACGGTTTTGCGGATTACGAGCGTGCGGATAACGGCCTGCTCTATGTGACAAAGGGAACGAATGCCCTGATCGGAGCCACTGTGGAAAAGAGCTTCGACCTGGGGACACATACCATGTTCATAGCTGCTGTCAATGAGCTGGAAGTGCTTTCCGGCGCCGGATCCTGCACATATGAGTTTTACCAGAGTGATATCAAGCCTGCTCCGGCAGCAGCCCCTGCAAAGCAGGAAGGAAAGACAGCATGGCGCTGCAGGATCTGCGGGTATGTATATGAAGGGGAAGAGCTTCCGGAGGATTTTGTCTGCCCGATCTGCAAACATGGCGCAGCTGATTTTGAGAGGATAACGGTCTGAGCACGAACAGTATTGCAGCGATCGTCGTGACCTATAACCGGCCGCGGCTGTTAAAAGAGTGTGTAAAAGCGCTGCTGGCACAGGAAAAGTATGCCTGTGATGTCATTATCGTGGACAATGATTCGGATGAAGAGACCTGGCATACAGTCGATTCTCTGATAGCGGACAGCGACCGGATCATTTATCACAGGCTGGCCCGCAATATCGGCGGAGCCGGCGGTTTTGCGTATGGCATAGAAAAGGCGTTCCAGCAGGGATATGATCTTTTCTGGCTGATGGATGACGATGTCATCCAGAGGCCGGATGCACTGGATACACTGATGCACGCCCATATAGCGCTGGGCGGACCGGACGGATACGGCTTCCTTTCCGGCAGGACTGTATGGACGGACGGAAAACTCTGCCTGATGAACAGACAGCGCTGCGGCTTTAATACTTATGTTTCGGAAGAGTCGCTGAAAAGGTCGGAGTTTATCGGTATCGACCAGGCTACTTTCGTGTCGCTTCTGCTGCCGCGGGAGACCGTGGTCAAAGTCGGGCTGCCATATAAAGAATACTTTATATGGGGCGACGATATTGAGTACACCAGGCGGATCGCCGTCAGGAATAAGCTGAGAGCATATCTTGTAAGGGACAGTGTATGCGTGCATAAGATGAAGGATAATACCGGCAGCAGTATTGCGGATGATAATGAAGAGAGGATCGACAGGTATTACTATGCCTACCGCAATGAGAACCACCTGTACCGCAGGGAGCCGCTGATGTTTATTGCCTATTATCTGCCCAAGTGTTTTCTGAACCTGCTGAGGATCGTGTTCCGCGCCAGTGGGTATAAAGGAAAAAGGATGGGCACGCTGCTGAAAGGTTTCATGGATGGGTTTACCTTCAGGCCGCAGCTTACTTTTGTGCCTGTACAGAAAGACGAGAGGAGCTGAATGCAGTCAGGGGATCAGGCTGGTATGACAGACCGCACCGTTATCCAGAATATTCTGCATCCGGATGATGAGTACTGCAGCGTGAAGGAGCTGTTTTACCGTGAAGATCCGGAGAATATCCATGTTAACGGGTATTTTAATCTTTTCTGTATAGAGAAAAGAAAAGCATATACAACAATAGATGAACTGTATCTGGAACTGGAGGTAAAGGGATTTGCCTCCCTTATTCTGATGCATGACCGCACGCGGATCCTGGAGATGGATCTGCCGACGGACGGAAGTTATACTGTACGTTTTCCTTACGAAGAATTTGACAGCGGTGTCTTCTGGTTCATGCTGAAAAAGAGAGCCGGCAGCAGCGGGACCGGACAGCTGTTTACAGGATGTTACACCGGCAGGGCGGCCAAAATGAGGACAGTGAATATCGCTGTCGATATCTGTACGTTCCGCCGGGAAGAGATGCTGCTTAAGAACCTTAGGACAATCACGGACAGGGTACTTGCCCGGAACGGGCATATCCGGGTCTATGTCGCGGACAATGCCGGGTCACTGTCGGGCAATTCCGCTTTTGAGGATGTTATCGGCAGAAGCTGCGGCAGGATCCGGATCATACCGAACCGCAACGTCGGAGGCGCCGGCGGTTTCACCAGAGGGATGATCGAGGCCCTGAGGCAGAAAGAGGAATTCGGTTTTACGCATATCCTGCTGATGGATGATGATGCGGTGTTTGAGCCGGATCTGTTTACAAGGCTGTTTTCACTGCTGTCCACGCTGAAGGATGAATATGCGGATGCGACGGTCGGCGGAGCATTGCTTCGCAGCGAGTTCCCGTATGTCCAGCAGGTGAGCGGTGAATACCTGGACAAGTTCGCGCCGAGGTCGGATTTCTCCGCGCAGGACCTTCGGGAATTCGACATCTGTACATCAGAATATATGTGCGGGACAGGCAGGGAATATGACCTGTATGCCGCATGGTGGTGCTGCTGCTATCCGGTCGGGACGGTCCGTGAGGACAGTCTGCCGGTCCCCTTTTTCCTGCACTGCGACGATATCGAATTCGGGCTGAGGAACAGCAAGCACCCGGTATTATTCCTGAACGGGATATGTATCTGGCATCCGGGCGGTGACCTTATGTTCCGCAGGATCAATAATTATTATGACGTCCGGAATTACCTGGTCACCAACGCGCTGCATCTGCCGGATACGACATGGAAGGATGCGGTTTATTTTATACTCAGGCTGGCAGCCGGCGCCGTATTTGAATACCGCTATCACGATGTGCGTCTCATTGCGGACGGGGTGAAGGATTTCCTGAAAGGGCCGGGACTGATACTGGACGAGGACGAAGAAGAAAAGAATGCGTCGATCAGGCAGTATTACAATGATGCCATGCCGGCATATGGTGCGGATGAGAGCCCGGACAGGGAAAGATTTGCCGCGATCGACAAAAGTGTAGACCTGCAGCTGATGCGGAGCCTGCATGACGGAAGTCTCAAAAAAGGAAGGACAGGCTGGAAACAGCTCCTGACACTGAACGGGCATCTGCTCCCGGCGATAAGAACGGATAAGGAAATGATCATCTGTACATGGGATGCGCCTGCTGCCGCATACAGACAGAAGAGCCTCATCCTGTATGAACCCTTCACGAACAGGTATTATAAGGTCAGAAGAGATCCTTCCAGGTGCATCGGGAGCCTTGCCATTACTGCGCTTCTGGCTGTCCGCCTGGCCGCCGGCTATAGCAGGACGGCAGAAAGATTTAAGGGATCATTTAAGGAACTGACATCCCTTGACATGTGGGAGAGGAGACTTTAGGAGCGCTGCGGTATATACGTATCTCTGTACAATAACAGTAACAGCAGGTGACCCTGCTTTGAGATATAATATGTCAGGACCAGGCTGCAGAAAATTCTGTGACAATTTGGCTTTCCCCGGAATTTGGAAAAGAGACTGGACATAAACCGGTCTCCGTTACAGATAATAATAAAAGGATGAGAATCATATATGAATTACCATAACAGGATCAAGGCTTTTATCAGGAAGTCTAAAAACAATGCGTTTCTCTTCAGTGAGCTGGTAAAGAGAGATTTTAATGAGAAATATAAACGAACGGCACTGGGGATGGGCTGGAGCGTTTTGTCACCGCTTCTTACACTGCTGGTAATGAGAGTGGTCTTTACTCAGTTTTTCGGCAGAACGACGGAGCACTATACAACATACCTGTTCTGCGGAAACCTTGTTATGTCTTATTACAGGGAAGCAACGACAAACGGTATGAATTCCCTGCTGATGAACGCGCAGATCATACTTAAGGTCAATACGCCCAAGTATCTGTTCATCCTGTCCAAGAATGTGTCTGCCTTAATGAATTTTGGCCTGACTCTGATCGTGTTCTTTCTGTTCTGCTATCTGGACAAGATAACTTTTACTCCCAAAATGTTTTTGCTGGTCTATCCTGTATTCTGGCTGCTGGTGCTGAACATAGGTGTAGGCATGATACTTTCGGCACTGTATGTTTTCTTCAGGGATATGACATATCTTTACAATGTATTTCTGACACTTCTTATGTATTTATCTGCAATATTCTACACTTTGGATTCATATTCCCCCAGAGTGCAGAGGTTATTTTTACTTAATCCCGTATATGTACTGATAAAGTACTTCAGATTGATCGTTATAGATGCCGAGGTACCTTCGCTCGCATTTCATTTACTCTGTGCGGTTTATGGTCTGATCGCATTGGCAGTCGGCAGTTTTGTCTATAAGAAATACAACCACGAATTTGTATATTATCTTTGAAAATTGAGGATAGTTTATGCCAGCTATTATTTGTGAAGACGTCAGCATAAGATATAAGACCGGCGATATTAAGGAGATAGGCATCAAAGAATATGTGATGCGCAGAATTACCGGAAATTATCAGATAAATGAATTCTGGGCTGATAAAAATATTACTTTCAGCCTTGAAAAGGGAGATATGCTTGGGATCATTGGATCGAACGGCGCCGGTAAAAGTACTCTGCTCAAGGCGATCTCAGGTATCATGATCCCAACCGGCGGAAGAGTGATCGTGAACGGAGCGATCGCTGCTTTGCTGGAGCTGGGAAGCGGATTTGACGGAGATATGACCGTGAAGGAAAATGTATATCTTCGCGGAGCAATGCTGGGGTATACGAAGAAGTTCCTTGACGAGAAGTATGATGAGATCATATCCTTTGCGGAACTTGAAAATTTCGAGACCTTTGCATTTAAACAGCTTTCCAGCGGGATGAAGAGCAGACTTGCCTTTTCGATAGCGTGCATGCTGCAGCCGGATATCCTTATTCTGGACGAGGTCCTGAGCGTAGGTGACGGTGCTTTCAGGAAGAAGAGCGGAGATAAAATGCGTCAGATCCTGTCCAGCGGAATAACGGGTATACTTGTTTCACATTCTGTTGACCAGGTACAGGAACTTTGCAATAAAGTCCTCTGGATAGATCACGGGGTACAGATCGCTTTTACGGATGAGGTGGATCTCTATTGTGATGCGTATCAGGAATTCCTTATGACAAAAAAGCTCCCCGGCAACAGAGAAGATATAGAAAAACTTGCGGACGATTATCAGGAGCGCAAGAAAGCCGAACAGGAGAAAAAGAAAACGGCAGAAACAGAAAAACTGAAAAAGATACTGGAGCAGGGCAGTTCAGATACGGCAGTGCGGGCAGCGATACGCATACTTGAGGATAATTGTCCTGAGGCACTTAGTGAAAAGTATAAAAAGCAGGAAGATATGAATTAAGCGTTCATTATGGAGTTTGGTGATGGAAAAACAGAAAGATGTATCGATTATCCTGATCGACCGGGACATATATGAAAGACCGGATGAGCTGGTCCGATCAATTGTAAACCAGTCTGTCGATTCTATCGAGTTGGTCCATGTGTACAGTGACAGCAACTCTGCTTTGTCAAAAGCAGTTGATGCCATAGGTAATGACACAAGGATCATCAGAATCAAGACTGACAGGACAGATCTGAATCATATGTGTCAGTTGGGACTGGAAGGATCGTCGGGGGAATATATCTTTTTTGCATTACAGGATGGTATCATTTTAGATTATGCCCTGGAAGCTATCCTGAATAAATTCAAAAGATATGAAGCGGATGTGATAAGATATTCCGTTATTCCGTTCAGCATTCAGAAACAGAATTACATCAAATGTGGTGAATTATCTCTCAAGTACATACCTGCAGGATATTTCAATACCTGCCTGGAAGGTACTTTGCCGGATCTGGAGTTAAACGTCCTGCCTGCGCTTTCTTCACTGGTTATCCGCAGAAAATACCTGGAGTCTGAGAATATTTCTTTTTCTGATACAGAGGGAGACTTCAGCGAGACCTTTTATTACAGAGTGCTTGTGAATACTGAAAGACTTGTATTGACAAGAGATATGCTGATGACCAGAAAGTACGATGAAAGCAGTCATGGAAGGTATGAGAATACTGAGGAGGCACATGATCATATCTGCCAGCTTAATGATCTTTCAGAAATACTGGGTGATGATGCTTATAAGATAATCAATAAGATCATATTAAGAATTTTAAAGACACTGGAGTATTCGATTAATTTAACCAGTTCAGATGAGATCAGGGAATCGGCATATCAGCTGCTGGATTTTATTGTAAATGACGATTACAGATATGTTCAATCATATGAAAAACGTATTCTTACGCTGTTAAAAGCAGTCGATGATAATGAGAGCATTCCGGTCGGGGAAGCCGTCTTCGCTGTTGATGATATGTTCATGAAAGAAGCAGGCAATCCTTTGGTTTCTGTCGTCGTGCCGACCTATAACCAGGAAGAATATCTTAATGAAGCATTGAACAGTCTGTGCAGCCAGACCCTCAAACGGATCGAGATCATTTGCGTAAATGATGGCTCTACAGATAAAACAATGGCGATCATGAAAGAGTATGCGGCCATTGATAAAAGGATCAGGATCATCGATAAGGAGAATTCAGGTTATGGCATATCGATGAATATCGGCATAGATGCTGCTAAAGGAAAGTATCTTGGAATACTGGAACCTGATGACTACGTCAGTCTTTCCATGTATAAAGATCTTGTTCTCATTGCGGATAAGTACCACCTGGATCTGATCAAGGCTGATTTTAACCGGTTCAGGATCGGTGAGGACAGAAAACAGAATAATACGTATGTGAACGTATGCACCAATAGGGACTATTACGACAAAGTAATAGACACAAGCAATGATATCGAAACTTTTAAATTCGTTATGAATACCTGGAGCGGTATTTATCGTCTGAGCTTCATCAATAAGTGGAAGATCAGGCATAATGAAACGCCGGGGGCATCTTATCAGGATAACGGATTCTGGTTCAAGACATTCTGCAGGGCTAAACGTGCGTGGTTCGTACAGCGCGCATATTATATGAACCGCAGGGATAATCCCAATTCGTCCATGTTTGACCAAAGGAAGGTATATGCCATAAAGAATGAATACGACTATATCTACAAGTGGCTTGAACAGGATAAAGCCTTATTGGATAAGTATTATGGCATTTTCCTTCGTAAAAAGTTTGATAACTATGTAATGACTTATAACAGGATCGCTCCTCAGTATAAAGAGGAGTTCCTGACACATCTGCGCGAAGAGTTTCAGCCTTTGGTAGATCAGAATACTATTAATGAGGAATTGATAGGTACCGGGGCATGGAAGCTTTTGCAGGACTATCTTAATGTTGATGAAGAATATGATAAAAAGATATGTGTTTCAGTTATTATACCTGCGTATAACGTTGAAAAATATATAGGTCAGTGTCTTGATTCCATTTTAGCCAGGGAAGAAATAGGCATGGAGGTGATCTGCGTCGACGACGGATCGACCGATAATACATTGAATATCCTTAAAGATTATGAAGCCAGAGATCACAGGGTAAAGGTGATATCCCAGACAAATGCCGGAGCCGGAGCCGCACGGAATAACGGGATGAAATATGCCAGGGGAGAATATCTGTCATTCCTTGATGCTGATGATTTCTTCGAACCCAATATGCTCGGTCTGGCGTATCGGACAGCTCATAATAATGAAAGCGATATTATTGTCTTTGACAGTGACAATTATATAGAGGAAAAAAAGGCATTTGAAAAAACATCGTCAACGATAAGGAGAGATCTGCTGCCTCTGGTCCAGCCGTTCTCGGGGAATGATGTCAGACACGAAGTCTTCAGAGTTTTTGTCGGCTGGGCCTGGGATAAACTGTTTTTGAGAAGTTTTGTTGAAGAAAATCATCTTCAGTTTCAGGAACAGAGGACAACAAACGATATGCTGTTCGTCTTTTCCGCTGTTGTAAGAGCTGAAAGAATCAATACTCTTGGCACCATACTCGCGCATCACAGAAGGCTCAACGCGGGAGAAAGCCTGTCGGTCAGCCGGGAAAAGAGCTGGGATTGTTTCTATCATGCTTTATGTGCGTTAAAGAAGCAGCTGATAGAATGGAATGTCTATGAACGTTTTGAGAGAGATTTCATTAACTACGCGCTGCATTTTTCGCTTTGGAATGTTAATACAATTAAGGGCAATGCCTATCAGTTATTGTATGGAAAACTGAAGAATGAGTGGTTTGATGAGTTTAATATCTCCGATAAGAAGCCTAAATATTTTTATAATACAGTCGAATACGAACAGTATACGAAAATACTGGAACTGGATCCGGAAGACTACTTGATATGGAGAATGAACGAGACAAACCTTCAGACGATCAGCAGACTGAATGGAACTATCTCGCAAAAGAATAATATCATCGCTGCCAGAGACAGAGAATTAAATGACATCAAGACTTCAGTTACGTTCAGGACCGCTTTGATAGTTACAGGGATTCCAAGAAAGATCAAGCATATGATCAGAGACAGTAAATAAGACTGGATTCAAAGGATAGAATAATATGTATCTAAAGGTGAAAAACATGCTATCGCAAACCAAAGCGCGGATTATTTGTTCGGCCTTAATCTGTTTCTTTAGTACGTTCATGTTGTCTTTAGCCTTATTTGCTTATCTCGGGTATGCTCCGTTTGGTAATAATGGTCTTTGTACTATGGATGCGTACATCCAATATCTTGATTTTCTGTCATATTACAGAGATGTCCTGAAAGGAAATAACAGTATAGTTTTTTCTAATTCTATCGGAATGGGTCAGACAGGTATAGGTACTTTTTCCTATTATCTGGCCTCACCTCTCAATTTTCTGCTGCCCCTTTTTAAAAGAGAGAATATGTTCTCGTTTTTTAATCTTATCGCAGCAATGAAATGGGGGCTGGCTGCAGCTTCAATGAATATTTTTCTGAATCTCCGTTATCGGGAGAGATTAGCCATTCCTTTTTCATGGTTATTATCATTCAGCTATGCGTGGATGCAGTATGATATAGCTCAAAGCAGTAATATCCTATGGCTCGATGGAGTTTATCTGCTTCCGTTAATGATGGTGGGAGTATACAAACTTATTCATGATGGAAAGATATGGATCCTCAGCATCACGACAGGTCTTTCGATTATTATTCAATGGTATACAGCAGGCATTAATTGTATATTCTCTGTATTATGGCTTCTTTTTGAAATATTCTACTTGGAGTATTTTAGTCAAAGCAGATTTGAATCGAAAATTAAAATATTGTTCAGATACCTTTTTGCAATGATATCTGGAGTAATGATAAGCGCTGTTCTATTTCTGCCAACGTATTTTAATCTTAAATTGGGCAGAGGAGGCTCACTTGATCTTCACATGATCAAAAACGAATTCCGGGGTAATATCGTTTCAGTTATTCTCGGATATACGATAGGAGCCAAAAGCAGCACTTCAGAAGTAGCTCTTTTCGCTGGCAGTATTGTTAGTCTCGGAGTTATCAGTCTGTTTTTATTTATGAAAAGAAAATGGATATTTAGTCTGCTTGCTGCCGTTATTCTCCTGATTTTCTACTACCAACCGTTTGTAATGATATTTTCGCTTTTAAAAAGTGTCAATAGTTATTGGTATAGATATTCATATGTTGGTATTTTTGCTTTGATCGTCATGGCAGCGGAGTTTTATACCAATATAAAGTCTCCCGGAGCAGGCAAAGCGGTTGTAAAAGCGGCGGCACTCCTATCTGTGTCAATCTTAGTATTAAACTATATAACGGAGAAAATCAGTACAGAGAATATGTACAGGTCGGTTGTCATAATCATTTGTACTGCGTTGGTGCTTAAGCTCTTTTGTGACAGAAAGAATTATAGAATTGCAATTGTTATAGGATTAGTTCTGTTATTGATATCAGAATTGTCGATAAACGCCGCATCACTGATGAAGGGACTGCATGTCAGCAACAATTCTGAATACAGTTCTTACGTAAGGACGAAAAGTGAAATGCTTTCATCTCTGCATGATATTGATGATTCGTCATATCGTATTTCTCAGACCTATATGCACAATCAAAAAGGCGGAAATCTGCATGCAAACTATAATGAATCCATGAACTTTTCGTATAATGGTCTTTCCTCCTATACCTCAGCCAGTGACAATAATCAACTTATGTTTTTAGATAGAACTGGTTATAGGATGGAAGGCTCGCGTATGTCTATAGTCAATACATCGATTCTTCCGGTCGATTCACTTCTGGGAGTTAAGTATCTGTTATCAAAGGATGATTTCATTGGTTGGGAAAGAACCGAAATAGAGAATAAAGATGGACTCAGGATCTATGCTAATCCTTATGCGCTTCCTCTTGCTTTCGCAGTATCTGACTATAATAAAGAATTTGAACAAAACTATGATGGAAATCCGTTTGAATACGTAAATGGATTGTTCAGCAGTCTGACTGGAAGAAAAGAGGAGATCTATAAATCGGTAGATTTTGAGCAATTCATTGATATTGATGATAATCGTACTGAATTTGTTTTACATCCGGAAGAGCTTAAAGGTCCTTTGTATGCGAATCTTCCTTGGAATAACAACAATTACACTATAGACGTGAATGGGGGTTATACTCAGGATTATGCGGTCTGGTTATCTCCGAGTGTCTTCTATGTACCTTATAATGAAAATGATGATGAAATAAGGATTATAGTTTCATCAGGTAATGAAATTACCTTCAAAGATTATCAGTTTTATACAGTTGATCTTGAAACTCTGGGTACTGCTACGGCATTATTGTCCGAAGGAGTACCGGATGAACTTCAAATCGAAAATGGATCAATTACATGCAGTGTTAATTCAGATACTGAAGATATGAAACTGCTGATTTCATTTGTCGATTCAGATGGCTGGACGATCAAAGTTAATGATAAAAAGGTAATTCCTGAACTGTTCGCAGATGCACTGATGATTGTGCCGCTGGAAAAAGGAATAAACCATGTTTCGGCTTATTATACGCTTCCAGGACTTAAACTTGGTATAACAGTCAGTGTTATTGGGCTTATGCTAATGATAGCCGGTGAGATCATACTAAATAAGAAACATAATAATAATTATGTTCTTGACAATAGGCTGAAATTGAAAGAAGAAGTTAGCAATTAGGTTTAGATAACGGAACATGGGAAGAAGCTCCAGATGCTTATCATGATTTGTGTCAAGGA
Organism: Lachnospiraceae bacterium; assembly: GCA_017474455.1. GTDB lineage: Bacteria > Bacillota > Clostridia > Lachnospirales > Lachnospiraceae > CAG-791. Next base: position 189,781 of record JAFVHP010000011.1, read on the forward strand.
GTTTAGATTATTAGTGGAGGACTCATGATATGAATATTGTTGTTGCCGGAACAGGATATGTGGGTTTAAGTCTTGCTGTACTTCTTTCACAGAAAAACCATGTCACAGCTGTGGATATCATTCCTGAAAAAGTTGAGATGATAAATAGTAAACAGAGCCCCATTCAGGATGAGTATATTGAAAAATATCTTGCTGAAAAGGATCTGGACCTTACAGCGACACTGGATGCGGAGGCCGCATATGCACAGGCTGATTATGTGGTTATTGCAGCGCCTACTAATTATGATTCTCAGAAAAACTACTTTGACTGTTCAGCTGTTGAGAGTGTTATTGAACTCGTATTAAAGGCATCAGAGGACAGGGCTGTAAAGCCCGTAATGGTCATTAAATCAACGATACCTGTCGGATATACGGAGAGCGTACGGAAAAAATACGGGGTGGATAACATTATCTTCAGCCCTGAGTTCCTGCGGGAATCCAAGGCACTGTACGATAATCCGTATCCGAGCCGAATTATCATCGGATGTGATGAAAGTACAAGAAAAAGTGCTGAGGTGTTTGCCGGACTGCTGCAGGAAGCAGCATTGAAGCCGGATGTAGATGTATTATTCATGGGATTTACAGAAGCTGAAGCCGTAAAACTATTTGCCAATACTTATCTTGCTCTCCGTGTAAGTTATTTCAATGAGCTCGACACGTATGCTGAAATGAAGGGACTCAATACACAGGACATAATCAAGGGAGTATGCCTTGATTCCAGGATAGGGAATTATTATAACAATCCAAGCTTCGGATACGGCGGCTACTGCCTGCCTAAAGATACGAAACAGCTGTTGGCCAACTATCAGGGCGTTCCGGGGAACCTGATCCAGGCTATCGTTGAATCAAACAGGACAAGGAAGGATTTCATTGCGGATCGTGTCCTTGCGATGGCAGGTTATTATACCGGCAGCAGTACATGGGATGAGGCCAGTGAAAAGCAGATCACGATCGGTGTGTACAGACTTACGATGAAGAGCAACAGTGATAATTTCCGCCAGAGCTCCATTCAGGGCGTGATGAAGAGGATAAAAGCCAAAGGTGCGGCTGTGATCATATATGAGCCGACCATTTCCGATGGCGCGACTTTCTTCGGGAGCCGGGTCGTGAATGATATCGAAGAGTTCAAGAAGGAATCGGATGCCATTATAGCTAACAGATATGACAGCATTCTGGATGATGTTGCGGACAAGGTTTACACCAGGGATCTATTCCGAAGGGATTAATGACATTAAGCATTAGAAGAAAGGGGAGTATCCAGTCATAACGAGAGGTCGATCTGACTGGACAGCAGGACACTAAAGACGATGGGATCAGCACAAATTGATAAGACGGGAATCGAATTCTCAAAGTATGTATTCCTGATAGACTCAGATAAACTGGATGAAGTATCGACGGACCTGTTCGGCTTTGTAGTCACCGAACATGGCCTTTATACAAGAGATAACATGCAGCAGTTATCTCCCGGCAGCCTTGATGGAACGGGAACGTATGTCTACGTCGAACGACATGATAATGTGATCCGCATTCATCAGGATTTCTCCGGCAATATGGGTTTATACCTGTATAGCGACAATTCCGGCAAATTCGTTATCAGCAACTCGTTCTATCAGCTGTTCATGTATGTGAAGGATAAATATAGCCTTACATTCAATAAAGACTTTGCCAATCAATTTATGACTACATGGATCACCAGCCTGTCATTTGATAACACTGCGATCAATGAAATAGAGCTGATTCCCTCTCACGGAAGAATAGATATTGACATATCAGAACGTTCTTATAAGGTGGAATATCTGAATCATGAGCTGAATTCGATTCCGTTAAATTCGATCAAGGCGCTTACCATTCTTGATAAATGGTATAAAAAATGGATAAGTATCATACGCGGCCTGGCAGATAATACAGACCAGATCGAGGTGGATCTGTCAGGCGGGTTCGACAGCCGTTTGGTTTTTATTTTTATTCTTAAGTCGGGTGTCGACCTTAATCGTATATTTATCCGCTCTTTGAACGATGGTCTGCATACGCATGCTGAGGACTATGCGATAGCTTCGGATATGGCGGATCATTATGGCTTCAAGCTGAATAATGAAACCATGCTGGATAACAGACATAGAAATCTCAGCAAGGAAGACGTGTACAGCATTACCCGACATACGAAATGGTCATTTCATAAAGAATGGACATTTCCTAATTTTGTCAGGACTGCGGCAAGGTTTTATTTCGGAGGGTTTGGGGGAGAGACGATACGACCGTACTGGGATATGAGCCCGCAGGATCTCATTAAAAAAGAATGCCGAGCTGCGGATTATGCACCGGATAATGTTTCGCAGGAGCTGAAACTCTCAGTGAAGAATATTCTGGATCATACATTTTCAAAGATAAAAGCTAAATATCATATTACAACTGAGGATGATACAGATTACTCGTTTAATACATTCCGCGAATGTTATTCCAGAAATCATTTTGGGAAAATATGTTACGAAGCGTTATTCACAAATACTTTTAAAGTGTCACCGATCATGGATCCGGACCTGCAAAAGCTGAAACTGAATGATGAACGGTGTCCTGACAAGAATCTGGTGATCGCACTTATCTTTAGCAGATATGGAAAGGATTTACTTCAATTCAGATTCGACGGTGGTCGGGAATTCAAAAAAGAAACGATTCAGGAGGCAGAACGTATCAATCATAAATACAGCATTTTACTTCCGATTTTACGTCGGTTGGCAAAGTCTGATAACAAATTTGAGTTTCCCGTGATCGCAGGAGCCGAGCCTGACCAGACTAAAGCGATAAGCAGAAAAGAGATGGAAGGGGAAATGTACGGCCTTTTCTGTTCGAACGAGTTTAAAGAGGCATTTTTAAAGGTGTTTAATATCAGTACATATGATCATGTACATACATTTGCTGATAAAAAACCGTATTTTCCTTTACGGCATATTTACTCTGCGGTTCCGTTGACTCGGATTCATGAAGAAATAAACCAGATATGAATTCGATCAATATCGATAAACCATTCATCGCCATCCCCATGGGCGATCCGGCCGGGATCGGACCGGAGATCGTGGTCATGGCGCTTTGTTCCGAAAAGGTCTGCGAAGCCGCCCGTCCTGTCGTTGTCGGCTCCTGCGATGTTATGGCCCGGGCCCTGACCTTTCCCGGTATGCCGGCGGCAGAGATCAAAGTGATCGGAAACCCCGCGGACGGGGATTACCGCCCCGGCGTGATCAACCTCATCGATCTGGACAATATCCATGTCAACGATTATACCCTTGGCGAGGTCAGTGCTGCCTGCGGCCGTGCCGCTTATGAGTATATTGCAAAAGCAATTGAACTGGCCATGGACGGCAGAGCCGATGCGGTGGCTACAACTCCGATCAATAAAGAGTCCCTGCGCGCAGCCGGTGTCCTTTATATCGGCCACACGGAGATCTTCGGAGCGCTGACCGGTACGCCGGATCCGCTGACGATCTTTGAAGTGCACGGAATGCGGATCTTTTTTCTGACAAGGCATGTCAGCCTTCGAGAAGCCTGTGATATGGTGACGAAGGAGCGGATCATTGATTATGTGATAAGGGCGCAGAAGGTCCTGCGCCAGCTGGGTGTTGCGGACGGGACGATGGCAGTTGCCGGACTCAATCCGCACAGCGGGGAACACGGCCTTTTCGGCGATGAGGAAGTAAAGGAAGTAGCGCCCGCGGTAGAAGAACTGAAGAAGAGGGGATTTGATATAGAAGGCCCGATAGGCTCCGATTCTGTCTTTCACATGGCGCTACAGGGCAGGTATAACAGTGTACTGTCTCTTTATCATGACCAGGGGCATATCGCGACCAAGACGCTGGATTTCTACCGGACGATATCGATCACCGGAGGGATGCCCATTCTGCGTACGTCCGTCGACCACGGCACGGCCTTTGATGTAGCCGGGAAAGGTATTGCCAGCAGTATCAGCATGGAAGAAGCGATCCTGGTGGCTGCCAAATATGCGCCGGGATTCATAAGATGAGATAGTATTGAAGATAGTTTATCTATATTGGATTCCGGTATTTTAGTGTATGATCTGCAACTCGTCCTTACTGATGAGTATGGATAAATATAATTGTATCTATTCGGTATGGCTATTTAGCTTTACTTTCTGCATCAGATCCACACCGCTATCAGTCTGATATGATACGACCTTCCCGGGTACTCCCATAACAACAGCACGGGAATCCACATCTTTTACTACGGCTGCGCCCATGCCTATCAGGCAGTCATCCCCGATCGTGAGCTTATCACGAACGTTGGCGCCAAGACCGATCCAGCAGCGGTTTCCCATGTGGAGCTCACCGCCGACCGTGCACCCCGGAGAGAAGATATTGTGATTGCCAATTCGAAATTCGTGTCCGAGATAGACATGTTGCCGGATGATGTTGCCAGAGCCCATTTGTCCACCAAAGCCGACGTCAGCCCCTGCATAAATTATGTTATTATTGCCCATGATCGGTTCTTTGTCTATAAATGCCTTTGGGCTGATATAGTTGACCAGCCTGTAGTGCATTGCACAGGCTTTTTTATACAGGCGTTCGCGAAGTTGTAAACGACCATAAGTACCAATTACTAGCATGTCGTACTGATCAGATGGAAAACGACTTTTACATTCTTCGCTTGCATATACAGGCAGCCCCCATACATGGTCTTCCGTAAGGTATTCACTATCGACAATTAGTGCAACTGGATCCGCAGCGCCGAATCTATCGATCTCCGAGAGAAATTGTCGCGTTTGCGTTCCTGCACCATAGATTATGAGCTTTTTCATTTAGTTACTCCAATAAGCATATAATAAACTATTCCAGTGAATATCTGGTCATAAGTACATTTACTTCGCTGAGAGAATTGTACATCAATACATCAAGTATCGACAAATTCGGAATAAAAGGACCTATACCTTGTGGATATTGAATGTTTTCATCGATCCTGAGAAAACGAATAGGACAGTCAGCTGCCGCAAATACTGCGGGATCATATAGAGCTTTTCCTCCCACGGCGTTATAGTAATTATCAGCTTTTTGAAGTGAACAAAGCTCCAAAATTCTGTCCTGCCCACTTGTTTTGTGAGGAAAATGCTGTTCAGATGCAGACAGAATTCTGGTCCGAATTCCCAGATAATCTGCAGTTTCTCTTATGCAATGGTTTAAAAATACAGCCAGGTTCGTCTCACGATAGTCCAGACATCGAGAAAACAGATCAATAGTCTCTTCATAGAAAGGTGCTCGATGATATGCTATCTCCAGCTTTTTTTTCAGTTTTTGATCGGATCTCGCATCCCGGAGCAATTCGTGATCGCAGATTCGCCGATTTGAACTGATATCACGAACCTGCAGGCCAAGGAAAACAGTACTACCTGCAGACTTTATACGATTGCGTGAGATCCACCCCTGTTTAATAAATGACACGTCGTCATATAGGATGAATTCATCGACAAGATTCAATAATTGCCAGTAACCCAGATATGGGAAAAAATAAGGCTGCATAATCCCCAGGTTCATTGTTCTGTCCCATACTTTCCAAAACCAGGCTGAAGCTTCAATAATTTCCGCAGTTCAACAGGAGTACAGATATCTCTTCCGATAGAAGAGGCAATTGAGTGGATCCGTATCAGGTAATCGGCATTAGTTGCAAGTATTGTTCGATCGTTATCCAGCCAGATATTATCTTCTAGACCGACCCGGACACCGTATCCCATGGCGATCGCCAACGTGTTGACCTGTAGCTGAGAACTACCGATGCCACCCATAATGGCTATTGAATCTTCGGGAAGATCATTGAGCATTATTCCGGCATGAAGAAGATTTGCCTGTGCATTGGTAATATTACCAAGCATCAGGCTGAAAAAGTATGGCGGAGTAATAATGTCTTTCCGTATAAGGTATTTGGCATAATTAATCATGCCAGCATCAAAGGCCTCAAGTTCCGGCTTAATTCCTTGTTCGCGCATCTTTTTCGCGAGAGAGAGAATCATGGAGGGTTCGTTGAGGCTGGCTGTGTGATTAAAGTTCAATGAACTGAGCGTTAGACTTGCAAGGTCGGGTTTAGCATTGCCGGAGAGTGAGAGAACATCGCTTCGGGTTTCGAACGTGTTGTAGAATCTACCGCTTGTGGTTACTGAAACTACCAGATCAGGAGCAAATGCGCGAATTCCGAGAATGATCTCTTCGAAGTACTCTTTTGCCCAGACGGGGTCTCCGCTTTGAGGATCCCGTGCATGTAAGTGAACGCAGCTGATGCCGATGCTACAAGCCTTACGGACATCGGAGATGATCTCCTGTGGTGTGATTGGAATGTAGGGTGTTTGGTCTTTTTGCGGTAACATCCCAGTTGGGGTAAAAGTAACTATCAGCTTATTCATCTTATTCACTCTTATTTGCAGCTGCAAATTTGAACTATTTATGCTTTATCAGTGATAACACAATCTCGCAGATTCGGTCAACGTCATTAAGATTGAGATCTGAGTAAATCGGAAGTGTAAGTACTCTGTCAGACAGAAATGCTGCCGTTGGTGTGCTGCTTTTTCCTGCAGATGGAAGATCAGAATAGCACTCAATGTTATTAGTCAGTGGATAGAAATACTTCCTTGCCAAGATATTCTGCTCTTTCAACGCGATAAATACTTCATCTCTCGTGGCGCTGAAACCATCAAAAACTACTGGAAAATAAGAGTAATTAGAGTCAATATCTTCCTGTGATTTGCTTAGTTGTATTCCTGGAACGCCATTCAGATGCTCCACATAACGTTGAGCAACAAGTTTTCTTTTCGCTATCTCCTGGTCCAGATGACGCAGATTGCATATTCCCATTGCCGCCTGAAACTCATTCATTTTAGCATTTCCACCGACAGCAACTATCTGTTCCGGGCCTCTGATCCCGAAGTTCTTCAGATCATTTAGGATATTAATAAGCGCATCGTCGCGGAAGCATACAGCACCACCTTCGATCGTATTGAATACCTTAGTTGCATGGAATGAGAAAACAGAAGCATTTCCGAAGTTTGCAGAAGATATTCCTTTATATCTGACCCCGAATGCATGGGCAGCATCATAGATAACTTTGAGATTGTACTGGTCAGCTATCTGCTGTATGCGTTCAACGTCACACAAATTCCCATAGACATGTACCGGGACGATTGCAACAGTCTTATCTGATATTAATTCCTCTATTTTCTCTGCGTCTATAGTGAAACTCACAGGATCCACATCGCAGAATACAGGAATCAACCCGTTGCGAGTGATAGCATGTGTTGTTGATACGAAAGTGAAAGGGGTAGTAATCACTTCCCGTCCGGGCGGAAGCGACATGGCTGCAATTGCGTTTTCAAGAGCAAGATGACCGTTGGTATGCAGAGCAACATGAGGACAGGACAGGTATTGTTCCAAATCGTGTTGAAACTTTTCGTGTACCTCACCCATATTAGTCAGCCATCGGGTATCCCACAGCTTTCGGATCTCTTCACAATACTCTTCAAAAGACGGCATTGATGGGCGGGTGACAAGAATAGGTTCCATATTTGCCTCATATCGATTATCTATTATTACTCGTGACAATTAGTCAGGAATTGATGTTCAATAGTAATTCATGCTCAAGCTTCTAGGAGTGCCTTCCATTGCGCCCTTTTTTGCGCATCAAATTTGACGGGATCATTCGCGATCCTGTTTGTCTGCCGGTCAGATTCTTGCATGGATGCAAAATCTCGGAATGGAATAGTACCGATTTCATTGATACTGAACAGAATACAGCCACGTTCAGAAAGGGATTTCCAAAGCGGAGATGTCTGATTCAGATATACTTTTTTTCCAGCCAGTAAAAGAGTATTAATGTTGCCGAGCCCTTGCTGTCTTTCAAAGTCAAATATGCCGACATCGCAGTTGGCTAACATGGAATCATATTCGTCCGGCTCCATATACTTGAGCAGGGGAATAAAGTGTTCACCAAAATATTTTTGTCCGAGTGATATTATTTCTGAAATGTAGTTTGGACCGCCTCCGTAAGACAGCGGGCAAATAACATCAAATATGTCATTGGGGTATGCTGAGTGCAATAATTCGAGTATCCTGGTATGATGTGAAGAATGATTAGCGGAGTTTCCTACAAGAATCCGCGGAATTTCATGAGAGTGCGGCACCTCACTTATTGATGGTATCTTTCTTCTCGGATCCTTCGGAACCGGTGCAATCATGTGGCGGTTCTCAACACCTGTGATTTCAGAAAACCGCTCATATTCACCATTTGTCAGGAAAACAAGACCTGCACAATGCCTAAATGCGTTAGTAAGGATCTCGCGATCACTTTCTTCAACCTTAGGGACTCCTGTTTGAAAACAGATATAATCCCCACCCCAAAATTGCAGCCAGGTTTTCCGCAAAAGAGCAGGGCGTTTCATCAGCTCTTCCATGAATGGTGCGGCAGTCCATATTCCAGAAAAAACTATTTTCTTAGCTTTACTGCAAATCTTTGCTAATAATGGATCAGAGAATACATCATTGTAGGTATCAACGATATGAACATTGCTATTGTTCGGGATGCTAAGCTTATAATACATGGAATCATTAAATCCCTTGTCCCTGATAGCAAAAACGTGCTTATATTCGGGCAGCTTCAGTTTTAGGAAACTGATGTAACCGGAAGTATGTTTCTCCCGTAGCATAATATGTAAGATGATTGGCCTTTTTCTTATGATTAGCATGCGTTATGTATCTATCTTCCATGTAGGTCTATCACTGCACCCATATGATAGAAGTTCTGCAAGACTGTGTATATAAATCTGAATAATCTCATATTGCATATATATGGCGAAATGTATCAGCAATTTTGGAGATGTCAAAGTGTTTAACGGCTATAATTCAAGCATATTTGCAGTTTCATGATATCATTTACAGTATATGCGCTGCAACTTCCCCAGTCTCTCCTTCAGTTATTCATCAGGTAACCCTGGATCTCGACTCTGACGAGTTCCCGTACCTGTTCTTTATAAGTCTCGCTGATGATGATCTCATAAAGGCAGGTCTGCCTGCCTTCTTTTATGCGCCGGGCCCGGGCGAAGAGTTTATCGGATCTGGCGGAGGACAGGAAATAGGCGTTGGATGAGAGCGTTACGGTCAGCGGGCTGCTTTCGTCAAGTGCCATTTGGCTGTTGACGGCGACCGCGAAGGCAAAATCGGCCATTGTCGTGTAGACGGCGCCCATTACGTTCCCGGCGGCATTCTTATGCCGTTCGTCCAGATCAAGGGAGACAAGTGAAGATCCGTCGCCGGCGTCCGCGATGACGATGCCGGTCATGGCTGTGGCATACTTATCGCCGGCAAAAAAGTCCCTTATTTTGGTGAGCTCTTCGAGAGAATAGCTGCTGCCGTCAGTAATGGTGATCGGTGCTTTGCTGTTTCTGTCTCTGTCTTCATTCATCTTTGCGGACCTCCATGGTGCCGGATCATTTGCCGGTGGGCGTTCATATCAGTAGTTTTCCAGGAAGCTGTGTCTTACGCCTTCGCTTTTATATCCCAGTACTTTGTCGAGGACGACGTTTTCCGTAGCCCTGAACAGGTTCTGTTCGATCTGTGGATTGGTCTTTTTCAGATCCGCGATCAGTTTTTTGACTTCGATCCTTTTGGATGTCGAATCGCCGTCGGAGCGGACGGTAGAGCAGGTATCAGTGAAATGGCAGGCGCAGCGGATAAAGTGCAGCCCGTTGGTATCACGGAAACGGATGATGTCTGCCTCCCTTACGAAGTATAAGGGGCGGATGAGCTCCATGCCGGGGAAATTCGTGCTCTTTAATTTTGGCATCATGGCCTGGTACTGTCCGGCGTACAGCATGCCCATCAGGGTCGTTTCGATCACATCGTCGAAGTGGTGCCCCAGGGCGATCTTGTTGCAGCCCCTGTCCTTTGCCGCCTTATACAGATATCCCCTGCGCATCCTGGCACAGAGATAGCAGGGGGACTCTTTTACATTGTCCACCACGTCAAATATATTGGATTCGAAGATCTCTATAGGGATATCCAGGAGCTTTGCGTTGCTCTCGATGATAGCCCGGTTCTCCGCATTGTAGCCGGGATCCATGACCAGGAAGCAGAGCTCGAACGGAAACTTATTGTGGCGCTTCAATTCTTTGAAGAGCAGTGCCATCAGAAAAGAATCCTTGCCGCCGGAAATGCAGACAGCGATCCTGTCGTTTTCCTTTACGAGCTCATATTGCACGATCGCTTTGGCAAAGCGGGAGAAGAGCGGTGTATGGAAGGATTTGGTGAGGCTGTGTTCAATATCCTTGAGCCTGTCCGCGGCTTTGGACATTTCCTTTATCTCATACAGGGCGTACGTGCCGTAGCCGCCCTTCAAACTGTAGGCTTCCACGCCGCGTTCAGAGAGCTCTTCCGCCAGGTCCAGGCTGATCCTGCCGTAAGCACAGCAGATGAGGAGAGGATCATGCATACCGGGATCCGGAACATATGCAGCCGCATCCTCCGCACGCATAAGAACGGCATCCGGCAGATGCCCCTGTCTGTAGTCGGCTTCTTCACGGATGTCGATGCAGAGATAGCGCCGGCCGGCGAGTCTGTCGGCGGCAAACTGTTCAGCGGTGATCTCCCTCACAGGATTTAAAAGCTCCATGCCTGGGAATCGTTCTCAACATACTTTTCGTCACAGTACCGGCAGCGGTAGATGCCTTTGTCCGCATCCGAAAGATAGAAGATCTGCGGCAGGCCGCGCTCTGCGGATGTGATGCAGCGCGGGTTGGTGCAGCGGATCACGTTTTTGATGCTTGCGGGAAGGGAAAGGTGCTTTTTCTCGATGATCTCGCCGTTCTTGATAACGTTGACAGTGATGTTGTGGTCGATGAAGGCCAGGACGTCCAGGTCGAGTGTGCCGACGGCGCATTCCACTTTCAGGATGTCTTTCTTGCCGGATTTGCCGCTCCTGCAGTTTTTGATGATAGCGACCGGGCAGTCGAGCTGATCCAGACCGAGGTGATGGTAGATGCTCATGCTTTTACCGGCTTTTATATGGTCAAGGACATAACCTTCTTCGATCTTTCCTACATTCAGCATGTGTTGGTCCTCCGATGGTATTATGCAAGTTCCAGCAGTGTCATGATCAGGGCCATCCTGACATATACGCCGTACTGGACCTGTCTGAAATAAGCGGCACGTCTGTCGTTGTCGACTTCCGGCGCGATCTCGCTCACCCTGGGAAGGGGGTGCAGGACGAACATATCGTCTTTGGCCATCTTCATCTTTTCACCGTCCAGGATATAGAAGCTGCGGAGCCTGATATAGTCTTCCTCGTTGAAGAAACGTTCCTTCTGTACCCTGGTCATGTACAGAAGATCCAGCCTTTCGAGGCAGTCTTCCAGCTTGATGACTTCTTCGTAGGGTATCCCCTTTTCGTTCAGGGACTGGGTGATGTAATCGGGAACTTTCAGTTCCGGAGGGGAAATAAAAACAAAGCGGATATTGTCGTACCGCGACATGGCATGGATGAGGGAATGTACCGTCCTGCCGAACTTGAGGTCGCCGCATAGGCCGATCGTGAAATCGTTGAGCCTGCCCTTTAAGGAACGGATCGTCAACAGGTCGGTCAGTGTCTGGGTGGGGTGATGATGGCCGCCGTCGCCCGCGTTGATGACGGGTATGGAAGAGAATTCGGCGGCGACGCGCGCGGAACCTTCTTTCGGATGGCGGATGGCGCAGATGTCCGCGAAGCAGGAAATGACGCGGATCGTATCTGCGACGGTCTCGCCTTTAGCGGCGGAAGAGGACTGCGCGTCCGCAAAACCCAGAACGCTGCCGCCCAGATTCAGCATGGCTGACTCAAAGGAGAGCCTGGTGCGGGTGCTGGGCTCATAGAAACAGGTCGCGAGTTTTTTGCCGCTGCAGACATGTGAGAACGCAGAGCGGTCTTTTTCAATGCTGCCGGCGAGGTCGAACAGATCGTCGAGTTCGCCGGTCGTGAAATCAAGCGGTGTCAGAAGGTGTCTCATGGAAGGGCTCCTTTCTATGTTCGGTATCGGTTACAGCTGTTCACTGTCTATGCCGAGTAAATTCAGATAATATGCGGCTGCAGCATCCCACTGCTGTGAAGCTTCTTTTCTGCCGGCAGGATCAAAAACGACGGCGGATAAAGATTCAGCACTGGTCACGATCCGTATATCAGTGCCGTCAAAATCAATACGCATGATGTATGCGAAGCCATCCGGCAGTGCTGCCCCGAGATCGGGGACTGTTCCGGAAACAGCAGCATCTTTATCAAAAATGAGCTGGAAACGGAGCAGGCCGGGCGCCGTTTTCCCCCTGATCAGGTCTCTGATCCGTCCGCGGATATCCCGCCAGGGAATATAGGGCAGTGTCCCGTTCCCGCTGCCTTCCTGTTCCGGTTGATCGTCCCCGTCGTTACCGGTCTTGAAGTAGGCTTCATTGATCCGGCCGTCGATCTGCCAGGTCACGTCGGTCTTTACGACGGCTTCCGAGAGCAAAAATAAATCGAAGTCCGCTCCCGAGAGCAGCTTCGACATGAAGTATCCTTTTTTATTTATCTGCAGAACCAGCATCCGGTTATCTCACTCCTTATGGAGAGTGTAACATAAACCCATGTTTTAGGGTATAAGCAGAATAAAAAATCCGGACAGGCGCCTGCCTGCCCGGATATAACGATCGATCAGGGGATCCTGAGGACGGATCAGCTGTTTTCTCCAAGGGACTGCATTTTCATCGCGCGTACCTTGCAGGAAAGACCGAAGAGGTTGATGAAGCCTTCCGCGTCGTGGTGATCGTAAAGATCGCCGGTCGTAAAGGAAGCGATGCTCTCGTTGTAGAGAGAGTAGGGTGAAGTCGTGCCGGCCTTGATGATATTGCCCTTATAGAGGGCAAGCTTTACTTCACCGGTAACATACTGCTGAGTCGACTCGATAAAAGCCTGCTCGGCTTCCCTTAAGGGGGTGAACCATTTGCCTTCGTAGATCAGACTGGCGAATTTATGGCCAATGTCATCCTTCATGGCGTAGGAGTCGCGGTCCAGGATGAGTTCTTCCAGCTGCTGGTGGGCTTCGTAAAGGATAGTGCCGCCGGGTGTTTCATAAACGCCCCTGGACTTCATGCCAACAACACGGTTCTCGACGATATCCACGATACCTATGCCGTTCTCGCCGCCGAGTTTGTTCAGCGCGCGGATGATATCGGAAAGCTTCATGGCCTCACCGTTCAGCTTGACAGGGATGCCTTTTTCGAATGTGATCGTAATATAGGTCTTCTTATCGGGAGCTTTTTCAGGCGTAACGCCCATGACCAGAAGATGGTCGAAGTTAGGCTCGTTCGCGGGGTCTTCCAGCTCAAGGCCTTCATGGCTGATGTGCCAGATGTTCCTGTCACGGCTGTAACTGGAGTCCGCGGAGAAGGGCAGATCAATACCGTGAGCTTTGCAGAATTCGATCTCGGATTGTCTGGAATCCAGTGTCCACTTTTCATTTCTCCAGGCAGCAATGATCTTGATATCGGGAGCCAGGGCTTTGATACCGAGCTCGAAACGGATCTGGTCGTTGCCCTTGCCGGTAGCGCCGTGGCAGATCGCGGACGCGCCTTCCTTGCGGGCGATCTCGACAAGCTTCTTGGCGATAAGGGGCCTGGCCATGGAAGTGCCGAGCAGGTACTTGTTCTCGTAGACCGCATGAGCCTGGATGCAGGGAGCGATATACTCGTCGCAGAACTCATCCGTTACATCCAGAATGTAAAGCTTGTCCGCGCCGCAGTATTTTGCCCTTTCCTCAAGGTGGTCCAGTTCCTCGGCCTGACCGCAGTCAATGCAGACACAGATGACTTCATAGTCGAAGTTTTCTTTCAGCCACGGGATGATAGCTGTTGTATCGAGTCCGCCGGAATATGCAAGAACTACTTTTTCTTTTGCTGCCATGATTTATCTCCTTTTCATGCCGGCTGTGCCGGCTTAACGGTGACGAAAGTCTTTGCGTGATCAACATAAAGAAATATACACAAGCCAAAGACGAAATGCAAGTGGAAATTTATACATAGAATATTCATTATTCCAACGAAAATATGGCAATTATTAGCATTGAAATTGAATATATAGTGAATATTATATGAATAATACTTGCTATTTATCCGTCCGCAATGTATAGTTATAATTCTTAAGGAAGAAGAAACGGCAGAAGAACGATCGGAGTTTGGAATTAACATGACTGAATACAAGGATATCAGCTTTCTGGCAGACGGTGTTGTGATCAGGGCCATGACGGAAAAGGATTATGAAATGGTCCATTCTCTCTGGTTCACGATCTCGGGTTTCGGGATCCGTTCGATCGATGATTCGAAGGAAGATGTCATACGGTTTATCAGAAGAAATCCTTCTACTAGTGCCGTAGCCGAGCTCCCCGACGGAAAGATCATCGGTTCCATCCTGTGCGGGAACGACGGCCGGCAGGGCAGTCTCTACCATGTATGCGTGGAAAAGCATTACCGCAGGAAAGGGATCGGCACAGCGATGGTCGGCTTCTGCATGAAGGCTCTGGAAGCGGAAAAGATCAACAAGGTTACGCTGATCGCTTTTGCGAAAAATGACGGCGGGAATGCATTCTGGAAGCAGATCGGCTGGACGAAAAGAGAAGATCTGAATTATTATGAATTCGTATTAAATAAGGAAAACATCACCCAGTTCATCGAAGGGTCGGAAAATTAAAGGAGACTGTTCATGAAAGAAAAAGTAAAAGCAGGGATAATCGGAGCGGCCGGCTACGGCGGCGCGCAGATCGCGAGGATCCTGCTGGCGCATCCGGACGCGGAACTTGTTTTTGCGGGTTCGAGGAGCAACAAGGGAACTCCGGCTGCGGATGTATACGGAAACCTGAGGGGCAGGACACAATTATTATATGTAGATGACAATATGGACGGCTCTGAAGAAGCCGGCAAAATGCTCCTGGAGCTGGCTGACAGCGTGGATGTGATCTTTACGGCCACTCCGCAGGGTGCCTGTGCCGGCATGATGAGCGAAGCGCTGCTGGAAAGATGCAGGATAATCGACCTCTCCGCGGATTTCCGGCTGAAAGACGTCAGTGTTTATGAAAAATGGTATAAGATCGAACATAAGGCACCGCAGTATCTTGCGGAAGCGGTCTATGGCCTGACGGAGATCAACCGCGAAAAGATCAGGGATACCAGGATCCTGGCCAATCCCGGCTGCTATACGACTTCATCGATCCTTGCCTGCCTGCCGCCTGTGGCCGACGGACTGATCGATACCGGAACACTGGTGGTGGATGCGCTGAGCGGTGTCTCCGGCGCGGGACGCGGAGCAAAGACTGCCAATTTGTACTGTGAAGTAAATGAGAGCGCGAAAGCGTACGGCGTCACCAACCACAGGCACACGCCGGAAATAGAGGAGCAGCTTTCCTATGCAAAGGGAGCCGGGACAAAGCCGGTCACCCTGACCTTCACGCCGCACCTTGTCCCGATGAACCGGGGTATCCTGGTCACGGCATATGCGAGTCTGACGGAAAAAGCACTGGCCGCGGACGATCCGGCGGACCTGATCCGGAAGTCATATGAACAGCATTACGGCAGTGAGTATTTCATCCGCCTGCTGGGAGAAAAAGGCTGTCCCGAGACCCGTTTCGTGGAAGGCAGCAATTATGTGGATATCGGCTTTGCAGTCGATAAAAGATGCAGTCGTCTCATTATGATGTCCGCACTGGACAATCTGATGAAAGGCGCGGCGTCCCAGGCAGTACAGAACATGAACGTCATGTTCGGCCTGGACGAAAAGGCGGGGATCGACTTTATCCCCGACGCACCGTAATACAATTTCAGGAGGATCTTGCAATATGCAGAAAATAGACGGGGGGATCACAGCCCCTAAAGGTTTTTCCGTTTCATCCTGCGCGGCGGGCATTAAGTATAAAGACAGGGAAGATATGATCCTGATCCGTTCTGAAGAGCTGTGTACCTGCGGCGGTGTCTTCACGAGCAACGTCGTCAAGGCAGCTCCCGTGATCTGGGACAGGGATATAATATCGGAAGGAAAGGGCGTAAGGGCGGTCGTGGTCAATTCCGGTATCGCCAATGCGTGTACCGGACAGGAGGGCCTGGATATCTGTTCGGCAACAGCTTCGGCTGCAGCCGGCGCTCTCGGCATCGGTGAAAAGGAAGTACTCGTCGGTTCCACAGGCGTGATCGGCATGCAGCTGCCGATGGACAGGATCAGGTCCGGAATTGAAAAGATGGCAGGCACACTGGATGTTTCCAGGGAAAGCGCGAACAAAGCTGTCAGGGCGATCATGACGACGGATACGGTCCCGAAGGAGAGTGCGTATACATTCGACCTGTATGGTACGACAGCGACCATTGCCGGTATGTGCAAGGGCAGCGGTATGATCCATCCGAATATGTGCACCATGCTGGCCTTCATGGCTACCGACGCGGCTATAGAAAAAGAACTTCTGCAGAAAGCCGTCAGGGAGATCGCAGACGAATCCTTCAATATGATCTCCGTCGACGGGGATACCTCCACGAATGATACCTTTGTCGTCATGGCGAACGGCATGAGCGGCGCGCCTGCGATCACTGCGGAGGACGAGGGATATAAGGCTTTCTATGAAGCACTCAGGGCCGTCTGCCTGGAACTGGCGAGAATGATGGCCGGCGACGGGGAGGGCGCGACCAGGAGGATCGAAATGACCGTCTCCGGTATGGATACGCTGGAGCATGCCAGGATACTGGCCAGATCCGTGATCTGTTCCAGCCTGACAAAGGCGGCCGTATTCGGCGCCGACGCGAATTTCGGACGCATACTTTGCGCGCTGGGCTATGCCGGTGTCGATTTTGATCCGAATGCGGTGAAACTCTATTTTGAAAATGCGGATGACCCGTCTGACAAAATGCTGATCTATAACGACGGCGACCCGGTCCCCTTCGATGAGGAAAAGGCCACTGAACTCTTAAAGAAGCCGGTGGTGCTCATCCATGCCGTGTTCGCGGCGGGTTCCTGCGAAGCCACCGCGTTCGGCTGCGACCTCACCTATGATTATGTGACGATCAACGCAGATTACAGAAGCTGAAAGGATACAGTTATAAAATGGAATTGGAAGAGAAGAGGCTCCTGGCACAGAAAAAAGCACAGGTCCTGATTGAGGCGCTGCCGTATATCCAGAAATTCAACCGCAAGATCATCGTTGTCAAATACGGCGGCAGCGCCATGACAAACGCCGAGCTGCAGCACAGCGTTATCGAAGACGTTACGCTCCTTAAGCTGGTCGGCTTCAAACCTATCCTGGTGCACGGCGGCGGCAAGGCCATCAGCAGCTGGGTCGCCAAAAGCGGAAAGGAAGCACAGTTCATCAACGGACTGCGCGTAACGGATGAAGAAACGATGGAGATCGCCGAGATGGTCCTCGGCAGGGTCGGAAAGAACCTTGTCACTATGGTAGAGGAACTGGGTGTCAGGGCCGTCAGCATCAACGGCAAGGACGGCGGGCTCCTGAAGGTTAAAAAGCGGTATTCCGGAGGACAGGATATCGGATTTGTCGGCGACATCTGCGGCGTGGATCCCAGGATCCTTTACGACCTGCTGGAGCAGGACTACCTTCCGATCGTAGCGCCTGTCGGCCTCGATGACAATTTCGATACATACAATATCAACGCGGATGATGCTGCCTGTGCGATCGCCAGGGCAGTAAAGGCGGACAAGCTGGTATATCTGACGGATGTGGAAGGTCTTTACCGTGATTTCGAGGATAAGTCATCCTTCATTTCCAGGATCAGCGTGGACGAGGCAAAGGAACTTATAGGAAGCGGCATGATCGGCGGCGGCATGCTGCCGAAACTTTCAGATTGTATCGAAGCAGTGGACAGCGGAGTGCGCAGGGTGCATATCCTTGACGGCAGGATCCCGCACTGCCTGCTTTTGGAGATATTTACCGACCAGGGCGTCGGCACTGTATTCTACAAAGACCAGGAGGTATGAGCAAATAATGGCAGAAATGATGGAACTCATCGCGCAGGCGGAAAATGACCTGCTGCATACCTATAACCGTTATCCTATCGTTTTCGATCACGGCAAGGGCGTTTACCTGTATGATATCGAAGGAAAAAAATACCTGGATTTTGCCGCGGGCATTGCGGTATTCGCCTTCGGTTACGGCAATGAGTACTATAACAACGCGCTGAAGACCCAGATCGACAAGCTCCTGCATACGTCGAATTATTTCTATAACGTTCCGGCCATCAATGCTGCACACAGGCTCAAAGCCCTGACCGGGATGGACAGGGTCTTCTTTACCAACAGCGGTGCGGAAGCAGTGGAAGGCGCCGTAAAGAGCGCCATGAAATACGGTTACGGCAGGGACGGGAAGGATGATCATGAAGTGATCGCGCTGGAGCACTCCTTCCACGGACGCACCTATGGCGCGCTGTCCGTTACGGGCAACGAAGCGTACAGAAAGCCCTTCGGTCCCATGGCAGCCAATGTCCGCTTTGCGAAAATGAACGACATCGACAGTGTGAAGGCGCTGGTCAGCGACAGGACCTGCGCGCTGATCATGGAAGTCGTACAGGGCGAAGGCGGCCTGATCCCCGCACAGCAGGAATTCCTGGAAGAAGTGCGCAGGATCTGTGACGAAAATGAAATGCTGCTGATCTTTGACGAGATCCAGTGCGGCATGGGCAGGACAGGTTCCATGTTCGCGTTTGAGAATTACGGCGTAAGGCCGGATATCATGACTCTGGCCAAAGGCCTTGGCTGCGGCGTCCCCGTAGGCGCATTCCTGATGACGGAAAAAGCCGCCTCCCTGACGCTGGTGCCCGGGGATCACGGTACGACTTACGGAGGCAATCCGTTCGCAGCCGCGTCCGTAAATGCTGTCCTGGACCTGTTCGAACAGTCGGATGTCCTGGCGCATGTCAGGGACGTTTCGGCATATCTTGAGGCCGGTCTGGACAGCCTGGTTCAGAAATATGATTTCATAACCGGAAGGCGCGGTGCCGGACTTATGCAGGGACTGATCTTTGACAGACCTGCGGGAGATGTGATAAAAAAGGCAATGGACCTCGGACTGGTCATCATAAGTGCGGGAAGCAGTATCATCCGGTTTGTCCCGCCCCTTGTGATCAGCAGGGAAAACGTGGACGAGATGCTCCTGATCCTGGATAAGGCGATAAAGGAAGTATTCGGTTAAGTGAAGAAGAATTCTGACTGGAAAAAGACCAGGAAAAGAAAAATAGTATTATGGTGGGTACTTTCACTGGCCGCGGCAGCAAGCATTGCTGCCGTGGTTTTTACCGCGTTCCGGTACGGGATCATCAGGCTGCCGGAACGAAATGAAGGACTGTTTGCCGGCAGAAAGACTGTCAGGCTCTGGTATTCGGACAAAGCGCTGGACGAATTCCTCTCGGGCGCGGAACTCTATTTCAATGAAAACAACAGGGACCTGAGACTGGATATCAGTTACGTGGAAAACGCCGCCTTTCTGGAACAGGTGAACCGGGCGTCGATCGAAGCCGACGAGGACCTGCCTGACCTGTTCATAACGGGTAATGACCAGCTGGAGATGGCATACCTTTCAGGGCTTGCCGTCCCCGTGAGCGGGGACCTGCATTTTGAAGACCCGCCGTTCTTCCCCGAAGCGGCAGTGAACGCGGTCACCTGTGACGACAAGATCGTGGGCTGGCCGATGTACTTTGATACGGCGGCCTTTGTTTATGACCCGGCTCTTTTGGGGGAGGGCGATGCCGTACCGGCTACGGTGACGGGCCTGATCGGTTTTTCCAACCTGTATAATGCTCCGGCCGGTGTTACCGACGTGTTTAAATGGGACGTCAATGATATTTTCTATAATTACGGTTTCATAGGTTCGGCGATCGAGGCCGGAGGCGCCGGCGGGGATGACCCGCAGATGCTGCGGATCTATGACAGGGATGTCCTTAAATGTCTGCAGACATATCAGCAGCTGTCATCCTACTTTTCGATCGATGCGTCGGAAGTGGATTATGAGACCGTAGTCAATGATTTCCTGCACGGGAAGTATGTTTTTTCCCTGGCGACGACGGATATCCTGAAAAGATTTGAAACGGCAGAACTCCTGCAGGACGAGGGCCTGATCGGGGATTTCGGCAGCGCCCCGCTGCCGGATGTCACGGATACTCTCCGGGCAAAGGGGATGTCTGTGACTTACGCGCTGGTCCTGAACGGATACAGTGCCGAGCAGGAAGCAGCATCAGCTGTGGCAAAGTACCTTGTCTATGACAGGGGGGCAATGCTGTATGAACAGTCCGGGAAACTTCCCTGCGCAAGGCCTGCCGCACTTACGGATCCCCGTATGGATGGTTTCTATGCGGCATATGAGAAGTCCGAACCCATTGTAAAAATGAGGGAACTGGGAAACTTCTGGATGCTGACCGAGAACATGCTGCAGAAGGTATGGAGCGGGGAAGACGCGGAAGAATGCCTGTACGAACTCTATGAGCAGTGTATGAGCCAGCTGGGGCGTGACGCTTCGGGAACTGCCAGGATCACAGATCCGGAACCGGTCGATATCCGGTCGGAACTGACCGGCGGGGACTGATATAAAGTATTTATAAACTTAACATTTGTTTCTTGTAAACTAAAAAACCATTAGCTACAATTAATTGCATCACACAGCCGCACACGCCGGACATGTTCGGATGTATGCCATATAAGGAAAGGATGACTGTGTGATGCTGATCAGAAAACGATTCAGTAAAACAGATGAAAAGTCAGGCAGGCGGAACCGCCTTATATGCCTGATTTTTGCGGTTCTGGCCGTTTCGGCCGCAGGCGCATGCTCTTCACCGCGTTTTACTTCAGCCGGCCCGGCCGGCATCAGGATAGTGGCGGATCCTCCGGAAGAGCAGGAAGATCTGCCGGATAACAGGACCGGTAACGATACCGAAACCGGCCCGGACGGGGGACAAAAGCTGTTCGTTTATGTATGCGGGCAGGTCCGTGAGCCGGGCGTATATGAACTCGACGAAGGATCCCGGGTGTTCGAAGCCGTCGAAGCTGCAGGCGGCATGACAGAGGAAGCACGACCGGACGGGATCAACCTGGCCGCCATCCTGCGGGATGCCGATGTTGTGTACATCGCTTCCGCCGCGGAGAAAGCCGGTGCCGCAGCCCGTGATGACGGCCGGATCAATATCAATACCGCGCCTGCATCAGAATTGACAGATCTTCCCGGGATAGGGGAGAAGCGCGCTTCCGATATAACGGATTACCGGGAGCTGAACGGCGCTTTTAAGAGTACCGAAGACATTATGCTGGTCAGCGGTATCGGGGAAGCGCTGTATGAGAAGATCAAGGATAAGATCTGCGTAAGCGGGTACTGAATATGTGTGCCTGCAGGTACGCAGTTGCCGCCGCGGCCTGCGGCTGCGGCTTCGGAGGATAGAATGTCTAAAATACTTGTGGTGGACGATGAGAAGTCCATCGTTAAAGGCCTGAGCTTTTCACTGGCACAGGACGGTTACGACGTTGTGTGTGCCTATGACGGTGAAGAAGCGCTCGAAATGCTGCATTCGGAAAACCCGGATGCCGTACTGCTGGATGTTATGCTGCCCAGACTGTCGGGATTCGATGTCCTGCGCCAGATGCGGCAGTTTTCAAATGTTCCTGTTATCATGCTGACTGCCAAGGGAGATGACATCGATAAGCTGACCGGTCTCGATTACGGTGCCGATGATTACATCCTTAAACCGTTCAATATACTGGAGGTCAAGGCGAGGATCAAGGCGGTCTTAAGGAGGACCGGACAGAAATCCGCAGCGCCTGCCGCCGGCACAAGGCTCATCAGCGGAGATCTCATCATGGACACGGATAACCGGACTCTCTCCATCGCAGGAAGGGAGATCAACCTGACAGGCAAGGAGTTCGAACTCCTGGAACTGATGGTCAGGCATCCCGGCAAGGTCTATGACCGGGAATCCCTGCTGAAAAGGATATGGGGAGAGGATTATCCCGCCGAAGACAGGACTGTGGACGTCCATGTCAGGAGGCTCAGGGAGAAGATCGAGAGCAATCCGTCAGAACCCAGGTATGTCCGCACTAAATGGGGCGTAGGGTATTATTACAGAGATCCTGCCAGATGAAGGAAAACAGTACTGAAAAGAGGCAGGGGGCTTTTTCATTTCTCCGGAGCATGAAGCTCCGTCTGTTCGTATGCCTTCTATTGACCGGGATCATTCCCGTGTTTGTCATGGGTGAGATCATGATCAGGTCCAACCTGAAGGAATTCGGCCAGGGTATTGTCCATAAGGCTTTTGTCAGGGATACGTTCACACTGGAACTGATCCTGTTTCTTGTCGTGATCCTTATATCAGTCCTTCTTACAGCGATCCTGGCCAGGCCAGTTGAAAGACTGAAGGAGGCTGTGACCGAGCGGAGCCTTGGCCATACGGATCAGGACGTGTCAGGCTCCGGTTATCTGGAGACTGAACAGATCGCGGAGGAGTTCAATACTCTGACCGGCAGGCTGGATGATATGGACAGATCCAGGCTGGAATTTGTCTCAAATGTATCACATGAGCTGAAAACGCCTATGGCGTCCATGAAAGTACTGGCAGATTCACTCCTTCTCCAGGAGGATGTCCCGCCTGAAATGTACCGGGAATTCCTGGAAGATATCGATGAAGAGATCGACAGGGAGAACGATCTGATCCAGGAACTCCTGGGCCTTACAAAGATCGAACAGAAAGCGGCGCCAATGAACATCACGGCGGTCAACATCAACGCCCTGGCAGAGAGGATACTGAAGCGTGTCCGCCCCCTCGCCCAGAAACGCGATATTGAGCTGACCCTGCTTTCCGAGCGTGATGTTACGGCATATGTGGATGAAGTCAAGATGACCATGATCATCACCAACCTGGTGGACAACGCGGTCAAGTATAATAAAGACCACGGCAGGGTGGACGTGACCGTTGATTCGGACCATAAGATGTTTACCGTCGCCGTGAGTGATACGGGCAGCGGGATCCCCGCCGAAGCGCTTCCGTATATCTATGAACGTTTCTATCGTGTAGACAAATCCAGATCCAGGGAAGTCGGCGGGACAGGCCTGGGTCTTGCCATCGTAAAGAGCGCCGTCGTGCTGCACCGCGGGACGATCTCCGTAGTCAGCAAAGAGAATGAGGGCAGTACCTTTACCGTCAGCATTCCCCTGTCTTATAAACAGAGAACGGCCGTCTGATCTTTCCGGAAAGAAGGAATTTATATACGTCCTGCTTCACGCCCGCTGTGTATCTGCGCAGCGGTCTTTATACTTATACTTTATGTCGTGCTGCGGCTGTTTGAACCGGGCCTGTACTGCGGGAACAGTTTTGATAAGTACGGGCACAGGATCATGGCCTTTGACGGTACCGTTAAGGACAGATACCTGAAGCTGAGCAGTGAGGGACAGTTTTCCCTTGTGGTCGAGCTGGAGGGAGTGGACAAGATCCCGGAAGGCTGGAGCATACTGGTCTATATCGACGGGGAAGAAGACGGGCTGGCTCTTCTGGAGAAGAGTCTGTTCAGAGGAAAACATGTATCTGCTGCCGGTACGGTATACCTGTTCCGGGCAGCGACGAACCCGGGTGAATTTGACCTAAAGCGTTATCACAGCATAAAGAAACATGCTTTCGCCCTGTATAACGGAAGGGTGACCGGAACAGTGCCGGGAGAACGTATCAGGTTTCTGCAGGCACCTGTTACATGCATCGGCGAGTGGCTGCGCGGGTTCAGGATCTTCTGCCGCCGGATACTTCTGGACAATCTCGATATCAGGGAGGCGGGAACGGCGGGAGCGATGCTGCTGGGCGAAAAAGGTATGATCAGCTCCGAAACGAAACTGCTCTATAAAGACAGCGGCATCATTCATATCCTGGCCATTTCCGGCCTTCACGTTTCGCTGATCGGCAGCGGCTTGTTCGGGATCCTGACCGGTAGGAAAAAGCTGCCGGGGCTGCCGGCTTTTGAAGGGATCGGGATCAGGAGGGCAGCTCTTGTTTCTGCCGCTGTAATGATCCTGTATGGTATGATGACCGGTTTTGGCGTATCCGTATTCAGGGCGGTGTTGATGTTCCTTGTGCGTCAGGCGGCCCGTCTTGTAAACAGGACTTATGACATGCTTTCAGCCCTGAGTCTTTCGGCCATCCTTCTTCTTGCGGCAGAACCGTACTGTCTGTTCGATACCGGCTTTGTGTTTTCGTTCGGTGCTGTCACCGTGATCGCCGTATCTGCTGAATTCTTTAAGGGCAGTCTTTCGAGAGGGCTGTTCTTCTGGCTGTTCATGCTTCCGCTGTTTATTCGCTCATCTTACTCTTTTCCTCCGTACAGCATACTGCTGAATCTTATCATTCTGCCTCTGATGGAACTGCTGATCCCGTCTGTTATGATCCTTATCGCGGCAGGCGCCCTGCTGCCCGGCAGTATGGCGGCAGGTATTTCATCGCTCTGGCTGAGGATGATACTGTATTTTATCGATACACTGTCGGGCAGGGCGGGAGCCCTGCCGTACAGCACTCTGATCACCGGCAGGCCGTCCGTTGTCAGGATGGCGGCCTGTTATACCTGCTTTTTACTCTCTGTATATCTGATATCCGGAAAGAAAGCTTCCGGTCAGGGCAGTATGAAAAGAAAGACCGGCGCCGTGCTGCTTACGGTCTTTGGTCTTTTGATCCTGCTGGTGCGGATCCACACAGGCTTGGATATCTGTATGCTGGACGTGGGACAGGGTGACGGGATCCTGATCCGGTGCGGTGCAGGAAACATACTTGCGGACGGTGGTTCATCGTCGGAAAGCGCTCTCTATGAATACAGTCTGTATCCGTGTCTTTCATATTACGGAGTCCGGAACATTGATCTTATGATCATCAGTCACGATGATTATGACCACCTGAGTGCCTCTTACGAGCTGCTGGAGGAAGGACGCATCCGTGTAAAATGCCTCTGTCTGCCGGATATACCGGAAAACGATAAGGGAGAATGGTACCGGAAACTGGAAGCGGCTGCGGACTTAAGGGGTATCCCGGTCGCTTATATGGCGAAAGGAGACGTGCTCGTCCGGGAAGCTTCAACCGGTACGCAGGAGCTTACGCTTACGGTACTGCATCCGGAGCATGGCCGCACCTATGCGGATGCGAACGAGACTTCCCTGACATTCCTGCTGTCTTACGGAGAGTTCGACGCGCTGTTCACCGGGGACCTGGAGAGCACACAGGAAGAGAGTGCGGCGGAGGCTTACCGGAAATACAAAGGCAGTCCGGACCCCGGCGGGATCGAACTTTTGAAAGTGGCGCACCACGGATCCCGCGATTCAACTTCAGAGGAATTCCTGGATGTTTTTGAGCCGCAGCTTTCCCTGATATCCGCGGGAAGGTCCAATCCGTACGGCCATCCGCATAAAGAAACGCTGGACAGGCTTGAAAATACCGGAAGCCGCGTACTGTGCACGGCAGAACACGGAGCGATCTGCATAAGGGCATTTCCAGACGGAAGATTTCTGGTCTATAATGAAACGTATGGCACAGACTAAAAATGATTTTGCGGCTGCGCAGAACGCGCTCAATAATGACATCCGGGAACGTTCCTTCAAAAGCATTTATCTGCTTCTGGGAGAGCAGGCTTATCTGCGCAACCAGAACAGGGACAGGCTCGTGACAGCGGCGCTTGGCCTTGGCAGCGTACAGGAAGCCGGGGATTGTTTCAACTATTCCAGGTTCGCGGGTGAAAATGCTGCTGCGGACCGGATCATCGAAATGGCGCAGACGCTTCCTTTCTTTTCCGAAAAAAGGGTGATCGTCCTGGAGGATACGGGCTTTTTCGACAAAGGCGCAAACGATGCCGCGGCACTTTCGGAATTCCTGCCGGTCATGCCGGATACCACGATGATCATCATGTCTGAAGCAAAGACGGATAAAAGGTCGAAACTCTACAAGGTGATCGACAAGACCGGCTTTGTGCTTGACTGCGACAGTATAGAACCCGCCATGATCGGCAAATGGGCCGCGGGACTCTTCAAAAAGGCAGGACTGACGATCTCCGGTGCGGATCTGGCCTATTTCCTGGACAGGACCGGAACGGATATGCTGGCCGTCAATGCGGAGATCGAAAAACTGATCTGTTACAAAATGGAAGACGGGGTACAGGTCCCCGCCGCAGTGACAAGGGAAGATATCCTGACCATGGGCCAGGCACAGCTGAAGGACAGAGTCTTTGAACTGACGGATGCCCTGGTCAGAAAGCAGGCTGACACAGTCTTTTCTATCTATATGGAATTGTGCAGCCTTCAGACGGCACCGCAGGTCATCCTGTCTCTTCTTCAGAGACAGTTCCTGAACCTGCTCAGGGTCGGTGAGCTTTCGGGAAAGATGCCGGATGCGCAGATCGCCCAGGAATTAAAACTGCCGGTATTCGTCATATCGAAAAGATACCGGCTGGTGCTGTCGGGATTTAAGAAACAGAAACTGGTCAGCCTTATCGACCGGATGGCCGCGATCGATACCGAATACAAATCCGGAAAGATCGATGCGGGCGCCGCCCTGGAAATGCTGATGGCAGGCGCAGCGGAATTATAATAAAAAAACAATCATAAACTGACCGGATTATGCTATACTACTTCCGCAGGAAATGGAAAAGCATAAGTACTTCACTTCATTAAACAGGAGGTCCTATGTATTCAATTGAAGAGGTACGCAGGGTAGACCCCGAGATCGCGGAAGCGATCGAACTGGAGATGGCCAGGCAGAACGATCATATTGAGCTGATCGCGTCTGAAAACTGGGTAAGTAAGGCGGTCATGGCCGCAATGGGCAGCCCGCTGACCAACAAGTATGCGGAAGGCTATCCGGGCAAGCGCTATTACGGCGGCTGCCAGGATGTGGATATTGTAGAGAACCTTGCCATTGAAAGGGCAAAAGAACTGTTCGGATGCGAATATGCCAATGTGCAGCCGCATTCCGGCGCACAGGCCAACTTTGCCGTTGAATTCGCCGTTTTAAAACCCGGCGATACTATCCTGGGCATGAACCTTAACCAGGGCGGCCATCTTACCCACGGAAGCCCGGCCAATATTTCGGGTTCGTATTATAATGTTGTTCCCTATGGCGTAAACGAAGACGGCGTGATCGATTACGATGAGGTGATCCGTCTTGCCAAAGAGCATAGACCCCAGCTGATCATTGCCGGTGCTTCCGCGTATTCCAGGACGATCGACTTTAAGAAGTTCAGGGAAGCCGCCGATGCATGCGGCGCGGTACTGATGGCTGATATCGCCCATATTGCAGGCCTTGTGGCAGCAGGGCTCCATCCGAATCCGTTCCCTTATGCCGATATCGTAACAACGACGACACATAAGACGCTCCGCGGCCCCAGAGGCGGCCTGATCCTCGCCAACAGCGAAGCGGCAGAGAAGTTCCATCTGAACAAGGCAGTATTCCCCGGCATCCAGGGCGGACCGCTTGAGCACGTGATCGCCGCCAAGGCCGTATGCTTCAAAGAAGCGCTGACACCTGAGTTCAAAGCATACCAGCAGCAGATCATCGACAATGCAAAAGCACTCAGCGAAGGACTCAAAAAGCGCGGCGTGAAGATCGTATCGGACGGCACGGACAACCATCTGATGCTGGTGGATCTCACCAATTTCGACCTGACCGGCAAGGAAGTTGAAAAGTGGCTGGACGAGGCACACATCACCGCAAACAAGAATACGATCCCGAATGAAAAGAGATCCCCGTTCGTAACGAGCGGCATACGTTTGGGACACCTGCCGTAACGACCAGGGGCTTCGGCACTGCAGAGATGGACGAAGTTGCGGAAGCGATCTCCATCGTGATCCACGAGAAGGAAGAGGGTATCGAAAAGGCAAGGAACATCATTGCTTCCCTTACAGCCAGGTTCCCGCTGGATATGTGATGACCGAATGAGTATATCAGGAAAAGGCACCCGTCAGACCGGGTGCCTTTTTTGGTGACATTTTCTGTTATAAACAGATGATGAAAAGGAAAACAGCGGATCTTTATATTTGCCGCTTTTATTAAATTCACCAGCAATATGGTTAATTGAAAAAATATTTAATTAATTAGCAAAATTGTATTGACAATTAAGAAGCTTCTTGTATAATGAAATTACAAAAAGAAATAAAAAAGGTGACGAGAAGATCACCTATAAAATAAAAAAAAGAAGAAAGGAAGGTACGGACCACCGGAATAATTAAAGATCCAAAGATTTATAAAATATTGAAAAACTGAATATTCGTATTTAAGTACACTATAAAGAGGATGAAGATCGTGGACCTGAAAAAACAAAGAAAATATAAAAGGCACGACATCCAGGTACAATCAGTACAAAAGTAAGATGGAAAAAATACGAAAAAAAATCTAAAGAACACGGAGGTATTCAGACCAGTGGACAGTGTAATTTAGAAGAGGGTATGGATCAAAGATAAGATCGATACCCTCTTCTTTTGTGTTCTGCCTTAAACTGCTTTTTTCAGTTCTTTTTCATTTCTGCGGATCTCAATGCTCTTATTGCCTTCGTTATTACCTGCCTCCGCAGCAGCCTTTTCTTTTTCCATATTTCTTTCCGCAGCGGCAAGCATCAGCTTGATGCGGTTGAGCTGGTTGACCTCGCTGGCGCCGGGATCATAGTCCACAGCGGCAATATTGGCCATGGGATAGAGCTTATGGATCTGTTTCACTACGCCTTTGCCGACAACATGGTTGGGAAGGCAGCCGAAGGGCTGTATACAGACGATATTCTGTATGCCGGCGTGTATAAGCTCTACCATTTCGCCGGTCAGGAACCAGCCTTCCCCGGTCTGGTTGCCGATCGAAACGATCGGTCTGGCGTATTCGACGATAGAGTAGATACTGGCCGGCGCCTCGAAATGACGGCTCTTTTCATAAGCCCTGTAAATAGGCCTTAAGAAGAATTCGATAGCCCTGATCCCTGTATTGCATAAAAAGGCAGCCCGCCTGCTGGTGCCGAAATGATCGGCCTTATAGACCTGATTGTAGAAACAGTAGAGCATGAAGCCCATCAGGTCGGGAACGGATGCCTCGGCGCCTTCAGCCTCCAGAAGGTCTACAAGATGGTTGTTGGCAGCAGGTGCGTATTTGACGAGGATCTCGCCGACGATGCCGACACGGGGCTTTCTCTTTTCGTCGATCGGTACCGCGTCGAAATCCTTTATGATCTGTTTGCAGATCCTGTGCAGTTTAATGATGTTGAACGTCTTCAGGTGACTAAGGAAATCAATGCATTTTTCACGCCACTTTGCGTGCAGGGCATTGACACTGCCGGGTTCCAGTTCATAAGGACGCATCCGGTAGACACAGCGCATGAATACGTCGCCGATCACGATAGCGAAAGCGAGCCTGGAAAGGATCGTCAGGTCGACCTTGAAGCCCGGGTTGTCTTCGATTCCGGCCAGATTGGCGGAGATCACAGGGATCTGTTCCATGCCGGCCTTCCTTAAAGCCCTCCTGATAAAACCGACATAATTGGATGCGCGGCAGCCGCCTCCTGTCTGTGACATGATCACGGCAGTGCGGTCCGGATCATATTTCCCGGATTCCAGGGCTTCCATGATCTGACCGACTACGAACAGGGAAGGGTAGCAGGCATCGTTATTAACATACTTGAGCCCGTAATCGACAGCTTTCCTGTTGTCGTTGGGAAGCACGACCATGTTATAGCCGCAGGCTTTCATGGCAGGCTCCATCAGTTCAAAATGGATGGGCGACATCTGAGGGCAGAGGATCGTGTAGTTTTTGCGCATGTCCTCTGTGAAGGGCACTTTGTTTATGCTGGTGGGGACCACTTTGGCTTTGCCGCCGATGCGTTCCTTGATCCTGATCGCTGCAAGGAGGGAACGGACCCTGATCCTGGCGGAACCAAGATTGTTGACCTCGTCGATCTTCAGGCAGGTGTAGATCCTGTCCGAACCGGAAAGGATGTCGTTGACCTGGTCTGTCGTAACAGCGTCGATGCCGCAGCCGAATGAATTGAGCTGGATCAGGTTCAGGTCACTGCGTGTCCTGACATAAGCCGCCGCCGCGTACATCCGTGTATGGTACATCCACTGGTCCAGTACGGTGATGGGGCGTTCAGGCGAAGCCAGGTGAGAGATACCGTCTTCGGAAAGGACAGCGACTCCGTAGCCCGTGATCATTTCCGGGATGCCGTGATTGATCTCGGGATCGATGTGATAAGGCCTGCCGGCAAGCACGATGCCGTTGATCTTATGTTCCTCCATATACTGAAGGACTCTTTCGCCTTCTTTCTGTATATCGCGCCGGGTGTTGGCCAGCTCTTCCCATGCAGCGGCCGAAGCTTCGGCGATCTCTTTTGCAGGAATATCCGAAAATTCCTTTTTCAGGGCTTCTGTTACCGTTTCCAGGCTGGTGAAAGCCATGAAAGGGTTGGAGAAGCGGATATTGCGGTCGGCCAGTTCCTCCACATTGTTCTTGATGTTCTCCGGATAGGAGGTGACGATCGGACAGTTGTAATGATTGTCCGACGATCCGAATTCGTCCCGCTCATAAAACAGGGCGGGGTAGAAGATAAAATCTATCCCCTTGTTGATCAGCCATGCTATATGACCGTGGGAAAGCTTTGCGGGGTAGCACTCGGATTCGCTGGGGATCGATTCGATGCCCATTTCATATATGCCATGGGTGGAGAGCGGTGAAAGGACTACCCGGTAGCCGAGCCTTGTGAAGAATGTATACCAGAACGGATAGTTCTCATATATGTTCAGTACTCTCGGGATACCGACAGTGCCGCGCTTTGCTTCGCTCTCGGGAAGAGGCCTGTAGGAAAAGAGGCGCTTCAGTTTGTACCTGTACATATTGGGAATGTCGCTGTGGCTGATCTCCTTGCCGAGTCCTCTTTCACAGCGGTTGCCCGAGATAAATGAACGCGTGCCGTCAAAACGGTTGACGGTCAGACGGCAGTTGTTCGTGCAGCGTCCGCAGTTCTCAAGGGATGTTTCATATTTGAGGTTTTCGATCTCTTCAAAGGAGAGCATCGTTCCTGGAACGGATGCGTCATACCTTTCCCTGGCGATCAGGGCCGCACCGAACGCGCCCATAATGCCGGCGATATCCGGACGGATGACCTCGCAGTCCGCGACTTTTTCAAAACTGCGCAGGACAGCGTCGTTATAGAAAGTCCCGCCCTGGACGACGATGTGGCTGCCGAGCTCTTTGGCGGAAGAGACCTTCATGACTTTAAAGAGGGCGTTCTTGATGACCGAATAGGCAAGACCCGCCGAGATATCCTCGACCTTTGCGCCTTCCTTCTGCGCCTGTTTTACGCGGGAGTTCATGAAGACAGTGCACCGTGTGCCCAGATCGATGGGATGCTCCGCAAAAAGGGCGGCTTTAGCAAAGTCCTCCACAGAATAGTCCAGTGATTTCGCGAATGTTTCGATAAATGACCCGCAGCCGGAGGAGCATGCTTCGTTCAGCATGACGTTATCCACGGCTTTGTTGCGGATCCGGATGCATTTCATATCCTGCCCGCCGATATCGACGATACAGTCGACTTCCGGGTCGAAGAAGGCCGCGGCATAATAATGCGCGATCGTTTCCACTTCGCCTTCTTCCAGCATGAATGCGGATTTCAGCAGAGCTTCGCCATAGCCTGTGGAACAGCCGGAAACGATCCTGGCGCCTTCGGGCATCTGACTGTGGATCTCTTTGATCGCACGGATGGCCGTATTGATCGGGGAGCCGTTGTTATTGCTGTAAAACGAATACAGGAGCTGTCCGTCTTCGGATATGAGGGCAAGTTTTGTCGTTGTGGAACCTGCGTCTATGCCCAGGTAGCAGTTGCCCCTGTAGGAGGACAGCGGGGCGGACTCTACTCTGTGGGCTGCATGTCTTTGGGAAAACGCCGCATACTCTTCACGGGAGGCGAAGAGGGGTTCCATGCGGTTGACCTCGAACTGCAGACGGATCTCGCCCGAGAGTTTTTCTTCCAGCCTGTCCAGAGAGATATGGCTCTCTTCATGCGCGTTCATCGCGCTGCCGATGGCTGCGAACAGATGGGAGTTCTTTACGTTGATGATATGCTCGTCATCCAGTTTAAGTGTCCGGACGAACGCCGCCTTAAGTTCTGTCAGAAAGTGCAGAGGACCGCCGAGAAACGCAACATGGCCCCTGATCGGTTTGCCGCAGGCCAGACCGGAGATGGTCTGGATAACGACTGCCTGGAAGATGGAAGCGGCCAGGTCTTCCCTGGTGGCACCTTCATTGATCAGCGGCTGGATATCGGATTTCGCGAAGACACCGCATCTTGCGGCTATAGTGTAAAGAGAGCGGTAGGATTTTGCGTATTCGTTAAGTCCCTCGGCATCGGTCTCGAGCAGGGAGGCCATCTGGTCTATGAATGAACCGGTGCCTCCTGCACAGGTGCCGTTCATGCGCTGTTCAATACCGCTCGGGTCAAAATAGATGATCTTTGCGTCTTCGCCTCCGAGCTCGATCGCTACATCAGTACCGGGTGCGTATTTTTCCACGGCGCAGGAGACGGCAACGACTTCCTGCTCAAAAGGGATATCCAGGTGTTTTGCCAGAGTAAGGCCGCCCGATCCGGTAATGACCGGATGGACGGTTATGCTTCCGAACCGCATCCTCGCCTCTTTTGTCAGGGCGTGCAGAGTGCCTTTTATATCGGCATGGTGCCGTCTGTAATCGGAGAATACAAGGCTGCCTTTAGGATCCAGAAGTGCGAATTTGACGGTCGTGGAACCGATATCGATCCCCAGTGAGTATTTATTCAATAACAAGACAGTTACCTCTTATTTAAATACATTTGCTTTTGACTCCAGATTATATGGCTCCGGTGAGCAAAATGCAATGAATCCGAGTACCCCAGATTTGCGATTCTGTAGACAGGATGCTACAATACACGTCATGAATAAACTGATAGACAAACTGCAGAAAAAGCTGGGAAAATACGCGATCAGGAACCTTTCCATGATCCTGATCGCCTGCTATATAGTCGGATATGTGATCAGGTTTGCCAACGGATCGCTCCTTTCATATCTCACTCTGGATCCGTATGCGATCCTGCACGGACAGGTATGGAGGCTGCTGACATGGATACTGATCCCCCCGGGGGAGAGCAGTCTCTTTTTTATCCTGATCATGCTGTATTTCTATTATTCCATCGGGACAGCCCTGGAGAGAACCTGGGGTGCATTCCGGTACAACGTCTATATATTCTCCGGAATGATCTTTACGGTGATAAGCGCATTTGTCATGATGGGCGTAATGTATCTTGTAAGGCCGGTGTTCTATATAGGCGGTATGGCTCTGCCCTTTGAAGCTTCCACAGCGCCGGTCGTGATGAGCTATATAGCAAGAGTATCTTTCTCCACGTACTATGTGAATATGTCGATCTTCCTGGCTTTTGCGGCCACGTTCCCGGAAGCCAGAGTGCTGCTGATGTTCTTTATCCCCGTCAAGATCAAGTGGCTCGGGATCATATATGCCGCGATGCTGGCATATGATTTCTTTACCGGGCCGTTCTATATCAAGGTGACCATCGCCGCGTCGCTCCTGAATTTTGTGATCTTCTATTTCAGCTCGGTGAACTGGAGAAGGCTGAAGCCTTCGGAGATCAAACGGAGAAACGATTTTAAAAAGGCGGTCTCCGGATCCCGGCCTGCGGCAGCAGGACCGCGGAACGGGGGCAGTGCGCCAGGAGGCGGTCCGGTCCGCATCACTCCCGCGGTGAAACAGAGCATTCACCGCTGTACGGTCTGCGGCAGGACGGAAAATGATTCCCCGGATCTGGAATTCCGTTATTGTTCCAAATGCGAGGGATCGCATGAATACTGTCAGGATCATCTCTTTACCCATGTGCATATAAGGAACAGCCAAACAGATGGAAATGAATAAAGAACAGGGCTTTCTGGAAAAAGTTGAAGAACTGGCACAGCTTGCTTCCGGCAGGAACGGCAGGCTGGACAGGGAGGATATCGAACAGGCTTTCCTGCCGGATGTCCTTGATGAAGAGCAGTATGCGGCTGTCTGTGAATATCTGCGCGGCAGGGGCATCAGCACCGCCCCGGATGAAAATGTGTCCGCAGAAGAAAGGATGACCGAAGAAGAAAGGGCATATCTCGACTATTATCTGGAAGAGCTGGAGAGTATTCCCGCCCTGAGCAGCGGAGAGAGGGAAGCGGTGCTGCTCTCCTCCATGGCGGGGGATAGAGACGCGCAGCGCAGGCTGACAGAGGATATGCTCAGAGATGTTGTGGATATCGCAAAGCTTTATGCCGGGCAGGATGTGTTCATGGAAGACCTGATCGGAGCAGGCAACGAAGCTCTCATCCTTTCCGTTTCCATGCTGGCGCCTTTTGACGGCGCCGGTGAGGCGGAAGGCTTCCTGGTCCGTAAGATCATGGACGCGATGGAGGACCAGGTCTCGATGAACCTGGACATCAAAGCGGAAGAGAACGAAGCGGTGCAGCTGGTCAGCAGAGTCGCTGCCGAAGCATCGAAGCTCGCGGAACTGATCGGCAGGAAAATAAGTGCCGAAGAACTGGAAAGGGAAACGGATCTTGATGCTGACGAGATCGCACGGGCAGTAAAACTCTCCGGCGGACAGATCGAGGATCTGCAGTAAATGATGGATACCGGGAACAGGGATTATAAATACTATATAGATGACCTGACAAAGCTGTGTGTCGGCGCAAAGTATACATACAGCGAACTGCTTTCCGACGATAACCTGAGCTTCCGCTACAGAAGCATTATCAGGAACGTGATGCTGAAGGCGGTAGACGATGATACTTCGGTCGAAAGCCATATCTACTATATGACTCCGGACGGCGCCGATTATGCCTGCTACTGCCGGCTGAAGACAAGAGTCAGGTATTACCGCCCGGAAGTAAAACGGACTCTGACCGGAAAAGAAGAAGTAAAGTATACCGAACATGTGGCCAGGATCCAGGATCTGGCCGCCATACCGGCTGAAGTTAAAAAAGAACAGGGCATCATTATCCATGAGATCCAGATGTCCAAGCCGGCACTTATGATCTATGTCGTCTGAGTCATACAGACTGTGCCGCCGTTCATTTGACCTGCAGCTGCTTCCGGCTTATTGACCGTACGGAGCGGCTGCTTTTATAATCTGTATATGCAGCGGCTTTCGCTGCGCCGTTCTTTAAGATCTGTGCCGTATCAGCAGAATCCGCAGGAATAGACGAATAAACCGGATCAAATATCAGCAAAGCTTGTGCTTGCACTCGGCAGGCACCCGTGTTATATTGGAACAGAACAAATGTTCGATTACGCTGTCGAACGATTGGTTCGTTTTTTTACAGAAGGAGATTTCGAATAATGAGCATGGATCAGGAACAGAAACTGAAAGCGCTGGATGCGGCGCTGGTGCAGATAGAAAAACAGTACGGCAAGGGAGCGGTCATGAAGCTGGGTGACCCTTCCGCCCAGATGGAAGTGGAAACGATCCCTACCGGTTCGCTCTCACTGGATATAGCCCTCGGACTCGGCGGTATACCGCGGGGCAGGATCGTCGAGATCTACGGACCGGAGTCATCGGGAAAGACGACGGTCACACTGCATATGATCGCCGAGGTACAGCGCAGGGGCGGCATTGCCGGCTTCATCGACGCGGAGCATGCACTGGATCCCGTCTATGCCCGCAATATAGGTGTGGATGTTGACAATCTGTATATTTCACAGCCGGACAGCGGCGAACAGGCTTTGGAGATCACCGAGACGATGGTGCGCTCCGGCGCCATGGATATCGTCGTGATCGACTCGGTGGCAGCCCTCGTACCCAAGGCAGAGATCGACGGGGATATGGGCGATTCCCATGTAGGCCTCCAGGCCAGGCTGATGTCCCAGGCTCTGCGTAAATTGACCGCAGTTATCAGCAAATCCAACTGTACCGTTGTATTTATCAACCAGTTAAGGGAAAAAGTCGGCATTATGTTCGGCAATCCGGAGACGACGACCGGCGGACGCGCACTTAAGTTCTATTCTTCGGTCCGTATGGAAGTAAGGCGTATCGAATCGATCAAGCAGAGCGGTGAAGTGACCGGCAACCGTACGCGTGTCAAAGTGGTCAAGAACAAGGTGGCACCGCCTTTCAAAGAGGCAGAATTCGATATCATGTTCGGTAAGGGCATTTCCTTTGTGGGCGATGTGCTGGATCTGGCCGCGAACGTGGATATCATCAACAAGAGCGGGGCATGGTACAACTACCGTGGGGAAAAGATCGGCCAGGGCAGGGAAAACGCAAAACTGTATCTGCAGGAGCACCCGGATGTGCTTTACGAAGTGGAGCGCCTGGTGCGTGAGCATTACGGACTGGATCCCGACGGCGCCGTTCTTCGTTCCGCGGGTGCGGCGGCAGAGGATGCTGTTGAAGGTAAGGGAACCGATGAAGGATAACGTGCCTGCCGGGAACGGCAGTTACACTGACGATTATAAAAAAGCTCTCCGCAAATGCGGAGAGCTTTTAAGCCGGCGGGATTATTCGGAAGCAAAGCTGACAGAAAAGCTGCTGGAAGCGGATCTCTCCCCGGAGGCTGTCAGGGACGCCATAGAAGAAATGAAAAAGGCGCATTACCTGGACGACCGGAGATTAGCCGCTTCCTTCGTCCGTTCTTACCTTGGCAAAAGGAGCCTGCTGCGTATCCGGCAGGACCTGAAGGAGAGAGGGATCAGCGGGGAGATCATCGATGATGTCTTTGCCGGACTGGACAGGGAAGACGCTGCCGACGCCGAGATGGGACAGATCAGGGCTTTTCTTGTAAAGAAGAACTATTCGCCCGAAACAGCTTCCTACAGTGATAAGCAGAAGCTGATGGCTTCTCTGTACCGCAGAGGTTATGATCCGGAGCTGATCAGGAAGGCCGTGGATACAGGGGGCTATTCTTGACAGAAAGGCCGTTTATGGTACAATATTTTTTGTTGTTTTTTGAAAACTGAATAAGGAGGTGCTCCTGTAACATGCTACTAACGATCATTGGAGTGATCGTGGCGATTGCAGTCAGTGTCCCCGTTACCTTTATCATGACTACGAACTACCGTAAACAGCAGTTCGAAAAGAAGATTGGGAACGCGGAAGAGAAGGCAAGAGCTATTATCGATGAAGCACTTGTTACTGCTGAGACCAAGAAGCGCGAAGCCCTGCTGGAAGTCAAGGAAGAATCCATCCGGACAAGAAACGATCTGGAAAAGGAGATCCGCGACCGCCGCAATGAGGTGCAGCGCAACGAACGCAGGATCCAGCAGAAGGAAGAAGCCATCGACAGGAAGACCGAGACGCTCGAACGCAAGGAACAGAGTCTCAATTCCAGGGAAGATTCACTCCGTAAGCAAAAAGAACAGGTTGAGAAACTTGGAGAGCAGCGCGTACAGGAACTGGAACGAATTTCCGGACTAACCTCTGAACAGGCAAAAGAATACCTCTTAAAGATCGTAGAAGAAGACGTCAGGCATGATTCCGCTGTTATGATCAAGGAGATCGAAGCGGAAGCGAAAGAAGAAGCTGAGAAGAGAGCAAAGGAATATGTGGTCGGTGCGATACAGAGATGTGCCGCTGACCATGTGGCAGAATCGACGATCTCAGTCGTGCAGCTCCCCAGCGACGAAATGAAGGGAAGGATCATCGGACGGGAAGGACGTAATATACGTACTCTCGAAACGATGACCGGTGTGGATCTGATCATTGACGACACACCTGAAGCCGTTGTTATTTCCGGCTTTGATCCCATCCGAAGGGAAGTTGCGAGGATCGCTCTCGAAAAACTCATCGTGGACGGAAGGATCCACCCGGCCAGGATCGAGGAAATGGTTGAAAAAGCACAGAAGGAAGTGGATGCCAGGATCAAGGAGGAAGGTGAAGCCGCAACTCTTGAAGTCGGTGTTCACGGGATCCATCCCGAACTTGTCAAACTTCTGGGCAGAATGCGTTTTCGTACCAGTTACGGTCAGAACGCGTTAAAGCATTCCATAGAGGTCGCACAGCTCTCAGGCCTTCTGGCCGGTGAACTGGGACTGGATGTGAGAATGGCTAAAAGAGCCGGACTCCTTCATGATATCGGCAAATCGGTCGATCATGAAATGGAAGGCTCGCATGTACAGCTGGGTGCTGAGCTGTGCCGTAAGTATAAAGAGTCTCCGATAGTGATCAATTCGGTCGAATCACATCATGGTGATGTTGAGCCGGCCACTTTGATAGCATGTATTGTACAGGCGGCTAATACGATCTCCGCCGCAAGACCCGGAGCGAGAAGAGAAACGCTCGAAACATATACGACCAGGCTAAACCAGCTGGAAGAAATAACGAACAGCTTTAAAGGGGTAAGTAATTCTTATGCTATTCAGGCAGGCCGTGAAGTACGTGTAATGGTAGTTCCTGAGCAGATCAGTGACACGGATATGGTCCTCCTGGCAAGAGATATTTCCAAGAAGATAGAAGATGAAATGGAGTATCCCGGCCAGATCAAAGTCAGTGTTATCCGTGAATCAAGGGCGACAGATTACGCCAAGTGATCCTAAGTACTCAAAAGAACAGAATCATGCCGGCTGTCTTAACAGACAGCCGGCATTTTTATCAGTCTGCAGGCTTGGAGAATATATGGCTGAAATTTATCTTGAAAGCTTCATGCAGTATCTGTCGGATGAAAAAGGCCTGAAAGATGCCTCCGTCAGGGCAGGGAAAAAAGAAGCGGAACGGTTCGGAGAGTATCTGGACAGCGAAGGGATACGGAACATCAGCGACCTTCTTCCTTCTTCCTATCAACGCTACCTGGAGAAAGAAGCAAAAGTAATGGGCACAGCGGCATTTAACAGGCTTAAAAGCTGTATGCGGTCTTATTTCAGGTTCCTGAATTCCAGAAGGCTGATCTCATATTACGATTCGTTTGTTGAAGAAACGGATGCTTTCATGAAAAATGATACAGGGCAGTCGCCGCAGGATACCGGTAAAGACGGGGAGGCACGGGCTGATATACTTGATTATGCGCAGCTCCGTGCCTTGTTTGAAGCACCTGATGACGGATCGTTTACCGGGATCAGGGACAGAGCTATGCTTGAGCTGATCTATTCCGCAGCCTTAAGGGCGGAGGAAGTGCTCTCGCTCAGGGTCTCGGACCTGGATCTCCAGCTGAATATCTGTTTTCTACGGCACAGTCCTTTCGAACGTGAGATGGCCCCCTTCGGCAGCCGCGCCAGACGCGCCCTGGAAGCGTATCTGACGATGATGAAAGGCTTTTTTACCGCCAGGGACGACGTCCTTTTCCTGAATCAGAACGGCCAGCCCATGTCCAGGCAGGGGCTTTGGAAAATGATCTCCAAGCACGGCAAAAATGCGGGGATCGATCGTCCGGTGTCTGTCAGTATGCTCAGAGATTCTTTTGCCGCGCACCTGATGGAGAACGGGGCCGATGCACTCCAGACAGCCTATGCGCTCGGCTTAAAGGGCAGCAGCTTTGCTTCAAGACTGGGGACAGACCAGGGCACCCGGAGCGGGACCGGCGGTGATAAGAGCTTCAGGAAGGCCAGAGAGCTTGAGAACTGATAGCTGCACGTCCAAGACCGCACCTGTCAGAAACCGGAATATGATATATAAGCCGGTTTTACCGGAATGATACATTAAAACAAGGAGGAAAAATCAATGTCTTTTACTTACGTCCAGCCGCTGCCTACACCTGAAGAGATCAAATACGAGTTTCCGCTGCCTTCCTCCTATGCAGAGATCAAAAAAGTAAGGGATGAAGAGATCGCCGGTGTCCTGACGGGAAAGAACGACAGGTTCATGGTCATCATCGGCCCCTGTTCCGCTGATAATGAGAGTGCTGTCTGCGAATATGTCAGCCGCCTGGCAGGTCTGTATGACGAAGTCAGGGACAGGCTCATCCTGATCCCGAGGATCTATACGAACAAGCCGAGAACGACCGGATCGGGGTATAAGGGCATAACATCACAGCCTGATCCCGCGCAGAGGCCGGATTTTCGGGCAGGCCTTATTGCCATGCGGAAGATGCATATCCATGCGATCGAAGCATCCGGCCTCACCAGTGCCGATGAAATGCTCTACCCGGAAAACTGGGGATATGTTGAAGACATCCTTTCTTATGTCGCCATTGGAGCCAGATCTGTCGAAGACCAGCAGCACAGGCTCACGGTCTCAGGCTTTGACGTGGCGGCGGGGATGAAAAACCCCACCAGCGGAGACCTTACGGTCATGCTGAATTCGGTCTTTGCCGCCCAGCATCCGCATGAGTTCACGTACCGCGGCCATGAAGTCATGACGAGCGGCAACCCGCTGGCGCATACAGTGCTGAGAGGATCGGTCGATCCCAATGGCAGAGATATCCCCAACTACCATTATGAAGATCTGGTCCGCCTGATCGAACTCTATAAGCAGTATGAACTGAAGAATCCTGCCTGTGTGATCGATACCAATCACAGCAACTCGGGAAAGAAATTCAAGCAGCAGATCCGGATAGCCAAAGAGGTCCTGCATAACAGGACCGAAAATCCCGATGTATGCAGGATGGTCAAGGGACTGATGATAGAGAGCTATCTTGAGGAAGGGACGCAGAAGATCGGGGAAGGTGTCTACGGAAGATCCATAACGGATCCGTGCCTTGGCTGGGAAGATACCCGGAGGCTTATCCTCGAGATTGCGGAAGCAGTCTGAGACCTTCGCAAATGTTACAAAAATATACTGAAGATCCCACTTCCTGATGAACAATTTTGCCACAAGAAGTGACTTCTCTGGTATTATATGATTGTCGGTGTTATTACAGTTGTTCCGCTGTGAAAGGAGCTGTCATGAGGTCAATACTGTTCGCGGCTTCCGAAGGTGTGCCGTATATCAAAACCGGAGGTCTGGCCGATGTTGTCGGATCGCTGCCGGTGGCTATTGACAAAGAATACTATGATGTGAGGGTCATTCTCCCCAAATATTCATGCATGAAGCAGGAGATCAAGGACCGGATGGAATTTGTCTGCAGCTTTTACATGGATTTCAACTGGAGAAGCATGTATGTTGGCATCCTTAAGACGGTAACTGATGGGATCACATGCTATTTTGTTGACAACGAAGAACTTTTCTCCTCAGATAAAGTCTATACGGACGATCCGCTTTTCGAGATCAAGAGATTCGCGTTCTTCTCAAAAGCAGTTCTTTCCGCGCTTCCGCTGCTCGGCTTCAGGCCGGACCTGATCCACTGCCATGACTGGCAGACGGGCCTGATTCCCGTATACCTGAAGGAACGGTTCCAGGATAATGACTTTTTCCGCGGGATCAAGAGCGTTATGACGATCCATAACCTCAAGTTCCAGGGCAAATGGGGCATCAATGACGTCGAGAATATAACGGGTCTTTCCGGATACTATTTCACACCGGATAAACTGGAAGCCTACAGGGATGCCAATCTCTTGAAAGGC
This sequence comes from Lachnospiraceae bacterium, assembly GCA_017474455.1. Taxonomy (GTDB): domain Bacteria; phylum Bacillota; class Clostridia; order Lachnospirales; family Lachnospiraceae; genus CAG-791. Next base: position 231,294 of record JAFVHP010000011.1, read on the forward strand.
GGCCTTGTCTATGCGGATGCCATTACGACTGTTTCTCCCACTTACGCAAAAGAGATCCGTACGCCTTTCTACGGAGAGGGACTGGACGGTCTGCTGAACGCCAGAGCAGGAGACTTAAGAGGTATTCTGAACGGTATAGACTATACAGCCTACGATCCTTCGAATGATAAGTTCATACCTCACCAGTATGACGCGTCCAATTTCAGGAAGATCAAGATCAAGAACAAGAGGGAACTCCAGAAACAGCTCGGACTGGCGGAAGATGACAAGTGCTTCCTGATCGGTATCGTATCCAGACTTTCTGACCAGAAAGGTTTCGATCTGATCGCGTATGTACTGGAAGAGATGCTCTGCAACGACGCGATCCAGATAGCTGTCCTGGGAACCGGCGAAGAGCAGTACGAGAACATGTTCCGCTATTTCGCATGGAAATACGGTGAGAAGATCTCGGCGAACATCTATTATTCCGAGGAACTTTCACACAGGATCTATGCCGGATGCGACGCGTTCCTGATGCCTTCGCTGTTTGAACCCTGCGGGCTCAGCCAGCTGATGGCTCTGCGCTACGGTACTGTCCCGATCGTCAGGGAGACCGGCGGCCTTGCAGATACTGTAGTGCCTTACAACCGTTATACAGGTGAAGGAACAGGGTTCTCATTCGCCAATTACAACGCACATGAGATGATGAGCGCGGTCCGCTATGCGGAGTCCATCTACTACGATCACAAGCGTGACTGGAATAAGATCGTGGAAAGAGCCATGGCTGCCGACTTCTCATGGAAGGTATCCGCCGGTGCGTACCAGGAAATGTATGACTGGCTGATCGGGTAACCGGATGCATATAGTCGGTATCCATCTTGACCAGGCATCAGGAGAAGGGCAGAACAGAACATTCGTGCAGGCCGGTATTCTGGCCGGCGCGAGCATCGTTGTCAGGATCATCGGCCTGCTGTACCGTTCACCGCTCACCGCCATTATCGGAGATGAGGGTAACGGATATTACGGGCTGGCTTATAATATCTATACGATCGTTCTGCTGATATCTTCATACAGCATCCCGTCGGCCATATCCAAGATCATGGCTGAGAAGCTGGCGCTGGAACATTATAAGAGTGCGCGGAGAGTGTTTGTCTGCGCACTCTTTTATGCCCTTGCGGCAGGACTTGCGGCGAGCCTTTTCCTGTTTTTCGCGGCGCCTGTCCTTGTACCTGCCACTTCCGTGCCTGTACTGAGGGTGTTTGCCCCGACCATATTCATATTCGGCATACTGGGTGTGCTGAGGGGGTTTTTTCAGGCACACAGGACAATGATGCCGACATCCGTATCCCAGATACTGGAGCAGTTGGCAAACGCGATCGTCAGTATCGCAGCCGCATGGCTGCTTATACAGACGGTCAGGGAGACCATGCCGGCAAAAGCACCGCTGTACGGTGCGATCGGCTCAGCGCTGGGCACCGGCGCAGGTGTACTGATAGCCCTCCTGTTCATGGCCTGGTGCTATCTGGTAAATGTGGACCTTTTAAAGAACAGGATCTACTCGGATAAGACCGAGCCGGAATCATACCGGTCGATCATGATACAGACGGTCAGGAATATAACACCGTTTATCATGAGCAGTTTTATCCTGAACTTGACGACATCCCTGAACCAGACGATCTATATAAAAATGATGATCAATACCCATGGCGCGGACGAGATAGCGGTCACCACCATGTACGGTCTTTTTTCCAACAAGGCAGTCGTCATCACCAATATACCGATCTCCATTGCAACGGCAGTATCTGCTGCCATCATTCCCGGTATATCCACGGCCTTTGCCCGCGGCGACCTGGATGAGACAAGGTCCAGATGCAGAAACGCGAACCGCATGACATTTATGATCGCCATGCCCTGTACGATAGGGCTGATGGTCTTTGCCTGGCCGGTCACGCTCCTTCTGTTCCCGCAGATGATGACGCTGGAAACAGCTTCTTCGCTTCTGGCCGTTCTGTCGATCACAGTTGTCTTTTATTCTGTATCCACTGTGACCAACGCTGTGCTTCAGGGTATCGGCAGGATGCATATGCCCCTGGTCAGCGCCGGGATAGCCCTTGTGATCCAGACGGTCCTTCTCGTCCTTCTGGTCAGGTATACGGATATGGGGATCTATTCACTTGTCCTGGTCAGTATTATTTATTCTGTACTTATTTTTATTTTCAATATGCTCTTCATCAGGAAGTATCTGAAAGTGCGGGAGGATGTGCTCGGAGATTACGCGCTCCCGCTGCTGGCATCCATGATCATGGGGGTCGGTTCGATCACTTTATATATCATTATTTTCAAACTTGCGTCGCTGTCCGTAAGCAGTCTGTATTTTGTGAATGTGATCGCCATTTTCCCTTCGATCATCGTTGCCATAATGCTGTATTTCTTTGTACTGATACGATTTGGCGTCATCGGCACGGATGATTTTCTTGCCCTTCCCAAGGGAAGGTTCATTGTCAGAGTGTTAAGACGCCTGCGCTGGATCTGAACATGGCTTTTGACGGAATAACTGCAGCGGCACTTACAGCCGAACTCAGCAGTGAGATAAAAGACGGGCGTATCGCGAAGATTGCCCAGACGCAGAAGGACGAGCTTTTGATCACCATACGGCGGGACAGGGATGCCGGGGCAGGGCAGACAAAGCTGTACCTGTCGGCGAATCCTTCCCTGCCTCTGTGTTATCTGACGGATGAGAACATCGCGTCACCGCAGAACGCGCCTGCTTTCTGCATGCTGCTCAGGAAATATCTGACAGGAGGGAGGATAACCGGGATCACACAGCCTTCGCTTGAGCGTGTGATCCGTTTCGATATCGAACACAGGAATGAGATGGGTGATCTGTGCACACATACGCTGATCATTGAGCTCATGGGCAAGCATTCCAATATCATCCTCACTGAGACGGACCGGGAATCGGGTCAAGAGACGGTCGTCGACGCCATCCGGCATGTTTCTTCCATGATGAGCTCCGTGAGGGAAGTCCTGCCGGGGAGGATATATTTTATCCCCGAGACCAGGAGCAAATCCGACCCGCTTTCGGAGACGGCGGAGGGCTTTGCGCGGAGGATGCAGGAAGAGGGCCTTAAGAACAGGGACGCGAGAGGTTTCCTGATGAACGCGTACCAGGGCATTTCGGGCATATCCGCTTCGGAGATCGCAAAAGACACGGACGAGAGAAAATGTGTCTGCGAACTGGATATACCGGAAAGAGACGCGCTTTGGGATAATTTCTGTTCGGTCATGGATAGGATAAGGAAGGCCGATTACGACCCCGTCGTTTATTATAGCACCAACGCTGCCGGCGTGACGGAGCCGGCAGAATACAGTCCTTTCCCGTTCGATACGCTGCGGGATATGGAAGTGAAGCGCATCAGTCCGCTGAGCGCCCTGCTCAGGGAGTACTACCGGGAAAAGAACCTCGTCAGCCGTATCCGGCAGAGATCCGCCGATCTGCGCCATCTGACGGCGACGCTGCTGGAAAGGTGCGTGCATAAATACGATCTGCAGAAAAAGCAGATGGAGGACACCAAAAAGCGCGAAAAAGACAAGCTGTACGGTGAACTGATCCTGGCGAATACCTGGCAGATCCCGGCCGGCGCGTCGGAATTTGAAGCGGATAATTATTATACCGGGGAAAAGGTACTGATAAAACTGGATCCGGAACTGACGCCCTCTGAGAACGCGGTCAGGTATTATGACCGGTATGCCAAAAGAAAACGTACGGAAGAAGCGCTGGAGAAGTTTCTGGAAGAAGGACTGCAGCAGATCGAGGAGCTTAAAGGGATCCAGACATCACTGGAGTTCGCCCAGAGCGACAGTGATCTTTCCCAGATCAGGCTGGAACTGGAAGAGCAGGGATACCTGAAAAAGAATACGCAGCAGGCAAAAGGAGAAAAGAGGCAGGGCCGCAAAGCGGCGAAGCAAAAAGACACGGTATCCCGGCCGCTGCATTATATCAGCAGCGACGGATATGACCTGTATGTGGGAAAGAATAATATCCAGAATGACGAGGTCTCGTTCCGCCTCGCCGGCGGGGGCGATCTGTGGTTCCATGCCAATGATATTCCCGGTTCCCACGTGATAGCAAAAACAGCCGGCAGGAAGATGGAAGAGCTGCCGGACAGGCTTTTTGAGGAAGCGGCTTCTCTGGCGGCATATTATTCCGCCGGCAGGAACCAGTCCAAGGTGGAGATCGATTACCTCGAGAGAAGGAACCTGAAAAAGCCGCAGGGGGCCAAGCCTGGATTTGTCATTTATCACACGAATTATTCCATTCTGGCAAGGCCGGATATATCCGCACTGCAAAAGGCGGACACAGAGTGAGGGCATCGTCAGCCTTGACGGTATCTTTTCGGAATGTTTATAATGTTTTGATTCAGTGTATCGATCATGTCTTTAAATGTATGGGTGGTTGAATATGGTCAGAAGTATGACGGGGTACGGGCATGCGGAAGCAGTCCGAAATGATATAAAGGTAACGGCGGAGATCAAGTCCGTCAACAACCGGTATCTGGACGTAAATGTAAGGATGCCAAGATCCCTGAATGCCTTTGAGTCACAGGTCCGTTCTCTCCTGAAGGAATTTGCCGACAGGGGAAAGATCGATTGTTACATTTCCATAGAAGATACAGGGGAAAACCGTGTAAAAGTCATTTATGATCATGCCGCGGCCGGTCAGTATCTCGAAGCGCTCAGGCAGATATCGGAAGAGTTTTCCGTTCCGCTCAACGTAGACGCCTCCGCGCTTTCCTCCTATCCGGATGTCCTTACTCTGGAACAGAAAGAGGAAGATGCGGAAGAACTGATGGAACTGATCACGGAGGCCGTGAATGCGGCCGGTGAACAGTTTGCCGCTTCCAGGGAAAAAGAAGGAGAGTTCCTGAAGGAGGATATTCTGGCAAAGCTGGATATCCTGCAGGACGAGCTTTCCTTCATCAGCAGCCGCGCACCGGAACTGGTGGCGGCGTACCGGGCGGGGCTTATGGCCAAAGTGAAGGAGCTCCTCGATGACAGGACGATCGATGAAGGCAGGATCCTGCAGGAAGTCACGATCTATGCCGACAGGGTCAGTATCGATGAAGAGATCGTACGGCTCCGCAGCCATATCGACGCGGTCAGGGAAGCTTTCGACGCAAAGGGAAGCATAGGGAAAAAGCTGGATTTCCTTGCACAGGAAATGAACAGGGAGAGCAACACGATACTGTCCAAAACAGACGATATCGATACCGGATCGCATGCGATCGAACTCAAGACAGTCGTTGAGAAGATCCGGGAACAGGTACAGAATATTGAGTAGGCTGATCCCGATCGGCTTCGGGAATGTCGTCAATTCAGACAGGATCATTGCGATCGTTTCTCCGGATTCGGCGCCGGTAAAGCGCCTCTGCCAGAGGGCAAAGGAGAACGGGAAGAGCATTGACGCAACGCAGGGCAGAAGGACCAGGGCTGTGATCGTCATGGAAAACGAGTCCGTGATACTGTCGGCTCTTCTGCCTGATACGATAAGGAGCAGGGCTGAGCAGCCCGTTGCCAGGATGCAGGAGGAACTGCAGTGACAAGAGGTGATCTGATCGTGATCTCCGGCTTTTCGGGAGCCGGGAAAGGGACCCTGATGCGGGCGCTCATGGAAAAGCACAGCGAATTCTGCCTGTCCGTTTCCATGACGACCAGGAAGCCGCGTGAATCCGAAGTTGACGGCAGGGAGTACTATTTCGTCAGCCGTGAAGAGTTCGAAGAGCGCATCCGAAAAGGCATGTTCCTGGAATATGCCACGTATGTCGGCAATTATTACGGAACTCCGCTCGACTATGTGGAGAAAATGCTTGACGAAGGGCGCAGCGTGATACTTGAGATAGAAGTGCAGGGCGCCCTGCAGATCAGGGAAAAAGTGCCGGACGCTGTGCTGATGTTCGTGACGACACCGGATATCGAGACCCTGTATGCCCGCCTTAAGGGCAGGGGTACAGAGAATGAAGAAACCATCATGCGCAGGCTCGGCCAGGCTGCCGTTGAAGCGGAAATGATCGGGCAGTACGATTATATAGTAGTGAATGATGAAGTGGACAGATGTGCGGACAGGATGTATGCTATGATCTGTGCCGCCAAATCAGCTCCCGTAAGAAACGCGGAGCTGGTGGAAACTCTGAAGAAAGACCTTGCAGCGGTACTTGGGAATAAACAGACGGTTAAAGGAGAGCAATCATGATACACCCTTCATATGTTGATCTGATGGAAGTCGTAAATAAAGACGTTGAGGAGGGGGAAACTCCTGTTATCAACAGCAGATATTCGATCGTGATGGCAACGGCAAAACGGGCCAGGCAGCTTGTCAACCAGGACACGCCGCTCATTGAGAACGCCTATGGCAGGAAGCCGCTGTCCATAGCCGTCGAGGAGCTGAATGAAGGCAAGATCAGGATCCTCAGTGACGAAGAAGCCGCCAGACAGGAAGAAGCTGCCAGGGCGATGCTGGAAGAAATGGAAGAAGCAGAGGACGCTGAGGAAGCGGAAGAGGAAACAGCTGCTGCAGACGGGATCCCTGCTGAAGAAGAACCTGTTTTTGAGGAGCTTCCCGAAGAGGAATGAAGATCCTCTTTATATCCCTCGGCTGTGACAAGAATCTGACAGACAGCGAGGAGATGCTGTCAAGACTGGCAGAAGCAGGCCATGAGAACACCGATAACGAAGATGAAGCGGATGCTGTGGTCATCAATACCTGCTGCTTTATAGGCGACGCAAAAAAGGAGAGCATCGATACGATCCTCTCCTTTGCTGACAGACGGACATCCGGTTCATTGAAGGCGCTGGTCATCGCCGGCTGCCTTGCCCAGCGGTATACGGAAGAGATCCGTGAACAGATCCCTGAAGTCGACGCGATCGTCGGTACGATGTCGACCGCGGACATTACCGGTGCCCTGGAGAGCGCTCTTACGCGCAGCGGAAAAGAAGCAGCCTGCTTTATTGAACCTCTCGACAGACCCCTTCCCGCGCATCATGAAAGGCTCCTTTCTACAGGCGGTCATTATGCCTATCTGAAGATCGCGGAAGGCTGTGCGAAACACTGCACTTACTGTGTGATCCCGTCGGTAAGGGGACCCTACAGATCCTACAGGATGGAAGACCTTGTCGCCGAGGCAGAAAGCCTTGCTGAAAAAGGCGTCAGGGAACTGATCCTGATCGCACAGGAAACGACGCTGTACGGAACGGATCTGTACGGACAAAAATCCCTGCATATACTGCTCGAAAAGCTTTCCCGGATCGAAGGGATCGCCTGGATCAGGCTGATGTACTGTTATCCGGAAGAGATATACCCGGAACTGACGGATGCTATCCGGGACCTGCCCAAGGTCCTGCATTATATCGATATGCCCGTCCAGCATGCATCCGACAGGATCCTTCGGCTCATGGGACGAAATACGAACGGAAGCGAGCTTGCCGGGATTGTGTCTGCCATCCGGGAGAAAATACCGGACATCTGCATCAGGACGACGCTTCTTAGCGGCTTTCCCGGCGAAACGGAAGAAGACCACCGGATACTGATGGAATTTGCCGCGAAAATGCGCTTCGACAGGCTGGGAGTATTTGCCTACTCAAGGGAAGAGGGGACGCCGGCTGCGCAGATGAAGCCGCAGATCACAAAAAAAGTCAAGGAAAAACGCAGAAAAGAACTGATGTTGCAGCAGCAGAAGATCGCTTTTGAAGACGCGGCGGGGATGATCGGTAAAAAGCTGCGTGTAATGGTGGAAGGCCGTGTAGCAGGGGAAAATGTCTTTGTTGCCCGGACTTTTAGGGACGCGCCGGATGTGGACGGCTTCCTGTTTTTTGAAAGTGATACGGATCTTATGTCCGGAGATATGGCTGACGTTGTCGTGACCGGATCCAGAGAGTATGACCTTATCGGAGAGGAGATAAGAGACGATGAAAATGAATCTTCCCAATAAACTGACGATGCTCAGGGTCTTTATGATCCCGGTATTCGTACTGTTCATGCTGGTGAATATCACAGGACCTTACGATAAGTATATCGCGCTTGTCCTGTTTATCGCAGCGAGCCTTACGGATCTTCTGGGCGGCAAGATCGCCAGGAAATACAATCTGGTCACCAATTTCGGCAAGTTCATGGATCCTCTGGCGGACAAACTTCTGGTCTGCGCGGCGCTGATCTGCCTGCTGTCACGCGGCATGATCCCGGCCGTCGTCGTGCTGATCATCATATCCAGGGAATTTATCATCAGCGGGTTCAGGCTGATCGCTGCGGACAGGGGCATCGTCATCGCGGCAAGTTATATCGGCAAATTCAAGACTGTAACGCAGATGGCGATGATCATCCTGATGATCGCCGATATCGAAGCGCTTCATACCCTGACGCAGATCGTTATGGTCGCGGCCGTTGTGCTGACCGTTGTATCGCTTATCGACTACATTTACAAGAACAGGTCTGTTCTGACGGATCAGGAATAAGTATGGGAACAACGCTCCAGGAAAGGGCAGTGGATCTGCTGAAGGAAAAGGGACTTTCCCTGACCCTGTGCGAGTCATGTACAGGCGGGCTCCTTGCGTCCATGATCACCGGTGTGCCCGGCGCATCAGCTGTTTTTCCCGGCAGTTTTGTAACTTATTCTCTTAAACAGAAACACCGGATGGCCGGTGTTTCAGCGACCATTCTCCGAAAAAAGGGGGCGGTCAGCGCAAAGTGCGCCAGGGCAATGGCCAGGGGAGCGGCAATGAAAACGGGCGCTGACCTGGCACTGTCCGTCACCGGCAACGCGGGTCCCGAACCGTCGGAGGACAAGCCGGTCGGGCTTGTCTATATCGGTCTTTACAGGGCCGGGAAGCATACGGAAAGAGAATGCATGTTTGAAGGGGACCGCGGCGGCATCAGGCAAAAGGCATGCGAGGAAGCGCTCCTTCTGCTTATCGAAGAGCTGGAAAAGCCGGAGCAGTCTTAATAAGAAAGGATCCAAATGAAGAAACTGATCGATCAGATAGCCAAATTCGGTATTGTAGGCGTAGTCTGCTTCTTTATCGACTGGGGCCTTTACAATGTCCTGAACATTATATTCCGTAAGACCGGGATAGCGGACGTATATCCGCAGTATTACCTGATCTCCAAAGGCGCGGGCTTTATCGTCTCCATGATCTGCAATTATCTTCTGAGCATGAAATTCGTGTTCGTCAGAAGAGATGATATGAGCAGGAAAAAGGAATTCGTCATCTTCTTCATACTAAGTGCGATCGGCCTTGTCATTAATGAGATCTGTCTCTATGTAGGCATGGATCTTATCTACGGCCACTGGAGTTTCCTGCAGAAACACATGGGCAAGGCGCTTGCCGAGAACTTCTTTATGGTCGGTGCCACAGGCATCGTCATGATCTACAATTTTGTATCGCGCAAACATTTTCTCGAGAAAAAGGACTAAAGTGCGATGAAGGCGGGATCATTTTATTTTGTTATACCCTGTTATAACGAAGAAGCCGTCCTGCCGGAAACTTCTGCAAGGCTCAAAGTCAAACTCCGGCAGCTGATCGATGAAGGACTGATCAAGGAAGAGAGCAGGATCGTATTCGTCGATGACGGGTCGAAAGACGCGACCTGGGACATGATCACGAAACTCCATGATGAGGACAGTGTGTTTTCAGGCGTCAGGCTTTCCCATAACAGAGGGCACCAGAACGCCCTGCTTGCCGGCCTGACCGCTGTCGTGAAATACGCGGATATCATGGTGACCATGGATGCGGATCTGCAGGATGACATCGAAGCTGTCGATGAAATGCTGAAGAAGTATTACGAGGGCTGTGATATCGTCTATGGCGTCAGGAATGACAGATCGACGGATACGGCTTTCAAACGGGGAACGGCCAGAGGCTATTACGGTATGATGAAGATGATGGGCGCTGACATCGTACCGGATCATGCCGATTTCAGACTGATGAGCAGACGTTCGGTCAGAGCACTTTTGAATTACAGCGAGGTGAACCTGTTTCTGAGGGGGATCGTGCCTGCCCTCGGCTTCAGGACTGATGTCGTTTATTATGAGAGGGGCGAACGTTTTGCGGGAGAGAGCAAGTATCCCTTAAGGAAAATGATCGCCTTTGCGCTGCAGGGCATTACGTCCATGTCGACAACGCCTATCCAGTGCATAACATTTCTCGGGATCTTTATCTTTGTCATTAGCATCATCATGCTGATCTATTCATTTATCCGGCATATGATCGGGGCGACCATCGTAGGGTGGACGACGCTCATGATCTCCGTCTGGGCGATCGGGGGACTTATCCTCCTGAGCCTGGGTGTGATCGGTGAATACATCGGGAAGATCTATATGGAGACAAAGCACAGGCCCAGGTTCATAATAGAGGAATTCCTGGACCGGGAGCACGGCTATGTATTCGGTGACGATGACAACGATGAGGCTGACCGGTAAAGAACGGTAAGAAGGAGACAGACCAGGCTGCTGATGAACGCACAGGAGAATATCCGCAATTTCTGTATAGTGGCGCATATCGACCACGGCAAATCCACGCTGGCAGACCGGATGATCGAGATGACCGGCCTTCTGACGAGCCGCGAGATGCAAAGCCAGGTCCTTGACAACATGGACCTGGAGAGAGAGCGCGGCATTACGATCAAATCCCAGGCTGTCCGTCTGATCTACAAGGCAGACGACGGCGCTGAATATATGTTCAACCTGATCGACACGCCCGGGCATGTCGATTTCAATTATGAAGTTTCGAGGTCCCTGGCAGCCTGTGACGGAGCGATCCTGGTGGTCGATGCCACCCAGGGCATCCAGGCCCAGACACTGGCCAACGTCTATCTTGCCCTGGAGCATGATCTGGATGTCTTTCCGGTCATCAACAAGATCGACCTGCCGAGTGCGAGGCCGGAAGAAGTCAGGAAAGAGATCGAGGACGTGATCGGCCTCGATGCCTCCGACGCGCCTCTGATCTCAGCCAAACAGGGCACCGGTGTTGAGGATGTGCTGAGGGCTGTCGTCGAGAGGATACCAGCGCCTTCGGGTGATTCGGAAGCGCCGCTGAAAGCGCTGATCTTTGATTCCCTGTATGATCCGTATAAAGGAGTTATCGTCTTTATCAGGGTCAGGGACGGCGCGGTCAGAAAAGGGATGAAGGTCACCATGATGGCATCCGGCGCGGAAGAGGAGATCCAGGAAGTCGGTTACTTCGGGCCGGGGCAGTTTATTCCCTGCGAGGAACTCTCTGCCGGCATGGTAGGTTATTTTACCGCTTCCATCAAGAACATCCAGGAAGCCAGGGTCGGTGATACGGTAACGGAGACCTTAAGGCCCTGCGGGGAAGCCCTGCCCGGTTACAAAAAAGCTCAGCCGATGGTCTACTGCGGCATTTATCCTTCGGATACCCAGAGATATCCGGATCTGAAAGACGCGCTTGAAAAACTGCAGCTGAACGATGCTTCCCTTTTCTATGAGCCGGAAACGTCGCTGGCGCTGGGATTCGGCTTCAGGTGCGGCTTCCTTGGGCTTCTGCATATGGAAGTCATCCTGGAAAGGCTGGAACGGGAATATGACCTGGACCTGATCGCAACGGCTCCGGGCGTTGTATATAAAGTATACAAAACAGACGGGACGATGATCGAACTGACCAACCCTTCAAATCTTCCGGATCTTTCGCAGATCGATCATATGGAGGAACCTATAGTCAGCGCGGAGATCATGGTCTCCACGGAATACCTCGGACCGATCATGCAGCTCTGCCAGGAAAGGCGCGGGAGATATCTCGGAACGGATTATATCGAACAGACCAGGGCCATACTCAGATATGAACTGCCGCTCAATGAGATCATCTATGATTTCTTTGATGCCCTGAAATCGCGGTCAAGGGGATATGCGTCCTTCGACTATGACCTGAAGGATTACGAAACGTCGAAGCTCGTTAAAATGGATATACTGGTCAACAAGACAGCTGTCGATGCCCTGTCTTTCATCGTTCATGCGGACGGTGCCTATGACAGGGGCCGCAGGATGTGCGAAAAGTTGAAGGAAGAGATCCCGAGACAGCTTTTTGAGGTACCGATACAGGCCGCCGTCGGCGGAAGGATCATTGCAAGGGAAACGGTCAAGGCCGTCCGCAAGGATGTCCTGGCCAAGTGCTACGGCGGTGATATATCCAGAAAGAAGAAACTTCTGGAGAAGCAGAAGGAAGGCAAGAAGAGGATGCAGATGGTCGGCAATGTCGAGATCCCGAAAGAAGCCTTCATGAATGTGCTGAAACTGGATGCGGGCAACTGACCGGCGCAGCATGGCCGGTACAGGGACAGCTGAGAATGAAAGAGCCTTTATCCGTTTATATCCATATCCCGTTCTGTGTCAGGAAATGCAGGTACTGTGATTTCTTTTCGGCGCCCTGCGGGGATACGCAGAGAAAGGCATATACAGCCGCACTGGTAAGGGAGATCCGTGAATATCCGCTGCTGCCGGAGGATCCGGCTTATGCAGAGAGCGGGAAATATGATATCGTAAGTGTTTATATCGGCGGGGGTACACCGTCTGTCCTGAAAACGGAGGAGACGGAGAGTATCCTCGCCGCTGTATTTGACAGATTCGGGATCACAGATCCCGGACAGTGCGAGATCACGATGGAGATCAATCCGGGCACCGTGACTCCGGAGGATCTGCACGCATTAAGGCAGGCAGGGATAAACCGCCTTTCTGTCGGTGTGCAGTCGTTCAATGACAGCGAACTGGCACTTCTTGGCAGGATCCATACGGCTGCCGATGCCTGTGCTGCCCTGGATGCCGCAAAAAGGGCGGGATTTGAAAATATCAGCCTTGACCTGATAGGCGCACTGCCCGGACAGACGATGCCTGAGTATATGTATTCCGTCAAAAGGGCAGTCTCTTTAAAGCCGCAGCATATATCGGTCTACAGTCTTATCATTGAACCGGGAACAGTTTTTGCAGGTATGCTGGAAGAAAACAGGCTTCCCGAACTGCCGGATGAGGATACGGAGCGGCAGATGGCGTACGATTGTCAGCGTTATCTGGAAGAGAACGGCTACAGGAGATATGAGATCTCCAACTACAGCCTGCCGGGATATATGAGCAGGCATAATACCGGCTACTGGACTTTAAGACAGTACAGAGGATTCGGTGCCGGCGCGTCTTCACTGGTGGGGGAGACAAGGTTCACCGCAGCCGCGGATACCGACGGTTATATCCGTGCCGTCAACGCCGGGGAAAAGATCCCCTGTACAACGGAGCACCTGACACAGAAAGACCGGATGGAAGAATTTATGTTCCTCGGCCTGCGAATGCGGGACGGTGTCTCCCGGACGGATTTTGAAATGCTCTTTGGGTGTTCCGTGGACGAGGTCTACGGAAACGTTCTGAGACGGCAGGAAGAAAACGGTCTTATTATCTGCTGCGGCGGCAGGATCATGCTGACGGATCACGGAACCGATGTCAGCAACCGTGTCATGGCCGAGTTTCTGCTTGACTGACAAAGCCCCGGGCCATACAATACTCATTACCCGGCAGACTGCCGGCTGTCCTGTTAAATATTCATAGCCATGTCAAAGGCTCCGAGGAGCCGCTGCAGGACAAATTTCATCTTATTTTTAACTGAATAATCATCTTATGATCAGTCATTCCGGAGGTGTTTCCATGTACAGCTGCGTAACTGCAGGCGCTGTCCACGGTATGGACAGCTATTTGATGAAGGTAGAAACAGATATTTCCGCAGGCCTGCCTGTTTTCCATATGGTCGGCATACCGGGTACAGAAGTCCGTGAGGCCGTGGAAAGGGTCAGAGTGTCGCTCAGGAACAGCGGTTTTTCGCTGCCTGCTTCCAGAATAACCGTTAACTTCACACCGGCGGACATTCCGAAACGGAATGTTGTGCTGGACCTGCCCGTGGCCTGCGGTATCCTTATCTGCATCGGCGTGATAAAACAGGAATCGCTGGACGGGGTGCTGGTGGCGGGCGAGCTGGGCCTTAACGGGGAGATAAGGCCGGTCGGCGGCATCCTTCCGATCGTCATGGCAGCGGCCGGGAGAATGAAACGGTGCGTTATTCCGAGAGACAACCTGACAGAGGGCGGGGCGGCCGAAGGAATAAAAGTGACCGGTGTGTCGGCGTTGAAGGAGTTCATCGACTATATCAATACGCCGGATGAAAAAAGGGACGGAGTGATACAGCCGGAAAGGACGGATATCGCTTCTCTGGTATCAGGGCGGGCAGACAGGACGGTTTTTACGCATGATCTTTCCATGGTCAGGGGTCAGAAAGCGGCAAAACGGGTACTGGAGATCGCGGCGGCAGGCCTGCACAATGCGCTTCTCATCGGGACACCGGGGAGCGGTAAGAGCATGCTGGCCGACTGTGTCCCGGAGATCATGCCGCCACTGACGAAAACGGAAGCGCTGGAGGTGTCTTCCGTCTATTCTGTAGCCGGAAGACTGCGCACGGAACGCAAGCTGGTAACGGAAAGACCGATCGCAAAGCCGCACAGTTCCATTTCGGTGCCGGCACTTCTGGGCGGAGGCAGCCCTGTACGTCCGGGAGAGATCTCCCTGGCGCACAGAGGAGTCCTGTTCATGGATGAATTCCCGCATTTCGGGAGTGAAAAGATAAACGCTCTGCGGATCCCTCTTGAGGAAGGCCGTATCCGGATATCCCGCAGCAGCGGAAGTTTTGTGTTTCCTTCCAGATTCATGCTGATCGCTGCTTCCAATCCCTGTCCCTGCGGTTATTTCCCGGATATGTCCAAATGCAGGTGCACTCCCTTTGAGATAAACCGGTACTTTTCATCCGTGAGCGGGCCGGTCACGGACAGGATGGATCTCTGTGTCCGGATGGAGCCGGTAAAGTATGACGAGATCTGCTCGCCGGGGACAAAAGGAGAGAGCAGCGCAGCCCGCGCAAGGATAAAGAAAGCCTGGATGATACAGCAGGAGAGATTCCGGGACAGGGAAGGGATGATGAATTCAGATATGCAGCCGGCCGACCTGGAACGTTACTGCCGGACGGGCAGGGAAGCCGGACAATTCGTAAGGGACATGTTTGAGAGAACGGACCTGACAGTCCGGGGATACCACAGGATACTGCGCTGCGCGCGGACGATAGCCGATCTTGCCGGACAAGAACAGATAGGTATCGAACATCTTGCAGAGGCGGCATCTTACCGAATGGACAGACAGATGGGATTTAGCTGAGGACGGACAGAAGGGAAGAACGGGGGAAATGCTGCGGATGAATGAACAATATTGCCAGATATGGCTTTCTGCCATCCCGGGACTGGGAAGCCGCAGATGTATACGGCTTACCGGGAACGCACCCGGTGGAAAGGCCGCCGGGATATACGCAATGACGGAAAAGGAACTGACGGAAACGGCCATAAAGGCCGAAAACAGCGAAGAACAGGGGATAAAGACCGCGGAACTGATCATCCGGGGGAGAAATACAGCCCGTGAAAGGGCTGATACGACACTGGCGGCGATGAAAAAAAGCGGGATGGGATATGTGTGCATTGAAGATAAAGAGTATCCGGACAGGTTAAGAAGGATCCCGGATCCTCCGTACGGACTCTATTTCCTGGGCAGGTATCCTTCGGAAAACGAACCTTCTGCCGCTATCATAGGCGCCAGGAGCTGTACCGCATACGGCCTTCATGAGGCCAGGAGGTTCGCGCAGGCCTTCGCCGCATCCGGGGTGACTGTGATCTCCGGGATGGCACGCGGGATCGATTCCGCCGCCCAGTCGGCAGCCGTGGAAACAGGCGCGGCAAGCATAGCCGTTTTGGGAAGCGGCGCCGATGTGTGCTATCCGAAAAGTGAAAAGGATCTGTACGAGAGACTTATTGCCCATGGTACTGTCATTTCCGAGTATCCTCCGGGGACTGCCCCCGACAGGACCAATTTTCCGTTAAGGAACAGGATCATCAGCGGCCTGTGTGACAAACTTCTAGTGGTGGAAGCCAGGAAAAAAAGCGGGACCATGATCACGGTGGCAGCCGCGCTTGAACAGTCCAGGGATGTGTGGGCAGTACCGGGCAGATGCACGGATCTGAGCAGCGAAGGGTGCAACCAGCTGATCTTTGACGGCGCAGGTATCGCACTGTCACCCGAATACATGATCGAAGCGTTCTTCGGGACCGGACAGAGCCGGACTGCGAAAGGTCAGGAAGACATCTCTTCGAATACGCAGAAAGAGATAAAGCAGGCCGCGCTGATCAGCCGGATCCCGGAGAGCGAAGGCCGTGATGTTTACCTGCGTCTGTGCTCACTGCTGAATGAATGGGAAGAAAAAAGTGCGGATCAGATCTGTCAGGAAATGTTCGAAAAATACCACACGGAGCTGGGCGCGGGAGAGGCTGCTTTCAGGCTGATGAGGCTCACGGTGCTCGGCCTCTGCAGGGAAACGGCAGCCGGTTGTTATTCCGGAACATAAAGGAAAATCCTTTATGCTTTACTTAATTTCATGTATACTGTGTGATGTTCGCAGATTTTTATATGCACAGATCGTGATAAGGGGAATGCAGATGGCACTGATTAAGAAACCTGTAAACGGAATGAAGGATATACTGCCGGATGAGATGCAGATCCGTGACTATGTCATTTCCGTCATTAAAAAGACGTATTCGGGATTCGGCTTTGAATCGATCGAAACGCCCTGCGTCGAGAATATCGAGAACCTGACCAGCAAGCAGGGAGGAGACAATGAAAAACTGATCTTCCGCATTTTAAAACGCGGAGAGAAACTTAAGATAGAAGAAGCAAAGACAGCTGACGATCTTGCGGACGGAGGACTGCGCTATGATCTGACCGTGCCGCTCGTCAGGTATTTCTCCGCCCATGAGAATGAGCTCAGGTCACCTTTCAAGGCACTGCAGATGGGCAATGTATGGAGAGCGGACAGACCGCAGAAAGGCAGATACCGCCAGTTCATGCAATGTGATATCGATATCATCGGCGAGCCCACCAACCTGGCGGAGATAGAGCTGATCCTGGCTACGACCACAACGCTGGGAAAGCTTGGATTTGACGGTTTCCAGATCAGGATCAACGACCGCCGGATCCTGAAGGCCATGGCGCTGCACTGCGGCTTTAATGAAGAGGATCTTGACCAGGTATTCATTACGCTGGACAAGATGGACAAGATCGGCATCGAAGGCGTCCGCAGCGAACTTGTGGAAAACGGTGCTTCCGAAGGATCAGCCGATGCCTATACGTCAGTCCTTGACAGGGTGATCGGTACCGTGAAAGAAGAAGGCAGTATCCGAGGTATCGAAGTCCTTAAGGAAGAACTCGGGGATGATATCACCGAGGATATCATCGAATGGATGAATACCATTATCGATACGGTCGACGCTGCGAAACAGGCTGATTTTACACTTGTATTCGACCCTACGATCGTGCGCGGCATGTCCTACTACACCGGTACTATCTTTGAGATCGCCATGCCCCAGCTGGGCATCAGCTGCGGCGGAGGCGGAAGATATGACGGGATGGTCGGCAAGTTTACCGGCAGGGACGTTCCTGCCTGCGGGTTCTCGATCGGTTTCGAAAGGATCATCCTGATCATGATGGAGAACGGATTCAGTGTGCCCGGTGCACCGGCAAAACACTGTTACCTTATCGAAAAGAACATGCCGGGTGATAAGCTCAAAGAGATCTTCGCGAAGGCTGCGGAAAGAAGAGCTGAGGGTGAGACCGTCCTGGTGGCGCACATGAACAAGAATAAAAAGTTCCAGAAGCAGCAGCTTGCGGAGCAGGGCTATACGGAATTTGAAGAGTTTTACAGGTAACTGTCAAAAGAGACAGGGCGGACTGAAAATACAGATCCAGGAAATAAAAAAGGACTGCAGGCGCGGATCACGCTGCAGTCCTTTATAATTTACCCTGATCCTTATTCTTCTTTTTCGGTAACCATGATATGCAGCTCAGCCAGCTGTTTGTCCGTTACTTCGGAAGGCGCGTTCATCAGGATGTCCTGCGCGTTTTTGTTCATGGGGAAGGGAATGATCTCACGGATCGACTCTTCGCCGGAGAGGAGCATGACCATCCTGTCTACGCCGGGCGCGATACCCGCGTGCGGCGGCGCCCCGTAGCAGAACGCGTTGTACATGGCAGGGAATTTGCTCATTACGTCTTCCTTGCCGAGCCGTACCAGTTCAAATGCTTCGATCATGATTTCCGGATCATGGTTCCTGACTGCCCCTGAAGAAAGCTCGATGCCGTTGCAGACAAGGTCATACTGATCCGCCATGATCGTAAGCGGGTCGATCCGGCCTTCCTTCGCGTCCAGAAGTGTCTGTAAGCCGCCGGTGGGCATGGAGAAAGGATTGTGGCAGAATTCCAGTTCGCCGCTTTCCTCACCGATCTCATACATGGGGAAGTCGATGATCCAGCAGAATGCATACTGTTCTTTGTCCATATGTCCCGGGACAGCTTCGCCGAAGATCTTGATGAGGACACCCGCGCATTTCTGCGCATCCTTAAGCGGGCCGCAGGAGAGCAGGACCAGATCGCCGTTGTTTAAGCCAAGTGTACTGATGATCTCGTCTTTCCTGTCCTGCACAAATTTGGCAATGCCGCCGGCGGGAACGCCGTTCTCATCCAGCCTGAACCAGTAGGACTTTTTGCCGGACTGGACTTCGGCAGCCGCAAGGAGCTGTTCCGTCTGCTTCCTGCTGCCTGTATAACCGGAAACAACGACAGCTTTGACGGATCCGGAAGCAAAAGGCTCAAACCCGCAGCCGGACAGCAGTCCGGTCACGTCGGTGACGGTCAGGTCGATCCTGAGATCGGGTTTGTCCGTGCCGTATTTTTCCATTGCCTCAAGATAGGGGATACGGACAAAAGGTGCGGAAGACGCCCTGGAGTAGAGGCCGTATTTGGCAAATACGGGAGGAAGCACGTCTTCGCAGACTGCAAATACGTCTTCTTTGGAGGCAAAGGCCATTTCCATATCCAGCTGGTAAAACTCGCCCGGACTCCTGTCGCCCCTTGCGTCTTCGTCCCTGAAACAGGGGGCGATCTGGAAGTATCTGTCGATCCCGGATACCATCAGCAGCTGCTTGAACTGCTGGGGAGCCTGGGGAAGGGCATAGAACTTGCCGGGGTGTTTCCTTGAAGGGACCAGGTAGTCCCTCGCGCCTTCCGGGGAAGAAGCGGTAAGGATCGGAGTCGTGATCTCCATAAAGCCGTGCTCGTTCATGGAACGGCGCAGCTCGGAGATGACGTTGCTCCTTAATATGATATTATTCTTCATGACCGGATTGCGAAGGTCGAGATACCTGTACCTGAGCCTGGTCATTTCATCGGCATCCCGGCTGCGGTTGATCTCGAAAGGCAGTTCGGGATATGAGCACTTGCCGAGAACGGTGACGGATTCCGGAACGACTTCGATATCACCGGTAGCCTGCTTGGGGTTCTTGCTGGAGCGTTCCCGTACAACACCTTTCACCTGAATGGTCGATTCTTTGGTGATCGCGTGGAACGCGCGGACCATTTCCTCGCTTTCCGCCACGATCTGGGTCGTTCCGTAAAAGTCCCTGAGCACAATAAAGGAGAGGGCAGGTGACATAAGCCTCTCATTTTCGAGCCAGCCTGAGAGCGTGACCGCTTTGCCGGCATCGGCTGCGCGCAGCTCGCCGCAGGTATGTGTCCTGGACTGGGTTAATCTGTCCATATCGATCCTCCATGTCTTTAGTCCGGAAAATACCGGAGATGCAAATACTTCTGATACCGCCGGGATAAGTTCCGGGCAGTACCAACGCTTCTCATAATACTTCTTTGCACTGTTCAAAAGCAATATATATATGTTATAATTTTGGGCGTTCGGGCACAGAACCGGACAAGAGATCATAATCAGCATTACATTACAGAAGCATTGGAGAATGAAATGAAAAAGTCAAGAGCTGCAATAGGTTTGGTTGCATTCCTGGCGGTCCTGATCTGGCTCAGCACCGTCGCGGTGATGTTCCTCCGCGATGACCTGACAGACCCGGATACCCAGCACATCAAGCTCGGCCTTGATCTGGCAGGCGGTGTGAGTATCACTTATCAGGTCGCGGGAGAGCAGGATCCGTCGGAAGAAGACATGGCGGATACAAGAGAGAAGCTTCAGATGCGTGCGGAAGCTTTCAGTACGGAAGCGGTCGTTTACCGTGAAGGCGCCGACAGGATCACGATCGAGATCCCCGGTGAGACCGATGCGGATTACGTGCTTCAGCAGCTGGGAAGTCCCGGATCGCTTTACTTCATCCGCCAGAATGATTCTGACGGCCAGGCCAATTACGGTCTTAATTACAATGCCGACGGCTCATACGGCTATGTCCTTACTAAGAGCATCGAGGAACTGGAAGCTGACGGATCGATCATTATGAGCGGTTCGGAGGTACTGGACGCGCAGGGCGCTTATCAGACCGACCAGCTTACCGGCGCCAGCTCGCCCGTTGTCTCCATGACTCTTTCCGACAACGGCACTAAGCTTTTTGCGGAAGCGACCAGGAACGCGCTGGCAGGCGGCGAGACCATCGCGATCTATTATGACAACAGGATCATCAGCGCACCTACAGTCCAGGCAGTGATCACTGACGGCAAAGCCATTATTACAGGTTCCGGCAGTATCGAAGCCGCAAACGAGATGGCTGCCATGATCAGGATCGGCGGACTGAAAGTCGAACTGAATGAGTTAAGAAGCAACGTCGTAGGCGCGCAGCTCGGCCAGAATGCCGTCAGCACCTCTCTTAAAGCCGGTGCGATCGGCCTTGTGATCGTGATCATCTTCATGATCGCTGTTTATCTGCTGCCCGGCGTCGTCGCGGCGCTTGCACTTGTCCTTTATACGGCAATGATCTTCCTTATCCTTGCCGGTTTCGACATTACCCTTACTCTTCCCGGTATCGCGGGTATCCTTCTTTCCATCGGTATGGCTGTCGACGCCAACGTCATCATCTTTGCCAGGATCAGAGAAGAGCTCCGCGCAGGATCGGCTGTCAGGGCTGCTATCCGCGCAGGCTACGGCAAGGCGCTTTCTTCGATCATCGACGGCAACGTGACGACACTGATCGCGGCTGTCGTTCTCGGTATCCTGGGTTCGGGTTCGGTCAGGGGCTTCGCCATCACACTGGCGATCGGTATCGTCCTTTCCATGTTTACCGCCCTGTTCGTGACCAGGTTCCTTCTGAACTGTTTCCATGGGCTCGGCGCTTCGGATGAAAAGTTCTACGGAAAAGGTAAAGCGGCAAAGATCTACGATTTTGTCGGCAAGAGAAGACTCTGGTATATCATTTCCTGCGCGGTGATCGCCATCGGACTTATCACCATGCTCATAAGAGGCGCAGGTGCAGGCACAGCACTGAACTACAGCCTTGACTTCGTCGGCGGCAGTACGACCAATGTCACTTTCAACGAAGTTATGGACCTGAATGAACTGACCGAAAAGGTAGTCCCTGTTTTCCAGAATGTGACCGGTGACGCGCAGGTACAGGTCCAGCCCGTCAAGGATTCAACAGGCGGTACGACCAGCGAAGTCATCTTCAAGACCAGGGTACTGACAGTTGATGAAAGAGAACAGCTCAATTCAAAACTCGTTGAAGACTTCGGCATCGACAGGAGCCTTATTACATCCGAAACGATCAGCTCGACGATCAGTTCGGAAATGAGGCGTGACGCGTTCATCGCCGTTATCGTTGCCCTGATCGCCATGCTCATCTATATCTGGTTCAGGTTCAAGGACCTGCGCTTCGGTGCGTCTTCCGTGATCGCGCTGGCGCATGACGTACTGGTCGTCCTGGCGGCGTATGCCGTGACCAGGATCTCGGTCGGTTCGACCTTCATCGCCTGCATGCTGACGATCGTCGGTTATTCCATTAACGCGACTATCGTTATCTTCGACAGGATGAGGGAAAACCTCGGCGGAAAGAAGAACGTCGATCTGGCGGATCTGGTCAACAGAAGCGTTTCGGAAACACTTTCAAGAAGTATCTTTACTTCTCTGACGACCTTCTTCATGGTCCTGGCGCTTTACATCTTCGGCGTTGCATCGATCCGTGAATTTGCTCTTCCTATCATGGTCGGTATCATCAGCGGCACGTATTCATCGGTCTGCATCGCGGGTACGCTCTGGTATATCCTCAGGACAAAGATCAAGAGCAATTCCGGCAATATCCTCGGCACGGACAAAGAGCCGGTTAAGGCAGAAGAGCCGGATCTGTCCGAGATGAGCGCGGAAGAACGCAAAGCTTACCGTAAAAAACAGATCGAACAGAAGAAAAAATCAAAGATCACCATCTGACAACGGGGGTTGAAAGTACATAACCGTGGCAAAATGGATGATATCCGCCAAAAGGGCGGAATTTGACAAGATAGCCAGGGAGTGCGGCATTTCAACAGTTCTGAGCAGACTGATACGCAACAGGGGCATCATCGGGACAGAGGAAACACTTCGTTTCCTCTCCTGTGATGCCTCTTTATGTCATGATCCGTACCTGCTGCCGGAAATGGAAGACGCGGCGGGGCTGATCAGGGAACAATTATCGAAGGGATCCAGATTCAGGATCGTCGGGGATTACGATGTGGACGGTATCTGCTCCGCGAGGATCCTTCTTCTGGGGCTGCATTCCCTCGACGGCATTGCGGATGCCATCCTGCCGGAACGGATAACCGACGGCTACGGGATCAATGAACGGCTCGTAGACGATGCGGCGCGGGACAGCGTGGACATCATTATTACCTGCGACAACGGTATCTCGGCGGAAGAAGCACTTAAGAAGGCTGCCGCTTATGGGATGAAAGTGGTGGTGACGGACCATCATGAACCCCCCGTCACCGCCGGGGAAGATGGTGTCCTGACACAGGTAAGGGTAAATGCCGACGCGGTCGTCGATCCCAAACTGGAGAAAGATGGAGAAGAGCCTTATCCGTTCAGGGATATCTGCGGCGCGGTCGTTGCCTTCAAACTGACACAGGCATTATTCAAGGACCAGCCGGATCCGGATCCGCAGGTTTATGACGAGATGCTCTCCCTGTGCGCGTTAGCCACTGTCTGCGACGTGATGCCGCTGGCTGATGAGAACAGATTCTTTGTCAAAAGAGGGCTGGAACTGCTTTCCGGGACCCGAAATCCCGGCATGAGGTCGCTGATCATGGAATGCGGCCTGTCCGGAGAAAAGCTGAGTACCTATCATGCGGGATTTATTATCGGACCCTGCCTGAACGCCAGCGGACGTATGGATTCCGCTGCAAGAGCCCTTTCGCTCCTGAATGAAACGGATCCGGACAGGGCCATGCTGACGGCGAAAGACTTAAGGGGTCTGAATGAGAGCCGCAAATCCATGACCCTGCGCGCGGTGGAAGAGGCCAGGGATGCGGCAAAAGAAAAGATGGAAAAAGGCAGAAAGATCCTGGTCCTTACCCTGCCGGACTGTCATGAGTCCCTTGCCGGGATCGTCGCAGGCAGGATCAGGGAAGAGTTTGACAGGCCGTCCATCGTCCTGACGCCTTCATCCGAAGAGGGCGTACTGAAAGGATCGGGCAGATCCGTGGAAGCCTATGACATGCATGAAGGACTGAGCAGGGCGGAGCATCTTATGATCCGTTTCGGCGGGCATAAAATGGCGGCCGGGCTTACCGTGGCCGCTGCCAGGGCTGCGGAACTGGAAGAAGCCCTGAACAGCGGGTGTACGCTCGGTGCGGAAGATATGGAAGAAGTCCTGCATATCGATATGGAGCTTCCGCCGTCATTGTTTACGAAGGATATGGTGGCCGAGTTCGACAGGATGCAGCCATTCGGCACAGGCAACCCCAGGCCGCTGTTCGTCACAAGGAACGTGCAGCTTACGGGAATAAGCATTCTTGGAAAGAACCGAAATGTGATCAGGTTTGCCGCAAAAGATACCCTTCTCGGACGTGCGGATTTCGTCTGGTTCACGGATGAAGGAAAAGCGCGGGAACTGATCGACAGGGAACTGGGGGACGGTGCGTTCCAAAGCCTTACCGGCAGAAGAACAGACGAAAGCCGGCTTTCTCCTGTCAGCATCGTTTTCAATGCCGAACTGAATACCTTCAGGGGAGTGGAGGAGATCAGGTTCACTGTCAGGGACCTGAAAGGTTCGCCCGGGAACACAAAAGCACCCGCACTGGCGGATGCTTAAGTGAATTTCTTATGAGGGGGAGATAGTGAACAGGTCGTTCAGCTATCTGTACTGTCAATATACACGGCAAATATGTGCAATCTGTGTCCGTGGGATAACGTTTTTATAAAAATTATTAACGAAAATGAAATTTCAGTTCTCAGGGGGAGATCGGATGAAACTCGAAAAACTGATAAAAGATACCGGCTGCAGCCTGAATACGGTAAGGGGAGAACGGATAACGGATGATGCCCGTATCCGGGATATCCTGGATACGGAGATCACTGATATCGTGAATGACTCCCGTCATGTCACACAGGGATGTTTGTTTTTCTGCATCAGCGGGGCAGTAAGGGACGGCCATGATTTTGCGGGGCAGGTGATCGCAGACGGCGCCCGCGTACTTGTCGTAACGGAAGGGTTTGCCCTCTCCCCGGAAGATATCCGGGAACTGGAGGAACGGTGCGGGAAAGAGCATCTTGAGGACATTATCCTTGCCGGGGCAAAGGATACGCGCCTTGCCATGGCCATTATCAGCGCGCATTTTTACGGTGATCCCGCATCCCGCATGAAGATCATCGGCGTTACGGGAACAAAAGGAAAAACGACGACGACATATCTGATAAGGTCAGCCCTTCTGAAAACAGGGAGAAAGGCGGGCCTGATCGGCACGATAGAAACGCTTTACGGCGATGTCCGGATACCGTCGGCCAACACCACGCCGGAATCGATCGTGCTGCAGAAAACGTTCAGAGACATGGCTGACGCGGGAGTGGATACCGTTGTCATGGAAGTTTCTTCCCAGGCGCTGAAACTGAACAGGACAGCCGGCTTCATGTTTGATATCGGCGTATTCACCAATCTTTCCCCGGATCATATCGGACCGGGGGAACACGAGGACTTTGAGGATTACCTTCGCTGCAAGAGCCTGCTGTTTCGGCAGTGCAGGCAGGGCGTCGTGAATATGGACGATCCCTATGCCGAAGCTGTGCTTGAGGGACATACCTGCGATGTGTTTACATACAGCGCCGCGTATGACGAAGAAGACGCCGCCGCTGCGCAAGGACCTGCGAAAAAGCCGGATCTTTATGCCATAGATCCGGTACTGAACAGGGATCCTGCCCATCCCGGTATTTCATTTGGGACAAAGGGTGTGCTGGAAGAGCATTTCAGAGTTTCACAGCCGGGAAAATTCAGCGTCTACAACGCGCTCTGTGCTATTTCCGTCTGCTGGTGCCTCGGGATCGATCCCGGAAAGATCCCGGATGCCATCAAAAACGTAAATGTCAGGGGCAGGGTAGAGATAGTGCCCGTCAGCAGCAGGTTTACACTGCTTATAGATTATGCGCATAATGCGGTCGCGCTGAAAAGCCTTCTTGAAACATTAAGGGAATACGAGCCCGGCAGGCTCGTCTGTCTTTTTGGCTGCGGCGGGAACCGTTCAAAAGAACGCAGATATGAAATGGGCGAGGTCAGCGGAACACTTGCCGATCTTACGATCATCACATCTGACAATCCTCGTTTTGAAGAGCCGCTGGATATAATAAAGGACATCATTACCGGGATCGAAAAGACGGACGGAAAATATGTGGAGATCCCCGACCGGACAGAAGCTGTCCGTTACGCCCTGAAGAATGCCCTGGACGGTGATATCATCGTGCTGGCAGGCAAGGGCCATGAAGATTACCAGGAGATCAGGGGCGTCAAATACCCGATGGATGAACGGGAGATCGTGGAAAGGATCGTCAGGGAGGAGGGACCCTTCTGACTGAGCAGAAAGGATCAGTTTCCTCCGGAAGATACGCCGGAGTCATAATCGATATTTCCCACAGAAGGCTGGACCGCATCTTCACCTACAGGATACCTGAGGAATACACCGGAAAGCTCCTTCCGGGGGCAATGGTAAAGGTACCTTTCGGACAGGGGGATACGCCGAGGAACGGCTATGTCGTATCGGTATCCGATGAAGCGCCGATCGAGGCGGATAAGATCAAGGAGATCCTTTCCGTGGTCTCCGTGCAGGCAATGGGGGAAGGCATCGGGATCGCGCTGGCGGGGTGGATGTGTTCCCGCTACGGCTCGACGATGCTGTCCGCGTTGAAGATCGTTTTCCCGGATCTGGGGAAGCGGAAGCCGGCAGTCCGGAAAGAGATCGAACTGGCCGTGGACAGGGAAGAAGCAGAAGGACTCCTTCAGGAATTTGCACGCAGGCATAACACGGCAAGAGCAAGGCTTTTGTCTGCGCTGCTGGAACTGGAGAGACAGCCCCGCTCACTGATCACGGGAAAGCTCGGAATATCTTCCACCGTTATCAAAAGCCTTTCGGAACAGGGCGTGATCAGGATAGTCGATTCTGAAGAACTGCGCGACCCCGTGCGTGTGGACGGGGAAGAATACAGCGCGTTCTATGGCCTGGGAGCACGCTTGTCCGATGAACAGGAGGAAGCCGTCAGACAGGTCACGGAAGACGCCGTGAACAGGAGGCATTCGGTCAGCCTGCTCTTCGGCATAACCGGAAGCGGCAAGACGGAAGTCTATATATCGGCCATCAGGGAAGTGGTCAGGGCAGGACGGCAGGCTATCGTCCTTATACCCGAAATATCTCTGACCTACCAGACGCTTTTAAGATTCTACAGGCACTTCGGGAACAGAGTGTCCGTCATTCATTCCATGCTTTCTCCTGCCGAGCGCGCGGACCAGTTCGAACGGGCAAGACGCGGGGAGATCGATGTCATGATAGGCCCGCGCTCCGCTCTCTTTACCCCGTTTAAAGATCCGGGCATCATCGTGATCGATGAGGAACATGAGAACAGCTATAAGAATGAAGCCATGCCGCGTTACCACGCGAGGGAAACTGCCGCCGAACTGGCCAGGCTCCACGACGCAGCCCTGCTTCTGGGCTCGGCAACTCCCTCCGTTGAGACCTATGACAGATGCATGAAGGGCGAGTACAGGCTGTTCAGGCTGACCAGGCGGCTTACCGGACAGGATCTGCCGGATGTCCATGTCATTGATCTGAGACGTGAATTGAAAGAAGGCAACAGATCTGTCTTTTCCAGGGATCTTGCCCGGGCAATACAGGACAGGCTGGACAGGGGCGAGCAGTGTATGCTGTTCCTGAACAGGAGAGGATATCTCGGAGCCATGACCTGCAGATCCTGCGGGACGGTATTCAAGTGCCCGCACTGCGATGTCTCCCTGGTACTGCACAGGGACGGGAGGCTCCATTGCCATTACTGCGGATATTCGGCGCCTTCGCCGAAGACCTGTCCGGAATGCGGATCCCCGTATATAGCCGGCTTCAAAGCAGGGACCGAGCAGGTCGAAAAAGCGGTGAAGGAAATGTTCCCTGCGGCAAGGACGCTCAGGATGGACGGCGACACGACCAGGAAAAAGGACAGTTATGACAGGATACTGCAGAGCTTTTCGCAGCATGAAGCAGATATACTGGTCGGTACGCAGATGATCGTTAAAGGACATGATTTCCCCGGAGTCACCCTGGTAGGGATACTGCTGGCGGATCTGTCGCTTTACGCTTCGGATTTCAGGGCGTCCGAAAGGACCTTCCAGCTGCTGACCCAGGCGGCGGGACGGGCGGGAAGAAGACAGATGCCGGGCGAAGTCTTCATCCAGACATATAAACCGGATCATTATGCCATCAGATATGCGTCCGGCCAGGATTATGAGTCTTTTTACGAAGAAGAGATGAAATACCGCTCCCTTATGGGCTACCCGCCCAGTTCACACCTTATGGGTATCCAGATACAGGCATCGTCCGAAGACGACGGCGAGGCTCTGGCGGGAGAGATCTTCATGGCTGTGACGGCTGCGGCGGATCCGGAGGATAACATCCTGGGACCGTCAAAGGCTGCGATCGGGCGCATGCGGGATCTGTACCGGTACGTTGTCTATATAAAAAGCCGGGATTATGATAGACTTGAAAAATACCGTGAGATATCGGAAGAAGTATTTAAGGCCGGAGGGCCGGCTGCGGGAGAGCTTTATCTGCAGTTCGATCTGGATCCGGTGCAGGGATTCTGACAAAACGGGAAACAGGAAAGGAGCGCAGATTCAGTTATGGCTTTGCGAACGATCAGAACGATGGGGGACCCTGTCCTTGAAAAGAGGGCAAAAGAGGTCACGGAAATGACAGAACGCCTGAAAACGCTCATCGGAGATATGCTCGAAACGATGTATGAGGAAAACGGGGTAGGACTTGCCGCCCCTCAGGTGGGTGTGCTCAAAAGGATCGTCGTCATCGACGTGAGCGAAGAAAGGAATGAACCGCATGTGCTGATCAACCCCGTGATCACGGAGACAGAAGGTGAGCAGACCGGATATGAAGGCTGCCTTTCCGTACCCGGTAAAGTCGGTATGGTGACCAGGCCGGAAAGGGTCGTGTGCAGGGCGCTGGATGAAAACATGCAGGAGGTCACTCTCGAAGGGACAGAGCTGCTCGGCAGGGCGATCGCGCATGAACTGGACCACCTTGAAGGCAGGCTTTATGTCAGTCTTGTCGAGGGTGAACTGGTGGATGCCGACAGTACCGAGCCGGATGAAGAGGAAGTGGAAGAATGAAGATCATTTTCATGGGTACGCCCGGATTTGCCGTACGCCCTCTTGAAGCGCTGATCGAAGCGGGACATGAGATCCTGAGCGTCGTAACACAGCCGGACAGGGAAAAGGGCCGGGGCAGAACGGTACAGATGTGTCCGGTAAAAGAGTGCGCGTTATCCCACGGCCTGGAAGTATTCCAGCCGGGAAGAGTCAAAAGACCGGAATCTGCCGATTACCTCAGAAGCCTTAAGCCTGACCTGATCGTCGTCGCGGCATACGGGCAGATCCTTTCCCAGGAAATTCTCGATATCCCTGTGTACGGATGCATCAATGTGCACGCGTCACTCCTGCCCAAATACAGGGGCGCCGCCCCTATCCAGTGGGCGATCCTCAAAGGTGAGGAAGTCACGGGCATAACGATCATGCAGATGGACGCCGGCATGGATACGGGAGATATACTGCTGCAGAGAACGATACCCCTGAACGGGCGTGAAACAGCGGACGATCTTTACAGGACCCTTTCAGCGGAAGGTGCCGCAGCCCTGATCGAGGCGCTGGTGCAGCTGGAAAACGGGACACTTACGGCAAAGCCGCAGAATGAAGCGGAGGCCGTATATACAAAGATGATCCGGAAGGAGATGGGCGAGATCAGCTGGAATGCGTCGGCATTGTCAGTCAGCAGGCTGGTCAGGGCAATGAATTCCTGGCCTTGCGCATATACACGTTTCCGGAAAAAGACATTGAGGATCTGGGCGGCGCAGCCGGCAGAAGAAACGGAAGATCTTAAGGAAGCATCGGCAGCAGGCGAGCCGGGAACAATAGTATACTGCTCAAAGGATGCGGTCTATGTCCGCTGCGGGGAAGGGATCCTGTGCATCACGGAACTGCAGGCTGAAGGCAGAAAAAGAATGAGCGCAAAGGATTTTCTTCTGGGTGCCGGGATAAAGCCCGGGGAAGACAGGCTGGGCTGACCCGGATACCGGCCGGAGGTGAGTATGGGAAATATGATGAATTACGGATATGGTTTTGACTGGACGTATCTGCTTGTCCTGATAGGAGCTGTCATCAGCATGCTGGCCAGCTCCAATGTACAGTCGACTTACAAAAAATATGCAGCTGTCAGAAGCGCGGGCGGTATAACGGGTGCCGAAGCGGCCAGACGGATCCTGCAGATGTCGGGTGTGAACGATGTTACTGTTGAACATGTCAGCGGATCACTGACAGATCATTATGATCCGTCTTCCAGGACAGTCAGGCTTTCGGATGCAACGTTCGGATCAGACTCGGTCGCCGCTCTCGGCGTTGCCGCGCATGAATGCGGACATGTTATGCAGCATCACCAGGGGTATGTCCCTCTGAACGTAAGGACCGCGCTTGTGCCTGCGGCAAATATCGGTTCCAAGGCCGGCCTGCCGCTCGTAATAATCGGCCTGCTGATCGGTTCCTTCAAACCGCTGATCACGATCGGTATTTTCCTTTTCTTTTTTGCGGTGCTTTTCCAGGTGGTAACGCTTCCTGTTGAGTACAATGCTTCATCCAGGGGGCTTGCCCTGCTCCAGGACTGCGGTATCCTTGGAGGAGAAGAACTGGAAATGGGCAAAAAAGTCTTAAAAGCCGCCGCGCTTACCTACGTGGCCGCCGCGGCGTCATCGGTGATGCAGCTGCTCAGGCTGCTGATGCTTTCCAACAGACGCAGCAGACGCTGACTGTGAAGATGAAACAGACAAAAGCAAGTGTGGAAAGAGCGGCCGTTTGCGCCGCTCTTGTATCATACGAAAAGAACGGCAGCAGCGCGAATACTACAGCCCTTCAGAAAAAAATGCTCGATGAGCATCCTGAAATGGACGAACGGCAGAGGGCATTTGCAGTGCGCCTGTTCAGGGGCTGTGTGGAAAGACGCAGCCAGCTGGACGCTGTCGCTGCCCCCTATATCCAGAGAAAGCCCGCGAAACACAGGATACTGATCGGCTGTATCCTCCGGATGGGCATTTATCAGATCTGTTTTATGGATTCGGTGCCGGACTCCGCTGCCTGCAATGAATGCGTGGAACTGGCCAGGGAATCTGGCGCCCCGGAGAGTACCGGTTTTATAAACGCGGTATTACGGAATATCATCAGGAACAGACCGGAAGTTCTGCCGGACGAGCTTGAGACCATGCCGGAATGGATCCGGAAGATGTGGGAGGCTGAATACGGAAAAGAGCGTACGGAAGCCATTATCCGGGCACTGCTTGCCCCGCGGCCTCTGACTGTAAGGATCTCGCCCCTGCTTTCAGACACAGAGCAGGAACAGCTCATCCGGACCTTTGGCGGACGCGGGATAACGGTCAGGAAAGCAGCATGGCTGGACGGTGTTTATTATCTGGAACACACGGGTGATATCAGGAGGCTTCCCGGATTCAGGGAAGGCAGTTTTACGGTGCAGGATGAAGCTTCCATGATGCCGGTCATTGCGGCGGCGCCCGGACCTTCCGATACAGTCATGGATATATGTGCCGCACCCGGCGGGAAAACGATACAGGCAGCCCAGCTTCTGCTGAAAATGAACAGGGATGATCCCGCACGCTGCGCAGAGCATGTCCGGGCTTTTGACATATCGCCGAAAAAGACCGCGCTGATAAGAGAAAACGCGGTGCGGAACAAAGTCGCCGACGTGATCCGCATCGGAATAAGGGACGCCCTGAAAGATGATTTTGAACAAAATGAAGATCCGGAAGTTAAGATGTGCGATGTCCTTATCTGTGACCTTCCATGCTCCGGCCTGGGCGTTGCCGGCAGAAAACCGGATATTAAGTACAGGGTCACCATGGAGGATATCCGGCAGCTGGCCGGTATGCAGCGGAAGATGCTTGCCGCGGGCATACCTTATCTGAAAAAAGGCGGAACGCTCATCTACAGCACCTGTACGATAAGCAGGCAGGAAAATGAAGAGAACGCGCGGTACATTTCGGAAGAGCTCGGTCTTGTCCCCGATCCGCTTACGCCTTATCTTCCCGGAGGCCTTTTTACAGAAGAAGAACTGGAGGCCGGGACGAACAGCATACAGCTGATGCCGGATACCAACCATACCGACGGATTTTTTATCGCAAGGTTCAGGAAACCATGAATACTGTTTATGATATCAGGGGCATGATGCCCGACGAACTGAAGAAGATGCTCGAAGACATGGGCGAACCTGCATACAGGGCAGGCCAGCTGTTTGCGTGGCTGCATGGGCAGCAGGTGTCTTCTTTCGACGAAATGACAAATCTTCCCCTTTCTTTGAGGAACAGGCTGAAAGACGAAACGGAACTCGTGACGCTGGAAAAACTGATCGAAAGGATATCTTCGGACGGGACAAGGAAATATCTCCTTAGGCTGCCGGATGATGAGACCGTGGAATGCGTCCTCATGAAATATCATTACGGCTACAGCCTGTGTATCTCTTCACAGGTGGGCTGCCGGATGGGGTGCAGCTTCTGCGCATCGGCAAGAGGCGGGCTTATCAGGAGCCTTAAGCCGTCGGAGATGCTTGAACAGGTGTATACGGTCCAGAGACTGAATTCCATAAGGATCTCCCATGTGGTCGTCATGGGAACGGGCGAGCCCCTGGACAACTATGATGCTCTTATCCGGTTCCTGAAACTGATCAATCATGAAAAAGGCCAGAATATGAGCCTGAGGAATATTACCGTATCGACCTGCGGGCTGGTGGAAAAGATCGAAGAACTGGCCAAAGAGGATCTTCCCATAACCCTGGCGATCTCTCTGCATGCCGTAACGGACGAAAAGAGAAGGACGCTGATGCCGGTGGCCAACCGGTATTCCATAAGCCAGATCACCAAAGCCTGCAATAATTATTTCGATAAGACCGGCAGAAGGATCACGTTTGAATACAGCCTGATCAGCGGCATCAACGACAATATGGACGATGCCGATAAACTGGCTGGATCGCCGCGTCCTGCGGGGCGCATGTGAACCTGATCCCTGTCAATCCGGCAGGCAATGAAAAATACCGCGCCGGTACGCGCGCGGCGGTCCTCTCGTTTCATGACAGACTTGAAAATCATGGAATAAATGTTAGTATTAGGAGAGTGCTCGGGCAGGATATCGAGGGCGCCTGCGGTCAGCTCAGACACCGCAGACTGACAGGTGAAATATAGTTCAGGCGGCGCCCGGATATTGATTTCAGACAGATCTATAACGGAGGATACATGCCTACTTCCTGTGCCAGAACGGATATAGGCCGAAGAAGAAAAAGCAACCAGGATTACCTGTACACGTCGGACGAACAGATCGGGAAGCTTCCTAATCTGTATATCGTTGCCGATGGTATGGGCGGTCATAATGCGGGCGATTTTGCTTCCCGTTTTACGGTCGACCAGATGACAGAGCTGATCCGCAGGTCCGAGCAGGAGAGCATCCCCTCCGTTTTTGACGAGGCGCTTCACATTATTAATCTGAAGCTGCGCAGGATAGCTGCGCAGGATGAACGGTATTACGGTATGGGTACTACGCTGGTCGGGGCGACGGTACTGGACGATACGCTCTATGTAGCCAACATTGGCGACAGCAGGCTGTATGTCCTGAAAGACCGGCTTACCCAGATCACGATCGATCATTCGCTTGTAGAGGAAATGGTCCTCTCGGGGACGCTTGACCAGAAGAAAGCCAGGACGCATCCTGACCGCAACATTATTACGCGGGCCATAGGGGCGGAAGACTGGCTGGAGGTCGATTTTTTCAGTGAAAAGGTAGAACAGGGTGAACTGGTCCTGATGTGTTCTGACGGACTTACCAACATGCTGGAGGATGCGGAGATCGAATCCGTCCTGCGTGACGAAAGGCCGTTGGCGGAAAAATGTGACAGACTGGTGGATTGGGCTAATGAACGCGGCGGCAGGGATAATATTTCTGTTGTCATCATCAGGCTCTGACCGACAGGTCGCTGCTGCTGGCACCCTTTTTTATAAAGAGAAAAAACTATGGTTAGTGTAGGAATGCTTATTGCCGACCGTTATGAGATCGTTGAGAAGGTCGGCTCGGGCGGAATGTCCGATGTTTACAGAGCCAAGGATCATAAGCTGAACCGGTTCGTGGCGGTCAAGGCTTTAAAACAGGAGTTTTCGGAAAATGCCAATTTTGTTTCGAAATTCCGTGTGGAAGCCCAGGCTGCGGCAGGACTTATGCATCCTAATATCGTCAATGTCTATGACGTGGGAGAGGAAAAAGGTCTCTATTATATCGTCATGGAACTTGTCGAAGGCATAACGCTCAAGAAATATATAGAGAAAAAGACCAGGCTTTCCGTCAAGGAGACTATAAGCATCGCGATCCAGGTCTCGATGGGACTTGAAGCCGCGCATAAGAATCATATCATCCACCGTGATATAAAACCTCAGAATATCATTATCTCCAGGGACGGAAAGGTCAAGGTCACAGACTTCGGCATCGCCAAGGCGGCTACCAGCAATACCATAACATCCAATGTTATGGGTTCGGTGCATTATACATCGCCCGAGCAGGCCAGGGGCGGTTACAGCGATGAGAAGAGCGATATCTATTCCCTCGGGATCACGCTGTTCGAAATGCTCACGGGAAGAGTGCCGTTCAACGGGGAGACTACGGTCGCGATCGCGATCAAGCATATCCAGCAGCCCATGCCGTCTCCGTGTGAATTTGTGCCGGAGATCCCCCGCAGCGTGGAACAGATCGTGCTCAAGTGCTGTGAAAAGAGTCCTGACCGAAGATACCAGAACATGTCGGAACTTCTGGCGGACCTGAAAGAATCCCTGCTGCATCCCGACGATGATTTTGTAAAAGTCATCCATCCGGATGAAGAATCCATGACCAGGCCGATCTCCGCGGCGGAAAGACAGAATATCAGGAACGGTTTTACCGGGCCCCAGAATCAATACAGGGACTATGATACGCCTTATAAAGAGAAAGCGTACGGGCAGGATTACCGTGACGATGACCCTTACGCAGAGGAATCCCCCGAAGGGGCGTATTATGAAGAACCTTACGAGGATGATTATCCGGAAACTTACGAAGAGGACTACCGTGAACCGGACGAGACTGTCCATCTGAACCGGGCGGACCGCAGGCGTTACAGGAAATCATACGGCGGTTCGGATGATTACGGCGGAGGGCTCGGCGGTGCGGCTGCTGTCCTTGCTGTGATCCTTGCCATACTGCTGGGGCTCGCGATCATCCTGTATGTCGCCTCCAGACTGGGGATCTTCCCGTTCTCGTCTGATGATAAGAATGAAGAGGGATCAGGTGCCGTTGACGTGATCAGTACACAGGTACAGGATCCGTACAGTTCTTCGGACGCGAATCCTCCGTCCGGAACAGAAGAACAGCCGGGCCAGGAAGGCGGCATCGTAATCCCCGATGTCGTGGGTTTAAGACGCATCGAAGCCAATGTCAGGCTCAATGAAAAGAATCTCCGCGTCAATATCCAGGAAGTGGCCAGCGAATCGGTGGAAAAGGATTATGTCATCGATCAGAATCCCGGCGCGAATGACAGAGCGCCAAGCGGTTCTACCGTTACGATCACCGTCAGCAGCGGACCGGACCTGACCGGCAAGGCCAGGGTGCCGGATGTCGTGTACAAATCCGAAGATGAGGCGAAGGCTGCGATCCTGCAGGAAAACCTGGATATAGGCAATATAGAGTATGTTGATAATGATGATGCCAATCTGAAAGGAAAAGTCCTTTCCCAGAGCATCCAGGAAGGCATGTACGTCGACGAGCATACGAAAGTCGACCTTGTCATTGTGAACCTGCCCAAAGTGTACGGATATACAGGGCAGATCATTGCGCCGACACCGGAAGAGGATCCGGGATATGTTGCCGGTACGACGGTCTATGTCATCGTCAGGTGTGCGGACGGTACGGAACTTCTGAACTCTCTCGTATCGAGTTTCCCGATCGCGGCCAATTATCATAACCTGAATTCTTCCACGGGAACGGTCGATATGGCCTATACTGACGCGACAGGCGCGCAGAAACAGATCTCCAGACAGCTTACGTTCACGCCGGAATAAGTATATGCCGGAAGGAAAGATCGTTAAAAGCATTGCCGGGTTTTATGAAGTCTATTCCGGCGGCGAAGTATACAGATGCAGGGCGAGGGGTGTATTCCGGCAGCTGGGTGAAAAGCCGCTGGTCGGCGATGATGTCATATTCGACATTACTGACACAGTCAGTGTTCCCATGGAAGGGAATGTTGTATCGATAATGAAAAGAAAGAGCGTGCTGCAGCGTCCGAATGTTTCGAACGTTGACCAGGCGCTTTTGCTTTTTGCCGTAAGATTTCCCGATCCAAGCTTCAATATGCTGGACAGGTTCCTGATCTCAGTCAGCCTTAAGGGGCTGCCGGTCATCCTGTGCTTTAATAAGTGCGACCTGGCAGGTGAAGAGGAGATCAGTGCGCTCCGCAGGATCTACTGCGGCTGCGGATCGGATCTTCTGTTCATCAGTACCAGGCAGGAGGATTCACTGGATGAACTGAAAAGTGTGCTTGCAGGGAAGACCACAGTGCTGGCCGGCCCGAATGGCGCGGCAAGTCATCCCTGATCAGGACCATCTGCCCGGGTGCAATGCCGGAGACAGGAGAACTGTCAGCGCGGATCGGCCGCGGCAGGAACACGACGAGGGCTACGCAGATCTACGCGGTGTCTCCCGACACTTTCCTGATGGATACGCCGGGCTTCACTTCCATCTATCTGCAGGGAGTCGCGGCGGACGACCTTAAAGGGTATTATCCGGAATTTGACAGGTATGCCCCGGAATGCAGATTCGATACCTGCATGCATTACAGGGAACCCGGCTGTGCCGTCAAAATGGCTGTTCGGGATAAAGTCATACCGGCGGAAAGGTATCAGAATTATATCGATCTTTATGCGGAACTGAAGGAACGCAAACCGGTCTATGACTGACAGACATTCCGAGAATGTTTTTCTTTATACTGCGCGCGGGGCGGCCTGCATCATGGTCGTCTTCATCCACTGTATGTTCCCCGGACGCTTCGGCGGCGCCGTTCAGGCGCTGGCCAGGTTCGCCGTTCCCCTGTTCTTTGCCATGAGCGGCTATTTCCTGGTGAATAACGAAGAGGGCGAGCCGGACAGGGAAACGATCCGGAACGTATGCGCAGGAAGACTTAAGGCGCTTATCCGGACAACGGCCTTAATATGGTCTGTTTATACGGTGTATACACTGATCATCCGTATTGCCGGGGGCCAGGATCCGCTTCTTCTGTTCAGGGAAAAGTTTGCCCCGGCGGAACTTGTACGGTTCTTTGTCTTCGGAAGCGGCCGCGTCGTCTATGATCCCGAGTATTCGTATGATTTCATGTGGTACCTGTTCGCCATGATATACGTATACCTGTTCGTGTATGCGGCGGCGGGCATCATGAACAGGATATGGAAGCCGGCCAGCCTCGTCCTGTTTGGCTTTTTATACGGCGGGATCCTGCTGCAGATAGAATATCCCGTACAGATATTCGGGATCAGTATTCGGACGTGGTATGTACTTAGGAACTGGCTGTTCGTGGGGATACCCTTTTTCCTGACCGGTTACGGTTTCAGGCGGGCGGGGAAAGATACCGGGAAAGCCGGCCGTATCACAGCCGCAGTCATGATCGCGGCAGGTGCAGCCTGCGAGATCGCCGGATACTTGCGGTTCGGGCCGCATGAAATACACCTTGGAAGCCTTATGATCGTGGCAGGATGCCTTACTGCAGCCAAAAGCTCCTCTGGATCCGGGCTGCCTTTTCTTTATAAAACGGGAAAGTATCTGGCTGCCGGTGTTTATTACTGGCATGTGCTCGTTCTTTCGGTCTTTACAAGATGCTTCGCGTATTTTTACCTGAAAGCGGAAGCAGGCCTTGGCGAAAGGGCGCTCCGGTTCTGGAACGGTGTTTATCCGTATCTGCTTCCGTTCATTATCTGTATACTGACGCTGCTGCTTTCAGCCGCCATACGGAAAAAAGAATCGATATTGCAAAACTTTCATGTTCGGTTGTAGGATGGTATTACGTCTGCTGACGGAATTGTGTGAAAAGATCATATTAAGGAGAAGAGTCCAACTATGAAATTAGGAATCGTTATTTGAACGCCTTTTTCATATATCTCCATAAAGAGTCATAAAACTCTATGAAACCGCATATTTACTGGGTTCGTGGTAATTTGATCTCGTATGTAACTTGTTATAAATTATTATAATTTATAGAAAAATGGTACTCCCGTGGTACTCGGTATGGTACTCGATATTTGGGAGACCAAGAAAAAATACCATCATTATTTCATTTTGTAACAAGCTATATTGAGACCCAGGTTAGCAAATAGATTACACAGCATCGGATAGTCAAATGTCCGGTGCTGTTTTTTAACGCCATACTTCTATTAGCCAAAAACGAAAAAATGTTAAAAATGGCTAATAGACGTGATAGAATAATCTCATCAAACAGAAGGAGAGAAATGGATATTATGAGGCTCATCCCAAGAAATTCCTATATGGAGAAAATAATCAATGTAATAGGAACTCCGGATATAAAAGTCATTACCGGTGTAAGACGATGCGGAAAGTCAAAGCTTTTGGAATCATTTAAAAAATATATAGATGAAAATATACAAGATGCAAATATAATCCATATCAATTTTTCCTGCCGGAGTTTGAAGAACTGCTCACTTTTCGAGCGCTGTATGAACATATAAACTCTTTGTATAAAGAGAATATGCAGAACTTTGTTTTGATAGATGAAGTTCAAATGTGTGAGGATTTTGAAAAGGCCATCAATGGACTGCATGCATCCGAAAAGTATGATATATATATAACCGGTTCAAATGCTTTTTTGCTTAGTTCAGATCTTGCCACACTTTTTACCGGACGAACATTTGAAATAAAAGTTTTTCCATTTTCCTTCAAGGAATATGTCAGGTATTTTGATTTGAGCGACAGATATGAGGCCCTATCATCATATATTAAAGAAGGTGGAATGGCAGGCTCTTATCTATATAAAGATCCGGAAGCAAAGTATGATTACATTGCAGATGTATTTGACACTCTGATTGTAAGGGATATCAGACAGAAATATAAAATAAGAAATACTCAGTTGATGGACAGAATTGTAGATTTTCTTATGGATAACATTTCAAATCTTTCATCGGCCAGGAATATTACAAATGTCCTTGGCAGCACGAATGAGAAAATCCACCATACAACGGTTGGATCGTACATGCAATACCTATGCAATGCATTTGCGTTTTATAAAATCCGTAGATACGATATCAAAGGGAAAAAATATTTATCAAGTAATGATAAGTATTATCTCAGTGATCATACATTTCGGTACGCCAAGCTCGGCACAAGAAATATGGATTATGGAAGAATCCTTGAGAATATTGTGGCTATAGAACTTCTTCGCAGAGGGTATGAGGTTTATGTCGGGGTATTATATAAAAAAGAGATAGATTTTGTGGCGATAAAACGTAGCGAAAAAATCTATATTCAAGTATCCGATAACATAAGCGATGATAAGACTTTTGAGAGAGAAGTTTCACCACTTTTGCAGATAAAAGATGCATATCCTAAAATGCTTATCGCACGTACAAGAAATGATGAATACCAATACGAAGGTATAAAAATTGTCGATTTAGCTGATTGGTTGTTAGAGGCATGAATTAGCCAAAAGCAGAAAAAAATTTAAAATGGCTAATAGATATAAGATATTGGATTTGTCGGATAACAAATATTTTGCCCCTGATAGTATATTTGATCCGGAATATGATCATGATAATACATGGATGAATGACTTTTGGAGGAGTTTTGTAAAAGAGATATCTGA
>JAFVHP010000012.1 GCA_017474455.1 Lachnospiraceae bacterium
GCCACATCCGTATTGATTACTTTCATACCCTTTGTCTCCTCTTCTTCCTGTTTTTGCCTGTTGTTCCTGTTATTTCTCATTTCTGACACATATGTCAGTTTTCGCTCTGATTTTCATTTAGGATTCGACCGGCACAGTCAGCATACCGATTCTGATTTACTATCTTGACTTTTTTCACCAATCTTTTATCCTGCTGTCTTATGCTGTCCGCAATCTGTATAAACAGCTGAAGACCTTATGCCGCCGCCGTTGTTTAAGCGTTGTAAAGGATCATCATACAGCCTTGGCTGTATGATGATCCTGACGCTTTACGCAACGCGACGAGCGGCATCAGAGCGAGAGCGTGTCTGAAGCGTTTATACAACTTCAGGCAGCCTGAAGACCAGCCGATTCTTTTATCTCCCGGGCCTTCTCAGTGTGCGGTGTCTTCTTGCGGCACCGGCACGGGCGCTGCTCCTGGATGCGCCGTCGTCTTCATCGTCGTCCGCATCCGCTGCGCCTGCGGCAGCTGCCGCCGCGTTCTTGAGCCTGACGGCTGTCTCGGCATTTCTCGGGACCTTTCCTGCTGTCCTGACGATCGCGCCGTTCGGGCAGGCATCGATACACTTGCCGCAGCGTGTGCAGTCGAAGCTTTCGATGAGGGCTGTATAGCCGGGTTTGATCTCGATGCAGTCCACAGGGCAGACCTTCGCGCATTCTCCGGCGCCCTGGCACTTCGCGGGATCGACGTAGATCTGCAGGAAGGCGAGGCATGCGCCGGCCTTACATTCTTTACGGCGGACGTGGGCCTCCGCTTCATCGCGGAAGTATTCCATCATGGTCGTAACGGGCTTGCCGGCGTCGTCGCCGAGACTGCAGTTGCAGCTGACCAGCATGGCTTCGGCGATCTCCTGGGACATCTCGAAGTTGGTCGTCTTGCCGCGGCCTGCCGCCACAGCGTCCATATTGACCTGCAGCTGGTACAGACCCTCTCTGCAGAAGGTGCACTTGCCGCAGCTCTTTTTGCGGAGGGAAAGGATCTCCTTCCTCGCGCGGTCAAGGATACAGTCTTTGCCGGTCAGGACGCGGATCACGCCGCTCCTGGAAGCAAGCTGCCCGAGCGTCACTGTTTCCAGCGCGCCGGCAGGGCAGAATGCGTGGTCAACGGCAATGCCCTTGATATCTTCGGGCACATCGCCCTGGCTCTCCAGGAATGCCTTTACCGTCATTGCCGGATCGGCTTCCGCAAGGTCGCCGTCCCCGACAGCATACAGAGCCTTCGGTTCTTCGCCCGCAAGCTTTTCAGCGATGGCTGCAAGTTCCTCGAAGGAGACCAGGAGGTCCGAGCGGTGCTCGGTCTTGGTCACGAAATCGTCTTCTGTCAGCGTAAGGGCAAGGCCCGCCTTCTCGGCGGCTGCCTTGAGACCGTTGGCAACGGCTGCGTCAGCGACGCAGGGGCTTACGATCTCGGCCTTCTTAGCGCCTGTCAGGCAGGAAAGGGCGCACAGTCCGGCGATGATGCCGGCAGGATTCTTCGCAAGAAGGATATCCTTTCTGCGCTCCATATCGCTGTTGTAGAGTGCCGCTGTGATCGCACCGGCTTTCTCCCTCTTGCCGAGTTTTTCTTCCAGCGCTTCTTTTGTCAGTGCGGAAAGCTGCGCCAGGGCAGCTTCATTATTCATAAGCATACTCATATGGCAGCCTCCTCCTTTGCATCATTTGAATAATCGCTCCAAAGCCTGTGGCCGGTAATGCCGAACCGCAGATCGCACTGCAGGCAGCGTCTGGACTCGCCGCAGATCTCCGCGTCGCAAATGCCGGTGCTGATCGGCCTGAAGTCGTGGTCGCGTTCTTCGGCAGCGATGAATTCTTCTTCGCTGCGTTCAAGATAACCGAAGCCGTCGATGTGGCCGATCCACTGGTCAGCCGTATCGGCCGGCGCGAGGGTCTCGGTGATGTCGCCGTCGCCGCCCAGATACTTATCGATCTCGATTGCTGCGTCGCGTCCCGAAGCCACCGCCTTGATGACGGTCTGTGTGCCGTAGACTGCGTCGCCGGCTGCGAAGATGCCGGGCACGCTGGTGGCAAGGCTTCCTTCGGTGGGAGTGGCGATGCTGTTGCCGCGGCCCCTCTCAAGTCCGGAATCCTCCGCCAGATCGATCCTCTGGCCGACTGCGAAGATAACGGTGTCGCACTCGATGACGTGCTCGGAATTTTCTTCCTTGACCGTCACCGCGCGCCTGTTTTCATCGAAATAGAACTTCTCGACGTTGGAGAACTGTACGCCGCAGACATGGCCGTTTCCGTCGTCCAGGATCTGGTCGAAGGTCTGTCCGGGATGGACGTGGACGCCTTCTTCCGTGGCCTGTTCGATCTCTTCGTCGTCCGCCAGCATGACTTCCCTCTTCTCCAGGCAGGCCAGGTGCACTTCTTCCGCGCCGAGCCTGACGGCCGAACGGGCGCAGTCAAAGGCAACGTTGCCGCCGCCGAGGATCACGACCTTCTTGCCCATGCCGGTCTCTTCGCCCATGGATGCCTGGCGGAGGAAGGTGGCATTGACAAGGATGCCGTCAAGGTCGCTGCCGGGGATCGGAAGGATAACGCCTTTGTGGGTGCCTACCGCTACCAGGACAGCATCGAATTCGGAGAGGAGCTCGGCCGGATGGTCGACCCTCACGCCGGTCTCGACCTTAACGTCAGCCAGCGAAAGGAAGCCCGCTTCCTTTTCGACCACATCCCTGGGCAGACGGTAGCTCGGGATGCCGTAATGCATCTGGCCGCCGAGTGCCGGGTACTGTTCCTTTAATGTTACGCTGTGTCCCTGCTTGCCCAGGTAATAAGCCGCTGTCATGCCGGCAGGACCGCCGCCGATGACGCAGACCTTCTT
Organism: Lachnospiraceae bacterium; assembly: GCA_017474455.1. GTDB lineage: Bacteria > Bacillota > Clostridia > Lachnospirales > Lachnospiraceae > CAG-791. The sequence goes on from JAFVHP010000012.1 coordinate 2,867, forward strand.
GCCGGTCGCGGGGAGCTTTTTGATCTTGTTCATCCAGAGCGAGTTGTCCGTGTGCTCCGCGGTGTAGCGCTTGATGTTGCGGATGGATACGGGCTCGTTGACCTCGCCGCGGCGGCACTTGCCTTCGCATGCCCTGGTGCAGACTCTGCCGAGGCACTCGGGGAAAGGAAGCTTCTCGTGGATGACCGCGGTCGCCTCGGCATATTTGCCCTGGCGGACATAACGGATATAACGGGGTATATCGGTATGGACCGGGCAGGTGGCCTGGCACGGGATCAGCGTATCGCGTTTCTCGATGGGCGTGTAGTTCATAGCATCGCGGATCGTGCCGGTCGGGCAGACTTCCGCACAGGCGCCGCAGAAGCGGCAGTCGGCATCCTTGAGCAGTTTGTCATGCAGTGTGCCGACATATGTCTCCAGTTCCTTCTTATTGTACTGAAGGACTCCGACGCCCCTCAACTCGCCGCAGGCTCTGACACAGCGGCCGCACATGACGCAGCGGTTCATGTCGTGTATGATGAGCGGGTTCTCCTCGTTCATCTTGAAGCCTTTGACGCGGCGGTTCATACGTGTCGCGGACACGTTCATGTACTGGATCAGAGTCTGCATCTCGCACTGTCCGTACTTGGGACAGGTCGAGCAGTCCTCCGGGTGGGCAGCCAGGATCAGTTCCATCGACAGGTTGCGCAGATGGCTGATCTGGTCGCTCTTGGTCCTGATGACCATTCCGTCCTTTGCTTCCAGTTTGCAGGAAGGCGTTACGCCGTCCTCGCCTTCCACCTCGACGATGCAGAGGCGGCAGCTCCCGAGCTCAGGAAGGTCGGGATGATGGCAAAGGTGCGGAATGTAGATGCCGTTCTGCAGCGCGGCCTCGAGGACATTCATGCCCTCTTCGACCTGAAGCGTCCGGTCATCTATTTTGATTGTTACGCTCATAAATCCCCCCTTAATACTGTCACATGGATCCCGCGCTTCTGACGGCGGAGATCACGATGTTGCCCTTGATCTCGGAGACCGGGGCCCCTCTGGAGCAGTCGCAGACTATGCTGGCGAAGCCCTGGAGCATCGGTCCGTACGCGTCGGCGTGGCCGAACTGCTGGATCAGCTTGACGGCGACGTTGCCAACGTTGAGGTCGGGCCAGATGATGACATTGGCTTTTCCTGCCACGCGGCTCTCTCTCTTGACCTTCTTGGCAGCAACCTCCGGAGAAATGGCGGAGTCAAACTGGAACTCGCCGTCGATGGCCAGGTCGGGTCTCTTTTCATTGGCTATCTGGACAGCTTTCACGACCTTGTCGACCAGTTCGCCGGAACCGGAGCCCAGTGTGGAATAGCTGACCAGGGCGCAGCGGGGTTCCCAGTCGAGAAGGGAACTGACCGTATCGCACGCGGAAATGGCGATGTCCGCCAGCTGTTCCGACGTGGGGTTGGTGCAGACCGCGCTGTCGCCGAAGGCCAGGAGCTGGCCTTCACTTCCCTGAAATTCGGGAATGTAGCCGAGGCCGATACTGGAGATCGTGCTGATGCCGGGCTTAAGGCCGATGATCATCTGGCCGGCCAGAAGCACGTCGCCGGTCGTGTTGTCGATGCCGGCAAAGGTAACGCCGACGTCGCCGACCTTCTGCATGACCATCGCGAAGTACAGCGGATCGGTCATACGGCGGCGGAGGGATTTCTCCTTCGGAACAGTATCATCGCGCGCCACATAGCGGGCGATGAGGTCTTCCTTGTAAGCCTCGTCGTTGATGTCCACAAAAGTAAATACCGAAGCGTCGTACCCGCGCTCCGCAGCGAGAGCCTTCAGCTCTTCCGCATTTCCTACGAGGACGGGGATGATGTATCCGTCTTTACCGCACTCGTACGATGCCTGCATCATCTTCTCGTTGGTCGCTTCCGGAAAAGCGATCTTCTGAGGATTCTGCTTTGCTTTTTCGTAGATCCTGTCAAGTACGCTCATCACATTTCCTTTTCTACTTCATCGACGAGTTCGCCGACGGTTGCACATGCTGCTGCGTCCTGCAGAGCGATCATCGCATCCAGTTCATTTTCGATCTCGGCTACGAGGGCCACCATCTGTACGGAAGCGCCGCCGAGGTCATCCTTAAAGCTGGTATCCACTGTGATTTCCAGCGGGTCCTTGCCATAAGAGATCGCAACCAGTTCACATACCTTCTGTTCCAGTTCCTGTCTGTCCATTTTCATTCTCCTTTAATGTAGTAATTACTGTTCCGAATCCACGGGTTATCGTTTCGGGAATTATTCTTCTTCCACGTAGTCGAATACGACTGTCTTGTAACCGTCCCTCTGGTAGATGGCGGCCTTGCAGTTCACGGGCAGCATCTTCTTTTCGAGGATCTCGTCCCTTTTCTTCTTGTTGATGCCGCGGACGACCGCGTTGAAGCGGGCGCCCTCTTCCAGCTCGACTTCACCGTAGCAGTACTTGCCGAGGGCCTTGTATTCGGGCTTCATGGAAAGCGGGGCGGGCATGACCATGGAGTGGAGTTTTGCCTTTCCGCTGATCTCTATCCATTCCATATCCCAGCAGCCGCACTTGTTGCAGGCATATACGGGCGGAAATTCCACATTGCCGCACTTAGTGCACTTTTTAGCGGTGATCTTTCCTTCTTCCAGATTCTCATAAAATGTCTGAACGACTTTTTCAAGTTTGATACTCATTAATTTATTCTCCTTCCCGACCATCAGTCTGACGTGTTTCCCTGCTGAAAGTCAGTCTTTCGTGCGGATGATGTAGGTGCAGATGTTCTGCGCGCCGCCGTAGCCTCTGAGCATGGCGGTCTTCGCTTCGAACTTCACCTGGCCTTCGCCTGCTTCGCCGCGCATCTGGCGTACGCATTCATACAGGTCAGCCAGTCCGGACGCCGCATGAGCGTGTCCGAAGGAAGTACGGCCGCCGTTGGTGTTGATCGGCTTGTCGCCGTCATAAGCGGTACGCTGGTCGCAGACATATTTCCAGCCTTCTCCGTAGGGCAGGTAGCCTGCGATCTCGGCGGAGACGAGGTGGGAAGTAATGATAAAGTCGTTCGAATAGAACAGGTCGATCTCTTCGGGCTTTACGCCGGTCACTTCATAAACCTGGCGGACAGCTTCTTCCGTAGCGGTCACTTCGAAGTGAGGTGTGGTGGCTTCGCAGGCCGCGCAGCCGACGCCCAGGACTTCGATGGGCTTGTGGCTCTTGTTGCCCATGTACTTGTCGACCATATCCGTCGCGCAGACGATGACAGCCGCGGCGCCGTCGCACTTGAGCTCGATCGCGCCCGCGCGCAGGAAGTCACCCATCTTGGGATTGTAGGGCGACCTCATATAATCCATAACATTGTCAAAGCCTTTTTCCTTCGCGAGCTCTTCGTACGTTGTGCGCTCGATGGCGAGCGGGTTGACGGAGGCGTTGCGGCGGTTGTTGATGCACATCCAGTTCAGGGTATCGTCCATATCCTGGTCCGTGATGCCCCTGGTCCTCTTGTACCATTCGGCGGCGTCATCATAGATGAGTTCCTGTCCTGCCATGAAGCTCCTGGTGTAGTTCCTGTCATACAGCCAGGCAGTTGTGGCAAGGAAGCGGTCCATCGTCATCTTTTCACGTTTGTAGGGATGGTTCGGAACGGCAACGCCGTCACCGAATTCAACGCAGCCCGAGAGTACGCAGTTGTATTTGCCGCTGGCAACCGCGTTTACGGCTTCTTCTATCGCATAATAGCCTGTGCAGCAGGCTTCGGAATGATGGATGGAAGCTTTTCCCTTCATGCCGAACCAGTTCGCGATCTGGATATTCGGTGTAAGGTAGTTGGAGCCGTTCAAGGGGCTGGCTTCGCCGTGGAAATAGAAGTCTACGTCCCTCGGGCTCACTCCGGCATCTTCCATTGCCTTAAGGGCTGCATAGCCGAACAGTTCGCCTTCTGTAAGGCCGTTAGTCTCTTCGCGGTCTACCGTATACATGAAGGGCGTGCAGCCGACACCGATGATCGACACGCTTCTCATATAAGGATTGACCTTTGTCTGATTCATGATCGCCATTCTTTTTCGTTCCTTTCCCTGATCTTTGAATGATCTTATTACTGCGGCTCCGGTCGCCCGGATCTATTCTGAATAAAGGTATGTACTATGCTGGTCAGTCTATGCCCCTGAATACCTTATTCACATATTTCATCTTGCGCTTCTGCGCTTCGGCGACGGTCTCGGGATTCATGAAGAATCCACCCTGGGTCTCGCCGATCTCGTCGAGGTGCAGTGCCCTGCCCGCGACGGTGGTCCTGTCTTTATACAGACCGTCCTTCTGGATCACGAATTTCCATTTGCCGTCTTCGGTCTTTTCGAGCGTGCCGCCCGCGCCGCAGACCTGGCATTCGATCGGATAATAAACGCCGTCCCACTGCTTCTCGCCCAGGACGAGCGCGTTGCTGTGGCAGTTCGGGCACCAGCCCATATCCGGATCGCCAAGCCATTTCCGCTCTTCGGGCGGTGTGGCGACCGCCTGCATGATATGCTCGCCCATTGCCCTGGCCTTCGCGAACAGTTCGTCGTTCAGGACGGCCTGCGCCGGTGCCGGGACCCTCGTCGCCAGCAGCATATCGATGACTTTGAAGTCCGTCGTGAACATCGTGGCCTGCAGGCCTTCCAGCGCCATGGACTGCCAGGAGCGCGTGGATCCGCCGACGGAGATCAGTCCTGCGACGCGGTCCTTGTGCTCTATGGCACCGATCGTTTCAAGAAATGAAGTTTCATATGCAAGAGAGCGCTGCGCGAATCTTAAATAATTCGCGGCAGGCATCAGATCGTATGTCGGAACTGAATAGATCACGGCGTCCTGCTGCAGCATGACATCCATGATCTTCTTTTTGTCGTCCTTGCTGTCCAGGACACAGCCGACATTCTTGCCCTGCGACATGCCGATCGTACAGGCGGTGCAGCCTGTACAGTCAAGGATATTGTAATCCCTGAGATTGATCATTATGACTTCCGCGCCTGCTTCTTCGCACGCCATGAGCGCTTCCTTCAAAAGCAGCTCGCTGTTGCTGTCCTTGCGGCCGGCAGCCAGTCCCATTACTTTATAAGCCATCCGAATCCCCCTTTTTATGATCTTTCTTTATATGCACTAAGCACAGTGCGCACACCATAATTTTATCATTATTGAGCATATTGCACTACTGTATATGTGGCGAATTTTGGGCAGTCCGGGTGTTTTGATAACACTTTTCCTGTCCTTTTCCTGTCCGGACTGCCGGCTGGGTGCATTGCCGTGATTGATTCCTTTGCCCGGGAATAGGATAATAGATATGCATTTAGTTATGCGGGGTATCAGGCAACTGTTTTCGAGATCCCAAGGAGGATGAAATGACAAATAAAGAACTGGTATTGAAGGTTTACGACGAAGTATTCAACGGCTGGGACACATCCAATGTAGACAAATACTTCCGCGAGGATTACAAGCAGCACAGCGCCGGCGTCGAGAACGGCAGGGAAGGCTTTAAGAAGTTCCTCTCCGTTTTCCTGCCCATGGAGCCGCACATGGAGATCGTAAAGACTGCCGAAGACGGCGATATGGTCTTTATCTTCTTCAAATGCACGATGGGCAACGGCTCCGTCAACAAGGTCTGCGACATTTACCGTGTTGAGGGCGGCCAGCTGGCCGAGCACTGGGATGTCGTTGAACACGGCGTGGAAAATGTCGTGCCGGTCAGCGGGAACGGGCTGTTCTGATAAGGACGGATATTATTAAATGATCTGCATACTGCCTGCCGGCGGCTAAGGCCCCTGCGGGCAGTACTTTTTTGACTCTGCAGGACATATTAGGCTCTGCCGGCGGTAATTACATCTGTATGGTGGATCCCGGCTCAGCTTCAATGCACATACCAGCCATCTTCTTACCGAAGAATAATATGTGTGCTCTACAGGACTTGTTTTTGAAATCACATATTAGTTCATATTGAGCGCCCTGCCGGTCTGTACTGCCGGAAAGAGTGTCTTCCGGTGCATACAGACCAATTTGACAGCAATACGATATCAGCCGGTACCCCGGCTGCGGGTCGCTTTCCTTCTGTACAGACTGCGCTCTGTTATTCCTGCATCTGGTATGTATTATCCAAAATGATGTTTGCAGGACACATATATGATTTCCAGGAATCGTATTCATTGGTATGTATAACATCCAAACTATATGTGAAACTGTACATACCGTATCCCGATTTCAGTCGTTTCAATCTGTCCCGCAGCCTGAACGCTTTAGTATCAGTCATTTCGGTCTGTCCCGCAGCCCGACCAGTTTAATATTCGCAGATTCTGCCCGCAATGCAGGGGAACTTCAGGAGTGCAGCACTCTGAAATGAACCCTCCGGGAAGTACGCGGAATCACAAAGATCCGCCGATATTGCAAGCCCTGACCCAATCTAATATAATCACTGTATCGTAACGACTGTGATCCGGCTGTTTCCGCCGCAGAATAAGGCAGCGAATAAGGCAGCGGCCATTTGCCGCGGGAAACGGCCATCCGTTTACAAGGAGGAAAGCCATGAAATACGTTTGCAGCGTCTGTGGATATGAATATGATGAAGCTATCGGCGATCCCGATAACGGGATCGAACCCGGAACCAAGTGGGAAGACGTTCCCGAAGATTTTGTCTGCCCTCTCTGCGGTGTCGGCAAAGATCAGTTCGAAGAGGCTTAATTAAAACAAACATACGATTATGAAAAAAGTATTGATCACCGGCTGCCGCGGGCAGCTGGGCATTCAGCTTGCAAAACAGCTTACACAGGAGGGCAGCTATGCCCTCCTGCTTACGGATGTGGATGAACTCGATATCACGAATATCGAAAGCGTAACGGACTTTGTCCGCGCGGAACGTCCGGACCACATCGTCAACTGCGCCGCCTTCACGGCGGTCGACGCCGCCGAGGAAAAGGAAGACCTGGCGTTTAAGATCAACGCCATCGGCCCGAGGAACCTGGCGATCGCGGCATCCGGTATAGGCGCTTCGCTGGTGCACATCTCGACCGACTATGTTTTCCCCGGGACGGAGCCCCGCGCCCTGACGGAATTTGACGCCGTCGGCCCCGTCAGCGCCTACGGCAGGACCAAACTGGCAGGAGAAGAGTTCGTGAAACAGTTCTCTTCCCGCTACCAGATCCTGCGCACAGCCTGGCTCTACGGCGAAGGAAAGAATTTTGTCCGGACCATGCTCAGGCTTTCCGAAACAAGGCAGAGCATCACGGTGGTAAACGACCAGTTCGGATCGCCCACTAGCACGATCGAACTGGCAAAAGCCGTCGCGCTCCTTATGCCCACGGATAACTACGGCCTGTTCCACGCCACCTGCGAAGGATCCACAGACTGGGCTTCTTTCACAAAGGAGATATTCAGGATCAAAGGCCTTCCCACGGAAGTCGTCCCGATCTCCACGGAAGAATACCAGAAGAACAACCCGGCCTCTGCCATCAGGCCCCATTACTCCATCCTGGACAACTATATGCTGCGGCTGACGACGGATCATGTCTTCGCAGACTGGCATGAAGCGATAGCCGAATACCTGGCGGATGAATGACCGCACAATCTGGCTTTGTATACCCGACTGTGTTAGAATATTAGGTTGTCAGTAATTTCGTATAAACCAGGCAGAAGAACCATGCTGTCGTTATATCGTTTTTGATGAAAGGAAGAATGAACATGCATCTTAAAGGCTTATCTTTTCGCCGGTTAGGCGCGGTACTTCTCGCCCTGTGTATGGCAGGCGCGGTACTGGCCGGCTGCAGCGATGACGAAAAAGCAGAAACAGGGCATATCGTAGAAGCTATTCCCGAGGAAGAACTGGCCGGCATGCAGCAGCCGCAGGCTCCGGCCGCAGAAGAGCCCGCTGCCCCTGTTGAAGAAGCCGCAGAGGAAGAAGAGGTCGATGACGAAAATCCGCCCAGGGAAGGCATGGTCCGCAGCCCCTTCACGAACGAATGGGTCGATGAAGCCCTCGTGAAGAACCGTCCCATCGCCATGATGTACCCGATCAACAAAGAGGCGCAGCCCCAGTACGGTCTCAATAAAGTCGAAGTCTTCTATGAGATCATGGAAGAAGGCAGCATGAGCCGTCAGATGGGTATCATCAGCGACTGGCAGGGCCTTGAACGTATCGGCAACATCCGAAGCATCCGTGACTATTTCGTATACGCGGCTCTTGAATACGATCCCATCATCGTCCACTTCGGCGGACCGGTCGTCTATGTTAAAGACATCCTGACCCGTGCTGACGTTGACAACCTCAACGGTGTCGGCGGCGAAATGGGCGGCGCGTTCAACGCGTTCTACCGTATCCCCGCAGGCTCCACCTCCGAGCATACGGCTTACACGGACGGCTCCCACCTGCAGTCCGCCATCTCCAGCGCGGGCTTTGCGAAGGAGCACCGTTCACAGTACTGGGAAAACGAAAGCCATTTCAAGTTCGCTTCCAAGTCCAACCCGAACACCCTGGAGCAGTATGACAGGGCTGTGAACGCTACGGAGATCGACATGACCGGTTCCTACCCAGTTACGAAATCGGCGCTCACCTACAACGAGAACGACCATCTTTATTACAAGCGCCTGTACGGGAACGCGCAGGTCGACGGCGCGACCGGCGAGCAGATGGCATTTGCCAACATCCTGATCGAAAAAGCCTACTACATCAAGCGTGACAACAACGGCTACCTTTCCTTCCAGATGCACGACACCACAAGGGACGGCTACTTCATTACCAGAGGTAAGATGATCCACGTCACATGGAAGAAGGAAGGCGACTATCTCGCGACCAGGTTCTACGATGACAACGGCGAAGAGATCAAGGTCAACACCGGCAAAACAATGATCTTCGTTATCCGCGACGGCACCGACAGCTTCACCGTCAACGGAACCAAATACGACTGATCAGGACAGACAGTGTAAACATACAGGACCGTGCAGCGTGTGCACGGTCCTGTTTTTTAACTGAAACGATATTAAGGAGCCCCGTATGAAGCATACCTTTGTCATGATCCAGACACAGCCCGGTCCCGACGATGAAGAAAACATGAGGGAGATCATCCGCCTGATTCATGAGGCGGCTGCCCTGTATCAGCCGGAGCTTATCCTCCTGCCCGAGACCTGCGCCTGGGACTATTCCGCAGCCGCGGACGCCTCCGGCAGGGATCCGCTTTCAGACCGGGCAGCCGGTCCGGACAGCCCGTTCATCCTGTCTCTCCGGAAACTGGCCGCGAAATACGGCACCTGGCTGGTGTCAGGGATCCTGGAAAAAGCCGTGATCCCGGGAGAAGCAGGGGGGTCGGGAAAAGCCGTGGACCCGGAAAAAACAGGGGAACCGGGGAAAGCCGTGATCCCGGAAAAAACAGGGTCTGCCGGCGGAGCGGAGGACGGCCGCTGCTATAACACTGTCCTTGTCATTAACGATGCCGGCGATATCGTTACAGCTTACCGTAAAACTCATCTCTATGACGCTTTTGAAAGCAGGGAATCCGATCTTTTTTTACCGGGGGACAGCCTTTTCGACCCTGTCGATACGCCCTTTGGCAGGATCGGTGTCTTCGTCTGCTATGAGCTCCGCTTTCCCGAAGTCGCCCGCAGCCAGAGGGCGCGCGGCGCGGATATCCTTCTCGTGCCTTCCGCCTGGGTCCGCGGGGAGATGAAAAGCGAGCATTTCAGAACGCTGGTCATGGCCAGGGCCATCGAAAATACGGCCTATGTGCTCGCCTGCAACAAATCCGGCAACACGGCCATGGGCGAAAGCCTCGCCGTTGATCCCATGGGCGTCGTGACGGCATACGCCGGCAGGACGGCTGAGCGCAGGGCGGATGAGCGCGCTGAAGCCGCCGGCGGAAAGATCATACCGGTCACTGTCGATACGGACCGGATCACACAAGTCCGCAGGATCCTGCCTTCCTTTGAAGAGCGACGGCCCGAACTGTACGGCTGAGCCGGAAACGGGATCGGTCCAACGATCCGATACTGTCGGATACTGTCAGATATCGCCGGATATCGTCGAATACAATCAGATACAATCAGATACCGTCAGATATCGTCGGATACCGTCAGATAAAGCTGACGGTATCTGTCATGTTCTTGAGCCTGGCCAGTACACTGTATGCCGCCAGCGTGCTGGACCTTGGATTGTCCGGCGTAGGCCTGGATTCTATTTCGACGGAAGCCCTTCCGAAATCACCTTCCAGGATGATCCGATGCGTATTGAGGCTTTTGCCGGGAATGCTGTCTATCTCAACATAGATCTCTTTTGTTCCCGTCGTGGCCAGCGCGCAGGCCACCGCCACGTTCACATTTTTTGGAAATCCCTTTATCGCTTCGATGGCGTCGCCCCGGAATACGACGGTCTCCTTTGTTTCATCCAGCGGATGCTCGTCGAACCACGGCGCCCCCTTCAGAGAAGCCGGTCCCTTTTCCGTGATGATCCGGGCATGCAGGTCCCCGGCGAACAGAACGGACTGCATGAGGTCCAGGCCGCCGATCGCGCCGGAAACGATATGGATCCTGTGTCCGTTCGCGGCGGCTTTTTCCCGTACCGCCCGGTAGAATCCGTCATCGGCGAATGCGCCGACGGAAAGCGGCATCAGGTCCGCGAATTCCAGGACCGGTTCCGCGTATGTCCTTAAAACACCGGGGCCGGCCGCTTCTATCACGACATCCGGGCAGAGCGCCGCGATGCCTGGAACATCGTCACAGACAGAACAGCCGTATTTCTGCGCTGCCGTGCGGGCTGTTTCCGCATTACTGTCCATGATGCCGGCCAGTTCCCATTGACCGGCCAGATCCTCCGCGATACCCGCCGCGATGACCGAGCCGAGATTTCCGCACCCGATCAGGACTGCTCTTTTCCGGTTTTTTGTTTCTTCTGTTTTTTCCGCCATCGTATTTCCCCGGTTCTTTCTTTACAGCGCCGCGATCTCACCGGTCGCGGCCGCCAGATCCTTCATCTGTTCTTCCGTATTGTAGATATTCAGACACACCCGGAAATTATCCGGCCTGAGGGTCCCGTATATCCGGTGTTTTTCCGCGATCGACCTGACCTTTTCACGGTAGGCCGCGTTGAACGGGAAGATCATCAGGCCGCCGGGAAGATCGCCCCGGACATATTTCTCATATGCGCCTTCCCCGCAGTAATGGAGGAATCTGTCCTGGAGCCATAAAATGTGCTCCTGTATCTCGGTCAGCCCGAGCTCCCGCAGCAGACTCATGGAGGCGTGCAGGGCATAGACGCCCGGATCGTTCAGGTTGCCGCCCTCGAATCTGCGGGCATCCGTATGCCAGGGCAGGATCCCCTGAAAATCATGGGCATACGGGGATATCGCTTTTGTGAAGCTCATGTGCCCGCCGTGATAAGGACGGATCTTCTCTATAAGGTCCTTCCGGCAGTAGAGAAATCCCAGGCCGTTGCGGACCATCAGACCCTTGTGGCAGCCGGAAGCCAGGAAGGCGATATTGCACTCTTTCACATCGATACGGATCCTGCCGAGGGACTGGATCGCGTCGACGATCAGCAGCGCGCCGGCCTGCCGGCAGGCATCGCCGATCTTTTTAAGATCGGCCATGGCGCCGTCCGAATACTGGATCGACGAAATGAAGACCGCCTGTGTCTTTTCCGAGATCTGGCTGATGATATCATCCGCCTTAAGCCCGTGCTCTTTCGGCGGGACTGTCCTGAGTCTGTATCTGCCCTCATGCCCGCGGAGGAGTACGTCGGCCAGGTTCGCGAAGTGTTCCTTTTCGTAGACGACGACTTCTCTGTCCGGGTCCCACGGATATCCGAGGGAGATCACATCCATACCGGCGGTCGTATTGTTCGTCAGCGCGATCTCCTCCGGTTCCGCCCCGATCAGCCAGGCCAGGTCTTCCCTGGCGGCCGCGCGCCTGTCATCAAAATCGTCCTCGCTGCCGTGGGAATCAACCAGTTCTTCGATCTCCGTCCTGTACGCTTCCTGTGCCCGCAGGGGCGGGATACCCACCAGGCAGGTGTTCAGGTAGGTCACGTCCTTCAGGGACGGGAACTCCTTTTCGATCAGTTTTTTCTTTTCCGCGGTGAACTCTCTGCTCAATTCCTTATCTCCTCTATGGCTTTTGCAAGGATATCCATATGTTCTTCCCGGTTCACCATGCTGATGCAGAAACGGACGTTGTCGGCCCGGACAGTGGCATTGATCTTATATCTGTTCAGGATCCCGATGACCCTTTCCCTTTCCTCCGGGGCAAAATCCAGCATCACGATGCCGCTTCTTTTATCGCCGGCGACCCTGATCTGCCGAAGGTCGCCCAGTTTTTCAAGCAGGATATCCTCCAGTCCCAGGATATGCGCTTCGATCTCGGCGATCCCGATAGAATCGATGAAGCGGCAGGCCTCTGCGAACATCATGGCCCCGAGCGTATTGCTGCTTCCGCCTTCCAGTTTCCGGGCGCCTTCCCTGTAATGCAGGACACATCCGCCGGGCTCCTCGATATGGCTGCGCTTTGTCGTACCATCCATTCCGTTATATGGCGGGGTGATCTTCTTTTCAAGCCCGCGCCTGCAGTAAAGGATACCGCCGGAGCAGTCCATGGACAAAAGACCCTTATGTCCGCCGCAGGCCAGAAAATCGATATTCCATTTCCGCACGTCGACCTTCATCCTGCCGACCGCCTGGATCGCGTCCACAACAAGGAGTATGCCCTTATCCCTGCAGTATCTGCCGAGCTTTTCCATATCGATGAACGCGCCGTCCCAGAACTGGATGATGCTTGTCAGCACCGCTTCCGTATTCTCATCCGTCGCCGCGATGATCTCATCCGCCGTGATGCCGTGCGCCGGGTCAGCGGGAATGACGGGCCGCAGTTCTATCCCTTTTTCCGTAAGGGGGATCCAGCTGTGCAGGCTCGCCGCATGCTCCGCCTGAGGCAGGACTATGTTTTTGCCCGGCGTCCACGGGTATCCCGAGGCTATGATCCCGATCCCTTCCGTTGTGTTCTTGGTGAGGGCGATCTCGTCCTCGTCACAGCCAAGCAGGCCCGCTATCTCCCTGCGGCACACCGCGTGCTCCTCGCCGGTCCATTTTTCCCATTCTTCATTGGACAGGGTCGCGAGATATTTCCGCGTATAGGCGGGCAGGACGTCCTGTACACATCTGGGCGGCATCGTCGTGAACGACGCGCTCAGGAAGACTACGTCGCCGAGGGAACTGAACTCATCCCGGATCCGATCCTGTACTTCTTTTGAGAACACTTATGCACTCCTTTCCGCCGCGATCACGGCAAGGCATTCCGCCAGGGCGAGCGCCGGGTCGCACTCGATATCCGGGACCGTGCAGCATTCCGCGTTGCTGCTGCCGTCCTTGTTGAAATTTTCGACACATTTGTAGCGGATGACCAGGCCGCTCTCAGGGAGGATGGCATGCGACGGCGTCATGCTTCCGCCGTCCCCGCCCGTCGTCCCGCCGACCAGGGTCGCAAAACCGTTTTCCTTACAGAATTTCGCAAAGCCCTCGGCGGACGAATAGACCCTTTTATCTGTCAGCAGCCAGATCCTGTTCCGGACTGTAAAATGATGCTCCCTGTCCGGCCTGTAGGTCTCGAACCAGTGGTAGTATTCCGTCACCTGGGCAAGGTCTTCCTTATGGAAGGCCGGCAGTTCCAGCAGTTCTTCGGCGGGCCTCCTGACCCCCGAAGCAAATTCCCCGTCCTCACTGAAGCTGGCTTCCAGAAAATCCCGGTTCAGCTCGTTCAGGTCGAACCCCATCTTGCCTTCAGCGACGAGCTCTTCATCTATGACAGGCTCCACAATCAGCTTCTTCCAATAATCCGTGGCGCCGCCCCCGTTCCCGCGAAAATCGATCACCATGTTTTCGCACGAGCCGTATTTTGCGTAAAAATCAAAGAAGACCGGCCTGTCGATAGGGATCCGCTCCATCGGTATACCCGGGACCTTAAAATAGGCTGTCTCCCCCGGCAGCATGAACGCCGCGGCAAAGGGACCTTCGCCTTTCTTCGGCGCTTCATGCGCGGCCGTGACCGGCTTTTCCGGGGCTTCTCCCTTCCAGTAGAATTCTCTTCCCGCTCCTTCCGTGCTGTCAAACATGCTGTAAAAGGCATCCGAGCGGGGCTGGCCGAAGCACCGGATCCACGGTTCCACGCTCTCCGGTGCCGAATATTCGGAACCGGGCTCTGCGATCGACCGGAAAAACGTCTTATAGTTTTCGTACATCCGCGCGTTCAGAAGGTTCGTATGGGCAAAATGCTTAAACTCTTCGAATACCCGGTCCAGGGCGATACAGAATTCCAGGTCGTCCGCCGCGTTCTCCACGCCGGGCCGGCACTCTTTTTCGATCTTATCCCAGTCAAAGCCCAGCCGCTCCATCGCTCCTTTTAAGGGAAAGCATCTGTGAAGGACATCCCACAGATATTCGTAATCCCGGATCCTCTGTTCCTTTGTCAGCATAGCCGATCCCTCCCTGCCGTTCAGCTTTCCCTGGCGGCGATCGCAGCGAGGCAGACGGCCAGGGCAAGCGCCGGATCGCACTCGATATCCGGGACGGTACGGCATTCCGGATTGCTGCTGCCGTCCGGATTCAGCCCCATCTCGCCGGAATACCGGATGATCAGGCCGCTTTCGGGCAGCATGGCATGGAACGGCGTAATGCCTACGCCGTCGCCGCCCGTCGTTTCGCCGACCAGCTTCGCGAAGCCCGTCGACCGGCAGAAATAGGCAAAGCCTTCCGAAGAAGAATAGACTCTTTTGTCCGTCAGCATCCATATGCCGTTTTCCACGGTAAAGCGGTGCTCCGGATCCGGTTTATACTCCTCAAAGGCTTTATAGTAGTTCGTCGGCTGGATCAGATAATCATCCGAAAGTTTCGGCAGTCCGGGTTCCTTCTTCAGGTCTTCTATGGGATGCTTTTCGCCCCTGAACTCCCCGACCTCTTCGGAGAAGCCGTATTTTACGAAATCCCTGTTGTACTCGCTGTCGCAGTACAGCATATAGGAAACGACCGTCAACGGTTCCGGGATAATGGGCTCGACGATAAGCTTTGACCAGTAGGAAGTCGCGCCGCCGCCGTTCCCGCGGAAATCCAGGATCATATCGCTGCAGGATCTGTACTTTTCGTAAAAGTCAAAAAAGACCGGCCTGTCGATAGGGATGCGTTCCGCCGACAGGGACGGGATCCTGAAATAAGCGACTCTGCCGGGCAGCATGGCGCCGTACACGAACGGCCCCTCTTCTGCCTTTGCCTGTTCATGCGCGGCTGTGACCGGCTTTTCCGGAGCTTCTCCTTTCCGGTAGAAATCCCTGCCCGCGCCTTCTGTGCTGTCAAACCGGGAATAGAACTGTTCGGACTTCTCATGATTGAAGATATCCGCCCAGGGCCTTAAGCCTTCCGGATCGGCCCCGATCTCCATCTCCCCGTTGACGAAGCTGTTCATCATCTTCTTATAGTTTTCAAACATCCTGGCGTTCAGGAGGTTGCTGTGGGAAAAATGCCCGAATTCCTCAAACACACGGTTTACGGCTTTGCAAAACTCCAGGTCGTCCGCCGCGTTCTCCACGCCCGGACGGCACTTTTCCTCTATTTCCTTCCAGTCAAGTCCCACATGTTTCATGACTTCCCGGACGGGGAAGCAGCTGTTGAGGACTTTCCACAGGTATTCGTAATCCTTGATCCGCTGTTCTCTGGTAAGCATGCTCATTTCTCCTTTCCGTCTTCGTATATCCTGTTCAGACAGACAGCCAGCGCCAGGTCCGCGCTGCATTCGATATCCGGCTGCGTGCCGCACTCGGCGTTGCTCGTTCCGTCGGCGTTGAAGCCGTACTCGCCGGAATACCGCATGACCAGCCCGCTCTCGGGCAGGACGGCGTGGAGCGGCGTTTCACCGATCCCGTCCCCTCCGGTCCTGCTGCCGACAAGGGTCGCCCATCCGGTGCTCTTGCAGAAGGCCGCGAAGCCTTCCGAAGAAGAATAGACCAGGTCGCTCACAAGGGCCCATATCTTACCGGCCCTGAGGGGATGTTCCTTATCCGCTTTTACAACATTCTTTTCCATCCAGAAATGGGTGAGCTGCTCCAGATCCTCACGATGGACCTCCGGCATGTCCGGCAGCTCACTGATCGGCCGGATCTCGCCGTCCGGATCGCCGATCGCCTTTCCGTGATTGAAGGACGCCTCAAAATATTCCCGGTTCAGTTCGTTTACGGGAAAGCCCATACAGGTCTCATACTGCAGATCTTCTTCCAGCGTCGGTCCGACAAGGAGGAAGCTCCAGTAATCCGTGGCGCCGCCGCCGTTCCTTCGAAAATCCAGGATCAGGTTGTCGCATTCCGGATGCTGCCTGTAGAATTCAAAGATGATCTCCCGGTCGCCGGCGATCCGCATCATATCCAGCGAATCGACATAAATATACAGGTTGTTCCCCGGCAGTACCCTGCAGTAAACGTTCGGCACGCTGCGGTCTCCGAACACCACGTCCTTTTTTTCGTCCCGGAGGCTGTCCGCCGGCGCCTGTCCCTTATACCAGAACTCATACTGCACCGTCTCCGGTTCGAACTGGTCATAGAACTTTTTGCTGTTTTCATGTTCCAGCGCTTCGATCCAGGGCCGGAAAGCTTCCCGGTCCGCGTTTTCCCACGCTCCGTCCATGAAGGCTTTGTACATTTTGCGGTAGCTGTAATACCTGGCCGGCTCGAACAGCAGAAGGTGCGAAAGATATCTTTGGTGTCCGTCCGGATAAGCCGCGGGCTCTTTGAACTCCGAAAAAACATCCTGGACGGCACGGCAGAATGCCAGGTCGTCCTCCGAATCAATGACCGGGCTCCGGTGTTTTTCTTTGAGCGCGTCCATATCGATGCCCCGCCGCTTAAGGATCCCGGCGACCGGGTAGCATTCCGTCAGGACGCGAAAGAGCGCTTCATAATCCGTGGCCTTCTGTTCACGCGTCAGCATGCTTATCACACTTTCTCCGGGTTTTTGGCATACCGGTCAAACCAGGCGATGATCTCGTCGTCTTTCTTCCTCGCCTGCATGGGCGTCGTCACGCTGTGGCTGGCATTTTTGAAAAGGATCATCCTGCAGGGCACGCCCTTTTCGATGAGGGCAGTGAGCATCTGCTCCGCCTGTTCGACAGGGCAGCGGTAGTCCCTTTCATTCTGTATCAGGAGCGTCGGCGTCCTGAAATTGCCGGCATAGGCAAGCGGCGACTGTTCCCACAGCTTTTCATGCTTTTCCCAGGGCGAACCGCCGTTTGACCACTTGTCGAAATAGAAGATATCCGTGCAGCCGTACATCGAGATCCAGTTGGATATGCTCCGCTGCGGGGCCGCCGCTTTGAACCTGTCCGTATGGCCGATGATCCAGTTGGTCATAAAACCGCCGTAGGATCCGCCCGTCACGGCCAGACGGTCCGCGTCGATGTCAGGATAGGCAGAAAGGACGGCATCCGTAAAGTCCATCACGTCCTTATAATCGATGGTCCCGTATTTCTGCTCGAGATCCATATGCTTTCTGCCGTAGTTCGTTGACCCGCGCGGGTTGCAGAAGAAGACAAAGTAGCCCTCCGCGCAGTACCGCTGCATCGTAAAGTCCAGGATGTTCAGGTACACGCTCTCGGGCCCGCCGTGGATCATCAGGATGCCGGGATACTTCTTTCCCGGTTCGTACCCGTAGGGTTTCATGACGTAGCCGTATACGGTGTGGCCTTCATCGCTCTTAAAGTCCAGATGTTCATTTTCGGAAAACGCGTATTTTGCAGTCAGCGGTCCGCTGAGATCCGTGACTGTCCGGGTCTTCCCTTCATGCAGTAAGGTCAGCTCCATGACCTTCATGGGCGCGTTGCCGACATAGTACACGTCGTCCTCAGCCCCGGCCGCAAAGGGAGAGATCCCCTCCTCTATATAATCCTGTGTCGCCAGGACAAACTCCGGTTCATTTCCCGGCATCCAGCGGTATATGTCCGAATGGTCATGGTTCCCGATGAACAGATACATACTCTCTTTCCCGGCGCAGAGACCGTCGATCGTAAGATCCGGTTCAAGGTCCGTCCGGAATTCCGTTTCGCCTTCCCCGATGGAGACCACGTCCTCCGCGTAGAAATCGCTGCCGCAGCCTGCGTCGCATCTGTATCCGTAGAACCAGACGCGCCCGCCGAATTCAAATCCGTCCACCAGCTGGTAGCGGTCGTTTTTGAACAGCAGGCGGCTCTTTCCGGTCTCCAGGTCGCAGACATACATGTCACAGGCGGGCGAATTCAGGGTCTTTACCGTTTCGCCGCAGTGATACAGGCGCTTTTTATCTTTTGAAAGGATCAGTTTCATGCGGAAGTTCATGAGCTGGTTGGCCTGGAACAGCTCGTCCGTAAGTGGCGTCAGGCTGCCGTTTTCGTACAGATAAAGACGTACGCGGAATTTGTTGACATAGCCCCTGCCGTCCGCGTGATAGGGATATTCATCGTAAACGTCATAGAGTGCGTTGCTGCCTTCTCCCGGAGCCGATGCGTTATACAGGCCGCAGATCACGAACCGGCCGCCGCCGAGGTATTCCGCGTCCACCTTCTTCACGGGGATGTCAAACATCTTTGCGGCCTCCCCGCCGGTAAGCGAAAGTCTGTAAAACGACGTCCCGTCCTCAGGATCATCCGCCCGTTTTGCCTGGAAATAGATGCTGTTGTCATCCAGCCAGCCGGCGGCGCCCGCCGCACCGTCAAAGGTGAGCTGCTTCGAGGCCCCGGACTCCGTATCATAGACCCACAGCCAGCACTGTTTCCTGTCCTTTTCAAGGTCGACGCCGCCTACACTGTACAGGATCTTTGTGCCGTCCGGCGACGGCTTTGCGTCTGTCACGCTCCTGACGTCGTTAAAAGAAGCATTCACGAATCTTTCCATCTTCCGATTCCCCTTTCCGCCTTTTCATTCAGCTTTTTCAGATGCAGCGCTCCAGTTCGAGTACCGGCAGGAGCCGTACGATCGAGACCGCCTCCGCGGCATCCTTCAGGCTGACGATCTCCGCCGGCGAATGCATATACCGGTTGGCGATGCTCAGGCAGGCGACCTTCGCGCCTGTCCCGGCTTTCTGGATGGCCTGCGCGTTGTTGGATCCCGCGTTCCTGTACCGCAGCTGGCAGTGAATACCGTTCTCCGCGGCTTTTTCATACAACAGCTTTGTAAAGCCCGCGTCATAGATCGTCTGCCTGTCCCTTCCGCGCAGCACCGGTCCCGCGCCGACACGGATCCGAGACGGGTCTTCTTCCGCAGAAAGATAATCGTCGGCCGCGACCATCTCCAGGGTCAGCGAATACTCCGGCCTGACTCTTTCGGCCGCGACAACGGCCCCTCGGCAGCCGACTTCCTCCTGCACGGCAAAGACGTAATACATATCGTTATCGCCCGCGGCAGCCTCATTTATGGCCGCCATCAGGATGACACAGCCAAGAAGGTCGTCGCTGTAGGGCGTGATCATTTTGCTGCCCTGAAGATACGGCTCTGTCGCAAAAACAGCAGGATCCCCTGGTGCGGCCAGGCTCTCTGCGGACGCCCTGTCCTTTACGCCCAGGTCCGCGTACAGATCATAAATATCGGCTTCTTCGGGCTTTTTGTTCTGGATCCCGGCTTTTGCTTCGGCAGCGATGACACCGATGGCCCCGCTTTTGAACCGGATCCTTTCCCCGGGAAGGGTATAGGTCTCGATCCCTCCCGCGACAAAGATCTTTACATATCCGCGCTCATCGATGTAATCGGCGATAAAGCCCGTAGTGTCCATATGGGCGTCGGCCATGACCCTGGCCCCGCTTCCCTTTTTATGTACGATCAGATTGCCCAGCGCGTCGGTGAACACTTCATCCGCGTACGGCCTGACATAGTCCGCGATAAACGCGGCTCTTTCCTGTTCACAGCCTGACGGCCCGGTATAAGATACCAGTTCTTGCTGCAGTGCAAATAATTCATTTATCGTCACAGCAGGCCTCCTTTCACCGGGTCCGATCTAAGCAGGGCGCACAGAAGATCCGTGCAGCTTTCGATATCGGACAGCGCCGCCATTTCGGAAGGGGAATGGATGTACCGTGTGGGTATGCTGATCCCGCCTGCTGCCGCGCCGGTCCGGTTGTGCTGGATCGCCGCCGCGTCCGTTCCGCCCCTTGTCATGATCTCGTCCTGGTGGCTTATCCCGTTCCCGGCCGCAATTTTGCGGATATAGTTCACTACCTTCGGATCCATGATCAGGCTCCCGTTCATGGAGCAGATGCTCACACCTTTCCCGCAGACTGTTTCCGAAGGCCTCTTCTGTCCCCTGCCGTCACCGACAGGCGTAACGTCGACCGCGACGCCCCATGCGGGATCGATCCCGTATGCCGCGCCTTTAGCTCCCCTTAATCCGAGCTCTTCCTGCACGCTGAATACAAAATACACATCGTTCGGCAAAGTCTCGCCCTTCAGCCGTTCCATCGCCATGATCTGGGAAACGCATGAGATCAGGTCGTCCAGATAGGGAGAGAGGATCATGCCGTCCCCCATCAGCACGGCCGGCCCCATATAGACCGCCGCGTCGCCGACGCTGACCATTTTTTCCGCTTCTTCCCTGCTGCCCGCGCCTATGTCGATGTACAGATCCTGTGTCTGGAGCAGGCCGGTCTTCACATCGCGTCTTAGCGGATCACGGACGCGGCTGACCTTTCCCCTTACGCCGTTTGCGAAACGGACGACCGTATTCAGGATAACGTTCGGCGTCAGACCTCCGAGCCTTTCAAAGCGGAGACTCCCGTTCTCTTCGATGAACGTCACGATAAATCCCAGCGTATCCATATGCGCGCTGATCATCGTCTTCGGACCGTTCCCCTTTTTATGCGCGATCACGTTGTACATCCTGTCGACGCGGACTTCGTCACAGAATCCTCCGATCATATCCGCGATCAGCTTTGCCCTGTCCTCTTCCATTCCCGACGGGCCGGTCACCGACAGCAGCGCGTTCTGTAATGAAAGGATATCAGCCATTGAATGCCTCCGTTTCCCGGATGAACAGTCCGCACATGTCTTTCAGCGCGGCCAGATCCGTTTCCTGAGCCACCGGGGCGGCGCTCTTTAAATAGCGCACCGGCGCGGCCAGACAGATACAGGACGTGCCCCCTGCCGCATTAGACTGGACGGACACAGGCGCTTCCCTGTCCTGCCTCGTCCCCATCTGGTAAGGGATGCCTTCTTCCCCTGCTTTTTGCAGGAGATACTGCCGCAGCGGGCGGGAATAAGCCGAACGGCTCTCCGCCAGGATCACGCCGCAGCCTTTGCCGAGCGTAAGGTTGCGCCGGTTTTCGGGCACTTCTTCAAAGTCAAACGCTTCCCGGCTCTCCACGAACGCCGCAAAGGCCGGCTCCAGTCCCCGGAGGACGACCTCCGTGCCTCTCCCGGATCCCCTGAATTTGATGGAATCCCGGCAGGTAAAAGCGAACCAGGTGTCATATTCCGGTTCTTCTTCCATAAGGGAAAGAAGGACGGCGCATCCGATCCGGGAATCAAAGGCGCGGCCTCTTATAAGGCCGTTCGGCATATTTCGGAAACTCCCGGCCAGAAATACTCCGTCGTCCACAGCCATAAATTTCCCCGCCCCGGCGGCGGATACAGGCCCGGCATCCAGCAGAAGGTCCGCCGCTTCCGGAATATAGGTATCGCTTTCCCGCCTTTTCAGCCCCGGGATGCAGAAGGCGCCGGGTATGTGCTTTTTCCCGATCACGACGCGCTGGCCCAGCCAGCATACGGGATCGGTGTCGCCGACCCGGCTCACCGACGCCGTTCCGTCTTCATTGATCTTATTCACTTTAAAACCGGCTTCATCCATATGAGCGATCAGGACAGCCGGGGCTTTCCTCTGCTGCCTGCCCTTTTTGAACGCCAGTACGTTCCCGAGGGCATCCGTCTTTACTTCGGCGCCGGCTTCTTCCGCTTTCGCTGTGATGAAAGCGCGTATATCTTCATCGGCCCCGGCTATACCGCAGACCGAACACAATTCCCTGAGCAGTTCTGTCATACCGCACCTTCCCGATCTGCCGGCTCCGATGTCTGCGGCCCGAAGGAGCGCAGAAAAGCGGCTATCAGCTTCCCAATGTTTTCCGTATCCTGCAGGGATATGATCTCCACGGAGGTATGCATGTATTTCTGCGGATGGGAAATGCCGCAGACCTTCGCCCCCGTCACGGCGATCTGGTAATGTTTGGCGTTCGTGCCCGAAACTTCCGGCACCATACGGAAGGTATAGGGGATCTTTTCCCGTTTTGCCAGGGCCACCATCTCATCGCCCAGCTTCCTGTCGCAGTCCCCGCCGACCGTGATGATGGGACCTTCCCCCAGCGGCGTCCTGTCGGCTACATCGACGGCGACCACGATATCCGGCCTGTCAGCCCACGCCCTCGCAAAGGCACCGCTCCCGTCGAACTCTTCCTTGACGCTGCCGACGGCGATCACATTGACCGCCAGTTCTTCGTCCCTGACCAGCTCCATCGCGTGTACGATGCTCATATAGCAGATCCTGTCGTCGGAAGCCCGGCAGATGATCGAGCCGTCAGCCAGTTCGGCGGCGCTGTCCCCGAAGGCAATGCTGTCCCCGATGGCTATTTTTTCCCGCGCTTCCTCTTCCGTCATTCCGACGTCGATAAACAGCCGGTCAAATCCCGGCCTCACTGCCTTATGATCTTTGTCCGGGTCATAGGCCGGCGGCAGGTAGCCGCATACTCCGCGGATATTTCCGGAAGCCGTCTGGATGACCACCTCGCTCCCGGGCAGGATATCATCCGGGCAGTTCACCGGGGCGATCAGCACAAAGCCGTCCTTCGTAAATCCTGCTGCCTTACAGCCGATCTGGTCGATGTGCGCGTCCAGAAGGACTGTTTTCGCGCCGGGGACACGGGACCGCCTGTACGCGACAACGTTATAGATCCCGTCGATGACGACTTCGTCCGCGAACGGCCTTATGATATCAGCTGCAGCAGCTGAAGCTTCCGCTTCATATCCGCTTACCCCGATCGCGTCCAGGAGCCGCATCGTCTGTTTTCTCAGATCCAAAACCTACTCCTTTCCTATTTATCAAACAGGTGGCAGGCGACAAAATGACCATTGCCGACATCCTTCAGCACCGGCTGTACCTGACTGCACTTTTCGGTGCAATAGGGGCAGCGCGTCCTGAAATGGCAGCCGGAAGGCGGGTTGATCGGACTGGGCAGGTCGCCCTGCAGCGTAGTCCTTTTCAGCCTTACGCCCGACTTCGGTACGGGCATCGCATCGAACAGCGCCTTAGTGTACGGGTGCAGGCGGCTGCGGAACAGTTCTTCCTCAGGCGCCGTCTCCACCATCTGGCCAAGGTACATGACGCCGATCCTGTCCGAGATATGGCGCACCACAGAAAGATCATGGGAAATGAACAGATAGGTCAGGCCCCTCTTTTCCTTCAGTTCGCTAAGGAGGTTCAGTACCTGGGACTGGACGGAAACATCCAGCGCCGAGACCGGTTCGTCGCAGACGATGAATTCCGGGTCCACCGCCAGGGCCCTCGCGATAGCGATCCTCTGGCGCTGGCCGCCTGAGAATTCATGCGGGTAACGGCTCTCATGGAAAGTCCTTAAGCCTACCTGCTCCAGCAGTTCCCTGACCTTCTCATGGCTCTCCTTTTTTGTACATAGTCTGTGGTAGACCATCGGTTCCTGCAGGATATCGCCTACGGACATCCTCGTATTCAGGGATCCATAAGGGTCCTGGTATACGATCTGCATCCTTAGCCGCAGTTTACGGAGGTCTTCCTTCGAAAGTGTGCCGATATCCGTCCCGTCATATAGGACCTGGCCGGAGGTCGGCCTGTTCAGGTACAGGATCGTCTTGCCGAAAGTCGTCTTGCCGCAGCCCGATTCGCCGACCAGCCCCAGCGTCTCGCCTTTGCTGATGGTGACGCTCACGCGGTCGACTGCTTTGAGAGTCTGTTTTTCGCTTGATAAAAAGCCCTTCTTTACCTGGAAGTATTCGCACAGCTCTTTTGTTTCGACCAGTATATCGCTCACAGCTGTCCGCCTCCTTTCGTGTTCTTCGGATAATGGCACCTGCACAGATGTCCGTTCCCGATATTCGACAGCGAAGGCTGTACGGCCGCACACTTTTCATCCGCATAGGGGCATCGCGGCGCGAACCGGCAGCCCTTGGGGTAGAACATCGGGCTCGGCACTGTCCCTTCGATGATATTCAGCGTTTTTACTTTTTCATCCGCGGAAGGAATGGATTCCAGGAGCCCGATCGTATAGGGGTGGGCAGGATTGTCGAAAATGGTGTCCACGTCTGTGCTCTCCACGATCTGCCCGGCATACATGACCATGACCCTGTCCGCCATCTGGGCGACGATGCCCATATTGTGGGTGATCAGCAGAAGGCTCATGCCCGTCTCTTCCTGCAGGTCCGCGATCAGCTCCAGGATCTGCGCCTGGATGGTCACGTCCAGAGCGGTCGTCGGCTCGTCGGCGATCAAAAGGTTAGGCCGGCAGCTCAGCGCGATCGCGATCATGACGCGCTGCCGCATTCCTCCGGAGAGCTGGTGCGGATACTCGTTGACTCTTTTTTCCGGATCAGGGATCCCGACCTTCCTGAGCATATTCACCGCTTCGTCCCAGGCTTCCTTTTTGTTCAGGCCGCGGTGGATGCGCAGGGACTCCGCGATCTGGAATCCTATCTTCAGGATCGGGTTCAGGCTGGTCATCGGCTCCTGGAAGATCATCGAGATCTCATTTCCCCTGATCTCGCGCATCTTCCCGGCGCTGAACTTCATCAGGTCCTGCCCGTTGTATTTTATTTCCTCCGCTTCTATCCTGGCAGGCGGTACTGACAGTAGCTGCATCACCGACATTGCCGTCACGCTTTTGCCGCAGCCGGATTCCCCGACCAGGGCTACCGATTCCCCTCTGGCAATGTCAAAGCTCACACCGGTGACAGCCGGGATGAACCCTTTCGGCGACTCGAAGCCTGTATGAAGCTCTTTTACGTTCAGTAAGATATCCTTGTCCATACAGCCCTCCTTAATTCCTTGTGTTCCTGGGATCCAGGGCGTCCCTTAAACCGTCGCCGATAAAGTTCAGGGCAAGGGAAACCACAAGGATCAGGATGCCGGGTATCATACACAGATGCGGCCTGTCGCGAAGGAAGCTCTTGCCGGCCTTCAGCATGGCGCCCCAGCTGGGTATCGGTTCCTGGACGCCGAGACCAAGGTAAGACAGGGAAGATTCCATCAGGATACCGCCGGCAACGGACATCGTGGCGATGATGATGACCGGCGTCAGGGCATTCGGCAGGATATGCTTGAAGATGACCTTCCGGTCCTTATAGCCCAGCGCTTCCGCGGCCTGGACAAATTCCTGGTTCTTCAGGGTCAGAAACTGCGCCCTTACCTGCCTGCAGACACCTCCCCAGCCGAAGATCCCGATGATCGCCATAACAAGGTAGATGCTCGGGTTGTCCAGGACGGCGTTCAAAGTGAGCAGCAGCGGGAATGTGGGCACGCACGCAAAGAATTCGACCACACGCATGATGATCATATCCGCCGCGCCGCCGTAGTATCCGGCGATGCATCCCAGCGGGATCCCGATCGCCAGCGCGATCATGGTCGAAACTATACCGACGGTAAGAGAGATCCTTCCGCCGTAGAGGCATCTGGTAAAGAAATCCCTGCCGAGCTGGTCTGTGCCCAGGATGTACTTTCCTCCGGGCCTTAAGGGCATACCGTCGGGAACATCCGAAAGGTGCAGCTCCTCATACGGAAACGGCGCGATGACCGGGGCAAGAAAGCAGATCACGATCATGATCCCCAGTACGATAAGCCCGGCAATAGCCAGTTTATGCTTTTTAAAGCGGTTCCAGACCATTCTCCAGAAGCTTTCGACATTCGATGAGAAGAACTTTTCCTCTTCATCAATGCTGATCGGATGATTGCTGTTCGTAATATCTTCCATCTTTCACTCTCAGGACTGCGGCGCAGTCCTGCTCCCAAACCGGCTGCCGGGCAGCCGCTATCGTTACAGCTTGACCCTCGGGTCGACCAGTACATACAGGATATCCACGATCAGGGTCCCCACCATGACAAGGAGGGAAGAAAACATGATCGTAGCCATGATGACCGGATAATCGTGCTTCAGGATCGCTTCCGTCCCGTAAAAGCCCAGACCCGGTATTCCGAAGATCGACTCCAGGATGAAGGATCCGCCGATCAGTGCCGGCAGTATCCCGCTCATCATAGTCAGTATCGGAATGCAGGCGTTCCGGAAGGTATGCGTCCAGGTAATGGCTCTTTCACCGACGCCTTTTGCCCTGGCCGTCCGTATATAGTCCTGGTTCATGACGTCCAGATAACTGGACCGCATCTGCCTTGCCTTGGAACCGATGCCGGAAACGGCCGTTACGGTCACCGGCAGCACCAGGTGTTTGACCCTGTCCATAAAGCGGATGCCGAGCGAAGCATTGGCAAGCTTCGGCGTATACAGGCCGGTGGACGGCAGCCATTTCAGCTTGATCGCGAACACCAGGATCATGACCAGGGCCAGCCAGAAAGCGGGCACGCAGTGCCCGATCACGGCCAGCGTCGAGAATATATAGTCCGGCGGTTTGTTCTGGTGTTTGGCGCACAGTATCCCGATGGCAAGCCCTATGAGAAATTCAAGGAAGATGCTCAGGGAAGCGATCAGCACCGTTATGCCGATACGCGCTTTCAGTTCGGTCCAGACCGGCCGCTTGCTGTAATAGGAATACCCGAAATTCCCGTGCACGAGTTCATTCAGCCAGCGCACATACCGGACATAGACAGGCTTATCCAGACCCAGCTGCTCCCGTACCTGTTCCATGTACTCGGGATGTGCCGCCATGATCTCGGGGTTGAAGTACATATCCGACGCGTCGCCCGGAGCCAGGTCAATGATGAAATAACACATGATGCTGATGCCGATCAGCATCGGGATCATCGTCAGGATACGTTTGAGAATATATTTAAGCATTTCAGCTCCTTAAGAGGATTTTTCCTTTTAATAAGCGGGCCGGATCCAGCAGCGTTGATGCCTGCTGAGACCCGGCCCGCATGCGATTCTTCCAGAATGATCTTTACAGAATTATGAAAGGAATCGTTTTACTTCTCAAAATATGCATGTGCGATGGATACCCATGCGCAGTAGTAACCGGTGAGACTGCATTCATCAAGATTCAGATGATTTGCCATGCCCCAGAACTTAACGTTCTCATACAGCCAGATGCAGGGATACTCGGATGAGACCTTTTCCGAGATCTTGCTGTAGATCTCTGTTGCCGCTTCAAGGGAAGGCGCAGCGGTCGCTTCCGCGAACATTGCCTGGTTCTCTTCGCTGTAATAGTTGTTGTACATTCCGCTTCCGTAGAATGTAATATATCCGTCGCAGGTGGGGCCCATCGTGGAGCCGTTGAAATAGATCTGGTAATCCGGCTCATTCGTGAAGACCAGTGAGTTCCTGGTGGCCGTATCAATGATCTTGACGGAGACATCGATGCCCGCGCTCTTGAGGCTGTCCATCCATACAAGCTGCTGCGCTGTCGCGTCGGCAGTCGAGAGGATCTCGATCGAGAGCTTCTTGCCGTCTTTCTCGCGGATACCGTCATCACCCAGCGTCCATCCCGCATCATCCAGGATCTGGACGGCCTTATCGGGATCATACGTATATCCGTCTTCTACCATGGTATTCGGTTCATAACCGATATCCGCTGTCGTGAACACAGATGTCATGATGGAGGAAGCGGGGCTCTTTGCCGCTATCTTCATGGATTCACGGTCGGTCAGAAGGGAAAGGGCATGCCTTACGTCGATATCCGACAGGATCTCGTCGTTATAGTCGATCAGGATATAGCTCATATTTCCGGAATTTCCGCTGAAGAACGAGAATCCGTCCTGTCCTTCCAGCCTGTCCTGCAGATCCTGGCTCGCGCGGGCCAGATCGACGTCGCCGTTCTCCAGGGCAAGTGCCAGGGAATCCGCGTCAGGGATGATACGAACGGTCACGCCGTCCAGATAAGGCTTCATTTCCCAATAATAGTCATTCCTTACAAGGACGATCTCTTCACCGAGCTTGAGGTCCACGATGTTGAACGGGCCCATGCCGGTCAGATACTTAAGGTCGGTGATCTCGTCGAAAGCCTCCAGGTCGGCGTCCTTCCAGATATGCTCGGGAAGCGCAACATACTGGCAGAGATCGGAATATACGAATGTGTTGCAGGGACGGTCAAGATCATACTGTACGGTATAATCATCGATCTTGGTAACGACCAGGCCGTAATCCTCTGCCCATGTGTTGTCCTTCAGAGTCGTCTCTACATTGTCATACACATAGAAATAGCAGAGAACGTCATCCGCGGTGAAATCTTCACCGTCAGCCCACTTTACGCCTTCGCGCAGATGGACGATGAAGGATGTATTATCTTCATTTGCTTCATAGCTGGTAGCCAGTCTGGGAATGACATTTAGATCCTGGTCTACGGTAAAGAGTTTGTCATAAATGAGGTCACGCAGCAGACCCTCCGTATTGGATGAATAGAATACGAAGTTCGGCTGGATCACATCGAATCTGGTGCCGATGACCATCGTGCCGCCGTATCTGTCGGCGTCCGCGGCTTCTTCGGCGGGTGCGGCCGATTCCGGTTCCGCAGCTTCAGGTGCGGCAGCTTCCTGTGCCGGTGCGGCAGCATCAGAAGCAGGTGCACCGATATCAGCGGTGCTTGTGCAGCCTGCGATCACGGAAGCGGTAATGATGCCTCCAAGAAGCAAAGCCGCGATCTTTCTGAACTTTTTCATAATTACCACCTTTCTTTGCGTCCCTTTGCTACAACATAACAACAACTGCGTGATTTAAATCCTATTATCCGCCAACCCGGCCCACTTTTCAATGCGTTACCAGATTAAAGTGATAAGAATTTGAATTATTATTCAAATCATATACAAAGGACGACGGAAAATTTAGAAAATAATATCCCTTATTTCCTACTATGTCAATAGGAAATAAGAGATATTGATCAATGTGCCATTTTATTCCGGCTTTATTCCGGCCGTAACGGGATCGGCCCGTCAGGAACCTTTTATTTTAACGATCATTTCGGCTTCGACAGGGATGGCAAAGGGCAGGGCTGTCACGCCAAGTGCGGTCCTGGCATGCCGTCCCCGGTCACCAAGTACTTCAACGAGAAGGTCGGAAACGCCGTTGATGACTGCGGGCTGCTGTTCGAAATCCGGAGTGCACCGGACAAAGCCCTGCACCTTGACGACCTGTTCGATCCTGTCCCATTCGCCTTTCAGTTCCCTGTTCAGGAGCGCCAGGAGATTGATCCCGGTAAGCCTGGCTGCCTGATAACCTTCATCAACAGTCATATCTTCCCCGAGCCTTCCTTTCACGGCGGGCTTCCCGTCCCTGAACGGCCCGGCGCCGGAAAGGAACAGAAGATCCCCGGCGTACCGGACGCTTACATAATTGGCCACCGGATCCGGCGCAGCAGAAAGTTCGATACCCAGTTCTCCGAGCCGCCTGTTTACATCCGCATTACCGATACTGCTCATTGCCGCACCTCCTTCTGTATTTCGTACAAAGCCGCGCATACGCGCTTTCCTTATTCCCCGCAGAGCCTTACATACATATCCGTATAGATCGCGCAGCCGGTGATCAGTTCGTCGACGGGAATGTATTCGTCGTCGCCGTGCATATGGTAATCCGCGCCGAACTTCTCAAAGCCGTAGGCAACGCCGTTCTTAATGTCGTGGCAGTAAGTGCCGCCGCCGATCGCGAGGCACCTTCCCTTTTCACCGGTGAAGTCTTCGTAGGCCGCCAGCAGGTTCTGCACGAGGAAACTGTCCTCGGGCACATAGTGGGCGGGACGCATGCGTCCTTCGAACTGCATGCCGCAGTACCGGACCCGTTCGCCGACAGCGGCTGTATTTTCTTCGTTCGCGCAGACGGGAAGTCTCGCGTCGAAAATGGCTTTCAGTTCTTTGCCGTCAAATTCCAGGATATCCAGGCAGCAGGTGGTTTCGCCGGAGATCTCATCCCTGAGGCAAATGCCTGCTGCCGTGCCGTTTGTATCCCCGTGGGGGAAGAGTTGCGCCAGGGTGATGACATCCTTCACGATCTTTGTACCGCGCGCCGCTTCGTCAAAGGGCAGGGCGGCAAAGAACCGGAGCATGGCTGTATTGCTGTTGTTCCCGAGTTCCGGCATGGACGCGTGGGCGGAGAGTCCTTCCGCCGTAACGCACAGAATCTTTTCACAACATCCTGCGTTATCCGGTCCGGCGTCTTTTTCTGTCACGGTGAAAGAAACGCCCGTCGCTTCCTGTACCTGCCCTGCGACCGCGGCCGCCGTCTCCTTATCGATGCCGCAGATCCTGGCCGTTGTGAGGCCGCAGATGATATTCAGCGCCTTGCCTCCGTGAATGCTCAGTATGCATGAGGACCCGCAGCAGCTTTCCCCGCCTTCCGCGCCTTCTCCGAACTTATCTGTAATAAAACCAGCCATCCCGCCTTTTTCCAGGTTGACTACCGGCCAGTTGGCATCCGGCGTGACCGCCGTATCAGGTTTCCCGTACTCTTTAAAGTATTCTTCCGTATCCGCCGCGCCGGTCTCTTCGCAGCAGCCCATAAAGATACGGACGCCCTTCGCGTTAAGCCCGAGGTCCTTTACGGCTCTGAGAGCGTAAATGGCAGCCAGCGTCGGCCCTTTGTCGTCCGCCACGCCGCGGCCGTAGGCTATGCCGTCGATCACCTTCATTTCGAAAGGCGCCGTCTTTGTCCAGCTTTCCGGAGAGGCAGGCACTACATCCAGATGGCCCAGGACGTCGATCTTCCGCTCATCGTCGTCCGGCAGCATGACTAGGCCGTAATGTTCCCTGTTCAGGGCTTTAAGCCCGTACCCTTCGGCGATCGCGACCGCCGCTTCCAGCACTTTCGCCGGGCCTTCGCCGTAGGGCCTGCCCGGCGCGGCTTCCCCGGCCGTGCTTTCGATATCCACCAGCTTCTTTAAGTCGGCGAGGTATTCTTCCCTGTGTTCTTCAAAATACCGCTGTATCTTTTCCTTATTTTCGCTGTTCATATAGGCTGTTTCTCCTTCATTCTTTTATTCCCTGCCGTCCCCCGCAGAAACGGGATCCTCCCGTATCCTTCATAACAAAACGGCGTCCGCCGCTGATCATAATTATAAGTTAACACCGTCCGTAATGACAGACGGATGTACTTAATATAAAATACTATTGTTACCGTATCATATTGTTTGCATCCTCCGTTCCATTACTCTTTCAGAAAGGAGAACGACACAATGTTTAAGAGAAGTATAATAAACAGATATCTGGCCGCCGCCGCGGCACTTACGACAGCGGCTGCCCTCGTTTTTCTTCCCTGCGCTTCCTTTATCAGCCGTGCAGAAGAGGCCGATATTGAGGACGAAGAAGAATACGTTATCGCGGAAGAGACCGTGGACACCGTATATTACGATGAGGACGGCGAACCGACCGCAACCGGCAGCGCCATTATCCTTTTCGATACAGTGACAGGCGAGATCCTCGCGACAGATTATTACGATGAGGACGGCGAATTTCTTTTCAGGGCCGAGATCGACCCCGAAGCGGATATCCGTCTGTACGCGAAATATGCCGGCAGGCCCGCTCTTTTGAAAGTCGAGCCCGGTTACCTCATTGAAGAGGAGATCACCGCGTCCGAGCTGGCAGAGTATGTTATTGACGCGATGTCCGACGTTGAAAGCCTCAGCTATTCAGCCCTGACTGACTTGAACTGCACGATCGGCGCCCAGGGCATGTCCCTGGATATGGCTTTGCAGATCGGTATCGATATGGAAGCCGTCGACGATCCGGTCGCTTCCCACATGCTCATGGACTATACCATGCAGATGATGGGCCAGGAGATGTCGCAGGAGATGGAAGTCTATGTCGTTCCCGGTGAAGACGAGGATACTCTGATCACCTATACCAGGCAGATCTCCGACGGAGAAGCTTCCGACTGGGAAAAGGATGAGATCGATTATTATACGCCTTCCGAGAGCAATCTCTACAACAGCAGCGTCTTTGAAAAGATCCGCGACGGCGAGATCGAAGCCGTCGTCGGCACAGATACAGTCTTTGTCGACGGCATCGAATGCTATTTCATGGACGGCATTATCTCCGGCGAGGACCTGCAGGAGATCTCCGGATATATGATGTCCGGCGGCCAGGAAGACGCGGACCTTTTCGATACGGAAAACGTGGACTTCAGTGAAGTGGAAGCGCAGATGACAGTATTCGTAAATGCGGAAGACTGCACGCTTGTAGCCATGCAGCTGGACTGCCTGTCGCTGGCACAGGCCCTGCTGGCGGATTCCATGGGCTTCGATGAAGAAGAGGTGGAGCTGGAGGTCCGCAACTTCGACATGCTCATGAGATATCTGGACTACAATATCGATTCGATCGAGATCCCGGATTTTGATGAATGACTTTCGTCCCGGCGGGACAGAACATAAACATCCGGAAAAGATATGAAAAGAAGGCCGCTGCAAATGCAGCGGCCTTCTCTGTTGCTGATCTTATCTGTTTACGACTGCAGTCGGATCTTATTCCCCGAGCAGCTTTGCCATCATCTTATGATGCAGCTTCAGCTCATTCATTTCATAAGATGTGTCATTGCCATCCGGTGTCTGGTAAAAGCCCTGGCCTTCGAATTCGGAAGAGATGAAGCCGTCGTAGCCGATCTCCTTCATGACCGCGAAAGGCTCTTCGTAATTGATGCCGGTCTCTGTCAGGGTCTCGGGATCGATCTCATAGAACTTGCCGTGGAAGTGCACGATCAGGTCTTTGTATTTGCGGATAACATCAGGATCCGAATAGGCGCTGCGGCTGTTGCGCATGATGAAGCCCATCTCGGCAGGGTTAAGACCGCCCATTTCCTTTTCCAGCTGCGGACGGAGTGCTGCCATGGCAGCATAGCCGCTCTTGTATGTTTTTACGACCGCGTCGACCACTTCGGGGCGGGCGCCTGCTGCGAGAGCCTGCTGCTGGTTGATCCTGTTGGGCTGATACTGGAAAATGCCGAAATCGGGGATAAGGCCGACATAAGGGGAATCCACCCTGGCGCACATCTCCAGATAGCGCTGCAT
Source organism: Lachnospiraceae bacterium (assembly GCA_017474455.1). GTDB lineage: Bacteria > Bacillota > Clostridia > Lachnospirales > Lachnospiraceae > CAG-791. Next base: position 35,998 of record JAFVHP010000012.1, read on the forward strand.
CCAGGGAGCGTCAAAGGACATGGGAGCATGGATCTCCAGACCCATCTTAACGTTATAATATTCCGCGATGGAAGCGGAAGCTTCTACGACTTCCGCGCGGACAGGGGTCAGCACACGGATGCACTTGAAGCCGAGACGGGAAGCGAGCTTTAAGTCTTTCTCCATTTCCTGGACCTGTTCCTTAAGGGTCAGGATCCTGCCTTTATACAGCATCCAGTCGATGAAGCTGTCCATGCAGCTGGGCTCCGTGCCGTACTTTGCCATCAGATCCTTCCACCAGTCGACATCCTTTTCCGAAGGATCCGGATAGCTGCCGACGGGCATCTGTTCAGCCAGGAGTTCGATACCGGTCGCGCCGAGCTCTTCCGCAACGAATTTAACGCAGCCTTCCAGGTCAAGGATTCCGTTGTAATAGGAATCCTGGAGACTGTATAAGGAAACACCTCTTTTGATAGCCATTATTTTATCCTTCCTGCGGTGTCATATGGACCGCTGATACGTTCATATTCTGTTATCGTGCTTTCGTATGTCCTGCAGGTCAGCCGCCTGTTACGGAAACATACTTGGCGCATTTTGAAGGAAACGCGCCGCCCATGTAGGAAATACGGATCGCGACCGTGGCCTCGACCATATGGCCGCCCATTCCGAACCCGCCCAGGCGGGGTACGAAAACAGTCGCTTTTTCACCGAATTCCCAGCGGAGCGTGGTCATCGTGGCCATCTCGGCAAAAGTAAAGGTGCCGTCCTTGGTCGTAAATTTCAGCTGATCCTTTGTATAGACCTCGTTGTCATACTTGATCTCGATGTTCTCTACAAGGCTGAGCGCAACACCGCGGTAATAGGGGATCCTGAGCTTGACGGAAAAACCGACCGGAATACCGTCAACGAGGACATCCTCCACATCTTCGGGCATCATCATCTGATTAACGTTCATATTAACCTCCCGTACATTGTTTTTGCTGAAATACCTTCTTTCCCTGCCGGCTACCGGCCGGGACCGTTCATATAAATAATTGTGCGTTCTGCACTCTGTCCTGTCAACAAAATCCCCTGACAGATCCTGCTCTTCGTCTAATTTCACAAACGGCTTATTTCCTTGCGGGCATCGCGCCGGGCTGCGCTGCCGGTCCTTCCATGCTCACGCAGTCCTTCAGGAGCGAAATGATCTCCAGATGCTGCGGGCAGGCATCCTCGCACTGGCCGCACTGTATGCAGTCGCTGGCTTTGCCTTTGCCCTGCGTGACGATGGTATACTCCCTCTTGATCCTGAACTCGGGGCTTCCTTTCTTGCGGTTCTCCACGGTGAAGATATCCGGGATCGGGATGCCCATGGGACAGCCTTTGGTGCAGTAGCGGCAGCCGGTGCAGGGGATGGCCTGGTCGGCATCCAGCGCTTCCTGCGCTTTCCGGATCACTTCCTCCTCCTTTTCCGAGAGCGGTCTGAAGTCGCGCATATAGCTTAAGTTGTCTTCCATCTGGGCAAGGCTGCTCATGCCGCTTAAGACGACGCCGATGTTCTCCTTGCTGGCGACATAGCGGACCGCCCAGCTGGCATAGGAAGCTTCCGGATCAGCTTCGTCGAAGATAGCCTTTACCGTGTCGATGGGGTCCGCGAGGATACCTCCCTTTACAGGCTCCATAACGATCACGGGCAGGCCGTGCTCCTTACAGATCTCCCAGTTGCGCCTGGACGCCACGCCGGGATTCTCCCAGTCAGCGTAGTTGATCTGGAGCTGTACGAACTCCGCTTCCGGGTGCGCTTCCAGAACCTCTTCCAGAAGTTCCGGGTCCGCATGGAAAGAAAAGCCGAGGTGCCTGATCAGGCCCTTTTCCTTCTGCTCCAGCGCAAATTCCCAGAGATGGAATTTTTCATAATTCTGATAATTCGACCTCTGGAAAGCATGCAGCAGGTAATAGTCGAAATATCCGGCGCCGGTCCTTTCAAGGCTGGTGTAAAATTCCTGCTTCAGGGTCTCTTCATCCAGGTCCGCGCCCATGGCGATCAGCTTGGTGGCCAGCGTGTAACTGTCCCTGGGATAGCGCTCGACCAGCGCTTTCTTTATGGCTTCCTCACTGCCCGGGTAGGCAAAGGCCGTGTCAAAATATGTGCCGCCTGCCTCCATGAACTTGTCGACCATCTGCGAGGTCTCTTCGACGTTGATCGAACCGTCGGCCAGCTTGGGCAGGCGCATCAGGCCGAAGCCGAGTTTGAAAAGATCTTTTCTGAAAATATCGCTCATTCTTAAAACCCCTCTCCTGTGGACTGTCATAACTGAATATGCAGATCAAAGCCTCTACATGTATTATTATGCGTGCCTTTCGCTTCCCGTTCAAGCGTCCGTCCGGACATTCGCGAAAGGCTTTCACACGGGCTTTCCAGATGCATAAAAAAAGATCCGGGAGAAAAATCTCCCGGATGCTTTTTTGAATTTTTGTTATGTCAGTCGGATCAGTTCATTGCCTGCTGTACGGCGACTGCAACAGCAACGGTCATGCCGACCATCGGGTTGTTGCCTGCGCCGAGGAAGCCCATCATCTCAACATGGGCGGGAACAGAAGAGGAACCTGCGAACTGCGCGTCGGAATGCATACGGCCGAGGGTATCGGTCATACCATAGGAAGCAGGGCCTGCTGCCATGTTGTCCGGATGGAGCGTACGGCCTGTGCCGCCGCCGGAAGCAACTGAGAAATACTTCTTGCCGGCTTCCCAGCGTTCCTTCTTGTATGTGCCTGCAACGGGGTGCTGGAAGCGGGTAGGGTTCGTGGAGTTGCCGGTGATGGAAACATCCGCGCCTTCATGCCACATGATGGCAACGCCTTCACGTACGTCGTCAGCGCCGTAGCAGTTGACCTTCGCGCGCTCGCCGTCGGAATATGCGGTCTTGCTGACGATCTGCAGCGCGTGGTCTTCCTTGACGTCGGCTGACAGATAATCATACTTGGTCTGCACATATGTGAAACCGTTGATACGGCTGATGATCATGGCCGCATCTTTTCCGAGTCCGTTCAGGATGACGCGGAGGGGTTTCTGGCGGACTTTGTTGGCGTTAAGGGCGATCTTGATCGCGCCTTCAGCAGCCGCGAAAGACTCATGGCCTGCAAGGAATGCAAAGCACTCTGTCTCTTCGTCCAGAAGCATCGCGCCCAGATTGCCGTGGCCGATACCGACCTGGCGCTGGTCCGCTACGGAACCGGGAATGCAGAAGGCCTGAAGGCCCTGGCCGATATATCTCGCGGCATCGGCAGCGCTCTTCGCGCCTTCCTTCATGGCAATCGCCGCGCCGAGCTCATACGCCCATTTTACGTTCTCAAAGCAGATAGGCTGTGTGCTCTCTACGATACTGTAAGCATCAACGCCCTTGCCGTTGGTAAAAGCCTTTACATCTTCAAAGCTGCCGAATCCGTACTTGTCAAGAACGGGCTGCAGCTGAGGCATACGTCCTTCATAATTTTCAAATAAAGCCATAGTAACTGCACCTCCCCTTATTCTTTACGCGGATCGATCCACTTGACAGCGCCGTCTTCTTCCTTGAAGCGGCCATAGGTACCGAGATTCTTCTCATAAGCCTCGTTGGGTGACATGCCGTTCTTGATGGCATCCATCATCTTGCCAAGGCTGAGGAACTGGTAGCCGCATACCTGGTCGTCTTTGTCGAGGGCCATCTTTACGACATAGCCTTCTGTCATTTCCAGGTAACGTGTTCCCTTTTCAAGGGTTCCGTACATCGTACCGACCATGGAGCGGAGGCCTTTGCCCAGGTCTTCCAGACCGGCGCCGATGCGGAGACCGTCATCGGAGAACGCGGACTGTGTACGGCCGTACACGATCTGTAAGAACAGTTCTCTCATGGCGGTGTTGATGGCGTCGCAGACAAGGTCTGTATTCAGAGCTTCAAGGAGAGTTTTGCCGGGCAGGATCTCACTGGCCATAGCCGCGGAGTGGGTCATGCCGGAGCAGCCGATCGTTTCGACCAGGGCTTCCTGGATGATGCCGTCCTTGACGTTAAGGCTCAGCTTGCAGCAGCCCTGCTGCGGTGCGCACCAGCCGATGCCGTGCGTATAACCGGAAATGTCTTTGATCTCTTTCGCCTGTACCCATTTTCCTTCTTCAGGGATCGGTGCAGGTCCATGATTTGGTCCTTTGGCAACGCAAATCATTTCTTCTACTTCTTTTGTATATTGCATATGAAACGTTCCCTCCTGTTAATATAGTGGTTATTGCAGATCATACATCTGTTTTACCATATTGTTCTGGATGCATGCAACGGATATCTGCCGAATATGCAACACTTCAGGGGCTTAGAGGCAGTTGCCCGGAAGTCTTCCTCCGGCTTCGTGCGTCGCATCCGCAGAACTTCAGTCGTCGCAGTCAAAGATCGCCTTTTTCTCGACCCTGTCCCCGTACTCCGTCTTCCATCTGATATGCGGTTCCGATACGTCGTAGGCCGGAAGAGCTTCCTTATCCATGTCCATGACGATCATCAGGTCATACCGGTTCTCCCTGTCCGAATTCGACAGTTTCAGCTCCACCCCGCGGATCCCGGGGATCGAAAGCGTTTCTTCGAAAATGCTGCGCACCGGGCCGGCCAGCGCTTTTACATCCGTTCCTTTTGTAAACTTGACGATGATGTGATGCTTCATAATGTTCCTCCTGTGCCGTTTTCATAAAAGCAAAACTGCGCGGCAGCCTTTACAGGCCGCTGCGCAGGGATCTTTCCGGAGATCTGTTTCCATCCGGTCTTATCAGTTGATCTGTCTGCCGTTATATCAGTCGATCAGGCCGAGTTCCGCATTGACATACTCTGCCACTTCGTCGGAATCCAGGCCGTGGACGTAGCAGGCCTGCTCCAGGGTCTCGCCCAGGGCAGCAGGGCAGCTGATGCAGCCCATGCCGCAGTTCATCAGTGCATAAGCGGCATCGGGATACATTTTCAGGATATCGCCGACGATCATGTCCTTAGTGACCAGTATCATTTCTGCTGTGGTCTGTTCTGCCATGTCTATCTCCTTGTTCTTTCCGTTATCAGGCAGCATCCGAAATGCGCCATTCTCTTTTTTGAAATTGCTATAATATAATAACGCAAGGATTTTGAGGAATCAATCATATTCAGAAAGATACGGTGGATATTATGAAGATATACGATATCAGCAAAGAACTGTTCTCCGCCTCTGTCTATCCCGGAGACCCCGTCCCTTCGAAGCAAGAGGTGATGGGTTTTGACAAGGAAGTCCCCGACCACTGCCAGGTCACGATGCTGTCCCTCGGCAGCCATTCCGGCACGCACATGGACGCGCCGCGCCATTTCGTACCGGGCGGGAAGGACATGGAAGAGCTTGACATCAGGAAATGCCTGGGTCCCTGTATCGTAGTCAGCGCCGGCGGCGATATCACGGCGGATATGGCGCGCGGGTGGATAAAAGAATGGGAGAGTTCTGACGGAGCATCCCCGGCTGCTTCGGGAGGCAGCCCGGAAGACGGAGAGAAGGCTTCTGCCGACGGGCTGCGCCTGCTCATCCGCGGGGACATCACGATCACGGAAGAGGCCGCACAGGTATTCGCGGACAGTTCCCTGTCCTGCCTGGGTGTCGAAGGCATGACCGTCGGAACGCAGGAGACCGGGGTCAGGATCCATCAGATCCTCCTTGGCGCGGAAGTCGTCATCATCGAAAGCCTGGTGCTCCGGGATGTGCCGGACGGCCGTTACTTCCTGCACGCCCTGCCGCTGAAGATGCGCGGCCTGGACGGCTCGCCTGTCAGGGCGGTGCTGACGGCAGAGGAGTGACAGGGCGCGCTGGCGGCAGAGTGACGATACCCGAGTGTTCTAACCTGCAGGGCTGTTTTGCCTTATTCTCTTCTTGGATAATTCGGGCGGGCGGATACAAACCCGCGAGACCCAAATTGCAGCCGCTGCAGGATCTCATTTTGAACCTGCCAGCATCGTAAATCTAATATACAAGCGGTTACAGAGGCCCAAATAAATGCTTTTTGTCCGCTGCAAAATGGCAGATTTTTGTTCATTATATTTCCGATAAGGATACAGCCCGTCAAAAATGGATTCCTGAAGCGGACACAATCAAGTCACACTGAATTTATAACCGCTTATCAGTCCATCTTAGGCCTGACAGACAGCAACAGATATGCGATATCAGCGGTTTCAATAATTATTTCCTGTTATTTGATCCGCTGACAGATCAAACAGCATTGGAACCGGGCATAACCGGGCATAACAGAGACCGGCTGCGCCCGCCCTCAAGGCGGATGCAGCCGGTCCTTATTTCCTTCATTCAGTTCCGCGGGATCTTTTCCTTATCCCTGCAGTCCCCTGCTCTGGCGGTCCATGTCTTCCACGACGATGTCGTAGATCTCTCCCAGGGTCGCGCAATATTTCAGCACATCCCAGGGCTCGTTGGTGTGGAAGTGGATCTTGATCAGATCCTCGTCGCCGACAGCCAGAAGGCTGTCGCCCTTGAAATTCTCCGTAATGTAATCGTTGATCTCGTCCTCATCCAGATCGTGGCCTTCGATCAGAAGCTGTGTATCATAACGAAATTCGAGCATGATCTTTTCCCCTTTATGAATCCTTTATGAATCTGCCGTTTATTCCTCTTTAATCTCGCAGTTCACTTTGCAAGTCGCTTTGCAGTTCACTTTACATATCACTTTACGACAGAGTAATAATAAACGGTTTTCTCATTATATTCCATACCCGGCCGCAGTACGGGATCCGGGAACGGGACATCACGGCCCTCAGCGGCAGCCTGTTCCGCCACCTTTTCATAACTATGGATGGCATCCGGGACGTTCTGTGTCTCCAGGCAGAAACCGCTGCGCCAGGTGTAATCCGTGCCGCCCTTTCCGATGTCGTGGTTCAGGAAGTTGCCGGAATAAAGCTGCATGGCGGCCTGGGTCGTATATACGTCCACAGCGATCCCGCTGGCGGGAGAGTATGCCCTGGCTGCGTGCCGCAGCTGTCCTGCCGCGCCTCTGATCATCCAGTTCCTGTCATAGCCGCCCGCGAAGGTGAGCTGGTCAAAATCTTCATCGATATGCAGTCCGATCGGGGTGCTCTTCCTTAAGTCCATAGGGGTGCCTTCGACCGGTACGATACTGCCGTCCGGTATCTGGCCGGAATCGGCAGGGGTGTACTCATCCGCCTCGATCAGGATCTCCTGGTCTAAGATCGAGCCGGCGTCGTGCCCGTTCAGGTTGTAATAAGCGTGGTTCGTGAGGTTGCAGAGGGTAGGCGCGTCCGTCACCGCGCTGTATTCGATGACAAGGGAAGCTCCGCTGTCACCGGCATCCGGAGCGCCCGCGTTCCCCGGCACAAGGCTGTATTTTACCTTCACGTCCAGGTTCCCGGGATAGCCTTCGTCGCCGTCCGGGCTGTGCAGCGAAAGGACGATATGGGAATCGTCCGCTTCAACAACTTCCCACAGCTTTTTGTCAAAGCCGCAGATGCCGCCGTGAAGGTGGTTTTCGCCGTCGTTCGCGGCCAGCGTATACTTCTTCCCGTCGATCTCAAACTCCGCGCCGCCGATCCGGTTGCAGAATCTGCCGGCGGTCGCGCCCATGAACTTGTCGTGCGCGGCATAGCCGTCAGCCGTTTCGAAACCCAGCACCACGTCCTTTCCGGTGCCGTCCCTGTCCGGGACGATAAGTGACTGGAGCGCCGCGCCGTAGGTGATGATCCCGGCGGTGACGCTGCCGCATTTTAACTGATAGATCTCTGTTTTCATAGTCTCAGCTCCTGTTTTCTTAGTGCTTCCAGTGTCTGCAGTTCACGCAGCGATTCTGTCATGCCTTTTATGCTGCCGATACCCGCCTGCCGGGATCCGCCTGCCGGTACCGCGGCCGGCTGTCCCTTACAATTGTTCTTTACAGTTGTTCTTTACAGTCGTTCTTTACAGTCGTTCTTCACAGTCGTTCTTCACAGCGCAAGCTGTGCCGCGCCGACTTCGCGGATGCCTGTCAGATAGATATTGTCCCTGCCGAAATACGGCGTCATATAATTAATGTAATCATCCGTCAGTTCCCTGGGGACGATGCTCATGATAACGCCTGCGAAGCCCCCGCCGTGGACCCTGCAGACACCGCGCGGAGCATCCGCGTCGGCCGCTGTCTGTGCCGCGCAGCCGTGCTCCGCAAAGAATATCTCCGTCAGCAGCAGGGCGAGCGTGATGGACTGCTCTTTTTCGTCACAGTAGAGGTTCTGCAGCCACCTGGCGGAGGATAGGCCGCTCTCGTTGATCAGGTCCAGCATCTTTTTCTTGTTGCCGTCCAGAAGCGCCTGCCTTGCCTCTTTGACGCGGCTGCATTCGGTAAAGAAATGCAGGGCGCGCAGAATTGCGCGGTCGTTGCCGAGCTTTTCCCTGATCCTGACCAGGTTCTCCAGCAGATTTTCCTGCGTGGTCTCCCAGAGGTTCTTCACACCAAGCTCCGCTGCCACGGCGTGCATCTCGTCCGGAATGGAAGAGTAGACCGCGCTCAGGTTGGCATGGCCCTTGCCGGTGTTGACGATCACGAGACTGCAGTCCAGCGCGTCAAAGGTAAAATCCAGCTTCTCATACTTCACGTCGTCGTGGGAAAAATCGAGAAAGATCGTCCCGCCGGCGGCACAGGCCATCTGGTCCATCAGTCCCGAACCTTTGTCCCAGAAATGGTTTTCCGCGTACTGGCCGATCCTTGCATAATCCGGGAATGTCATCCGGCCGTCATTGAACAGGTCGTTTATGATCTGAGCGATAAGCATCTCAAAGGACGCCGAAGAACTGACGCCTGCCGACGGAATGACCTTTGTGGAGACACAGGCGCTGAACCCGCCGACGGCAAAGCCGGCCTTCTTCGCAGCTTCCAGCATACCTGCTACAAGGGAGAGGGTCCCTTTGCACTTCGGCACCCTGTCCAGCCGGTCAAGATCGATGCGGACCGGGTCTCTGTATCCTTCGCTGATGATCGTGACGATATTGTCCCCGGTGGGCGCCGCGGCTGCGACCGTATCCATCGTGATGCTGGCCGCCAGGATATATCCGCCGTTATGGTCCACATGGTTGCCGATGATCTCGGTCCGCCCCGGTGACGTGAAGAACTTTATCCCGCCTTCCCCGGCCGCATCCGCGCCGAAGTTCTCTTTAAACCTGTCCTCCAGAACTGCCAGTCTTTTTCTTGCGGACTCCGCGTCCGCCCCGTAGACTTTTTCAAGATCCAGGATCATTTTTTCCCCCTTTACACACATCCGGATTTTTGTCCGATGACAATTGATTTCCCTGTTGTCTATAATACGGGATACATGATATTTGGTCAAAAGTATAACCATTTTTAAGGTGATCGGAGGAGTAGTTAATATGGCTGTTTCATTAAAAGGTCTCGGACACGCTGCGGAGAGACAGGCTGTTTCCGTTATCGCTGACGGGCTTATAAAGAGTCTGCGCAGCAAGGAAGACAAAACGGAAGTTTATGAAAAGATTATCGATCTCGCGGCGCATTTCTGGGGCAAAAACGCGAACGCGGAGACACTGGACAAGGTCCGTGCCGTAGTCGCCGACCCGGAGAACCGCTGGGTGAAATTCATCGGCAAAGTCCTTGACGAGACAGATCCGCAGTACGCGAAAAAGATGCTCCTCAACCTCGGTTATGAAGCTTTCTTCCGCGGCACCAAGACGATCCGCGAGAACAGGGAAAAGTACGGCTGCAACATTCCCTGGCTCATCCTTTTTGATCCCACCAACGCCTGCAACATGCACTGCGTGGGCTGCTGGTCCGGAACATACGGCAGCAAGACCAGCCTTACATTCGAAGAGATGGACAAGATCGTTACCGAAGGCAAGGCGCTGGGCGTTTATCTCTACATGATGACCGGCGGCGAGCCCATGGTCCGCAAGAAAGATATCCTGAAACTCTGTGAAAAGCACAACGACTGCTTCTTCGCTGCCTATACCAATTCCACGCTGATCGACGACCAGCTCTGCCAGGACGTTGTCCGCCTCGGCAACCTGACCTTCATGCTCTCCATCGAAGGCACGCCCGACACCAATGACGCCCGCCGCGGCGACGGCCACTACCAGGCTGTTATGAAAGCCATGGACCTGCTGAAGAAATACGGCATCGTATACGGCACGTCCATCTGCTATACAAGGGACAACATCGAAGCGGTCACGGACGAGAAGTTCCTGCGCTTCATCGCGGAAAAGGGCGCCCGCTTCGGCTTCTACTTCCACTTTATGCCCGTCGGCAAGAACTCCGTTCCGGAGCTGATGCCCACAGTCGAACAGCGCAGGAAGATGATCGAAAAGATCCGCTGGGTGCGTTCTCCCGAATGCGATATCGAATTCTATCCGATGGACTTCCAGAACGACGGCGAATACGTCGGCGGCTGCATTGCCGGAGGCAGGAACTATTTCCACATCAACTCCAACGGCGACGCAGAGCCCTGCGTATTCATCCACTTCTCGGATTCGAACATCAAGACCCATTCGATCCTCGAGATGCTGCAGAGCCCGCTGTTCATGGCTTATCATGAAGGCCAGCCCTTCAACCGCAACCACCTGCGCCCCTGCCCGATGCTTGAGAATCCCCACCTCCTGCGTGAGATGGTCCAGGCGACCGGCGCACACCAGACCAACTATGAATCATCCGAAACGGTCTTCGAACTCACCGACAAGTGCAACGACTACGCCGCCGAGTGGGGCCCCGTCGCGGATGAGATCTGGGCGCACCAGACGCATAAGCAGCAGAAGTATGAAAACTACACGCCCGAAAAGCGCGAAGACCATACGCTCGCCGCTTTCGACAGCAAGGATGCCGATACCCTGAAGAAGGAACTGGAAGACAAGATCGGCCGCGAGATCGAGATCGATCCCGAAGTTGCGGAAAAAGAACTGAAGAGGGCCTGATCCCGCTTCATAAAATGAACGGACATCTGCTAGGGCTTCCCGGAAACGGGAAGCCTTTTTTGCCCCCGCAGAATCGGTTCCGGATCGCTCTCCGCAGCACCGGCTTTCAGATTTTCCTCCGCGGCACCAGTATCAGATTTTCCTTCGCGGCACCAGTATCAGATTTTCCATGCCGGCCTGACAGAAAGTGATAGAATCAGATCAGTGAAAGATCAAAAACAGATCGCCGCGGAAAATATATGACACCATCTCCGGGCTGGACCAAACTGCCGGCGAACATAGTCTTTATTTGTAGGAGCAATAGACCCTGCAACGGATGGATCATATATGAAAGACGGATCGAAAGAAATGCAGAACGAAGAAAAAGAAATTAAAGATATAACGGAAACAGGGCGGGATGCAGGAAAAGCATTACAAGAAGAAAAAGCCCTGGATGAAGAAAAAGCATTGAATACGGAAGAAGCCGGCAGCGGGAAGAAGAAAAAAAAGCGCCGGATCGGCCCGGCCATCTGGGTGCTTCTGGCGGCCCTTATGGTCGTATTCATCTTCTCGACTTATCACTTTGTCAGTGAATTCATGGCTTATAAAAAAGCCAGGGATGAATACAAAGGCCTCTCTTCCTATATAAGCATCGCCCAGGGGGCAGGAACGGACGCCGCAGCAGCTGGCGGCGCGGATAAAGACGCGACCGGGGGACCGGCCGCGGACGGCACTGCCGGCGGATCCTCTGAAGATGGCCTGCTGCCGCAGGACGACCAGGGCAATACACTGACCGAAAGCAGCATACCCGGGATATTCCGGGCCGGCACGCTTCTCGGCAAATATGAAATGATCGCTTCCGAATCGATGGACGATCCCTATGAGGATGATGATCTGACCGGCGCCGCTTCCTCCGGAGGCAGCACAGGCAACAGGCCTGCGGGCCGTTTTGACGAAAAAGAACATGACCAGGCCGGCGCGGACGGTCCTGCGCAGATCGCGCAGGCACAGCCGGCAGGAGAAGACGGCTCCGGGGAAAACGCTGAAGAAAGCAGCGCTGCAGGCTCAGGCCGGGATCTGGCGGACGGCGCTACCGTGATCTCTTCCGCGGCCGCGGGAGCGGAAGACAGCCTAAAAAACGGATCAACCGGAGACAGCGGCAGGAAAGTCTACATTTCCTATCCGAGGCTCGATATCGACCATAAACATCTGAAGGAAGTGAATGAAGAATACGTCGGCGTCCTGTTCATCCCCTGCCTGGACCTTGTCTATCCCGTCGCGCAGGGCGAAGACAACAAAGTTTACCTGCGCAAAACATTTGAAGGCAATTACAACGCGGCAGGCTGCATCTTTATGGATGCCTTCGCGCACCGGAACATGTCCGATACCAATACTTTCATCCTCGGCCACAACATGCGCGACCTTTCCATGTTCGGCTCGCTGAAAACACTGGAAACGGATCCGGAACTTTGCCCGCAGCATCCTTACTTTTATCTGTATACGCCCGGAAAGGTCTATAAATACGCGATATTTGCCTACTGCACGGTGCCCTCGAAGGACGAACTCTACAGCTTTTACGACGCGAGATTCGACCCGGAGGCCTATGACGCGTTCATAGAAAAATCGACCGCGCGCTCATTGTACACGCCGGAAGAGGGCGTCATCGATTTTGGCGAACGGCCGACATTATGTACTCTTTCCACCTGCTACGGCACAGGCCACATCAACAATTTTATCGTGCAAGGCGCGCTGCTCGGCGCGGCCAGGACTTCGACCGTGACGAACGCCGCAGATGCGGATGCGGACACGGAATCCGGGGAGCCGGAAGCCGACGGGCAGCCCTGATAAATAGCGGAAATGCAAAACACCGCCGGCAGATGCCTGCGGTGTCTTATTCTTTTCACAATGCTGCTTCCGGGATCAGGATCCCTGCAGCACCTCCTCCAGCTTATCGGCCAGTTCCACGGCCAGCGCTTCGTCAGAGGACTCGACGAGGATCCGGATGACAGGCTCCGTACCGGAAGGCCTGACCAGGACCCTGCCGTTCCCCGACAGCAAAGCCTTTGCTTCTTCCAATGCAGTCTGCAGCTTTGCGGACTGCATTGCTTTTTTCTTGTCCGCGACCCTGACGCTCCGCTGGATCTCCGGATAAAGGGTCAGTTCTTCCGCCAGCTCGGACAGCTTCTTCTTTCTGGCGATCATGACCTGCATCACCTTCAGGGAAGTCATGACGCCGTCGCCGGTCGTGCCGTATTTGGAAAAAATGATATGGCCGGTCTGCTCGCCGCCGATATGGCAGTCGTGTTCACGCATGTACTCGTAAACGAAGCGGTCACCGACCTCTGTCTGCGCGTAATCGATGCCGGCTTCGTCAAAAGCCTTGAACAGGCCGTAGTTGGACTGCTGCGTCATGACGACCGTATTGTTCGTCAGCTTGCCGCGCTCCTTCATGTAAAGTCCGTACATATACAGGATATGGTCGCCTGTAACGACGTTGCCTTTTTCATCGACCGCAAGGCACCTGTCCGCGTCGCCGTCATAGGCAAACCCGATATCCAGGTGATTTTCCACGACGTGCTTCTGAAGCGCCTCGATATGGGTCGACCCGACGCCCAGGTTGATATTGAAGCCGTTGGGCTCCACGCCGATGCAGTAAGTGTCGGCGCCGAGGGCGGAAAAGACGGCTTTCGCGATGGTCCAGGATCCGCCGTTCGCGCAGTCCAGTCCAACCTTAATGCCTCTGAAATCATAGATCCCAAGCGAGATCAGGTAGGCGATGTAGCGGTTGCGGCCCGCGATATAGTCCACAGTCTGGCCGATATCGTTGCCGGTGGCGTAGGGCAGTTCCTCATAATCCTGCCCGAAAACGGAAAGGCTTCCGTCCAGATAATCCTCGATCAGGTCGATGACCGTCTCGTCCATCTTTTCGCCGGAACCGTTCACGAGCTTGATCCCGTTGTCGTAAAACGCGTTATGGCTGGCGGTGATCATGACGCCGCAGTCGAAGTGGTCGACCCTGGTAATATAGGAGATAGAAGGCGTGGTCGTGACGTGCAGCAGATAGGCGTCCGCCCCGGATGCCACGAGCCCGCCGACCAGCGAGTACTCGAACATGTAGCTGGACCGCCGCGTGTCCTTGCCGATCACGATCCGCGGGGCTTCCGGCTGCTTTCCTTCTTCCGCCGCTTTTCTTTTTTTCAGCTCGCCGTAATACCAGCCCAGGAATCTGCCAATGCGGAAAGCGTGGTCCGCCCGCAATACGACATTGGATTCACCCCTGAAACCGTCTGTACCGAAATATCTGCCCACCTGTCATCCTCCTGCTTAAACTGGTGTCTGCTATTGTCTGTTCTGATGTCAGTACTGCCTGCTGCCTGACATATCTGGCGCCTGTGCCGCCTGATATATCTGATGCCTGCTGCCTGCTGACCGTGTTACTGCTGCCGCTATATCCCGCGGATCACGGCAGTTTCTTTCCCGCCGACAGGTACAGTTCGTACCATTCTTCGCGGGTAAGCGTAATGTCGCAGGCCTTCGCGATATCGGCGACCCTGCCCTTGTTGGTCGTGCCGACGATCGTCTGGATGCCGGCCGGATGGCGCAGGATCCAGGCAACGGCAATGGCGTTCTGGCTGCAGCCGTACTTTTCGGCAAGCCTGTCGAGGACGGCGTTCAGCTCGGGATACTTTTCGCTCCCGATGAAGGTCCCTTCGAACATTCCGTACTGGAAAGGCGACCACGCCTGCAGGCGGATATCGTTCAGCCTCGCGTATTCAATAAAGTTGCCGTCCCTGACGCAGGCCGCGTCATTCGCGATATTTACATTGATGCCCGCGTCGATCGTAGGGCAGTGTGCGATCGAAAACTGCACCTGGTCGATCAGGATGCGGCCACCGACATATTTATTGATCAGTTCGATCTGCATCGGATTGTGATTGCTCACGCCGAAATAGCGGACCTTGCCGGCCGCGGCCAGCTTATCGAACGCTGAAGCGATCTCTTCGGGCTCCATCAGCGGGTCCGGCCTGTGCAGCAACAGGATATCCAGATGATCCGTATTCAGGTTCTGCAGGCTCTTGTCCACCTGCTGCAGGATGTAACTCTCGGACGCGTCGTACAGGCCCCTGCGGATGCAGCACTTGGACTGCAGGACGATCTTATCCCTGTAGGACGCGGGTACAGCCCTTCCGAACATCTGCTCGCACCTGCCGCCGCCGTAAATATCCGCATGGTCAAAGAAATTGATCCCGTTCTCAAGCGCCGTATCCACCAGCTCCAGCAGGGCCTTTTCATCCGGAAGGCCGACGAGCCGCATGCAGCCGATACCGACCGCGGAGATCTTCATATCTGTATTTTTCAAAGATAAGTTTTTCATGATTTTGCCTCCTACAGAAATGATGTCATTTGATGAACAGATTATACCATGAGGCAGTATGGAGGCGGGAGAAGGCCAGATCAGAATGAAAACGGATTGCATACCGGGGATGTCCGGTGTATCATTTGGCACATCGCCGGTATCGTTATCCGGCAGCAATTCTTCTTTGCACGTCTTTACTGACTTCACAGATCTTCTTTTCAATTGTCCTATCAGGGAGGTTCTATTCATGAAAAATCATCGTTCAAACTATTTCAATCTTCACATTTCCGATATACCCGGACCTGTTCTTGCTCCCATGCTGGAGAGAAAACAGTATCTGGAGACTCTGCTGCTCCGGATCGACCAGACACTATCTCTGATCGATGCTCCGCAGGGAAAGCTCCGCATCAGCTGCAGTTACGGCCGTAAACAGTATTATCTTCGCCCTTCAGCTGATATAAGAAGTGGGAACTATATAGGAAGCGGGGACTGCAAAACAGCGTCTGCGCTGGCGCAAAAGGACTACTGTGAAAAGACCCGCAGCGCGATCCTTACGGAACTCGATGCCCTGAACCGGTTCATTGAAAAGTATCCGTCTGTCACTGCAGAAGATGTATACGAACATCTTTCTTCTGCCCGGAGAGAACTTGTGACTCCGTATGAAGAGACATTGGAATCATTCATCGATCGCTGGTTGAGCGAACCCTATGAACAAAAGTATATTTCAAGTGACCTGCCGGAACTGGTCAGTGATAAAGGCGACCGGGTCCGGTCAAAATCCGAACTGATGATCGCCAATCTGCTTTATGAAAAAAAGATCCCCTACCGTTATGAATGTTCTTTGTATCTAGATGGATTCGGCCTGATCTATCCGGACTTTACTGTACTGGATACGCGCTCAAGGAAAGAGGTCTGTTGGGAGCATTTGGGGATGATGGATGATCCAGATTATGTGAATAAGAATCTGCGAAGAGAATCCGCCTATATTATGAATGGTTATTACCCCGGCGAACGGCTTATTCTTACATATGAAACAGAAGAACTCCCCATTAACCTTCGGCAGGTCAGGGCGATCATACAACATTACTTTGAATAGAATGCCCTGCTATGTGCCTTTCCTGCCGTTCTGGCATGTCTCCTGTCATATCTCGGCGGCTACAAATTCAAAATAGAACATATATAGCCGCTCCAAAAGTCCATTTCTAAAGCCACACCCTTGCTCTTTATTTTCAGAAGCAGCTGCACTAACTCATATCAATGATTTAGTCCGCTATATCTGCAGCAACAAGAGCTGTGATCAATAGCATTAGAAGAATATCCTCTCAAAAATGGATTCGCACAGCGGCTACAAATCAGATAATGAGCCGATGTGACCGCTCCTGCATCCTTCCATGCGTACATAAAAGGAAGTTTCCGGTGGTTCTCGGCGGTTACAAAGAAGAATTTCTACAATTTAGTCTGCCATAAGCAATAAGGAAAGCTCCGCCCCCGCATTTTCCGGGGCCACGGCGCACATCCTCCTTGCCAGAACCCTCATAAAATGCAATAATATCCCTGCGCTATATCCGTTGGAACCGCGCCCGGTGCAAGGCTGCCCTAATGGCCTGCCGCCGCAAAGCCGCGTTTCCCAAACCATACGGAACAGCAGCAGGAGGAAAATCAAATGAAACATATCTTTACCCGCAGCAGAGCATTTGCGGCGGCTGCCGCAGCGGTTCTGCTTCTGTCACTGTCACTTTCGGCCTGCGCCAATACAGCAGGTACGGGGGCATCCGGCAACACTGCATCCGGAAACACCGGATCAGCACAGCTGAGGGACACGTTCACCTTCGGTATCGCCACGGAAGTCTACAACCTGGATCCGTTCACATCGACAACAGCTGACGCAAGAGCTGTCTATTTCAATATCTATGAAGGCCTGACCGAAGTCACGACGGACGGACAGTTCGTTCCGTGCCTGGCCTCCGACATTGAAATGTCAGACGACGCGAAGACCTATACATTTACACTGCGTGACGGCGTCAAATTCCATAACGGAAACGACATGACGATGGACGATGTCCTCTGGTCCGTCCAGAACGCGATCGATACCGGTATGACCGGTTATTCCTCGATTGCTTCCTTTGAGGCTCTGTCCGATAAGGAACTGAAGATCGAACTTTCCGTTCCGGACACGGGCTTTTTAGCCTGCCTGACCTGCGCCATCGTACCCGCGGGATCGACAGATCTCGCGCTCTCACCCATAGGCACAGGCCCGTTCTATATGAGCGATTATGCCGAACAGGACCATCTGACGCTCAGCCGTTTTGATGATTACTGGGGCGAGAAAGCCAAGCTCTCCGCCGTTGAGATCCGTTTCGTCGCCAATTCGGCCGAACTCCTTATGGCTTTCGAAGGCGGCACGATCGACGGCTTTGACTCCAGTTCGGGCGTAGCCAGCCAGCTCGATCCGGAAACGGCGACGCTCCATACTCGCAACTCCAACTCGGTGCAGCTCCTCGCGTTGAACAACGCGCGCGCGCCTTTTG
Source organism: Lachnospiraceae bacterium (assembly GCA_017474455.1). GTDB lineage: Bacteria > Bacillota > Clostridia > Lachnospirales > Lachnospiraceae > CAG-791. The sequence continues at coordinate 53,752 of JAFVHP010000012.1, forward strand.
ACGATATCCGCGTCAGGCAGGCTCTTTCCTATGCCGTTAACGCGGACGAGATCATTGAGACCGTAGACTACGGTTTTGGCGTGCCGGTCGGCAGCGCGCTGATCCCCGGCCTTTCCGTCTATTACAACGAAGAACTGGCCGACTATTATCCGACCGACGCGGATAAGGCAAAGGAACTGCTGACAGAGGCCGGCGCTTCGGGCCTTGAATTCACCATCACGGTGCCTTCCAACTACCAGGTCCACGTCGATACCGCCCAGGTGATCGTCAACGAACTGGCCGCCATCGGCGTCAACGCTAAGATCGAGCAGGTCGACTGGGCGACATGGCTGGAGTCGGTCTACAGCGGGCGCAATTATGAAGCCACCATCATCTCCGTCGACGGTTCGCTGGCTTATCCCACCGCTTTCCTTTCCCGTTATGTATCCGACGCGCACAACAACTTCGTCAATTTCAACTCGGCAGAGTACGACGACGTCTACAAAAAAGCAGTCGCGGCCACGGATGAGAATGAGAAGACCGCCCTTTTCAAAGAGGCGCAGGAAGTCCTGACAAAAGAAGCGGCCAGCGTATTTATCCAGGATATCTCCAGCATCAACGTGTACAGCAAGAGTTTCGACGGCTTCGCCGGCTACCCGCTGTACGCATATGACTTTTCCGTCATTTACGCGACCGGCAACTGACCTCTTCAGTATTGCCGGCCTGCAGTGCAGGTTTAAAGGAAACGCATGCGTTATTTCATAAGAAAGCTTATCGTGCTGGGCGTCAGTATCTTTTTTATAACGATACTGACGTTCCTGGCTTTCCATATTCTGCCGGGCGACCCGGCGCAGCTCATCCTGGGGACCGAGGCTTCGCAGGAAAAGCTTGAAGCGCTCCGCATCCAGCTGGGCACGAACCGGCCGCTGTATGTCCAGTATTTTTCCTGGATATCCGGTTTTGTCCGCGGCGATTTCGGCACTTCGATCAAATACAGCCGTCCCGTATCCGAGCTTCTGGCCGGCCGGCTGGAAGTAACGGTGCTGCTGGGGCTGATGGTCATGGCCATCACGCTGTTCTTCGGCGTGATCCTGGGCGTCTTTTCCGCCGGGAAAAACGGAAAGCTTCCCGACGACGTCATCAGCGCCTTCACGATCCTGGGCACCTCCGTGCCGGGCTTTTTCATGAGCATCCTCTTCATGTGGATCTTCGGACTTATCCTGCATCTGTTCGCCCCCGGCAAATATGTCGATTACCACTCTGATCCCGCCGGCTTTATCCGGTACATGATCTTTCCGGCGCTGGCCATTGCGATCCCGCAGACGGCGACGCTGGTCAAATACATCCGGGCTGCCGTCATCGACGAGCTTTCCACTGCTTACGTCCGCACCGCAAAAGGCAAGGGCGTCCCGTTTACCATGATCCTGTTCGGGCACGTCCTGAAGAACGCGATCGTCGCCATTGTGCCCCTGATCGGGATGATGATCGGGGAGATATTCTCGGGCAGCATCATTATCGAGCAGGTCTTCGGTATCCCCGGCGTGGGGAGACTCCTGGTCTCCTCGGTGCTTTCCAGGGATTTCCCGCTGACGCAGACGCTGGTCGTGTACGTAGCCCTGCTTATCGTTATCACCAACTTTATCGTCGACCTCGTGATACAGTTCCTGGATCCCAGGATACGGCTTATGGAGGAACAGGCCTGACCCATGGCAAAAAAGATCATGGAAAACACCGGGCGCGGTGCCGGGCATATCGGACCGGATGAAATCCCCGGCACGGCCGGGGATGAAAATCCCGGCGCGGCCAAAAGCCAGGTGAAAAAGCCGCGGAGGGCGCCGATCCCGCGCGTCCTGCCGGTCGTTGAGAGGGAAGAACAGGCAAAGCCTGTCAAAAAGCATCCCGAGGGCACCTGCCAGCTGTGGCTGGGCCTGGTGCTCGTGGGTATTGTCGGCCTGCTTTCCCTTATCTCCGTTTTTTATACCCCTTATGATGTCTACGCGATGGATACGGCTTCCCGTTTCCTGCCGCCGTCCCTGACGCACTTTTTCGGGACGGACAACTACGGGCGGGATGTTTTTTCCAGGGCCATGACCGGCGCGGGGTTCACGCTCTTTGTCGCCTTTGCCACCGTGGCCTCCAGTACGCTGATCAGCATCGTGATCGGGCTCATCTCCGGCTATGCCGGCGGGATCGTGGATGAGATCCTGATGCGCCTGCTGGACGCGGTCAGTTCCTTCCCGGGCATACTGATCGCTCTGGTCATCGTATCTGTTATGAACAACGGCAAATATACGATCATCCTGGCCCTGTGCATTATGTTCATCCCGTCGTTTTCCAGGATCGTACGCACCGGCACCCTGCAGTACAAAGACGCAGGCTTCGTCCGTAACGCCCGGGTCTTCGGCGCCTCAGCGCCAAGGCTCCTGTTCGTCTACATCCTGCCGAACATCTTCCCGATCCTGTTAAGCTCCGTCGTGATCGGGCTCTCCAACGCGATCCTCGCGGAATCGGGCATGAGCTACCTCGGCCTCGGCATACAGCCGCCGATCCCGAGCCTGGGCCGCATGCTGTACGAAGCCCAGAATATCATTCTGCGCGCACCCTGGTGCGCCCTCGCCCCGGGACTTGTCATCGTCACTACGATCGCGGGTTTCCACTGTATCGGCGAAGGCCTGCGCAAAAGATACCTGTAAGCAAAAGATACCTGTAAGCGTGTGAAAGAAAGCGCATAAACATGCTAAGAGAACAGACAGACAACCGCATACCCGTCCTTTCGGTAGAGAACCTGACGATCTCGCTCAAAGACGGCACGCCTGTTACGAACAGTATCTCCTTCGACATCATGCCGGGAGAGATCCTGGGCCTTGTGGGCGAATCGGGCTGCGGCAAGTCGGTGACCGCCCTGTCCCTGATGGGCCTTCTGGCGGATTCGATGGAAGTGACCGAAGGGAGCGCTGTCTTTACTCCCGCCGCCGGCAGGATCGCGACGCGCGGGGACGGCCTCGGCTCCATTGACCTGTTCTCCGTCACGCCGAAACAGCGCAGCCGCGTCAACGGTTCCAGGATCGCCATGATCTATCAGGAACCGATGTCGGCATTAAATCCCCTGCAGAAGATCGGAAAGCAGGTAGGAGAAGTTCTGAAGCTCCATTCGGACCTTGACGATGCCGCGATCCGTGAAAAGGTGCTTTCCATGCTGGAAAGAGTCGACCTCAAAGATCCCGAACGGGTATACGGGTCCTACCCCCACCAGCTTTCCGGCGGCCAGCGCCAGCGTATCTGCATCGCCATGGCTGCGATCGCCGAACCGGCGCTCCTGGTGGCGGACGAACCGACTACGGCGCTGGACGTGATGACACAGGAAGAGATCCTCTCCCTGATCAGACGTCTTAACCGGAAAAACGGCACGGCTGTCCTGTTTATTTCCCACGATCTGTCCGTGATCGAAAAGATCTGCAGCCAGGTCATGATCATGTATGCCGGTTCAGCCGTGGAATACGGCAGTACCGGCGACATTCTGCGTATGCCCGCGCACCCGTACACGATCGGCCTTCTGCGCTCGATCCCGGGTCCGGACAAAAAGGGCAGCGCTCTCGACTGCATCCCCGGCAGGGTCCCGTCCGTACACGATCCGAAAGAGCCCTGTCCCTTCGCGCCGAGATGTTTCATGGCCAAACCCGTCTGCACGATGCGGCGGCCTCCCAGGGCGGATTTTGAAGAAGACCATCATGTTTACTGCCATTTTGCGAATGAAAGGCAAAGATCCAGATGGAACAGTCCGTAAAAGCAGCAGATATACTTGAAGTACGGCATGTGACGAATTATTACGCCGGCACGGGAACCTCCCTGCTGCCGGGCAGGCACAGGCACCGTGTACTGAACGACGTCAGCCTCACGATCCATAATGATGAATTTTTCGGCCTGGTGGGAGAGTCCGGCAGCGGCAAGAGCACGCTGGCCAACTGTATCCTGGGCCTTATTCCCTATGAAGGAGAGATCTTTGTCGCCGGAAAGCCCTCTCCCTACAACAATAAGCACAGGACCCGCGAACAGGTGCTGGAATATACCCGGAATGTGCAGGCCATATTCCAGGATCCATTAAGTGCGCTGGATCCGGGCAAGACCATCAGCTTCACCCTGCAGGAACCCCTGAAAGCGCACCGCAGATACCTTGCGGAAAAGGGGATCATCAGGAACAGAGAAGACCGGGAAAAAAGAGTCCGGGAAGTACTCTCCCTCTGCGACCTTGACCCGTCCTACGCGGACAGGAGGCCCGGCGGCCTCTCCGGCGGCCAGCGGCAGAGAGTCTGCATCGCCGCCTCCCTTATGCTTTCCCCGCCGCTGATCCTGGCGGATGAGGCGATATCCGCCCTGGACGTCTCCGTCGGTTCCCAGATCCTGAACCTGTTCCGGGACATTGACGAGAAGGCCGACTTTGCCATGCTTTTTATCTCCCACAACCTGAATGTGGTGTATTATCTGTGCGACCGCATAGCCGTCCTTTTCAACGGCCAGATCGTGGAGCAGGGCGATTCGGAACAGCTGTATTCCGATCCGAAGCACCCTTACACGCAGCTCCTTCTCTCCGCCGTGCCCGGCCTGGGAAAGTCCGGTACGGAAAACGGGCAGGACACCGGAGCGGCGAATGCCGGAGAAACCAAAACCTCAGGTGGGGCGGAAAACGCCGGCAAAGCAGGGACCGAAGGTAAAACGGAAGGCCCCGGCAAAGCAGAAGACCCCCGCAGCGCGGAAGCCGGAGAAGCACAGGCAGACGCGGAAGAAGACGGCTGTCCATACGCCGCCCGCTGCCCGAAAGCAACGGCTGCCTGCAGGGAAAAGATCCCGCTGAAAGATATCTCCGTCCGGCAGGCGGACGGGACAGTGAAAGAACATCTGGTGAGATGCGTCCTGGCGTAACGCTCTGACGCGTAAAGTATGCGCAATGGCGGCCGGCGCGCCGCCCTGCACCGCCTTTCGCCGGCCGGACCGGCATTGAAAGCACAGAAAGCTCAGTAGGCACAGAAAAAACGAAAAAAGAAAGGTGACGAGATGATCCTTGCGATAGATACAGGAAATACCCATACTGTCCTCGGCTGTCTGGAAAAAGATCCCGAAACAGGCCTGACCATACTGCCCGTGCATCCGGTGGAGGAACCCTTCCGCATCACGACGGACCGTACGAAAACAGCTTTTGAATACGCCGCGGGGATAGAACAGATCTTCGACCTGGCCGGTGTCGACAGGCACGGTTTCGAGGGCGCGGTCTTTTCTTCCGTCGTCCCGGCTGTCACCGGCAACATTTCCCGGGCGGTCGAGCTGGTCACCGGCCTTAAGCCGCTCATCGTGGGCCCCGGAACTAAGACCGGCATCCGCATTTCCATAGATGACCCGGGCACGATCGGCGCCGACCTGGCGGCTACGGCCGTCGCAGTCAAAAACCTCTGCCCCCTGCCCTGCGCGGTCATTGACATGGGCACCGCGACCACGATCACCGTCGTGGACGAAAAAGGCAGTTTTATCGGCGGCGCGATCCTGCCGGGCGTGAATATATCCATGAACGCCCTGACCGCAGGCACGAGTCTTCTGCATTCGGTCGACCTTGCCCCGCCGAAAAAGCCCATCGGTTCCAATACCATCGACTGCATGAAATCCGGTGCGATCTACGGTACCGCCGGCCAGATCGACGGCATCATAGACCGTTTCGAAGAGTCGATGGGAGCTCATTTTGCTTCCCTGACCGCAACGGGCGGTATTTCCTCCGTGATCTGCCCCTACTGCAGGCACGATATCACGGTCGATACGGATCTCCTGCTCAAGGGCCTCGGGATCATATGGGACAAGAACAACAGCACAAAGAAAGGAAAATAAAAACGTTACACCATGAACAGCAGTAAAAAAGAGCGGATCCAGCTGTCGGACCACTTTACTTTCGGCCGGCTCCTGACCTTTACCTTCCCGTCGATGGTCATGATGGTGTTCACCTCCATCTACAGTATCGTCGACGGATTCTTCGTTTCCAACTTTGCCGGAAAGACTCCCTTCGCGGCCATCAACCTGATCATGCCCGTATTCATGATCCTCGGGACGTTCGGCTTTATGATCGGCACCGGCGGCACAGCCGTCGTCGCCATCACCCTGGGACAGGGACGGAAAAAAGATGCCAACCGGTACTTTTCCATGCTGGTCTATACCGTTGCCGTTTTCGGCTTCCTCTCCGCTGTACTGGGACAGTTCATCCTGCCCTCTACAGCAAGGCTCCTGGGTGCGGAAGGCCAGATGCTGGACTACTGCGTCCTGTACGGGCGCATCCTTCTGTGCTCGCTGCCCTTCTTCATGCTGCAGAATGTCTTCCAGGCATTTTTCGTAACGGCTGAAAAGCCGCGGCTGGGCCTTTTATCCACTGTGCTGGCCGGCTGTATGAACATCGTGCTGGACGCCCTGCTGGTCGGCGTCTTCCGCTTCGGCCTCACCGGCGCCGCCGTCGCCACGGCAATGGCGGAGATCACCGGCGGTCTTTTCCCCATCATCTACTTTTCCAGGAAGAACGATTCCCTGCTGAAGCTGGGGAAAACTTCCTTTATGCCCGCCATCCTGGGCAGGGCATGTATAAACGGCATGGCGGAATTCATGAACAACGTCGCCATGTCTGTCGTCACCATCCTGTACAATCTCCAGCTCATCCGGCTGGCCGGAGAAGACGGCGTAGCCGCCTACGGCGTGATCATGTATGTCAGCTTTATCTTCGTTGCGGTCTTTATCGGATATTCCATGGGCAGCGCCCCGCTCGTGGGCTACAATTACGGTGCCGGCAATACGGATGAATTGAAAAATCTGTTCAGAAAGAGTCTGCTGATCCTTGCGTCCGGCGGTATCCTCATGGTCATCATCTCGGAAGCCATGGCAGCTCCGTTCTCCTACATCTACACGGGTTATGACGACGGGCTGTACGCCATGACACTGCGGGCTTTCCGCATCTTTTCCCTGGGTTACGTGCTGTCCGGCATAAATATCTATACTCCGGCGTTTCTGGCTGCCCTCGGGAAAGGCCCTCAGTCAGCGCTGCTGTCCTTTTTGCGCGCACTTATTCTGCAGGGCCTGTTCGTCCTTGTACTGCCTGAATTTTTCGGCCTGGACGGCGTATGGTCCGCCAGCGTCTGCACTGAGATCGCCGCTGCGCTGCTGGCAGCACTGTTTTTGATCAGGAATAATAAAGAGATCCATTACATCCGGTAAGGACCGGTATTCAGATCCCGGCGCCGGAGAGCGCCTGCAGCAGGATCCGAAGATCCAAAAGAAGTGAATAATTCTGGACATAGTAGATATCGCAGCGCAGAAGGTCTTCGGGGGACGATTCCTCCGTAGCCTGCTGCGCTGCGTAGCTTATGATACCGGCTTTGACCCGGTAGCGCCACGCGCGTACGCGGTCCGCTTCCGCAGCCGCTTTTTCTTCGTCGGTATACTCCGCCGGATCTGCCGGCGCGTCTTTTTCGCTAAAAAGGTATTCCCCTTCTGCCGGCACAGGCACAGGTCCCACCATGGATATGGCGCCGGACAGCACTTTCGGCAGCATCGGCAGCGTCCTTCCGATGCCTTCCTCTTCAAAAACAGTGCACTCGAACAGATTGCCGTCCTTTGTCCGGCAGATATCCGTGCGCAGGGCACCTTTCCCGGACAGTTTCCGGTAAGCCCAGACGGGCAGGCCGATGACCATCAGCACAAGTGCCAGGAAAATATCGACCAGCCGTTTGATGACCCTCTGCTCCCAGCGCAGGCTGTACTCCCTCACTTCCAGGGCCGGCGTTCCGAACATGGGCGTATACCGGGCTCCTGCAAAGAGGATATCGTACGCTTCGGGCATGAACAGCACCCTGATATAGTGCTGGTAACAGTACTGCGTCAGTTCCTTCCGGATCTCCGGATCCACGTTCCCTATGGCCACACAGCCGTACCAGCGCAGGCACTCTTCCTCGATGGCGGGAAGGCCTGCCGACAGCGGCATTTCCTTAACGACCCGGAACCTGTCCTTTCTGGTGGAGAACCAGCCGGATACCGCCGTATCCTGTTCCCCTCCGGTCACGACCAGCGTTTCCACCGGCGGGAATACGCTAAGATAAATGCGTTCCGACAGATAGGCCCAGACCGCGGCCAGCGCCAGCTGCAGAATGAAAGCGGTCAGGATGGGCTTTACGCTCACCAGCCAGTTCCGCATCAGGCTGACCTGCAGGTAGGTGATCAGGTTCGTGAGGAACAGGGCCATCGCCTGCCCGGAAAAGACTTCCCTGGGCCTTCTGTAGCCGGTTCGGGTATCTCCGGCCGTCCTGGACAGGAACAGAAGCAGGAGAAAATAGACCGCGAGGATCAGCAAGTGGCCCCAGAAGGTGAATTTGATACCGTAGCCTAAAAGGTATCCTTCTTTGCTGTAGCTGATCGAATTCAGGACAGGGTAATATTCCCTGAACCAGGCAACGGCATAGATGGCTGCAAGAAGGATCATCCCGATCAGGGAGAGCTGCAGCACCGCAAAATGCCGGAAAGATTCCATGTGCCTCCTGACGGTGTCGTCCAGGATGCGGCGCACGCTGGCATGGAAAGCCCAGCCCAGCATGCAGAAAACGGAAGAGACGGCTGAAAGTCCCGCTACGTTCCGGTAAAGGTTCCATATGCGCTTTACCGCTGTCGTTTTGCTGGAAGAAAGGGAAGCGCCCGCGGGCCGCCGGTAGATCACCAGAGGCATATCCAGCCCGTACGCGGTGACGCCGCTCTGCAGGATGCGCCACCATGTGGCGGTGTCTTCGGACCCGATGTCCGGCATGTACAAAAGCTTCCTGTCCATCCGCTCCGTATCAAAGAGAGTTGTGGAAGTGAAGATGATCGTCCTGGTCAGCGCCTTCCTGTAGGAAAGCTGCCTGGGCACACGGACGGCCTTGCCGGTCGGGACGGCGTCCGCATCCCCGAACTCATAAGAGGTGAACACGAACGCGGCGCCTGTCTTGTCCATATAGGAGAGCTGTTTCTCCAGCTTCTCCGGCCTCCAGATGTCGTCCGCGTCCAGAAACGCGATATATCTGCCTCCGGCTTCGTCAAGGCCGGTATTCCTCGCCCTGGCGGCGCCTTCGTTGTTTTCCTTGCGGATAAGGCGTATCTTCCCTTCCGGCATGCCGCTCTTTTCATATTCCGCGATGATCCCGCCGATCAGCTGCGCGCTGTCGTCCTTCGAGCGGTCGTCGACGAGCAGCAGTTCCCAGTCCGTGTACGTCTGCGCGCACACCGACCCGATCGTCTGCCGGATATAACCGGCGGCATTATAAACCGGAACAATTATGCTGATCATCGATCTTTTCATAGTTATTTACGCCTTTCGATGGTATTATAGCATAGATAGGATATGCCAAAATCACTAATGCTCCACACACGAACAGAAAGAATACTGCCATGGAAAACGAAAAAAGAGATCTTTTCGATGAACCTGAACTGAAGGAAGAGAACGTCTATCTTTATGACGATGAAGACGACGAAAGCTTCCACACCACCGACATAGACCTGGATGATACCTTTTTCACCGCTCCCCTGCCCCCTGTAAGCCAGACAGTGACAGAAGGGTATGCGGAGACGCAAGAAGAAATACCTGCTGCCCCGGAAGAAGTGCCTGCGGCGCCGGTAGAGGCCGCAGAAGATCTTCCTGCAAAAGAGGTCCCGGAAGAAGCGTCCGGTGCCGGCGAAACCGATGCCGTCCCGGAGGAAGATCTTTTTGAGCCCGATTTTGATTCCGCCCTGGAAGAGGCCTTTGAACCCGGTTTCGGATCATACGGCGAAGGATCTTACGAGCCCGGCTTTGAGCCCGACTTCGAAGCAACTGAAGAATCCTATGATTTCTACACGGCCGGCGAGGATGAACCTGACAATGTACGGCCGGAAAAACGGTCCCATAAGAGAAGAGGGACGGCTGTCCCGGAAGAGGCAGGGCAGTATGACGCCGAGCCTGAATATGCCGAAGAGCCTTCTGCCCCCAGAAGGAAAAGCAGCTTTGTCCCGTTCCTGATCATTGCCCTTCTCCTGCTGCTGGCTGCCGCCGCCATCGGGTCGGTCATCTACATCCGCAGGAGCAACAGCCAGAAAGAAGAGGCTGCCCTGGAAGAGCTTGCCAAGAGCGCTGTGAATGACGTTTCCAACGGACTCTATGACGAGGCGATGGCGAAGGCTGAAAAGCTGTACTATACCTCCGGCTATTCCAACAGGATCCGGATGAAGTGGGATGAGGAGCGCGCTGACCTGATCGAATATATCGAAGGGGAAAGAAAGCGCGGCGAAGCCGGCTCCGGGGAGCAGGCCATCGCGGAGGCGCTGCCCGCGGAAGAAGCTGCGGCCCCCGAAGACCCGTCCCTGCTCTCACTGGACGAATGCATAGAAATGGCCAAGAGCGAGCTTCCTTTCAGCAATTTTGACGTCATTATCCAGGACAAGATCCTGTATATCAGTTTCTGGCAGGCAGGCTACGGCGACCAGGCAGTGACCGCCAGGGAGAGCCGCGGTGAAGCGCTCGCCGCCTGGAATTCCATGCAGGACGATATCCGTTCCTACAACAACCATATGCGCATCGTCCTCAACGAGAACGGCCATGAGAGCTACGACCTGATCTACGCGCTCCTGAACGATATCAATACGGAATATACCCTGTATGAAGTCATGAACGGCGTCGTCACATACGCGGCCGTTCGCTGACCGGCCAAGGATACCGGTACGAAAAACCTCACAGACTATGGCGGCGGGATGCTTTGTTGACAAAGCATCCCGCTGTTTGCGATAATCTTTGCATATATGATTCTGTGCGGCCCCGCCATGAGACGCCGTACAGCGACATAGGAGAGTGATCATTTCTCATGGACGACGGCAGTCGATGGTACTGGCTGATCATAGTAGTACTTCTTTTATTTGCGGCAATGTATTTTGCCATCGCAGAGACCGCGTTTGCCTCTGTTTCAAGGACCAGGCTGAAAACAAAAGCCGACCGCGGCGATAACCGCGCGCGCAGGGCCCTTCTTATCACAGATGAATTCGACCGGGCGATCACAACGATCCTGATCGGGACAAATATCGTGCATCTGGCCGCTGCTTCTGTAGTTACAGCTAATGTCACCCGGATCTGGGGTGTATCTTTTGTTGCGCTTTCCACTATTTTAACGACACTGGCGGTATTCTTCTTCGGGGAAATGCTCCCCAAGAGCATCGCGCGCAAGTATTCGGAGAGTTTAAGCCTTTCCACGGCTTCTTCGCTCCTGTTTTTCATACGCCTTCTGACGCCGCTTTCCTCCCTCCTGACCATGATCGGCAGCGCGATGGCCCGCCTGTTCAAACAAGAAGCGGAGACCTCCGTTACCGAGAACGAACTCTATGAGATCATTGAGGATATGACCGAAGAGGGATCTCTGGATGAGGAACAGGGCGAACTGATCTCATCCGCCCTTCAGTTCGGCGACGTGACCGTCGAGAGCATCCTGACGAGCCGCGTGGACATGGCCGCCATCGATATCGACGATGCGCCGGAGGAGATCCTGAACTATGTCTGTACGCAGAACCACAGCCGCATCCCGGTCTACGAGAACACCATCGACAATATCATCGGCATCCTGCCGATCCGCCGTTTCTTAAAGAGATACCTCAAAGACGGCGTCCTTCCCGATATCCGCCCGCTCCTGGAATCGCCCATCTTTGTGCACCAGTCCGCCAAGATCGACGACCTGCTGCCGGAGATGAGCAGCAAAAAGCAGAATCTGGCCATCGTCACCGACAACTACGGCGGCACGCTGGGCCTGGTCTCCGTCGAAGATATCCTGGAAGAGCTGGTCGGTGAGATCTGGGACGAAGACGACCGCGTCGTCCGCAATATCGTACCGCTTTCCGACGGTTCCTACAGTGTGAACGCGGAAGAACACGTCACGGACGTTTTCGACGCCCTGGACATCCCTTATGACGACGAAGAAGAGGAAAAACTGAGCGACAAGCTCATGAGCGAACTGGCCTTTGAACAGTTCCCTTCGATCCCCAAAACGAGGGATTCCTTCGAATACCTGGGCGTGAAGATCATGATCCTGTTCATGAAAGGCAACCGCATCCTGCGCCTTAAGGTCACACCTCCCGCGGCAGAGGCTGCGGAGGATAAGGCTGCCGCTCCTTCCGCGGACGGATCCGTCGGAAAGGAGGTGTCCGTATGAGTATGACCCTCCTTATATATATCGCCGTGATCGTACTGCTCGTCATCTGTTCAGGCCTGTTTTCCGCCGCCGAGATGAGCTTCTCGTCCGCCAGCAAAGTCCGACTTGAACATATGGCCGCCAATGACGATGCCAAAAAGGCGGGAACGGGCAGCACTGACAGGGATTCCGGCCGGGCGCAGCTGGCCCTGAAGATCCTGGAGCGCTTCGACGACGCGCTCTCCACGATCCTGGTCGGCAACAACCTCGTCAATATCGCCGCGTCCTCCATCGGATCGGTCGCGGTCATACTGCTGTTCGGCGAGAAATATACCTGGCTTTCCACTCTGATCATCACCGTCGCCGTCATCATTTTCGGCGAGACCGTCCCCAAGATCGCCGCGAAGAACAACGCCACGAACGGCGCGCTTTCCTTCGCACGCCCCCTGCGTTTCCTGATGACCCTCTTTAAGCCGGTCACCGTCCCGGTCGTAGCGCTTGTCGGCCTGATCTGCTCCCGGATGAAGGGCGAGGAAAGCGGTGAAGAAGACGACGAACTGGCTGTGCAGGAGCTGCACACCATCATAGAAACGGCCGAGGATGAAGACGTCCTGGATGAGGATGCTTCCCGCCTGGTCAGCGCAGCCATCGATTTCGCCGACATCTCCGCGTCGGAGATCATGACCGCCCGGGTGGATATCCTGGCGATCGATATCGATGACGATCCCGGGGAAATATCCGGCATTATCCTGGATTCGCCTTATTCGCGCATCCCGGTCTATGAAGACAGCATCGACAACGTGATCGGCATCCTGTCCGTGAACCATTACCTGAAAGAAGCCGCGTCTACCCCGGTCACCGACCTGCGGCCGCTCCTTCTGCCGCCTGGCTATGTCTACAAGACCATGAAGCTGCCCGCGATCCTTTCCATGCTCCGGACCAGCCGCCAGCACCTGGCCGTCGTTACGGATGAATACGGCGGAACGGCCGGCGTGCTCTCGCTGGAAGACGTCCTGGAACAGCTGGTCGGGGACATCTGGGATGATACGGATATCGTAGAACACGACATTATCGAACGCTCCGACAATTCCTGGGTCATCGACGGCGATACCCCGGTATCCGATCTGCTTGAACTCATGGGTATCGATGAGGATGATTTCGATTACGACAGCGAGACCGCCGGGGGCTGGTGCATCGAGATGCTGGACGCTTTCCCGGAAAAGGGGACGGAATTCAGGTTCCGCGATTTTTCCGTCCGGATACTGAACGCCGATGAAAGAAGGGTCCTTCAGGTCCTGATCAAAAAAGAGGATCCGGAAACGGAACAGTAAAATAACCGACCGATTCTATTACGAAAAAGAGTGCCTGCAAAAGGCACTCTTTTATATTCCTGCTATTTGGGCCGGACGTCCGGTCTTTACTGTTTTCGTTTCAGTATGTACTTGCAGATAAGATTTCCTTTTCCGGAAAACCTTTCCTCGTACTCCGTCATGATGTTGCCTTCGTTCATCGCCTCATCATGATGCAGGTCGTACGTGATCTGCGCGATCTCAAAAGGGCTGAACGGCACTTCATCCACCGCGAAATCAAACAGTTCGCGGTTGTCGGTCTTGAATTCGATCACGCCGTCCGGGCTCAGGATCTCATCATACCTGGCCAGAAATTCCCTGGAAGGCAGGCGCCTTTTGGCGTGCCTCGCCTTCGGCCACGGATCCGAAAAGTTCAGGTAGATCCGGTCGGCTTCTCCATTTGAAAAATACGTGGTCAGAAGCTCCGCTTCGCCCCGGATCAGCATAAGGTTCGGCAGCATAAGTTCCTGCTGGCTTTCCGCGACCCGGAGGAGGACACTGGAAAACTTTTCCAGTCCGACATACAGCTGACCCGGATTCCTTCCCGCCAGTTCAAGGATAAAACGGCCCTTGCCGGTACCGACCTCCAGGTTCAGGAGCTTCTTTTCTGTTTTTTCCGCTGTGCCCTGCACGCCGAACAGTTCTCTCCATTTTCCCTTTGCGGCGGCAGGATCCTGTACCACATAGGGGCTGTTCGCAAGCACTTCCTCCGAACGCGGGATATTTCTCAACCGCATCAGGCTTCGACCTCGTTCTCCCTGGCGACCAGGCCTGCCGCGCCGTAAATTTCACGGAGCAGGGGCTTTTCGATCTTGCCGGTGGGATTGCGGGGCACATCCGCGAATATGATCTTCCTGGGCCTCTTGTAACGGGGCAGCCCGAGACAGAATTCGTTCACTTCTTCTTCAGTGCAGGTATAGCCTTCCTTGATCTCAATGATAGCCGCGGCGATCTCGCCCAGCCGCTTATCGGGCAGGCCGATGACGGCTACGTCCTTGACAGGCTCGAAGGCATGGATGAAATCTTCGATCTGGACCGGATACAGGTTCTCGCCGCCGGAAATGATAACGTCCTTCTTACGGTCAACCAGATAATAGAACCCGTCTTCATCCTGCTTGGCCATATCGCCGGTATACAGGAAGCCGTCCTTGCCCAGGACCTCTTCCGTCGCTTCCGGATTATTGTAATAGCAGACCATGACCGCAGGTCCCCTGACGGCAAGTTCGCCGACTTCGCCCTGCGCGACCGGTTTGTGCTCCGGATCCAGGATCTGACACTCCCAGCCATAGCCGGCAACGCCGATGGCGCCGACTTTGTGGATGTTCTCAACGCCCAGATGCACACAGCCGGGCCCGAGGGATTCGGAAAGGCCATAGTTCGTATCGTAAAGCTGGCCGGGGAAGTACTCCTGCCAGTGACGGATCATGGAAGGCGGTACGGGCTGCGCGCCGATATGCATCAGCCTCCACTGGTCGGTCTGGTAATCGGAAAGGGAAAGCTTTCCGGAATCCAGCGCGTCCAGGATATCCTGTGCCCACGGCACGAGGAGCCAGACGATCGTGCAGTGCTCTTCCGATACCGCGCGCAGGACCATATCCGGCTTGGTCCCCAGGAGCAGGACAGCCTTGCTGCAGGATACCAGGGAGCCGAACCAGTGCATCTTGGCGCCCGTATGGTACAGGGGCGGAATGCACAGGAAGGTATCGTCCGCCGTCTGCCCGTGATGCTTCTGCTCCGCGATCGCGGCATGCATCAGGCCGCCGTGCGTGTGCAGGATGGCCTTGGGAAAGCCTGTCGTGCCGGATGAAAAATAGATCGCGGCATAATCGTCGTCCGTCAGCTCCACCTTGGGAGAATGGCTGGAATAATTGTCTGTCTGGGAAATAAAGTCTTCCGCGAAGGTCGGGCAGTAAGGTCCTACGAAATACAGGAGCCTGCCGCGGCTGATCTTCTCCGCGATCTCTTCCACTCGGCCGATGAACTCGGGGCCGAAGATCAGGACGTTGGCTTCCGCCAGGTCCAGGCAGTACTCGATCTCATCCGATGCGTAACGGAAATTCAGCGGCACCGCCAGTGCGCCGGTCTTCAGGATGCCGAAATAGATCGGCAGCCAGTCCAGGCAGTTCATCAGCAGGATCGCGACCTTGTCGCCCTTGCCGATGCCCCTGGCCATAAGCATGTTGGCGATACGGTTGGACTTTTCATGGAATACCGCCCAGGTGATCTCCTTGCGGTAAGGTCCTGCGGCTGCAGGCTGCATCAGCTCATATTCCTTCCAGGTCGTCAGCGACTTCCTGGGCAGGGAAGGATTGAGCTCGACAAGAGCCACATCGTTGGGGTGTTCGATCGCGTTTCTGCGAAGCAGATCTGTAATAGGCATCAGTTGACCTCCGGAATCAGTTGTTATCAATTACTGCTGTTGTTGTTGCTTTATAAGTTGTGTCTCCCGCCTTATTTATCCCACTTTGCTTTAGCAGTTTAAAGCGTTACGCGTTTAAGCAATAAAGCAGCGCACAATAGAAACTATAGTCCTTTTCTGACCGTTTTGTCAATTACGGATGTCTATTATCATTGAGACATCTCCCCCATCTTACTCCTGCTCTGCGCCAGGGGCGCAGTTTTTTGCTTGATTAGGGATTTTCAGTGGCCCTGACAGGCTTCCGGCCTCTGGTCTCTCTGCCGCTATTCCAAAATTCATTTACATATGTGCTATAATGTTCAGGACGAAAAGCAGCTGAAAGAATTTGCAACTATTGTGGAGGTAATTATGGTATTTACATCTGAAAATTTTGATAAAGAAGTGCTGCAGGCCGAAGGCCCTGTCCTTGTAGATTTCTATGCTGACTGGTGCGGCCCCTGCAAAATGATGAGCCCTATCGTGGAACAGATGGAAAATGTGTTTTCCGGCAGGCTCAAAGTCGGCAAGATCAATGTGGATGACGCTCCGGACATTGCCGGCCGTTATAACGTCATGTCCATTCCTACGTTCCTTTTCTTCAGGGACGGCCAGCTTGCCGAGAGCTTTGTCGGTGCCATGCCGCCCGCTGTTTTCCAGGAGAAGATCTCTTCCCTGCTCGGCTGATATCGCGGCTACAGGTACCGATGCACATTCATCTGCCCGCACCCGGTAAAAGAAAAGACCAGAAGGCAGGATCCCGGACTAGGATCCTGCCTTTAACAGCTGTTATGACGGCAGCTGTCTTTTTTACTGCGTTTTTTTCCGGCCTGCCGGCCGCTTTCTCTGCATTATCGGCCGACAGCGGTTTTCTCCCGGCTCTCGTCCATGCCGAAGAGATACCGGCAGATCCTGCTGAGGTATACGGCACAGAGGACGCAGGCACAGAAAACGCGGAGGGATACGATACAGAAAGCACTGAGGAATACAGCATGGAAGGCACGGAAGGGTACGACGAAGCGGGCTCTGAAACAGACGCGAATGCCTCCGGCTATCTGTTTCCCGATACTTATATCGTTACTGAGGAAGGGATCGAAGACGTCAACGCCGAAGCGGAGATCAGGGCAGAGATCGCTCCCGAAAGCAACAGTTTCGCTTCCTGGCCGGAAGGCCCCTATATCAGTGCGGAATCGGCAGTGGCGATCGAGGCGGAGACCGGTACGATACTGTATGCCAAGAATATGCATGAAAAGCTGTATCCGGCCAGTACGACCAAGCTTCTGACGACGCTGATCGCCTATGAGTCACTTCCCGCGGACAGTATGATCTATGTTTCACAGTCGGCTGTGGACTCCGTTCCGTGGGACGGTTCCAACATCGGGCTCTCCCCGGGAGAAGCTCTGCCGCTGACCGATATGCTGCACGGCGTGATGATCGCTTCCGCCAACGAAGGCGCCAATGCCCTCGGCGAAGCCGTGAGCGGGTCTGCCGCGGCTTTTTCCGAAAGGATGAATGAATACGCCGCGTCCCTGGGCTGCGCGGATTCTCATTTCGTGACCGCCAGCGGCCTGCATGAAGACGACCACTATACTACGGCCTATGATCTCGCATTGATCGGCAGGCGGTTCTTTTCCCATGAAGAACTGGCAAAGATTGCCGGAACGGGGCACTACCACATTCCCCCGACCGCACTGCAGCCCGACGATATCTATATCAATAACACCAACCTCTTCGCCCTGGGCGAGATCCCCTGCGAAGGGTTCACCGGCGGCAAGACCGGTTATACAGACAGCGCCAGGAGCTGCCTTGTTACCTGCGCCGAAAGAGACGGCATGAAGATCATCTGCGCCGTCATGCGGGAAGAGACACCCTCGCAGTATAACGATACAAAAGCTATCCTGGACTATTGCTTCGCGAATTTCGAGGCCAGAACGCTTGCGGATGTGCTGGCGGATCCCGAAGCCGGCACCATCACCGGTTTTGCCGGTTATGAAAACACCGCGCTGCACAATTTTTCCATCCGTCCGGAAGGCACTCTTGTCCTGATCAAGGGTGATCCCCTTTCCGACGTCTCCTGCCAGGTCCGGGAAAACAATGCCGGTCTTCTGGATTTTTCGGCAAACGGATCTAAAGCGCAGGCCGCGATCGGCTATATCCCCCTTTCGGAAAACGATATCCCCGTGTCCGGCATGCTGAATACATATAAAAAAGCTGGTACAAAAGTACCAGCTTTGGACAGATCCGTTCTTTCAGGTATCATCAATACCGTCTTCGGGTTCTTTGTGTTTACTTTCGGGAACATCTCCTATCTGCATGTTCCGCACATATCAGCTTTCCTCGGGATCCTCCTCGGGTGCGTTCTCTTCATCGCCCTCCTGGTCCGCATCCTCAGGAACTTCCACTTCGGCCGGCGCATCTACTGATCCATCTGCCGATGCATCTTTCGGTGTGTCTGTCGCTGTATCTGCTGATCCGTCAATTGCTGTGTCTTCTTCTGAAATTTCTTCTTCCTCTTCGTCCGAGATCTCATCGGCCCTGACTTTCGCGATCTTGACGACATACGCTTCTTTTTCGAGAGCGATGAGCTTGACGCCGCTCGTCATCCTGCCAATCGTCTTCACATCCGACATACGGATGCGGATAATGATGCCCGCCGAGGTGATCATCATGATCTCATGCTCGTCCGTGACTGCCTTGACGCCCATGACGTCGCCGGTCTTATGCGTGATCTTATAGCATTTCAGGCCTTTGCCGCCCCTGTGCTGTTTCTTGAAGTCGGAAAGCACGGAGCGCTTGCCCATACCTTTTTCGGAAACGATGAGCAGTGAATCGCCCTGGCTGTCGATCTGCATGCCGACGATCTCGTCGTCCGCCGACAGATCCATGCCTTTGACGCCCATCGTGGAGCGGCCTGTCCTCCTGACCTGCGTTTCATCGAAGTGGATGCACATGCCCTTCTTCGTGATCATGAAGATCTCGGAGTTTTCATCCGTCTGCTTGACTTCGATCAGTTCGTCGTCGTCCTGCAGCACGATCGCGATAAGGCCTTTCCTTCTGATATTCTGGAATTCCGTAAGCGCCGTCTTCTTGACGATGCCCTTCTTCGTCGCCATGAACAGGTTCTGGCCCGGCTGTTCATCCATGATCGGGATCAGCGCCGTGACTTTTTCACCCGGCATCATCTCCAGCAGGTTGACCAGCGCCGTGCCTCTTGATGTTCTGGACGCTTCGGGGATCTCGTAGGCTTTGAGCCTGTATACCCGTCCTTTATTGGTAAAGAACATCAGGTAATTGTGGTTCGAGGTCATCAGAAGATCTTCGATCAGATCGTTCTCGATCATCTGGATCCCCTTGATGCCGCGGCCGCCGCGGTTCTGCGCGCGGAAATTATCCATCGTCATGCGCTTGATATAACCGAGATTCGTACGGGTGAGCACGACCTGGTCGTTCGGGATCAGGTCCTCGATATTGATATCGCTCATGTCGATCTCGATCTTCGTCCGGCGCTCGTCGCCGTACTTGTCGGCGATCGCTTCCATCTCGTCGCGGATCGTCGCAAGCAGGAGCTTTTCATCGGCAAGGATGGCTTCCAGATGCTCGATGGTCTTCAAGAGTTCTTCATGCTCCTTCTCGAGCTTCTCCCTTTCCAGACCTGTCAGGGCTCTCAGCCTCATGTCGACGATCGCCTGCGCCTGTACATCGTCCAGCCCGAATCTCTCCATCAGCCTGTTCTTGGCTTCCGCGACGTTGGGGCTGTGGCGGATGATACTGACCACTTCGTCGATATTGTCCAGCGCGATGAGCAGTCCCTGTAAGATATGATCCCTTTCCCTTGCCTTGTTGAGATCATATTTGGTCCTTCTGGTCACGACATCTTCCTGATGCCGGATATAATAGCCGAGGACTTCCCGCAGGTTCATGACCTTCGGCTCCTTGCCGACCAGCGCCAGCATGATCACGCCGAAAGTATCCTGCAGCTGCGTATGCTTGTACAGGTGGTTCAGGACCACGTTCGCGTTGGCGTCGTGACGCAGTTCGATCACGATGCGCATGCCTTCCCTGTCCGATTCGTCACGCAGGTCTGTGATCCCTTCGATCTTCTTGTCCTTGACCAGCTCCGCGATCTTCTGGATCAGCGTCGCCTTGTTGACAAGGTAAGGCAGTTCCGTAACGACGATACGGCTCTTGCCGTTGTTCATCGGTTCGATGTTCGTTACAGCTCTGGTGATGATCTTGCCCCTGCCGGTGCGGTACGCCTCATTGACGCCCGCTGTGCCCATGATCACGCCGCCTGTGGGGAAATCCGGCGCCTTTACGATGGGCAGGAGCTCTTCTATATCCGTATCCCGGTCGAATTCGATCCGGTTGTTGATGATTTTTGAGCAGGCGGAAACGACCTCCCTCAGGTTATGCGGGGGAATGTTCGTTGCCATACCGACCGCTATGCCTGTCGTTCCGTTTACCAAAAGAGCGGGGAAACGGGCGGGCATTACCGCCGGTTCCTTTTCCGTCTCGTCAAAGTTCGGTACGAAATCCACCGTATCCTTGTTGATATCGGAAAGCATCTCCGTCGAGATCTTCGTAAGGCGGGCCTCCGTATAACGCATGGCGGCAGGACCGTCACCGTCCACGGAACCGAAGTTCCCGTGGCCGTCGACCAACGGATAACGCATGGACCACGGCTGCGCCATATAGACGAGCGCGCCGTAGATCGAACTATCGCCGTGCGGATGGTATTTACCCATCGTATCGCCGACGATACGCGCACATTTCCTGTGGGGCTTGTCCGGCGTATTGCCCAGCTCGGCCATCGCGTACAGGATCCTGCGCTGCACGGGCTTCAGGCCGTCCCTGACGTCCGGCAGAGCTCTCGACGCGATAACGCTCATCGCATAATCGATATACGAAGACTCCATCGTCTTCTGCAGATCTACATCTTTTATGCGGTCAAAAATCTTATCATCCATTCCTCTTCACCTTTTCAGACTGATCATCTGTTCAGCTTCAGCTGATCATCTGTTCTTACATGCTCGGGACGCTCCCGCTATAATGCGCCTGCGCAGCGGTACATAGGGCTGCAAAAAATGCGCTCCCGCGCATTTTGTATACGCAGCCCAAGTGCCGGCGCGCGCATAATCCCTCGCATTGTAAGAGCAGATGATCAGTTATTAAATACTATTCTGTATGTATCGTGTCGTTACGCTTATCGCCGTTCTGCAGGCCTTCAGACGAATCGCGGAACCCGTTGAGCCTTTGCAGGGGCGGCGTTAAGGCTGTGATCCAGTACTGTCTGAGCTGCCGGAGGCAGCGAGTTGTGCGGATCACGGCCTTGTACTTAGCCGTTTTGCAAAGGCTTTACCGGTTCCCGATGAGGATGACCAGCCTGCAGAACGGCATAAGCGTCAGGCACAAAAATCAAAATCAAACATCCAGATTCTGCACGAACCGCGCGTTCTGTTCGATAAATTCTCTCCTGGGCTCTACCTTGTCGCCCATAAGCGTCGTGAAGATCAGGTCCACTTCCGATTCGGAATCCTCGTTCATCACGACTTTCTTGAGGACACGCCTGTCGGGATCCATCGTGGTCTCCCAGAGCTGCTCGGGATCCATTTCACCAAGGCCTTTGTAACGCTGGATCTTGTTGTTCTGGTCCCTGCCGACTTCATTCAGGATATTGGCCAGTTCCTCATCGGAATACGCGTACCAGACCCTCTTGTTCTTTTCCAGCTTATACAGGGGCGGCATGGCCAGGTATACATGCCCGGTCTTGATCAGCTCCGGCATGAACCTGTAAAGGAAGGTAAGCATCAGCGTATCGATGTGCGCACCGTCGACATCGGCATCCGTCATGATAATGATCTTGTCATAGCGGAGTTTGGAAATGTCGAATTCATCATGGATGCCAGTACCGAACGCCGTGATCATCGCCTTGATCTCTTCGTTGGCGTAAATGCGGTCTTCCCTGGCTTTTTCGACGTTGAGGATCTTGCCGCGCAGCGGCAGGATCGCCTGCGTCTGGCGGCTTCTGGCGGATTTCGCGCTGCCGCCGGCCGAATCACCCTCAACGAGGAAAATCTCGCAGTTCTTCGGGTCCTTGTCGGAGCAGTCCGCCAGCTTGCCGGGCAGCGACATGGTCTCCAGCGCGGACTTCCTTCTGGTCAGGTCCCTGGCTTTCCTGGCGGCTTCCCTCGCGCGCTGGGAAAGGATCGACTTTTCAAGGATGATCTTCGCGATATCCGGATTCTGTTCAAGGAAATATGTCAGCTGTTCGGAAACGACAGAATCCGTGGCGCTCCTGGCTTCGATATTGCCGAGCTTCTGCTTGGTCTGGCCTTCGAACTGCGGATCTTCGATCTTTACGCTGATGATCGCTGTCATGCCTTCACGGATATCTTCGCCGCTCAGGTTCTGGTCGTTGTCCTTGAGCAGCTTGTTCTTCCGGGCATAATCGTTGAATACCCTGGTAAGGGCATTGTGGAAGCCTACCAGGTGCATGCCGCCTTCAGGCGTATTGATATTATTGACGAAGCTGTATTCGCTGGCCGTATAAGAATCGTTGTGCTGAAGGGCCACCTCTACATAAACGTTATTCTTCATGCCCTCAAAATACAGGACCTTGTCGTACAGGTCGGTCTTGCTTCTGTTGAGGTAGGTAACGAACTCGCGTATGCCGCCTTCATAACAGAAAGTATGCTCCCTGTAGGCAGGCTTGTTTTCCGCACCGTCCGATTCTGTTTCTTCAAGAGGAGTGCGCTCGTCCGTCAGAGTTATGCGCAGGCCCTTTGTCAGGAAAGCCATCTCGCGCAGGCGCTGTTTTAAGACATCGTAATCAAATTCCGTCGTTTCTTCGAAGACTTCGGGATCCGGCTGGAAAGTGACCATTGTTCCCGTTTCGTTTTCGGCACATTCACCGATAACGGAAAGGGGACCCGTGCTGACGCCTCTTTCGTATCTTTGCCTGTAGATGCTGCCGCCGCTCCTTACTTCGACTTCCAGCCATTCTGAAAGCGCGTTGACGACAGAAGCGCCGACACCGTGCAGGCCGCCGGATACCTTGTATCCGCCGCCGCCGAATTTGCCGCCGGCGTGCAGGATCGTAAATACGACTTCAACTGCATTCTTGCCTGATTTATGGTTGATGCCGACAGGAATACCGCGGCCGTTATCCCTGACGGAAACGGAATCGCCGGGATGTATAGTCACTTCAATGTGCGTACAGAACCCCGCCAGCGCCTCATCGACGGAATTATCCACGATCTCATAGACAAGATGGTGAAGACCCCTTGAAGAAGTCGTGCCGATGTACATACCGGGCCTTTTGCGTACCGCTTCAAGACCTTCCAGAATCTGGATATTGTCGGCGTTGTATTCCCCGACGTCCTTCGCGTCAAACTCGACAGCTTCCTCAGCCCCGGCTTCTTCTGATCCTGCCGGTTCCGCATTCAGTTTCTTTAATATCTCCACGGCGGCAGCGTCATTCTTGTCCGCATCGTTTTCGGAAATACCGTTCACATTTATCTTTTCGTTTTCCATTCTTCCTTATTACCCGTTTTCCCTTATACTTCCGTTCTCTACCCTGAAAATCCTGTCTTTCTCGAACCTGCTCCCGACAAAATCGTCCAGTCCCGTACAGGTGATCATTGTCTGCAGCGATCCGATCGTATCCAGGAGAAATCTCTGCCTGTTCCCGTCCAGTTCCGAAAGGACGTCATCCAACATCAGTACCGGATCTTCCCCCGTAAGCGTCCTTACAGTCTCTATTTCCGACAGTTTGAGCGAAAGAGCGCAGGTCCTCTGCTGGCCCTGGGAGCCGAACCGCCTGATATCGATCGGATCCGACGCGCCGCCGAGCACATAAAAACTGAAGTCGTCCCTGTGGGGCCCCGTGCAGCTCATCTTCTGATAAATATCCTGTCTGCGGTTCTTTTTCAGCTTTTCCGCAAAATCATCAGAATCTGTATTAGGTTCATAAGATATAAGGAGAGTCTCCCTTCCCCCGGTAAGACTCTCATGAATACCGCCGATATCACCGGCCAGAGCGTCTATAAAGCTCTGCCTTCTCTCAATTATCCGCCTGCCGTAACCAAGAAGCTGATCGTCAAAGACATCCAGCATATCCCCGTATGCCGGATCCTTCTGTGAATGTAAAGAAATATCCTTAAGAAACCTGTTCCTCTGCTCAATGACTTTATTGTAATTATTCAGGTCATAAAGATAAGACGCGTCCAGCTGGCAGAGCTCCATATCCATAAAACGCCTTCTTCCCGCCGGACCTTCCTTGACTATGCCAAGGTCCTCCGGAGAAAAGAACACGATATGCAGAAGCCCTATGAGCTGCGAAGCCTTCCTTATGCGCTGGCCCTGGATCGCGATTCCCTTTGAACGGCTCTTTTTAAGGTGCATATCGACTTTGTAATCGATCCCCTTTTTCATGATCACCGACCGGATGTGCGCCTCTTCCTCACCGAAACGGATCAGGTCGCGGTCTTTTACACTCCTGTGCGACTTCGTCGTGGATATCATGAAAAGAGCTTCCAGAATATTGGTCTTTCCCTGCGCATTGTCGCCGTAAAAAATATTCGTACCCTGCGAAAATGTCAGATCAAGTTCTTCAAAATTCCTGAAATTACGCAGTTCCAGAGACTCTATATACATATATGTTAATCGACCGTCACAAAGTTGATAGGAAGGATCAGATAGCAATACTCCTGGCCTTCGGGCTTTTCTTCCCCTATATCATTCCTGATAAAGCAGGGAGCCTTGGGCGATACCAGATACATCGTCACTTCATCATCATCGACTGCCCGCAGCGCATCGATCACAAATTTCGGATTGAAGCCGATATCCATATCTTCGCCGTTCTTTTCAATATCGATCACTTCATCCATACTGCCGATGGACGTGTTGATCTTTAATTCCATGCTGCCGTCCCTGATCATCACGATTATCGGCTTCTTGTCTTCTTCCCTGACAAGAAGGGTAGCTCTGTCGATACAGTCGAGCATCTTCTGGCGGTTCACCTTTACGGTAGCCATATAACTGTTCGAAAGCATGGAATCGATATTGTAATATGTTCCCTCGATCAGCCGGGAGACGACCCTTGTGGAATCGAACTCAAATAAGATATGCCTGCCGGTAAAGTAGATCGAGCATACCTTCGTCGTATCGCCGGAAAGGATCCTGGATATTTCCAGAAGCGTCTTTCCGCTGATGATCACCTTGAAATTGCCGTAAGCTTCGTCCAGGGTGACTTTCCTGATGGAGATACGGTGCCCGTCCAGGGCTACCATCCTCACGTCGTTTTCCTTCACTTCGAGAAGTTCGCCGGTCATCATCCCGCTGCTCTCGTTTGAAGAAACAGAAAAGATAGTTCTGGTGATCATTTCCTTCAGGGTATACTGTGAAAGTTTGATCTCTGAATTCTTTTCAACAACAGGAAGATAAGAGAAATCCTCACCGCTCCTTCCGAGAATATGAAATTCGGAATTCTCGCAGGTGATACTGATCTTTTCTCCTTCCGTAACGATCTTTACTTCGTTATCGGGAAGCTTTCTGATGATATTTGAAAAAATCCCGGCATTGACAGCGATCTTGCCGGCAGTAACGATCTCACCGCCGATGATGGTCTCGATCCCGAGTTCCATGTCGTTGGCGATCAGCTTGATATCCCCGTCAACAGCATCGATCATGATGCATTCAAGGATGGACATAGTGGTCTTTGAGGGTACTGCTCTTGATACGGTGGAAATACCGGCTACAAGGTCAGCTTTCTGAATTCGTAATTCCATTTAGAAAACACTCTCCTTTACAAACGTTGTAACTGATCAACGGATATGACATCTGACTGTTGTGAAAAGTTAAAATAATAGTCTTCTTATTAATGGCTGTGGATAACTGTCACAGCACAAGATATTGTACCATTTTTAGCCGTTAATATCAATTTCTTGGGACTATTTAAATAGGAAAAAACTATGTGAATTCTGATGTGGAGACGGTGAAAACAATCACCGGAAACAGCGCCGGGGCGTGGGTATTGAGGGTTATATGATGGTATATATGTTTGACGATATACACAAACACCTCGGACACGCTCTCGCTCTACCTCGCTGGTAACGGTACTAGGGCGCCAGCGTCAGCTGAAGCTTCCGCTATACGCCGCCCAAGTACCGACCGCTCGCTAAGGTCCTTCGGTCGTTTGTGTATATCATCAAACAATACCACTAAGTCTCCCGTCTGCGGCACAATAATATTCGCCTGCGGCGTAATAATCCTCGCCTTCGTCGAGGATAAATAAGTATAACATAAATATCAGTATACGGTGTTTGTACAGCGATAACTGCTCATGCAGCAGTATTATGCACATAGTGTTTTTATTATGGCTGTAAAATAGAAGAGGTGAGAGAGCAGCTGCTATGTGATCTATATATGGTCTATTTGATTTAGTTGGCAGATTTTGAGGGATATATAAACAGCTGAAGGACCTTAGCGAGCGGTCGGTACTTATGCGCCGTCCTTTGGCGCATTATGTACCGTTACCAGCGAGGTCAGAGCGGAAGCGTGTCCGAAGCGTTTATATATCCCTCAAAATCGTTATGCATTATTTTAAGCGTTGATATTCAGCTTGCGTATTATGATCTCGATATTGTTCTTCAGCTCTTCGCTGCTCTGCATTTCTTCGGTGATCTTGTCGACACCGTGGATAACTGTCGAATGATCCTTTTTACCGAGGAGCTTGGCTACGGCGTCATATGTCATGTCGCAGTATTCGCGGCAGAGGTACATGATGATCTGGCGGGGCAGAACGAGCTCGGCATTCTTTTTCTTTGAGATGACGTTCGTCATTTTTACGCCGTAATGGTCGCAGACGGTCTTCGCAATGAGAGAGGGCGTGATCGTGCCGGCGCCGCCGGGTGTAATGATATCTTTTAAGGCTTCCCTTGCGCTGTCCAGCGTGATATCGACGTTGTTGAGCTTGGAATGGGCGATGATCTTGCGGAGCGCGCCTTCCAGCTCACGGATGTTGGACTGGATATTCTGAGCGATATAATCCAGGATCTCGTCGTCGACAAGGCCCGAACCTTCCGCGTTTTTACGCAGGATGGCCATTCTGGTCTCATAATCCGGCGGCTGGATATCGGCGATCAGTCCCCATTCGAAACGGGAACGGTAGCGTTCATCCAGAGGCTGGATTTCCTTCGGAGGACGGTCGGAGGACAGAACGATCTGTTTGCCGGCGGCATGCAGTTCATTAAAGGTATGGAAGAATTCTTCCTGGGTGGCGTCTTTGCCGATGATGAACTGGATATCGTCTATAAGCAGGATATCGACAGTGCGGTATTTATCACGCAGCCTTGACATGGACTGCTGGGAACCGCTCCTGATCGATTCGATGACCTCGTTCGTGAACTGCTCGGCAGTTACATATATGACCTTCAGGTCCGGGTTCTTTTCCAGGACGTAATGGCCGATGGAGTGCATGAGGTGTGTTTTGCCGAGTCCAGCGCCGCCGTAAAGGAAAAGGGGATTATAGGCTTCTCCAGGTGATTCGGATACGGCAAGGGCTGCCGACTGGGCAAATTTATTGTTGCTGCCTACAACGAATGTATCGAACCGGTAACGGGAAATAAGGCCGGCGTTTTCGAACATAACGTTGGAAGGGCGCGCGACGGGTACGTCTTCGGCTGCTTCAGCGTCTTTTTCCAGGATAAAGCGCACGGAATAAGGCTCATTCATCATTTCCGTGATGGTGATCCTAAAGTAATCGGTGAATTTTCCGGCGATATAGGAAAGGGAAAAAGACTGGTCCGAAGGGATGCAGATCGTGACCACGTTGTCCTTTACGGAATCAAGTATCAGATTCAGTATCCATGTTGTATAGGAGATCTCGGACAGGCGGTATTCGTCGCGGATATGTTCCTTAATGGCGGGCCAGCTGTTTCTTATAAAGTTTTCGGGTGACTGGTTCGTATTCATAAGCAGTATCTTATAATAAATTTTTATGAACTTCAAACGGTGGAAAACGTGAAAAAGTGCGTGAAAAAGGCACTTTAGGAAACTAAAATGGTTAAATCTCGGTTTCGGTTATCCACACAATCAACCTGTGAATTTATTGCAAAAAGTAAAAATTATCCACAAGTTATCCACAAAATGTGGATAGTTTATAACTCAAAAATGTGGATTTCTGTCAGTTGTGGAAACACTAAATATAGGGGTGGAAAATTTATTTTTTCAATATCTTGAAGGAGGTCTGAAAAAGCCCGGAAATGGCTCAAATATGCAGTTTTTAGAGTTTTTTGCTTGACTTGTATTCGGAGTGTTTTATATAATGAATAGGCTGTCCGAAGCATTTCAATAAAGGAGGTCACTATCCAATGGCAAAAATGACATACCAGCCCAAGAAAAGGCAGAGGGCAAAGGTTCACGGATTCAGAGCCAGAATGGCAACCAAGGGTGGAAGAAAGGTTCTTGCTGCCAGAAGAGCAAAAGGCAGGAAAGAATTGACAGTATAAGCTTTCATATTGATCTAAGAGAATAAGCGAGCAGGATACCTGCTCGTTTTTCGTAAGAGTAATAGCTATAACGATGGATTCCTTAAAGAAAACGGAAGATTTTTCCAGGTGCTACAAAAGGGGAATATCTAAAGCGAACCGGTTATTTGTGATGTATTACATTCAGAATGGAACGGACAGCAACCGCATCGGGATCTCTGTCAGCAAAAAGACAGGCAACAGCGTCACGAGGCACCGGTTAAAAAGGCAGATCAGGGAAAGCTACAGACTGCATGAGGCAATGTTCAATAGTGGTTTGGACATCGCAGTCGTTGTGCGCAGACAGGCAGCAGAGTCAGACTATCACAGTATTGAGAGCGCGCTCCTTGACCTGGCGGGAAAACTTGGGATCTTACATGACACCTAAGAAGATGGTAGCCGGAGGCATCCGGTTTTATCAGAAGAATATATCTCCCATGAAGTCAACAAAATGTCCGTATTTCCCGAGCTGTTCGGAATAAGGACTTCTTGCCGTGGAAAAATACGGGGCCGTAAAAGGCTCCGCGATGGCACTCTGGAGAATAGTAAGATGCAACCCGTTTTCAAAAGGAGGATATGATCCGGTCCCGTAATGTCCGGGACCCTGGGAGGAATTATATTGGATCCGTATTTACTTACAAAAAGCACGACATTTATCATTGGCCCCATCGCGACTCTGATGGGTTATCTCATGAACGGTATTTTCTACATGCTGGACGCCATCACGAAAGGGCATGCGAATACCGGTCTTGCCATTATCCTGATGACATTCGTCATTTATATGGCGATGATGCCCCTGACAGTCAGGCAGCAGAGGTTCGCCAAGCTTCAGAATAAGATGATGCCCGAGATCCAGAAGATCCAGGATAAGTACAAGGGCAAGAGAGACAACGACTCAATGATGAAGCTGAATGAGGAGACCCGCGAAGTTTACGCCAAATACGGCGTATCGCCCAGCGGCAGCTGCGTGCAGCTCCTTATCCAGATGCCTATCCTTTTTGCGCTGTACCGCGTTATCTACAATTTCCCCGCGTATGTCACGCTCGTCAGGAACGCGTTCACGGGTATCGTCGACGGACTTGTGAATGTGATCGGTATTGAAAAGAGCGCCGAGATCCTTTCCGGCATCGAGGAAGGAAAGCTGGTCGCGCAGTTTTCCCGTCAGCTCTCCAATGAAAATTTCCTGACAAATGTCGACCATTTCGCGGAAAACACATTTATCGATATCTTAAACCGTGCTTCCACGTCCAACTGGAATGAACTGATCAACAATTCCGTGATCAAGAGCAACAACCTTTCCGGCGCGGCGGAAAGCACAATGAACGCGCTGTCGGAATTCAACAATTTCCTGGGTCTCAACATCGGCAACTCCCCGATGTACAGCATCCAGAACAGCGGCGGGAAGATCGGGATCATCATCGTAGCGGTCCTGATTCCCATCCTTGCAGCGCTTACACAGTACCTGAACGTCAAGCTTATGCCTCAGGCGGAAACTTCAGGAAACCAGAATGATACAGCCAACAGCATGGCCAGCTCAATGAAGACCATGAATATCATGATGCCCTTCATGTCCGCCTTCTTCTGCCTGACGCTCCCCGCAGGTCTCGGTCTGTACTGGATCGCCGGCGCGGTCATCAGGAGCGTGCAGCAGGTGTTCATCAACAGGCATATCGACAAACTCGATATCGACGCCATTGTTGAAAAGAACATGGAAAAGGCAAAACAGAAGGCAAAGGAAAAGAAGAGGGCGTCCAAGGACTACGTCAATGAAAAGAAAGTAGTCGAAATGGCGACAAAGACAACCAAAAAGATCAGCAGCAGCACGCCCGCGGGCAATGCGCAGAGCGCATCTTCCGCAGGATCGTCCAACGACAGTTCGAAGAACAATGTGAAATACAAGAAGGGCTCCATTTCGGCAAAGGCCAATCTTGTAAACCGTTATAACAGCGGAAACACGGGCAGCAGCGGATCATGACAGAATAAGGAATAAGAGTGATCGATTATGAATAATGATATAAACAGCAGTTTCGGGGAGGATATCTTTGGAGAGAACATCTCTTCCGAATACATAGAGATAAAGGAAAAGACGCTGGATGACGCGATCACCAGCGCATGCCGCAAACTGATGGTCACTTCAGACCGCCTGGACTATGTCGTAGTCGACCAGGGCAGCACAGGTTTCCTTGGCTTCAACGCAAGGCCTGCCGTGATCAAGGCAAGGGTAAGACAGAGTACCGCAAAGACGGAAGAAGTCCTTTCTGAAGTCCTTGAGAGAGCGGGCAGCAAGGCTGGTGCGGCAGCTGCCGAAATAAAGGAAAAGGCGTCGGATGCTGCGGAAGAAGCAGCAGACAAAGCGAAAGAAGCCGTGAATGCGGCAGCCGCGGCAGCGGCACAGGCTCTTACGGACGCCGCGCAGGAAGTAAAGGAAGCGGCTGAAGAAATGGCGGCAGATGCTGATGCTGACGTTGCCGCGGAAGCAGCCGAAGACGGCGCAGAAGCTGTGGAAGAAGCGCCTGTAAAGGCCAGAAGCTCCGAGCCCCGCCGCAAAAAGGAAGAACGGCCCCTTACCGAGGAAGAAGTCAAAATAGCGGCGGACAAGGCGGATGAATTCCTTACACAGGTATTCGGCGCGATGGGCATGGACGTTGAGATCGAATCCTCCTATGACAAGGCGGACAATATCCTTACCCTCGACCTTGCCGGGGACGATATGGGCATTCTGATCGGCAAGAGAGGACAGACTCTGGATTCCCTGCAGTACCTGGTCTCGCTTGTTGTAAACAAAGAATCGGCCAGTTATGTGCATGTCAAATGCGATACCGAGAACTACCGCGAGCGCAGGAAGAGAACGCTGGAGAACCTGGCGAAGAACATGGCGTTCAAGGTAAAGAGGACCAAGCAGAATGTCGTCTCGAGCCGATGAACCCGTATGAGCGCCGCATCATTCATTCCGCGCTGCAGGGCGACAAATTCGTGACGACGTACAGCGAAGGTGAGGAACCTTACCGTAAGGTCGTCGTTGCATTAAAGAAATAAGGCTGATGACAGATAACAGTACGATCGCAGCCGTCGCGACAGGCGCGGTGCAGGCCGGCATCGGGATCATCCGCGTGAGCGGACCCGACGCGATCGAAGTCTGCAATAAGATATTCAAAAACAGGAAAGGGGAGCGAAAGCTCCCCTGTTATGCTTCCAACACGATCAATTTCGGCTATATCTGCGAGCCGGACGATAAGCCGGACGCAGAGGGCGGAGCCGGGGAGATCATTGATGAAGTGCTGGTGTCGGTCTTCCGTGCCCCGCACAGCTACACGGCGGAAGATACGGTAGAGATCAACACCCATGGCGGGATCTTTATTGAAAAAAGAATACTGGAGCTGGTTCTGGAGGCCGGCGCGAGGCTGGCGGAACCGGGCGAATTTACAAAAAGGGCCTTTCTGAACGGCCGGATCGACCTGACCCGGGCCGAAGCCGTCATGGACCTGATCTCTTCTTCCAATGAATTTGCCAGAAAGAGCGCCATGGAACAGCTGGGCGGCGCCCTGTCTTCAAAGATAAGATCCCTGCGGGAACAGATCCTGCACGAGACCGCCAGGATCGAAGCTGCCCTGGACGATCCGGAACACTATGACCTGACCGGTTACGACCGGGAGATCTCCGCCATGATAAGCGGCTGGGCCGGAGAGATAAATGAGCTCCTGCAGGGCGAAAAGCAGGGCCGTATCCATAAGGAAGGCATACGGACAGCCATCATCGGCAGGCCGAACGCCGGAAAGAGCTCTATCCTGAACTTCCTGACAGACAGCGGCAGGGCGATCGTGACGGATATACCCGGCACGACGAGGGATACCCTGGAAGAAAGCGTACGCTTCGGCGATACGCAGCTTCTGCTGATCGATACGGCAGGCATCCGCGACTCGGACGACCCTATTGAAAAGATCGGCATCAGCCGGTCGAAGGACGCGGTCGCCGGCGCGGACCTCATCTTCTGCGTTATCGACGGAGCAGAACCGCTTTCCGCGGAGGATGGTGAACTCGCCCGTGATATAGCGGATATCCTCTCCAGCAATGCCGGCTGGATCGTCCCCGGTGAAGCCGGCAGGGCATCTTCCGGTGGATCCGGCAGGGCTCTTTCCGGGACGGAAGACATCCCGGCCGTCATCCTGCTGGTCAATAAGAGCGACAGGGAGCAGAAGGTCAGTGAAGAAGAAGTGCTGGCCGTATACCGCGAAGCGTTTTCCGGATTCCGGAAGCCCTTCCTGAATGCCGTCATCTGTTCGGCTGTCACCGGCGAAGGGATCGGACGGATTAAGGAGATCGTAAGAGAGCTGTTTGGCAGCGGGAAACTTGGCGCCGGGCAGGTCTGGGTGACGAACAGCCGGCATATTTCTCTGCTGAACGATACCCTGCGGTCCCTGCAGGACGCAAAAGACGCGGCTGAAAACATGGTCAGTGAAGATCTTTATGTGATCGACCTTATGAACGCATATATCTCACTCGGCAGCATCATCGGCGAAGCGATAGAGGATGATCTGGCGGACGAGATTTTCTCTTCCTTCTGTATGGGGAAATAAAATGACAGAACCCTATCATATCCAAACTGACGTATGCGTGATCGGGGCGGGACATGCCGGCTGCGAAGCCGCGCTGGCCCTTGCCAGGAACGGATTTGACACTGTGCTCTTTACCATGTCGGTGGAAAGCATCGCAATGATGCCGTGCAATCCGCATATCGGCGGTTCTTCAAAGGGACACCTGGTCAGAGAGATCGACGCCATGGGCGGAGAGATGGCAAAAGTCATCGACAAAACATTCCTCCAGTCCAAGATGCTGGGCGTATCCAAGGGGCCGGCGGTCCATTCCCTGCGCGCGCAGGCGGATAAAGCCGAGTATTCAAAAGAAATGCGCCGAATCCTCCAGCAGACGCCGAACCTGACCATCCGCCAGGCAGAAGTGACCCGTATCATTACGGAGCCCGCAAATGCGGATATTGCAGAGAATGTCGAAAGTGGCGAAAACGGAACTTGCGCAGACGGGAAAGCGGCGGTAAAAGTGTGCGGCGTACAGATCCACACCGGTACTGTCTATGACTGCCGCGCAGCCATTATCTGTACAGGGACGTACCTGAATGCCAGATGCCTTGTGGGCGAGTCCATAACGGAGACCGGTCCCGGCGGAATGCAGAGATCGACGCACCTCTCCGGGAGCCTTGGCGATATGGGGATCGGGCTCAGGCGCTTCAAGACCGGAACGCCTGCCAGAATGGACAAACGGAGCCTGGACTATTCCAAAATGCAGATCCAGGAAGGCGATCCGTATATCATTCCCTTTTCTTTTTCCACTGATCCTGAAAGCATCCAGAAAGAGCAGATGCCCTGCTATCTGACCTATACGAACGAAGAAACGCACAGGATCATCCGTGAGAATATAGACAGATCACCGATCTATGCCGGGATCATAGAAGGAACAGGTCCCAGGTACTGCCCTTCGATCGAAGACAAGGTCGTTAAGTTCCCGGAAAAGGAAAGACACCAGGTCTTTGTCGAACCGGAAGGGGCGCTTGCCGGGGAAATGTATATAGACGGCATGAGCTCTTCCATGCCGGACGACGTCCAGCAGAAAATGTACAGGACGGTCCCCGGCCTCGAGAACTGCGTGATCGTTAAAAACGCCTACGCGATCGAGTACGATTGCATCAATGCCAACATACTGAAAAATACCCTGGAAACGAAAGCGGTGGAGAATCTCTACTGCGCCGGCCAGTTCAACGGGTCGAGCGGTTATGAGGAAGCGGCGGCACAGGGACTGATGGCAGGCATCAACGCGGCCATGAAGCTGAAGGGGAAGGAAGAGATCGTCCTGAAGCGGTCGGAGGCCTATATCGGCGTCCTGATCGACGACCTGGTGAGCAAGGACAATCTGGAGCCGTACAGGATGATGACGTCCCGTGCGGAATACCGTCTGCTGCTGCGCCAGGACAACGCGGACTTAAGACTGAGAAAATACGGGCATCAGGCCGGCCTCGTATCCGATGAACTGTATGAAAAGACCTGCCGGATGCAGGAAGAAATAGATGAAGAGATATCCAGACTGAAGGCCTGCAAACTCGGGACCGGGGAAGATGTTCAGAGGATACTTGCGGAACTGGGCAGCGCGCCGGTAAAAACAGCTACGTCGCTGGCGGAACTTCTCTGCAGACCCGAGTTGGATTATGAAAAGCTTTCTGTCCTTGATCCCGAAAGATCCGAACGGCCGCCTGTTTCAAAACGAGCCGCGGAGCAGGTCGAGATCGGGATCAAATACGAAGGATATATTGAACGCCAGAAGAGACAGGTCGAAAACTTCGAAAAGATGGAGAACCGCCGCATTCCGGACAGTATCGATTACGATGACGTCGAGAGCCTGCGCCTGGAAGCCAGGTACCGGCTGAAAACGATCAGGCCGTCCAGTGTCGGGCAGGCCGCGAGACTGTCAGGAGTTTCACCGGCTGATATCGCCGTACTTCTGGTATATCTTGAAAAGAACAGAGGTAATGTTTCACGTGAAACATAGTGATTGCAGCAGCCTTGGCCGTGAAACATTTTTCACGTGAAACATTATGACCGACTGATTCTGTGACCATAAGATTTGTTTCACGTGAAACATCCTGTATGAATGAAACATCGTTATGGATAGGATTCAGACCGCATAGGAGAAGATGATGCAGACCGGAGCGGATTTTAACCGGACATTCCTCGATCAGCTCGAGGAACTCGGCATACAGCCGGACAGCCGGCAGCTGGATATGCTGATGGAATACTATCTGAACCTCGAAGACTGGAACCAGCGGATGAACCTCACGGCCATTAACGGACTGGATGACGTCTGCACCAGGCATTTTGTCGACAGCCTTTCCATAGTCAAATGCATCCCGAAGGAAGAACTGGAAAAGGGATTGTCTGTGATAGATGTCGGGACCGGGGCCGGATTCCCCGGTATGGTGCTGGCGATCGCATTCCCGGGCTGCCGGATCACACTGGCGGATTCGCTGAATAAGAGGATCCGGTTCCTGGATGATACGCTTGAAAAGCTGGGCCTCGCCAACGTTACGACGGTCCACGGGCGCGCGGAAGACCTGGGCGCCGCTGCCGCGTACAGGGAAAAGTTTGACCTGGCTGTCTCCA
Source organism: Lachnospiraceae bacterium (assembly GCA_017474455.1). Taxonomy (GTDB): domain Bacteria; phylum Bacillota; class Clostridia; order Lachnospirales; family Lachnospiraceae; genus CAG-791. The sequence goes on from JAFVHP010000012.1 coordinate 89,353, forward strand.
GAGCCGTATCATCCCTGCCGGTGCTTCTGGAGTACTGTCTGCCTTTTGTCAGGACAGGCGGAAGATTCGCCGCGTACAAGGGTGAGAAGCTGGAAGCGGAACTTGCGGTGTCGTCAAAAGCCATAAAAGTTCTGGGCGGAACAGTCAGGGACAGGGTCAGTTTTGAACTGCCCGGAACAGATTATTTCCGTGAGTTGCTCGTAGTGGAAAAAACATCCGCTACGCCGGCAAGATATCCGAGAAAAGCCGGAACGCCCTCCGCGTCCCCAATCGGCTGAAAACACCGGCTGCGCAAAGCGGCAGGAAAATATCAGGAAAAGCATGGATTATTTAAGAATAACAAAAGAGAACCTCGAAGGTGAGCATATCTGCTGCGCCATATCGAACAACAAAGATGTCCAGGTTGCATCCAAGAAGGCATGGCTGCTGGACCGCCTGGACGAAGGACTGGTATTCTTAAAGAGTACGGAACGCGGAAAATGCTTTATTGAGTATATCCCGGCAGAGAATGCGTGGAATCCCATCTGTGCTGACGGATATATGTATATTAACTGCCTCTGGGTCTCCGGATCTTTCAAGGGGCACGGATATTCAAATGATCTTTTGAATGCCTGTATTGCAGACAGCAAAGAGAAGGGAAAGAAGGGCCTGTGTATTCTGTCAGCGGCCAAAAAGAAACCGTTCCTTGCTGATCCGAAATACCTTACACATAAAGGTTTTGCGGTATGTGATGAAGCGGACAACGGTATCCAGCTGTGGTACCTGCCTTTTTCTGCTGACGCCAAAGCGCCGGAATTTAAGGAATGCTGCAGATCTCCCCATACTGACGAGCCGGGATATGTTCTCTATTATACGAACCAGTGCCCGTTCAACGCGAAATATGTCCCGATAGTGGAACAGACAGCAAAAGAAGCGGGTGTACAGTTCAAAGCCATTCGCCTTGAAAGCGCCGGGCAGGCGCAGAACGCGCCGACGCCGGTCACAACATATGCTCTGTTCTACAACGGAGAATACCTGACGAACGAACAGATGAATGCGGCAAGGTTCCTGAAGCTTCTGAAATAATGCCGCCAAAGGGTATTCCCTTTGCCGGATCTGTGAGCTATGATGATTTATACTGCCGGCAGGGAGCAGGTGCCTGTCGTGCGATCCGGGAGCGCATACCCGGACAGCTGAGGAAAAATACCTTCCGGACCGGCAGGAATGCTTTGTAAAACGATAGCGAAACGAGGTATCAATGGGAAAAGTTATTGCCATTGCAAACCAGAAGGGCGGAGTCGGAAAAACAACGACAGCGATCAACCTTTCGGCCGCGCTGGCTGCCGAAGGGAAAAAGACGCTGCTGATCGATATGGATCCGCAGGGCAACGCGACGACCGGATTTGGCATAGATAAGAACGAGATCGAAAACACGGTCTATGAACTTCTTTTGGGAGAATGTTCTTTTGACGAAGCGCTGATCACGGGCATCCTGGACGGACTTTCCATCGTGCCCGCCAATGTCAACCTTGCCGGCGCGGAGATCGAACTCCTTGATATGCCCAGGAAAGAATACATCTTAAAGGATAACCTGGATTTTGTCAGGGACGGGTATGAGTATGTCATTATCGACTGCCCGCCTTCCTTAAGCCTCCTGACGATCAACGCCATGACGGCTGCGGACACGATCCTGGTGCCGATCCAGTGCGAATACTATGCGCTGGAAGGATTAAGCCAGCTGATCTATACGATCAACCTGTGCCGGAGGAGTCTTAACCCGGAACTGGATATAGAAGGGATCGTGTTCACCATGTACGATTCGAGGACGAACCTGTCGCAGGAAGTCGTCGAAAACGTCAGGGAACATGTTGAACAGCATATTTTCGAAACGATCATACCAAGAAACGTAAAACTGGCGGAAGCCCCCAGTTACGGGGAACCGATCACCGTTTACGATACCAGGTCCGCCGGTGCCGAAGCATACAGAAAACTGGCCAGGGAGCTGGCCGGCATAGTGTCTGAATGACCAGAGAGGTGGAGATAAATGGCTGCTAAGAAAAGAACAGGCCTTGGAAAAGGGATCGAAGCCTATTTCGGCGGGAAAACCGCAAATGAGCCGGCGGAAGACAAGCCGTCCGCTGTAAAAGCGGAAAAAGGCAGCACTGCCGCGCCGCGGACAGGGGCCGGTAAAAAAGCCGGAACGGAAGAGGCTGCCGTTATGCTCCGCATAGCGCTGGTGGAGCCCAACCGCTCACAGCCAAGGAAGAATTTTGATGAAGAAGCGCTGAATGAACTTGCGGATTCCATCAAAGAATACGGCGTCCTTCAGCCGATCCTGGTGCAGGACAAAGGCGACAGATACGAGATCATCGCCGGAGAAAGACGTTTCCGTGCCGCGAGGCTTGCCGGGCTTAAGGAGATCCCTGCCGTAGTACGCAGATTTCCCGATGACCGGATCGTGGAACTTTCCCTTATTGAAAACATCCAGAGGGAAGACCTGAACCCGATCGAAGAAGCCGCCGCGTACCAGAGACTGTCCGATGAATTCGGGCTGAAGCAGGAAGAGATTGCGGAGAGGGTGTTCAAGAGCCGTACGGCCGTAGCCAATTCTCTCCGCTTGCTGAAGCTTTCGAAAGAAGTGCAGGGAATGGTCGAGAGCGGACTGCTCTCCGCCGGACACGCCCGCGCGCTGGTCGTGATCACGTCGAAAACGGAGCAGAAGAAGCTCGCGGATCTGATCATCAGCAGGCAGCTCAGCGTCAGGGAGACAGAACAGCTGGTAAAGAAGTATCAGGACGCAGCCAAAAAGGCGGCAGGGAAAGTAAAGGACGATCCCGAAAAAGAGAGGGAGGACAGGATCAGGGCGCTTGCTTATAAAGATATGGAAGACAGGCTCAGATCCGGACTCGGCAACAAAGTAAGCATCCTGGCCGGCAAAAAAGGCGGGAAGATCGAGATCGCCTACAGCGATGACGACGATCTGGAACGCATCATCGGACTGATACTTTGATCCGGAAATACGGACATCGGCCTGAATTCCGGCACAGATTTGGCCGTCTGGCCGAAGCATGTTTCACGTGAAACATTTGAGGCAACAAGCTGAAACCGGATCGGACAACAGAGTTTAACTGGATCATATAGAGAATAATTATGGAATCGATCAATACGTTTTTATCAGGGACAACAGTAACACTGGTGCTGTGTGCAGCCGTTATTATCCTGCTTCTGCTGGTCATCATCCTGTTCCTGAAGACATCCCGGCAGGGAGATGAGATCAGGACGCTGAACAGCAGGCTGACCAGGTTTATGAGGGGTTCTGACGCACAGAGCCTTGAAAATGATATTGTGCAGATGTACAGTGATCATCTGAAGATCGAGAATGACATCCAGAGGGACCGCGAAGATATCTTCGCGCTGCAGGAAGACCAGCAGAAAGCCATTCAGAGGGTGGGGATCGTCAAATATGACGCCTTTTCCCAGATGGGCGGCAATCTGAGTTTTGCGCTGGCACTGCTGGACAATAACAATAACGGCGTCGTACTCAACACGGTGCAGAGTACGGACGGCTGCTATTCCTATTCCAAGATCATAACGAACGGGAAGCCGGATGTGGAACTGGGTAAAGAAGAGAGACAGGCACTTAGAAAAGCCATGAATCTATACAGTGAAGGGGAGGTAGAAGATGCTTGATATCAGATTTGTCAGAGAGAACGCCGAGGCGGTAAAGGAGAACATCCGGAAGAAATTCCAGGATGAGAAGCTTCCGCTCGTGGACGAGGTCATTGAGCTGGACGAGAAAGCCCGCAGAGCGCAGGCTGAAGCGGATGAGCTCAAAGCCGCCAGGAACCGCATCTCCAAGGAGATCGGCAAACTCATGGGACAGGGCAAGAAGGAAGAAGCGATGCAGATGAAGGCGGAAGTCGAAAAAGACTCGCAGCGCCTTGCCGAGCTGGAGGAGATCCAGAAGGACGCGTCCGCAAAGCTCTATGAAAAGATGCTCATTATTCCCCAGATGATCGACGATTCTGTCCCGATCGGCAAAGATGATTCCGAGAACGTCGAACTGGAGAAGTTCGGCGAACCCGTCACGCCTCCTTTCGAGATCCCGTATCATACGGATATTATGGACAGATTCGACGGCATCGACCTGGACGCCGCCGGCCGCGTTGCCGGCAACGGCTTCTATTACCTGATGGGCGATATCGCGAGGCTTCACTCTTCCGTACTTTCCTACGCGAGGGATTTCATGATAAACAAGGGATTTGTTTACCATGTTCCGCCTTTCATGATCAGGGGCAACGTCGTGACCGGTGTTATGAGCTTTGCCGAAATGGACGCCATGATGTACAAGATCGAAGGCGAGGACCTTTACCTGATCGGAACCTCCGAGCATTCCATGATCGGCAAATTCATTGACCAGATCATACCCGAAGAAAAGCTTCCCCAGACGCTGACCAGCTATTCGCCCTGCTTCAGAAAGGAAAAAGGCGCGCACGGAATCGAGGAAAGAGGCGTCTACAGGATCCATCAGTTCGAAAAGCAGGAGATGATCGTTGTCTGCAGACCTGAAGAATCCATGGACTGGTACAACAAGCTCTGGAGCTACACGGTGGAATTTTTCAGGAGCCTCGACATTCCCGTCCGTACACTGGAATGCTGTTCCGGAGACCTCGCCGACCTGAAGGTCAAGTCCTGCGACGTGGAGGCATGGTCGCCCAGACAGCAGAAGTATTTCGAAGTGGGCAGCTGCTCGAACCTCGGCGATGCACAGGCCAGGCGTCTTAAGATCCGCGTGAACGGCAAGGACGGTAAGAAGTATCTGGCGCACACGCTGAACAATACGGTCGTTGCCACCCCCAGAATGCTGATCGCTTTCATGGAGAACAATCTGCAGGAAGACGGCACCATCCTGATCCCGAAGGCGCTGCAGCCTTACATGGGCGGACAGGAAAAGCTCGTTCCGAAGCACTGATCCGGACAGAAACGGCACAGAGGGACTTTACTTGCACAAATATTTACGGGCGATAGGGTTTTCAGAGCCTTTTGACAGGAATGACCTGGAGGACATGCTGCAGGAGACTCTGAACAACCCGACCTACAGGACCTATACGACCAAGGATGACGAAAGCGACGCGCTCTTTGCGGAGTTCAGGCTGGACTGCGGCGGTGATTTCGGAATTACTGTGTGCGGAGAGTTCAACTCGGACGAACAATTCTCGTTCGAGTACTATTTCCCGTACCTTTATACCGGTCATGTTTCGTCCTATGAGGACTGTTCCGTGGAGCGGAGGATCGACAACCTCTCTTTTTCCGGCATCTGTGACGATCTGAAAGTCGGCGTGACGATCATCTTCAGGCTGATCAACCGGACAGAGTTTTTGAAGCATTGCGCGGAAGAGGAGTTTTTCCGCTGGCATGTCCGCGACGCGCAGAATGAAGCACAGAACGTTTCGCCGTTCAGTTCGCAGCCCGGTTTTCCGCGCACCGGCGCCGTCTCCGTCTCTCTTTCCGCTCTCTCCGTCGAGGGTACGGTCATGATGCCGATACAGAAAACCGAAGCGGATATCGCGGCCAGCCAGCGCCAGACGGTGGACAGGCTAAAGCTCCTGAACGCCGCCAGGCAGGGGGATGAAGACGCGATCCGTGACCTGACGATGGACGACATGGACAATTACAACGTCATCCTGGACAGGATCCAGCGGGAAGACCTGTACAGTCTGGTCGATACGTCCTTCATGCCCTACGGCGTAGAGTGCGACCTGTATTCGGTCCTGGGCGAGATCATCAGCGTTGAAAGCACATCCAACCGATTTACCGGGGAGATGCTGTATAAAATGGTCATAGCATGCAATGACCTGGAATTCGATCTGCTGATCTCACAGAAAGACCTGTACGGTGAGCCCGAAGCCGGCCGACGCTTCAAGGGTGTCGTCTGGATGCAGGGAACGATCCAGTATCCGGTCTGACAGGACAGACTGCCGGTGCGATCGATATTCGCTGTTTTTAGGCATGGACAAAACGGAGAAATTCAGTTAGAATAGTCTTTGCCTCTGGAAAAGAGGAACGGATTGCACAAGTCCGAACTGTCCGGAATCACCAATTTCATATCGCGAAATCTGTTGATTTCGTACAAGTCTGCGTAGCTCAGTTGGATAGAGCGTCCGCCTCCTAAGGGCGAGCGGAGCTGAGTTCACAGAGGAAATTTGAAAACTGAATAAGGTGTCTTTTCAAGACCATACGAGGCCGAGCGAGAAGTTACTTCTCTTATTTTTTTGGCTGCTGCGTCTAAGAATAGCGCAAGCTGGAATTTCGGCGATTTGAGGATTCTGCTAATCAAAAAAGGTCGGTTTTCTAATCGATTTTGAGGCAAAATCCGAGGGGTAAGTAAGAGCCCCAGGGGCCAGAAACCCCGGAAAATCAACATTTGTCTGCGTAGCTCAGTTGGATAGAGCGACCGCCTCCTAAGCGGTAGGTCGGGTGTTCGAGTCACCTCGCGGACGCGCTTGTAACCGTCAGTTTTTGTCTGGAATATCTTTTATTCCATACAGACGCTGGCGGTTCTTTTTATGCCCGGATTTTCTGCTAACGATTTCCTTGAGCCGTTAGCAAACTGCCAAGAAAAACAGCCTGATTTCTAACGGCATTTTCGAGGGGCTTTCGGAAAGCCTGCTAATATTGGCGCAAGCTTTAGATCACGTTCTGGACGAAACCTGCTTTTCCGTGATGAGACGGGGCTTTTGTCCGGAGAGCATCCAGCTGAGAAAGAACAAAAGCAGGAGATCCAGCTAATACGATTCAATATCGATTAGATGGATCTCCTGCCAATTATTAGATCTGCTAACAGCGTGCACCGGGTGTTAGATGCTCCCAATCAACTGGAATTTGCATATAGCTTCCCGTTTACAGCTTATACTGCATAAAGTTATCATTATGCACAAAGCCATATGCGGTATACAACTTCACACCCATTTCAGAAGCTGTAATCTGAACTGTGCCGCAGCCATATGATTTTGCCTCATTTACAACTCTATCAAGGAGTTCTTTCGCAATACCCCGCCGTCTGTATGCCGGATTCGTAAACATACTTGACAATAACCCTATTCTGCCGGAAGGACATCCAAAATACGGAGGCTTTTCCACAAACGACATACCGCTGGTTCCAATGATTGTATCTCCATCAAATGCTAACCATGAGACAAAAGTTCCGTCTGCCATATGTCTGCTGTAATAATCCATCAGAGCCGGCGCCAAATCGATATCCTCTTTAGCCCCTTCTTCTCTCAACTGCTCTATCCGCATTTGAATATATACTTCCAGATCAGAGGTAGTTAGCTTTTTATAAACGATTCCCATTTGTACCTCCCCCAAAATCCCGATTTATTTAATTGAAACCATCCAAGTCTCTCCATCGACCAAATATTGGAACTCCGTCAGAGCAGGATCGTTTATTACCCGTATCAAGTCTTCAAAATCCTCGACCGTGTGTATCTCCGACAGATGATTTCTGTCCACCCACTCCATTTGCCCCTCGTCCGAAGAAACAACTGTTCCGTTATATTCGTTGGCTTTAAACAGAAGGACAACATATCTTCCTCCCTCAATGGGGAACTGCTTTACACCTGCAAGCCGAGGATTCTTTATATCCAGCCCTGTTTCTTCTTTTACTTCACGAATCACTGCATCAACAAAAGATTCTCCTGGTTCCACATGACCGCCCGGCAGCGTATACCCCTGCCAGTCATTTTTTGTTCTGTTTTGAAGGAGTATTCTATCTCCATCTGTGATGAGACACAGCACTGTCAGTTCGACATTTTCTGTTCTGCTCATTTGACGTTCTCACTTCTATTTCTTTGGAGCAGGCAATTCTGAATACATCGCTTCCAACAGTTCTCGCAGGAACTCCTTATTGTCCACGTCATCCACAAGCAGCATTTCCTTTGCTCCGTCATAGGGCAGTTCCATCTCTGCATTAGGCATCATGGCCATAGCGGACTTCGTAGGCTTCAAAAGGAAGCGGTCATCGTAAATGCCGCCGATCACCTTGCCGTGATAATAGATGATGTATTCTCCCATCATAACCCGATAGGATACATCATCCAATTCTGAGAGTTGCTCCAATATGAAATTTAAATATTCTTTGCTTGATGCCATTCTTGCCTCCTGACTTCGCCTTCCACTGCCGATGATGGCAGTGTGGGAGCCTTTTCTACTTCACTCCTGTCGCCTTGATGGCACCCAGACAGTGGATTCGTACTACACGGTTCTCGTCGGTTTCCGATATCTGCCGTAGCTGCTCCAGATACGGCCTGACGAACCCCGGCCTGCGCTTGCCGAGAACGCGGAAGATCTCCGGCGCTTCCATCCGAACCTTGTCATCTGCATCGTGCAAAAGCTCCGCAAATACAGACATGTGAACTGCGTAAATATCAGGAGTGCTCGTGGCGATGTTTTCTGATGCCCAGATAAACGCCAGCCGGACTTTTGGCTCCTCATCAGAGGCGAAGTGGAACAGACCCGCCCAGTACGGTTCGATCACGGAATATTCGCCCCGCCCGATCCAGCCGAGAGCGTTCACCGCA
>JAFVHP010000013.1 GCA_017474455.1 Lachnospiraceae bacterium
AACCACACATATAAAACATCACCGTCCACTTGGGTAAAACATTTTCCTCAGCTTCGACATAACCCACTGAAACCGTCAACCATCCCAGCCAAAAGACCAGCAGCAGTAAAAGCTTCTTCATGTCATTCCTCCGATATCATGAAACCGTCAGGAAAGAGGAAACGGTTCTGTGTCTCCTCCCAAACCAAATGCCAGCATTATGATTCGTTTACTGCACCAACATACGCCGCTGCAGGCGGCATGATTCCGCAGTAAATTCGTGCGAACAAGATAACACATTTTAAATCATAACATAATTTGAATCATAATGATAACACTTTATTTTTCTTTTGATAAAAACAGGGTAGAGGAAGGCGCAGCCGCACCTCTACCCCCTCCCCGAGCCGCGCTCCGTCGTTAGTCGGATAAATTTCATGACGCGGCTCTGGGAAAAAACGGAGGGGGAACATATCAGATGATATGCTCCCCCTCCGTTTTTCAGGTTACGTGACAGAGAACCGTCCTCTGTCACCTATTCCTTTTTTGTTTATGCAGCTTTGACCGATGCTTCGTCCGCCCGATGCCACACGCCGTCGATCAGAAGATACGTCGTGCCGTCGATGGTCTCGGCCGTGTCTCTGGCGGTTTTCTCAGGCCATATCTCCTGACCCTGTTTTATGGTGACGACCGGATCTTTGCCGGAAATACCTTCAATCCTCGTATACGGGCTGTCGAAGGTATCGTTGTCATAAGACGCTTCGTAGGAACCACCCAATGCGCTTATCTTTCCGTTCTGGCGATCTGTCAGGATGAGGGCAGAATCGCTCAGGCTGGCTGCAGGAGTGTTGTCCTTCATCGGGAAAGCCCGCAGGACGATCTGCAGTGCCTTGGGCATGACCATATCCCGGCTGTCCAGGGTGTTCGTGATCAGCTTCACCAGGCTTGTCTGTCCCTCAGGTGTGTCAAAAAAGAAGACATCGTATTTCTCCTCTTCCATCATATCCGAACGGGCATCTCTGAAAATATACAGAGATACATCTACAGGCTCTTCGCCGGACTGCAGCATGTTCACGCTGGTGCGGAAGGCGTCGATTTCATCCGTATCATTGTTCAACATCAGGTAAAGGAGTGTCTGATCCTTATCATCAGCCGTCTCAGGCGTATCGCCCAGCCAGTAGATCTTCCAGCCGTCCTTTTCCCCTCCGTCTGCCAGACCTTCGGCAATCTCTCCGTGAGGCTGTCTGGCGCCGCTTAATGCAAAGCTGTTCAGAACCTCCTGGTCTGCAGTCAATGTCAGGAACAATTCCGTTTCAAACTGCTTCGCCAGCCACTTTCCTGATACTTCATGCAGGTACAGTTCAAAGTCTGCAAAGGACGGAACCGTCACTGTACCCGTCAGGAGATCCAGTTTTCCTGTACTTCCGATGGGGATGACAGGCTTCCTGGCCGCATTGGCTGTCAGTGCCGAGTAAAGCGCGATATAGCGGTCCTTTCCTTCTCCGAACGCATCGCCGTACAGAATTTCGGCGGCAAACTGCGGCTGACCGCCTGCCCCGACGTACAGCTGCGTCGCATTGGGCAGAAGATATACCGTATGGAAGGTCTCGCTGTTGGTCCACAGGTGGTAAGGCACGATCCGGTCCGTATCCAGCCGCACATCTTTGTTCAGAATACTCCTGATATCCAGCACAAAGACAGATCCTGCCGCCAGATATTCCTCTTCCCCATAGCGGGCGCGGGTAGCGGAGCCTGTGCCTCCGGACGTACGGCCGATATCGCCGACAGGCACCAGTACCTTTG
>JAFVHP010000014.1 GCA_017474455.1 Lachnospiraceae bacterium
CCTGGCTTCCGTGACCAGGTTCTCCGTCAGGATCCTGGAGGCAACACCATCAGATTCCCGGATGAGTCCCATCAGCAGGTGCTCTGTGCCGATATAATTCTGCTTGTGCTCCATGGCCGCCGATTTAGCCAGCTTGAGCACTTCCTTTGCGTTATCCGTATAATTCGGTTTCATAGATCGTAGATCCTTCCTTAAACCTTAGGTCTGCCTGCCTCTTTGACTCTGTCATATTCATCAAAGGCATTGTAAATATCATTGACCAGTTCTGCAATATCTTCTTTTGTCAGTCCCCTGCATCTTGCCTGGGCAAGTATGCCTGTCATATCCTTGCGGATGATCTGCTTTGCCTCGTCCTTGTTCTGGCCTGAACAGGAAATGACTGCCCCTTTCCTTCTGTCTACCTTGACGTAGCCCTCCTGTTTAAGGAGCGAATAGGCTTTATTGACCGTATGCATGTTGATGCCAACTTCGTCGGCAAGCTGCCTGACAGAAGGCAGGACGTCGCCCTGGGCGATCCTGGCGGTCGCTATGCCTTGAATGATCTGATTGCAAAGCTGCTGGTATATAGCTTCATCACTGTTAAAATCTATTTCTATAAACATCATGTTTTTTTGTCCTCCGAAATGCTGCCGGAACCCAAAAAACTGCATCTGTTATATATAGTATATAACAGATGCAGAATTCAGGTCAATCTAACTCTATGAGTTTATAAAAATCTTATGTTTTATTATTTGCCAGGGTTAAGAAATTCGTAATCCATATCTTCATCAACAGCAAAATTCCTGGGCTGGGATGCCGGTCTCTGCGCAGGTGCCTGTCCCTGAACGGGTCTGGCCTGCTGAGGTCTTGCAGCGCCTTCACGGTTTACAGGTGCTGCCTGGCCCTGGACGGGGCGCTGCTGGACGGGTCTGGACTGGACCTGTGCCCCTGTGCCTCTGACGGGACGGCCGTCTTCACCGCGGACAGGTCTTACTGCCTGGCCGGCGTTTCTTGCAGGCTGCTGACTGTGAGCCGCATGCGGCTGTGCACCGCCTGCCGCGCCTTGGCCGGTCCTGCTGGCTCTGCCTGAAGGATATGCGCTTTCCCTGTTCCTGGAAGCCGTCTGATTGCGGGATGATCCGGAAAGCCTGCTGACATCGTCAGCATTCCTGTTGCGCTTTCTCTCTTTCCTGCGGGCTTCGGCAAGATCGACATCAGAAGATGTGACGTCACGGAGCCTGAGAGCAAGAAGCGTGGCAACTACGATAGCAGCGACGAGAAGGATCGCGAACAGGATCATAAGGATACGGAACCTGCTGGCCTTTGCGGAATTCGATTCCGCACTCTCTTTATAAGTATCGAACTGTTTAAGATCTTCGATCTTGATACGGATACCATCGGTATAGTCATATACGTACCATACTTCCGAACCGGTATCATCCGGTACATTGACGATCCTGTATCTCTCAGAAGAAGTGGTGGGGACAGCGGCGCTGTCTGATCCATCCTCGGTCTGTACTTCTGTCGCGGGAGGGGTCTCCGTTTCAGGGACTGTCTCCGGCGGAGTCTCAGTAACTTCCTGAGGCTGTTCATCGGCAGTGATCGTAAGAAGATCCTCACGGATATATCCGGTCGACCCGTCGCTCAGGGTCACTTTGTACCACTGTCTTCCGTCCGCACCGGATTCGGGATCGCCGACCTCAAAAGTCTGTCCGGAATTCACAACGCCTCGTACGCTGGAATCAGTGGACGGAGTGGAACGCACACGGACATCGTTGCCGTTGACTGTAGCCGTAGCCGCAAAGCTGGCAAATGAAAAACCCAGTACCCCGAGTATCATAGCCGCAGCCAATCCTATTGCCAGTATCCTAGCCGCATTTTTTCTCTTAACCATGACGCTAAATCTCCTTATGAGTATAAATACAAACTGAGATAATTTTATACCAACACCATGGGTTTGTCACCCATTAAAAAGAGCGTTTCCGATATCCGTCCTGAAATATTTTCCGTCGAAGCTGACCCTGCCGGCAGCTTCATATGCTTTTGCCCTCGCCTTGAGAAGATCGTCCCCGAGCGCACAGATACCCAGTACCCTTCCTCCGCTGGTAACGATATTCCCTTCACTGTCAAAAGCTGTCCCGGCATGGTAACAGTAAACATCCGGTTCGTTATTAAGCGACTCGAGGCCGGTTATGATCTTTCCTTTTTCATAGGAGCCGGGGTATCCTCCCGAGGCAAGCACCACACAGACAGCGGCACGGTCTGAAAACTTAAGTTCGATCCTGTCCAGTGTCCCGTCCATGCAGGCTTCCATGACATCGATGATATCGTTTTCCAGCCTGGGCAGTACGACCTGTGTCTCGGGGTCGCCGAATCTTGTATTGTATTCCAGCACTTTCGGCCCGTCATCAGTCAGCATGAGTCCAAAGAAAAGCACGCCCTTGAAAGGCCGTCCTTCTTTGGCCATTGCGTCGATCGTTCTCTGGTATATCGTTTCTCTGCAGATTCTGTCGATATCGTCAGTATAAAACGGACTGGGAGAAAACGTACCCATACCGCCGGTGTTCGGTCCGGTATCGTTGTCGCCGATCCGTTTGTGATCCTGGGCGGAACTCATCGTAACGATATGCAGACCGTCGGCAAAGGCGAGTACGGATACCTCCCTGCCCGTCAGGAATTCTTCGATAACGACCGTATTGCCCGCATCACCGAACTTTTTGTCGATCATGATCTCTTTAATGCCGGCAGCAGCCGCACCGCGGTCTTCACAGATCAGTACGCCCTTTCCGAGGGCAAGGCCGTCAGCCTTAAGGACGACAGGATAACCAGTTTCGTCCAGATAAGACATTGCAGCGGCAGGATCGGTAAAAGTCACGCTTTTAGCGGTAGGAATATCATATTTTTGCATCAGTTCCTTGGCGAATGCTTTGCTTCCTTCTATAACAGCCGCATTTTTCCTGGTCCCGAATATCCTGAGCCCGCGTTCCTCAAAGAAATCGGTGATGCCGGCACATAGCGGGTCATCCATACTGACCACAGTCAGATCGACCGCTTCCCTGACGGCAAAATCCGCCAGCGCGGCAAAATCCATCGTTCCGATCGGAACACATTCGGCAATGGAAGCGATCCCTGCATTGCCGGGTGCACAGAAAATCCTGCTTACCCTGCTGCTCCTGCTTATGGCATCGACGATCGCATGCTCTCTGCCGCCTCCGCCAACTACCAGTACTCTCATTCCGGTCATCCTTATCCTTCCTCCGGCAATATGATCGTTCTGCTGCCGGTTATCCTTACCCTGTTATCAGCGATCAGTTGGATCGCTTCCGGAAGTATTCTCCATTCGGCCTGTTCCATAATACGGCGCTGGAGTGATTCCGGAGTATCATCCGCCATGACTTCCACAGCCTTTTGCAGAATGATCGGGCCCGAATCCATGCCTTCATCCACGAAATGCACGGTTGCACCGGAGATCTTTACCCCGCGCGCGAGCGCCGCGTCATGTACTTTCAGTCCGTAATAGCCCTGCCCGCAGAATGAAGGGATCAGGGACGGATGGATATTGATTATCCTGCCGCTGTACTGCCTGATCATGGCAGGCGGTATCGTAACAAGAAATCCGGCCAGAACGATGAGGTCCGGCTCAAACTCTTTTAATCCGGCCATGAGGGCCTCGTGAAAAGCCTCCCTGTCTTCATAAGCCGACGGTGAAATACACACTGCAGGGATCCCTGCTTCTTCAGCCCTTTTGAGCGCATAGGCTTTTTTACTGTTGCTGATCACGCAGACGATACTGACCCCCGTCAGTTCATTCGTTTTTATCCGGTCAATGATCGCCTGAAGATTGGTCCCGCCTCCGGATACAAGTACCGCAGCCCTCAGCATATGACTACCTCTTTGCTGCCCACAGTCACTTCTCCCAGGCGGTATGCCTTTTCACCCGCACCGTCTATGATCTCCACAGCCGTTTCCGCATCTTCTTCACGGACGGAAATGACCATGCCTATACCCATATTGAAAGTGTTGTACATCATCTTCTCTTCCAGGTCCCCGCGCTTTTTCATCAGTTCGAATACCGGCGGTACCGGATAACTGTCTTTTCTGATACGGACAGCCGTCCCTTCCGGAAGCATCCTGGGAATATTCTCGTAAAAGCCTCCGCCGGTGATGTGCGCACAGCCCCTGATCCTGATGCCTGCGTCCTGCAGCGCCGAAACAGCCTTAACATAGATCCTTGTCGGGCGAAGGAGCGCTTCGCCGAGTTTTTCACCCAGTTCCGGCAGATATTCATCCAGCTTTCCCGCCGCATCTTCCGAATCCAGTTCAAAGATCCTGCGTACCAGGGAATATCCGTTGCTGTGGATCCCGGAGGAAGCTATGCCGATCAGCGCATCGCCGGGACAGATCTCCTGCCCCGTTATGATGTCCTTCTCATCCGCGACACCGACGGCAAATCCGGCCAGGTCATACTCATCGACCGGATAAAATCCGGGCATTTCGGCAGTCTCTCCGCCTATCAGGGCCGCTCCGGCTTCCCTGCATCCGTCACATACCCCCTTCACTATAGCCGCGATCTTTTCGGGGTAGTTCTTGCCGCAGGCAATATAGTCAAGGAAAAACAAAGGTCTTGCGCCTGCGCAGGCGATATCGTTCACGCACATGGCAACGCAGTCGATACCGACAGTATCGTGCCTGTCCATCAAAAAAGCGATCTTCAGTTTTGTACCGACCCCGTCGGTGCCGGAAAGCAGGACAGGATGTTCAAGGCTTTTGATCGCGCTTAAGCTGAAAGCCCCCGAAAACCCGCCAAGCCCGCCGAGGACTTCCGGGCGCATGGTCTCCTTAACATATTTCTTCATCAGTTCGACGGAAGCGTAGCCGGCTTCGATATCCACTCCGGAACTCTTATAATCCAATTTGCTCATATTCCCACCTCATTCCAATCAATACGGCTCAGTCGTCATAACCTCCGGACAAAAGCTTTTTATCTTTCTCTATCACCTGCTCTTCCATTTCTTTATGGTACTCTTCGATCCTGCGTGAAAGCTCACCGTCGGATACGGCAAGGATCCTGACAGCCAGAAGGGCCGCGTTTGCCGCCCCGTCTATCGCAACGGTCGCCACCGGAATCCCTGTCGGCATCTGGACTATGGAATACAGTGAATCTTTTCCGCCAAGGGATTTTGTGTGCATCGGGACACCGATAACAGGTCCCTTAAAGATAGCTGCGCACATGCCGGGCAGATGGGCAGCCATTCCGGCGCCGGCGATCAGCACCTTGATGCCCCTGTCCGAGGCATTTTTGGCATAGTCGACAAACAGTTCCGGTTCCCTGTGTGCAGAAATGATCCGCATCTCATACTCCACACCGAATCTGTCCAGTATCGCCGCCGCCTTTTTCATTACCGAAAGATCCGAATCAGATCCCATAAGTATGCCTACAACTGCCATAGTTTATCCTCCGTAACAGTAATCAATATTAAAATTCCGGTCCGGTCCCCAGATACAGGATGACCACACCGAAAGCTACAACGGCCAGGTTGATCACAAGACTGATCCAGAAGACCGCTATATCCTCTTCGTCGTCCCTTCTGGAAAGTATATCAAAAACGATCCCGGCAACCGCCATGAACAGGCAAAGAACAAATGCAGCCGTATACTGAACACTGGCATTTCCGCCCGCATTATAGGTGAATACGATACAGATGACGGTGCATACCAGTGAAAGCAGTCCGAGGAACAGTGCAAATGCCGCAAACCTGGACGTGCTTACGAAAGGGAGCACTTTGCCCCGGGGTCTTTTTATGCTTTCCAGGACCACTTTGGGCTGGAGATCACCTTGCTCCGTATTCTTCATAATATGCGTCTATCGCCGCTTTCATAGCGTCATCTATCAGTATCCTGCCGTTAGAAAGCTTTCGCCCGTACAGATATTCGACCACTTCCTTCATAGTCACGATCGCGGCTGTTTCAAATCCGTACAGTGTTCTGATCTCATCCAGTGCGCTGCGGTCGGATTCCCTTCCTTTTTCCATCCGGTTGAGCGATACCATAAGGCCTTTTATCTCCACATCAGCCTGTTCCCTGAGGATCGGTACAGTCTCTGCCATTGAAGCGCCGGAGGTCGTCACATCTTCAATGATAACCACTTTATCGTTGTCATTCAGGCCGGAACCCAGGAGGATCCCGGTATCACCATGATCCTTGATCTCCTTACGGTTGGAACAATACCTGATCTGTTTTCCGTAAAGTTCGTCGATCGCGGCCGCTGTAGCGACAGCCAGCGGGATCCCTTTGTAAGCCGGTCCGAACAGGACGTCAAAATCGAGTCCGTACCTGTCATGGATCGCCTTCGCGTAATAAGCGCCGAGCCGTCTTAACTGGCCGCCGGTCACATATGCTCCCGCATTCATGAAAAACGGGGATCTTCTTCCGCTTTTCAGGACGAAATCACCAAATTTGAGAACATCCGCCTCGACCATGAAATCAATAAATTCGCATTTATACTGTTCCAAATGTATGCTCCTTTCAGATAACGGAAGACAGATCATCGATCATGTCTTTTGCAGCAGCCCTGGCAGCCTCGGCGAAACCTTCAGGTCCGTATCCGGCATATTTTTCCTTCTGATACGCGGCGATGATGCCCCTGGAAGAATTGACGATGCAGCCCTTCCCGTCGGAGTCAAAGAAACCGGCAAGGTCTGATGCTGTGGCTCCCTGCGCCCCGTATCCCGGAGCCAGGATAAATGTATGCGGCATGACTTCCCTCAGTCTTTTTGCCTGCTCCGGATAAGTGGCACCGACGACCGCGCCCACGTCACTGTAACTGCCGTCCATAAGGCCGGCGCCCCATTCACTGACTTTTCTGCCGACAAGCTCGTAAAGCGGAGTCCCGTCCTCCAAAAGAACATCCTGAAATTCCACACTGGTGGGATTGGATGTCTTGACAAGGACGAATATTCCCTTCTTCTCAGCTTCGCACACCTTCACAAAGGGAAGAACTCCGTCGGAACCAAGGTAGGGGTTGACCGTCACTATGTCCTCGCTGAATGCGGAAACGGATGA
>JAFVHP010000015.1 GCA_017474455.1 Lachnospiraceae bacterium
AGCCTGGACCCGGACGGAAACACCGGAAAAAGTCGAACAGCTTCTCAAAACGGTGGGGCTGAGCCCGGACATGGCCAAGCGCTACCCCCATGAGCTCTCCGGCGGACAGCGCCAGCGGGTCGGGATCGCCCGGGCCCTGGCTGCCACGCCCCGCGTTCTCCTGATGGACGAGCCCTTCGGCGCCGTGGATGAGATCACACGCCGCAGCCTGCAGGAAGAGATCCGGAAACTGCAGCAGGAGCTTGGCATCACGGTCGTCTTCGTGACCCATGATATCAACGAAGCGCTGCGTCTGGGCAGCCGGATGCTCGTGATGGATGCCGGAACCATCGTACAGCTGGATACACCCGAAGCCATACGCAGCGCTCCGGCCAACGCCTTTGTACAGGAGCTGCTCTTCGGTGCAGCCGGGAAAGGATGACTGCCGCGGCATTTTCGGTTTTATCCGTTTAAACAGCAACTCTCTGCAAGTATCAATGTGAAAGTTACTTACTTTTAGTATAGTGCCTAACTTTCATGTTGGTACTTGTTGTTTTTTATTCTCCATGCTATCATAGGCTCGCTTCTACGGTCACAGGATCAATTTTAACCATTCAAAGGAGAATCATCGAATGAAAGATTTTGGTGTAAAGCCCTATCTGTTCCCTATGCCCGTCTATATGATCGGCACCTATAACGAAGACGACACCGTCGATGCCATGGCCATGGCCTGGGGCGGCATCTGCGCCGAGAACATGGTCGCCCTCAACCTCGAAGAAGACCACAAGACCGTCGCCAACCTCAAGGCCAGAGGCGCCTTCACCCTGTCTGTCCCCGGCACCGATACGCTGGTAGAGTCCGATTACATGGGGCTTGTCAGCTCCAATAAAGTCCCCGACAAGTTTGAGCGTACCGGCCTTCACGCCGTAAAGAGCAGCCGCGTGGACGCTCCGGTCATCACCGAGTATCCCCTGACGCTGGAGTGCAAGGTCGTCGAAATGCAGGAACAGCCCTACGGTCTGCGCGTGCTCGGAGAGATCGTAAACGTCCTGGCGGATGAAAAGATCCTGGATGCCGAGGGGAAGATCGACGGTGGAAAGATCAACGCATTTCTGTTTGATCAGGTAAAGTTCGACTATTACAAGGTCGGTGAGGTCTGCGGAAAGGCTTGGCATTCCGGCGCTCCTCTGGTAAAGAAGTAAACCGGGTCTCCTTATCTGTCTCTGCTTGTCTTTCCTGACGGATCGTGCTAAGATAAGCCTGTTTGAATGGTACCGGTTGTCAGGAAAGGTACCGGAGCGGAGGGAAGCCATGAACGAAAAGAAAATCGCAGAAGCCAATTTCAGCGACACGGGATACAGCTATACACTCTCGCTGATCTCCGGAAAGTACAAGCCTATTATTCTCTATTGTCTGATGGAGTATGAGCCGGTCCGCTTCAACGAGATGCAACGCTATCTCGGCAAGGTCGCAGACAAGACCCTGAGCCAGAACCTGAAGGAACTGGAAAAGGACGGGCTGATCCACCGGGAGATGTATCCGGAAATTCCGCCGAAAGTGGAGTATACCCTGACCGACCGCGGGCAGTCGCTGGTTGCGGTGCTGGACAAGCTCTGTGACTGGGGTATCGAAAACCGCCCCTGATCACTGTCTCCGGATCTGCTTTCATAAAATACCGTCCTGCGTATCGAACCATACATAAAAACGGAACCCGTAAG
>JAFVHP010000016.1 GCA_017474455.1 Lachnospiraceae bacterium
ATGCCGATCAGTTTATCATTGACCGTCAGTCCGTACCCGCCGTCGGATACCATATTGTGGAAGCCTAGTTCCCGCATGACGTCAACAGCCATTGCCTGTGCCCTGCCCGTGGAAATGCATAAAAAATGCCCCGCGGATCTGAGCTTATCAAGGGCGGTCTTCGTCGATTCGGGAATAAACATCTTCTCATACCCGCCGGCAGCCAGTGTTCCGTCTATATCAAAAAACAAATACCTTTTTCTCATTCTTCTTTCTTTCTATAATGACAGTATGAATACTGTTTATCCGCATTTCGGAACCATCCACATAATAAGCATGCTCCTGACCATCTTTGCTGTATACCTGCTTTCAGGGCTCTTCCTGCGCGCGGAAACAGGTGTCAGGCAGCTTTGCCTGAAGACCATACCGGTCATGATGGTGTTCATGGAGATCATCAAAGACCTGTACCTGATAAAAACAGGCCGCTTCGGGATCGGCTATCTCCCGCTGCACCTGTGCAGTCTGGGGATTTTCGTCTTCCTGTTCGCGGCCTTTTTAAGATCCTGTAAATGGAGACAGATATTCGGGGAGATCGCTCTCGTCCTTATTCTGCCCGGTTCTCTGTGTGCTGTCCTGTTTCCGGACTGGAATGTTTATCCAGTATTCAGTTTTTTAAATGTATACAGCTGGGTCTGGCATATGCTGCTCGTGCTGTATCCGGTACTTCTGTTCAGGGCGGGCCTGGTCCGTCCGGATATCCGGCACATTCATTACAGCATACTTTTCCTCTGCGCTGTCGTCCCTCCGGTATATTTGTTCGACAGGCATTTCAACTGCAACTACATGTTCGTCAATTGGCCGCCGGCAAATACGCCCCTGTACCTGTTCAGCCGGTATATGGGCGTTCCCGGATACCTTGCGGGCTATGCCGCCCTGGTGCTCCTCATACTGCCTGCTGTATACCTGGTCCTTTATCTGATCCGCCTTGCCCGTCCCGCAGCAAAGGGACTCTGATCAGTTATTCTCCTTCAAACTGCGCGCAGGAATACACGTTGTAATCCTTCAGTACTTCTCTTCCCTTCAGGTCTACCAGTTCCAGAAGGACAGCGATCCCCGCGACTTCCCCGCCGAGTTTCTCGACCAGTTTCGCCATCGCTTTCAGTGTTCCGCCCGTCGCCAAAAGATCGTCCACAAGGACCACCTTCTGACCGGGTTTGATTGCATCTTTGTGGATCTCCAGCGTGGCTACACCGTATTCCAGATCGTAATCGACCGAAACCGTTTCTGCGGGCAGTTTGCCTTTTTTCCGGGCAAGCGTCATAGCCTTTCCCAGGTTATAGGCGATAGGTGCCGCAAAAAGAAAGCCTCTGGATTCGGCACCGAGGAGCATATCAAAATCAACGTCCGCAAGACTCTCCTGCATCATATCGATCGCCAGTTTAAACCCCTCCGGATTCTGGATGACCGTTGTAATGTCACGGAAAAGTATCCCCTCTTTGGGAAAATTGGGTATTGTTCTGATGTAATCCTTAATATCTTTCATTTTTCCTCCATTCGGGCCCTTCAGAAGTCCCGTGCCGTTTACTGTGACCTGTTTCAGTTTCCGAACATTACGGAAAGCCCGTTATAAAGATATTCCTTGGTCGCATCAAAATCATGTTCCCCGCCGTCTTTGCGGTAATACACGATATGCTGGGGCGTAAAGAAATCTTTCTGCCATGTCAGCGGCTCCATCAGCATGCTGACATAAGGTTCCATCGTATCCTGCGTACCTGTGCAGACATAAATGAAATAACCTCTCTCATTCAGGTCGTTTTCCGTGATCAGCTCCTTAAGCCTGCTGATCGTATCATCGACATCATACGTATCGTATGCGCCGCTGTAAGTCCAGCATGGACCGCTCATCGGCAAAAAATACCGGACATAGTCATAGTTATAACAGAACTGATTCCACGTCGTGACGCCGCCCAGCGAAAAGCCGCCGAATCCCCTGTGATCACGGGAAGCTTTCAGTTCCTCATCGGATCCGGATCCGCCCCAGGTATTATATTCGGCCTCAACAGCAGGCATCAGATCATTCACGAATTCCTGATGGAACTTGCCCAGCTCCACGAGCGACCAGTCATAACCCGTCGGTTCGTTGTAGCGGTCATAGGTTGCCGAAACAATGATCATGCGCGGGATATCTCCGTTCATCATCATATTGTCCAGCATGTTCTTGGCGCGGCCGTCGTCGTCATAAAACAGGTCTTCCGCTTTGGTATCGATCCCGTGCATAAAGTAGAATGTATCATACAGAACATCTTTATCGTCTTCATCATACCCGCAGGGGAGATAGACGAACGCGGGTTTCGTGAGCTTTTCTCCGGTGCCTGTCACATAATCCTTCGTTTCATACTCGAACCGGACTACAGTCCCGGGATAATAGGAAGGTTCGAAATAGGATTCCGGAACCGCCTCGGTCCAGCCCCATTGATCGATATCGATCACCCTGTCCGCAGCCGCTGATGCGGCAAAAGCTGACGGCTGTCCGGCTTCTTCCTCAGCAGGCTCCTCCGCCTCTTCCGGCTCCTCCGGAGTTTCCGCTGTTTCTTCAGAGACTTCTTCTGCCGGCGCTTCATTTTCAACCGCTTCTTCTGCTGTCTCCTGAACTGCCGGCGCCTCTTCCGCAGGCTCCTCTTCAACCAATTCAGGAATGGCTTCCACAACAGCCTCTGTTTCCTCACTGTCAGCTGCCGGCAGGGCAGCATCATTTCCGCCGCATGCACTGAAGATCATGGCACTCAGCAGCAGTCCTGTAACGAAAAACGATCTCTTCAACGATAAAACCTCCCGCTTAATACAGTATTATTCACACAACTGTCATACTTCAGTAATACCTGCACTAAATAATAAGATACCACTTTGTCCGGATAATGAAAAACCCTGCAGGGATTTTTGTTATCCCTGCAGGGTCTTTACCTTTTCCAAATATACCGGAAACAGCTCTTATACGATCAGCATCCTGCGCTTCTTGGTATTTCCTCCGAATACGGCGATCTTTTCCACCGAATCATCGAACTGGTCCATGATCGGAGGCATATAGGATGATGTATAGCCATAACGGATCGCGATGTCATGGTAGCCCTGTGCAAGTCCTCCGGGCTTCTTTACACGCACCGTAGCCGGTACTGTCATCTCCCACATATGCACATTGTCTTTGGCCATCTCTTCAGGCGTATACTCGACTCCGTTGATGATCCATGTGATGTTCCCCGATTCGGCAAGGATCTCTTCGCCGTCTACGATGACGCGGCCTACCCTCAGCTGACTCAGCCAAACGCCCCTGTAGTAGGAAAGGCGGTGACGGAACTCAAAGCCGATCGCGTTCCCTTCTTCATCATAGATGTTGCGGAAACCACGGTACTGGATATATTCTTTCTCATTCATATTTTTTGTTTCCTCCTGCTCATCAATATCCGAGAATGTTCTTCATCAGGATCTGATGCTGGTGCATCGCTTCTGACAACGCGTTCTCATCGCCTCTGTCACGGCCTTCATATTCCGCTACCATCCAGCCGTCCCAGCCGTTCTCGACAAGGATAGGAAGGATCTTATCGTAAGGAATATTGTATTCCTTGAACATCAGCTTCGATTCCGGATCCGGATCCGGGATCATCCTGGAGAACTTCGCGTGGATACAGTGCACATACGGCAGCAGCGGTATGATCTCTTCCGGCTTCGACCCCCTCAGCTCAGCACCGGGGCCAAGGAACATCCCGTCGAAGTTATCGGTGAATACCGACAGGTCGATATTCAGTCCGAATGCCTTGGAATTGCGGCTGTCGATATACTCTACATAGTCCTGGATCATCTTGTGCTCCAGCAGCGTGGGCAGGTGGATCTCAGGAAGCATGATCACCCCGTACTCTTCTGCGATCGGGGATGCTTCGTCGATGACCTCTCGCCAGTTTTCCACAGGTGTAAGGATATCATCGATAACACCCATCTTGGTGCGCAGGCAATGGAAGCCGAGCTTATTCGCGATCTTGAAATCCTGGGTCAGAAGGTCAACGCTCTCCTTGACGGTAAGGGGCCTGTCCTTGAACATCCTGGTGTCGATCCAGTGTCCGTATTCAGCCGGTACGATCTCGTACTTGTCCAGCAGGCGGTACCATTCTTCCACGAACTCATCCGTCATATTCGGATAGCCGGGGATATGGGAATTGCCGAGGATCTCGACGCCGTGGGCGCCCATATCCTGCATTTCCATAAAGCAGTCTTCCAGTGTCATGCCCAGCTGGATTATTTCTGTGTAACTGTACAGTGAGACGCCGCGCTTGGGTCCCTTGGGTGGTACATATTTCATAACAATGTCTCCTTATATAAGAACACTTTACTTTGTTACCTGTTTCATAAAAGCGTGTACACTTTGCTATAGAAAGTGATCATTCTCCTGTTGCAGCGATCCAAGCGTTCAGCTGGTCTTCATATGCCTGAAGATAGCTGTCGACGTCAGCGGCATTCAGCTGTGAAAGATATTTATCATATACTTCGTCTGTCCACATACCGCCGCAGAGCTGTCCTCTGAACTCATCATCGATCGCATTCAGGGCGGACATCGCGTTTGCAAGTTCGGACTGGTCGACCGCGAATCCGAGGTAAGGGGAGATCGGGGCAGCCTTAAGGTTTTCATATGCTTCCGCACGGAAGTCCGCGCCCTGGCCTTCCCAAGGCAGGCAGTTGAAATAGTTGCCTACCACGAAGTCCGAATTGTGGAATCCGACGGTCATGGCATCTACACCGTCAGGATAAGTCGCTTCACCGTCTTTTACGACATAGTCGGATCCTTCAACGCCGAAAGTAAGGATATTCTCAAGATCGGGATTGGTATAGAATTCGTTGATCCAGCGCATAGCCGCTTCGGGGTCATCGCTCTTTACCGGGATGCCGCAGCCGAACTTATTGACAGATGTAGACGTCAGAAGATCCTGGCATATCTCTACACACGTTACAGGATAGTTGACCAGCTGCTGTTTCGCGATCTCTACGCCGATCTCCGATACCTGGATCGATGAGAAGGTAACGCCGTTCTTCATCAGAGTATCCTGGGAATCGTTTGTATTAAAGATGGAGTCCTTGTTGATCCAGTCATTGTCATACCATTTCTTGACCATTGTATATTCTTTCTTCTTGTTCTCGTTCAGAGGCAGAAGCGTGATATGGCCGTCCTGGTTGTCAATGATACGGAGCGAATCGCCAAGGTTATCAAACTGGATCACGTCTGCGAAAGCATCTTCCGCAAAGACATCGCCGACAGTCGTCATAATGACCTGATTGGATCCTGCACAGACAGGCGAAATGTTGGGTATATTCTCCTTGACTGCAGCCATGATCTCTTCATACTCTGTCCAGGTCTTCATATTCTGAGCTTTCTCAAGGAGACCAAGCTCTTCAAGGATATCCGTACGCATAATAATGTAAAGGGAACTTGCGTAGTTCCTGTAAGGCGGTAAGGCAAAGATCCTGCCGTTGATGGAATCTGCCATTATGTAGTCAGCCATCAGGTCATACATCTCTTTGCCTTCTTCCTGAAGAAGATCCGTGATGTCCATCAGCTGTCCGGCAGATGTCAGTGAAGTAAAGCTGGCAGGGCCGAATGCGATGCCGATAACATCGACCGGTTCACCTGAAGCCATCATAAGGCCGATCTGTGCAAGATAATCACCAAAGCTGTAGAACGTAATGTCCGCATGAACACCGCAGTTCTTTTCAGTGATCGCGTTCGCAGCGTCATTAACTCTCTTGAACGCATCTTCATTGCTGGTATTTGCCATCAGGGCGACTTCGATCGTGTCTATATCGCCTTCCCATGCGGCGGCTTCTTCCGCAGCTTCAGCTGCCGGTGCTTCCGCTTCCGCAGCAGCAGGTGCCGCTTCTTCAGCAGCTGCTTCCTGGGCCGGGGCAGCCGGTGCAGGTGTGCCTGCCGCAGGCATTGCGCATGCCGATACAGCTGTCAGTACAAAGACGGCCGCAAGCAATAATCCGATTGTTTTATGCAGCTTTTTCATTTTACCCTCCTTTTATTATCGATTTGAATGTCATGCATACCACAGATGTGTGTATTGTCAGCATTAGAGCATGACTAGATTTGAAATTATTATATAACGTTTTAGGCAGAATTACTAACTATTCGAGTATTAAAGATATGCTTTTATATATTATTGCTAAATATGAAAAAGAATTTGTTGCATTAAGCACAGATTCGAATCGGATAAACTGCAGAAGCACCACGGACCATTTGAAATGATCATTGTTATATTATCAGAATAAAAAAACCAGTGCTTCTGCACTGGTTTTTTACACAGGTGCCAGCCGGATTTGAACCGGCGATCAGGGTTTTGCAGACCCACGCCTTACCACTTGGCTATGGCACCATATTAAAAAAATAAGGCGAACACACTCGCCTCACGCCTCGAGTAGGGCTTGAACCTACGACACCGCGGTTAACAGCCGCGTGCTCTACCACTGAGCTATCAAGGCATATTAATAACCGGCTTAAATTTAAAGAAATGACTCCGACGGGAATCGAACCCGTGTTACCGCCGTGAAAGGGCGATGTCTTAACCGCTTGACCACGGAGCCGTATTTTGGCGGAGTGGTCAAGCGGTGTAACCGCGTAAACAGCGAAGCTGTTTATGACCACAGGAGCCGTATTTTGGCGGAGTGGTCAAGCGGTGTAACCGCGTAAACAGCGA
>JAFVHP010000001.1 GCA_017474455.1 Lachnospiraceae bacterium
AAGGCAACTGTTACGACAACAGTATCATGGAAACATTCTTCGGAAGATTGAAAAACGAGATGTTCTATGGATACGAAAAAGAATATACAACATTTGAGAAGTTCTCGGACGCAGTCCGTGAATATATATGCTATTACAACAATGAGAGGATCCAGGCTAAAACAAAATGGATGCCTCCTGTAAGGTACAGGGAAGCATCCATGTGTTTCACCTAAAGGCTCGATCAATATGTCCAGGATTCTGGGTACATATCAGATCCGGCCTTTTCTTTTTTTGTTTTTCAGATATTCGACCTAGGGACTGCGCAGGTCCTCTTCAGATCTCCACTTCCACGCCGAGGCCCTGTGCCGCGGCTTTTTCATAGATCACAAGTGCGGCGGCGACATCGACGGCGGAGATGCCGATCGATTTGAACATGGTTATGTCCTCGGCGGATGTGCGGCCCGCGAGGCTAGCGGCCAGCACGCCTCCGATATCGCCGATAAAGTTTTCGCTGTCCGACGCTATCTCGCTGAGGCCGACCGGGATCGCGATATCACCGCTCTTTTTCGCCGCTTCCGCCTGGTCAAAGAAGATGCGGCTCTTTCTGACTGTTTCCGTATCGACTTCGCGGCCCATGGGGCTGACACAGCCGATGGCGTTGACGTGGGTACCGGGGTGCAGCCATTCACCCTTCAGGATGGGTTCGTCCGAGCGGGCGGAGGTCGTCGTGCAGATAATATCCGCGTTCCGGGCAGCTTCTTCGGCTGTATTGCATACTTCAACATCGATCCCGGGCAGCTTTTCCGCAAGGGCTGCCGCTGCCGCTTCTGCCCTTTCCTGCGTCCTGTTCCAGAGCAGGAGCTTTGTAATGCCGCGCACTTTCGTCATGGCTTCCGCATGGGCGATGCCCTGCCGGCCGGTGCCGAGGACGGCTGCGGTATGCGCGTCTTTGGCCGCAAGCGCATCCGTTGCGGCGGCAGTGACCGCAGCTGTACGCACGACTGTGATCTGCGTCGCGTCTACAATGGCTTTGAGGGATCCGGTGACCGTGTCGAATAAGGGAATGATCCCCTGGCTGGTGCCGTTCTTTGCCGCTTCGGGACCGGGGAAAATGATGACTTTGCTGCCAGCTGTCTCCTGCGGCAGGAGCGAAGCCGTCATCAGGGCAAGGAGATTGCCGTTTTGATGCGGGATCACGCTGCGGTCCAGCATCTTCACCTGCCCTTCCGCCAGCGCGCGGAGCGTATTCTTCATTGCCGGGATGCAGTCTTCGACTGTCAGAAGCTCCCGGCACAGTTCACGGCCGATAATTAGGGTCTTGTTCATGATATTCCTCCTGATCGATCTGTTATCTGTTTTACCCCAGCGCCACATCCAGGATCATCATCACCGCGAAGCCCAGCGCGTAAGCGATTGTACCGGTGTTGGAATGAGGTTCCTCGGACATTTCGGGTATCAGCTCTTCGATGACGACGTAGATCATGGCGCCTGCCGCGAAGCTAAGGAGGTAAGGCATAACAGGTACGAACAGTGCTGTGAGCAGGATCGTCAGAGCGGTACCGACCGGTTCGACGATGCCGGAAAGGGCGCCCATGGAAAAGGCTTTTGTCCTGGACATTCCCTGGGAGTGCAGCGGCATGGAGATGATCGCGCCTTCGGGGAAGTTCTGGATCGCGATACCGAGGGCAAGAGCCAGGGCGGCGCTGGCGGATATGGCCACACTGCCGGAAAGGACGCCGGCGTAGACGACGCCGACAGCCATGCCTTCGGGGATGTTGTGGAGAGTGACCGCCAGGACCAGCATGGTGGTCTTTTTCAAATTGGCATGAGGGCCTTCCGCCTGATCGCTGTTCATATGCAGGTGCGGGATCACATGGTCCAGCAGCAGCAGGAAAGCGATACCGAGCAGGAACCCGATGACGGCAGGTATGAAGGAAAGCCTGCCCATAGGTTCGGCCTGCTCCAGGGCGGGGATCAAAAGGCTCCATACGGAAGCCGCGGTCATGACGCCGGCGGCAAAACCGGTCAGGATCCTCTGGATCGTAAGATTCATTTCGTTTTTCAGAAAGAACACACAGGCGCTGCCGAGAGCGGTGCCCGCGAACGGAAGAAGCAGGCCCTGCAGCAGAATTGCTGTATTGTTATTCATCATGCTGTCCTCTTTGCTGTATAAGCAAAATCGCCGCAGACTGTTTTACTCATCCCATCCGTCATAGAGGCGGACGATGGCCGCTATGTTCCGTATGAACTGGCCTTCTTTGAGCTCGATCTGGTCATGGGCGGAGATCGTGGGGATCTCGTCGCCGTCGAGGACGGAAAGGCGCATCCATTCCCTTAAGGATTCGATCGCGTCGGCGATCGCATCGTCCAGTGTCTTTCCGCGGACAGTGCTGCAGGCGAAATCGGGAAAGTATCCTTCGTAAGTATGGTCTTCTTTCTCGTAGAAAACGGCGGGATATGTAAAAGTCATGCGGCTGTTCTCCTTGCAAAATGATATTTCATAAAGTATGGTGACAGTATACACCCATTCACCCAGGGAGCGGTAATCATGGATATTCGTGATCAGGTAGATAAGACCAAACGGCAAGAGGAAAAGGAAGAATCCCTGCTCAATCCGGAAGGGTTAATGAGCCCCGGCATACGGCACGAAGGCGTCCGCATACTGTTCATCATCGCGGGCTCGCTCATCTATTCGTTCGGTATCAACGTCTTTCTGGAGCCCCTGCATCTGTATGCCGGCGGCTTCGTCGGTTTTTCGCAGCTGTTCGCCAACCTTCTGGGGAGGACCGGCATTCTGCCCGCGCATATCCATTTCGCGGGTATCATTTACTATCTGTTAAATATTCCGGGCATGATATACGCCATCCGCAGGATGCGGCGGCGGTTCGTCTTCAAGACGATCCTTTCCGTCACTTTCATGACCGTATTCCTGTCGCTGATCCCGATCCCGTCCGTACCCGTACTGGACGACAGGCTGGCCAACTGTATCGTCGCGGGGCTTCTGGCGGGCACGGGCATAGGTCTGATCCTCAGGATGGGCGCAAGCGACGGCGGCACCGATACGATCGGCATGATCCTTCTGCAGACCGGCGGCAAGCTCAGTGTCGGCAGGACGACGCTGTTAGTCAACGCGGTCCTGTATACGATCTGTCTGTTCCTCTTCGATATCCCCACCGTGATCTATTCGCTGATCTATTCCGTCTTTTCCAGCATGGCTGCCGACAGGATCCATACCCAGAATATCAGCTCGCATATCCTGATCATCACAAAGCTTCCGGACACCACACCGCTGGAGATTGAGATCATGGGGCGGCTGAACCGCGGCATCACGAAATGGAAGGCGACCGGCGCCTATACAGGCGACGACGAGACGATCCTCATGGTGCTGACCAGCAAGTATGAGGTCAACCGTCTGCGGAACATCGTGCACCGCCAGGATCCGCACGCATTCATCGTCGCGGACGAAGGCGTGAACGTGGACGGGCACTTCCTGAGAAAGCTGCAGTAAGCCGTAATAAGCTGCAGTAAGCCGTGATAAGCTGCAATAAGCTATAAAGGAAGGAGCTGCTCTAATTGAGCAGCTCCTCTTCTAATGCCCTCTTGGGAACGTAATGTACGTCGTTTTCGTCCCGGTAGTAATTGGTATCTCCGTCCTCTCCTACCCCGGTGAGGACGATCTTTTCATCCGGTTTTCCGAAGGCAACGATCAGGAGCGGATGAATGTTTTCCGGCAGATGCAGGACTTTTGCGACTTCACCGGCGGCAAAATTCCCGATCATGATGCCGCCGAGCCCTTCTTCCACTGCTGCGAGCAGCATGGTCTGGGCCACAGCCCCGACGTCCCTCTGGTAACGGTTCAGGTTGGCGTCCAGTGTATCGTCCTGGCAGATCACGATGAAGGCAGCGGGTTCTTTCCCCGGATGGGGAAGCTTCATCTGCGGCAGGGCCCTGGCCCAGCCGGTCTGCGCCTGGATGACGGCAACGGTTTCCTCGTCACAGGCGAGAAAGTATTTGAACGGCTGGCGGTTGACTGAAGAGGGACAGAGCCTTGCATGTTCGACGTATCTCTCCAGCTGCTGCCTGGTCAGCTTCACGCTGTGGTCATAACCGCGGTAACTTCTGTTTTTTACAACAAGGTCGTATAACATTGATGTCTCCTTATTCCGTACCGAGCAGTGTGTTGATGTAGCCTTTGAGCACGTCCAGGGCGACGACTTTGAACCTGCCCGCGCTGCCGACGAAGATATCTCCTTCAAAACTGTAGCGGATATCCTTTCCGCCGGCGGTCAGGACCAGTGTCAGGCTGTCGTCGTCCACCGCCATATCGGTCTTCTCCACCGCGCCGACGGAGCAGAGCCTGGCATAGATCTCCTGGATCTCACCGGGGTCGGTGGTGCTGCCGCTAAAGCTGCCGGCTTCTGTCGCTGTACTGTAGGTGATCTTCGAGATATTATCCGGCGCGATGCCGCGCAGGTCCGCCAGTTCATCCGGCGTTTCCACGTCCGATTCCTCCGGAACAGGCGTGTCTTCCGGCAGGACGACGGGTTCCGCCTGCTCATAATAGCCCGCGTTGGCCGGCACGGCGTCTTCTTCCGTAAAACCGGGTATCGCGGACACGGCTGACGCGGGATCTTTGCTTTCCTTTTCCTTTTTGCCGCAGCCTGTCACCGCAAATACAGCCAGCATCATGATACACAGGATCCATGCGGATCTTTTCATTCTCTGCCCTCCAGTTATTCATACTGTCGTAATACAGTCGTTCATAAAAGTCGGACTGCTCTTTCGTTATCCCCGTTCTTTGGCTTCCGGAGGATAAGGGAGTCTGCGCGCCATGCCAAGCTCGGCGTAGCCGTCCCCTTTCCTGGGATCCCACTGCCAGCCTTCACAGTCCGTTACGTTGCCGGTATGGAAATGATGGATCTTCCATTTCCCGTTCTCTTTAATGAATTCGTGGTACCACATACCGGTATTGATGGTCGTGGGATACGGCGGCGCGTCAAAGCCGAACAGCTTCCCTTTTACAAAATAGCCCAGCGCCGGGAACATGCCGAAGGCATGCACTCCGTCGTCATCCACGTCGATATAGGGGGCGACGACCTGCCCGCCCGCGTGGAAGCGGTCATATTCGGTAAAGGAGCCGCACATTCTTTCCATGAACATTTTCTGATGGATGTTTTCTTTCCCGATAAAGGGCTCGCGGTTCCTGTTCGCGAAGTGGAAGGACGTGTCGGGCTCGTCGGAGAACAGTTCCGACGCCTGCTCGAAATTCCCGCTGATCAGAAGGTGCATGTACCTTCCCTGCAGGTTCTCGATCTCGATAATATCCTTAAGGCTCATGCTCCGGTCCTCCTTCCTTTCATATCCGACATGGTGGAAAAGGTCACGCAGCGCAGGGAGCTGATCTTCCACTGATCCATGCCGCCGATACCGCCGTTCATTTCGGCATCGATGCCGCCAGCGCCGCCGTCATCCCCAGCGGTCTGCCCATCGGCTGTCTCTCCGGCGGTCTTTTCGAATCCGGCCATCCAGCGGCAGGTCTTGTTCCTGAACAGGACTTTCATGCCGTCCTTATCAAACGGTTCGAGCGTAAGGCTCATCCAGGAGGCATTGGCCTTTGTATACCCTTCACCGAAGGGTTCTGCGACGGCCGTCGTCAAAAGGATCACCGGCGCGCAGCCGCAGTAGTG
The DNA here is from genome assembly GCA_017474455.1 of Lachnospiraceae bacterium. Taxonomy (GTDB): domain Bacteria; phylum Bacillota; class Clostridia; order Lachnospirales; family Lachnospiraceae; genus CAG-791. Next base: position 5,670 of record JAFVHP010000001.1, read on the forward strand.
GTCCGCCTTTACGATCTCTCTGGAAAGCCACAGTGAGAGTTCCTCCCTGCCCTTCAGGGTTTCCGGCAGTCCCTGGATAGAAAGCTCGGCTCCTTCCGTGAATATCTCCTCGGCGGTAAGTGTGCGCAGCCCGCTGCTGCCGGCCGTGAATGCCTGGGCGATCCTGCCCGCCAGGTTCTTTACCGCCATTACGGCATCGCAGTAGAGGATGTCTTCTTCCGATGTTGCCGCGGCATATGTCCCGGCATGCGGATACAGTTCATAGGGCTGTGGCCAGTCGTCAATGTTCTGGCGGATGACTCCGTCTTTATCGCCTTCGCAGGAATACGGGTCAAACTCGACCAGCGGCTTCCAGGTCAGTGACCTGATCTTCCAGCCTTCCGGCGTCCTTACGAAAGTATTCTCATAGTGCCCGGCCGAGATCCTGTACGGATAAGGAAGGGCTTCGATCCCGTACGCCGGTCCCAGCACTTCCACCGTGTAGGTATCCCAGCTGCCTGCGGCCAGCCCCGGTCCGAGTGGTATGATCCTGCGGTTCACGGACAGGTCGCTCCCCAGCGTATTGCCGTTCAACAGGATCCGGCGGTCCATGTCTTCCCAGTATTCCAGCACCTGCTGCCGGCCTTCTGCCGTCCTCCTGGTATTCCCGTGGAGGTCTTCGATCATGACTTCTTCCGAAACGTCGAAGAGCTCCCTGCCTATACGCGCGGCCTGCCGGCTGTCCGTATAGACCGTGATAAGGCTCTGGAGCCTGTCGATCACAGCCATATCCTCTGCCGAAAGCAGATAATATTCATTTCCCCCTGTCATTTCCGGTTCCTTCCCCGTTTTGATCTTCTTACCTTATCTTTTTACGTTTTACCTGCCGGATGCGATCCCTGTTTCTTCCGGATAGGTTCCTCTTATCTGTCGAATACGATCCTGGCAAGGACGTCCGCATCCACAGCGAAGCGGCAGCTCTTCAGCCTTGCTTCGTTGCTGACGACGGAGTCATAAGCCGTCTGCAGCATGTCCCGCGGCACTTCATAACCGGCAAGGACGGCGCGCATGAAGTCCTCCAGCGCAGCCATGTTTTCAAATCCGGCTTCCTTCAGGAGCTTCGCCCGGTCTTCTTCCCCGGCCTCCCGGATGAATCCGGTAAGGAAATATCCGCAGGCGGCGCCGTGGGGCATCCCCATCGCGTAAGTGACCGGATAGCTTAAAGCGTGCGGCAGGCAGGTGCCCGTCTGGGCTATGGCGAATCCCGCGAAAGTGCTGGCCCGCATCAGAAGTGCCCTTTCCTCTTCATCCGGCGCCTTATCCGATGTCAGTACGTCTTTGACCCCGCCCCAGATCTTAAGTCCTTCGACGGCCATGGCCCTGCTGTAATCGTCCGCTTTCGCGCTCAGGAAGCTTTCCGCAAGGTGCGCGAAGGCGTCAACGGACGTATCGGCGATAAGCCTTTTGGAAGCGGTCGAAAGGTATTTCCCGTCGATCAGCGCGATGACGGGCCAGATGCGGTGGGGGATCGACTGTTTGGTCTTCTTCCCGTGGACAGTGAGCACCGAAACGCCGGTCACTTCGGAACCGGTGCCGCAGGTCGTCGGCACGGCGATGACCGGCAAAGCTGCCGGGTCCTCCCCCGCATCGTACAGAGCATGGGCTTCGTCCTCCGCGGTCTGCGCAGGCGCGCCTTCTTTTGCGAAGCGTTCCTTCCGCTTCATCAGGAAGGCGATGGCTTTAGCCGCGTCCATCGCGGAACCGCCGCCGATGCCTATGCAGAGATCCGCGCCTTCTTCATATCCGAAGTGGGCGGCCTCGATGACGGTCTCCACGGAAGGGTTCTCTTCCACTCTGTCAAAGATGCAGTAACTCTTCCCGTTTTCCAAAAGCGCGGCTATGACGTCATTTAACGAACCGTTGGCCGCGGCGGAATGCTTTCCCGTCACGAGCAGAGCCCTGGTTCCCTTCGAAGTCCATTCCTTCGCGTTTTTCGCGACGCAGTCCGCGCAGTCATACAGCTTCACCGGCATATAGTATTTCATATCCACCCGGTCCCCCGTTTACGCGTAAACGATCACGGCCGCCAGTTCGACTGTCTCATCCGTACGGTTGGCGATGCCGTGGCTGGTCCCTGTGGGGCAGATAGTCACGTCGCCAGCGGTCACGGTCCGGATCTCTCCGTTGTCGTTGTATTCGGCGGTCCCTTTGATGATGTAGAACAGTTCTGCATCCTTGTCGTGCAGATGGTATCCGATGCTGCAGCCCGGTTCAATGGTGATGATGGAGAAGAGCCTGCCCTTCCCGTTCAGTTCTTCCGGGCCGGCGATCAGGCTGGTGAGCTTGATCGTCCCGTCGCCGTCTCTCATATGTTCGCGGTATTCAATATTGCAATCCTGTGCTTTTCTGATCATGATAAACGCTCCTTTACTGGTGCAAGCTGCATATGCAAACTGCATATGCAGTCATTGAATGTCTATTGATTATTATAGTGCATGCGGTACGCGCCGGGCAAAAGATATACGAAGACAGCCGCCAGATTGTATGCCCACAACAGGAGTGAAATGTTGTATATTTAGAGGTGAAGGTATTTTTCCATCCTAAAGCGCCGGCACAAGGCCGGCCATCGAGCATAACAGGAGGTCATTATGGGTAAATTTGTAGTTAAATACACACCTAGCGGACAGCCCAGGTTCACCCTGAAGGCGGGCAACGGCCAGGTCATCGCCACATCCCAGGTATACAAGACTCTGGCGACCTGCAAGGCAGGCATCAACAGCATTATTTCCAACGCTCCTGCCGCAGAGATCGAAGACCAGACTGTCGAGAATTTTGAAGCAAAGAAGAATCCCAAATTCGAGATCTACACGGATAAAGCAGGCGAGATCCGCTTCCGCCTGAAAGCCAAGAACGGACAGATCATCGCCTCCAGCGAAGGCTATAAGTCCATGAAGTCCTGCCTGAACGGCATTGAGAGCGTTAAGAAGAACGCCCCGGACGCAGAGATCGAGCTGCCCGACATGAGCTCGGCCGCCGCCAACCTGGAGAAACCCGCCGTCAAGAAACGTGTCAACAAGCTTAAAAACTACGAAGTGGCGAAATAAAACCTGCTGCTCCAAAAAAACAAATACAGGCTGCCCCGGTTTAAATGCCGGAGCAGCCTTTTTTATCTTATGATCATTTATTCAGGCTCTTTCAGAGATCAGTTGTCCGCCAGGTTATAGCCGTTCTTCATGCTCTTGGAGGATTCCTCCAGCACGCGGTTCAGCGCCTTCGCCGTCTCCTTTTTCGCCATGGCGGCGAGCTTTTCGTTGGCTTCGCGGATAAGGCTGTCGATCTTCTCCGCATCAGACCCGGCCTGCGCGATCTTCTGATCATATTCGATGAGGAGCCTGCGGCCTTTGGCCATGACGCTGTTGTGATATCTCTCGATATGCTGGACGCAGGCCGCATAGCTGTGGTCCGCCATGGCGCCGATCATGCGGCTGGCCCAGTAGAGGTTCTCCGTGGAGGCGTCCAGGGTCACGTCTGCAAGGTATGCCGGCATTACTCCCGTATTCGTGTAAACGGGGAGCAGGCAGGAGAAAGTGGTAGAACCATAGCAGATCCATTCAACACCCTTTACGGCTTCGGGCACGCCGCTGCGGATCTGGCAGATGCCCGTGACGCCGGTGCGGTTGATGCCGATGGACCTGTACATGCCCCTGCTGCCGGTGTCCCTGTTCGTATAAGGGTCATAGGGAGTTCCCTGGTAGTGGGCGGAAAGGAGGTATTTGATATCTTCCACAGCGACCTTCCGGTCCGGTACGAAGGACCACGGGATGTTGTCGCTCTCGGGCGAAAACTCTGCCAGCGGGCCGTCCCACCTGTAGGAATACGGCGCGAGGTACCTGCCCATGAACCACGCCCTGGGCGTGTTGTACACATGGTCCATATCCGTATGGGAGCCGAACACGTCCCTGGGATTGAAGACGCTGTCGTCTTCCCCTGTCCATGCCCTGCCGTACTGGTTCAGGTCCAGACGGTTATCGCTGATGAATTCTCTAAGGTCGGCAGAGCACATAAAGTCTTTCCGCTCTCCGAAGGCGTCGTTCATGTCAAAGGTATCCATGCCGAACTGGTTGGGATTGATGACGACGGTATCGTCCGGGACACGCCTGGCCATCCAGTGATGGCCGCCGATGGTCTCGAGCCACCAGACTTCGTTTTCGTCATTGAACCCGATGCCGTTGGATTCATAGGTCCCGTACTTTTCCAGGAGCGAAGCAAGGCGCTCCACGCCCTCCCTGGCGCTCTTTATATAGGGCAGGACAAGGACAACGATGTCTTCCTCGCCGATGCCGCCGGGCACTTCCTTCCTGTTTCCTTCCGCTTTTACAAGTTCGACCAGCGGGTCGGCCGCCAGTACGCGCGGGTTCGAGGTGATCGTCTCGGTCGCCGTCATGCCCACGTTCGCCGCGTTGATACCGGTCGCGGCCCAGATGCCGTTCTTTGGATCCACACTGGGACTGGCCGTCCAGCGCATGCCGTCCTTCGGCAGTTCGATCTCCACGTGGGAGATAACGCTTTTATACTTATTCTTCCCGTACGCGGAATAGATCTTCGCCAGGAGTTTATTCTGCCGGGCAAGCGGGCCCGGTTTTGCGGGATCGACGGCGATGAGCTTCTTCACGTCGAAAAAGCCGTCGTCCGTCCTCGAGATCAGTGTGGATCCGTCGTTTGTGGCATTCTTACCTGCCAGGATCGTGGTGCATGACATTTTTATTTACCTCCGTATATTCTTTATCTCAACAGCCGGGCCAGCGTCTTTTCATCCGCTTCCGGCAGGATCTTCCTCAGATGGTCAAAGATCTTTTCGCGGCTCTCATCCGGTTCTTTGTCGTACAGCGTTCTGCGGAACTCTTTGCCGAAGAACACTTCCGGCGTGGAATACTCCGCGACGCCCCAGCCGTAGGGATTCCCGTTTTTGTCCTTCTCATAGACAAAATCGCTGATCAGGACATAGCACTGGTGCTGGAGCCTTGTAATGACGGAATCAAAGCCTTTTTTCCCGTCCTTTGTATAGCCGCCCTTTTTCTTCAGTTCCCGGGAGATCACCGGGGCGTTCTTTTCCAGAATGTCGAACAGTTCCTTATCCTTATACGGCGCGAGCTCATCGTCAAAGCGGGCGTCGAAATCATAGCCGTCACGGCGCCAGTTGGCAAAGTCAGGGAACCACTTGCTGCTGACAAAGACCGCCTTGCCCAAAAAGAACTTGCCGTAGGCGCAGCCGCTCTCCCGGATCACCGGGCCTTTCCATTCCCAGACGCCGTCCGTATCGGAGCCGAACCATGCGTCAGGGCTGACGTTCTCTTCTATCGAATACCCGGGGACGGCGTTCTTAAACAGCGGTACAAACCCGAAGGCCTGTACCGCTTCCATAATGTCTTCTTTTGTCCGGATATATATGCTGAACCGCTGACTCATATTTATGATCCCATCAGGCCTTGCCCGATTCATTCAGGCTTTATTCAGGCTTTTTTCTTCTGCTCCTCAAGGTAGTCGTTGAGGTCGGCGTTCAGGATATCCGTGATGAACATATGCCCGGGCGCATGGGTGATCACGATCGGCGGCTTCGCGTTCTCGACGGCGGCCTGGGGCGTTACGCCGCAGGGCCAGAACACGCAGACTTCACCGGGATAGATATCGACCGCTTCGCCGTAATCGGGCTTCATCGGATCGGCCACGCCGACTTCGGCGGGGTCGCCCATGCAGACCGGTGCGCCGTGAACGTTCGGCATCTTCACTGTGATATCATACGCTTTCTTCGCGTTCTCCGGCGTCATGGGGCGCATCGAGCAGACCATGGGGCCGTAGAACGGGCCTGCCTTTTTCGTCTGGATATTGGTCTTGAACATCGGGACGTTGCGGCCCTGGGTGATATGGCGGACGTCGATGCCTTCTTTGATCAGCGCTTCCTCGAAGGAAAACGAGCAGCCGATCAGGAAGCCGACATAGCCATCCTTCCAGTAATCCGAAGCATCGGTGAGTTCTTTGGTAAATACGCCGTTCTCATAGACACGGTACCGGGGGATGTCGGTGCAGATATTGGCGCCTTCCCCCATGGCGTGTGTAACGGGCGTATCGCGGACGATCTCCAGGATCGGGCAGGGAAACGGGTTGAGCCTCGCGTATTCCTCGAAATCAGCCGCATATTCGGGCGGCAGGATCACAAGGTTCGCCTGGGCGTAGCCGGCGCACATGCCGGATGTCGGAAAATCGATCTTTCCTTCCCTGATCAGTGCCCTTACTTCCGACGGTTTCATGTTGATATAGGGGGTAATGTCAAATGCCATTCTGTAAGTCCTCCTGTCCGTGATGTAAGTATCTGTTATGCCTGCTGCCGGTAAATATTATATCATTCCGCGTCGCCTATATCGAACCTGTCCCGCATTTCTTCCCGCGCCGCGATGATCTCTTCCAGAAGGCCCCAGGCCGAGAGGCGCAGCGCCCCCGTACCGAAGATGATGACCTGCTCGATCGCGTCGCTGGTGGCCACAGTCACGCGGTAGTGTTTCTTCACGGCCAGTTCGTGAGAAGTCTTTTCTATATAGAGGTCTGCTGTCTCCGCTTCCTTCGTGTAGACCACATCAATGTTGTGGTAGCGGTAGATCTCTCCCCTGCCGCCGGTCACCCGGTAGGCGTCAAAGACGACGATGATCTCGTCCTTACAGTATCCGGCGAAATCGGAAAGTATATCCAGCAGTCTGTCCCTGGCGGCGCCGATGTCGTCCAGCGCCAGCTCCTTTAAGTTTTCCCACGCAAAGATAATGTTGTAGCCGTCGACTAGGAGATAGGACCTTTCCGGCGTGCGGTTCTTCGCCGGTGTCCAGGAATCGATGCCGCCGCCTGCCTTTTTCGTTTCGCGGATCGCGGCGTCCCCGATGGGCGAGCGGTTCTTCACAGGACCGTAAGTCCTCTCGAAGATCGCCATCAGCTCCTTATCGAAGGCATAGGGGTCCTTTCCCTTGCTCCCGGACTGTTTTGATGCGGACGTCCCCGGCGCCTGACCGGTGCCGCCTCTGCTATTTTTGGAACTGCCGTAGAGTCCGTTTATTCCATCCGGCCCGCCCCCGTCGATATCTTCTTCCTGCGCAAGCAGGCTTTCCGGGTTCCAGCCGGTATCGATGTGCATATACTCCCTGACCTTGTCCCAGGGGACCAGTACCGCGGCGCCGTGGGCGCAGAAAATAGAGGAAGCCGGCTCTTCGAGCTCTTCATCCGGCACATAGCCTGAAGCTTCGATGACTTCCTCCGCGTTATGGCACGGCTCATAGCCGCGCAGCGAAGAAAAGAAGGAGCCTTCGCCATGGGTAAAGGAAGCCAGGACCTGCGGATAATCGCCGATCGTGGAAGCCGGAATGACGCCGGTCACCCGGGCGGTCCGGCCGTCCGTTTCGGGCGGGTCGAGCTTTGCGCCCATCTGCTGCAGGTCGCTCAGCGCCCTGCCGAGGTTTTCGTCCGGCACATCCAGCCGGATATCCATCACGGGCTCAAGCAGCACCGTCTTCCCGTACCGCATCGCCGTCATCAGTCCCTGGCGGACAGCCCTGTAGGTGGACTGGCGGAAATCGCCGCCCTCCGTATGCACCGGGCTGGCCGCGCCGGCGATGAGCGAGATCTTCATATCGGTAATCTCCGCGCCGGTCAGCACTCCGTGGTGCTTCTTTTCCGCCAGGTGCTTTAAGATCAGCCGGCGGAAGTTGCCTTCCAGCGTATCCGGCAGGCAGGCGTCCCGGATGCGGATGCCGCTGCCCGGAGGGCCGGGTTCCATCATGATATGTACTTCGGAATAGTGGCGCAGCGGCTCATAATGGCCGACGCCTTCCACCGGTGCCGATATCGTTTCCCTGTAGACAACAGACCCCTGTCCGAAGTCCACGTCCATGCCGTAGCGCTCGCTGATCATCCTCTTTAAGATCTGCGCCTGGATCCGGCCCATCAGGCTGACCTGGATCTCCCCGGCGTGGCTGTTGTAGGACACGTTGAGGAGAGGCTCCTCTTCCTCCAGCTCCCGGAGTCTTTCCATCGCCGTCTGGATATCGGTGCCGTCGTTGATGATGAGGGCGAAGGTCTGCACGGGCTGGAAAAGGAGATCTCTGCGGGGGGTGGCGTTTGCTGCACTGCTGTCATTGCCCGCAATGCTGCCGCCTGCTGCAGCGCTGCCGCTTCCCGTATTGTTGTCATTTCCTGCAGCACTGCCGTATCTCGCTTCGGCGGCATCGTCCGCGATGATCTGTCCCGCGAACGTATTTGTCAGGCCGGCTGCAGCGCAGATGTCCCCTGCCCGCACTTCCTGGACGGGCGTGAACTTCACGCCGGAATATAGCCTTAACTGGCTGACCTTTTCCCCGTTTCCGGGCAGGACGTCCCTGACTCTCAGGATACCGCCGGTGACTTTCAGCCAGGTGAGCCTTGTGCCGTCCTCGCGCGTGATCTTGAAGACCCGGGCGGAAAAAGTGTCTCCGTATGTCCCGCTGTCCAGGTATTTCACGAGGCCGTCTTCCAGTTCTTCGATCCCGTTCATTTTGAGCGCGGATCCGAACCAGACCGGGAACATCTTTCTTTCCCGCACCAGCTCCCGGATCTCCCCGTCGGTCACGGCAGAGCCTTCCAGAAGCTTTTCCAGCAGTTTATCGTCCAGGACAGCGATCTCTTCCTGCACGGCCAGATCCCCGGTCCCGCCCGTAAAGTCCACCGCGCCGGCGGACAGTTCGCTTTTGACCATGGCAAGAAGGGCGTCCCTGTCGGCGCCCGGCTGGTCCATTTTATTGACAAAGATAAAAACGGGGATACTGTGATATTCCAGAAGTTTCCAGAGCATGCGCACATGTCCGTTGATGCCGTCGGCGGCACTGATCACCAGGATGCAGGCGTCCAGCACCTGAAGCGTTCTCTCCATCTCAGCCGAAAGGTCGCCGTGCCCCGGCGTATCGAGCAGGGTGAACACCCTGTCCCCGATGCTGAGCCTGGCCTGCTTGGAAAAGATAGTGATGCCGCGCTCCTTTTCCATCTCGTCCGTATCCAGAAAGGCATCCCCGTGGTCCACGCGGCCTGCCTTTCGGATATTGCCCGCGGTAAAGAGCAGGGCTTCCGACAAAGTCGTTTTCCCCGCGTCCACATGCGCCAGTATTCCAATCACTCTGCTGCTGTTTTCGATCATAGCCGTCAGCCCCGGAAGTCAAAAAATCAGATAATCCTTTATTACTATATCAGGAATCGCCCTGCCGCAGCATCTTTTTTCACTGACTGTCCCGGCGCTGTCCGGTCCGTTTGTTGTGCATTCCGCGAAGTTTACCTATAATTATTCTTTGCAGCCGGCAGGCTGCGTTACCTGAGATTATGCTGTGCAGCCGGCAGGCTGCGTTGCCTGAGATTATGCTGTACAGCCGGCTGGCTGCGTTACCTGAGATTATACTTTGCGGCAGGCTGCGTTGACTGTAATCATGCTTTACGACTGTCAGGCTGCGTTACCTGAACAGCCGTTCATATCCGATACCGAAAGGAGCTGCTTCATGCCCGCGGCAAAAAGACAGACTGTAAAGACAGACAGGACCACGGAGGATAAAGGCGCAAGGACATACAGTTCCGGCACGCTGATCCGCCGTTTCCTGCCTTACCTCGCAAAATATAAAGTCCTGCTCATACTGGACCTTTTCTTTGCTTCGCTGACGACGCTTTGCGATATCATCCTGCCGATGATCATGCGCCGGCTCACCAATTCCGCGCTCGGAAACGCCGCGCCGCTGACCGTCAGCCTGGTGCTGAAGCTCGCCATACTGTATGTCGCGCTGCGCCTTATCGACGCAGGCGCCAGCTTCTATATGCAGTCCCAGGGCCATATCATGGGCGTCTATATCGAGACCGATATGCGCCGGGCGGCGTTCGATCACCTGCAGCGGCTCTCCGGCACCTACTACAGCAACCATAAGATCGGGCAGATCATGGGGCGTATCACGAACGATCTCTTCGATGTGACGGAATTCTCCCATCACTGCCCTGAAGAATTCTTCATCGCCGGCATTAAGATCATCGTCTCCTTCATTATCCTGGCCGGCTCTTCCCTACCGCTCACTCTTCTGATCTTCATGTGGCTGCCGCTGATGTTCTTTGTCTCCGTCAAACTCAACCACCGGATGCGCGAAGCCCAGAAAGCGCAGCGTTACCAGATCGGCGAGCTCAACGCCGCGATCGAAGACTCGCTCCTGGGCGAACGGGTCGTCAAGGCCTTCACCGCGGAAGAAGCGGAAAAGCAGAAATTCGAAGAAGGCAACCTGGAGTTCCAGCGCATCAAGAAAAAATACTATTATGTCATGGCGACGTTCGGCACATCCACAAGGCTCTTCGACGGCCTGATGTACACCGTCGTCATCGTCGCAGGCGGACTGTTCCTGATCAGCGGGCATATCTGCGCCGGCGACCTGGTGGCCTACATCCTTTATGTTTCCACCCTCATCGCGACGATCCGCCGCATCGTGGAATTCTCGGAGCAGTTCCAGCGCGGCATGACCGGTATCGAGCGTTTCTACGAGATCCTGGATACCCCGATCGAGATAAAGGACGCCGAGGACGCTTCCGAACTTGTCGTCAAAGACGGCGGCATCGAATTCGACCACGTCTATTTCGAATACCCGGACGACCACAACAAAGTCCTCAAAGACCTTGAACTGACCGTAAAGCCCGGCGAGAACCTGGCGATCGTCGGTTCCTCCGGCGGCGGCAAGACTACCGTCTGCAACCTGATTCCCCGCTTTTATGACCTGACCAGCGGCACGATCCGCATCGACGGCCAGGATATCAGCAAAGTCACTCTGAAATCCCTGCGCCAGTCGATCGGCATCGTCCAGCAGGACGTATACCTGTTCAGCGGCACGATCCGAGAGAACATCTCCTACGGGCGCCCCGGCGCATCCGAGGCAGAAATAGAGCAGGCCGCCAGACTGGCCGGCGCGGATGAATTCATCGACCGCCTCGAGAACGGCCTCGACACCTACATCGGTGAGCGCGGCGTCAAGCTCTCCGGAGGCCAGAAGCAGCGCATCTCCATCGCCCGCGTCTTCCTGAAGGATCCGAAGATCCTGATCCTGGACGAAGCGACCAGCGCCCTGGACAACGAAAGCGAGATCCTGGTCACCCGGAGCCTTAAGGAACTGGCAAAGGGCAGGACCACGATCACCATCGCCCACCGTCTCACGACCGTACAGGACGCGGACCGCATCCTTGTCCTGGACAAGAACGGCATCGAAGAAGAAGGCACGCACCAGGAACTGCTGGCGGCGCGGGGTGTGTATTACAGACTGTGGAACCGGATGGCGGAGCTGGATTGAAGGGTTTGGAACGGTTTGATTTGTTGGGTACGGCCTGGATCAGGAAAGCAGCAATTCAGGCCGAGCTTTTGCCTTATTTGGACGGCCTGACCGTGCAAAACAGCGATTTAGGCCGAATACTTGCCTTATTTCGACGGCCTGAATCAACAAAATGACAATTCAAGCCGAAATCTTCTCTCTTTTGGACGGCCTA
>JAFVHP010000017.1 GCA_017474455.1 Lachnospiraceae bacterium
CCTCTTTGATCCGGTGGCCCTGTTCAGCGTGCGGCTGGCTGTTTTGGGACCGCGCCCGCCGATCATGGCGACAACATAGCCGGTACTCTGGTCTTCGACAGTGAGAGAGATCTGCGGCTGCGGAACGAGGTTTTTATACTCGGCGATAACGGTATCGCCCGGTTCCATGACTTCGTTCTTATACTGCTCGATCTTTGCGTCAGCTTCTTCTTCGGAATCAAAATACAAGGTGAACAGAGGGTCCTGCTCCTTGAAATGAGTCTCGAACATGGCAGTTGAAAAATGCTGCATGGACTCATCGCTTTTCTGGATGCTCAGCTGGTAGGTGAGCAGATACTGGACGTAGGAAGGATAGCTGGCCGGATCGCTGCATACTTCATCACAGATCCGCTGTATAGTGGAGTTCTGTGTCGAATAGATATTGAGGCCGCCGCTGTAGAGAAGGGTATAAGCCTGTGTCTCCGTGTACCCGGCTTCCATCAGGTCAGAAAGGACCTGCTCGGTGAGCGCATCGATAAAGTAAGTATTGATCTGCTCGTCGCTGGTATTGATATCAACGGTCTGGATACGGGTATAGACATTATCGGCCATAGCTTCATCATATTCCGGCTGAGTTATGAAACCGCATTTGAGCATATGGTCAAGGACGCTTTCACGGCGCCCCTCATTATTATCCGGGTACTCGATCGGGTCATAGGCTGAAGGATTCTGTGTTATTCCCGCTATGACCGCGCATTCGGACAGATTCAGATCCGAGACGGGCTTGCCGAAGTACCGCAATGACGCAGCCTGGACACCCAGCGTATTGTGCCCGAGGTTGATGGTATTCATATAGTTGACCAGGATGTCCTCCTTGGACATATTCTTTTCCAGCTCTACGGCCAGATACTGTTCCTGGATCTTACGGCGTATGCTCTCGGTGAAGCTCTCGCTTGTCCAGCTGGTGAAAACGTTGTTTTTCAAAAGCTGCTGGGTGATCGTACTTGCACCTTCAGAGAAATGACCGGTCGTCAGGCCTTTTATGCCGGCACGGATAATACCGTAGATGTCGATGCCCGAGTGAGAATAATAACGTTCATCCTCTATGGCGACAAAAGCATCTTTCAGATTCTGCGGGATCATATCGCCGGTGACCGGGATACGGTTGGAGTCGGTCGAGACCAGCTTGGCGATCTGTCTTCCGTCGGAATCATATACAAAGGTGGAAAATCCGGTGGGAGTGACGTTGATGTTTCCAATATCGGGCGCCGAATCTATAACGCCCTTAAAGGCTCCGTATGCAAGGCACAGTCCCATGCACACGGCACCGCAGGCTACGATGATGATCAGGTGCAGCAGGATAAGGGAGATCTTTTTGAACGGACGTTCGGCTCCCCGGCGCATATTATAACGGATCCTTCGGATATCATTCTTTCCAAAACGCAAGAAAAGTTGCCTCCTTTTACGTATTTGGATAAAATTATACCATATTGGTTGATCTAATGAAAACATGCCCGGAGGAAGGCAAATGCGGTATTATACGCTGCTCGGAGAAGGACACAGTGAAGTGGTCGACCGTAAATCACGTTTTCTCGGTGCGGCTTTTCCTGTTTCATCCCAGGAAAGAGCCCAGGAGATCATTCGTGATATCCGGCAGGAACACTATAAAGCAAGGCATAACACGTATGCTATGATCATCGGGGAAGACGGCATGCTGACAAGGTCCAGCGACGACGGTGAACCGTCGGGAACCGCCGGGGCACCCATGCTGCAGGTGCTGGACGGTGCCGGGCTTAAGAACGCGCTTGTAGTAGTGACCCGGTACTTTGGCGGGACCCTGCTCGGGACCGGCGGGCTGATCCGCGCGTATACGCAGGCGGCGAAGGAAGCGGTTGATGATGCCGGTATAGGTGTCATGACGCTTCACAGCTGTTTTAAGGCAGTTATTTCCTACCAGGTCCTGGACAAAGTGTTATATTATGTAAAGCAGCAGGGGCTTTCAGAACCGGAAGCCGTGTACGGCAGCGATGTGGAGCTTACTTTCAGCGTAGAGGCCGGTATGGAAGACAGTGTTAAGAATGCGCTGGTGCAGATGAGTTCGGGAACGGTCGTGTTCGATGAACTGCCTCCCCGATATGAAGCTTCAAGGCTTTTGGGGTAAGCACAGACGGGATGCAGATACAGTGAGGATTCAGATATGACTAACGTGGAAAACGAAGAGGTCCTGGCAGAACAACTTGAAGAACTGCTGAACGCGAAGCAGTATACGAAGATCAGGCAGATGGCGGAAGATATGAATACCGTCGATCTGGCGGCGCTCATGGATGAGATGGAGAATGAAGCTTCCTTAAGGATCTTCAGGATCCTGCCGAAGAACATGGCTGCCGATGTCTTCGCGAATCTTGAGATAGAAGACCAGCAGTATATCATCCAGTCGCTGACTGATAAAGAAGCTTCCGCTATCATTGAAAACCTGATGGCAGACGATGCGGCAGACCTTCTGGAAGAAATGCCTGCCAATGTGGTCAAAAGGCTCCTTTCCAACGCAAGCCCCGAGACAAGGGCAGATATCAACCATCTGCTCAGGTATCCGGAAGATTCGGCCGGATCGATCATGACGGTCGAATATGTCGATCTGAAGGAAAACATGACAGTCGCGGACGCGATCACCAGGATCCGGAGGATCGGACTGGATAAGGAAACAGTCAACATATGCTATGTCGTGGATTCCCAGCGGATACTGAAAGGTACGGTAGCCCTGCGGTTCCTGATCATGATGCCCGAAGATGCGGTGATCGGGGATTTCATGAATGACAACGTGATCTCCATACGGACACTGACCGACCAGGAAGAAGCGGCCAGAATGTTCCAGAAATACGACTTCACAGCCATGCCGGTCGTGGATAACGAGGACCGGATGGTCGGCATCATAACCATCGACGACGTCATGGATATCATGGAAGAAGAGGCCACCGAAGATATCGAAAAGATGGCGGCTATTTTACCTACAGACAAGCCTTATTACAGGGTGGGCGTGTTTGAGACGTACAGAAAGCGTATGCCGTGGCTGCTCTTCCTGATGATATCGGCGACCTTTACCGGTGCGATCATTTCCCGGTATACGAATGCCCTGGCGGCATATGTCATACTGACCAGGTTCATTCCGATGCTGATGGATACGGGCGGTAATGCAGGTTCCCAGGCGTCGGTGTCCATAATCCGTGGTCTGTCGCTTAATGAGATCGAATTTTCGGATATCGGGTCAACGATATGGAAGGAGATAAGAGTCGCCGGCCTCTGCGGACTGACGCTGGGAGCTGTCAATTTTGTCAAGCTCATGGTGCTGGACCGCGTTCAGCTGAATATAGCTCTGATCGTATGCGTGACCCTTATCCTTGTCGTTATGTTTGCCAAACTGATCGGATGCACGCTTCCCATGCTGGCATCGAAGATAGGCTTTGACCCTGCTGTCATGGCCAGCCCGCTGATCACTACGATCGTGGACGCGATCTCCCTGACGATCTACTTTATGATGGCGACAAATCTGCTCGGCATCTCGGTATAGAAACACATAAAGAAGCTGTGATGCGGATCATTTCAACCGGACCGCGAAATCACGATAAAAAAACCAGTGCCCGGGCACTGGTTTTTTTGTTTATTGGCTATTTTTATTGATCTGGGATCTTTTCCTCAGCCGGGGATCGAGGATCTTTTTCCTTAACCGCAGGGATTTCGGTGTAACTTCCAACAGTTCGTCCGTATCCACATATTCGATCGCCTGTTCAAGAGAGAAGATCCGAGGCGGTACGAGCCGCAGGGCTTCATCAGCTGAAGAAGAACGGGTATTCGTCAGATGTTTTGTCTTGCAGACATTGACTTCGATATCCTCGCTCTTGGCGCTGGCGCCGACGATCATGCCCTGGTAAACTTCATCGCCCGGACGGATGAACATGGCACCTCGCTCCTGGGCATTGAAAATACCGTATGCAACGGCAACACCGCTCTCATATGCGATGAGCGAACCCTGCGTCCGGTATGAAATGTCTCCTTTATAAGGGGCATATTCGAGGAAGACTGTATTCATGATACCGTTGCCTTTTGTGTCCGTCAGAAAATCACCGCGGTAGCCGATCAGGCCTCTTGAAGGAATAACGAACTCCAGACGGGAATAATTGCCGTCCCTGGAAGTCATATTCACGAGCTCCGCTTTCCTCTCGCCCAGTTTCTGGATAACAGTACCGGCGTATTCCTCAGGCACATCGACCATACAGCTCTCCATCGGTTCGAGCTTTTTGCCGTTTTCATCCTGTTTGTATATGACTTCGGCCTTGCTGACCGCAAATTCATATCCTTCCCTGCGCATCGTTTCGATCAGGACGGACAGATGCAGTTCGCCGCGGCCGGAGACCTTGAAGGCTTCAGTGGTATCCGTATCTTCCACACGGAGAGAAACGTCTGTGTTGAGCTCACGGTAAAGCCTGTCGCGAAGATGCCGGCTGGTGACCCATTTGCCTTCTCTGCCGGCAAGGGGAGAGTCGTTGACGGAAAATGTCATTGATATCGTCGGCTCTGAGATCTTCTGGAACGGGATGGCTTCCGGCGAAAGAGGGTCGCAGATCGTATCCCCGATATGCAGGTCGTCGATCCCGGAAATGGCCACGATCTCACCTGCATGCGCGCTTTTTACTTCCTTGCGTGAAAGGCCTTCAAACTGATAGAGTTTGCTGATCTTCACCATCCTTTTCTGGCCGGGGTCATGATGGTTGACGATGCATACTTCGCCGCCGACATTCAGGATGCCGTTCTCGATCTTACCTATGCCGATCCTGCCGACATATTCGTTATAGTCGATCGTTGAGACCAGCATCTGGAGCGGTGCTTCCTCATCCCCCGAAGGAGCCGGGATCGAGGAAATGATCGTATCAAAAAGGGGACGCATGGTCGCACCCGGGCTGCCAAGGTCCAGGGTGGCAACGCCTGTCTTTGCACACGTGAAAACACAGGGCGAATCCAGCTGGTCATCGTTTGCGCCAAGATCCAGGAACAGTTCCAGCACTTCATCGAACACCAGGGAGGGCCTGGCACCGGGCCGGTCTATCTTGTTTACGCAGATAACGAAGGGAAGTCCGAGCTCCATGGCTTTGCTGGTAACAAACCTGGTCTGGGGCATAGGGCCTTCAAAGGCGTCGACTACAAGGATGACACCGTCGACCATCTTCAATACGCGCTCGACCTCGCCGCCGAAATCGGCATGTCCGGGCGTGTCGATGATATTGATCTTATATCCGTTGTAATTGACTGCCGTATTCTTGGACAGGATCGTAATACCGCGTTCGCGCTCTATATCGCCAGAATCCATGACTCTGTCCGCGACAGCCTGGTTTTCCCTGAAGATGCCGCTCTGGCGCAGGAGGCCGTCCACGAGTGTTGTCTTGCCGTGGTCGACATGGGCGATGATCGCGACATTGCGGATCTTATCCATTGGCATTGACTGATTATCCATTAACCGATCCTTTCATATATTAAATAAACGATGTGTGATCCCAGATCCGGTATAAACGATTCCGAAGCCGCTTTTTCAACAGCCGCATAGCATTATAGCATCAAGAAAAGCACAAGGACAACATATTTGGAATCTATACACAGCATGCCGGAAATTATGTTAGAATTGATGATGACTGACGGTGCGGGCCAGGACGAGGGTACCGGCCGTGTTGCGGAGGGAATGTATGTCAAAGGAAAAAAGCAGGATCATCTTAAAACTGAGCGGCGAAGCACTTGCGGGAACAGGCGGACGCGGGTTTGATATCGAGATATGCAGGAAGGTTGCAGTACAGGTCAAAACGCTGGTGGAATCAGGCTTTGAGATCGGCATTGTCATCGGCGGCGGCAATTTCTGGCGCGGCCGTACAGGCAATGAGATCGACAGGACCAAATCCGACCAGATCGGGATGCTCGCCACTGTCATGAACTGCATATATGTATCCGAAATATTCAGGGGCGAAGGGCTGATGACGAACGTACTGACGCCGTTTGAATGCGGATCCTTTACCAAGCTGTTCTCAAAAGACAGGGCTAATAAGTATTTTGCCAGAAATATGGTAGTATTCTTTGCCGGCGGGACCGGCCATCCTTATTTCTCCACGGATACGGGTGTGGTGCTGCGCGCTGTGGAAATGGATGCGGATATGATCCTCCTGGCAAAAAATATCGACGGCGTATACGACAAAGACCCGGCGCTGTATCCGGATGCTGTCCGTTTCGATGTGATCTCCATGGACGAGATGGCGGCACGGGGACTGCAGGCAGTGGATATGACAGCTACGATACTCGCCAGGGAAAACCATATGCCGATGCGTATTTTCGCGCTGAGCGATGAAGACGGTATCGTGAAGGCGGCAAGAGGTGATTTCAAAGGTACGACAGTAACTGTCGGGTGATCAGTTCACATAGTATTCATGCAGTAAAGGGGGGATTCCAAGTGGCAACAAGTGAAAGAGTTAAACCTTATGAAGAAAAGATGGAAAAGGCAATAGACTTTCTTGCCAGTGACCTGCAGACGATCCGTGCCGGACGTGCCAACCCGCATGTCCTTGATAAGATCCGTGTCGATTATTACGGCACTCCTACACCGATTCAGCAGCTTTCCAATATTTCGATCCCTGAGGCGAGAATGATCCAGATCGCCCCCTGGGACAAACAGGCACTGAAAGCGATCGAAAGGGCGATCCTTGCATCGGATCTGGGCATCACGCCCTCCAATGACGGCTCGAACTTAAGGCTTGTATTCCCCGAACTGACAGAGGAAAGACGTAAGGAACTGTCAAAAGACGTACAGAAGCGCGGGGAAAACGTCAAGGTCACAGTCCGCAACGCAAGGCGCGACGGTAATGAAGAGTTCAAGAAGCTGCGCAAAGACAGTACTATTTCCGAGGATGACGAGAAGGATTTTGCAGATGAACTGCAGAAACTGACCGATAAATACGTTAAAAAGATCGACGAAATGGTCGAAGAAAAGAAAAAGGAAATCATGACGGTCTGATGAAAAAAAAGATACCTCAGCACGTAGCGATCATTATGGACGGTAATGGCCGCTGGGCCAGGCAGAGAGGTCTGCCGAGGACCAGCGGCCATAAAAAAGGAGCGGAAGTAGTAGAGCAGATCCTTGAAGATGCGGATGATATAGGGATCCGGTATCTGACGGTCTATGCCTTCTCCACGGAGAACTGGCTGCGGCCGGTCATGGAAGTAAGCGCTCTGATGAACCTTCTGCGTCTTTATATGAAATCGGCAAAGTCCAAGTGTATGAAGAACAACGTCCGGGTCCGGGTCATCGGGGACAGGACTAAGCTGGATGCCGATCTTGTCAGCTCGATCGAACAGCTGGAAAAGGATACTGCATCCAATACCGGAATGCATTTCCAGATCGCGATCAATTACGGGGGAAGGGACGAACTTATCCGTGCCTTCAGGAAGCTGATGCCCGCGGTACGCGACGGCAGCATCAATGAAGAAAACATTGACGAAGCTGTGATCTGCAGCGCCCTGGATACAGCAGGGCTCCCTGATCCGGACCTTATGATCCGGACCTGCGGAGAGCAGAGGACTTCCAATTTCCTGATGTGGCAGAGTGCGTATACGGAACTGTATTTTACGGATATTGCATGGCCTGATTTCAACAAAGAGGAGCTGCTTAAAGCGGTAGAGGCTTACGGCAGCAGAGAAAGACGTTACGGCGGTCTGACTGAGGAGAACGGGGAGGCATCGGAGTGAAGACCCGCGTGATCAGCGGCGCTGTCATAGCGCTGTTAATAGTGTTTACCGGATATGTCGGAAGTTATCCTCTTCTGGCATTTCTGTTTATTTGCTCGGTTATCGCGTTCTATGAGATGTTCAGGGCACTCGGCGGACTTAAGGAAGACAGGAAAATTTCCTTTCCGGTCGCTGCAGGGACAGCAGCTGTCTGTGTTTATTACCTTTGTCTCGGATCTGCGGGAAACATTCTTAAGGCAGACAGGGTCTTCGGCTATGTCCTGATCGTATATGTGATCGCCCTGATGCTGTACGGGGTCATTCGTTTTCCCGCTTTTGACGATAAGGAAGTTACAGGTGCGGTATTTTCCTTTATCTATATCCCGTACTTTATTTCTTTTGCCTACAGGGCGAGGATGCTGACACACGGGATCTACATATTTGCGCTTATATTTATCAGTTCCTGGATCTGCGACACATCTGCCTATTTTGCCGGAAGAGCATTCGGCAGGCATAAACTTGCGCCGCAGCTGAGCCCGAAGAAGACAGTGGAAGGTTCCATCGGCGGGATCATCGGCGCTGCAGCCGGCAGTTTTATTGCCGCACTGATCCTTTACCTCGTTCACGGGGAAAACCATATGCTGCTGTTCACGCTGGCGGGCGCTGCAGGGAGTATGATCAGCCAGGCAGGTGATCTGGCCGCTTCGGCCATAAAACGCGTCAGGGGCATAAAGGATTACGGCAATGTGATCCCGGGCCATGGAGGGATGATGGACAGGTTTGATTCGGTGATCTTTACCGCGCCTGTCATTTACCTGATCTGCAGTTTGTTTATGGGGATCGATTAAGGATATCTGAGTATGACGGAAAAAAGGATAAATCTGCTGGGCAGCACCGGTTCTATCGGGACACAGACGCTTGATGTGGTCAGAAGGAACCTTGCCGATACCAGGATAGATGTACTGGCTGCCGGATCGAATACCGCGCTAATGGAGGAACAGATACGCGAGTTCAGGCCGGCCATAGCCTGCCTTTATAATGAAAATGCGGCAAGGGATCTGGCTGTAAGGGTCAGGGATCTGCCGGTCAGGGTGACTTCCGGAATGGAAGGACTCCTGGAGGCGGCGTCCTACGGGCAGGGGAATCTTACACTCAATGCTGTCGTAGGAATGATCGGCATAAGGCCGACACTTGCGGCAATATCTGAGGGACATGACGTAGCCCTCGCCAATAAGGAATCCCTGGTGGCGGCAGGACATCTCATTATGCCGGCGGCTAAAGCAAAAGGCGTACAGATCATTCCCGTGGATTCGGAGCACAGCGCTATATTCCAGTGTGAGCACAATGAGGACCGGAAAGAAGTAAAGCGTATCCTTCTTACATGTTCCGGCGGGACATTCCTTGGAAAGAAGGCGGAAGAACTGGAGAATGTTACGGCTGCCGAAGCTCTCCACAACCCGAACTGGGATATGGGCGCCAAGGTGACGATCGATTCGGCGACCCTGGTCAACAAGGGACTTGAAGTGATCGAAGCCTCATGGCTCTTTGATATCGGTGCCGAAGATATAAAAGTACTGATACAGCCGCAGTCTCTCGTCCATTCCATGGTCGAATTCCAGGACGGATCGGTCATGGCACATATTGCGCTGCCGGATATGCGGCTGCCGATCCAGTATGCGATATACTATCCGCACAGACGCGAACTTCCCATAGGGAGTGTCGACTTTGCCGCGATCGGTTCGATCCGATTTATGGAACCGGACAGGGAGACCTTCAGGGGGCTGGACCTGGCATACCGGGCGGCAAAAACCGGCGGCTCCATGCCGGCGGTTTTCAATGCGGCAAACGAAACAGCCGTGAAAAGATTCTTAAAAGGTGAGATCAGGTTTCCGGGAATATACGAGACGATCGAAAAGGCCATGGACAGCCACAATGTCATCAAAGATCCCGGTATTGATGAGATAGAAGCGCTGCGGGAGGAGATATGCTCGTAAGTATACTGATATTTCTTATCATTTTCGGCGTTATCGTAGTCGGGCATGAATTCGGACATTACGCAATAGCGAGGAGGGGAGGGATCCGTGTCAATGAATTTGACATCGGCATGGGTCCTTCGCTTTTTGCATGGCAGGCCGGAGAAACAAAGTTTTCCGTGAACCTTCTGCCGGTCGGCGGCGCCTGCATTTTTGACGGGATGAACGGGCTGGAAGTTGCAAGCGGTGATCTGGATGAACATGCTTTCCCTAACGCCGGTGTCTGGACCAGGATAGCAACGGTCTTCGGAGGACCTTTCGCAAATTTTCTGCTGGGATATATTTTTGCTTTTATCGTAGTGGCTTTCTGCGGTATACAGCCGCCGGTCATAAATTCTGTAATGGAAGGCTCGGCCGCGGAAGAAGCCGGACTTAAGGCCGGTGATGTCATTACGAAGATCAACCGCGAATCCATCCATCTATATGATGAAGTGTCGCTGTTTTCCATGATGAACAATGGTGAGTCTCTGGATATTACCGTCCGGAGGAACGGCGAAAAGATCAATGTAACGCTGACACCCAGGTATAACGAGGAGGCGGGCAGGTATTACATCGGCCTTGTCGGCTCGACGACCGAAAAACTGAATGCGCCCGGAGTATTCAAATATGCTTTCTACCAGACATTTTACTGGGTCAAAGCTACGTATAAATCGCTCTTTACGATCTTTACCGGGCACTTTTCCAAGGATGACCTGTCAGGCCCTGTAGGCATCGTCAAGGTCGTGGATGATACGTATACAGAAGTAAGGCCCTACGGGCTTCCGTCCGTTATCCTTACCTTCCTTAACCTTGCGACGCTTCTGACAGTGAATATAGGGATAGTCAACCTGCTTCCGCTCCCGGCACTGGACGGGGGAAGGCTCGTCTTCCTTTTTATAGAAGCTGTACGCGGCAAGCCCATACCGCCGGAAAAGGAAGGCCTTGTGCACCTTGCGGGTATCTTTGCACTGCTCATCCTTATGGTCTTTGTGCTGTTTAACGACATATCCAGATTTTTCAGATAAACGGATAAGCCTGTAAAAAGGACTGCTGTCCGGAATGGGAGGAAACATGACCGGAAAATACCGGGATAATACAAAAACGGTCCATATCGGAAATGTGGCG
Source organism: Lachnospiraceae bacterium (assembly GCA_017474455.1). Classification (GTDB taxonomy): domain Bacteria; phylum Bacillota; class Clostridia; order Lachnospirales; family Lachnospiraceae; genus CAG-791. The sequence continues at coordinate 10,869 of JAFVHP010000017.1, forward strand.
ATCGGAGGAGGAAATCCGATCGCTGTTCAGTCTATGACCAATACCAGGACCCAGGATATCGGGGCGACGGTCAGACAGATCCTGGATCTTGAAGCTGCAGGCTGCCAGATAGTGCGGTGCACTGTGCCTGACGCCGAAGCCGCCGGGGCGATCTCTGCCATCAAAAAGGAAATACATATCCCGTTGGTGGCGGATATCCATTTTGACTATAAAATGGCGATAGCCGCCATTGAAAACGGCGCGGACAAGATCAGGATCAATCCCGGCAATATCGGGGGAAAAGACAGGATCCGGGAAGTGGTCGCCTGTGCCAGGGAGAGGCTTGTTCCGATCCGCGTAGGCGTCAACAGCGGATCACTGGAAAAGGAGATCCTTGAGAAATACGGCAGAGTAACACCGGAAGGACTGGTGGAAAGCGCGCTTGACAAGGCAGCCATGATCGAAGACTGCGGCTATGAAGAGATCGTCATCAGCATTAAATCCTCGGATGTGCTGACAGCTGTCAGGGCTCATGAGATACTCGCTGAAAAGACATCCTATCCCCTGCATGTCGGGATAACGGAAGCCGGGACGGTATACTCAGGCAGCATTAAATCAGCCATAGGCCTGGGGATAATACTATATGAAGGAATAGGAGATACCATAAGGGTCTCACTTACCGGGGATCCGGTAGAAGAGATCAAAGCGGCGAATCTTATCCTCAGAGATCTTGGCCTTATGGATTCCGGTATCGAAGTAGTGTCCTGCCCGACCTGCGGCAGGACAAAGATCGACCTGATCGGTCTTGCAGGGGAAGTGGAGACACTGGTACAGAAATACCCCTATCATATTAAAGTGGCTGTGATGGGCTGTGCCGTGAACGGCCCCGGAGAAGCAAGGGAAGCGGATATCGGCATCGCCGGCGGAGACGGAGAAGGTTTACTGATCAAAAAGGGCAGGATCGTCCGAAAGATGAAAGAAGATGAACTGCTCGACGCTCTGAGGCAGGAACTCGACAACTGGAATAGTACTGTATGAGCAAGCTGTTTTTTGAGGTATTCCCGGGGCTGGAACCTGACAGGAACCTGAAAATGCTCTTTGAGGAGACTCTGGTCGAAAAGGTCACGACCGATTCGGGCAGGACAAGGCTCAAAGTCAGGATCGTATCCGGACACCTTATCCATAAAAAGAATATTGCCGCTATGCAGGCCTTGATGGAAAGACAGCTGTTTACCGAACGCGGCGTCAGGGTCTATATAGTCGAACGGTATACACTTTCAGGCCAGTATACTTTAGCGCGTCTCTTTGAAGAGTACAGGGATTCGCTGAAGTATGAAATGGAAGTGTATTCCCCTGTGCTCGCGAGGGTCTTTGACCAGGCCGAAACGGAATTTACTTCAAACGCAGCGCTCAGGCTCACGCTTGTGGATTCATGCATTGCCAGGGAAAAGGCGGGCGAACTGGAAGAAGGACTTTCCGGCATATTCTCGGAAAGATTCGGCAGGCCTGTCTACATTGAGATCGCCTACCGTTCTGAGGAAAAGGTGAAAGATATGGAGCCGCAGCGCACCTTAAAAGAAGCGGCTCTTCCGGAAGCACCGGTCCGGGAAGACATACCTGCGGATTACTATGAACGGATCCTGCAGGAAGTACCGTTCGACGAAGAGCCGCAGCCCGCTGCGGTAAAACAGGAGACACCCGGGATCAGCGAAAACAGCAGGCAAAGGTCCTCTTCTGGAAAGAAAAAACAGGATACCTCTGACCCTGATCTTATATACGGCAGGGCTTTTACCGGCGACGCGGCCGGTATCGCCGATATTGTCGGTGAGATCGGCGAGATCATTATCCATGGCCAGGTGATGAACACTGAACTCAGGGATATAAGGGGCGATAAGTCGATCCTGAAGTTTTCCGTTACGGATTTCGAGGATTCCATTTCCTGCAAACTGTTCCTGAAGAAGGAAGAGAAGGAAGAAGTACTGACCGCGATCCAGGCAGGTGCTTACCTGAAAGTGAAGGGTGTGCCTTCCTACGATTCTTTTGACAAAGAGATCGTCATGAGCCACGTGAACGGCATAATGAAGATCCCTCCGTTCATACAGACGAGACAGGATGAAGCTGAGGAAAAGAGAGTAGAGCTTCACTGCCATACCAAGATGAGCGACCTGGACGGGGTAAGCGAATGCAAGGATATCGTACGAAGGGCATATGAGTGGGGTATGCCCGCGATCGCGATCACCGATCATGGCAATGTGCAGGCTTTCCCCGACGCACTGCATGAAAGAGACCGTCTCCTTTCCGCGTATAATGCGAAAAGAAAGGCACAGGGTCTGGATCCCTCTGACGGCAAAGACTTTTTTAAGGTCATTTACGGTGTTGAATGTTATCTGGTCGACGATCTGAAAAAGACCGTAGAGTATTCCTCGCGGCGTCTTAAAGATGCTGCAGCGTATGACGGCCCGCAGGCCTTAGTAAAAAACAGCAGGTTCGTTGTGTTCGACCTGGAGACCACCGGTCTTTCCCCCGTCAAAAACAGCATCATTGAGTTCGGCGCTGTACGGATAGAAAACGGGGAGATCACCGGCAGATTTTCGGAATTTGTGGATCCGGGCATTCCCATTCCCTATGAGATCCAGAAACTGACGGGCATAAACGACCAGATGGTCATCGGCGCCGGCAGTATCGGCCAGATACTTCCCGGTTTTCTTGAATTTGCCAAAGACAGTATCCTTGTCGGTCATAATGTCGGTTTTGATATCGGATTCGTAAAGGAAAAAGCTAAGGGACTCGGTCTCGACGCTGATTTTACGACTGTGGATACGGAGCAGATCGCAAGGGCTATCCTGCCCGGTCACGCCAGGTATACACTGGATGCCGTTGCAAAACTTCTTGATGTTCCGCTCGGCAGCCATCACAGGGCTGTCGATGACGCGGAAGCTACCGCAGGCATCTTTATAAAGGAAACAGAAGAGCTTCTGGACAAAGAAGTCCGGACCCTTGAGGAACTGGAAGACTTCGGAAAGAGTACGCCGGAGGCTGTCAGGCACCTGCATATGTACCACTGTATCCTTCTGGCCGCCACTGAGACCGGAAGAGTCAACCTGTATAAAATGATCAGCGATTCCCATCTGAAATACTTCTTTAAGAAACCGAGGATACCGAAGAGCGAACTGATCAGGCACCGGGAAGGGATACTTGTGGGCAGCGCCTGTGTCATGGGAGAGCTTTTCCAGGCTGTCCTGGAATCGCGGTCAGAAGAGACGATAGCCGGAATAGCCTCTTTTTATGACTATTTCGAGATCCAGCCTCTGGACAATAACAGGTTCCTGCTTAATGAAAAGAACAGGAACCGGTATCCCGACATACAGTCCGTGGAAGATCTGCAGGAACTGAACAGAAAGATCGTCCGGCTCGGTGAAACACTGGGCAAGCCGGTCTGTGCTACCTGTGATGTTCATTTCCTTGATCCTTCGGATATGATCTACAGGGATATCATCCAGGACGGTATGGGCATGAGCGAAGAGGAACCGGCCCCGCTGTACTTGAGGACTACGGATGAGATGCTGGAGGAGTTCTCCTATCTGGGTGCCGCAAAGGCAAGGGAAGTCGTCATCGATAATACCAGGAAGATAGCGCAGATGGTGGATGTGATCTCCCCGGTCAGGCCGGATAAATGCCCGCCTGTCATTCCGCATTCCGATGAGACATTAAGAGAGATCTGCTATTCCAAGGCGCACTCCATGTATGGCGACCCGCTGCCGGCGATAGTGGAAGAAAGACTGGAAAGGGAACTGACTTCGATCATCAGCAACGGCTACTCCGTCATGTATATCATTGCCCAGAAACTGGTCTGGAAATCCGTTGAGGACGGTTACCTCGTCGGGTCGAGGGGATCTGTAGGATCTTCTTTTGTCGCGACGATGGCCGGGATCACTGAAGTAAATCCTCTGTCCCCGCACTATTATTGCCCGGAATGCCATTTCACGGATTTTGATTCTCCGGAAGTCCTGTCATACAGAGGAAAATGCGGGCAGGATATGCCGGACAGAGTCTGTCCGGTATGCGGCAGACCGCTGAAAAAGGACGGCATCGATATCCCTTTTGAAACATTCCTTGGGTTCAAGGGAAATAAAGAACCGGATATCGACCTTAACTTCTCCGGTGAGTACCAGGCCAAAGCGCACAGGTATACCGAAGTTATTTTCGGCAGCGGGCAGACTTTCAAAGCCGGCACGATCGCGACCGTGGCGGAAAAGACAGCGTACGGTTATGTAAAGAATTATTTCGAGAGAAGAAATGAAGAAAAGCGGAGCTGTGAGATAGACAGGCTCAAGGACGGCTGCGTCGGCATCAGGCGCAGTACCGGCCAGCATCCCGGAGGCATCGTTGTCCTGCCGCTGGGGGAAGATATCAATACGTTCACGCCCGTACAGCATCCGGCAAACGATATGAAATCGGATATCATAACCACGCATTTCGATTATCATTCGATCGACCATAACCTGTTGAAGCTGGATATCCTCGGACATGATGATCCTACCATGATCCGCATGCTGCAGGATCTTACCGGTATCGATCCGGTAAGTATTCCCCTGGATGACGAGAAGGTCATGAGCCTGTTCGGATCCACGAAAGCGCTGGGTATAACGACAGAGGAAAACGGAGGGATAGACGTCGGTACTCTGGGCGTTCCAGAATTTGGCACCAAATTTGTCATGGGCATGCTGGATGATACCAGGCCTTCCACCATGTCTGAACTGATCCGTATCTCAGGGCTTTCCCACGGGACCGATGTGTGGCTCTCAAACGCGCAGGATCTGATCAGGGACGGGACGGCCACACTTTCGACAGCGATCTGTACCAGGGATGACATTATGACTTACCTGATCTCGACCGGAGTGGAAAAGTCGATGTCGTTCAATATCATGGAAAGTGTCAGAAAAGGCAAAGGCCTGAAGCCGGATATGGAAGCGGCGATGCGGGAAGCGGGCGTACCGGACTGGTACATCGGAAGCTGCCTGAAGATAAAGTATATGTTCCCGAGGGCGCACGCGGCGGCTTATGTCATGATGGCTCTGAGGATAGCATGGTTCAAAGTGTATTACCCGCTGGCTTATTACGCGGCGTATTTCAGTATTAGGGCTTCAGCGTTTTCATATGAACTGATGTGCCAGGGAAAGGATAAGCTCCTGTCCGTGATCGATGAGTATACAAGAAGGCGGGATTCCCTTAAGAACAAAGAGATAGAAACGCTGGATGACATGTATATAGTACGGGAAATGTACGCCAGAGGGTTCGAATTTATGCCGATCGACGTCATGCGCGCAGGTGCCAGGCATTTCAGGATCATTGACGGAAAGATCATGCCGGCGTTCACCAGTATTGAGAACATGGGTGAAAAGGCGGCGGAAGCTGTCGAGGAGGCTGCAAAGGACGGACCGTTCATTTCCAGGGATGACTTCAGGATGCGCACAAAGGTCCCTGTCAGTGTGATCGACAAGATGAACGAGCTGGGGATCTTCGGGGATCTGCCTGAAAGCAACCAGATCAGCCTTTTCGACTTTATTTAAAAAATGGCTTGCAATACGGAAAATTGTAGTGTAATATAATCAGCGTATTTACGGCTCGTTGGTCAAGAGGTTAAGACGCTGCCCTCTCACGGCAGAATCATGGGTTCGATTCCCGTACGAGCTGGAGGTCAGACGACTGGCGCGCAGGCAAAGCTTCGGAGAGTGTTCTTTCCGAAGCTTTTTTATAGAAATCATGCATCTGCATACAGAAAGATAACTGAAATGGCTAATGCTGTGGAAATAAGGACAGAACAGCTGGCAGGTGAAATTGCCCTGAATATGCCCGAGCTTCTGAAAAACAGACCGGATATTGTCAGTGAAACGGATTATACGGCGACCCCGCTGCGTATTTATGACGTGGACTATGAGAAGCGCGCCGGGGAGTATTCGCTTAACGTGTATATCGACAGGGACGGCGGAGTCAATATCGGGGACTGTGAAGCGTTCAGCAGGCTTTTGTCGGACGCGCTGGATGAAGCTGATTTTATCGACGATGCCTATACGCTTGTCGTATCCAGCCCCGGGCTCGGAAGAAAACTGACGAAAGACCGTCATTTCCTGTACTGCCTGGGTGAAGAGGCAGAGATCAGGACCTACAAGGCGGATGCGGCAGGGAACAAGGAATTTACCGGCATCCTGAAAAGCTTTGATAACGGAGTTGTCATGATTCAGACCGCGGAAGGAGAGCTTTCCTTCAATAAGAAGGATATAGCTGTCTGCCGCCTGACGATTGACTTTTAAATAAAGAGGAGAACAAGATCATGAACACAGAACTGAAGGCTGCAATGGAAGCGCTGGAAAAAGAGAAGAATATCAGCGCGGATACTTTGTTTGATGCAATCGAGAATGCCCTTCTCACAGCCTGCCGGAATAATTTCGGCAAGGCTGACAACATCAGTGTATCCATAGACAGGGATACATTTGAATACAAAGTTACAGCCAGAAAGACAGTTGTCGGCAGCAAAGATGACATAGAAGACAAGGCTCTTCAGATCACAAAGGAGGATGCTGCACAGCTCCATCTTAATGCAGAAGTCGGCGATGAAGTGGATGTGCCTGTGGACTCACAGTCCTTTGGCCGTATCGCCACCCAGATCGCGAAAAACGTCATTCTCCAGAAGATCCGTGAAGAAGAGAGAAGCGTTGTTTATGATTATTTCTCCGAAAAAGAAGGACAGGCGGTCACCGGTGTAGTGCAGAGAAGTACAGGCAGAGGTATCAGCATCAACCTCGGCAGGGCGGACGGTTTCCTTGCCGAAAAGGAACAGGTGCATTCCGAGAGGCTCCGCCCGCAGGACAGGGTCAAGGTATTTGTGCTGGAGGTAAGATCCACGCCCAGAGGCCCGAGAGTGCTGGTCAGCCGGACACACCCCGATCTTGTCCGCAAACTTTTTGAAGAAGAAGTCACTGAGATCAGGGAAGGTGTAGTCGAGATCAGGAGCATAGCCAGGGAAGCGGGAAGCCGTACCAAGATTGCGGTCTGTTCAAATGATGAGAATGTTGATCCGGTCGGCGCCTGTGTCGGTATGAACGGTATCCGTGTCAACAATATCGTGGATGAACTGCGCGGTGAAAAGATCGATATTGTGAACTGGGATGAAAACCCCGGCAACTTTATCCAGAATGCCCTTTCGCCGGCAAAGATCATTGCTGTTTTTGCCGATCCGGAAGAACGTTCCGCGAAGGTCGTTGTCCCTGATTACCAGCTGTCGCTTGCCATCGGCAGGGAAGGCCAGAATGCCCGTCTTGCGGCAAGGCTTACCGGATACAAGATCGATATCAAGAGCGAGACGCAGGCCAAGGACGCTCCCGGATTCAGATATGAAGACTACTTCGATGATGACGAAGAAGGTTATTACGAAGAAGGCTACTATGAAGAAGACACTGAAGGCGGGGAGTATGAGGAAGGATATTACGCAGACGAGCCCGCTGAAAGTGATCCTGCCTGATCCATGATCAGATCGGGAGATAAGTATCTGCCGGGCAGGCAGTGTGCCGGCTGCGGGATGAAAAGACCCCGGAACGAACTGCTGAGGGTCGCTGCGGACAGGGATGGAATGCTCCGTTTCGATGAGGCGGGAAGGATGCCGGGCAGAGGAGCATATATCTGCAGGAATGCTGCCTGCCTTGACAGGGCACTGCTTAAAAAGAGTTTTGCCAGGATCCTCCACCGGAACGTCATTATTGCGGATGAGGCAGTACAGGAACTGAAAAAACGGATAACGGAAACAAGTGACAATGAATAACAGATTCTATTCCCTGCTCGGCCTGGCGGCAAAAGCCGGAAAGATCGCAAGCGGCAGTTTCAGGACCGAACAGGAAATAAAGAATGGCAGGGCCTGTCTTGTCATCATGTCGGATGACATCGGGCAGGCAGTAGCCGAAAAATTAAGGGACTGCAGTAATGCAAAGAATGTCGTGTGCATTACAACAGGAGACAGGGACAGTCTTTCACATGCAGTCGGAAGAGATGGCCGTTCATGTCTGGCGGTCACGGATGAAGGATTTGCGGCGGCACTGCTTAAGCTGCTATCGCAAGACAGTGCGCAATAAGAGTTATAAAAGAAAGAGGTTTTCATGGCAAAGACTAAAATCAGTGAACTGGAAAAGCAGTACGGTGTCGATCGCAAGGATATCATAGCTTTTCTTAATGAGCAGGGGATTGAGGCCAAGACTGCGAACAGCAGCATCGAGGATGAAGCAGTCTCGCAGGTCCTTAAGCATTTTGCTCCGGAAATTGAGAAAAAGCAGCCATCAGCCGGTTCACAGACAGTCCGGACTGCTGATGCAGACCGAACAGCCGAAAGACCAGCCGAAAGACCGGCCCCGGCTAAAAAGCCTGATGCGGCCGGGACTCCCGCTAAAGACGGACAGCAGGTCCAGCCGCCGAAGAAAAAGAAGATAATCTTTGTCACGGGACAGGGATCTGCACAGGGCCAGAAGGCTACACAGGGCAAGGCATATACCGGCGGTTCCTATCCCGGAACCGGCTCATACGGTAAAAAGCCCGGACGCCCCCAGGACCGTCAGGCCGATAACAGAGGCCAGAAGGGCAGGATGCAGGCACAGCAGGCATATCATCCTATCAAGCCGAAAACCGTGCCTTCAACAATGGAAGTCGACTATCATAAGCCGCAGCCTCAGCCTAAGCCTAAAACAGCGGAAACAGAAGCGGACATCCAGATCGAAAAGACTGCAGATCTCCTGCAGCAGCCCGCCTCAGCTGTTCCGGAGAATATTGAAGAAGTCACAGAAACGGCTGCTGTTGTCAGCGCGGAAGCACAGCAGGTTGAGAATACAGAAGAACAGACTGTAAGGAAAGAAGAACCGGCAGTTTCTGCCGCTCCTTCAGAGAATGTTCCCGAAAAGAAAGCGGAGACCGCCGGCAATACCGAAGACAGGCCGCATACTTCCGTTAATGCGCCGGAGAGAAGGCCCGTACGCAGGAACGATGCGCAAAGACAGCCTGCCGGGAATGAGTCTGACATGCATCGCAGGGACGACAGAAGAGGCGGCACCGCTTCGGCGCCCGGAAGGGACAGGACGACGCAGACCGGGTACGGGAACAGGAACAGCCAGAACCAGGGAAGACCGGCGAGGCAGGGCGCTGCTCCTTTCAGAAACCAGGGCGCGCAGGGCGGCCAGTCTGCACCGGGTCAGACAGGCGGTCAGGGAGGCCGCGGCGGACAGCGCCAGGCCGGTACCGCACTGCCTGGAAGAGACAGGAGAACACAGGGAGCAAGGCCCGAGAGCGCTTCCCGCAAGGATAATCCCGCAGACAAGCGCAGGGATGACAAGAGAAAAAATGTCCAGGAAAAGGACAGGCATTCAAGGAAAGACCTGATCTACCAGCAGGAAGACGAACCCGCACGCAGAAACAGAGCCGGCCGTTTCATTAAGCCCGAGAAGAAGGCTGAAGAGGTCGTCGAAGAGCAAATCAAGGTCATCAGCGTGCCCGAAAAGATCACTTTGAGGGAGCTTGCCGAGAAAATGCGGATGCAGCCTGCGGAGATCATTAAAAAGCTGTTCCTTCAGGGACAGGTCACCACAGTCAATTCCGAACTGACTTATGACGAAGCGGAAGCGATCGCGGTCGATTATGATATTCTCTGTGAGAAAGAGCAGAAAGTTGATGTGATCGAGGAACTGCTCAAAGAAGAGGACGATCCTGAAGAAACGCTGCGTGACAGGGCACCTGTCATCTGCGTGATGGGCCATGTCGATCACGGAAAAACATCTCTGCTTGACGCGATCAGGAATTCCAACGTGACCGACAGGGAAGCCGGCGGCATAACCCAGCACATCGGTGCGTATACCGTCAGTGTAGACGGAAGGACGATCACTTTCCTCGATACCCCCGGTCATGAAGCGTTCACCGCAATGCGTATGCGCGGCGCTAATTCAACGGATATCGCGGTGCTTGTCATTGCGGCGGATGACGGTGTCATGCCGCAGACGGTGGAAGCGATCAATCATGCCAAAGCGGCCGGCGTTGAGATCATTGTCGCCGTCAATAAGATCGATAAACCGGATGCCAATCCGGAACGCGTAAAGCAGGAAATGACGGAATACGAACTGGTACCGACCGAGTGGGGCGGTTCCACGGAATTTGTCAATGTTTCCGCAAAGACCGGAGAAGGTCTGGATACACTGCTTGAGACCATACTGCTTACCGCGGATATCATGGAACTTAAGGCCAATCCTGACAGAAAGGCCAGAGGCCTTGTACTGGAGGCAAAACTCGATAAGGGCAGAGGCCCGGTTGCAAATGTCCTGATCCAGAAAGGTACACTTCATACCGGAGATTATATTTCTGCCGGTGCAAGCCACGGCCGCGTCCGTGCCATGATCGACGACAAAGGCAGGAAGATCAAGGAAGCTGGTCCATCCACCCCTGTTGAAGTCCTTGGACTTTCTGACGTACCCGGAGCCGGTGAGATCATCCTTGCGCATGATGATGAAAAGACTGCGAAGAGTTACGCTGAAACATATAAAGTCCAGCATAAGGCCGACCTCATCGAAGATACGAAGATGAGAATGAGCCTTGACGACCTGTTCAACCAGATGAAGGAAGGTACGCTCAAGGAGTTCAACCTTATCCTGAAAGCGGATGTGCAGGGCAGTGTCGAAGCGCTGCGGCAGAGCCTTCTGAAGCTTTCCAATGATGAAGTCCTGGTCAAGGTCATCCATGCAGCTGTCGGCAATATCACGGAATCGGACATATCCCTTGCGTCCGCTTCAAATGCTGTCATTATCGGCTTCAATGTAAAGATGGATGCGATCGTCAAGTCAATGGCGGATTCGGAAGGTGTCGATGTCAGGCTTTATTCGGTCATCTACCAGGCGATCGATGATGTGGAAGCAGCCCTTAAGGGAATGCTTGCACCGGTATATGAAGAGAAGATCATCGGTCATGCCGAGATCAGACAGATCTTCAAAGCATCCGCGGTCGGCAATATTGCCGGTTCCTATGTTACGGACGGCATTTTCCAGAGAGGCTGCAAGATCCGCTTAAGGAGAGACGGTGAACTGATCTACGAAGGTTCGCTTGCATCCTTAAAGAGATTCAAGGATGATGTGAAGGAAGTCCGTGAAGGATTTGAATGCGGTCTCGTATTTGACGGTTTTGATAAGATAGCCGTCGGAGATATCGCTGAAGGGTATATTCTGGTAGAGGTTCCCAGAACATGAGAAAGAACAGCGTCAAAAACAGGCGCATAAATGATGAAGTACAAAGGGCGCTCGCCTCGATCATCCGCGATGATATCAAGGATCCGAGGATCAGCGAGCTGCTGAGCGTCGTGCAGGTCGAGGTCGCTCCCGATCTGAAGACCTGCAGGGCGTGGATCAGTGTATACGGATCCAGGGAGGATTCGGAACGCACTCTGGAAGGGCTGGAATCCGCTTCAGGGATGATCAGGTCTTCTCTTGCAAGGAGAGTGAACCTGCGCAATACACCCCAGATCAGATTTATCATGGATGATTCGATCGCTTACGGCGTCGAGATGTCCCACCGCATCGATGAAGTGACGGCTATGGATAATATGGCCATAGCTGCCAGGGGTGAAGCGGATACAGATGAACAGACTGAGGAAACCGAATGAATCTGCTGGATGAAATAGCAGGAGCAAAAACGATAGGCATAGCAGGGCATGAAAGACCGGACGGTGACTGCATCGGGTCGTGCATGGCCTGCGCTCTTTATATTGAGAAAGCGTTTCCGGATGTACGGGCAGATGTTTTCGCCCAGGAACTGCCGGGCAGCCTTCTTAAGAATATTCCCGCCTCTGAAAAGATAAGATACAACGGGGCGACGGATATAGAGCATTATGACTGCTTTATCGTACTGGATACCGGGGCAGGAAGGCTCGCAGAAGCGGAAAAACATTTCGAGTCTGCCTTGAAAACGATCAATATCGATCATCATGTCAGCAATCCCGGCGCGGGAGATGTGAACTGCATCGATCCCGAAGCCAGCAGTACCTGTGAAGTCCTTTACAGGACGATGGATCCTTCGCTGATCGATGAAAAGATAGCGAGATGCCTATATATCGGTATCGTTACGGATACAGGCGTATTCAGATACAACACTACTTCTGCCGCTACTATGGAGCTGGCCGGAAAGCTTATGGGCTACTGCAAAGACTTCCCGGATATAGTAAAGGAAGTCTTCTACGCAAAAACCCCTGTACAGCAGAAGGTAATGGGCTATGTCCTGTATAACAGCGTGCTTTCGCTGGAGGGCAGGTTGATAACGGGAATGATCACTTATGATGAACTGCAAAGACTCCATGCGGGCATTAATGATATTGAAGGCATTTCCAGCCAGCTCATGCTGACTGAGGGGACGGAAGCAGCTGTTTTCATCCATGGTTCACAAAACGGTGAGTTCAGGGTAAGCATGAGGTCTGCAGGCAGGGTCGACTGCGCTGCGATCACCGGAAAACTGGGCGGCGGCGGGCATGCCGGTGCGGCCGGTATGACTTTCACCGGGGATCCCCTTGACATGATAAAGACGATCGAACAAATGGTAAAGGATCAGCTGGATGCGGTCTGAAGCAGCTTATTGCGGTATCATCAACGTTTTTAAGGAAGCCGGTTATACGTCAAACGATGTAGTTGCAAAGCTGCGCGGAATCCTCAGAATGAGGAAGATCGGACATACCGGGACTTTGGATCCGCAGGCTGTCGGCGTCCTTCCGGTCTGTCTGGGGCCGGCGACCAGGATCTGCAGCATGCTGACGGATGAAGATAAGGAATATGAATGTGTCTGCCGCCTGGGCGTGACGACCGATACACTTGATATGACCGGTACGGTGACCGCATCTGTGCCGGATGAAGAAGTCCTGCAGAAGGTCAGTCCGGAACTTCTGGCCGGTACAGCCGGCAGGTTTGTCTGTACCTACGAACAGCTTCCGCCCATGTATTCCGCCGTCAAGATCGGCGGAAAAAAGCTTTATGAGTACGCGAGGCGGGGAGAAACAGTTGAACGCCGGACAAGAAGCGTGACGATACACAGTCTGGATATTACAGATGTTTCCCTTCCCGTTTTTAAAATGCGTATCCGCTGCTCCAAAGGTACCTATATCCGCTCTCTGTGCAGCGACATCGGTGATGCCCTCGGCACGGGTGCAGTTATGGAATCGCTGGTACGTACCAGGGTCGGACGGTTCGGGATCGACAGCGCCGTAAGCCTTGAACGGCTGGAAAATATAATGAAAACGGAACCTGAAAAGATCCCGGGCTGTATCATGACGCTGGATGAATACTTTGACAGGTATGCCCGCATAATTGTAAAGCCTGATGCGGCAAGGTTTTTGCTGAACGGAAACCCTGTCCGTTTTGACCAGGCCGGGGACGAGACTTTCAGTCCGGAAAACGGGGATATTGTCAGAATGTGTGACGATAACGGACGTTTTCTGGCTCTCTACAGTACAGACTGTTCCAGAGAGCTCTTTATTCCATATAAAATGTTTTTATTATGATCATCATTTCAGATTTAGCCGGCTTTATGCCGGATCAGAATTTCCAGAGCGCAGTCGCCATCGGTAAGTTTGACGGGATACACCGGGGACACCAGGCTCTTTTGCAGGACCTGAAAAATGCCGTGCGTGACAGTAAAGTCCCGTTAAAGAGCGTGGTATTCACCTTTGAGCCTTCACCTGAATACTTCTTTTCAAAAGGCAGGGTCAAATGCCTTATGACAGCGCGGGAAAAGAGGGAAGTCTTTGAAAAGACAGGCATAGATGTCCTTGTGGAATTCCCGTTCAATGAAGAGACTGCCGGTATGGACCCCCGGGATTTTATCAGAGATATACTGGGCGGCAGGCTCAGGGCAAAATGCATTTCCGGCGGTGAAGACCTTACTTTCGGAAAAGGAGGCCGCGGTACGATGCAGCTTCTGAAAGAAGAGTCCGGAGAGTTCGGCTTCCTTGTCAGATGTGTCGGCAAAGTCAGTTACGGGGGAAGCCCTGTCAGTTCTACGCGGATCAGGGAAGCCATCGCAGACGGGAAACTGTCCGAAGCGGCAAAAATGCTGGGGAGGCCGTTTGGCTTTACCGGGCCTGTGATCCACGGAAGACATCTGGCCAGCAAAATGCATATGCCGACAATGAATCAGGCGATAGAGGATGAGAAATTCCTTCCGCCGTTTGGCGTGTATTATTCCGAGACCCGGATATGCGGCAGGATCATGCCGTCGATCACGAATATTGGCATAAAGCCCACGATCACGGATGAACACCGCCCGCTGGCAGAGACCTATGTATACGGAATGGATGAAGATGTGTACGGACAGGAAGCCGAAGTCGGTCTTCTGGAATTCAGACGGGCAGAACAAAAATACGGTTCAGTGGAAGAACTTTCCCGTACACTTCAGGAAGATATGGAAGCGGGTGCACAGTTTCACCGGGACAGAAACAGCACGGTATTGGGTTAAAAGGAGCATATGAGAATGAACAGGCCGACCGGACTTGCAGCGACGGCGATCATGGCTGCTGCCGCAGTCCTTTGCTTTGGTATCAGGGCATACGCAGAAGATGAATACATAACATCCGCCGATCCCATCGGAGCCATGCTGCTGTATGAAAATACAGTAAGTGAAGAAGAGTATATCGAAAGCGCCAGGGAGCTGGACCACATCTTTTCATATTATGATCATCTTGGCATCGCCAACGTCTCCGATACTCTGAATATCCGGGAAGAGCCCTCCGAAACGGCTGAACTGGCCGGAAGGCTCCCTTCAAACGCTGTATGCAATGTGGTCGGTGAAGAGAACGGGTGGTATCAGATCGTGTCCGGCGAGGTGGAAGGATATGTCAAGGCCGATTATCTTGCGACCGGAGCGGATGCAAGGCTTCTGGCCAAAGACGCGATCTTCCTGCAGGCGGTCGTCCATGTGGATGAAGGCAAGCTTACCGTACGTCTTGAACCCGATGAAAGGGCAGGCGCCCTGACCGCAGTTTCCAACGGTGAAGTGCTGGACGTTGTGGATGCCCTTGGAAACTGGGTCAAGATCAATCTGGATAACAATATCGCCTATGTATCTTCACGTTATGTTACGCTGGACAGATCTTTGAAAACGGCTGTATCGATCGCCGAACTGACTTACGGGACCGAAGTCAACAATATTAGGGCACAGCTCTGCAATTATGCGCAGCAGTTTATCGGGAATCCGTATGTCTGGGGCGGGACCAGCCTGACGAAAGGCGCCGACTGTTCTGGTTATGTCCAGACGATATATAAGACTTACGGAGTGACATTGCCGCGGGTCGCGGCTGACCAGGCCAGAGCTGGTACGATCATTCCCTATAGTGAAGCGCTGCCCGGGGACCTGGTATTCTATTCCAGCCGCGGATATATCGATCATGTTGCTATTTATATAGGAAACGGAATGGTCGTTAACGCAGGCAGCCCCAGAAGCGGTATCTGTGTCAAGGCAGCCAACTACAGGACGATAACCCGTGTCGTAAGAGTGCTCCCGTAACGGGTAAATGAATTTTGATATTTGGCTTGACATAGTATCGTAAAGTATGTTAATTTTTTAAGGCCGAAGACAGCAGGTGCCGACTGGCGTAAAGAATACATTCTGCCTGCCGAGGATGGGAAACGATATTAACTGCGGACCGGCAGACGGTCCGGCAGATCTGATCGGTTAGAGATCCCCTGATCCGCGTTTTCGGGTCAGGGGTTTTTTCATTTTCCTTCGGTACATATTCTATAAGGAGGTAAAGAAATGGCAAAAGTGGAGTTGAAGCAGCCTGTCATACAGGAAATCTCCGAGAAGATCGAAGGAGCACAGTCTGTTGTTCTGGTCGACCACAGGGGTCTTACTGTTGCGCAGGATACCGATCTTCGCAGACAGCTCAGGGCAGAAGGCATCTACTACAAAGTTTATAAGAACACCATGATGAACTTTGCATTCAAGGATACGCCTTTTGAAGAGCTCTCGAAGTTCCTGGAAGGTCCCAGCGCAATGGCAGTCTCCAAAACGGATGCAACCGCACCTGCCCGTGTCCTTGCAAAGTTTGCTGAAACAGCAAAGATGCTCGAGATCAAAGGCGGTGTTGTTGAAGGCGCTCTTTATGATGCCGACGGCATGAAAGAGATCGCCAAGATCCCTTCAAGAGACGAACTGTTATCCAGATTGCTTGGAAGCATGCAGTCACCTGTCACCAACTTTGCCCGTGTTCTTAAACAGATCGCGGAAAAGAAGGCTGAAGGCGGCGAAGCTGCGGCAGCTGAACCTGCAGCAGAAAATGAAGCTCCTGCTGAGGCAGCTGCGGAAGCACCTGCTGAAACAGCAGCAGAAGCTGTTGAAGCCCCTGCAGAAGAACCTGCAGAAGCCCCTGCTGCTGAGGAATGATCCCCGCACAGGATTTACAGAACTTGAATCAATCAGAAATGTCTGAATAATTATGGAGGTAATACAATGGCTAAATTAACTGGCGCAGAGATCATCGAAGCGATCAAAGAGTTATCTGTTCTTGAGCTCAATGACCTTGTAAAGGCATGTGAAGAAGAGTTTGGCGTATCTGCAGCAGCAGGTGTCGTCGTTGCAGCAGCAGGCCCCGCAGCCGCCGCTGAGGAAGAAAAGACCGAGTTTGACGTTGAGCTGACCGAGTTCGGCGCTGAAAAGGTTAAGGTCATCAAGGTTGTCCGTGAGATCACCGGCCTTGGTCTTAAGGAAGCGAAAGATACTGTTGAATCCGCTCCGAAGGTAATCAAGGAGCAGGTCAGCAAGGAAGAAGCTGAAGAGCTGAAGAAGAAACTCGAAGAAGTAGGCGCTAAGGTCACATTAAAGTAATCAGCCGAAGAGTTTTATCCGAATCAAAGATATTAAAGCAAAACAGTACCTGCCGGCGGCAGTTGCTGTTTTGCTTTTTTAGTTTAAGTTTGTATTGACATCTTGAAATCCCATGTTGTAAACTGGAATTTGCTTCTCTGCGCCTATTTTTAGGTGTTTGTTTTCTGACGCCGTGAGGGTCAGATAAATTGAAAATACGGGGTGAATTAGATGGAAAAAAACAGATTACATCCTACCGGCAGTCCCAAGAATGTTCGGATGAGCTATTCGAGGCAGAAAGACGTTCTGCCCGTGCCGAACCTGATAAAGGTCCAGAAGGATTCTTATCAGTGGTTTTTGGACTCCGGCCTCCAGGAGGTCTTTGATGATATTTCACCGATCGAAGATTACAGCGGAAGACTCAGCCTTTCTTTTGTCGGTTACGAGCTCTGTGAGAACGAAGTAAAGTATTCCATCGAGAAGTGCAAGGAACGCGACGCGACCTATGCAGCACCTCTCAAGGTCAGGGTAAGACTTTTTGATAAACAGAACAAGCAGGAAGTAAAAGATCAGGAGATCTACATGGGCGATCTGCCGCTCATGACAAAGAATGGTACTTTTGTCATCAACGGTGCTGAGCGTGTCATCGTATCCCAGCTTGTCCGTTCTCCTGGTATTTATTACGGGATCGACCAGGACAAATTCGGAACCAAGCTTTATTCCTGCACGGTCATCCCGAACCGCGGCGCCTGGCTGGAATATGAGACGGATGCGAACGATGTTTTTTACGTCCGTGTCGACAGGACCAGGAAAGTCCCGGTCACAGTACTGATCAGGGCGCTTGGCATCGGAACGGATGAAGAGATCATCGATCTGTTTGGTGAAGAGCCCAAGCTTATGGCATCCCTGGCTAAGGATCCGTCCAACAATTATGAAACAGGCCTTCTTGAATTATATAAGAAGATACGCCCGGGCGAACCGCTTTCAGTCGAAAGCGCGGATTCGCTTATTAATGCCATGTTCTTCGATCCCCGCAGATATGATCTGGCAAAAGTGGGACGTTATAAATTTAATAAGAAGCTTTCCTTCAGAAACCGTATCCGCGGACACATCCTCGCAGAGGATGTAGTGGATGAGGCAAACGGCGAGATCCTGGGTTCCGCAGGCGAAAAGGTAACGGCGCAGATGGCTGACGATATCCAGAACGCTGCCATTTCTTCCGTACTGATCCGTGCTGAGGACAGGGATGTAAGGGTGCTGTCCAACCTTATGGTCGATATCACTCATTTCGTCGACTGCGACCCTGCCGAACTGGGTATCACGGAAAAGGTATACTATCCCGCGCTGCGTGAGATCCTGATCCGTTTCCAGGATAATACAGAGCCCGAAGCACTGGCGGATGTCCTGAAGAAGAGCGTGCATGAGCTTATTCCCAAGCACATCACCAAAGAAGATATCCTCGCCAGCATCAACTATAATATGCATCTTGAGTACGGCATCGGCAACGACGACGATATCGACCATCTCGGAAACCGCCGTATCCGTTCGGTCGGAGAACTCCTCCAGAATCAGTACAGGATCGGTATTTCCCGTATGGAACGTGTTGTCCGTGAGAGAATGACGACCCTGGATGCGAATGAGCAGGTCTCCCCGCAGGCTTTCATCAATATCAAGCCCATCCAGGCGGCAGTCAAGGAATTCTTCGGATCATCCCAGCTGTCCCAGTTCATGGACCAGAATAACCCGCTCGGCGAGCTGACGCACAAGCGCAGGCTTTCCGCCCTCGGGCCCGGCGGTCTTTCCAGGGACAGGGCCGGTTTCGAAGTACGAGACGTTCATTATACACATTACGGCAGGATGTGCCCCATCGAAACTCCTGAAGGTCCCAATATCGGCTTG
Source organism: Lachnospiraceae bacterium (assembly GCA_017474455.1). Lineage (GTDB taxonomy): Bacteria > Bacillota > Clostridia > Lachnospirales > Lachnospiraceae > CAG-791. The sequence goes on from JAFVHP010000017.1 coordinate 29,601, forward strand.
ATCAACTCTCTGGCTTGCTATGCAAGGATCAATGAGTACGGTTTCGTGGAGACCCCTTACCGGTATGTTGACCAGAGTGATCCCGGCAATCCCCGCGTCACAGACCAGGTAGAATACATGACTGCCGACGAAGAAGACAACTATCATGTAGCGCAGGCCAATACGCCTCTGGATGAAGAAGGGCATTTCATTGAGGACAACGTGTCCGGAAGGTTCAGGCAGGAGACCAGTACATATGCGAAAACGATGTTCGAGTATATGGACGTTTCTCCCAAGATGGTCTTTTCCGTCGCTACATCCCTGATCCCGTTCCTTGAGAACGACGACGCGAACCGTGCGCTTATGGGTTCCAACATGCAGAGGCAGGCTGTGCCGCTTCTGACAACACAGGCCCCTGTCGTCGGTACAGGTATGGAAGTCAAGGCGGCCGAAGACTCGGGTGTCTGCGTACTTTCTTCCAAGAACGGTGTTGTCGAATATGTAGACGCCAATACGATCACCGTAAAATACGATGACGGTGAAAAGGAAGAATTCAAGCTTCAGAAGTTCCAGAGAAGCAATCAGAGCAACTGCTATAACCAGAAGCCCATCGTCTTTGTCGGCGAGAGAGTTGCGGCAGGCCAGGTCATCGCGGACGGTCCGTCGACCAGCAACGGCGAACTCGGCCTCGGAAAGAATCCGCTGATCGGGTTCATGACCTGGGAAGGATATAACTACGAAGATGCCGTACTGATCAGTGAAAAACTGGTCAGGGATGATGTTTACACATCTGTCCATATTGAAGAGTTCGAAGCAGAAGCCAGAGACACCAAACTCGGACCTGAAGAGATCACGAGGGATGTTCCCGGTGTCGGCGAGGAAGCCCTTAAGGATCTTGACGAAGAGGGCATCATCCGTATCGGCGCGGAAGTCCGCGCAGGCGATATTCTGGTCGGCAAGGTCACACCCAAGGGCGAGACCGAGCTTACGGCGGAAGAGAGGCTCTTAAGAGCCATCTTCGGCGAAAAGGCAAGGGAAGTCCGTGATACTTCCCTGAAAGTACCCCATGGCGAGTACGGCATCATTGTGGATACGAAAGTATTCTCCAGGGCTGAAGGTGACGAACTGCCGCCCGGTGTCAACAAGGCAGTCAGGATCTATATCGCGCAGAAGAGAAAGATCTCTGTCGGCGATAAGATGGCAGGACGTCACGGCAACAAGGGTGTTGTCTCCAGGGTGCTTCCCATGGAAGATATGCCTTATCTGCCGAACGGAAGACCGCTGGATATCGTCCTGAACCCGCTGGGCGTGCCTTCACGAATGAATATAGGCCAGGTACTTGAGATCCATCTTTCCCTTGCGGCAAAAGCCCTTGGCTTTAATGTGTCTTCGCCCGTATTTGACGGTGCCAATGAGGAAGACATCATGGATGCTCTCGATATGGCAAACAGCTATGTCAATGAGCCCTGGAAGGATTTCGAAGCAAAGTATAAGGATTCTGTCAGCGCGGACATCATGAACTATCTGTATGAGAACCGCGATCACAGAAAAGAATACGCAGGCGTTCCGATCTCACGCGACGGCAAGGTTTGGCTCAGGGACGGACGTACAGGTGAACTGTTCGACGGCCCCGTTACGATAGGGCATATGCATTACCTCAAGCTCCACCACCTTGTCGACGACAAGATCCATGCCCGTTCTACAGGTCCTTACTCCCTTGTCACCCAGCAGCCTCTCGGCGGCAAAGCCCAGTTCGGCGGCCAGAGATTCGGTGAAATGGAAGTGTGGGCGCTGGAAGCTTACGGCGCTGCGTATACACTGCAGGAGATCCTGACGGTCAAGTCGGACGATGTGGTCGGACGTGTCAAGACATATGAAGCTATCATCAAAGGCGCCAATATTCCCGAAGCCGGCATACCCGAGTCCTTTAAGGTCCTTCTGAAGGAGCTGCAGGCTCTCGGCCTGGATATCCAGGTGCTGACGGAAGACGGTTCCGAGGTTGAGATCTCCGAAGATATCGATTACGGAGAATCATCGGTTTACCGTTTTGAGATGGCGAATAATTTCAAGGATTATAACCGGGTGGATAATGACGAGCTTTCCCGTGAGGGATTTGTAAGCCAGGAGTTCAACTCCGAGAGCGGCAGACTCGAGGATATGCCCGCACCGGATGAGACAGAACAGGACAACGATGATTTTACCGGCAGCTTTGCCGGCGATGCTGAAGATTCGTATTGATCACTGCTGTTGAATGTTACCGTGATCTGCGATTCTTAAATGGAGGAAAATATGCCTAATACCAAGCAGCAAGGATATCAGCCTGTTACTTTTGATTCGATCAGGATCGGACTGGCTTCGCCGGATAAGATCAAAGCGTGGTCAAAGGGTGAGGTCACGAAGCCGGAGACCATTAATTACAGGACCTTAAAACCCGAAAGAGACGGACTTTTCTGTGAAAGGATCTTCGGACCCACAAAGGACTGGGAGTGCCATTGCGGCAAGTATAAAAAGATCCGTTACAAAGGTGTCATCTGCGACCGCTGCGGCGTTGAAGTCACGAAGTCTTCTGTCCGCCGTGAGCGCATGGGCCATATCGAACTGGCCGCGCCGGTATCCCATATATGGTATTTCAAGGGGATCCCGAGCCGTATGGGCCTTGTTCTCGATATGTCCCCGAAGATCCTTGAAAAGATACTGTATTTCGCGTCCTATGTCGTTCTGGACAAGGGACAGACAGATCTTGAATACAAGCAGATCCTGACTGAAAAGGAATTCCAGGAAGCAAGGGACAAATGGGGCGCAAGATTCCGCGCGGGCATGGGCGCTGAAGCCGTAAAGGAACTGCTTCTTGCAATCGATGTGGAAGCTGAGTACGAAAGCCTCAGCAAGCAGATGAACGAGGCTACCGGACAGAAGCGTGCCCGTATTATCAAGCGCCTTGAAGTCATGGAAGCATTCAGGGAATCCGGCAACCAGCCTTCATGGATGGTCATGGACTGCATTCCCGTTATCCCTCCGGATCTTCGGCCTATGGTACAGCTGGACGGCGGCCGTTTCGCGACTTCCGACCTGAATGACCTGTACCGCAGGATCATTAACAGGAACAACAGGCTTAAGAGGCTTCTTGACCTCGGCGCCCCGGATATCATTGTCCGCAATGAAAAACGTATGCTGCAGGAAGCGGTCGATGCCCTTATCGATAACGGTAGAAGAGGCCGTCCTGTAACTGGCCCCGGCAACCGTGCGCTGAAGTCGCTTTCCGATATGCTTAAAGGTAAATCCGGACGATTCAGACAGAACCTGCTCGGCAAGCGTGTTGACTATTCCGGCCGTTCCGTTATCGTTGTCGGTCCCGAACTGAAGATCTATCAGTGCGGTGTCCCGAAGGAAATGGCCCTTGAGCTTTTCAAGCCTTTCGTTATGAAGGAACTTGAACAGCGGAATATTTCCACCAATATCAAAAATGCCAAGAAGCTTGTGGAAAGGGTCGATCCCCAGGTGTGGGATATCCTTGAGGACGTGATCGGTGAGCATCCTGTCATGCTTAACCGTGCCCCCACTCTTCACAGGCTCGGTATCCAGGCTTTTGAACCCGTACTCGTCGAAGGCAAGGCGATCAAGCTTCACCCGCTCGTCTGTACCGCGTTCAATGCCGACTTTGACGGTGACCAGATGGCTATCCATCTTCCTCTTTCCGTAGAGGCGCAGGCTGAGTGCAGATTCCTTCTGCTGGCCCCGAACAACCTTCTGAAACCTTCAGACGGCGGACCGGTCGCAGTTCCTTCACAGGATATGGTACTGGGCATTTATTACCTTACCCAGCTTCGCGAAGGCGAACCCGGAGAGGGCAATTACTACCGTGATATGAATGAGGCGATCCTGGCTTATGAAAACCACTGCATCACCCTTCATACAAGGATCCACGTCAGGGTCAGCAAGAAAGACGCGGAAGGCAATCTCCAGACAGGTACGGTAGAGACGACGCTCGGAAGACTGCTGTTCAATGAGATACTGCCTCAGGATCTCGGCTTTGTTGACAGAAGCCTGCCGGAGAACTTCCTGAAGCCGGAAGTTGATTTCCTTGTTAATAAGAAGTATCTGAAAGAGATCCTGCAGAGGATCATCGATACCCACGGAACATTCAAGACCGCTGAAGTCCTTGACCTGATCAAGGCGATCGGTTACAAGTATTCAACGATCGCGGCCATGACGGTCTCTATCGCCGATATCACTGTACCGCCCCAGAAGAAAGAGCTTCTCGCGCGCGGACAGCAGACAGTCGACAAGATTTCCGCGAACTTCCGCAGAGGTCTTGTTACTGAGGAAGAAAGATACCGCGGTGTCGTGGATACCTGGACAGAGATCGATAAGGAACTGACGGAAGTCCTGCTCAACAGCCTTGATAAATATAACAACATCTTTATGATGGCTGATTCGGGTGCCCGTGGTTCCAACCAGCAGATCAAACAGCTGGCCGGCATGCGAGGCCTGATGGCAGATACGACAGGACGTACGATCGAACTTCCGATCAAATCCAATTTCCGTGAAGGACTGGATGTTCTGGAGTACTTCATGTCCGCGCACGGCGCCAGGAAAGGTCTGTCAGATACGGCTCTGCGTACCGCTGACTCCGGTTACCTGACACGCCGAATGGTCGACGTTTCCCAGGAACTGATCATTCGTGAGATCGACTGCTGTGAAGGCCGTGAGACGATCCCCGGTATGGAAGTCGCAGCCTTCATGGACGGCAAGGAAACGATCGAGACGTTAAAGGACAGGATCACCGGAAGGGTATCCTGCTACGACATTAAAGATAATGAAGGCAATGTGATCGTCAAGAAGAACCACATGATCACGCCTGCCAGGGCCAAAGCCATCCTTTCGAAGGGTGTTGCCGAAGACGGCGGTCCGGTAGAAAAGGTAAAGATCCGTACGATCCTGACCTGCCGGTCCCATCTCGGGATCTGCGCAAAGTGCTACGGCGCGAATATGGCTACAGGCGAAATGGTCCAGGTCGGTGAAGCAGTCGGTATCATCGCTGCCCAGTCGATCGGCGAACCCGGTACACAGCTTACGATGCGTACCTTCCACACCGGCGGTGTTGCCGGCGGCGATATCACACAGGGTCTTCCCCGTGTAGAAGAGCTTTTTGAAGCCAGAAGGCCCAAGGGACTTGCCATCATTGCCGAATTCGGCGGTGTTGTCACCATAAATGACAATAAGAAGAACCGAGAAGTGGTCGTTACAAATGTCAGCGAAGGTGAATCCAAGGCTTATCCGATCCCTTACGGATCCAGGATCAAGGTAATAGACGGCCAGACGATAGAAGCCGGCGACGAGCTTACCGAAGGCAGCGTTAACCCTCATGACCTTCTCAAGATCAAGGGAATCCGCTCCGTACAGAACTATCTGCTCAGGGAAGTCCAGAGAGTATACCGGCTCCAGGGCGTTGACATCTGCGATAAGCATATCGAAGTGATCGTCCGCCAGATGCTCAAGAAGGTCAGGATCGAAACATCGGGAGATACGGAATTCCTTCCCGGATCACTTGTGGACATCCTCGATTATGAAGACGAGAACGAAAGGATGGAGCAGGAAGGAAAAGAACCTGCAGACGGCAAGCAGATCATCCTCGGCATTACGAAGTCCGCACTTGCGACCAATTCGTTCCTGTCGGCAGCGTCCTTCCAGGAAACGACCAAGGTACTGACCGATGCCGCCATCCACGGAAAGGTCGATCCGCTTATCGGACTGAAAGAAAACGTCATTATCGGTAAGCTGATCCCTGCCGGTACCGGAATGAAGAGATACAGGAACACGCACCTTTCCACGGATGCCAATCCGGTCAATCTTTTCGGAAGGAAAGCGGTCCAGGCTGTCAGCCAGCAGCAGTATGAATCGGAAGAGACTGTTGAATACATCGAAGAGACGGAGTCGGTTTCCGAAGATTTTGCTGAGACATTAGTATAAGAAATAATACCTTTAAAACATGGAAGGCTTTTCAAGTGTTGACAAAGCCTTCCATGCTTCGATATAATCATATTTCGTGAGTTTTCATACGCTTTTTGCCGTATGTCTCAAATATTAGAAGAAGGAGGTGAAACAGAATGCCCACATTTAACCAGTTAGTTAGAAACGGACGTCAGACTTCCGTAAAGAAGTCACAGGCTCCTGCGCTGCTCCGCGGATTCAATTCTCTGCAGAAAAAGACAGTCAAGATGAATGCGCCCCAGAAGCGCGGCGTCTGCACGGCAGTTAAGACTGCAACGCCCAAAAAGCCTAACTCAGCCTTAAGAAAGATCGCCAGGGTACGTCTTTCAAACGGGATCGAAGTTACCAGCTACATTCCGGGTGAAGGCCATAACCTGCAGGAGCACAGTGTTGTTCTGATCAGAGGCGGAAGAGTTAAGGATCTGCCTGGTACCAGATACCACATCATCAGGGGTACACTGGATACAGCCGGCGTAGCCAATCGTAAGCAGGCTCGCTCAAAGTATGGCGCTAAGCGGCCGAAGGCAGCAAAGTAACCTTTGTTGTATAAGGTACTTAATAGAGGTTAGTGTTGGCAGCTGTTTTATCAAGATAGATCAGCACGGACACATCTGTATTGTGAGTACCTGTGAATTATCGCGGTCCCTGTGACCGCTCTGATAAGGAGGGAAGTAACGTGCCACGTAAAGGACATGTACAGAAAAGAGAAGTACTTGAAGATCCCTTATACAATAACAAAGTCGTTACCAAGCTGATCAATGCCGTCATGCTTGATGGCAAGAAAGGCGTAGCGCAGAAGATTGTATATGGTGCATTCTCCAAGATCGAAGAAAAAGCGGGCAAACCCGCGATCGAAGTCTTCGAAACAGCTATGAATAACATCATGCCTGTTCTCGAAGTCAAGGCAAGGAGGATCGGTGGTGCCACATACCAGGTACCTATCGAAGTCCGTCCTGACAGACGCCAGGCGCTTGCACTGCGCTGGATGGTCATGTTCTCCCGCAGAAGAGGCGAGAAGAAGATGGAAGACAGACTTGCAGGCGAGATTCTGGATGCATTCAACAATACTGGTTCATCTGTCAAGAGAAAAGAAGATATGCACAAGATGGCAGATGCAAACAGGGCGTTCTCTCATTACAGATTCTGATCGGATCGTTTTCAGAGTGCGTACATAAGAAAATGATTTGAGGGCTTAAGGAGGAAAATCTTTGGCGGAACAATTGAGAGAGTATCCCCTGGAGAGAACCAGAAACATCGGTATTATGGCTCATATTGATGCCGGTAAAACGACTCTTACCGAAAGGATCCTTTACTATACTGGTGTTAATTACAAGATCGGCGAGACTCATGAGGGAACTGCGACCATGGACTACATGGAGCAGGAACAGGAACGCGGTATTACGATCACGTCAGCCGCTACTACCTGCCACTGGACACTGCAGGATCACAACGAGAACAAAAAAGGTGCCCTGGAGCATCGTATCAATATCATCGATACGCCCGGACACGTAGACTTTACAGTTGAAGTTGAACGTTCTCTGCGTGTCCTTGACGGTGCACTCGGCGTTTTTTCGGCCAAGGGCGGTGTCGAACCCCAGTCCGAAAACGTCTGGCGTCAGGCAGATACCTATAATGTTCCCAGGATGGCGTTCGTCAACAAAATGGATGTGATCGGCGCGGATTATTACGGCTGCGTTGATCAGATCAGGAACAGACTGGGCAAAAATGCGATCATGATCCAGATCCCCGTCGGTAAGGAAGAAAACTTCAAGGGTATCGTAGATCTGTTCGAAATGGATGCCTATATCTTCAATAATGATGACGGTACGGATATCACTGTAACAGATATACCGGAAGAAGTCAGAGAAGAAGCGGAACTTTATCATACCGAACTGGTGGAAAAGGTCTGCGAACTCGATGACGACCTTACGGAAATGTATCTGGAAGGTGAAGAACCTACGGTTGACCAGATGAAAGCGGCGCTCCGCAAGGCCACCTGCGAATGCAGGGCAGTGCCTGTTACATGCGGTTCGGCATATAAGAACAAAGGCGTACAGAAAGCAATAGATGCTATCGTCGAGTTTATGCCTTCACCGCTGGATGTTCCGGCTATCAAGGGTGTCGACCTTAACGGCAATGAGGTTGAGAGGCATTCTTCCGATGAAGAACCTTTTGCCGCTCTTGCTTTTAAGATCATGACGGATCCCTTTGTCGGAAAGCTTGCGTTCTTCCGTGTTTATTCCGGAACGGTAAATGCCGGTTCATATGTACTGAATGCTACAAAAGACAAGAAAGAACGTATGGGCCGTATCCTGCAGATGCATGCCAATCACCGCACAGAGATCGAGAAGGTCTTCTCCGGCGACATTGCTGCAGCTGTCGGACTTAAGATCACAACGACCGGCGATACGATCTGCGATGAAACACATCCGGTCATCCTTGAATCCATGGAATTCCCGGAACCTGTTATCGAGCTCGCAATCGAGCCCAAGACAAAAGCCGGACAGGGCAAACTTGCCGAAGCACTCGGCAAGCTCTCCGAAGAAGATCCGACTTTCCGTGCACATACGGACAGTGAGACAGGCCAGACGATCATCGCGGGTATGGGTGAGCTCCATCTGGAGATCATCGTTGACAGACTTTTACGTGAGTTCCATGTGGAAGCCAATGTCGGCGCTCCGCAGGTCGCTTATCGTGAGACCTTTACCAAGAGGGTGGATCAGGAATACAAATACGCCAGACAGTCAGGCGGCCGCGGCCAGTATGGTCACTGCAAGGTAATTTTTGAACCTGTGGACGCCAACGGCGAAGAACTCTATTCGTTCGAATCTACTGTTGTAGGCGGCAATATTCCCAAGGAATACATTCCGGCAATCGGTGAAGGTATCGAGGAAGCCATGAAGACCGGTACTCTCGGCGGATTCCCCGTTGTCGGCATTCACGCGAATGTTTATGACGGTTCCTACCATGAAGTCGACTCTTCGGAAATGGCATTCCACATTGCCGGTTCCATGTGCTTCAAAGAAGCCATGAAAAAGGCTGACCCGGTGCTTCTCGAGCCGATCATGAAGGTCGAAGTTACAATGCCTGAGGAGTATATGGGCGACGTGATCGGCGATATCAATTCCAGACGCGGAAGAGTCTTCGGAATGGACGATATCGGCGGCGGCAAACTGGTTCGCGGTTATGTTCCGCTTTCCGAAATGTTCGGTTATGCGACAGACTTGAGATCCAAGACCCAGGGCCGCGGCAACTATTCAATGTTCTTTGAAAAGTATGAACCGGTACCGAAAAACGTACAGGATAAAGTACTTTCCAACAAGGGTAACTGATACTTGAAATAATCAAACCCATTCGTTATAATCATGCATAGCGATTTGCGGACAATTAGTTTGTCCGGATGGGTGGATTACATTTATTAAGGAGGAAATGAAAGAAATGGGAAAGGCTCATTTTGACAGAACTAAGCCGCATGTAAACATCGGCACTATCGGTCACGTTGACCATGGCAAAACCACTCTGACAGCTGCTATTACTTCTGTTCTGGCTGACAGACTTGGCACCGGCGATGCAGTTGCTTTCGATATGATCGACAAGGCTCCTGAAGAGAGAGAACGTGGTATCACGATCTC
>JAFVHP010000018.1 GCA_017474455.1 Lachnospiraceae bacterium
AAGGCAACTGTTACGACAACAGTATCATGGAAACATTCTTCGGAAGATTGAAAAACGAGATGTTCTATGGATACGAAAAAGAATATACAACATTTGAGAAGTTCTCGGACGCAGTCCGTGAATATATATGCTATTACAACACTGAGAGTATCCAGGCTAAAACAAAATGTATGCCTCCTGTAAGGTACAGGGAAGCATCCATGTGTTTCACCTAAAGGCTCGATCAATATGTCCAGGATTCTGGGTACATATCATGGCCTCAGTCCTTTTTTATTATGATCAATTGAACAGTGCGGGGCGTCCCGTTATCTTCCGACGAGGCCCATGACACCCTGGCCTCCGTTCTCCTCCTGCATCATCCAGAAGTAGTCGTCGCGGTTTTCGGCATTCCTTAAAACAGGGATCTGGTTCTGTTTGTTGTAGCCTACGACCACGTTGCCGTCAATGGGAGCCCAGGCTCCCTTGATGCAGTAGCCGGTCCAGTTGACAAAGTGCATATCCTGATCCAGGCTGGTCGCCTTCATCTCGCCGTCATAATAACCTTCCGTGAAGGTACCGATGACGTTGGTAACGATCCTGGTCGTCAGGTACTGATCATCCAGGCTGATATGTTCCTGTCCCTGGCCGTCCGGCAGGTCGTTCTTCCATTCGCCGTTGTAGGTATGCAGATAGATGCCGTTGTTGGCTTTGGCATATTCGCCCTTGCGGTTGAAGATCTGGTACCAGTGGCCTTTGCCGCTCCTCTTGCCGTTGACGAAGTCACCGTAATAATACTGGTTTCCGGCATATACAGCGATACCCTTGCCGTTGGGGACGCCTTCGGCGTTCGTATCGCCGTAGTAGAAGCAGTCTGCGGAACCCGTAAGCAGCTGTGACAGGTAGCGGTATTTTTCCATCCTGACCAGGTAATCCACGGCATCCAGGTTATAGCTGGCCCAGTAGGAAGCCAGGTCCTTTAACAGCTGCTGGACGTCTTCCTGTGTCGAAGGGAAAGAATCGTCCTTATATGCGACCTTCTTTTCGGCTACTGGCGTTTTCTCGATGAACATGACCGAAGGACCGGAAAAAACGGAAGGGCGTTTTGTCGTATCAGTCAGGACTGAAGAGGTGCTTGACTGGCTCTTCGGCGTGCTGCTCTGGCTGGCACTGGGCAGCTGACGTATCCGGCCGGAACCTGTCGCCGTGTCGGCGGACTGGATGATGGTGTCACCGTCCGTATCTGCGGCAGGTGCGGTGTAGATCTCAGTCTCTTTGCCTGCGCCTGTATCTTCGGAAGCGCTGCTGCTTTCGGCAGTGACTGCTTCGGCAGCGGCAGCAGGTGTACCGGCTTCGCCGGACTCATCCGCTGTTTCAGACGCGGCTTCGGCGATATCGGCCGCATCACCGGCAGCATCTTCTGCGGCCTCTTCGATCGGCGTTACGGCCGAAGGAACGTCTGAGCTTTCAGACGGGTCAGCCTTCGAGGATGCGGAAGATGACTTTGACGCCGCGCATGCGCTGACGGCCACGATGCAGATGACTGCGGCAAGGATAAGGGATATCCAGCCGATCAGACGGTTTCCGTTATCATTTTTCTTCATAATATTCTCCTCCTTATCTTAAGCATTTCTTATTGCTGATAAGTAAATTGAGTATAGCATGATAAATTACATTTAAACAGCCGCAGACAGGCTGCGGAGGTTTCACTTCATAAATTTAATAATTCGTTAATGGTTTTGCAGGTTCTTGTGATAGAATAAAAACACTGTTCGATACTGTTGACTGTATTATGGATTTGCAGGACAGGCAGAGATGCCGGCCTGCGCAGGTGATGACATGGAAAACAACGAGACCAAGAAACCGGAACGCAAACAGGTCCTGTTATCAGGTATACAGCCCACCGGCGTATTTACCCTGGGCAATTATATCGGTGCTGTCAGGAACTGGCAGAAGATGCAGGATGATTTTGACTGCGCGTACTTTATCGCCGATCTGCATTCCCTGACAGTGAGGCAGGAGCCTGCCGAGCTCCGCAAGCATTCAAAGGAAGCTTTTGCGCTGCTTCTGGCCTGCGGGATCGATCCGGAGAAGAGTATCGTGTTCATCCAGAGCCATGTGCCGGCGCATGCAGAGCTGGGCTGGATCCTTTCCTGTTATACACAGTTCGGCGAACTTTCCAGGATGACCCAGTTCAAGGACAAGTCACAGCAGCATCCGGAGAACATCAACGCCGGTCTGTTCGACTATCCTGCCCTCATGGCAGCCGATATCCTGCTTTACCAGCCGGATTATGTGCCCGTCGGTGCGGACCAGAAGCAGCACCTTGAGCTGACCAGGACGATCGTCAACCGCTTTAACGGTCTTTACGGGGATGTTTTCCGCATGCCGGAACCCTATATCGCCAAAGAAGGCGCGAAGATCATGTCACTCCAGGATCCCGCGAAGAAGATGTCCAAATCGGACACCAATACCAACGCGTTCATCTCGATACTGGACGATCCGGCAGTGATCCGCAACAAGTTCAAACGTGCGGTCACCGACTCCGAAACGGAAGTTGTTTTCCGCGAAGGCAAAGACGGCATCAACAACCTGATGACTATATATTCCGTCGTTACCGGCAGGAGCTTTGACGATATCGAGAAGGAATTTGCGGGCAGGGGATATGGCGATTTCAAGGCTGCCGTCGGTGAAGCAGTTGCGGAAGAACTCTCCGGCGTCAGGACAAGGTTCAATGACCTTATGAAAGATAATGCCTATCTGGAAGAGTGCTACAGGTCAGGTGCTGAAAGGGCGGCCAGGATCAGCCAGAGGACTCTGAATAAAGTCAAGAAAAAGATCGGCCTGATCGTATAAGTATTAAATATAAAAAGCCTGTTGACAAAGCAGGCTTTTTATTTATAATAATAGTTAGTTGAAACTAACCGACAGCGAAGTAAGTGATAGGAGGTGCGATATGAGCGATATACTAGCCTTTACTGCAGCGACCGCATTTGCTTTGGGACTTGCTGTGATCCTGACCGGAATCAGGAACAGGCTCCTTGGACTGTCCGGTTAGCATCAGCTCATAAAATCCCATCCTGAATAAGACCGGCATACCGGCATAAAAAACGCATACAGCTGTTCATGGAGGCATGAAACTGTATGCGCTTTTTATGTCTTTCTGTCCGCCTGCCCCTGTTTTATCCAGAAGATGAATTTCTTTCACTATTTCCTTGAAATAATGAATAAAAATGCATATACTGTTCTTCGTACCGCGTAAGCGGAGATTTTAAGGAGGAGATCGATTATGAAGAAGATTATAGCTATGATCCTTGCAGGCACAATGGCACTTTCCATGATGGCCTGTGCGGCCCCTGCAGCGGCTCCTGCGGCAGAACCGGCAGCGGAAGCAGCTCCGGCGGCGGAAGAGACTGCTGAGGAGGCTCCGGAAGCATCCGGTTTCACAACAGTCGCGGACGGTGTCCTGACAATGGGAACTAATGCGTACTTTCCGCCTTATGAGTACTATGAAGGCGAAGAGATCGTCGGTATCGATGCCGAGATCGCAGCAGCTGTTGCCGAAAAGCTCGGCCTGACACTGAAGATCGAAGATATGGAATTCGATTCCATCATCATCGCCGTCCAGACCGGTAAGGTCGATATGGGCCTTGCTGGGATGACTGTTACCGAAGAGAGAAAAGAGAACGTCAACTTCTCCGATACCTATGCGACCGGCGTCCAGGTCGTTATCGTGAAGGAAGATTCCGATATCGCTTCTGTCGATGACCTGGCAGACAAGATGATCGGCGTACAGCTTGGCACGACCGGCGACATCTACTGCACCGGCGATTTCGGCGAGGATCATGTCGACAAGTACAACAAAGGCAACGACGCGGTCATGGCGCTCGTATCCGGCAAGGTCGATGCAGTCGTTATCGACAACGAGCCTGCAAAGAGCTATGTTGCCGCCAACGAAGGCCTGAAGATCCTTGAGACCGAATACGTCACCGAGGAATATGCAGCCGCCATCAACAAGGATAACACCGCGCTCCTGGATGCCATCAACGGCGCCCTTGCGGAACTGAAGGCGGACGGCACGCTCGATGCCATCATCGGAAAGTACATCAGTGCCGAATGATCCGATCCGGGTCAAAAGCTGATAAAGAAGAAATACAGCAGCGTCAACAGCGGGACAGGTCATAACTGTCCCGCTTTAGTCTTGAAGAAAGAGATCCCATGCAGAGATTAATCGATAAGTTCGTGCTGGACTTCATAGAAAAAGAACGCTGGAAGTTCATTACCAACGGTCTGAAGGTCACGCTGATCGTTACGCTTCTGGCACTTATCATCGGTACGCTGATCGGTATCGTGGTCGGCATCATCCGCTGTGCCCATGACCAGCAGAATCCCAGTGACCTCAGGGGCGTTAAAGGCTTTCTGTTAAAGGCCTTGAATGCAGTCTGTAAACTGTACGTTACGGTCATCCGCGGAACACCGGCGCTGGTACAGCTCCTGATCATGTATTACGTGATCCTGATCACGGCCAAGTCCAAGATACTGGTCGCTGTACTGACCTTCGGGATCAACTCCGGCGCCTATGTGGCGGAGATCTTCCGCGGCGGCATCATGAGCGTAGATCCCGGCCAGATGGAAGCCGGCAGGAGCCTTGGTCTTTCCTATGTGCAGACCATGATCAAGATCGTCCTGCCCCAGGCTTTCAAGGCGATACTTCCTTCGCTGGTCAATGAGTTTATTGCCCTCTTAAAGGAAACATCGATCTGCGGCTATATAGGCCTGAACGAACTGACAAGGGGCGGCGATATCATCCGCGGGACTACCTTTGACGCGCTGTTCCCGCTGTTCGCGGTCGCACTCATATACCTGATGCTGGTGCTTATCATAAGCTACCTTTCGGGACTTCTGGAAAGGAGGCTGCGCAAGAGTGATATCCGTTAAGAATCTGCATAAATACTTCGGAGACAATGAAGTTCTCCGCGGTATCGATTATGAAATAGACAAGGGCGAGAAGATCGTCATAGTCGGCGCGTCCGGATCGGGAAAGTCCACATTCCTGCGGTGCCTGAACCTCCTGGAACAGCCTACGTCAGGCCAGATCTTTATCGACGGGGAGGAGATCACCGCGAGAGGTGCTGACGTCGACCGGATAAGACGCAAAATGGGCATGGTGTTCCAGCATTTCAACCTGTTCCAGAACCTGACGATCCTGGACAATATCACACTGGCGCCTACCATGCTTAAACTGCAGAGTAAGGACGAAGCGGTAAAGAATGCCATGGCTCTTCTGGAAAGGATCGGTCTCCCGGATAAGGCGAATGCCTATCCCTCCCAGCTTTCCGGCGGCCAGAAGCAGCGTATCGCGATCGTACGGTCGCTGGCCATGAATCCGGAAGTCATGCTGTTCGACGAACCTACCAGCGCCCTGGATCCTGAAATGGTCGGCGAAGTCCTCCAGGTCATGAAGGAACTGGCGGAAGACGGTATGACGATGGTGGTCGTGACCCATGAGATGGGGTTTGCGAGGGAAGTGGCCAGCAAGGTCGTCTTTATCGACGAAGGCGTTATCAAAGAAGAAAATACGCCGCAGGAGTTCTTCAGTGCTCCGAAGAATCCGAGACTGAGGGATTTTCTGTCAAAGGTACTCTAAAAAGCATATCAACAGATACTGATCTGCCGGAACAGTTAAAAAAATGCTGCACTCAAGCGTGCGGCATTTTTTGTTTATTTGTGCACGAGGTACCCGGAGGCCATATGTGGCCATATGTTGAAATCAATTCGGGCTCCCCGGAAACTATGATTCAGACGTTGCAGGGAGCCACATAATTTAGAATTTGGCTCCCTGGAAGCTATAATTCAGGCATTGCAGGGAGCCGCAAAACTCAAAACCTGGCTCCCTGGAAACCATGATTCAGGCATTGCAGGGAGCCATAAAAATTCAGAACCTGGCTCCCTGGAAACCATGATTCAGGCGTTGCAGGGAGCCGCAAAACTCAAAACCTGGCTCCCTGGAAACCATGATTCAGGCATTACAGGGAGCCATTACAGTCAATTTACCGGCTCACAGACTGATTCGCAAAATCATAAAAGGCTTCCGGGATCAGATCCCGAAAGCCTTTCTTTGTCTTTTATTGTCAGGATGCCGGGTCCGGGTTTTACCGGATATGGTTTTTACATGGCATCCGGGTGTCTCGTGTCGTCCCTGATATGGGTGGAACGGTGGTCTTTTAAGAAAAACAGGAAATCGATCAGGTGCTTTTCATACGGTATGAAAGTACCGTCGTCGATCATGGCCATGACTCTGTCCCGGTCAGCCCATTCAGCGGCCATTACTTCTTCCTGCTGGAGCAGGAGACTCTCGGTATCGACATCCATGTTGACGACATAGATGTCGTCGAAGCCGTCGATAAAGGACACTGTCACGGCAGGTGCTTCTTCAGAAAAATCATGTGTGAGTCCGAGTTCCTCAAAAAGCTCTCTTTTTGCGGCGATCTGGCTGCTTTCACCCTGTGAGACGCTGCCGCCGATCGTCAGGTCCCAGAGACCGGGCCAGCTGTTTTTGTCAAGCTGGCGGCGCTGGATGAGAAGCTCTCCCCGGCTGTTAAAGATACAGATGTGCAGGACCAGACGGTAATATCCTTCCGGTACTTCAGTATACCGTTCCATGGTCCTTCCGGTCAGGGCTCTGAAATTATCATAAAGGTCAAATACTTCCATGGGTACTTCCTTAAGCCTTGTAAATCCCGATGCGTTCAGACATCGTTTATCACAGCTAATATATTATACTCACCGGCACGGAAAAAGTACAATTGTCCGGAATTGCATCTTGCAATATGAGAATAGAGCCAATACAATAGGCAAAGACTGTATTTAATAAGATATCTGAACTATTTGCGGTGATCAATATAACGAATTCTCAGATAGGAGAAAGATAATGGCGGACAATAACAGACCGGCCGGTACACCCGGACAGACACAGGCTGCATACGGAGCGGATCAGGGACAGAACAAGCTCGGTTCATGGCCGATAGGAAAGCTCCTGCTTTCCATGGCTATACCAATGATGCTTTCATTCTTTATCCAGGCTCTTTATAACTTTGTGGATTCGATGTTCGTGGCCAGGATCTCGGAGAATGCGCTGACGGCGGTATCTCTGGCTTATCCCGTCCAGAACGTAATGATGGCGATCGGTGTCGGTACCGGCGTCGGCATCAGTGCTTCCGTTCCCAGGGCGATCGGCAGGGGAGATATGGAGAGAGCGGACCGGATCGCCAATTCTGCGGTATTCATAAATATTATCTGGAGCGTGCTGTTCGCAGCCCTGGGCTTTATTGCCGCGCGCAGGTTCTATCTGCTGCAGACCGATATCCCGGATATCGTGGACGGAGGCACGACATATCTGCGGATCTGCTGGGGCGCCGGATTCGGACTATTCTTCAGTATGATGTTCGAGAGGCTGCTGGTCGCGACCGGGTATGCTACGCTGGCCATGATCGCACAGGCGGCAGGTGCGGTATTCAATATTATTTTTGACCCGCTGCTGATCTTCGGCATAGGGCCTTTCCCCCGTATGGGCATCGCCGGCGCCGCGACCGCGACAGTGCTGGGACAGATCTTTGCGGCGCTCATCGCGCTTTTGCTGAACCTGAAAAAGAATTCCAACCTCCGCTTCTCGCTGAGCGGTGTGCTGCATCCTGATCTTGGCTGCATCAAACAGATCTATTCGATCGGTTTCCCGTCGATGATCACGATCGGCCTCTCTTCGCTGACCGGTTTCTGCATCAACATCGTCCTGCTCGGATACAGTACGACTGCTACCGCGGTATACGGTATCTGGATGAAACTCATGAATTTCTGCTTCATGCCGGCATTCGGCCTGAACAACGCCCTGGTCCCGATCCTTTCGTTCAACTACGGAAAAAGGGACAGGCAGCGTGTCAAGAGCGCCATCAGAATAGCTCTGACCATCGTCCTTGTCTTTATGCTCACGCTTACCGTCATCCTGGAGATTATTCCCGGACAGCTCCTTAAACTGTTCTCCGCGTCGGATTATATGATGTCTATCGGGCTTGTTGCGTTAAGGATCTGCTGCCTGTCGCTGGTCTTCGGTGCGGCGACTATCGTCATGACGTCGTCCATGCAGTCCATGGACCACAGCCGGTATACGCTCATCGTTAACCTGATGAGACAGTTCGTTATCCTGGTGCCGGCTTTCTTCCTGCTAAGCTTCCTGACGCATGACCTGAACAAAGTCTGGTTCGCCGTGCCGCTTTCGGAGATCGTCAGCTGCTGTACGGCTATCTTCCTGTACAGGAAAATGGATAAGGATATAGAAGCGGAATTCTCAAGATCGGGAAATTAAAAGATACCGTTTTCGGTCGCGATAAGGTCCATGGGAATATCGAACGGACCGGCGGGAATGTCGTCCCGCATCAGTTTTTCAAAACATGTACAGAGAGTGACGGGCCTGTTATCCGGCCCGTCCTTTTTTGCGGAAAGAAAACGGTCGTAAAAACCGGCGCCGTGTCCCAGGCGGATCCTGTCCCCGGATACGCTGACACAGGGAACGACGGCCAGGTCAAGATCAGAGCAGGAAGCTGTGATACTGGTCTCCAGGAGAGCCGGCTCCGGTATGTTCATCATGCCGGGTGTGAGTTCATCCAAAGAGTATATACGGACAGCCAGCATAGTTTCCTTCGAAACGCATTTGGGGACGAAGACCGCTTTGAGGTCCCGCAGAGCAGTGTTAATGAGGCCGTATGTATCCGGTTCCCCTTCCATGCTGACATAGATAAAAACGGACCTTGCGGCCGCATACTCTTGACACCGGAGGATATGCTGCGTGATGAGCTTTCCGGCCATATCGAAATAACCGCCTTCTGCGAGCAGGGCAGTCCTCGTTTCACGGATCTCTTTCCTGATCCGTGCCTTCAGTTCACGAGTATCGGAGCGGCTGTTGTCCGGCATGGGTTCAGCCTCCGTTTTCAGACTTATGTCTGCTGATAAGATCGAGAAGGTCCTGTCTGGTGAAGTGATAGGCGCTTTTGCAGAACTGGCAGGTCAGTACCGTATCTTCCTGTTCCGCGGCCATGGAACGGATCTCATCTTCTCCGAGCAGGATGAGAGCGCGCTCGACCCTGTCCTTATCACAGTTGCAGAAGAACTGTACCGGCATGGAATCGTTGATCTGAGGATCCAGGCCGTCCAGCAGCAATCTGAGCATAGATTCAGGGGTATGTCCCTCGGAAAGCATATCCGTGACATACTGCGAAGAGGCAATGTTTTTTTCCAGCCTGTCGATCACAGCTTCCGCTGCGAACGGCATGAGCTGGATGATATAGCCGCCGGCGGCCAGTACATTCATATCCGTGCCGACGAGCACGCCAAGGCCCACCGCCGAAGGGACCTGCTCCGATTCGGCAAAGTATCTGGCTATATCCTCAGCGATCTCGCCGCTTTGCAGTTCCACCTGGCCGGTATAGGTGTTTTTCAGGTCAAGGTCGCGGATGACCGTCAGCACGCCTTTTCCCACAGCGCCGCCCACGTCCAGGTGTCCGTCCTCTTTTGGAGGCAGAAGGACCATCGGATTGATAACATAGCCCTTTACATGGCCGCTGTTGTCCGCCGTTACCGTAAGCCCGCCAAGCGGACCGTCCGAGGTGATCTGGATCGTGATGAGGTCCTTTTCGCCTTTCAGCATATCCGCCATCATCAGGGCGCCGCACATCGTCCTGCCAAGAGCCGCTGTAGCGACCGGCGTCGTACCGTGCGCCTTCCTGGCAGTCTGGACCAGTTCCCTGCCAGTTACGGCAAAAGCCCTGACCTGTCCATCTGCCGCCGTCGCCCTTACCATATAATCAACTGTATTGCCCATAAGACTCCTTATCAACATCCGGTATTTTATACAACGCATATTCTATCATAATTGATCCGCGTACAACTGACACAGTTCTCCTTTCTGGTGTAAACTGGAACTGTTGCAAAGAAAGCGGCCCCGCCAACGCCGCCATGATGTTCGGCAGCGGTTGCGGCCGCAGGATGCTGCTCCGCAGATTAATATGACCAAAGACTCTGAAGGAGGCCGGTTATAGGCAGTAAAGAACATGACGGGTTTGAGTACGAGGAAATATGTGCGCAGATCCTGAAGAGGAGCGGATTTAAGAAGGTCACCGTGACCAATGCCACAGGGGACCAGGGGCTGGATGTCATTGCGGAAAAGCAGGGTCTCCGCTTTGGCATCCAGTGCAAATATTACAGTCATCCTGTGGGCAACAAAGCCGTGCAGGAGGCTTATGCCGGCTGCGGCTACTATGACTGCGACGTTCCTGTGGTGATGACCAACAGCACCTTTACGGCCAGTGCCAGGGAACTGGCAGAACAGCTGGGTGTGGAACTCTGGGAAGGGTACGAACCCTATGTGGAGAGCCGGCACCAGCCTTTCGTCCGGATCGCCGGAGAAGCCCTCATTCTCGCAGGCATTTTCTTTACGGTGACCGGCCTTGTTTCCGCTGGTTTGAACCCGGCAGAACTAAGGAAAGCGGGAGCCGCACTGGGTATCCTGGCTGTCGCCGGTGTACTTGGCGTCTTTAACTTTCGGTTTCGGGCGCTGTACTTTTTATCCTGTATTCTTTCTCTCGCCTCCGGCGTGATCTTCCTGTCCGGCGGCTTCGGCGTGGTTGCCTTTTGCGCTTTCACCGCCGGCATTCTCGACGCCGCCGTCCTCATCGTGTCTGTCAGATCTTCTGTTGATAGATATAAAGAGGCATAGCCTGCCGGTTTGCAGATGAGATGCTATGCTCCCGGACAAAACAGCTGGATCTGTGCTGCTCTCATTGGTGAATGCTCCTTTTAAGGATAACAGTTATATTACTGATCAGGTTTTAGTTGAATTTATGCGGCAAAACCATATATCAAGTATCGGCAAGCTATGGTAAAATAATCGGTACGGCAAAAATACAGCGTACAAATATGGATTGCAGAGGATAACAGATGAAGTCATATCTTGAAATGTCAAAAGAAGAACTGAACAGCGAAGCGGAAAAGCTCCGGAGCAGATATCACGATTTCCAGGCTATGGATCTGCAACTGAATATGTCCCGCGGCGTACCCTGCAGGGAACAGCTGGATCTGTCCATGGGACTGATGGACGCATTGTCTTCCGACGCGGACCTGACCTGCGAGGACGGTACGGACTGCCGCAATTACGGTGTCCCGGACGGCATCCATGAAGCGAAAGTCCTGATCGGTGATATGATGGAGAACCATCCGGACAATATCATTATATACGGGAATTCTTCCCTGAACGTTATGTACGATACGGTGGCCCGCGCGATGACCCACGGGATCATGGGCAGCACGCCCTGGTGCAAACTGGACAGTGTCAAGTTCCTCTGCCCGGTACCCGGCTATGACAGGCATTTTGCCATTACCGAATACTTCGGAATCGAAATGATACCGGTGCCGATGTCGGAAACAGGCCCGGATATGGATATGGTGGAAGAACTGGTCTCGTCCGACGATGCGATCAAAGGCATCTGGTGCGTGCCGAAGTACTCGAATCCGCAGGGATATTCCTATTCGGACCAGACAGTCAGGAGATTCGCGAGGCTCAAGCCCGCGGCGCATGATTTCAGGATCTTCTGGGATAACGCATACGGGGTCCATCACCTTTACGACACGCATCAGGATCATCTGATCGAGATCCTGGCCGAATGCAAGAGGGCGGGCAATCCGGATCTGGTATACAAGTTTTCATCGACTTCCAAGATCACTTTCCCGGGCAGCGGGATCGCCGCGCTCGCCACTTCCGACAACAACCTTGTCGATATCAGGAGGCAGCTGCGCAGACAGACGATCGGACATGACAAGGTCAACCAGCTCCGCCATGTCAGATTCTTTAAGGATATCCACGGATTGATGGAGCATATGCGCCTGCACGCGGATATTCTCCGGCCGAAATTTGAAGCGGTCGAGGAGATCTTCGAAAGGGAACTTGGCGGGCTCGGTATCGGCACATGGACAAAGCCGAACGGCGGGTACTTTATCAGCTTTGATTCCATGGAAGGCTGCGCGAAGGAGATCGTCGCAAGGGCCAAGAAGGCGGGCGTCACACTCACCGGCGCCGGGGCGACGTGGCCTTACGGCAATGATCCCAAGGATTCCAATATCAGGATCGCGCCGACCTATCCGCCGCTGGAAGACCTGAAAAAGGCAGCGGAGCTTTTCACTGTCTGTGTAAAACTCGTCAGTGCGCAAAAGCTCCTTGGTGAAATAAAGTAAGGCATAACGGATGAACAGCGAAAGATTCAGTTCGAACAAAAGCATGATCATGTACTTCCTGGAAGGAAGCAAACGTTACTTTGCGGGAAGTGTTGTTTTCGCATGTCTTTCTTCGCTGTTCGACCTGATCAATCCCAGGATCATCGGGTTCACCGTGGACTCTGTCCTCGGCACGGAGCCGGTGGCTTTTACCGGTATCATCCTCAGGCTGATCAATGCGGCAGGCGGCGCGGACCGGTTAAGGACCAGGCTGTGGTTCATCGCCCTGGTCGTTGTCATTATCGCCGCTGTCGGCGCCGTTTTCAGATATCTGCACAGGCTGCTGAATTCCACAGCGGCAGAGACACTGGTCAGGAATACCAGGAACAGGCTGTTCGAGCATATCGAAAAACTGCCGTTCGCCTGGTATATGCAGCATCAGACGGGCGATATCATCCAGAGATGCACCTCCGACGTGGAAACGGTCAAACGGTTCCTGGCGGAGCAGCTTACAGGCATGATCAGGATCGTTATGATGCTGTCGCTTTCGCTTTTCTTTATGAGCCGGATCAGCGTCCCGCTCACGATATGCGCGGCAGTGTTCATCCCCGTGATCATCATGTATTCCGTCTTTTTCCATTCGAAGATCAGCGCGATCTTCAGGCATGCCGATGAAGAAGAGGGGAAACTGTCTGCCATAGCCCAGGAGAACCTGACAGGTGTCCGCGTCATCCGGGCTTTCGGGCGTGAGAGATATGAGAAGAAGCGCTTTGCGGAACAGAACGATGTATATACCGGCGCTTTTATGAAACTGGCCCTGTTCATGTCGGGATTCTGGTCGCTGGGCGATATGTTCTCCGGTCTGCAGGTCCTTGCCGTCGTCGCTTTCGGCGCGGTGCTCACCGTCAGGGGGAGCATGACCACCGGCAACTATATCGCGTTTATTTCCTATAATTCCATGCTGGTGTGGCCGGTCAGGTCCCTCGGCAGGGTCATTTCCGAAATGAGCAAGGCCGGCGTTTCCGTATCCCGTCTTAAGGAGATCATGAACGCGGAACCTGAATACGACGATCCGGACGCTACATGCCCGTCTCTTTCCCAGGATATTGAATTCTCGCACGTAACTTACGGATATACCGAGGAAGTGCCGGAGATGTTAAAGGATGTCTCCTTCACGATCCATGCCGGGGAGACTTTCGGCATCCTGGGCGGCACAGGTTCCGGAAAATCGACGCTGATGTATCTTCTGGACCGCCTGTATGAATTGCCGGAAGGCAGCGGAAAGATCACGATCGGCGGGACGGATATCCGGAAGATCAAACGGAGCCATCTGCGCGGCGGTATCGGAATGGTGCTGCAGGAACCTTATCTCTTTTCCAGGACTCTTTCCGAAAATATCGCGATCACACAGAAAGAAGTCTCAATGGATAAAGTCCGCCGGGCCGCCAGGATAGCGGATCTGGATGATACGGTGAACGATTTTACCGCCGGATATGATACGTATGTAGGCGAGAGGGGCGTTACCCTTTCAGGCGGCCAGAAGCAGCGGGCTGCGATCGCGCAGACGATACTGAGGGATACGCCGATCATGATCTTTGACGATTCCCTCTCGGCTGTAGACGCCGAGACGGATGCCAGGATCAGGGCAAGGCTCCGTGAGAATACGGATAACACCACGGTCATCCTGATCTCCCACAGGATAACGACACTGATGCACGCGGACCAGATTATGGTGCTTTCGGGCGGCCGCGTGGAAGAGATCGGGGATCATGAGACCCTGTACAATAACGGCGGTACGTACAGGAGGCTGTGCGATATCCAGACCGCAGGTCTGGATATGAAGACTGCAGGTCTGGAATTCCAAACCGCAGGCGCTGAAGGATAAGTCAGTAAAGGATCTATGAACGAACAGACAGCGGATAAGAACAAAAGCGAAGAGAAAGGTCTGAAGTTTTTCGGTATTCCCTACATCATGCCTTTCCTTAAGCCATACAAGGTGAAGATCGTGGTCATGGTCGTACTTGGCTTTGCCAGCAGCCTGTTCGACTCCATTTTCCCGCTCTTCAACCGGTATGCTCTGAATCATTATGTGGGCGAACGTACTCTGGATACGATCGTCTGGTTCGTCATACTCTATGTGCTGATCCTTGCAGTACAGTCACTCGGCAACTTCATCAGCTGCTACCTGTGCGGCAAGCTGAGCTGGAAGTGGGACGTGATGCCAAAAATGCCGCGTTTTCACACCTGCAGACATTGTCCTTCTCTTATTACAACACCAATAATGTCGGCTATATCCACGCCAGGGTCATGAGCGATACGGACAGGATCGGGACGCTGGTCTCCTGGCACCTGATGCAGTTCGTCTGGAACTTTTCCTATCTGTTCTTCGTGTTTGTCGTCATGATCCGGATCGATCTGAAGCTGACGCTGTACCTGATGCTGCTGATACCTGTGGCGGCCGTACTGATCGCGTATTTCCAGAAACACCTGGTCGTCCTGAACCGAAAGATCAGGGAGATCAATTCCAGGATCACCGGCAACTTCAACGAAGGGATCACCGGCGCCAGGTCTATCCGGACACTGGTCGTCGAAGACACGATGCAGAAGGATTTTGAAAAAGATACGGACCTGATGCGGAAGACGTCCATCAACGCCACGCATTATTCGGCCCTGTTCTCGTCAACGGTGACCATCCTTTCCTCGATAGCCCTCTCCCTTGTCCTGTGGCAGGGCGGAAAGCTGAACCTGGCCGGCCTTATGCAGATCGGGACCCTTTCGGTGTTCATGTCGTACGCGCTGAACATGCTGGAACCCGTCCAGGGCATGATCGAGATGATATCCCAGCTGATTGCCGTACAGGTCAATATCGAACGCCTGAACAGGCTGCTGAATACGGAATCCGACGTTAAGGATTCAGCGGAAGTCATAGAGAAATACGGCGACGTGTTTGAGCCTAAAAAGGAAAACTGGGAAAAACTGAAAGGAGAAGTGGAGTTCAGGAATGTATCCTTCCATTATCCCGACGGTGACGAGATGGTGCTGGAGAATTTCAGCCTGCATATCCCCCAGGGAATGAACGTCGCGATAGTGGGAGAGACCGGCGCTGGCAAATCCACGCTCGTCAACCTTATCTGCCGGTTCTTCGAGCCTACCGAGGGGCAGGTTCTGATCGACGGCAGGGATGTCAGGGAGAGGTCACAGCTCTGGCTGCACAGCAACATCGGTTATGTACTGCAGACACCGCACCTGTTTTCCGGGACAGTAAGGGAAAACATGCGCTACGGCAAGCCGGATGCAACAGATGATGATATCATGAAGGCACTGAAGCTTGTGCATGCGGATGAAATGGTGAGCCGGATGCCAGGCGGTCTTGACGCGGAAGTGGGCGAAGGCGGAGACCTTCTATCCACGGGAGAAAAACAGCTTTTGTCCTTTGCGAGAGCTCTTCTGGCGGATCCGGGGATCCTGGTCCTGGATGAAGCCACGTCTTCGATCGATACGGAAACGGAAAAGGCGATCCAGGACGCGATCAATGTCATGATCAGGGGCAGGACGTCCTTTATGATCGCGCACAGGCTTTCCACAGTCGTCGACGCGGATGTCATCCTGGTCGTTTCCGACGGCGTGATCGTTGAACAGGGGACGCACAGGGAACTGATGGAAGCAGGAGGATATTATTACAGGCTTTATACCAGGCAGTACGAAGAATCGATGACCCGGGAAGCATTGCTGTAGGGGGCGCAGACTGGATGAGATTTACAGGCATTGCTGCCGCGCCCGGCAGCGTAAGGGGAAAGATCTGGATAAATACCGAACGGCTGCCCGCAGGATTTGGCAAAGCGGCCGGAGACGAGGTGCTGACTGTTCCGCAGAAGGAACGCGAACTGGCCGCTGTCGGGAAGGCTCTGGAACAGACGGCAGACGAGCTGGACCTTCTGTACGCGGAAGCGGACAGGCAGGCCGGCCCGGAAGCAGCCCTGATATTCAGGGCTTATCAGGGCATACTTTCCGATGTGGAATATAAAGCCCGGATCGAAGAAGAGATCCTGCGGAACGGAAAGAATGGCCGCGAGGCTGTACAGGCGGCTGGGACATTCTTTGCGGATATGTTCCTGAAGCAGGAGGATAAGGAAAGACAGACCAGGTTCCTGGATATCGCCGAACTGACAGGAAGGGTACTGTCGCATATTGCCGGCGACGGGACGGATCATGCGTCAGACAGGCCTGTCCGCAGCTTACCGATGCCGGATGGCCTTTTTATACTGGTGGCCTATGACCTGTCGGCCTCCAATATGATCCGGCTCGGAAAGGAGAGGCTTCTGGGCGTTGTCCTGATCGGCGGTTCAGTACTGTCGCATACGGCGCTACTGGCAAAGGGGATGAAGATCCCGATGGCCGTGTGCGTAAGGCCGGAACAGGGACAGACAGAAGATGATTATACTGCGCTTCTGTCTATGAACGGGGAAGAAGGGGAGCTGACAGTAAGCGGTGAGGATGCGTCGTTTATCGTCGGACCAGGCTCCGGAGGGATGAATAATTCAGAAAAAGGGGAATGAATGCGGAAACATAATCTGATACTGATTCTTGTGATCGCCATACTTGCTTCGGGTCTTACAGGTTTCCAGATGGGCAGGTGGAGCGCCGGATCGGTATACGGCGCCGAGAAAGACGGATGGAAGCTGAAAGCCGAAAAGGAAGCAGAGGAAGAGGCGGATAACAACACGGATACGACAGAAGAAGACGAATGGCCGCAGGAAGTGACTATCGTCGAAGCGATACCTGCCGAAGAAGAACAGCCCGTGCAGGAGCCGGAAGAGGAACCTGCCGCAGAAACGGAAACGGCGAAGCCGGCAGAGCAGGCCACCGAGGAAGAGATCAATGCCCTGATCGAAAAAGCCAGGCATGCGGCGGCTGAAGAAGCGGTCCAGGAAGAACATGAGGAAGTCGTAAAGGATCCTGCATATCTGGAGAATCCGGGACTTGCCTATGAGCCTGTGCTGCCGGACGGCGTGGCTTCCACGCTCTATGACGGCGAACCTAAGATGCAGATCGTGATCCTGGGCGACAGCCAGATCGGCAATTTCAAGGGAGAAGACGGAATAGCCTACCAGGTGGCGCAGAAGTGCAGGGCTAATGTCTATAATCTGGCCATGGGCGGAACGAGCGCGGCGCTTCTGCCGACGGACCTCGAATCCAACGAACTGTGGGACAACCGGTGCCTCGTGGGAATGGTCAAAGTGCTTACCGGCGAAGTAAAGCCGGATCTGTTTAAAAAGTATACATATACGTATGAAATATATGAGTCCTGCGACTTTTCCAAGACAGATGTATTTGTCCTGGAATTCGGCGTGAATGACTATTTCCAGAAGAGTCCGCTGGGTGACAGCGACAACTTCAAAACCTGAAAACATACATCGGCGCGGTCAACTATTCGATCAACTCCCTGCACAGGCATTTCCCCAAGGCTAAGATCATCCTCTGCACGCCGACGTACGCGCTTTTCTATGACGGACAGACACATGATATCGTCGGGACCAGCGACTACCTCAGCAACGGTATCGCCAGCCTCTGCGTCTATGCCAGAGCCGGTGCCCTGGTGGCTTATCAGCTGCAGAATACCGGCATTCCCGTCAGATGCTTCAATGCCTATGATGAATCGGGCATCCGGCCGTCAAACGCGGAACTTTTCCTTCTGGACGGCATTCATATGAATATTTACGGCAGGGCTGTCTACGCGGACGTACTGTCGAGATGGATCATACGTACCATGGGATACGAAGTAGGGAACGAAGAAGACCTGCTTTCCGGCAACTGGGCGGAAAATGGCGAATAATTTAAAGGACTTTTCCGGAAGACCGGCCGGCCTTTCATCGAAGGAGGCCAGGACACTTTTAGAGAACGGCAAAGGGAATACCCAGCCCGACAGATCGGCCAGGACCGTCGGCGACATAGTTAAGGAAAATATATTTACTTATTTCAACCTTATCTTTGCCATACTGACGGTACTTGTCATAGCTGCGGGCTCTTTTAATTCCCTGACCTTCCTTGTCGTCGTCGTTGCCAATACATTCATCGGCATCTTCCAGGAGATCAACGCCAAAAAGGTACTGGACAAACTCTCCCTCCTGAACGCCACGCACGCCTATGCGATGCGGGACGGAAGGCAGGTCAGGGTCCCTGTGGACAAGCTGGTCCTGGGAGATGTGATCGTGCTGGGCTCCGGTGACCAGATCCCTGCCGACGCCGTGGTACTCTCCGGGGAGGTGGCCGTGAATGAAGCGCTGCTTACCGGCGAAGCGGACGAGATCACCAAGCCGAAAGGCGCGCAGCTGATGTCCGGCAGCTTTGTCGTATCCGGCAGCTGCTATGCTGAACTGATAAGGGTCGGCAACGATTCCTATATTTCAAAACTCCTTCTGAAAGCCAAGAAGCTGTCGACCAATACGAAGTCGGAAATGGTCAGGGCTATTGACCGCTTCGTACTGTTTGCCGGCATTGCCATCATCCCCATCGGCGCAACGCTGTTCTATCAGAGTTACCATACGCAGGATATCGGATTTTCCGCCAGCGTCGTATCCATGGTCGCAGCCGTGATCGGCATGATACCGGAAGGACTGTACCTGATGCTTTCCGTGGCGCTGGCCACAGGCACGGTGCGTCTGGCCCAGAGCCGCGTCATGTTGCATGACATGAGGAGCATTGAGGCACTGGCCAGGGTAAACATACTCTGCGTCGATAAGACCGGTACGATCACGGACAATTCCATGCTGGTGGTCGAGGCGATACCGGCTTCGGAAGAAGCGGCCGAAAACGCGGCAGCCTATAAAAAGCTGATCAGCGAGTATATAGCCGTTCTGCCCAACGACAACGCTACGTCAAGGGCGCTGACGGATTATTTCAGGCCCGGGATCAAACGCAGGACCCTTGGGACCATGCCGTTTTCTTCCAGGTATAAATACAGCAGCGTCCGCTTCGCGGAAGGCACATATTGCATGGGGGCTCCGGAGATCGTGCTTGCCAGGGATTATGCCATGTACATCCGGCAGGTCAACGAGTATGCGGCAAGAGGCCTGCGTGTACTGGTCTTTGCAAGGTATCTCGGCAGCACCGGCGAAGAGGGTTCCTATCCGGTGCCGGAGAACGGTATCGGTATGGATATTACGGAGCCGATCTATTTCCTGCTCCTGCAGAATCCGATCAGGGAGAACGCCAGGAAGACGTTCACTTATTTTGCGCGGCAGGATGTCGGGATCAAGGTCATTTCCGGCGATAATCCTCTGACTGTGTCGGAAGTCGCCAAAGCCGCGGGCATACCCGGCGCGGCAATGTATGTGGACGCTTCGACCCTTAAGGATCCTGAGAGTATTTACGATGCCGCGAGGGCTTACACCGTATTCGGACGCGTTACGCCCGAACAGAAGCAGCTTCTGGTCAGGGCGCTGAAGCACCAGGGCAATACGGTCGCCATGACCGGCGACGGTGTCAATGATATCCTCGCCATGAAGGACGCAGACTGTTCGATCGCCATGGCGGCAGGCTCGGACGCGGCCATCCAGGCTTCCCAGGTCGTCCTTCTGGATTCTGACTTTTCCCATATGCCTTCCATCGTGGCGGAAGGAAGGCGTGTGATCAACAATATCGAAAGGACCGCGACACTTTTCCTCGTCAAGAATCTGTTCTCATTCCTCCTTTCGATCTTTTCGATCGCCAATGTCCTGCAGTATCCTCTGGCACCTTCCCAGGTATCGCTGGTCAGCATGTTCAACATCGGCATTCCCGGCTTTTTCCTGGCTATGGAGCCCAATAACAGGCGTATCGAAGGCGACTTTATGAAGAAGGTCCTGCTGCGGGCGATGCCCGCGGCGCTCACGGACTTTCTGGCCATCGCGGCCATGGTCGTTTTCGGCAATACCTTCGGCGTTTCCCAGGAAGACATATCAGTTGCTTCAACGATGCTGCTGACGATCGTAGGATTCATGATCCTGATCCGCATCATGCAGCCGATGAACCGTTACAGGACGATACTTCTGACGGGATGTATCCTGGGCTTCATCTTCTGTGCCGTGACCATGCACGACCTGTTCTCCATCAGCCATGTATCAAAAGAGTGTGTCATGCTTTTCGTGCTCTTCGCGATCGCGACGGAACCTTTCATGCGGTATCTGACAAAACTGTTCGAACATATTTCCGGAAGGATCATGAACAGCCGGAAGAAAAAAACAGTAAAGGAAGCGGAAAATGGCAGCTGAGGGCAAAGGACAGACAGGAAGGCTTATGTTTTTCGACACGGTCAGGGGGATCCTGCTTCTGGGCATGATCGGCTATCATGCCATGTGGGACCTGGTCTACCTTCTGGGACACTATGAATACACGTGGTATACAGGGGTGCCGGGGATGATCTGGCAGAAAACGGTCTGCTGCGGGTTCATTTTCCTGTCCGGATTCTGCACCGTGCTGGGGCACAGGCTGTTAAAGAGAGGCATCATCGTCAGTCTCTGCGGTATCGTGATCATGGCGGTCACAGCCATCGTCATGCCGGAAAACAGGGTCGTCTTCGGTGTACTGACCCTGATCGGCGCGTCGATGATCATTACGGCCGGACTGCGAAGGCTTATCCCGCTGCGACCGGCAGGAGACAGGACGCACTGCGGGGTATGGGCGGTGATATGTGCAGCAGGCATCATTGCCTGCATTCTTTTCCAGGGAACCATGTACGGCTATCTCGGTACGCACGGACATCCGCTTTTGTATTTTCCGAAATGGCTGTACAGGAACTATGTGACCGCTTTCTTCGGGTTCAGGCCCGCAGGCTTTTTTTCGACCGACTATTTCCCGCTGCTGCCGTGGTTTTTCCTGTTCCTTTCTGGAGAGGCGGCCGGGAGACTGTTCAGGGGCATGGACTGGCTCAAAGCGGATATCTTCAGGAAAGGGATACGCCCGTTTGCCTTTCTCGGAAGGCACTCACTCCTCATTTATTTGCTGCACCAGCCTGTCCTCTACGGGATCTTCATGCTGTGGGGCCTTCATTGACAATGGACAGGGCAGTATGAAATACTTTATTGGATAAATCAGGGTTTTATAAGGAATCTGTATGTTCAGAACTGTACTTGCGGTGGCAGCCTGCAAAGCCTGCCGCACGCTGCTGAGACTATTAAAACGGGGCGGGACCGCACTGCCCGGAAAAGTCGCGCTGAAGATCGATCCGGGTATCCTTGAAAAGGTATCCGCGGGCATGGAGATATTCGTAATTACCGGGACGAACGGCAAGACCACTACGTCCAGGATGCTTGAGCATGCCCTGGAAGAAGCGGGGGAAGACGTCCTTGCCAACAAGTCCGGCGCGAACCTTTTATCCGGCGTGACGGCTGAATTTACGGCGAACGCCAGCCTCACGGGAAGGGCCAAAAAACATACCGCTGTCATTGAATGCGATGAGGGTGCACTGAAGCAGGTAGTCCCGAGGATCCGTCCCCGGGTCATTACCGTTACGAACCTGTTCAGGGACCAGCTGGACAGATACGGCGAAGTCATGCACACCAGGGACCAGATCCGGGAAGGACTGCGTAAGGCGCAGGATGCAGTGATCTGCCTGAACGCGGACTGTTCCCTGACAGCATCCCTGGCGGACGAAGAAGGGATCGCGGACAGACCGGATGGCAGGATACGCTTTTTCGGCGTCGACATTCCCGCCGGCGACCGGAAAGAACCGGAGCTGTCCGATGCCGTACACTGCATAAAGTGCGGAACCAGGTATGCGTACAGATATCACACTTACGCCCATCTGGGCAGCTTTTACTGTCCACAGTGCGGCTATTCGCGTCCGGATACAGACACCGGCGTGACCGGTATCCTGGAAGAGGGACCGGACCATACAACGGTGACGATGCATACCGGTGCCGGAACCCAGACTGTTACGGTGGCACTGCCTGCCCTGTACAACGTCTATAACGCCCTTGCGGCGGTCACGGCTTTTTCAGCGTCGGGAAGGGATCCGGTCGTTGCCTGCAGATCACTTGAGAGCGTGGAGTCCGGTTTCGGGCGGATGGAGACGTTTACACTGGGCGGCAACAGGGTCCAGGTCATCCTGGTGAAGAACCCTGCGGGCGCGAACCAGTCGGTCGGTTTCCTTTCCAGGCTTACCGAGCCGTTTGCCGCTGTGCTCATGTTGAATGACAGGACAGCGGACGGTCACGATATATCCTGGATCTGGGACGTGGATTATGAAGGGTTCATGCAGAATGAGAATATGGTCCGTGTCTTCTGTGCCGGAGACAGGGCGGCAGACCTTGCCCTCAGATTGAAATACGCGGGCGGCGACGAAGAGAAGATCGAGATCATTTCCGATCCGGCGCAGATCGCGGACAGGATCGAGAACGGATCGCTCCCTGCCTATGTGCTGCCGAATTATACTTCTCTTCTGCAGATCAGGGAAATAATCTCGAAACGCGCGGGACACGGCGCTTTCTGGGAGGGCTGAATGCACAGTTTATCCATATGCCATCTTTATCCGGAGGTGCTCAACCTTTACGGGGACAGAGGCAATATCATATGTATGGAAAAGCGTCTTTTATGGCGCGGCATCGACTGCAGCGTAACTCCGGTCCGGATCGGGGACAGTGCTGACTTTACAAAGTTCGACCTGTTTTTCATCGGCGGCGGCCAGGACTTCGAACAGGAAGTCCTCCTGCAGGACTTGAAGGGCAGCCGGAAACAGGACCTGATCGCCGCCATCGAAGACGGCAGGACATTCCTGTGCGTCTGCGGCGGCTACCAGATGCTGGGGCATTCTTATGAAACGGCGGCCGGCGATATCTGCGAATTCCTCGGGGCCATAGACCTTAAAACAGTTGCCGGCACGCAGCGCCGTATCGATAATTTCGCCTTCAGGCTGGAAGAAGGGCTGGGAGGACAGACCGTTGTCGGATATGAGAACCACAGCGGGAAGACTTACCTGGGAAAAGGAGTGAGCCCTCTTGGCACGATCGTTAAGGGCGGCGGCAACAATTCGGAGGACGGCACGGAGGGCGTACACTATAAGAACGTG
Organism: Lachnospiraceae bacterium; assembly: GCA_017474455.1. GTDB lineage: Bacteria > Bacillota > Clostridia > Lachnospirales > Lachnospiraceae > CAG-791. The sequence goes on from JAFVHP010000018.1 coordinate 23,276, forward strand.
TTCGGAACCTACAGCCATGGCCCTGTGCTCCCGAAAAACCCGTTCTTTTGTGATATACTTCTTGAAACGGCACTGAAGAGAAAATACGGTTCGTTTACCCTGGATGAGCTGGATGACAGGATCGAGATGCGTGCGCATGACCAGGTCCTGGATATGCTCTTAAAGGGCCGCATATGAAAAAGCTTTTAAAGAGCAAAAGAGTAAGAAGGATCCTGCTCAGGGCAGGATTTATCCTTGTTTTTATAGTGTCGCGCTGATCGCCTTTTCCGTTTTCATGCCGGGCTTAAGACCCCTTTTAAAGAACGGGAACGAAGAGGAGATCGTAGCGTATCTGGAACAGACAGGCGGCAGGGCCGGTGTGGTCACGGTATTTGCGCTGCAGGTCATGCAGGTCGTCAGCGTGGTAGTGCCCGGACTGCCGATCCAGTTCGCGGCCGGTATCATCTACGGCTGGTGGAAAGCATTTCTGATCTGTTATACCGGATTCGTGGCCGGCAACACGGCGGTCTTCCTCTTCGCGAGGCATACCGGCGGGCAGGCGCAGCTCCCGGATGAAAGCAGAAATGCCAAGGTACAGTGGTTCCTGAACAGGATGAAGAGCATGAACCCGCGCCTGGCCGTAGCGGTAGGCTACCTGATCCCGGGCGTGCCGAACGGGATGCTGCCGCATGTGGCGGCCAGGAGTTCCATGAGCCTCGGCAGTTTTATTGCCGCTGTCTCCATGTCCAGCTGGCTCCAGATCGTGTGCAACTGCATTGCGGGCGGGTTTATCATAAAGGGACAGTATGGCTTTTTCATCATGACGATCATCGTCCAGATACTGCTGATCCTTTTTATCATCTGGAAACGGAACTGGTTCATGAGAGGCAAATACGGAATTCTGCAGAAAAGGGCAGGTTCAGATGAGAATACGTAATACACAGCCGGACAGGATCATAATCGGGGCAGGGCTCTATGGCCTTTATGCCGCCAGGTTCTGTATGGAAAAAGGCGAGAACGTGATCGTGCTTGAGCAGGAAGCGGGTCCGTTCCAGAGAGCCACATATATCAACCAGGCAAGGGTCCACATGGGATATCATTATCCCAGGTCGCTGTCGACCGCCATGCGGAGCGCCGGTTATTTCAGGCGTTTCTGCGATGAGTATTCTTTCTGTATCAAACAGGATTTCACACAGATCTACGCCACATCCGGGAAGTTTTCATGGACCGATGCCGCCCAGTTCGAACAGTTCTGTGAAAGGGCGGGGATACCCTGTACGGAAGCGGCTCCCGGTGCCTATTTCAGGGAAGGCATGTGCGACGGCGCGTTCATTACACAGGAATACACCTATGACGCGAACCTGCTCTGCCAGTACTTTATGCAGTCGCTCACGGACAAACCGAACGCGGAGCTTGTTTTTGACGCCCGCATCACGGAGATAGAACAGAGGGAACATACGTACATCGTCAGGCTTTCTGACGGGACTGTCCTGGAAACGCCCTGCATCGTCAATGCGGGGTATGCTTCTTCAAACCAGATCATATCCATGATCAGGGGCGACAGCCGGGAAGGCCTTTTTGACCTTAAATACGAACTGTGCGAGATCATAGTGACCAAAGCGTCGCCGGCGCTCGAAAAACTGGGTATAACCGTGATGGACGGACCGTTCTTTTCGGTCATGCCGTTTGGTGAGACAGGCTACCATTCGCTGACGTCGGTCACTTTTACGCCGCACCTGACCAGCTACGATAAGATGCCTGTCTTCCCCTGCCAGGAAAGACAGCCGTTCTGCACGCCCGAGAGGCTCTACAACTGCAATCTCTGTCCGCAGAGGCCGGAGAGCGCATGGCCCTATATGCATGCGCTTATGTGCAAATACTTAAAGGACCAGTATGATTGCCAGTATGTGATGAGCCTGTTTTCCATGAAGCCGATCCTGAAAGCGTCGGAAGTCGATGATTCCAGGCCGGTGGCCATCAGGACGGAAGGAGGAAACGGGGCACCGTACCTGATCAGCGTCCTTTCCGGAAAAATCAATACAGTTTACGATCTGGAGGAATACCTGAAGTGAATACCAAGGCTCCTGAAAAGAAATTCATATCCGCCGTCATTTATCTGCATAATGACAGGGACAGGGTGGCGAAATTCCTGAAGTTCATCACCAAGACGATGGCAGAGAACTTTGAGACATATGAGCTGATCATCGTCGACGACGCATCCGCTGACGGGTCGCCGGAAGAGGTCCTGAAATTCTTCGGAAGGGACTTAAGGGGAGCCCAGCAGTGCAGCATCGTCCATATGGGATATTATCACGGGCTGGAAGCTTCCATGAATGCGGGCCGTGATCTGGCTATAGGCGACTTTGTCTATGAATTCGACGACCTGATCATCGATTATGAGGAAAGCCTGGTCAAGGAGATCTATTCGCATCTGGTGACCGGTTACGATATCGTTTCGGCAGGCACGAACGGCAGGACCAAGCTGTCTTCGCGGCTTTTCTATAAAGTATTTAACATGGCCAGCGGATCCAGGAGCAAGATAGGCCCCGAGACTTTCCGGATACTCTCCAGACGCGCGATCAACCGTATCAACGTGATCGGGAAATATATACCCTACCGCAAGGCGGTCGAAGCCGGCAGCGGCTTAAAGACGGACAGCATCCGCTATACGCCTACAGGAGAGGAAGCCGGCAGCAGGCATTACGTAAAGTCCGACAGGATGGACCTGGCACTGGACAGCTTTATCTATTTCACCGGGCTTATGGAAAAGATCTCCCTGGTGATCAGCGTTATCTTCCTTGCGATCACACTGGGCGTGTTCATTGATATCGTGGTCGAGTTTTTCGGCAGATCGGATCCTGTCAGCGGCTGGCTGTCCACGATGGGCTTCATGTCCCTAGGCTTTATGGGCGTTTTTCTGATGCTGACGATCATTATGAAATATCTCTCCGCGCTGCTGAATCTGAGTTTCAAGAGACAGCACTATCTGGTATCCGGCATCGAGAAAGTGGCAAACAGCGCCGCGCCCGGAAAGGATAAGGCGAAGTAAAGCCATGACGCTGGAGCTTCTTTTCCCCGTTTATAATGAGCATAACCGGTTAAAGAACGGCATAGAAGGCGCGGCCGCGTATCTGGAAGAACTCTGCAGAAAAGAAGAGTTCTCCGGCGCGGGCAAAGAAGCGCTTCTGTGGCATTTTACCATCGTAGACAACGGATCTACGGATGATACGCCGGATATAGGACGGGCTCTCGAAGCCTCCTTCCCGGGAAAAGTGAAGTTTGAATCGATCCCAGAGAAAGGCCTGGGCGCGGCATTCCGCCACGGTGTGCGGCAGGCGGATGCCGACGTGGTCGGTTATATGGATATCGACCTGTCCACAGACCTGGAGGCGCTGGAAAGGACCATCCGGGTATTCATGAACGAGCCGGATACCGACTATGTGAACGGTACGCGTTTTTCGAAACAGTCAAGGACGATCGGCCGCAAATGGTACCGGAAGATCACTTCGGCAGGCCTTGTCTTTATCCTGCACAGTGCCCTTGACATGAAAGTGACGGATGCCCTCTGCGGCTTTACCTTTATCCGGACTGATAAGGCGAAGCAGCTGGTGGAATGCTGCGGGGACGACAACGGCTGGTTCTATATGGTGGAACTGCTGCTTCGGGCGGAGAGGTCCGGCATGCGGATACTGGACCTGCCGGTCACGTTTACGGAGAATTATGATACGACGGTAAATGTTCCGGGAACTATCCGGAATTATCTTGTCAGGATCCGTAAACTCAGGAAGGAGTTCAAGAAGGAAGATGATCCCAAGAATAGATCTTAAAAGAGATTTTCAGAAACATAAAGAAGAGTACATGGCCGCGATACAGGAAGTCTGTGAAAACGCGAGCTATTCGGGCGGACCGTACGCCGACCGTTTCGCGGATGAATTCAGGCAGTACCTGGGCGCCGGCGCTCTGACCGGTGTGGATAACGGGACCAGTGCCCTGCAGCTGGCCATGCTTGCCCTGGGGATCGGGGCGGGAGATGAAGTCATCGTCCCGGCCAATACATATATAGCCACAGCCTGGGGCGTTACTTATACCGGCGCTGTGCCTGTTTTCTGCGACTGCACGGCCGACACCTGGGAGATCGACCCGGCTGACGCGGAAAGAAAGATCACGGGGCGTACAAAAGCCATTATCGGCGTCCATCTTTACGGGCAGCCCTTTGAATACAATGAACTGAGAAAAGTTGCCGACAGGCATGGCCTTTATCTGGTGGAAGACTGCGCGCAGTCCGCGGGGTGCTCTCTATGAAGGGCAGAAAACGGGCACGCTCTGTGATATCGGCTGCTTTTCCTTCTATCCCGGAAAGAATCTCTACGCTTTTGGCGAGGGCGGAGCGGTCAGCGCAAAGGATCCGGCCTATATAGATAAGGTCAATGTTTTCAAGAATCAGGGCAACCGGGTGCCGTACTACCATGAAGTGGTAGGCTACAATATGCGGCTGGAAGGCCTGCAGGGCGCCGTGCTTTCCGTCAGCCTGAAATATCTGGACGGATGGAACGCGAGAAGGACCGAGATCGGTACACGTTATGACGAACAGATCACGAACCCGCTCATCATAAAGCAGGCCCATCCCGCCAACACAACGACCGTTTACCATATGTATGAGATCCAGGTCCCGGATCCGGAAGGCTTTCTTAAATATATGGCGGATAACGATATCCAGTGCCACAGGCATTATCCCGTTCCCTGCCACCTGCAGAAAGCGTACGAAGACCTGGGGTATGGCAGGGGAGACTGTCCAAATGCCGAACAGCTCGCCGCACACTGTGCCACGCTTCCCCTGTTTCCGGAAATGACGGACGAAGAAGCAGGGCTGGTCATTGAAGCCTGCAACAGATATAAGGCATAAACAGGCGGAGACAGAAATGATGGATAAGATCCGCAGCTTCCTTACGGTCAGGAGAATATGCATCCTGCTCGCCGCAGTATATATCCTGCTCCTTATACCGCTTTTGTATATCGGGATATACGACCGCGCCGGCGCGGATGATTTTTCCGAAGGATATACTACATATCTGACTTTCATGCAGACAGGGTCGTTCCTTAAGACCGTCGGTGCGGCGGCCCGCCACGCCGTGCATGATTATCTGAACTGGATGGGGTATTTTTCCAGCACGTTCATTATGGCGCTTCATCCCGGTGTTTTCGCGCCTGCCCTGTACGGCCTTACACCGCTGATCCTGATCGGTTCCTTAACGGCGGGCGTACTCTTTTTGTTTGAGACCCTTTTCACAAGAGTATTCGGCACTTCCCGGGAACTGTCGCTTTCGGTCGCTTTTATCGTCCTGATCATCACGACACAGAATCTGCCCGGGGCCAACGAGGCTTTCTACTGGTTCTGCGGCGGCTGCAATTATACGCTGTTCTTCGGCCTTGCGCTCATCTTCCTCGGCCTGATGCTGCGGCTCAGATACCCGGCAGGTCCCAAAGATGCTGCTTCAAAGCAGGGCGGGAAAAAGCGTATCGTTCTCTGCGTCATAACATCTCTTCTGGGCTTTTTTGTCGGCGGCGGCAATTACATGACAGCGCTCTGTCTGGCCATGGTCCTGGCCGCGGCGCCTGTATTTGCGTATCTGACGGATAACAGGGAGAGAAAAGGCAGGAAGGGACCGGATCCTTTGCTGCTTGTTCCGGCGGCGGCTTTCGCGGCCGGGTTCCTCATGAGCTGCTTCGCGCCTGGCAACAGCACGAGAGAGAGCATATCGACAGGGATGGGGGCGGTAAAGGCCGTCCTGACGAGTCTGTATTACTTTTTTGACATGTGCGTGGACGACTGGACAGGCTGGGCGGTCATAGCCGGTTTTATCCTGCTGGTGCCGTTCTTTGTAAAAGCCGCGCTGGAAACGGATTTTTCATTTAAGCATCCGCTCCTCGTATTCCTCTTCGGCTACGGGCTGGTCAGCGCCAATGTAACGCCGCCGCTGTATGCGGTGGGCAATATCCAGGCCGGGCGCCTGCAGGCGCTGTTCTTTATGCAGTATATTCCTGTCATGGTTCTCTGCTGGTTCTATGCGATAGGGTATACTGTAAAACGGTTCGGGATAAAGAGCGAAGGCAGCAGTATCCCGGGCATCAGGGCCGCGCTCGTGCTGTGCCTGTTCATCTTATTCGGCAGCGCGCTCTGCGTCAAAGTGGATCCGTATTACTTTACTTCTTCTGCCGCGGCAGCGGACATTGCTAACGGCAGTGCGGCAAGATATGCCGCCGCACTGGATGAGAGGACGCGCATCATGGAAGCGGGAAAGGGTGAGGATCTCGTGTTCGAACCGCTGCCGGATGAGCCGTACCTCCTGTACTTTGACGATATGATGGAAGATACAAAGGATTGGAGGAACGGGGCTGTCGCCAGGTATTACGGAATGTCCTCGGTATCGGTAAAGGGCAGGAAGTAAAAGTGCCTTCCTTGCCAGAAGCGTGCCGAATTGTTATCATAGGCATGTTTTGAAAAAGAATAAACAATAGGAGCTGACATGGTCTTTAGTTCAATGCTTTTCCTGTGGATATTCCTGCCGGTCGTACTGGTTTTGGGACTGATCTTCAGGAAACCTTCCATACAGAATATACTTCTGCTGATAGCGAGCCTTATTTTTTACGCATGGGGAGAACCCAGACACCTCCTTCTGCTTTTGGTCTCGATCTTTATCAACTGGCTGTCCGGCATACTGATCGACAGATACAGAAACAGGAAGACTCTTTTCCTGATCCTGTGCGTTGCGGCCAACCTCGGACTTCTGGGTTATTTCAAGTACTGCAATTTCATACTGAACACGCTGGACCACCTGCTGCCCATGGTAAAACTGCCCAGGTACAGCATTGCCCTTCCGATCGGCATATCCTTTTTTACTTTCCAGGCAATGAGTTATGTCATAGATCTTTACAGGGGTGAATACGAGGTCCAGAAGGATCCCTTAAAGCTCGCACTGTACGTTTCCTTCTTCCCCCAGCTGATCGCCGGCCCCATTGTCAAATACCGTGAGATCAACAGGGAGCTGACGGACAGGAAGATCACCGTTGACGGCCTTTCGGAAGGCATGCGCAGGTTCGTCTACGGCCTTGGCAAGAAGGTGATCATCGCCAATACAGTCGCGCAGGCCGTGGACCAGATCTTCAACATCCAGACGCAGCAGATGACCGGCCTTTTGGCCTGGGCAGGCGCGCTGCTCTATACAATGCAGATCTATTATGATTTTTCGGGTTATTCGGATATGGCCATAGGCCTTGGACGCATGTTCGGGTTCCATTTCCTTGAGAACTTCAATTATCCGTATATATCCAGATCCATCACGGAATTCTGGAGACGCTGGCATATATCGCTTTCTTCCTGGTTCCGCGAATATCTGTATATTCCGCTGGGCGGAAACCGCAAGGGAAAAATCCGCACGTACATCAACCTGTTCATCGTCTTCGCCGTTACCGGCCTGTGGCACGGTGCCAGCTGGAACTTTGTAGGCTGGGGTCTCTATCATGGTTTCTTTATGATCATTGAACGGCTCGGCTTCAGGAAACTTTTGGATAAGCTCAAAGTCATCAACTGGGTATACTGCTTCCTGGTGGCTGTGGTCGGCTGGATATTCTTCAGGGTGGAGAGCGTATCCTACGGCCTGTCCATGGTGATCAGGATGTTCATGCCCTGGAAGTATAATGTCAGCGATATCAATTTCCGACTGATCGTGACTTCGCATACGGTATTCGCGTTTGTCTGCGGTGTCATCGGAATGGGTCTCATCCAGAGCCTTTTCTTAAAGATCAGGGGCGGTGCGGCTGCCAGGCGTTATAAGGGAAGCATCGTTGAGTTCATATTCCTTACGCTGGTCCTTATCTACAGCATCATGCAGCTTGCCAACAATGCGTACAATCCGTTCATCTACTTCAGGTTCTGATCGTGATGTATATGAAGGAGACCGTTTAAATGAAAAAGCCCGTTAAAATACTTTACATAATACTGCTCGCGGTACTGATCGTGCTGCCGGCGCCGGTCTATCTGATCTTCGGCCGGTTCTTTGACCATGAGAATTACGAGAACAGGACGCTCGCCGAGCTTCCCGTACTGTCCGTTTCGACGATAAACAGTTATCCGAATGATTTCAACCAGTACTGGATGGATAATCTGCCGTTCAAATCGGACCTGGTGTACTGGAACGGATATATCGACTACAAAGTATTCGGCTCGGCCGGTTCCCAGTATGTCATCGTCGGCAAGAACGGCTGGCTGTTCTACAAGGGGCAGCAGGCCAACTTCGAGAATCCCGAAGCCGATTACATGGGCCTGAACCTGTTCACGGATGAAGAACTGGAAAGGATCAAAGATAATATGCTCAGGGCGCGGGACCTTCTTGAGGAGAGAGGGACAGAGTTTTATATCTTTATCGCGCCCAATAAGGAAAGAGTATACAGCGAGTTCATGCCGGATGCCTACGGCGAACCGGCGGAAATGAACCGGATGATGCAGGTCGTGGAATACCTGCAGAGAGAGACGGACCTGAACGTCCTTTGCCCGTATGACGACCTGATGGCTTTCAAGGCAGAGCATCCGGAGATCCAGCTGTATTACAAATATGATACTCACTGGAACAATGCCGGATCCTATATAGGCGGGCGCATGCTTTCCGAAGCGCTGGGATATCCCATGCCGGGTCTGGATGAAGTGACCGTTAAGGAGATCGATAACGGGACGTATGACCTGGCGACTCTGATGGGATTAAGGGACCAGCTTCGGGATGATCATGTTTACGCGGTGGATGACTATACACCCTACAAGATCAGCATCGTCCAGGACGAAGGGGCGACCGAATTCCGCTACAATAATCCGACAGGAGAAGGAGATCCGCGCAAAGTCTACCTTGTAGGGGATTCTTTCTCAACGATGATGGGCATCTATGTTGCCTGCCATTTCAACGACATGTACATGAATTCCTATAAAGCATACACGGGTGCCTGGATACTGGCACAGGAGGATCCGGATATCTGTGTGTATGAGACGGTTGAAAGATATATCGGCAACATGCTGGACTTTGACCTCGAGAAAGGGGTAGGTCTGGGTAATTTTTGAGGCAGGATACCTGAATGGACAAGATCGCGGTTCTGATCCCGTGCTACAACGAAGAAAAAACGATCGCAAAGGTCGTCAGAGATGCGGCGGCAGCGCTTCCCGATGCTGTCATTTATGTATATGACAATAATTCCACGGATGAGAGCGCGAAGCTGGCGGCGGACGCCGGCGCGGTGGTCAGACAGGAACCCATGCAGGGCAAAGGCAATGTGATCCGGCGCATGTTCAGGGAGATCGACGCGGACTGTTATGTCATGGTGGATGCGGATGATACATACCCGATGGAAGCGGCGCCGCAGATGGTGGAGCTCGTGACGGGCGGCAAAGCGGACATGGTCGTGGGCGACAGACTTTCCTCCACGTATTTTACCCAGAACAAGCGGCCTTTCCATAACACGGGTAATTCACTTGTCAGGGCGGCGATCAACAGGCTCTTTGACTGCAATATCCGTGATATCATGACAGGCTACAGGGCTTTCAGTTATGATTTTGTGAAGACGTTCCCGGTGCTTTCAAGGGGATTTGAGATCGAGACGGAGATGACGATCCATGCAGTTTACAACCATCTCCAGATCGCGAACGTCGTGATCGAATACAGGGACCGTCCCGAAGGCTCCACCTCGAAACTGAGCACGGTATCGGACGGCTTTAAGGTCCTGGCGACGATCTTCAATCTTTACAGGAACTACAAGCCGCTGCACTTTTTCGGGGCACTGTCCTTTGTGCTTATCGTCATCGCCGTGGCTTTCTTCATACCTGTCCTGGCGGAGTATCTGCGCACGGGTCTGGTGGCAAGGTTCCCGACACTGATCGTCTGCGGTTTTGTCCTGATGGCGGCCATACAGTCTTTCTTCGCGGGCATGATCCTGTCCAATATGGCACGGAATGACCGGAGGGATTTCGAGACCAGGAGGAACCTTCTGCATATCCTGAGCCGGATCAGCAGGGAACAGTAACAGTAAATAACGACAGGCATAATAAAAGCCGGGCCATATCTGAATGGCCCGGCTTTTTCGTGTCTGTTCTTATACGGAGCAGGATACTTATTCCACTTCGTTCGTTTTGTCGGTCTCGTGGTATTCCTTTTCGGTGTTGACGCTCCAGATAGCTCTTTTGTCCGAAGATCCTTTCCTGATCGCCTTGACGGTCTCGAAGGATGTGCACATCGAGTGGTCGATGTTGTTGTATCTGTGCTGGCCGTTCCTGCCGACACAGTAGAGGTTCGGGATCGTGTCCAGATATTCGCGCAGAGTATCCATTTCCGCGTAGGTATCGAAGTAGGCGGGATAAGCCTTTTTCACACGTTCAACATGACTGTCGAGAACTTCGTCCGTACTGTCGATCAGGCCGAGGGTGACCATTTCCTTAATGCCGAAAGCGGCAAAGTCTTCATCCTTCATGTTCCAGAGGGAATCCCCTTCGTTGCAGAAATACTCAAGGCCGACCCATACGGTGTTCTGAGGATCCTTTATCAGATAGGGAGACCAGTTGTTGTAGATCTGGAAACGGCCCATCGTTACAGTGCGGTCATGCACATATACCCAGTTGTCCGGCACGATATTGCCGATGGTCTTCAGTTTGGTCTTGTTCTCCAGCTTAAGGTGCGGGATAAGGACGCCTACTGTCATATAGTCGCGGTAGGGAAGGCCGGCAGCGATCCTGGCGGGCGTTTCGGGGACATCATTCATTCCTGCGACAAGGTCTTTGATCGGCATGGAGGAGATCACGATATCGCCGTCTTCACGTACGAGAGCACCGTCCTTTTCATAGCTGACGCCCGTAAGGACACCGGAGTCGTCCTTGTGGATCCTGGTGACTTTCGCGTTCTTTATGATCCGGCCGCCGAGCTTTTCCACTTCTTCGGCCGTTACATCCCAAAGCTGGCCGGGGCCGAGCTTGGGATAGGAGAATTCCTCGATCAGGGACGTCTCAACGACACGGTCCTTCTTTCCGAACTGTTTGTCCAGGGCATTTTTGATGACTGCCATGATCGATACGCCTTTGACCCTCTGCGCGCCCCATGAGGGGTCGATCTGGCTGGGATGACGTCCCCAGAGATTCTCCGTGTAGTGTTCAAAGAACATGGAATAGAGCTTTTTGCCGAAACGGTTGATGTAGAAATCTTCGAGAGATTCTTCCTTACGTTTGAACAGGCAGCTCTTTAAATAGCTGAAGCCCGCAACGATAGTCGTTCCCAGGCCCATGTTCTTAAAGGTCTCCGCTTTGAGAGAAATAGGGTAGTCAAAGAATTTGCTGTTGAACAGGATACGGGAAACACGGTTCCTCCTGAGCATGACCCGGTCTGTCTTTTCGGGATCGGGACCGCCGCTTTTAAGCGTAACGTTCCTTTCCAGAACGATATCGTCATAGGAAGGGGCTCCCTGACGGGGAAGCATCGCATCCCACCAGGCGTTGACCTCGGGGACCTTGGAAAAGAACCGGTGGCCGCCCATGTCCATACGGTTTCCGTTATAGCTGACCGTGCGTGAGATGCCGCCGAACTGGCTGCTCTCTTCAAAGACGGTGACTTCGTATTCTTCCTGTGCCGTGCCGGAGGTGTTATCGGGTCTGAGCAGTTCATAAGCTGCCGTCAGTCCTGCAGGACCTGCACCGATTATAAGAACCTTTTTCATATCAGGCTGTGATTCCTTTCATGAGATCCGCGGGAGCGGATAAAATAAGCCGGCGTCAGCGCTCTGCCGCCATTTTTAAGTTTAGCATAGTCATATTTTAAGGTAAAGCCGGGACTTATTCTATGGACAGAAAATGCAGGCTGGGCTAAACTTTGACTTATGAGTGCGCTGCTGAAACTGGTGATCCTCATACTGTTCATGGTCATTCTGCCCGTTTTCGCCGGGGCGGCTTTTACTCCCGTGATAAAAGGCGGCAGGGACGGTGAACGGTTCGGCGCCGGCACGGTCGTGACCGGCTATTTTCTATCCTTTATTCTCTGTGAATGTATTGCCCTGCCGGTGCTGTTTCTGACGCCGCTGGGTGACTTTGTGCTGTTTTCACGCATATACGCATTCCTTATGATCGCAGCTGCCGTTCCGGGAGCCCTTGCAGTATTCAGGCACAGGAAGGAAGTATATAAAGCAGCGGCACGCATGATCAAGCCCGGGAACCTTTTTGAGAAAAGAAGCACTGCAGTGCTGAACCTGGCCGGAGCGGCCCTGTTCGTTCTTCTTTTGTATATGGCGTACAACAGGGCGTTCTTTGACGGAGATGACGCCTATTATGTGACCCAGTCGCTGCTGTCCGTCCAGACAGGCACCATGTACCGCTATCTGCCGTATACGGGCATCACGACCTCTGTCGATTACAGGCACGCGCTGGCGCTGTTCCCCATGTGGACGGCTGCCCTTTCCCGGTATTCCGGGATGCATCCGACGATCATCGCCCACAGCATCGAACCGCTGGTCTTTATCTCCCTGAGTGCACTGACGTTTTACAGGATATCCGGGGAACTGTTCGGGGATGACCGGGAGGCCATGGCAAAAAGGGCTTCCTTCATGGTCATACTGTTCGTTTTCTGGATCTTTGGGAATATCTCCATATTTACGCCGGAGACCTTCCTGCTGACCAGGACCTGGCAGGGAAAATCGATCCTTTCCAACCTGCTGATCCCCGGCAGTTTCCTGTGCCTTATAAAGGCGGGAAAGCATCCGGATGAACGGGCTCCCTACGCCGAACAGTTCCTGCTGGCACTGTCCTGCGGCCTGTTCACGTCCATGGCGCCGGCAATCATTCTGGCCTTTGTCCTTACGGGGGCTGCTGCCGTTTCCCTGGCTGTCAGGGATAAAACGGTGTTTCTGAAGTTTCTGCCTGCAGGCGCAGCCTGCCTGGCATATCTGATACTGATCCTTGCGGTCTGAAGGACGGTGGCTGTATGAAAGGCAGTATGAATGAGATCTTCACGGTGATCCGTGATTATACAGGCCAGAAGGCGCTGCTTGTCTTATATGCCGCGGCACTGGTTTATCTTGCGGTGAAGGAAAAGGAACGCCTGAAAAGGGCGCTGTTTGTTTACTTTCCGCTGTTTGTCCTTATCGTGTTCATGCTTCCGCCGGTATACGGTCTGTACATGAAGATCGAGGAAGCGGCGACCTACTACCGGCTTTTATGGATGATCCCGGTCAGCATTACCATCTCCTATACCGCTGTTACGCTCCTGAAAAAGCACCTCATCGCGGGTACTGCCGCTGCCTGCGCCCTTATCTGCGCCCTGGGCAGCTGTGTATATACAGGGCCTTTCGTCGCGCCGGCTGACAACCGCCTGCACCTGCCGCAGGCTGTCATCGATGTGTCCGATTATCTGATCTCGCAGTCTGAAGGTTCCAGAAATGTTACGATCGCGGTGCCCGGAGAGCTGATCCATTTTATCCGGCAGTATGATACCGGGCTTCGGCTGGCTTTCGGCCGCGAGGTCTACGTGGCGGGATGGAGCGAACCCAATCCTGTATATGAGGAAATGGAGCTTAGGGAAAAGACCGACTGCAGCGCGCTGGCGGCGGCCTGCAGGGAATACCGCTGCAATTTCATCGTTTTAAATGCCGCGAAACCTGTTGCCGGTGATCTGCGGGAAGAAGGATATGAACTTCTGGCACTGCTTGACGGCTATTATATCTATAAGGACCCGCAGATGCCGTTCCAGTATGACGCGCCCGTTTCGGGAGAATAGGACAGATGGGGAAAAAAATAACCAATATCCTGCTGCTGCAGGCTGTGATCGTTATATTCAGCATAACCAGCGTTCTGGCAAAATTCGCCTCCGAACAGGAATTCCTGTCAGGAGGTTTCGTCCTGTTTTACGGTCTCGAGGTCATGGTCCTGGGGATCTACGCGGTGTGCTGGCAGCAGATCATCAAGCGTTTCGATATATCCGTAGCCTATGCGAACAAAGCCACCGTGCTTTTATGGGGCGCGGTCTGGAGCCGGCTTATCTTCAATGAAGTGCCTTCGCCCAGGCAGTTCGCCGCGATGGGACTCGTCATAGCCGGGGTCGTCATCCTCAACCTGTCCGGAAATTCTGCCGGGGAAGGGAGCGCGGCATGACCGGACCGAATATGACGCTGTGCGTTTTGATCATGATCTGTTCGGAACTGCTGGCATCCTCATCCCAGATACTCCTGAAAAAAAGCGCCGGCATCGAATATCCGTCCAGGATAAAGGAATACCTGAACCGCTATGTGATCTGCGGTTACGGCATGCTTTTCGTTTCCATGATGCTGACGATCCTGGCTTACCGTTTCGCGGTATCGTATATGAACATCCCGGTCCTTGAAACGATGGGCTATATTTTCGTCCTTATACTGGGCAGGCTGGTGTTCAGGGAGAAGATCACACTGAACAAATCACTGGGCGTGATACTGATCTTTTGCGGAATCATACTTTTCCATATGTAGGAGAGAACAATGGATAAGGACAGAGAGAATAATATCCCCGAAGAAGATTTCTTCGATGATGATGTCAGCAATACGGCCGAGATCCGGCTGATGGAAGAGATCGCGGCAAAAAAGGCGGAAGAAGTCCCGGAAGAAGTCACGGAAGAAGAGGACGGCTTTTTTGACGACGACGTCAGCAATACGGCCGAGATCCGGCTCATGGAGGGTTATGACCGGAGCGGTGCGGAATATGGCGAGGCACATCCTGCGGAAGATGCGATAGAAGAAGAGGA
>JAFVHP010000019.1 GCA_017474455.1 Lachnospiraceae bacterium
AAGAGAATCTTGCAAAAATGCGAGACCTGCAGGACCGCCTGTATGCTGACGGCAGGGAAGGCCTGATCATCGTCCTGCAGGCGATGGACGCTGCCGGAAAGGACAGCACCATCAAACACGTGATGGGCGGCGTCAACCCGCAGGGCGTGGAGGTTCACAGCTTTAAAACGCCGAGTGAGGAAGAGCTGGCGCACGACTTTCTGTGGCGCCTGAACAAGTGCATCCCGAGAAGGGGCTATATCGGGATCTTCAACCGCTCCTATTATGAGGATGTGCTGGTCGTCCGGGTGTACGAGATGAACAATACTTATCATATTGCAGAGCGCGTAACCGGGCAGCCGACGGAAGAATTCTTCAAAAAACGCTACCGCCATATCCGCAACTATGAGGAGTATCTGTATGAAAACGGATACAGGATCGTCAAGATATTCCTGAATCTGTCGAAGGATAAGCAGAAAGAGAGATTCCTGGAACGGCTGGATACGCCTTCCAAAAACTGGAAGTTTTCCGGCGGGGATCTGAAGACGAGAGAGAAGTGGGATGATTACCGGAAGGCGTATGAAAAGGCTGTCAATGAGACGGCCACGAAGGAGAATCCCTGGTATGTCCTCCCGGCAGATCAGAAATGGTACACCCGTTATCTGGTATCGGAAGCCATCGTAAAAACGCTGGAGGAAATGAATCCTCAGTATCCCGAAATGCCGGAGGAAGAAAAAGCAAAGATCGGAGAATACAGGGAAGCACTGAACAATGAATAATAAAGAAGAAAACCATGATGAACTGATCCGTGCCACAGCCGCTGACGGCATGATCAAGATAGCGGTTGTATCAGCAAAGAATATGGTGCAGCGCGCAAGAGAAATCCACAATACCACGCCGACGGCCTCCGCCGCCCTCGGCAGAACCCTCTGTGCGGCTTCTCTTCTCGGCAATGCCATGAAAGAGGAGAATGCCACCCTGACTATCCGCGTTGCAGGGGACGGACCAATTTCAGGCGTCGTCGCAGTTTCGGATTCCGCAGGGTTTGTGCGTGGATATGTCGGCAATCCTGCCGTTGATCTTCCGCTGCGTGCGGACGGAAAACTGGATGTCGGCAGAGCCGTTGGCCGGAACGGGAACTTTACAGTCAGCCGGGATATCGGGCTGAAGGAGCCGTATATCGGTTCCACGGAACTGGTCAGCGGAGAAATCGCGGAAGACCTTACCGCCTATCTGACAGAAAGTGAGCAGGTTCCTTCTGCATGTGCGCTTGGCGTTCTGGTAGATAAAGATACTTCCATCAAGGCGGCAGGCGGTTTCCTTGTGCAGCTGATGCCCGGTGCTGAGGAGACGCTGATCAGCACTCTGGAAGAGAACATCTTCATGATGGATCAGCTGACAACTATTCTGGATGAAGACGGTGCCGGAGAGGTCTTTGCTCAGGTTCTGAAAGGAATTGAGTATCACATTGTCAGCCGGGAGGAAGTAGGCTACCGCTGCTTCTGCAGCAGGGAGCGGGCAGAGGAAGCCATCGTCTGCATTGACCGCAAAGATCTGGAAGCCATGATCAGTGACGGAAAGGATATCGAAGTCGGCTGTCAGTTCTGCGAT
>JAFVHP010000002.1 GCA_017474455.1 Lachnospiraceae bacterium
ACCCGGGGACAGGGTGATTTCTTATCTCAAGATTGGGGAGAATGAGACAATCGGGGTTTACCTCAACTGTGAGGAAGAGGATGTAACAATAGAGTGCTCTGAGTTCTCGGAGGTTGTTTATTCCCGCAAGTGGAATAAGGGTGAAGATGGAAGCGGAGTGCTGGAAAAAGATGGTATTTTGATCGTGAGGAAATAACATTAGAGGGACGGGGCTGTCGCACTAATTAGTGTGGCAGCCTTTTCTTACGCCCAGCCCCAAGGTATCCATTTGGAAATGCTTGTGTTCGTCTGTGGTGTGATTTTCTAAGATTCATAAATGAAGAGAGCTCTCCTCTCAGCCTTGTTCGGAGCAGTCGAGCTCTCTTCATTTCTTCATCTTGAAAATCATCATCCTCGTCCGAGAACTGCACATTTCCAAACGGACGCCTTGGGGCTGGGCTGTCTATGAAATAGTCAATAAAAACAAAAACCGAGCTTCGAAAAGCCCGGCATTTGCTGTAAAAATAGTTTATGCTAAAGTGACAGCCCCTTTTTTATTTCAGATAATAATTCCCGGGAGGAAAACTTTTATACCAGCACACTTTCCAGTATCTGCGTCACCTCGGTGACCGGGACTGTTTCTATCTTATCCCTTACTTCTTTCGCCACATCCTTCAGGTCGTATTCGTTTTCGGCCGGAATGAACACTTTCGTGATCCCCGCCCGCTCGGCCGCCATCAGTTTCTCCGGCAGTCCGCCGATCGGCGTCACGGCGCCCCTGAGGGCAACTTCCCCCGTCATGGCGATATGCGGGTCGACCGGCTTTCCTGTCAGCAGGGACGCGATGGCTGTCGTCATCGTTACGCCGGCGGAAGGACCGTCCTTGGGTACCGCGCCCTCGGGCACATGGATATGCAGATCATGGTCTTCCAGTACTGCCGCTTCTTCGGGGTACAGGTTCTTGACCAGGCTCAGCGCGATCATGACGGATTCTTTCATGACATCGCCCAGCTGTCCCGTGATCTTCACTTCGCCCCTGCCCTTTGTCAGCAGCGTCTCTATATAGAGGATATCGCCGCCCGCCTGTGTCCAGGCAAGGCCGGTCACCACACCGGGCCTTGTCTTCTCCAGGACCCGGCTGTGTAGGATCGGGCGCTGGTCAAGTTCGGTCCTGACCACTTCCGGTGTCACTTCAACTTTTTCTCCGGGATCGGAAGCCACCTTAACGGCTATGATCCGGCAGAGATCGTCGATGCGTTTCCTTAATCCGCGCACGCCGGCTTCCATCGTATAGTCTGCGATAAGAGACCGGATGGCGTCATCGCTGATGCTCATCTGCTCCCTGGTGATACCTGTGCCCTCCATGGCTTTGGGTACCAGGTGCTCTCTGGCGATCTCCAGCTTTTCCAGCGGAGTGTATCCGCTGAACTGGATCACTTCCATACGGTTGAGCAGGGGTTCCGGTATCGTATCCGTGGTATTGGCCGTGCAGATGAACAGTACGTCCGAAAGATCATAGGGAACATTCATGTAGTGATCGGTAAACGTATTGTTCTGCTCCGGATCCAGCACCTCCAGAAGGGCGCTGGAGGGGCTTCCGTTGTAAGACGCCGACAGCTTGTCGACTTCATCCAGCACCATGACCGGGTTGGATACGCCGCTCTTATGGATCCCGTCCATGATACGGCCGGGCATGGAGCCGATATAAGTACGTCTGTGGCCCCTGATATCGGATTCATCGTGCACACCGCCCAGGCTGACACGGACATACTGCCTGCCCAGGGCCCTGGCGATGCTTTTGCCGATACTGGTCTTGCCCGTGCCAGGGGCGCCTACGAACAGGAGGATCGATCCGGACTGCTGTTTCTTCAGGTTCATGACCGCGATCTGCTGGATTATGCGGTCTTTCACTTTTTTCAGACCGTAATGGTCCTCATCCAGAATCCCGGCTGCCCTGTCCAGATCGATGTGCCGCGCTTCTTCCTTTTTCCAGGACAGCGTAGTCACAAAATCCAGGTAATCGTAGAGCATGCCGGCTTCCACGCCTTCCTTGCCTTCCTGGCGCAGGCGGTTCAGGACCTTTTCCGCTTCTTTCCTGGCCGTCTCGTTCATTCCCGATTCGGCTATCCGCTGTTCGAATTTCTGGATATCTGTCACATTCTCGGGGTGCATCTCATCCAGTTCTTTCTGGAGATGCTCCATCTGGCGGCGGATCGCGGCTTCCTTGTACCGTTTCTGGTATTCTTCCTGCTGCTCGGTGGCCGCCTCGTTGGTGATCCTGCCGACTTCCATGAATTCATACAGGATCTTTTCGATCAGTTCCGCCCTTTTGAGCCGGCTGTCCTCTGCCAGCACTTCATACCTTTCCTCATTGGAGATATCCAGCATGGGGGACATGCTGCACGCGGCAGAACCGATCGTATCGATCTGGCTGATATAGTATTCTGCGGTCGCAGCCCACTGGAAACCGCTGCTGAAGCTCCTCATCTCATTTTTCAGGGCATTCAGCTTTTTGTTCTCGGTCTCTTTGTCCAGATCTTCTGTATCCGCTCTTCTGGACATGGAAAGCTCGATCGTATTATCGGGATCGATCCATACCTCTTCCAGGTTCACCCTATAATTCGTCCGGATCACGGCAAACCCCTGTCTGTTCAGCTCGGTGACAGTGCCTGCCACGCCGATGGGATAAAAACTGCCTTCGTCGAGATCGGCGATCTTCCCTTCTTTCTTCGCAAGTATGATCACCACTTTCTCACCGACACTTACACCTTTCCCACCGGAACTCTTCCTGATCTGTTCCGTCTGCATGAAAACGGTGGCGTCCGGTGCCAGCATCATGTTATATACGGGAATAACTATCATTATCGCATTGCCTCCTTCAGAGTCTTTGTATCTGTGTTCAGTTCAGGAGCATATCCTGCAGCATGCTGATCAGTTCATCCAGCAGATACGGAGCATTGCCGCGCCTGCAGCTGCTGTTCATGGCCAGGAACCTGACGGGCGAGAACAGCACGGCGCCGATATTGGTGTCGCTGTACCGTTTCATAATGCCTCTGTCCTGGTACATATGGATCACGTCCATGATGTCGCAGCAGCACTCCTCGTCGGAAACATGGTCCGACAATGTCGGACATCTGGAGCATTGTTCCACAAAGCTGAAGACCTCTTCATGTTCCCTGGTATATGCATAGAAGCTGCGGACGATCGTATCGATCAGTTCACTGCCTGCCATGTCTGGCCGGATCCTGTCCATCAGATAGTGATAAGACTTCCGGGAATACTCCCTGAAGACTTCGGCCAGCATCTCTTCCTTGCTGCTGTAATAAATATAGATGGTGGCAGGCGATACGCCCGCATCCCGGGCGATCTTGGCCACCGAAGTCTTCTCGATCCCTTCCTGCAGGATCAGGCGGACCATTGCTTCCTTGATCCTCTGCTGTTTGTCATAATCCCTGTTTCTCATAAGAACTCCGTTCCTTAATAAGTCATTTGCGGCATGGATGACTTTTCCGGGCAATTATAAATGATCATTCAGTTATTTTTCAATGGCTTCCGCTCTTATTTAATGGTTTTTAGAAATAATTCAGAAATTATCGGCTGCGTGCCATCTTTACCATTGCTTATCTGTCCGATAGCGTCTCCTGTCCAACTCTCTTTTTCTTGTTTGTACATATGCTTTATGGATATTTGGATGGATCAATATGTACCTTCTGAACGACCGCCTGCGAATAATACATATTGATCTGCAGATCATCAGACTCATATCGGTACCGGAGAACCTTTTGAGAAGCAAACGTTCATATTAACCGAAGAATTTTCATCCACCGGTCTGTGCGCCCGGCCATACAGAAATAGAAACGCGACAGACCAGATCCGTCAGATAACGGATTTGTTATGTAATCTGTTGAATCCGGATCACAAAAGCGGCTATATTAATAGTCAGGAAACTAAAGATATGTATGTACAAACAAAGCTGAAGTCAATAAGCCGTATATACTAAAGACAATTGTGTTTTGAAATTATATGTACCGGCATAACATTGATCCGCAGAATACTGCCGCGGCGGCCGGATACATCAATTCATAAAAGGAGTTCTGTCCATGGCATGGTTCAATGAAGTGACTTTTTATCATATCTATCCGCTCGGCGCTTTTGATGCTCCGAAGCATAATACCGATGCTGACGGAAACGGGCAGGCGCAGGCCGCAAAAAGCCGGATCCTGCAGCTGGCGGACTGGATACCCCACCTTAAGGAACTGGGGATCGGCGCGCTGTACATCGGCCCTGTATTTGAATCCGTAAGCCACGGATATGATACGACAGATTACTTTACACCGGATAAAAGGCTGGGCACAAAGGAAGACTTCAGGCAGGTCTTTTCGGCTCTGCACGAAGCAGGCATCAAGATCGTCCTGGACGGTGTGTTCAACCATACCGGCAGGCTTTTTGCGCCTTACAGGGACGTTGTCGAAAAGAAGGACTCATCGCCGTACAGATGGTGGTTCTCCAACCTGAATTTCGGCTGGGGCAATCCCCTGGGCGATCCCTGCACTTACGATACCTGGGGCGGCGACTGGAACCTGGTCAAGCTCAACCTGTCCAATCCGGACGTGAGGAATTACCTGCTTTCGGCAGTCGGCAGCTGGATCGACGACTATGACATAGACGGCCTCCGCCTGGATACGGCCGACGTCCTTCATCCTGATTTCATACGCGATCTGAACCGCTATACCAAAAGCAGGAAAAGCGATTTCTGGCTGATGGGCGAATTCATGAACTGTGCCAACTGCCAGATGATGGGACCGGACCTCCTGGATTCCATCACCAACTATGAATGCTGGAAGGGCATGTATTCCTCCGTCAATTCAAAGAACTACTTCGAGATCTCCTACGGTATCAACCGGCAGACGAATCCCCAGTGGGGAATGTATAAGGACAAATACCTTTACAATTTCCTGGACAACCATGACCAGCCCCGCATAGCCAGCCAGGTATCGGATAAAAGGACACTGAAAAACCTGTACACGATGCTCATAACGATGCCGGGCATCCCTTCGGTCTACTACGGCAGTGAATGGGGGATGGAAGGCAGGAAAGGTCACGGCACGGAAGCCGATTATGACTTAAGAAGGCCCATGACCTTAAAGGACATGGCTGCGGGGGACCAGGAGCTCATGAAGCATATAAGCCTTCTGACTGCTTTCCGAAAGACCTCGAAAGCCCTTCAGTACGGATCTTATACGAATATCGTCGAACGCAATGAACAGCTGCTGTACGAGCGCCGTTTTGAAGACGAAACAGTGCTGGTGGGCTTCAACATTGCCGAACATGAATATACATTCGAAGGGCGGGATATTACGCTCCCGCCCTTTGAAAGCTGTGTGATCAGAAACGGAGACCGCATCATCTGACGGTCCCGGCCGGCCTTACTGTACGTCCGTTTCCGGTTCAAAATCAAAACCGTCCCACACGGGAATGCCGGTGTATTCTTTCAGTTCTTCGGTGCCGTCAAGAGCCCTTACGGCGCCGGAGGCGAGTGCTTCCATTTCAAAATCCCCGCCAAAGGCCATGACCGGTGCGATCCAGCCGGCGTACTTCCCGACGTTCTCAATGAACTGCTCATCATTGGAAACGCCGCCCGTCATGACGATGGCGTCCACTTTTCCCTCCAGCACACAGGCATAGGAACCGATGTATTTAGCCAGCTGGTAGGCAAAATGTTCATACACGAGCTGAGCCCACCTGTCACCGTCTGCAATGCGTTCTTTGATCTCCTTCATGTCATCCGTCCCGAGAAGGGAGACGAGCCCGCCGAAGCGGCTGATCTTCTGCTTCATCTCTTCTTCCGTATATCTGCCGGAAAAGCACATCCTGATGACAGGAAGGAGCGGGACATATCCCGACCGGTTGGGCGCCATGGGCCCGTCCCCGTTCAATACATCGTTCGCGTCCACGATCCGGCCGTTCTTCTGCGCCGTTATGGACAGCCCCCCGCCCACATGGCACACCACAAAGCTGCAGTCTCCATACTCTTTTCCCAGTTTCTTCGCGGCGCGCATCGCCGCTTCCTTCTGGTTCAGGACATGGACGTGGGATTCCCTGTATATGCCTTTGATGCCGGTCAGCCTCGCGATATCCTCAAATTCGTCCGTATCCGGCGGATTGACCAGGAAAGCCGGCCTTCCGTACCGCTTCGCGAAGACATCGATAATCTGCGCGCCCAGAATGGCAGGATGCTCCATCAGCCTGCCTGACGTGCAGTCTTCCAGTATTTTTTCATTCACCGGGAATATGCCGCCGGGCGTTGATACCAGGCCGCCCGAATACGCCGCATAGGCGTCGATGCTCTCCAGTCCGATCCCGGCGGCCGAAAGCTCCTCCAGGATGGCGTTTACCCGGTAATCCTTCTGGCCGCTGACCTTCGGGAAGGTCTTCAGTACTGCCGGGTCGTGCCGGATATTCGCTTTCAGTACGGGTATTTCATCATCAAACACAGCCAGTTTCGTGGACGTCGATCCCGGGCTTAAGGTAAAGATCCTGTATTTCATGGTTCCTCCGTATTACAAAAAAATCGCATCAGATACATTCGTGCAGGTACAGGATGCCGGTCATGGATCAATTATAGCAGAAGGGGCACTGCACAGGAAAAGGCACCGCTTATGCGGTGCCTTTTCTGCTGACCGGATCAGGTCTCACTGCTTGCTGTACCGGAGCTGTCACCTTCACCGGCTTCATCGGCTTCTCCTGCCTTAACGACCACCTGGGCGCCGGTCAGGTCTATCTTCCTGTTGACCTTCGCATCATAGGTGCCGGCCTTCATGATCTCTGTGAAATCCACGCCTGTCGCTTCGCTCATCGTGTCGAAGACCTGTTTCATGATCACAGGCATATTGCCGGATATTTGGGCCGCTCCCGTACCGCCTTCGCCGGCCGTGCCATAGATATTGATCTTATCGATCTGGGACAGGGGTTTCGCGATCTCGGCAGCCATCTGGGGCATGATCCTGATCATCATCTCGGCCATGGCGGCACCGTTGTACTTCTTATAGGCTTCCGCCTTTTTCTCCATGGCTTCCGCTTCGGCGATACCTTGGCACGGATGCTTTCCGCTTCCGCCAGGCCCTTTGCCTCAATGCCGGCCGCCTCCGCGTCATATTTGGCCTTAATGCCGGCCGCTTCCTGCTCTGCCGCGTACTTCTGCGCTTCGGCTTCCGCCATTCTGGCCTGGGCCTCCTTTTCACGTTCGTACTTGGCTGCTTCCGCGTTCTTCTGTCGCTGGATCAGTGCTGCTTCCGACTGCTGCAGTGTGCGGTATTTTTCCGCGTCGGCTTGTTTCTCTATCTGGGCCGCCAGTTCCTGCTGCCTGACAACGACTTCTTTCTGTTTCAGTTCGGCTTCGCGTTCTGCTTTCGCAATCTGCGCATTCACAGTCGCCGCCTGGATGGTCTTCTGCTGCTCCTGTTCCTGAATGGCATAAGCCGCGTCTGCTTCCGCATTGGCTGTGTCCGCCTGCTTTTTGAGTTCTGCCTTTTTGATCTCGAGCGCGTTGTTCTTCTGTGCGATCTCGGTCTCAGCGAGTACCCTGGCGTCATTGGCGGCCTTGTCCGCTTCGGCCTGGGCGATGGCCACATCCCGTTCCGCCTGCGCTTTCGCGATGGCGGCGTCTTTCTTGATCCGGGACGTGTTATCCATACCAAGGTCGCTGATCAGGCCTTTTTCATCGGTCACGTTCTGGATATTGCAGGAAAGGATCTCGATACCCAGTTTATTCATATCCTTGGACGCCTTCTCCATGACCTGGTCCGAAAACGAATCACGGTCTGTGTTAATGGTCTTCAGCGCCAGCGTGCCGATGATCTCACGCATGTTGCCCTGGAGCGAATCCTGCAGGTCAGTCGTGATCTGCTGGGGGTTCTTGTTCAGGAAGTTCTTCGCCGCCAGCTGGATCGCCTCCTGGCTGGTGCCGATCCTGACCTTTGCGACCGCGTCCACGTTCACGTTGATAAAATCATTCGTGGGCACAGACTGCTCCGTCTTGATATCCACAGTCATCTGTCCCAGGTAAAGCGTGTCGACCCTCTCAAAGAACGGGATCTTGACGCCTGCACGGCCGATCAGAATACGCGGCACTTTGCGGATGCCCGAAATAATGTATGCTTTGTCCGGCGGCGCCTTCACATACCCGGCCGCCACGATGATGACGAGAACCGCGATGATGGCCAGCACCGGAACAACCGATAAAAGACCAAAACCAAAACCTGTCAGCATGATACCCTTCCTTTCTGAAGCATTCCCGCTTCTGAAAACTGTTTCCGGGTCCACGGCTGATGCCTCTTTTCAAAGCAGAGGTGAACGGGTATAAAAAAAGACCGTTACCGTGAACCTGTTGTCCACGATAAAAGTCTTGCATTCGCGATCTGTAACGATCCCTTACCTGATACGGGCTTTTCAGCCGGCTGACGGTCTCAGGGGCAGCAGCCGCGGCTGCTGCTACGCTACTCCCTTTTATCCTGTTGGATGGGAGTATACGATATCGTTAATCAATTGTCAAACATTTTCGGAGCCTCAAGAACGGTTTCCTCCTCTCGTGCCCGCACAGTGGAGGAAACCGTTCTTTCGACTGGTGAATCATGGTATAATGTAAAACCATGAATAACACTAACAGACCGGTACAGCCGGATATCCCAACCAGAGCCGAAGCCATCGTGCTGCTGCGCTATCGCGACAGCGTCCTTTTACTGCGGGAAAAAGGCTCTGACGAATGGACGTTTATCTCCCGCACCCCGGGCCGCGGCGATTCCCTGAAAGCCTGCTGCCAGAGAGGGCTTAAGGAAATGACCGGCCTTGAGATCAGGGACCGGGCACTGCTTCCGTATAACGTCTACTATGACACTGTAAAGAAAATAGCCGCCCCCGTAAGGCGCGCCGCTTCCTCCGTCCGTTTTGTCTACCAGGCGTGGCAGCTGAAAATGCCGGATATCACTCCCGGTCCCGGCACGGAGGAATACCGTTTCGTTCCGATCTCCGACCTTGGTACCTATAAAGTCGCCGCTCCCCAGATGCCGATCGTCAAAGACCTTATCGCCTATAACGGGGAAGCCGTCCGCAGGTTCGGTCCCGAAGCCCCGGAAGAACAGTAGTTGCGTCAATTACTGTAATTACAGCATTTCCAGGCACTGCGCGAAGACTTTCGCGGTCCTTAAGTCTGCGTCTTTAAAATGATTCCCGCTGTTCCACTCAAATGAAGCCGAAACATTTTCAGCCTCCTCCAGCAGCCGGTACTGCTCCTGCATGCAGTCCCCGACTTTGGCCATGGTCTGGTTCCGTGTCTTCATTTCCCTGTCTCCCAGGCTGAGCGCGGCTGCCCGCACCCTGAAAGGATGCACTCTGATATAGTCCATCCATCCGGGATACCAGACCGACGGCGAAGCAGCTGCCACACCGGCAAACAGATCCGATCCGTAACCGCACCAGAGCGCGAAAAATGCCGCCAGGGAATAGCCGCCGATCACGCATCCGGAATGATCAAACGCGGGCAGAAGGCTCCTGCGGATATAGTCCAGCGTTCCCTCCGCCCCGTCTCCGAAGGGTTCGTCACCGAAGACCGGCGGCGCGCTCCACGGGGTCAGATCCTTATTCCAGTCATTCAGGGGAAAGCAGCAGAAAACAAACGGCTTATCCGTCCGTTCCGCGATCATGGCTGCCTGTTCCTCAAAAGAGGAGCCGTCATGTTCTTCCGCCGGCTGCAGCAGCAGGTACGGCTTTGCGGGTTCCGTCTCTCTGTCCGGGTAAAAAACAACGCAGTTCCTGCCCCCGGCGGGTCTTATCTCTTTTCGCATATTACTACCTCGTCACTGTGCGCTTGAAATCCCTCTCCTGCTTTGATAAATTCTGTTACAGAGCAGTTTTTCAGCAAATGTCTGTTTTCAGATAAGGGGATGAAAAATGGCAACCGTCCGTGATATTTCAGCCGCTACCGGGCTGTCGACAGCAACTGTTTCACGCGCCCTGCGCGGACAGGCCTGTGTTTCAAAAGAGACCAGGCAGACCGTAATGGAAGCCGCGAAAAAACTCGGGCATCCTTCCTGCCACATCCACAGAGGCGACTCGATCGTCGTCCTTTCTTCCCCGTATGAGAAGCAGATCACCCCTATGATGATCGCTGTCCAGGGCATGATCGAGACCGGAAGGGCATCCGGTTACAAGATCTTCGACTATACCATCACAGACGAAGACACCCTCTCCGATATAGCGGATATGGTGAATGAAGGGATCTTTGCCGGTATCATTATCCCGGAGCTTCCGTCCAACCTTCTGGAGAAGGTCATGCAGATCGAAGACAAAAGCCGTATCGTACAATGCTGCGGCAAGAACGATCTGCTCCGATCCCCCTGCGTACTCACCGACGACGCGGCAGCGGCGCGCAAGGCGGTCGAATACCTTATCTCCCTGGGGCATGTCAGGATAGGCGTACTGGCACACAGTGAAAAACGGGCGTTCAGCCGTACCCGGCTGGACGCCTATGTAAAAGCCATGACTGCGCATGGTCTGAGGATCAGTGACAGCTGGATCCACTATGTGAATTCAACAAGGTATGACTTTGCCTATCAGATCGCAGTGAGTGCTTTAAAGGCTCCCGACAGGCCGACTGCCTTCTTTGCCTTTACCGATTATTACGCGCTGGCGCTCGTCAATGCCGCACATGATCTGAAGATCAGGATACCGGAAGATCTAAGTGTCATCGGCTTCGATGATCTTGAACTGGCGCATATTAAGACGCCCTCCATCACCACGTTCCGCCAGCCTTTCGAACAGCTGGGCAACATTGCCTGTTCCCTGCTCATCAATTCCATTACCGGCGACCGCCCGTCCCGTACTGAATACCTGATCGACGCCGACCTGGTCATCCGCGAGACCACAGGCCCCGCACCGGAACAGCAGGTCAGCCCTGTTTCCTGATCCTGAGGTATTCCTCTACTTCGGAAAGCGGCGGCATCACAGCCAGCGCCCCTTTCCTGGTCGTGATGACAGAGGCGGCCGCATTCGCGAATTCAAGTGTCTCGGCCAGCTTATCCGCATCCAGGCCGTCCAGTCCGTATTTCAGCACAAAGCCAAGGGCACTGCCGCAGAAAGTATCCCCTGCCCCGGTGGTCTCGATCGTGTCGGGATTTCTGAATCCTGGATGCACAGCCGCGCACTTTCCTCTGTAATATGCCCTGCTGCCGTCGGGTCCCAGTGTGGCAAAGACCAGCGGTATATTATATTCGCTTACGATCCTGCCGATCCCTTCGTCTATATCCTGCGTTCCGGTCAGGAGCTCGATCTCGTTGTCCGAGATCTTCAGTACGTCACATACGGAAAGCCCGTACCGGATAGCGGCAAGCGCATCTTCTCTGCTCTTCCACAGAGGTTCCCGGTAATTCGGATCAAAAGAGCAGATCACGCCGGCGCCTTTGGCAATATCAACAGCCAGCTTCGTCGCCTCATAACAGCCCTGTTCCGTCATAGACAGCGTACCGAAATGAAAGATCCTGGCAGAAGCGATCAGTTCCCTGCAGGACTCTACTTCGGCTGCCGTGAGCATGACATCCGCGCCTGGATTCCTGTAGAAAGAAAAATCCCTGTCCCCGTTCTCCTTTTTATGGACGAACGCCAGGGTCGTGGGCACGGCCGGGTCCCTGAAGAGTCCCTGCAGATCTATCCCCTGCGCCGCAGCCTTCTCGGCCAGCATGCTGCCGAGGAAGTCGTCTCCGACCTTGCCTATGAACGCCACATCCCTGCCATGCTTTGAAAGCAGGGCAAGTACATTGCACGGCGCCCCTCCCGGATTGGCTTCAAACAATGGATTTCCCTGCGGGCCGGTCCCTTCGGAAATGAAATCCACCAGCAGTTCCCCGAGCGCTACAACGTCCTTTCCCATTTTTTACCCCCGTTTTTTCCTGTTATATACCGGTCCTGTCATACGGCAGGCCCGTTCCATTCTCACAGATCATTTCTCCCGTGTTTATTTTAACACGGCATAAGGGATCATACTCCTTCCGCCTGTCCGAAATACAGCTCATATTTTTCTATATCCACTACTGCATCCGCGCCATTCGCTTCGAAGCTCACTCCATCGGCATTCTGCGGAGTATGGATCATAAAAGTGGCAGTCTGCTCGCCATCCCCGACGAAAAGTTCCAGCGAATGCCTGTCCAGTATGATCCTCATTTTGACTTCTCCGCTGTGCGGGTCGATGAGGAAATCCCTGATATTGACGATATCATAAGGAAAACCGCTTCGCGTCCTGTCTACCCGTATCGTCCCTGTCTCCGGTTTATAGCGTATACAGGTCTCGTATTTGTCGCTTTTGGCCACCCTGATCCTGAAATACCGGAAGACCCGTTCCGTGTCAGCGGGTCTGACAGTGACTGTCAGGTCGATCGCGCGTCCGTTCACTCCGGGGAGAGATGTCTCCTGTCCGACATGGATATTTCTGTACACTGCCGGATCTTTTCTGTAGGCCGCAAGTTCCCTCACCGGGTTCTGGACCACTCTGCCGTTTCTGACCGAAAGCTCCCTCGGCAGCGTCATCTCACCAAACAGATGCATGTTCTGCGGCCGTGCATGCGAAGTATCCCAGTTCTGCATCCAGGCGATCATGACCCGCCTCTTATCCGGTGTCTCCACCGTCTGAGGAGCATAAAAGTCCGTTCCGTAATCAACGGCCCGGACAGCCTGTTTTGTAAATCTGTGCGTCTGCCTGTCATAATCGCCGGTCAGCATCATGACATTGTTCCCGGCATGGAATTCCAGTCCCTGCGGCAGCATCCGCTGCGGGCATACCGTCAGTATCTGCATGCCGTCCAGTCTGAAGAAATCCGGGCACGGCATGTCCCCAGTGCATCGGCCCCCATTCGGTCGAATATGGATGATACTGATAAAACAGATGGTATTCACCCTTATAGTACGAGAAACCATTGGGATCATTGATCCATCCTGTCCCTCCGGTGAGGTGGAACAGAGCCCGTTCCTCTTCCGGAACAAAAGGCATTTGCTTTTCTTCATAATCTCGCGCGTCGCGCAGGGCGTTGGCATTCATCGTGCATACCTTTCCTTGATCATGATCCTGCTACAAGATATACTGTACCATCCCGGATATACGCCATCAACATTGTGCAGCGGCGGCCGCCCGGACAGATCCGCATATGCTGTATCAGGCATGAAAAAGCCGGCTGATCTGATCATCAGCCGGCTTTCAGTACCTTATGCAACAGCGGAAATTCTGCAGCCTTTTAGTGTTATCAGAATTCCACGTCGAACTTCACGAGCTCGCCGCCGATCTCCTGCTCGGGAACATAAAGAGTGGGAGAATTGGCAATGATCTCATCCGCCGTAACTGCCCTGCCCAGTTCCTGGGACATGAAGATACCGTCTGTGAACTGCAGCATGCGAAGAGCGATCTCAGGTGTGTTGTAGCGGGTCTCGTCATTGAGGATTCCGAGCCTGTATGCGTGCCACATGCACTGGTTGTCATTGTAAAGGAGCTTGGACGGATCCAGTCTCTGTTCGATATTGCCGTTGTAGTCGCACTTAAGCTCGATGTCGACGTCCCTGCCGCCCTGTGTGCCGTGGAAGATGAGTTCAGGATTCATCATGCCGCCGGGTACCGCGAACTCAGCCATGCCGCCTCTTCTGGCCAGCTTGCCGCCGCCCTGGTCGGTCGCGATGATCTCAAGGCCGCCCTTGGAACCAAGTACATAGGTCATTGCGTAATCCTTATAATGCGCAGCCGCGCCTGTCAGGAAGTGGAAGCCCATGCCGTTCTTGAACTTGGCGAAACCGTCGGCAAGATCTTCTACGCCGAAGCCTTCGGGATCAGTGATGAGTTTCGGATTCATTTCCATGCCCTGTTTCGCAAAGCCGGAAACACTTTCGAGCTCCGGAAGCCCTGTGATGAACAGGATCTGGGAGATCAGGTAAATACCAAGGTCGATAGCCATACCGTGTCCGGCGATCTTCTTTGTATAGAAATCGGTCGTGAACATGGGAAGGTCGTAACCGGGACGGCGTGCCCTGTTGACAGCTTCAAGGTTGACATAATAGATGTCACCGAGTTCACCGCCCGCGATCATATCCCTGGCGACACGTGACTGGGGTGTCATGATGGAACTGATCTGGACATGGAACTTGCGGCCGAGCGCCTTGGAAGCGTCGATCATCATTTTTGCGTCATGATAGCTGGCTGCCGCGGGCTTTTCTGTGTAGCAGTCATAGCCTCTCTTCATGACTTCGATGGAGATGGGAGTATGGAGGTTGTTGTGTACGCAGACATCGACGCAGTCGATATCATCACGCTTTAACATTTCACGGAAGTCGACATACAGATCCTTCTCATCAAATCCGTACTGCTCACCCCATCTTTTCAGTTTTGCTTCATCGATCTCGGCTACAGCCACGACCTTTGCGGTAAAGCCAAGGTCCGCAGCGTATTTGCGCATGTTTTCATAGATTGTCATATGACGGTGGGAGATCATACCGCCGCCGATAATGGCAACTCTTACTTCTTTCATCAGTGCTTTCCTCCTGTTAAAAGTGAATGATTGATACAGTGTCCCTAACCTATAATATTCTGAAAAAAGAATATCATACTTCCTTATCCGCACACAACTTGGCGGTCGTGAGCTTCGCGCCCCTGATGAGGTCTTCCGGCGCTAGTTCGATCTGGAATCCCACCTTGCCGGCGCTGACAAAGATCCTGTCCAGGTCTGCCGCGCTGCTGTCGATGAAGGAAGGGAATTCCTTTTTCATGCCGAACGGGGAACAGCCGCCGTGAACATAGCCGGTGACCGGAAGCAGGTCTTTCTGCTTTATCATGCTCACCGATTTCTCGCCGGCAGCCTTCGCCGCCGCTTTCAGGTCCAGTTCCTCTGTCACCGGTATGACAAAAACATAATACTGACCGGACGCGGCCCTGGTGACCAGCGTCTTGTAGACCATCGCGCTCTCCTCGCCCAGGATGGCGGCGATCTCTTCTCCGCTCTTTGTGGCGTCGGGTTCGTACGTATGCGCTGTGTACCCGATCTTCATCCTGTCCAGGATACGCATCACGTTCGTTTTCTGTTCCATATCCTGTCTCCGCACTGTCGTCACTGGTCCAGCAGCTTTTCACGGATCGCGGGGACCAGCTGTTTTTTGCGGCTTACGATATTCTCCAGCCATACGCTGCCGTCCGCTTCCGGCTTGACGCCAAAGGCCTGCTCCACGATCTCCGCGGCATTGGTGCCGGCAAACTGGAGCCTGGTCCCCTGTGCCGGGATACTGGTCGCCATGTAAAAGACCATGTCGATGCCCGCGCGCGCCGGTACTTCCGGCAGGATCCCGCTGACCATGGCCGACGCTTCATCAAAGGCCTTCCGGCTCATATAGAAGCCCTGCCCGACGCTGACTTTGTATTCACCGAGCGCGAACTCCTTAAAATCGGTATTCAGGATGTCGTCCGCTGTTTTTCCGGACAGGTCCTCCCCTGCCTCGAACATTTGTCTGCCGTAGGTCTCGATATCCACCTCCGCGATCTTTGCCAGGGCTTCCGCCGCGTTCCGGTCCACCGACGTACAGGTGGGAGAATGAAAGATCAGGGTATCCGAAAGGATCGCCGACAGAAGAAGTCCGGCCATATCTTTCGGTATATCGACGTTATGCTCACGGTATATGGTATAAACGATCGTGGCCGTGCAGCCGACGGGTTCGTTGCGGAAAAATACCGGAAAGCCGGTCTCCAGATTCCCGATCCTGTGGTGATCGATGATCTCAAGGATATCTGCCTCATCCAGGCCTTCTATCGCCTGCGTCTTTTCGTTATGATCGACAAGGATGAATTTCTTTCTGTGCAGGTTCAGGAGGTTCCTGCGGCTGACGACGCCGATGTAATAACCGTCCTTGTTTTCAACAGGAAAATAGCGGTGCCTGGTGGAAGCCATGACTTTTTTTGCTTCCTCGACAGGCGTATGGATATTGAAGACGTTCAGTTTATCCTCCGTCATAAAATACCGTACCGGCGCTGCCAGGGACACGAGCCGGACTGCCCCGAAAGTATCGTATTCCGTATGGATCACGGTGATGTTCTTTTCCTTTGCCCGCGCGAGCATACCGTCCGACATCTTTGCGCCGGCGCACAGGATCAGATATCCCACATTGTTGTCGATCGCGCACATCTGCGTCTCATACCGGTTGGTCACCATCATGATATCGCCGGGTTCGATAAAGCCGTCCATGACTTCGGGGCTGGTGCCGACGCCCAGCTTCCCTTTCGTTATCACCGCGTCCGGATCCCCGCATAAAAGCTCGCCCTGCAGCACATCCACCAGGTTGCGGCAGCTGGTCGCGGATTTGGCCAGGATCTCTTTATCGAACAGATCCATGTTGGCGTCCGTGATATCACGGACGGTAATGACCCCTTTGAGGATCTCTGCCTCCGGATCCGCGTCCGGATCTTCCTTTACAGCCGGCTCCGTAATGCAGAGGGTGTCGATATCGCGGTCCACCATCTCCTGCCAGGCCCTGCGCAGGCTCATTTCCCCGTCGATCCCTTCTTCCGGCCTGATATCGATATTGCCTATGGCCGGCGA